>NZ_JCAXDY010000001.1:0-1247143 GCF_059758615.1 Microbacterium sp. GQ128
GTTTACTCGAAAAGAACAGGGAGCATCATGCCAGAAGAGGAAGAGCGCCGTCCGCGTCGCAACGACGACAGCGGATCGCGCGGCAATCGCGCTTCTGGCGGACGCCCTGGGAACAGCCGTGACGGCTCGGCCCCGCGTCGTGAGGGTGGCGGCTACAACCGTGACGGCGCAGCTCCGCGCCGCGAGGGTGGTTACAACCGTGATGGTGGTGCTCCGCGTCGCGAGGGTGGCGGCTACAACCGTGATGGCGGTGCCCCGCGCCGTGAGGGCGGCGGGTACAACCGTGATGGTGGTGCCCCGCGTCGTGAAGGTGGCTACAACCGTGATGGTGGTGCTCCGCGTCGCGAGGGTGGCGGGTACAACCGAGATGGTGGTGCCCCGCGTCGTGAAGGTGGCTACAACCGTGATGGCGGTGCCCCGCGTCGCGAAGGCGGTGGCTACAACCGTGATGGTGGAGGCCCGCGCCGTGAAGGCGGCGGCTACAACCGTGATGGTGGTGCTCCGCGTCGCGAGGGTGGTGGGTACAACCGTGATGGCGGTGCCCCGCGCCGTGAAAGCGGCGGGTACAACCGTGATGGTCGTGCCCCGCGTCGTGAAGGTGGCTACAACCGTGATGGTGGAGCTCCGCGCCGTGAGGGTGGTGGGTACAACCGTGATGGCGGTGCCCCGCGCCGTGAAAGCGGCGGGTACAACCGTGATGGTGGTGCCCCGCGTCGTGAAGGTGGCTACAACCGTGATGGTGGTGCCCCGCGTCGTGAAGGTGGCTACAACCGTGATGGTGGTGCCCCGCGTCGTGAAGGTGGCTACAACCGCGACGGTGGTGCCCCGCGTCGCGAGGCCGGCGGCTACAACCGTGATGGTGGAGCTCCGCGCCGTGAGGGTGGCGGGTACAACCGTGAGGGTGCAGCCCCGCGTCGCGAGGGAGGCGGCTACAACCGTGACGGTGCCGATCCGCGCCGCGACTCTGCACCCCGTCGCGACGGCGGCGACCGTGATCGCTCGCGTTCCTTCCCGCAGCGCGGAGGCGCGAACCGGGAGCGTCCGGCTCAGGCGGCCAACGAGCGTCCGCGGTTCGACGAGCCGCAGATCCCTGATGAGATCACGGCACGCGACCTCAACGGGGCGGCTCGCAACGAGCTCAAGACCCTGAGCAAGGAGAACGCGGAGCATGTCGCGCGTCACCTGGCTATGGCTTCGAAACTCATCGACGAGGACCCCGCGCTTGCCCACGAGCATGCACTCGCTGCTTCTCGCCGTGCCGGTCGTATCGCGATCGTCCGTGAGACCCTCGGCATCACTGCTTACGCGACGGGCGACTTCGCCCTCGCGCTCCGCGAACTGCGCACCTATCGACGCATCTCGGGCAAGGACGATCAGATCGCGCTGATGGTCGACAGCGAGCGTGGCATCGGTCGCTCCGATCGGGCGCTGGAGACCGGCCGCGCAGTCGACCGCTCAGCCCTCGAGACTCCGGTACGCGTCGCTCTGGCGATCGCGATGTCGGGTGCGCGTCTGGACCAGGGCGATCTGGAGCTGGCACTCGGCGAGCTCGAGATCCCGGAGCTCGACCCGGATCGGGCATTCGAGTGGAGCCCGTCGCTGTTCGCCGCTCGTGCTGCTGTTCTCGAGGATCTCGGGCGCACGGAGGAGGCCGCGTTCTGGGCGCACCGCGCCGAGGTCGCCGCCCAGGCACTCGGCATCGACGAGGCCGGCGACGAGGAGATCTTCATCGAAGACAGCATGATCGAGGGCGAGTTCCTCGAGGAGGCTGAAGTTGAAGCTGAAGCTGAAGCTGAAGTTGAGGCCGATGACTTCCACGAGTCAGACGCCGATGAGTCAGACTCCGACGGATCAGACACCGACGGATCAGACACCGACGAGCCGGCCGCGGCCGAGCCCTCGGTCGAGGACGAGGTCCGGGAGCTCCTGGGTGAGGACGAGGCCGACGACACGGACCCGGAGGCGTAGTGGCGCTGTTCTCACGCAAGCGTGCTCCGCGCACGCCTCTCGATGGGGTCGACACGATCCTCGCTGATCTCGATGGCGTGGTCTACGCGGG
Organism: Microbacterium sp. GQ128; assembly: GCF_059758615.1. Classification (NCBI taxonomy): domain Bacteria; kingdom Bacillati; phylum Actinomycetota; class Actinomycetes; order Micrococcales; family Microbacteriaceae; genus Microbacterium; species Microbacterium sp. GQ128. The sequence continues at coordinate 2,060 of NZ_JCAXDY010000001.1, forward strand.
CCCGGGCGCGCTGCCGTACGCGATCGACAGCCTCAATGAGGCCGCGAAGTCGGCGCGACTCGGTTACATCACCAACAATGCGGCTCGCACCGATGCATCCGTCGCGGAGCACCTCAGCAGCCTGGGCCTCCGCGTCGATGCGGCCGACGTGGTCACGAGCCCGCAGGCGGCCATGCGGTTGATGGCGAAGATCGTGCCCGCGCCGGCGACGATCCTGGTCGTCGGCGGCGATGGGCTCGTCGACGAGGTCCAGAAGGCCGGTTACGCCGTCACGCGCAGCGCCGAGGATTCGCCGAGCGCCGTCGTCCAGGGGTTCGCCCCGGAGGTGGCGTGGACCGACCTCGCCGAGGCGGCATTCGCCCTCAAGATCCCCGAAGACGAGGGCGGGATCCCGTGGATCGCCACGAACACGGACTGGACGATCCCGCGTGAGCGCGGTGTCGCACCGGGGAACGGCACTCTCGTCTCCGCGGTGCACACGGCCATCGGTCGTTTGGCGACCGTCGCCGGCAAACCCGAGGCGCCCATCTTCGAAGAGGCACTCGCCCGATTCGGCGCGCAGAAGGCGCTGTTCATCGGCGACCGGCTCGACACCGACATCATGGGTGCGAGCCGGGTCGGGATCGACTCCGTGCTCGTCCTCACCGGAATCGACCGTCCCAAGCACGTGCTGGCCACTCCCGAGGGCTCGCGTCCGACCTACATCCTCGGCGACCTGCGTGAGCTTCACGCGCCCTATCCGGAGGTCACGGAACGGGATGGCGTGTTCGATGTGAACGGCGCTGCCGTACGGGTCGTGGGGGCGGACGTCGAGATCGTGGCGGAGTCCGGATCGCAGATCGACCTGCTGCGCGCCGGCGCAGCCGCGATCTGGGCATCGGGGACACCCGTGTTCGTGCTGCGCGTTCCCGAGCGCCTCTACGACGACCCCTTCCATCGCCCCTGAGGCCACTCGCGTCGCTCCGACCGCCGTCGGAGGCGCCGCGTACAGTGGAACCGTGAGCGAAGAGACGACGAGTGCGCCGACCGACGGCCTGTGGAGCCGCCTCCGTCTGATCGAGGGGCAGCCTCTTCCGGCGCGAGCCGATGCGTACGCGAGCCTGCACGACGAGCTCTCCCGACGCCTCGAAAGCGGCGCGAAGCTCGACCAACGGGAGACCCCGGGATCCCGATGACGCGACTCGACGCTGCCCTCGCCGCCCGAGGACTCGCCCGCTCGCGCAGCCATGCGGCCACACTCATCGCCGATGGTCTCGTGAGCATCGACGGCCGCCCGGTGGTGAAAGCTTCGACCGCCGTCGACGATGAGGCGCAGATCACGATCGCCGGCGCCGATCACTATGTCGGTCGCGCGGCCCACAAGCTCATCGCCGGCCTCGACGGATTCGCGATCCCGGTCGAGGGGCGCCTCGCGCTCGACATGGGGGCGTCCACCGGAGGATTCACGCAGGTGCTCCGGGAGCGCGGCGCACGCAAGGTGCTCGCCGTCGACGTCGGACACGGTCAGCTCGCCGCGTCGATCGCGGCAGACCCCGGCGTCGTCGCCGTCGAGGGCTACAACGTGCGTCACATGACGCGGGAGAACCTCACCGACGCGACCGGCGAGAGCGACGCCCCCGACCTCGTGGTCGGGGACCTCTCTTTCATCTCTCTCGAGCTCGTGCTGCCGGCGGTGGCGGTCATCACCGAGCCGGGATCCGACATCCTGCTGCTCGTGAAGCCGCAGTTCGAGGTCGGGCGCACCGCGGTGCGCGGCGGTCTGGTCACCGACCCCGCGACGCGCGCGGACGCCGTCGCCCGCACCGTGTGGACCGCCTGGGATCTCGGGTTCGGGATGCTCGGCATCCTGCCCTCCCCGATCCTCGGAACGCACGGCAATGCCGAGTATCTGGTGCACCTCGCGCCGGGTCGGGGCAGCAATCCGACAGAATGGTTGGACAGCATCAACCGACTGGCAGGAGGACGATGAACGAGCGCAGCATCCTGGTCGTCGCCCACGCCGGCCGAGTCGACACGGTCGACGCCGCCCGCCGGGTGATCGGGGCCCTTCGGGAAGCCGGAGCCCGACCGGTGCTGGCCGCCGACGACCATGAGGCTCTCGTGGCCGTGGACGGGTTCTTCGCCGATGCCGACGTGCTCGGAGTGTCCGTCGATCCTGCCGATCTCGAACTGGCGATCGTGCTGGGGGGCGACGGGACCATCCTCCGTGCCGCCGAGCTCGTCCGCGACAGCGGCGCACCCGTGCTGGGCATCAACATGGGCCACGTCGGCTTCCTCGCCGAGATCGACCGCGACGACATGGACAAGGCCGTCCGCCGCGTGATCGACCGAGACTACGAGGTCGAGGAACGACTCGCGCTCTCCGTGCGGGTGAAGGATGCCGCAGGCGCGGTCGTCTACGAGACCTGGGCCCTCAACGAGGCCACGGTCGAGAAGGCCAGCCGTGAGCGGATGATCGAGGTCGTGCTCGAGATCGACGGTCGCCCGCTGTCGAGCTTCGGTTGCGACGGCATGGTCGTCTCCACACCCACAGGCTCGACCGCCTACAACTTCTCCGCCGGGGGACCGGTCATCTGGCCCAGCGTCGAGGCGATCGCCGTGGTGCCGCTGTCGGCGCACGCGCTCTTCGCCAAGCCTCTCGTCGTCAGCCCCGATGCCTCGGTCGCCATCGAGATGCTCGAGCGCACCGACGGCTCGGGCATCCTGTGGTGCGACGGCCGACGCTCGCACGACCTCCCGCCCGGCGCGCGCGTCGTGGTCCGCCGGTCTTCGCGTCCGGTGCGACTCGCACGCCTGCACCCCACGGCGTTCACCGACCGGCTCGTGCGCAAGTTCCAGCTGCCCGTCGAAGGATGGCGCGGACAGGCGCAGGGGGCGCAGTCATGATCGAGGAGATGCGGATGCAGGGCCTCGGTGTGATCGCCGACGCCGTGCTGCCCCTCGGTCCGGGATTCACGGCGATCACCGGCGAGACCGGTGCCGGAAAGACGATGGTGGTCACGGGGCTCGGGCTGCTGCTGGGTCAGCGCGCGGATTCCGGTGCGGTGCGCGCCGGTGCCGCCCAGGCCTCGGTCGCCGGTGTCTGGATCGTCCCCGAGAAGGGCGATGTCGCCGAGATCGTCGCCGACGCCGGGGGAGAGCTGGAGCCCGCTGGAGCCGGTAACGCCGAACTGTACGTCTCGCGCACGCTGAGCGCCGAGGGCCGCAGCCGAGCGAGCGTCGGTGGCCGCGCCGCACCGGCAGGAGTGCTCTCGGCTCTCGCGGAAGAACTCGTCGTGGTCCACGGACAGTCCGAGCAGCTGCGTCTGCGCTCCGCGGCTGCGCAGCGCGACGCCCTCGACCGCTTCGGCGGTGCTCCGATCGCGAAGGCGCTCGAGGCATACGCCGCCTCCTTCTCCCGCTGGCGGACACTCGACGCCGAGATCTCCGAGATCACGGAGAACCGCGACCGCCGCGCGGAAGAAGCAGCACGACTGCGCGAAGCCCTCGCACTGATCGAGGCGACCGCGCCGGAGCCGGGGGAGGACCAGGAGCTCGCCGAGCGTGCGGAGCGACTCGCGAACGCCGAAGAGCTGCGTCTGGCCGCCTCCCTCGCCCATGGTGCGCTCTCGAGTGAAGACGGTGAGCCCGATGCGTCGGCCCTCGTCGCGGAGGCGCGTCGTCTGCTCGAGCGCACCGCCGATGCGAAGCTCACCGAGATCGGCGAGAGCATCGCCGACATCGGTTACCGGATCGCCGACACCGCCGGACTCCTGTCCGCGTACCTGGCCGACCTCGACGAGACGGGCCCCCACGAGCTCGCCGCCGTCGAAGAGCGTCGAGCGGCACTCGGGACGCTGATCCGTGCGCACGGATCGCTCGACGAGGCTCTCGCGCTCTGGCAGACCGGCTCGGCACGCCTCGCCGAGCTCGACGACGACGGCGATCGCATCGAACGCCTCATCGCCGAGCGCGATGCGGCGCGAGCCGAACTCGATGCGCATGCCGCCGCGCTCACCGCGACGCGCACCGAGGCGGCTGCACGTCTCGGCGATGAGGTCACCGCCGAGCTGCACGCCCTCGCCATGCCGGATGCGCGCCTCGAGGTCGCCGTCTCGGAGGGGGCCGAGAGCACCCACGGTCGAGATGACGTCGCCATCCTCCTCGCCCCGCATCCGGGCGCCGAGCCACGCTCCGTCTCCAAGGGCGCCTCGGGCGGCGAGCTGTCGCGCGTGATGCTCGCGATCGAGGTCGTGATCGCCGCGACCGACCCGGTCCCGACGTTCGTCTTCGATGAGGTCGATGCCGGTATCGGAGGCGCCGCCGCCATCGAAGTGGGGCGGCGACTCGCCCGGCTCGCAGAGAAGTCGCAAGTCATCGCGGTCACGCACCTCGCGCAGGTCGCCGCGTTCGCGAACAACCACCTGTCGGTCGTGAAGGCCAATGATGGCGCGGTCACGGCGTCGAGCGTCCGGCGTCTCGAGGGTGAGAACCGAGAGGCCGAGATGGCCCGTCTGCTGTCCGGACTCACCGATTCGGATGCCGCACTGACCCACGCGCGTGAACTTCTCAGCCTCCGCGTCCCCACCGCCTGATAGGATCGAAGCCCGTGATGAACTCTTCTTCCGCGGCACCCAAGAACGACACGACCAAGCACATCTTCGTGACTGGTGGTGTCGTTTCGTCTTTGGGCAAGGGACTGACGGCGGCCAGCCTCGGCAACCTCCTCACGGCCCGCGGTCTGCGCGTCGTGATGCAGAAGCTCGACCCTTATCTGAACGTCGATCCCGGCACGATGAACCCGTTCCAGCACGGTGAGGTCTTCGTCACGGACGACGGCGCCGAGACCGACCTCGACATCGGCCACTACGAGCGGTTCCTCGACATCAACCTGTCCGAGGCCGCCAACGTCACCACCGGCCAGATCTACTCGCAGGTGATCGCGCGCGAGCGCCGCGGCGAGTACCTCGGCGACACGGTGCAGGTCATCCCGCACATCACCGACGAGATCAAGCGTCGGATGCGGCTGCAGGCCAGCGAAGACCCGCGCCCCGACGTGATCATCACCGAGGTCGGCGGCACGGTCGGCGACATCGAGTCGCAGCCGTTCCTCGAGTCCGCCCGCCAGCTCCGTCATGAGCTCGGCCGCGACAGCGTGTTCTTCGTGCACGTGTCGCTCGTCCCGTTCATGGGGGCGTCGGGGGAGCAGAAGACCAAGCCGACGCAGCACTCCGTCGCGGCGCTCCGTCAGGTGGGTATCCAGCCCGACGCGCTCGTGCTCCGCAGCGACCGTCCCGTCAGCGCGAGCAACCGCAACAAGATCGCCCTCATGTGCGACGTCGACGTCGAAGGCGTCATCAACACCGTCGACCTGCCGAGCATCTACGACATCCCGTCGACGCTCAACGACCAGGGTCTCGACTCGTACATCGTGCGCCGCCTCGGCCTCGACCAGAAGGCCGCGGAAGAGGTCGACTGGACGCGCTGGAGCAAGGTGCTGCACGCGGTGCACAACCCCAAGCACGAAGTCACGATCGGCCTGGTCGGCAAGTACATCGACCTGCCCGACGCCTACCTCTCGGTGACCGAGGCGCTCAAGGCCGGCGGTTTCGCGCAGGAGACCAAGGTGAACATCCGCTGGATCCCCTCGGACCTCTGCGAGACGCCGGAAGGCGCCCAGGAGCAGCTCGCCGAGCTCGACGGCATCTGCGTGCCCGGCGGCTTCGGCATCCGCGGCATCGAGGGCAAGCTCGGCGCCCTGAAGTTCGCGCGCGAGCAGGGCATCCCGACGCTCGGTCTGTGCCTCGGCCTGCAGTGCATGGTCATCGAGTACGCGCGCGATGTGGCCGGCATCGTCGGCGCCTCCTCGAGCGAGTTCGACCCGGAGACCTCCGAGCCCGTCATCGCCACGATGGCGGAGCAGGTCGACATCCTCGACGGCGGCGACCTCGGCGGCACGATGCGCCTCGGCCTGTACCAGGCGGCCCTCGCCGAAGGATCGCTCGCTCGTGAGCTGTACGGTGCGCCGGAGGCCTCCGAGCGGCACCGTCACCGCTATGAGGTCAACAACGCCTACCGCGACCGTCTGACGGAAGCCGGCCTGGTCTTCTCCGGACTCAACCCCGAGCTCGACCTGGTGGAGTACGTCGAGCTGCCGCGCGACGTGCACCCGTACTACATCGCCACGCAGGCTCACCCGGAACTGCGCTCGCGTCCCACTGCGCCGCACCCGCTGTTCCGCGGGCTCGTCGGCGCTGCGATCGAGCGTCACCGTGCGAGCGAGCTGTTCGACGTGAGCGATGACGTCACGGCCGATGCCTGAGTCGATCCAGCCCCTCCGGGACGAACCGTTCGAGCCGGAGGTGCTCCAGAGCGACCTCGTCTACGAAGGCCGGGTCTGGCACGTGCGCTCCGACCGCGTGCGCTACGGCGATGGCGAGATCGTGCGGCAGTACGTCGACCACACGGGTGCGGTGGCGATCCTCGCGCTCGATGACGACGGGCGGGTTCTGCTGATCCAGCAGTACCGGCATCCGATCCGTCATCGGGACTGGGAGCTGCCCGCCGGCCTGCTCGATGTCGAGGGGGAGGAGCCGCTCGCGGCCGCCCAGCGCGAGCTCGCGGAGGAGGCCGACCTCGTGGCCGCCCACTGGGAGCCGCTGGTCTCGTCGTGGACCACGCCCGGCGGCAACGACGAGGTCATCCACATCTTCCTCGCGACGGGCATCTCGTCGGCGGAGAACCCGCACGATCGCGAGGATGAGGAAGCAGACATCCGCGTCGAGTGGGTGCCGCTGGCCGACGCGGTGGATGCCGTTCTCGAGGGCCGCATGCACAACGGCATCCTCACGATCGGCATGCTGGCCGCGGCGCAGAGGCTGCGCGATCGGGGCTGAGGGATGCTGCTCGAGCGGGCCCTCGACGCGTACCTGCGTCACGTCACGATCGAGCGCGGCCTGAGCGAGCACACGATCGCCGCCTATCGGCGCGATCTCGACGGCTACTGCGAGTGGCTCGCGGCAGAAGGCGTCACCGACACGTCGGAGGTCACCCCGGCGGTGATCGACCGCTTCATCGCCGCGCGCGCGTCCGCCGAGCCGGCCCCGGCTTCGTCGAGCCTGGCGCGGCTGCAATCCTCGGTGCGGAGCTGGCATCGATTCCTCGCCCGCGAAGGCGTGGAGGTCGACGACCCGAGCGGGCGACTGCGCCCGCCCAAGGCACCGCGGCGCCTTCCGAAGGCACTGACCATCGATCAGGTCGAGCGGCTGCTCGCGGCTCCCTCTGCCGAGGACCCGATCGGCGTGCGCGACCGGGCCCTCCTGGAGCTTCTCTACGCCACCGGCGCCCGGGTGTCGGAGGCGATCGGACTCGATGTCGACGACCTGGCGCATGGCGACGTGCTGCGGCTGCGGGGCAAGGGCTCGAAGGAGCGCATCGTGCCCATCGGGTCGTTCGCGCGCGCGGCGGTCGATGCCTACCTCACCCGCGTCCGCCCGGCACTCGCGGCGAAGGGGCGCGCGTCGGCCCGGCTGTTCCTCGGCGCGCGCGGAGCACCCCTGTCGCGACAGAGCGCCTGGCTCGTGATCCGCGCGGCTGCCGAGAAGGCGCAGATCACCTCCGAGGTGTCGCCGCACACGCTGCGGCACTCCTTCGCGACGCATCTGCTGCAGGGCGGTGCCGACGTGCGTGTCGTGCAGGAGCTCCTCGGGCACTCGTCGGTCGCGACGACGCAGATCTACACGCACGTCTCGGTGGACACCCTGCGGGACATCTACGCCACCTCCCACCCGCGCGCGCGTTGAGCTCCGCAGACGCGGGAGAGGCGCCGTGCCGCGTGCCGAGGCGGCTGAGGAACGGGCCGACCGGTACAATCGACCAAGCACGAAGGAGCAGGAGAATCGGTGGCTGAGAAAGTGGCGAAGTCCAGGGCGAAGGCGCAGAAGGCCGACGAGACCCCCATGGGACCCACCGGCCGTCCGTATCACGGGTTCGCGATCCCGGAACCGTTGAAGTCCCACGGTCCTGCACGCATCATCGCGCTGTGCAACCAGAAGGGCGGCGTCGGCAAGACGACGACCTCCATCAACCTGGCCGCAGCTCTCGCCGAGTACGGCCGGAAGGTGCTCGCCGTCGACTTCGACCCGCAGGGCGCACTGTCCGCCGGCCTCGGCATCCCGACGCACGACGTGCCGACGATCTACGACCTCCTGCTCGACACGAAGCGCGACGCCCACGACGCGATCGTGCACTCCAGCGTCGAGGGTCTCGACGTGATGCCCGCGAACATCGACCTGTCGGCCGCCGAGGTGCACCTCGTCAACGAGGTCGCCCGTGAGACGATCCTCGCCCGGGTCCTGCGCCAGGTCGCGGGGGAGTACGACGTCATCCTCATCGACTGCCAGCCCTCGCTCGGCATCCTCACGGTCAACGCCCTCACCGCCGCACACGGCGTGATCATCCCGCTCGAGTGCGAGTTCTTCGCGCTGCGCGGTGTGGCGCTGCTCATCGAGACGATCGACAAGGTGCGCGACCGGCTGAACCCCTCCATCACGATGGACGGTCTGCTGGCGACCATGTACGACCCGCGCACGCTGCACTCCCGCGAGGTCCTCGAGCGCGTGGTCGAGGCGTTCGGGGACGACGTGCTGGAGACCGTGATCGGCCGCACCGTGAAGTTCCCCGATGCCTCGGTGTCGGGTGTGCCCATCACCGAGTTCGCCCCCGAGCACGCGGCCGCTCAGGCATACCTGCGGCTGGCGCGGGAGCTGGTCGCCCGTGGCGCTGTCGCCTAGCGAGGAGTCCGTCGACGCGACGCTCGAGGAGAGCGCGGGCGATACGGTCGCGACCGATCCGGGCTTCCGGGTCTCGCTGTCCAACTTCGACGGCCCGTTCGACCTGCTCCTGAACCTCATCTCGAAGCATGAGATGGACATCACCGAGGTCTCGCTGAGCGCGGTCACGAACGAGTTCATCGCGTACCTCGGTCAGCTCGAGAACGATGAGGAGCTGGATCAGGCATCCGAGTTCCTCGTCGTCGCCGCCACGCTCCTCGACATGAAGGTGGCCGGACTCCTCCCGCAGGGCGAACTGGTGGATGCCGAAGCCGTCGCGCTGCTCGAGGCGCGCGACCTGCTGTTCGCACGCCTGCTGCAGTACCGAGCCTTCAAGGAGGTCTCGGCGTGGTTCGGCCGTTGCCTGCAGCGCGAAGACCGTCGGCACGTCCGCGCCGCACGGCTCGACGAGAAGCACCGCAAGCAGACGCCCGAGCTGGTGTGGTCGCTCACTGCCGACGACTTCGCCGCGCTCGCGCTCCTAGCCTTCGCGCCCAAGGAGATCCCGCACGTCGGACTCGACCACCTGCACGCGCCGCTGGTCAGCATCCGGGAGCAGGCCGCGATCGTCGTCACGCTGCTCCGCGGTACGGAGTCGCTGAGCTTCCGCGAGCTCGTCTCGGGGGTGAGCGAGCCCGGCATCGTGGTCGCACGCTTCATCTCGGTGCTGGAGCTGTACCGCCACGCGGCGCTGTCCTTCGAACAACTGGAACCGCTCGGCGAGCTCACGCTGCGCTGGGCAGCCGACTCCTGGTCGGACGAGACTCTTGCGACCCTGGGGGCCGACTATGACCGATGACCTGACCGAGACCGTCGACGAGGTGGCGGAGCCGGCCTCCGACGAGGCGACGTCGGACGAGGCGACAGACGCTACCGAGATCCCGCTGTCCGAGCGCATCGAGGCCATCCTCCTCATCGTCGACGAGCCGCTCGGACTCGTGGCGCTGGCCGCCGCGGTGGGCTCCCCGGTGCCCGCCGTGCGGCAGACGCTCGAGACGCTGGTCGACGACTACGACGGGAAGGGCAAGGGCCCTCGCCGTGGCTTCGAGCTCCGCGAGGTCGGCGGTGGTTGGCGGCTGTATGTGCGCGAGGATCTCGATTCGCTGGTCGCGGAGTTCGTGGGCGGGCAGGCTCCGGCGCGGCTCTCGCAGGCGGCGCTCGAGACGCTGGCGGTCATCGCCTACAAGCAGCCGGTGACCCGAAGTCAGGTCGCCTCCATCCGTGCGGTGAACGTCGATTCCGTCGTGCGCACCCTCCTCGCCCGCGGTCTGATCACGGAGCTGTTCGCCGACTCCGAGACCGGCGCGATCAACTACGGCACGACCGAAGCACTCCTGCAGCACCTGGGCATCAACTCGCTCGACGAGCTGCCCCCGATCTCCCCTCTGCTCGACGACGGCGCAGACGGTTTCGACGAAGGGACCATCCGATGACCGGCTTCGACGCCTCCACCGACTCCGAGGGCGCGCCCGAGGGCATCCGTCTGCAGAAGGTGCTCGCCGGCGCCGGGGTGGCTTCGCGCCGCGTCGTCGAGCAGTACATCACCGAGGGACGCATCCGCGTCAACGGCATCGTCGTCTCCGAGCTCGGCCGGCGGATCGACCCGGAGCACGACCTCGTCGACGTCGACGGCACCGCCGTGCAGCTGGACGTCTCCAAGCGCTACGTCATGCTCAACAAGCCCACCGGCGTCGTCAGCAGCATGAAGGACGAGAGCGGTCGCCCCGACCTCCGTCGCTTCACCGAAGACTACGAGGAGCGCCTCTACAACGTCGGCCGCCTCGACGCGGAGACCAGCGGTCTGCTGATCCTCACCAACGACGGCGCGCTCGCGCACGTGCTCGCGCACCCGTCGTTCGGCGTGACCAAGGTCTACATCGCCAAGGTCGAGGGCACGGTGCTGCCGCAGACGATCTCGAAGCTCACGAAGGGCATCGAGCTCGAAGACGGTCCGATCGCCGCCGACAAGGCGCGTCTGCTGGACACCTCGCGCGGGTCGAGCCTGGTCGAGCTGACGCTGCACTCCGGACGCAACCGCATCGTGCGCCGGATGCTCGCCGCGGTCGGGCATCCCGTCACCGAACTGGTGCGTCGACAGTTCGGACCGCTCCACCTGGGAACCCTCCCGGCGGGGAAGACGCGGGAACTGACTAAAATCGAACTCGGCGCGCTTCTCACTCTGTCGCGCCGTGATTCCGGTGTCGCCGAGGCGCCAGGCGAGCAGGAGAACGAATGACCGATACGACGAGTGCGCCCACGGCGCGGAGGGCAGGCACCGTCGCGCCGCGCCTCTCCGGCACCGTTCGCGTCGTCGGTGCCGGTCTGCTCGGCGCGAGCGTCGGGCATGCGCTCCGGTCGAAGGGCATCGACGTCGTCCTGACGGATGCCTCGCCCGCCCAGCTGCGCCTCGCGGTCGACTACGGCGCCGGTCGCCTCGCCGCCGACGATGACATGCCCGCTCTGATCGTGGTGGCCGTGCCGCCCGACGTCACCGCCGACGTGATCCAGGCCGAGCTCGAGAGGTTCCCGGAGGCCGTCGTCACCGACGTCGCCAGCGTGAAGCTCGAGCCGTTCCGCACGTTGCAGGCGCGCGGCGTCGACCTCACCCGCTACATCGGCTCCCACCCGCTCGCCGGGCGCGAGCGCGGGGGAGCGATCTCGGCACGCGCCGACCTCTTCGTCGGTCGTCCCTGGGTCGTGTGCCGCGACGAAGACACGAAGGCCGCCGACCTCGCGCTGGTCGAGGCCCTCGCCCTCGACGTGGGTGCGATGCCGCTCGAGATGACGCCGGAGGAGCACGACCGCTCTGTCGCGCTCACCTCGCACGTGCCGCAGGTGGTCGCGAGTCTGCTCGCCGGCCGTCTCGCCGACGCCGAGGAGGGCGCGCTTCGTCTGGCCGGCCAGGGGGTGCGCGACACCACGCGCATCGCCGCCTCGGCCCCCGAACTCTGGGTGCAGATCCTCGGTGCCAACGCCGGTCCCGTCGTCGAGATCCTCGATGCCCTCGCGGGCGATCTCGCCGAGGTCGCATCCGCGCTGCGTGAGCCGAGCGCTCCGGGCGCCCGGCGCATCGTCGCCGAGACGATCCGTCAGGGCAACGACGGCGTCGACCGACTTCCCGGGAAGCACGGGCAGAACCAGCGCTTCGAGTCGCTCGTCGTCATGGTCGACGACACCGCCGGTCAACTGGGCCGCCTGTTCGGCGAGCTCGGGGAACTCGGCGTGAACGTCGAGGACCTCCGACTCGAGCATTCGCCCGGGGCGCAGTTCGGCCTGGCGGAGATCAGCGTCGACCCCGCCGCACTGCACGGGGCGATCACCGGACTTCAGGAACGCGGCTGGCGGATCGCGGGGAACACCAATGACTGACACCACCACGCCGTCCGCGGCACCGGCACACGGCACCGACGCGACGAAGTTCATCGCCATCGACGGGCCGGCCGGCTCCGGAAAGTCGAGCGTGTCGAAGGCCGTGGCCCGCACGCTCGGTCTCGGCTACCTCGACACGGGGTCCGCGTACCGGGCGCTCGCCTGGCACGTGCTGGACCGTGGTGCCGACACTTCCGATGCCGACGAGGTCCTCGCCGCCGCATCCGATTTCCCGGTGCAGTTGGGGCTCGACCCCGATGACCGCACCGTGCGCGTCGGCGATGCCGATGTGACCGAAGCCATCCGGGACCCGCGGGTCTCCGGTGCCGTGAGTGGCGTGGCGCGCGTGCCCGCGGTGCGTGCCCAGGTGAATGAGCTGTTCCGCACGCTCGTCGCCGAGTCCCCGTACCCGGCCGTCGTGGTCGAAGGTCGCGACATCACCACCGTCGTCGCGCCGGATGCCCCCGTGCGGATCCTCCTCACCGCGGCCCCCGAAGTGCGGGCCGCTCGACGTGCCGGCGAACTCGCCGGCGAGAACGCGGCAGCTGTCGCCGCGGCGCTGCACAAGCGCGACGCCTCAGACAGCGCCGTCGTCGACTTCCTGAACGCCGCAGAAGGCGTCGAGGTCGTCGATTCGACGGAACTCGATTTCCCCCAGACCATCGACGCCGTCCTCACGGTGATCGAGCGAATCCAAGGAGCACACCGTGGCTGACGAAGAATACGAAGGCGGCCCCGACCAGCTCGCCGAGAAGATGGAACAGATCGACGAGCATCTCGCCGAGCAGCGGGCGGAGACCCTGCGCGCCGGGCTCGCCGACTACGACCTGGACGATGAGGACGCAGAGCTTCTCGCGGGTGTCACGCTCGGCGAGGACGGCATCCACTACAGCCCGGCGCTTCCGGTGGTGGCGATCGTGGGGCGGCCGAACGTGGGCAAGTCCGCGCTCGTCAACCGCATCCTCGGCCGCCGCGAGGCCGTCGTGGAGGACACGCCCGGCGTGACCCGCGACCGCGTGACGTACAAGGCCGAGTGGGCCGACCGGCGGTTCTCCCTCGTCGACACCGGCGGCTGGGAGCCCGACGCCCGCGGCATCGACCGTTCGGTCGCGATGCAGGCCGAGGTCGCGATCGACCTCGCCGACATGGTGCTGTTCGTGGTCGACGCGATGGTCGGCGCCACCTCGACCGACGAGCACGTCGTGAAGCTGCTGCGCAAGAGTGGCAAGCCGGTGTTCCTCGTCGCCAACAAGATCGATGACGCCCGCCAGGAGCCGGAGACGGCGGGCCTGTGGAGCCTGGGCCTGGGCGAGCCCTGGCCGGTGTCGGCCATCCACGGACGCGGCGTCGCCGACCTGCTGGATGCCGTGCTGAAGAAGCTCCCCGAAGTCTCGGCCGTCGCGAAGCAGGAGATCGGTGGACCGCGTCGTGTCGCCATCCTCGGTCGCCCGAACGTGGGCAAGTCGTCGCTGCTGAACAAGGCGGCCGGCGAGGAGCGCGTGGTCGTGAACGACCTGGCCGGCACCACCCGCGACCCGGTGGACGAGGTCGTCGAGCTCGGCGGCAAGATGTGGCGTCTGGTCGACACGGCCGGCATCCGTCGTCGCGTGCACATGGCGCAGGGTGCGGACTTCTACGCCTCGCTCCGTACCTCTGCGGCGCTGGAGAAGGCCGAAGTCGCGGTCGTCGTGCTCGATGTCTCCGAGACGATCAGCGAGCAGGACGTGCGCATCATCGACCTCGTGCTGGAGTCGGGTCGCGCGCTCGTGCTCGCGTTCAACAAGTGGGACCGTCTGAACGACGACGACCTGGAGAACGCCGACCGTCGTCGCTACCTCGAGCGTGAGATCGAGCAGGACCTGGCGCACGTCGCCTGGGCTCCGCGCGTGAACATCTCGGCCAAGACCGGTCGTCACCTCGACAAGCTGGTTCCCGCGCTGGAGACGGCGCTGGAGAACTGGGACCGCCGTATCCCGACGGGCAAGTTCAACGCGTTCCTCGCGGAGCTCGTCGCCGAGCACCCGCACCCGCTGCGCGGTGGCAAGCAGCCGCGCATCCTGTTCGGCACGCAGGCGTCGACGCGTCCGCCGACGTTCGTGCTGTTCACGACCGGATTCCTCGATCCCGGATACCGACGGTTCATCCAGCGGCGTCTGCGCGAGCTCTACTCGTTCGAGGGCACGCCGATCGTGATCAACATGCGCGTGCGCGAGAAGCGCCAGCGCTGATCTGTTCCGGCGCATGTCGCGCCGTGGTGCCGATGCCCCGATGCTGTGAAAGGCTGAGGGGGTGACTGTCGTACCTCCTGCCGCTGGTGAACCGCGTCGCCCCGAGGGGCCGCGGGATCCGGGTGATGCGTGGGTCGTGGCCGAGTCGGGGGAGAAGTACTGGGGGCGCTTCGGTGCTGCCGGTCTGCTGGCGTACGATCCCGCTCGTGGCATCCTGCTGCAGCATCGTGTGGCGTGGAGCCACTTCGGCGGCACCTGGGGTCTCCCCGGCGGAGCGTTGCACGAGGGCGAGAGCGCGATCGTCGGTGCGATCCGCGAGGCGCAGGAGGAAGCGGGTGTGCCGGACGGTGCGGTGCGGCCGCGGTTCACGAGCGTCCTCGATCTGGGCATCTGGTCGTACACGACCGTGATCGCCGACGTGCAGGTGCCGTTCGACCCGGTGATCAGCGACCCCGAGAGCGTGGCGCTCGAGTGGGTGCCGGTCGACCAGGTCGATGCGCGGCCGCTGCATCCGGGCTTCGGCGCGTCGTGGCCGGCACTGCGCGCACTCCTCGAGGTGCGGCCGGTGGTCGTCGTCGACGCGGCGAACGTCGTCGGATCGGTGCCGGACGGGTGGTGGAAGGACCGCGCGGGGGCGGCCCGACGGCTGCGCGGGCGGCTGGAGGGATTGACCGTGCCTGCCGCCGACCTGGAACTCGAGGGCTCCGCGTGGTTCCCGGAGGTGTCGATGGTGGTCGAGGGACAGGCGCGCGGTGTCGACTTCGACGCGAGTGATGTGTCGGTCATCCGCGCCGATGCCGCGGGCGATGACGCGATCGTCGCCGAAGTCGAGCGTCTGGTGGCCGCGAAGCGCACCGTGGTCGCGGTGACCAGCGACCGAGGACTGCGCGAACGGGTCGAGCACGGGGGTGCCGAGCATGTGCGATCGGCCGGATGGTTGCGCGATCTGATCGATCACTGATCCCGACGTCTCACCGCGGGCCAAGGCTCATCCGCCGAACCGGCGTCAGACGAACATGACCCGTCGGGGCGGGGGATCGGAGTAGGCGCGGCCGAGCGGACTGTGCCAGGTGATGCTGCCGTCTCGTTCCTGCTGCGCCGCCCACCGATGCGGGTCGGGGATGTCGGGGTGCTTGAGAGTGTGGTGTGTCCGGCAGAGGTGGCCGAGGTTGTCGAGGCGCGTCTTCCCGCCCTTGGCATGATCGTGCTGGTGGTCGATTTCGCAGCGGTGCACGGGCATGCGGCAACCGGGAAAGCGGCAGTGCTGGTCACGAGCACGGAGGAACCGCCGCATACCCTCGGTCGGCGTGTACGTATCCGTTTCGACGAGCATCCCGGCGGCATCGAGGAACAGTCGGGTCCATCCGTTGTTCCCTCCCGCGAGAGCGCGGGCTACGTCGGGGTCCAACGGGCCGTGTCCGTCGAGCTCGGCCGGCTGATCGTCGATGCCGGCGAGCGTGGTCGCGGCGACCGTCACCTGGACGCGTCCTTGGATGCGTCCGAGGCCGTCGCCGTGCGCGCGGCTCGGGTCGCCGGCGAGGAGGAGGTCGGTGAAGAGGTCGGCCCGGATCTGCGCCCACGTGCGCGCGTCGGCAGGGATGTGCTCGATCTCGGGATCGGTCGCGAACGTTTCTCCGTCGGCGCTGAAGATCCTCCCGTCGGCGTGAGCGTCAGCGTCAGCAGGGTCGGCGTCAGCAGCGTCGGCGTCGGCGTTGGCCGCGGGGGCGTAGGCGTCGAAGGCCGGGTCGTCGAGCGCGAAGTCTTCGGGATGCAGGGCATCGATGTCTTCTTCCGACCACCAGGGCAGAAAATCGGGTACCGAATCCTGGCGCGCGCGCACGACTTCCCGGGTCATCCGGCTCAGCCGGTCGGAGATGGCGGTCGCGATCCATTCGGGAAGTACTGCCGTGAGCAGGGCGAGGCCGTCGTCGAGCGACTTCACGGTCACGCAGCGTTCCTTGGCCGCTCGCCGATGCCGTTCCCCGATGCTTTCGCCGATGAGTGCGCTGGCGACCTGCCTGGCGTGCGCGCGGGTGCGGGCAGCCGTGTCTTGCTCGGCGACGACGAGGACCGCCGTCTCGAACAGCGCCATGACGTCGGCATCGACCTTCTTGTTGCGGATGGCTTCGGCCACGAGCGCGCTCGCGCGGGCGATCTCCCGGACGTGGCCGGCGCTCAAGGACCCCGCGGAGAATGCGGCACGGACTGCGGGGAGGTGTTCGTGAAGCGCCTGTGCGTCGGCGAACGCGAAGTCCATCGACCCGCGGGACACGTGACCCGCGGCGGAGAACTCCGCGATCATGGAGCGGTGGATCGCGTCGCGATGGAACGGGCTCGCTGCGACCTCGGCATCGTGGAGGACGATCTGCTCGACCAACAGGTCGGCGGCCTCGGCTTCGAGCGCGGCGATGCGCCGTCGTTTCTCTACCCAGGCCTCGAGTACGCGGCGTCGCTCCGCGAGTTCGAGGTCGATGTCGGTCCGGGTGGCCATACCCCTATTCTAGAACAAAGCTTCGAAAGAATGCGGGGAGGATAACGGAATATCAATCCTCTGGGTCGTGGTTCCGCCCGCGGAGCTTGTCGATGTCGCGGCGCTCGCGTTTGGTCGGACGTCCGGCTCCACGATCACGGAGACCCAACGCGGCCTGCGGTTCCCGCGCCGGCGTCTTGTCCTCGTAGGCGAGCGCCGCCACCGGGGCACCGACTCGCTTGACGAGGAGCTGCCGCACGATCAGGATCCGGTCGAATCCGGCGATGCGGATGCGCAGCTCGTCGCCCACCCGCACCTGCTGCGCGGCCTTCACCTTGTCGCCGTTCACGCGTACATGCCCGGCACGGCATGCGGTGGTCGCAGCCGACCGGGTCTTGTAGACGCGGATCGCCCAGAGCCAGCTGTCGACGCGTGCCGCATCCATCAGGCAGTCCGCTTTCGCAGGGTGACCAGCGCGCCCGCGATGATGAGACCTTGGCCGAGCGTGTACGTGAGCATCACAGCCGGGCTGCTCCACACCGGAAGACCGTCGGGAAGGAAGAGTCGAAACGCCAGCAGAGTGTCGCTGGCGAGGAAGAACGCGCCGCCGATCGCGACCAGCGGGTGGCATCGTGCAGAGAACGCCGCCGTGCCGCCGAGCACGACGCCGTAGACCGCCACCGCGACCAGCAGGCCACCGGTGTGCGGCCCGAGGACGGCGATCATCGTCACCCACCAGAGCGCGTAGATCAGCGCCCACCACGGCATCCGCCGCACTTTCAGATGGCGGGCGAAGAGCAGGATGTATGCCACATGGGCGATGCCGAAGAACAGCAGCATCAGGGGGAGCTCCGGCGCCGCGGGGAAGAACGCGCCGGCGCCGTCGCCGAGCCATGAGAAGAGCAGTGCTGCGAGGAGCAGGATGAGGGTCATCGGGGGCTTGAGCCACCGCGCGGCGGCGAGGACGGGGATGGCGAGCAGCGGCATCAACAGGAGCTTCGTCGGTCCGGCGAGCGGGCTTCCGACGGCGAGCAGCACGACGTGGAGAACGGAGACCGCGACGTAGGGGAGGAAGGCCCAGGCCAGGAGCGAGGGCGAGGCGCGGCGCTGCATCTCCCCATCGTAGGGTCGGCCGATCGCCGGCGCTGTCGGGTGAGGCATACGCAGGGTCAGGATTCGACGGTGACCTGCTGGACGGCGTCGTCGATGCCCAGGTGCACGGCCGGCCAGTACCCCTCGGGGAAGTGCTCGCCGCAGGTGTCGGTCAGGTGCAGGACGGCGGTGCCGTCGGGGGTCACCTCGATCGCTTCGAGGGCGAGATCGGAGGCGGCGTCGTCGAGGTCCTGCCGCTCGGGTTCGCCGGTGTTGAAGTTCGTGACGACGGCGTCGGTCGCGATCCGCCGCAACATGTGCAGCCGCTTGACGACGTCGCGCATGCGGGGGAGCAGCGGCGCCACGTCGTCGGGAGTCTGGCCCTCGAGCATGAGCTCGATCTCCGCTCCCTCGACCGAGACCGTGCCGACGAACCAGTCGTGCGTGAGCACCGAGCCGTCGGTGAGCTGGGAGACGGCGCGGGTGAACGTGCCGAGTTCGGGATCGTCGATGGTCGGGCTCGCGTCGCTCATGCCTTCACGCTAGCGGCTCGCGGGTGTGACGCGATCATGGGGCCAGTTCGAGGGCGACGAGGGTGCGCCCCGGCTTGAGCTCGGTCTTCTCGATGAAGCCGGCCGCGAGGAACGTGCCGAGCGTGCCATGGAACAGATCGTTGGATCGCTGCTTCTCGCCGCGGGTATCGACCGGGTACCCCTCGATCAGTCGCGCTCCGGATTCGCGGGCGTAGTCGACGGCGGCTTCCAGGAGGGGCCGGTTCAGCCCGGCACCGCGGTGCTCGCGCCGCACGACGAAGCACGTGACCGCCCAGACCGACTCGTCATCGAACGGCTCGGTGGTCGCCGCGGCGATGATGCGCGTTCGCGGGATGCGCGCCTGGCGGGTGCGCGGCCCGATCCTGATCCAGCTGGCGGCATCGCCGTCGACGTAGGCGATGATCCCGGGCGGTGGCCCCTCGTCGATCTCGGCGCGGAACATCTCGATGCGCTGCGGAGTCGTGGTCGTGTTCCAGTCCTTGTTGCTCAGCACCGGCCAGATGCATTGGCAGCTCGCGCCGTCGCCACCTCCGGTGAGAGCATGCTGCACATCGTCCCAACGAGCCGTCGTCGCCACCTCGGTCGTGATCGTCACCATGCACGCGACGGTACGCGCGGCATCCGACAACCCGCAACGGCTCGGTTCGCGGAGGGGGTCGGGATGCGGCTAAGATAGGGGAGTTGCCTGCGCGAGAGTGCAGAACAACGGGCTGTGGCGCAGCTTGGTAGCGCACTTGACTGGGGGTCAAGGGGTCGCAGGTTCAAATCCTGTCAGCCCGACCACAAGGGCTGTTGGCAATACTGATTGCTGAACAGCGAGAGAAAAGGTAAGGGCACCTGCTTCGAGCAGGTGCCCTTCCCTTTTCTGTGTCTGCGAGGTCGATCCGGGTTCAGATAGTCGAGTCCGAACGATTCTGGGGACGAAAACACGAACGCGCCCGGTATTCGGGCGCGTTCGATTGTCCTGGTGTAGCGGGAAGCGTGCCGAGCGTGCCGCCGGCGGGCGTCGTCAGTGAGCGGAGCCTCTCAGGTGCGCATTGTTGTCAACGCGAGCTGGTCCTGTTGGTCAGTCGGCGTGGTCGTCGGCGACGATGTTCGACCGCCTCGGAGGATGCTGAGGTGACGTAGCCCCCGGCCGGCTCGGGGGCGTGCAGGCCGTCCGCTTGCACGGCGTAAGCGACGAAGCTCTGGCACCGGAGGGGAAGCAACGTCATCCCGTCGCCGGTGCGGGTGACGGCTCCGACGATGCGGGAAGCTCTCTCACGGCGGGCAGAGCGGACGCGAGCACGACTACCAGCTGCAGGGCGAAGACGATCACGGCGGCTGCGATGCACCAGACGAGGCCGAACGAGGCCGAGATCCCGACGCCCAGCCCGGCCCCGATGGGTCGCGCGCCGTAGGTGGAGACCACGACCAACGACGACACTCGACCGATGAGCGGTCTCGGTGTGACTACCTGCCGCAGCGAGGTCGTGGATATCGTCCAGAGGACGGGGCCCAGTCCGAAGAGGAAGAAAGAGGCGAACGCCAGAGCCGGAGACGGAATCCACAAGGTGGTGACCATCAGGATGGCTGCGATGAACCCGCCCGCCGGTCCGAGCACCGTCATCAGGCCGAATCGAAGGCGCCGGGAGAGAGGCTGCGAGAGCGCGGCGCCGATGACCATGCCCGCCCCGTAGGCTCCCATCGCGAGTCCCACCGTGGCGGGTGTCATCCCCAGTCCGTCCAATGCATAGACGACGAACACCGACTGGATCAGGAACCACCCGATGTTGAAGATGGTCGAGGTCGCGATCATCGGGCGTAGGTACCGATGCGTCAGCACGTATCTCATTCCTTGCGCGGCCTCGCTCCACGCCGAGGTGCGGGGCGATGGTGCGCTTCGGGGGATGTCGAGTCGGAGCAAGAGCACAGCCGCAGCCGCGCACGCGACGGTGGCCACGATGAGCGCTGTGCCCGCACCCGCCGCTGAGACGATGGCACCCGCGAGGACCGGACCGCTGACGAATGCGGCGCTTCTTCCGAGCTCCAGCCACCGGTTCGCGTCCATCAGGCGACCGGAGGCCACGAGTCGCGGCACCGAGGAGGGGACCGCGACGCTGACACCGACGGTCCCGACCGCCCCCACGCAGCTGAGGGCGAGGAGCGCGCCGAAGGAGAGCGCGTCGAGCGCGATCAGCACGACGATCCCGCCGAGGGTGGCCATGCGCAGCAGCTCTGACGCGAGGAGGATCCGCTGCGGAGAGGTTCGATCGATGACGAGCCCGAACGGCAGCGCGAGCACGAGAAAGGGCAGTGTCTGTGCGACCTGTAGCAACGCTGTCTCCGTGGCCCCGGCGCCGAGCATCAGCACGGCGGCCAGGGGCACAGCGACGAGCGCGATCTGCTCCGCCATCTGGGTGGTCACGCTCGACCACGCGATGCGCGTGAATCGGCTCGGGAGAGGATCGCGTCGGAGTATCGTCATGGATCGAGTCCACCAGCGTCGCGGGCTCAACTCCGGCGGGAATCAGACATCGCATCCGCGGCGCTGAAAGACGTGGCCTGTTCGGGCCGTGACGAACGCCGGACTCAGCGGCGCCGACGTCGTGCGGGGTCGGTGAGCCAGGGATAGCTCGGCGGTGATGCGTTGTAGATCCGGTCGCCGGGGGTGACGATCTCGTCGATGCGGTCGAGGACGGCATCGTCGAGAGCGAGGTCGGAGCCGGCGAGCGCGGCGTCCAGCTGCGACATCGTGCGGGGTCCGATGATGACCGAGGTGACCGCGCGGTGGGCGAGGGGGAATGCCACGGCGAGTTCCGGGAGCGTCACACCGATGCCCTCGGCGACCTCGACGAGTTGCTCCACGACGTCCAGCTTCCGCGCCGTCGTCGGGTCGCTCGGGTCGAACCATGCGGGTCGGAGCGCCGCGCGGCCGGTGTTCTCTACCGTGATGCCCTTGCGGTACCTGCCCGTGAGGAACCCGAAGGCCAGGGGGCTCCAGGTGAGCACGCCGAGGCCGAGCCGCTCGGCGACGGGGAGGACGTCGGCCTCGGCCCCTCGATCCAGGATGTTATACGGCGGCTGCTCGGTGCGGAAACGCATGAGGTGCCGCTCGCGGGCGACCTGGTCGGCATGCACGATCTCGTGCGCGGGGAACGTCGAACTCCCGAAGGCACGGATCTTGCCGTCGCGGACGAGGTCCGTCAGGACTCCGAGCGTCTCCTCGATGTCCGTGTCCCAGTCCGGCCGGTGCACCTGATACAGGTCGATGTAGTCGGTGCCGAGTCGCTTCAGGCTCGCGTCGACGGCGCGGATGAGGTATCGCCGCGAGTTGCCGCTGGTGTTCGGCGCCGGGTCTTCGTCGAGGGGAAAGTGGCCCTTGGTGGCGAGCACGGCCGCATCCCGACGCCCCCGGAGCGCCTTGCCGACGATGATCTCGGACTCACCTGCGGAGTACATGTCGGCGGTGTCGACGAAGTTGATCCCCCGGTCGAGGGCGGAGTGGATGATGCGCACCGCATCGTCGTGGTCGCCGTTGCCGATCGCGCCGAACATCATCGTGCCGAGCGTGAAGGGAGACACGGATATGCCCGTCCCCCCGAGTGGTCTGTAGGGAAGCATCTTTACTCCATGTCCTGTTCAGTGGGCGATAGCGGGTACGACGTCGCATTCATCGGATGTATTCCCTCGGCGTCATCGAGGCTTGCTCTGTCGGGCCAAGATCGGTTGTGCTCCAGCCATCGCGTGAGCTCGGCAGTGAGCATTTCCGGCGCATCCCATTGGATGAGGTGCCCGGCATCGGCGACCTCTGCGAGTGAAGCGTGCGGGATCATCGCTTGAAGTCGCGTGGCGCGGTCGGCCGGGATCCATGCGTCTTCGACACCCCAGACGATGTGCACGGGCTCGTCGATGTTGCCGTACCGGCCTTCCACCTCGTCGGTGTAAAGCTCATCGGCCTGAGCGATCTGGCGGTAGAACGCGGGCTGCCCATCTGGTCCCGTCCACGGCTGGACGAGCATCTCCAACGCCTGTTCGGTGAGTCCGCGGAAGCTCGCGCCTCGAACATAGGCTTCGACGGCTCCACGGTGCACGGCAGGCGGCAGCTGGGCGAAGACCTCTGCATGCTCCTTCACGAGTTGGAAGAACGGCGAGCCCCAGGGCGAGAACGCGACGACGTCGACCAGGCAGAGAGACGCGTAGGTCATGCCGTGCAGGAGCCTGGCGCGGAGCGCGACCGCCCCACCGAAATCGTGCGCGACGATGTGCGGGTGTCGGACGTCCCACACGTCGCACAGGTGCGCGAACAGCTCGCCCTGGACACCGAGATCGACGGGGTGATCCGCATCTTTCGAGGAGGCACCGTACCCCGGCATGTCCCAGAGATACACCGTGAACCGCGACGAGAGGGCGTCGGCGATGGGGCGCCAGAGTGCCGACGACCACGGCGTCCCGTGCAGGAGGATGAGCGGTGGACCATCGCCGAATCGATCCCAGGCGACGTTTCGCCCTCGCCAGTGAACAGCGCGGTCGAGCTGATGGTGAGTCATGGGTCCATGCTTTCAGAGGTGGAGAAGGGTGGTCCGGGCAGGCGATGACTTCCTCGAGACGGCGCCGCTCTCGTTCCGCTTCGGTTGGGCGCCTCGGCGCTCGGTGATCACCGCAGCGCTCGGAAGAACTCGCGGACGTCCGCCAGGAGGGCTTCGGGCTCTTCGAGTGCGGCGAAGTGGCCGCCGCGCCCCTCGACGTCCGTCCAGCGCACGATGTTGTTCGCCTTCTCTTCGGCGAATCGCAAGCCAACGTCATGGGCGAAGACGATCACGGCGGTGGGCACGCCGGAACTGGTGGGCACCGCACCCCAGCCGGCGTCCTGCGCGTAACCGACATAGGCTGCCGAGCCTCCGGTCGCCGTGAACCAGTACAGCGAGGCGTTGTCGAACAGGAATCCCTCACCGAGGATCTCGGCGACGGGTGTCTCGGCGGGGTGGGTCCACTCCTGGAACTTGTCGTGGATCCAGGCGAACTGCGCGACGGGGCTGTCCGCCGTCATGGCTCCGATCAGAGCCGGCCGCGTCGATTGGATCGCGATGTACCCGAACTCCTTCTGCATGAACTCACCGACCCGGCGCAGCCGATCCTGCTCGAGCGGAGTCAGCGCCGCCGCCGTCTCCTCATCGACTTGGCCGACGAACGAGCCGAGAGAGCCGTTGACATGCACGCCGATCACGCGGTCGGGTGCGAGGCGCCCGATCTCCGGCGCGACGCCCGCCCCCATGTCACCGCCCTGTACCGCGAAGCGCTCGTAGCCGAGCCTCATCATCAGCTCGAGCATCGTTGCGGCGATGTCGCTGCGCTTCCAGTCCCGGCCGACGAGCGGCGTGGAGAATCCGAAACCCGGGTGGGACGGAATCACCACGTCGAACGCATCGGATGCGTCGCCGCCGTGAGCGGTCGGATCGGTGAGCGGTCCGATCAGCGCCTCGAACTCGAGGAAGGACCCGGGCCATCCATGCATCAACAGCAGCGGTGTCGCTTCCGGATGCGGTGACCGCACATGCACGGCGTGGATGTTCTGCCCCTCGATCGTCGTGATGACCTGCGGGAACGCGTTCAGGCGCGCTTCGGTCGCGCGCCAGTCGTGATCCGCCCAGTGCGCGATCAGCGTCTGCAGTTCGGCCGCGGGGATGCCGGTGCTGCGGTCGTCGACGGGGAGCGGAGGCGTGAACCGCGCCCGGGCGAGCCGGCTGCGAAGGTCTGCGACGGCGGACTCCGGAATGTCGATGCGGAAGGGGCGGACGGTCTCGTTGGTGTTCATGACTTCATCCTCCCGAGCTAAACGGCCATAATATGGCCTGATATGAAAGGAGGCTGACGGCATGACTCGAACCACCGGGCGCACGCTCGCCCTCCTCTCCCTCTTGCAGGTTCGACGCGAGTGGAGCGGTGCGGAACTCCGCAAACGCCTCGAAGTGAGTGATCGCACGCTCCGACGTGATATCGACGATCTGCGCGAGCTCGGGTACGGGATCGAGGCGACTCGTGGACGGCACGGCGGCTACCGCTTGGGACCGGGCGCTGAGGTCCCGCCGCTGGCGCTTGCCCCCGACGAGTCCGTCGCCATCGCCGTGGGACTGCGTGCTGCGGCAGGCAGCGTGATCACCGGTCTGGAGGACGCCGCGGCGCGAGCTCTGGCCAAGCTCGAGCAGTCTCTGTCGTCGGCGACACGGCAACAGATCAGCGAGGTCGAGCAGGCGATGGTGCCGCTCGCGGGTCGGGTGCGCCCGGACATCGATCTGAACATCGTGACGGCTGCGGCCTCCGCGATCGCCGGTCGACTGCGACTCCGAATCGACTACACGCGCCACGATGGCGTCGAGGTGCAACGCATCGTCGAACCGCATCGCATCGTTCACACGACGACGCGCTGGTATCTGATCGCCTGGGTGCCTGAGCACGAGGCCTGGCGAACACTGCGCGTCGACCGCATCCGCCGCCCCGTCCTGGCCCGCGATGTCTTCCCGAGACGCGATATCCCCGACGATGCATTGCGGGAGTTCACCGCGCGCAGCATCACGACAGCTCCGTACCCCTACCGGGCGCGACTGAAGATGCACGCTCCCGCAGCGGAGGTCTCACGGCTCTTCGGCGCCACGGTCGCCTCGGTCGAAGCCGGCGGTGACGATGCCAGCATCCTCACCGCCGGGGCGCGCACTCCCGAGGAGTTCGCCCTATACATCGGCATGAGTGGCATCGAGTTCGAGGTGCTGGAAGGAGAAGAGGTGCGTCAGGCCCTCGCCGATATCGCCCAACGGATGCTGCGTGCCGCCGCGCCACAAGGGTGCCAACCGGCGCCTTAGGCAGCGTCAAATCCCGAAGAACGGTAGACAAGGGGCGAGTCCCTCGACAGCGACCGCCGGGCGTTGAACCCGGAACCACGTATCTCTATCCAGCCGCAGCCGGTCGGAGACAAGGGCCTGCCCGTCTCGATCATCCCGAGAGATGCCATCCGAGCGATAACCAAGTCGACGCGACACCCCGTGGGAAGCGGCGTTGTCTTGGAACACCTCACTGAGGGCGCTTTGGGCACCCAGCTCGTCGAAGGCCAGGTGGAGAAGCGCTGCACGAGCCTCAGTCCCGAGTCCCTGCCGGTGATGTTGGAGGCCAAGCCACGACTCAGTTCTAACCTCGCGGAGTACCGGAAAGTTCCTCGCTCGAAGGGCGACCATGCCCACGGGATCGCCACCACGGAACAGTCCCAATTCCAGGGCCCACGCTGAGCTGGACCACTCCCCACGCCGCGCCCAATGCTGCTGCAAGACGTTGAGCGCGGTTTGCTGCGGCGACTCCTCTGTCCACGGCGTCAGATACGGACGCTCACCCGGCTCGTGCACTCCCGCCGCAGCGACGGCGGCCAGCGCCCCAAGCTCGTCCTCATCGGGACAGCGGAGAACGAGCCGATCCAAGTACTCGGGGCAGACCAGCAGTGCCATCGGCGGCTATATGATCTTCTACTCGCTCGGCTCCGCACTCGGCGCGACCGCCACCACCACGATCTACTCCACTTCAGGGTGGACAGGAAGTGCTGTTCTCGGCGCAAGCTTCGCCCTCTGCGGGCTACTCACCTGGGCGCTCAGCCGCCATGCAGCCACGAGAGCGCGACGTGACGCCGCCGCTCTCGGATCGGGCCGCCTGGGTACGACGTCGAAAGCAGACTGAAGTTGGCCACCCGAACGCGCCACTGTCGATCGAGGGACGCCGACGGTTGATCGAACGCTGGGCATACTGCACGAGGTTTCGCTGGTTGAGGGCACCCTCGACGAGCTTGGTCCCGTCGCGACCGCCGATACGCAGGGCCTCGGTGCGGGGGCGGAGGATGCCGCCGTCGATCTGCAGGGAGGGCGCTTGCCCTTGTACCTTCTGGCGCCGATGACCCACACACGCCGGAGGGCGATCGCGATATGGTCGGTATTCGCGCGGCTGCCGGGAATGCGGCGGTCGTGGAGCACCCTCACTGGCGCCGGAAGATCCTTCAGCCTCGTGGCTGCTAAAGGTGAACGCGCCCTATCTGGTCCACTCGTGCTTGTCGCAGGAAAACCCAGGCGCAACAACAGGAAAGACCTGAGGACAGCGGAGCGTTGATCCGCACCACAGGTGGTTGTGCCAACAGCCCACCACAAAGCAGAAGAGGGACCGGCCGGAGGCTGGTCCCTCTTCTGCTTTCCCGAGCGCCTTCAGCGCCTCCGGCAAGGCCACTCGGCGCCGGGACGCTCCGCGGTCACCGCTCACTACGCGCGTGCGGTTGCCGCCACGTCGATCGTCTGGTCGTGCTCCCCATCGGGGTGGCGAAGCGCTGGGCAGTGTTCCGGGGTGGGGTGGTGGGCGATATCTATGATGTGGTCCAGGGCATCGCGGGCGGCGATGAGACCCTCGATGGCGTCGGTGATGCGATCGCGTTCCGCGGCCAGCAGGGCGAAGGATTCCGGGGATCCGTGGCCGGTGTCGACGCACGGCAGCAGTTGCGCGATCGTGCGACTCGGGACTCCGGCGGTGAAGAACTGCTGAAGAAGTCGGACGCGTTCCACGGCCGACGCGGCATAGTCCCTCTGGCCGCTCGGTGTGCGCTCCGACGACAGCAGCCCCTGCTCCTCGTAGTAACGGAGCGCTCTCGTGCTGACTCCTGCCTGGTACGCCACCTCGCCGATCCGCATCCGTGCTCCTCCTCGTTCCGCACTGCACTTGACCTTGACGTCAACGTCAAGTTCTAGCGTAGAGCCCGTCGGCTCGATCGGGCCGGAGAACGCAGAACCCCACAGAGGCAGGAACCCATGAACGTCACCGACCAGATCGCCCTCGTCACCGGAGCGAACCGAGGGATCGGACGCCAGTTCGTTCTCGAACTGCTCGATCGCGGCGCACAGACCGTCTATGCGACAGCTCGTCGTCCTGAGACGCTCGATTTCGGAGACGCGCGCGTGGTGCCGCTGAAGCTCGACCTGCTCGACCACGACTCCATCGTCGCGGCCGCCGCCGTCGCTCAGGACACCACGCTCGTCGTGAACAACGCCGGAATATCCACCGGCGCCGCTCTCGTCGCCGGCGACCTGGCGGAGTTGCGTCGCGAGATGGACACTCATCTCTGGGGCACCCTCGACGTCATCCGCGAATTCGCGCCGGTGCTCTCCGCGAACGGCGGCGGCGCGATCGTGAACGTGCTCTCCGCGCTCTCGTGGTTCTCCTCCCCGGCGGCGGGAGGGTACGCCGCCGCGAAGGCTGCGGCGTGGAACATGACCAACGGTGTTCGCCTCGAGCTCGCCGGTCAGGGAACACTCGTGCAGGGCGTGCACCTGGGCGCCGCGGACACCGATCTCATGGCCGACTACGACGGGCCCAAGATCGATCCTCGTGACGTGGCCCGCCGGTCACTCGACGGCCTCGCCGCGGGCTCGATCGAGGTGATCGTCGATGACTGGTCGGCGATGGTGAAAGCGTCGCTCGCGGGAGACCCTGCCGTGTTCTATGCCCAGATGACTGCACTGCTCGGCGCTTCCTGACGCCGGGCGCCATCGAAAGCCGCGTTCGGGACGAGTGGGGCGACGCCTCAGATGCGTCGCCCCACACGGCCGGATCCCGCTCAGGGCACGAGCACGATACGCCCGAACACATGGCCGGCATCCATGAGGCGGTGCGCCTGGGCCGCGTCGCTCAGCGGGAGCGTGTCGTGGATCACGGGGGAGAGGACACCTCGAACGGCGTCGCCGAACATCTCGCGTCGCACCCGCGCGAGCTCGTCGCGCGGCACGGTGTCGAGGCTGAGCGTTCCGAAGGTGATCGATCGGCGGAACCGGGACAGAAGCACCGTGCCGAAGTCCGCGGGCGGGAACCCGCCGACGACGCCCACGGCGATCAGGCGGCCGTTGGGCGCGAGCCGCTCGATGAACCGGGGAAGATCGGGGCCGCCGACGATGTCGAGGATGACGTCGAACTCGTCCGGGGCTTCCGGCACTCCCGTGCCGGCGCGGTCGAGCACGTGGGTGGCGCCGAACGCCCGCAGCCGCTCCCCGCGCTCGGGGGATGACGTGGTGACGGCGATGGTCCTGGCGCCAGCGCGAGCGGCCAGCTCTACGGCGGCCAAGCCGATGCTCCCGGCGGCACCCCGCACGAGCACGGATTCGCCCTCGACGAGGCGGGCGCGTTCGAGCGCGAAGTGCGCGACGGGTGCAGCGCTGCCGAGCGTCACCGCTTGGACGGACGTGAGTTCGGCCGGCAGCGCGACGATGTCGTCGGCGCGTGCGATCACGTACTCGGCGTACCCGCCCGAGATTCCGGTGAACGCCCAGACGCGTCGACCGACCCATGCCGGGTCGACGCCGGCTCCCGTCGCCGTCACGACTCCGGCCGCTTCGCTTCCGGGGATCATCCCCGAGTCGCGTGTCGCTTCGGCGATCCCTCCTCGACGGATCACGACATCGACCCCGCCGACGCCGATCGCCTCCGTTCGCACGAGCACCTCGCCGGCTCCGGGCGTCGGGATGGGAAGGTCCGTCACCTCCATGCCACTCGGGTCGCCGAAGGTCCGGATGATCACTGCGCGCATGGGTGCACTCCGTTTCGCGGCGGGAGGTCGGACCCGCCTTCGGAAACGTAACGGACGCCTGCGTCCACTTGAGTAAAGTGAGACAGATGTCCACGACTCTGCCTCAGGATCTGCGCTCGGACGCCCAGGAGAACCGCGACCGCATCATCGACGCGGCCCGCGAACTGTTCGCCACCGACGGCCTCGAGGTGACGATGCGGCAGATCGCCCGGCGCGCCGGCGTGGGCCCGGCCACCCTCTACCGGCGGTTCCCCACGAAAGCCGATCTCGTGCGCGCCGCCTTCGTGGACGAACTCCGCGACTGTCGGTCCATCGTGGTCGACGGCGTCGCCGACACCGACCCGTGGCGGGGGTTCAGCAGCATCATCGAGCGTCTCCTCGTGCTCAATGCCCGGAACCAGGGCTTCACGGACGCGTTCGTCTCCGCCTACCCGGAGGCCGTCGACTTCCGAGCGCATCGCGAGGACGCAGTGCGAGGGATCGTCACCGTGGCTCGTCGTGCCATCGAAGCCGGCGCGCTCCGCGATGACTTCGTCCTGGACGATTTCCTCATCGTCCTGCTCGCGGCGCGTGGACTCTCGCGCACGACGGAGGGGGAACGCACTCGGACCGCCCGTCGCTACGCGGCGCTCGTGATCGACGGACTGCGCGCCTCGGGCCGGCACGGCGCGCTGCCCCCCGCGCCGCGACTCCTCCCGAGTGTGATCCCGGGATAGATCGCGTGCCGTGTCGGCGCTGAGCGCGGGACGGATCGGCGATCGACTCTCCGAGAAGGCCGTTGCGTTCAGCGGCCTCCGAAGGTATCTCCCAGCCGGAAGACGGGGACGAAGTCGGGGTCGACGATCGCCGGACGTCGCAGACTGAACGCGGAGATGTCGTGTTCCGTGCGGCCGACGGTCAGCAGGTCGGCGAGGATCCGCCCCATCAGGCTCGCGAACTTGCCCGCGTGGCCGGCTCCGTTGAACACCGCGACGTGGGGATGGCCGGGCACGGTGTCGAGTACGAAGTCCCGGTCGGCCGGCATGTCGTACACGCAGGTCTTGCTCACCAGCAGCGGACCGGCGGCGGCCGGAAGGTGCTCCCGGAGGAAGTCGTGGAGCAGCAGCGGCTCCGTGTCGTCGGGGACGAACGTCCGCTCGGAGGACGAGATGAAGCGACCGCGCATGTCCCGGGCGATCTTGACCGCCGCTTCACCGTAGACCGGGAACCCGTAGTGAACTTCGTCGGCGTGATGGATCCAGATGGGGAATCTGTCCGGAGTGAAGTCCGCGAGGTGCGATGAGGAGAAGTACCCGACCTGCTCCTGACTCAGGGTGAGATCGAAGGAGAGGCCGAGGTCGGGCATGAGGTCGCCCAGCCACGAGCCGGCGGCGACGACGAGGTGGCCGCCGTCGAACGAACCCTCCGACGTCGTGACCGTGACTCCGTCCGGGTCGATCCGCACACCGGTCACGACCACGCCCGAGCGGAACTCGACCCCGGCGGCTCGGGCGAGCGACACATGGGCGGACACCGACCGGCGGATGTCGAGGATGCCGCCATCCGCCTGATGAATGCCGATCGTGTCATCCGTCACGTTCCACTGCGGGTACTGCGCGCGGATGTCGTCGATCGTCAGTTCGTCGTAGTCGATCCCTGCGGCATCCATCGCCCGGCGATATGCGTCGATCTCCTCCGCACCGGCGCTCCCGGCGGCCGCGAGGTCGATCCCGCCGGTCTTCGTGTAGACCTGCAGGCCGGAACGCTCCTCGACTTGAGCCCAGGCGGCGAACATCGCATCCGTGAGCCGGGTGTATTCCTCGCGGTGGTACGCCCGACGGATGATCCGAGAGTGGTCACCGGACGAGCCGAAGGCATGGCCGAGCTCGAACTGCTCCAGCACGAGGACGCGTTCTGCACCGGCCTCTGTCAACCAGTAGGCGGCCGCGGATCCGATGGCTCCGGCGCCGATGACGATGTGAGAGTAGCCCTGGGTCATGCTGTCGACTCCTTCGTGAACGATGCGATGAAACGGTCTGCGGCGGCATCCACCTCCGCGGACGGGCTGAGCAGTCGCTGCAGCAGCAGTCCGCGCATACCCGCGACCGCGACGAGGCTCGACTGCGCGGCATCCGGTGCTGTGAAGCCGTCGCGACGGGCAGCTGCTTCGAGGAGACGCGTCAGATCGTCGAGGTCGGCGACGAACTCGTCGTAGGCGCCGCGTTCGTACACAGCCAGCCCGATCAGGTGGAAGAACGCACGGGTCCTCTCCTCCTGCGCCGGGCTCGAATAGAAGCCCCAGATCGCCCGGAACAGCTCGACGAAACCGAGGCCCTCGCTCGTCGCCGCGATCATGAGGTTGTCGCGGCGGCGCGCCTCGGAGAGCACCGCGCTGAGCAGGCCCGGCCGCGAACCGAAGTGGTAGGTCAGCAGCGTGTGGTGCACGCCGAGACGCTCGGCCACCTGGCGCATCGACAGGTTCGGGCTGGGCCCGTTCTCGCCGAACTCGTCGAACAGCGCATGCAGGAGCCGCGCTTTTCCTTCGCCCACCGGTGCTCGCATGTTGCCTCCGTTGACATCTTCACCACTGTTGAGTACGTTAGCGCACAACCAATTCACCACTGTTGAGGACGCAGTCGTTCTCGGAAGAGGCGTCATGACCGAGATCTGGTTCGCAGGCGGGATCATCGCCGACGGGTCCGGTGCCGAGCCTTCGCCCGCGGACGTGTGCGTCGCGGACGGAGTGATCACCCGGATCGGAACCGCCCCGGCGGGAGCGGCCACCGTCGACCTCGACGGCATGTTGCTGACGCCCGGCCTGATCGACGCACACGTGCACTTCGGACTCTCGAGCCCGATCCGCGCGCAGTTCGGGTTCCAGCTCTCCGCCGCCGAGATCGCCGCCGACATCTTCCTCACGGCGAGCCGCACCCTCGACGCGGGTTTCACCACGGTGCGCGACACCGGTGGCATCGACCGGGGAGTGGTCGAGGTCATCGCCAACGGCAAGGTGCGTGGCCCACGGGTGCTGTCGTGCGGCCCGGTGCAGTGCCAGACCGGTGGACACGGCTACTACGGCGCCGCGTGGGAGCCCACCGAGCTGTGGGAGACGCACCACATCCCCGGCCTCGCCGCCCTCTCCCTCATGTCGGGCAACGCCGATGAACTGCGACGCAACGTCCGGGAGTCTTTCCGCCGCGGTGCGACCTTCCTGAAACTGTGCGTCACGGGAGGTGTCGTCGGGGGCCACGACCGCCTCGACGACACGCAGTTCACGTCGGCCGAGATCGCGGTCGCGGTGGAGGAGGCCGCCGCGCGCGGCACCTACGTGACCGTGCACGCGCACAACAACGCGGGCATCCGCAACGCCGTCCTGGCGGGTGTGCGCTGTGTGGAGCACGGCACCGACATCGACGAGCCGACCGCGCAGCTGATGCGCGAGCACGATGTGGCACTCGTCCCGACGTTCGCCGTGGTCGAGCAGATCATGGATCCGGGGAGCCTCGACGTGGATCCGTCGACCCGCGATCGTCTGGCCGGCGCCCGTCGCCGCATGGCGACCGCGCTCGAGATCTCCCGCGCAGCGGGCGTGCGGATCGGGCTCGGCTCCGACCTCCTCGGCCCCGAGCAGTACCGCCGAGGCGAGGAGCTGCGACTGCGTGCCGAGCTGGAGTCGCCCATGCAGGCGCTCGTCTCCGCCACCAGCGTCAACGCCGGCATCCTCGGCATCGGCGACACCGTCGGAATGCTCCGCGTGGGGATGGCGGCCGACATGGTCGCCTGGCAGCGGAACCCGCTCGACGACGCCCGCGTCTTCGCGGATCCGGACATGGCCGCCTTCGTCGTGAAGGCCGGCCGCATCATGAAGGGAGACACCCAGTGAGCGCGATGCTGAACGGCTGCTTGGCCGACACGGAGTACCTGGAGGTCACGGCACGGTCGGGACACCGCTACGCCGTGTGGGTGACCACGCCCCCGGGCTATGCGGAGTCCGCCGACTCCCTGCCCCTGATCTATGTCGTGGACGGCAACTGGTCCGTCGGGCTGACCGCGCCGCTCATCGTGACCCAGGCCGACCCGTACCTCTCGATCGCCCCCTACATCCAGGTCAGCGTCGGCTACGCGGGCGAAGAGGCCGCGCAGTGGGCACAGCTCCGCAACCGCGATCTCGTACCGCCGGGAGAACCCGTGGGCGACGAGATGCGGAGGACGCTCGCGGCCGCCCGCGATTCCGGGGCGATGACGCCGGAGCACGTGGACGCCTATCTCGCCCAGCTGGCCGACACCCATGCCGACGTCTTCCTCGAGTTCCTGACGGAGGAGCTTCACCCCCTCCTGCAGTCGAAGGTCCGCGTCAGCGAGACCGGCCACGGCCTCTTCGGCTATTCCTACGGCGGCCTCTTCGCCCTGTACGCCTGGCTGCGTGAGACGCCTCCGTTCGCGACGTTCGGCGCCGGCAGCCCGGGTGTCGCGGCCACGG
This sequence comes from Microbacterium sp. GQ128, assembly GCF_059758615.1. Lineage (NCBI taxonomy): Bacteria > Bacillati > Actinomycetota > Actinomycetes > Micrococcales > Microbacteriaceae > Microbacterium > Microbacterium sp. GQ128. Next base: position 35,615 of record NZ_JCAXDY010000001.1, read on the forward strand.
ACAGCCAGGTGTTCCCCCTGATCGCCGCCCTTCCGCAGCGTGACCCCGTCTCTTCCCTGCAGCAGCTGCACGTCACACTCAACGAAGCCGAGCTGTTCGGAGCGATCCCGATCTATCGGGAGATCGGACGCAATCTGCTCACGGTCATCGAAGAGCTGCATGCCCAGGGGCGCTCCGAAGGGATCTCGAAGGCCATGCTGCACGAGACCCATCTCACGGGGCTGCAGGCATCGTTCCTGAGCTATCTGAAGACCTGCCACACGCGCTCGGCATCCGCTGCGGGCGACGACGACCGTGAGTGAGTCCGCGCTCCTCGCCGACCTCGCGGCGGTCCTGCCCGCCGACCGTCTCACGACGGACCCGGACGTGCTCGAGAGCTACGCGCACGATGACGCCGAGTGGGCGGAGTGGTCGCTGCCGGCCTGCCTCGTGCGGCCGCGCACCCCCGAAGAGGTGCAGGCGGTGGTGCGCGCATGTCTGCGCCATGGCACGGCGGTCGTCGCCCGCGGGGCGGGCACGGGGCTCTCCGGCGGCGCCAACGCGCTCGCCGGCAGCGTCATGATCTCTCTGGAGCGGATGAACGCCGTGCTCGAAGTGGACGAACTCGAGCGACTCGCCGTCGTGCAGCCCGGGGTGGTCAACGACGACCTCCGGGCACGCGTCGCCGAGAACGGCCTCTGGTATCCGCCCGATCCGGCCAGCTCGCCGTGGTCGACCATCGGCGGTAACGTCGCGACGAACGCGGGCGGGGTGTGCTGCGTGAAGTACGGCGTCACCCGGGACTACGTGCTCGGGATGCAGGTCGTGACCGGCGCTGGAGAGCTCGTCCGTCTGGGCCGCCGCACCGCGAAGGGTGTCGCGGGGTACGACCTCACCGGACTCCTCGTCGGTTCCGAGGGGACACTCGGCATCGTCACCGAGATCACGGTGCGACTGCGGCCGGCGCGCCCGCCCGAGCAGACCGTCGCCGGGTTCTTCGACTCGCTCACCGCCGCGGGGGAGGCCGTGCGCGAGGTCGCGGCGGCCGGACTCACGCCGTCGGCGCTGGAGCTGATCGACCGCAACTGTCTGCGCGCGGTCGACGACTGGAAGAACATGGGGCTCTCCGCGGATGCCGCGGTCGTCCTGCTCGGGCGCGTGGACACCCCGGGCGCCGCCGGCGAAGAGGAGGCGGCAGCGCTGCTGGCGGCGTTCGAGCGCGGTGGTGCCACCTGGGCCGACCGGAGCACGGACGAGGCCGAGGGAGAGGCGCTGTTCGCCGCCCGACGCCTGGCGTATCCGGCCCTCGAGCGCCTGGGTCCCGTCCTGACCGAAGACGTGTGCGTCCCGAAAGGCGCGGTCCCGGAGATGCTCGGCCGCATCGAGGCCATCGGGCTCGCGAACGACGTGCTCATCGCCAACATCGCTCATGCGGGCGACGGGAACCTGCATCCGCTCCTGGTCGTCCCCGCCGGCGACGACGCGGCTCGCGCTCGCGCGGAGCAGGCATTCAGCGAGATCATCGACGCGGCGCTCGCGCTCGGGGGCACGGTCACGGGCGAGCACGGCGTGGGCCTGCTCAAACGCAAGGGCCTCGTGTCCGAGCTCGCTCCCGCCGCCCTCGACATGCATCGAGCGATCAAGGCCGCCCTCGACCCCGCCGGCATCCTCAACCCGGGCAAGGTCATCGGATAACGCGGGCGGCGCAGAATCAGTTCGCGCACACCTCGACGAAGGCCATCGCCCGATCGCGCAGAGCACGCAGGTCTCCGCCCGAGAAGGCATCGCCGAGAAGTGGACCGCCCACGCTCACGGCCGCCGCGCCCGCCTGCAGCCAGGCCGAAGCGCCCGCGAGATCGACGCCGCCCGACGGGACAGCGACGAGATCGGGGAAGGGTCCGCGCAGGTCCTTGAGGTAGCCGGGACCGACCTGCCCCGCGGGGAAGATCTTCACGGCCGAGGCGCCCGTCGACCACGACGCGAACAGCTCGGTCGGGGTCAGGCCGCCCGGAATGATCGGCACTCCGGCATCCGTCGCCTGGGTGACGAAATCGGCCGAGGTGATCGGGGTCACGAGATACGTCGCGCCCACCTCGATCGCTTGCGAGAGGTCGAGGGTGTTCGTCACGGTGCCGATACCGAGGTCGATCGCGTCGCCGAACCGCGCGAGCAGCTGCGGGAAGTGCTCGAACGTCCCCGGCGTGGTCAGCGTCAGCTCGACGCTGCGGATACCCGCGTCCACCAGCACATCGAGCACGGCGTCGTAGTCCTCGGCCCGCTTCGCGCGGGCGACCACGACCAGGCGCGAGTCGACCGTGCGCTGCGGGAGGGCGACCCGGCGGACCTCACCAGTCATGGCCTCACCAGTCAGGGCCTCACCAGTCATGGACGGTCCCGTCGAGCAGACGGTTCACCGGCAGGTAGGCCTTGGTGTACTCGTGGCCGGCGGCGGCATCCTCGTCGAGGTCGACGCCCAGACCGGGCTTGTCGCCGGGGTGCAAGAAGCCCTTGTCGAAGGTGAAGGAGGTCTGGAACACCTCGAGCGTCTGCGCGTTGTGGGGCATGTACTCCTGGATGCCGAAGTTGTGGATCGCGAGGTCGAGGTGCAGAGCCGCGGCCATGCCGACGGGGGAGATGTCGGTGGGACCGTGGATGCCGGAGCGGATGCCGTAGATCGCGGCGAAGTCGAGCAGCTTCTTCATGGCCGTGATGCCACCGGTGTGGGTCACGGCCGAGCGCACGTAGTCGATCAGGCGCTCGGTGATGAGGGTCTGGTAGTCGTAGACCGAGTTGAAGACCTCGCCGATCGCGAGCGGTGTCGTCGAGTGCTGGCGCACGAGGCGCAGTGCGCTCTGGTCCTCGCCCGGGGTGCAGTCCTCGAGCCAGAACAGGTCGTAGGGCTCGATGTCCTTCGCGAAGCGTGCGGCCTCGATCGGCGACATCCGGTGGTGTCCATCGTGGAGGATGCGCAGGTCGGTGCCGAAGTCCTCGCGGATCTGCGAGAAGATCCCGGGCATGTGGTTCAGGTAGCTTCGCGTGTCCCACGTCTCCTCGCTCGGGCGGTCACCCGAGCGCTTGGCGGGCTCGTAGTCGTAGCGCACACCGGGTCCGGTAGCCGAGACGCCGTAGATCTGGCCGAGGCCGGGCACACCGGTCTGCACGCGCACGGCGGTGTAGCCGAGCTCCTCGTAACCGGTGATCGCGTTCTTGAGGGCGGCGTAGTCGGTGCCGGAGGCGTGCGCGTAGACGCGGACGCCATCGCGGCTCGCGCCGCCGAGCAGCTGGTACAGCGGCATCCCGGCCTTCTTGGCCTTGATGTCCCAGAGGGCCATGTCGACCGCGGCGATCGCCGCCATGGTCACCGGTCCGCGGCGCCAGTACGGCCCGCGGTAGAGGTACTGCCAGGTGTCTTCGATCCTGTCCTCGTCGCGGCCGACGAGCATCGAGGCGACGTGATCGGAGAGGTACGACGCCACGGCGAGCTCACGTCCGTTGAGGGTGGCGTCGCCCAGGCCGACGATGCCGTCGGAGGTCGTGATCTTGAGCGTGACGAAGTTCCGTCCGGGGCTGGTGATGTTGACGTCGACGATCTCGATGGTCATGTCGTTCTCCTGAAGATGCGGGGCGAGGTGCGGGGCGCGGACGTTCGGGCGTCCGCACCCCTGGTCGTTACGGGCAGGGCGATCAGATCGCGTCGCGCGGATCCGTGAGGTCGCGACCGGCGACCTCCGGCATCCAGATCGAGGCGATGAGGGCGCACAGCGTGAAGATGAAGAGCATGATGATGATCGGGATGAACGAGCCGGTGACGGCCGACACCCATGCCGCGGCGATGACGGGGCCCGCGCCGGTCGCGACGATGGCGGCGATCTCGCGTGCCATGGCGGTGAACGTGTAGCGGTTGCGCGATCCGAAGAGCTCCGGGAGCGTGAGGTTCTCGAGCGACGCGAAGCTCATCACGGCGAGGTTGTGCAGCACGACGTAGCCGACGAAGACCTGCACGGTGTCCTTGCTGCTGATCATCAGCATCGTCGGGACGATGATGATGAGCGCGATGATCGCCCAGACCATGTACATGCGCTTGCGGCCGAAGCGATCGCCGAGCCAGCCCGAGAGCGGCACCGTGATGAAGGCGACGAGAGACGAGACGATCACGGCGTTCACGCCGATCGAGCGGTCCAGCAGCAGCACGACGGTGATGTAGCTGATCAGGTAGGTCTGGATCATGCCGGAGTTGCCGGCCTGGCCGAAGCGCAGCAGGAGCGCGATCGAGAACGCCTTCCAGGGCTTGCGCTGCATCGCCTCGAGGGTGCGGATGTCGCCGGTCTCGGTGGCGAGCTGGATCGCCTCGTCGCGGGACAGGGCCTTGCCGTCGACGACATCGTCGCGCTCCTCGAAGACCGGGGTCTCCTTGAGGTTGAAGCGCACCCAGATCGCGAAGAGCATGATCACGGCGCTGGCGATGAAGGGGATGCGCCAGGCCCAGGCGATGACCTCGTCTTCGCTGTACGCGACGAGCAGGATGGCCCAGATGCCCGAGGCGAGCAGCGTGCCGCAGTTCGTGCCGAGCGCGACGAGCGAGGCGATGATGCCGCGACGCTTGGCCGGCGCGTACTCGGCGAGCATGACGCCGGCACCCGAGATCTCGGCTCCGGCACCGAAGCCCTGCGCGATGCGCAGCAGCACGAGGAGGATCGGCGCGAGCACGCCCACCTGCGAGTACGTCGGCAGGAAGCCGATGAGGGTGGTCGCGAGACCCATCAGGAGGATCGTGTAGAACAGCACCTTCGTGCGACCGGTCTTGTCACCGAGTCGTGCGAAGAAGAACGCACCCACCGGGCGGGCGACGTAGCCGACACCGTAGGTGGCCATCGCGGCGACGACGGCGACGGCCGGGTTCTCGGAGGAGAAGAACAGGTCGGCGAAGACGAGCGCGGCTGCCAGCGAGTAGAGCTGGTAGTCCATGAACTCGAGGGCGGTGCCGAGCCACCCCGAGATGGCGGCGCGCACGAGGTCGCGTACCGACCTCTTCGCGGCGGGGTCGGCGACCGTGGCGGTCGTCTGCGGTTCGGACATGGGAGGTACTCCTTCGGACCAGGAACAGGGTGGGTGTATCGGTGCGGCGGGGCCGCCGGGTGGGGGTGATTCGCTAGAGGGCCAGGAGGACCTTGGCCGAGGCGGACGAGTCGCGGGCGAGCTCGAACGCCTGGATGGCATCGGATGCCGGGAGCACGTGGGAGATGACGGAGTCGAGGGCGTCGGACTCGGCCAGCAGGGCGACCGCGTCGTCGATCTCGGTGGAGAAGCGGAAGGCGCCGCGGATCGTCAGCTCCTTGGCGAGCATCGGGGCGAGATTCACTCCGATTTCAGCGTTCGGGAGCATCCCGACCTGAACGATCGCTCCGACGCGGCGGGCTGCGCGCACCGCCTGAGTGAGTGCGACGCCGACGCCGGAGCACTCGAAGACGACGTCGTACGACTCGTTCTCGATCGTGTCGCGGCCGACGAGTGAGACCTCGGTCGCGCCGAGTGCCTGAGCGCGGCTGAGCGGCTCTTCGCGCACATCGCTGGCGCCCACGACCGCGGCGCCCGCCTTGAGCGCGGCGGCGACGACGAGCAGGCCGATGGGTCCTGCGCCGATCACGAGGGCGCGTTTGCCGGCGATGTCTCCGGCGAGGCGCACGGCGTGGATCGCGACGGCCAGCGGCTCGGCGAGGGCTGCCCGTTCGAGCGGAAGGGATGCCGGGAGCACGCGGACCATGTGGTCTTCGACGATCAGCAGCTCGGATGCGCCGCCCTGACGGTGCGGGTTCGCCGCGGCGCTGCCGAAGTAGTCGCCGCCGGGACGCAGGTGCGGGTGATCCTCGAGGCCGGGGACCTCGGCTCCGTAGCGGGCGGGGTGCACGGTGACAGGAGTGCCGGGCGCCAGCCGGCCCGACGGGTCGAGGTCGACGACACCCGAGAGCTCGTGACCGGGGGTCAGGGGCTCGCGGATCGTGTACTCGCCGTTGGCGCCGTGGAAGTAGTAGTGCAGGTCGGACCCGCAGATGCCCACGTAGCTGACGCGGAGTCGGACCTCTCCGTCGCTGGGGGTCGGAACCTCGCGATCTTCCCAGCGGATGTCTTCCTTGCCGTGGATGGCGAGAGCCTTCATGGCTGCATCTCCTCTGCGCTGATGAACGATGATGTCGTGGTCTGGGATGCCGAGACGGCGTCGGCGATCGCGGCATCGACTCCCCGACGCCGGATGGCGTCGACGAGCTCCCCGACGCGCGCGATGAACGCATCCTGTGATCCGAGTCCATCACCGAACAGGTGCAGCTCGCCGATCACGCGCTGCGCGATCTCGCGACCGTCGCGGGCGGTCGACGCGAATCCGGCGAGGCGCTCGCGGGCGCCGTCGGTCATGGCGGCGGCGTGCAGGCCGGGGTCGAATCCGGGCAGCGGAGCGATGCAGGACAGATAGCCGGCGACGGTCAAGGCGATCAGGTGTGGCATCCCACCGGCGTGCAGAACGCGCAGTGCGGGTTCCGGGATGCGCTGGCGCAGCTTGACCGAGCCGTCGGTGCCGACCTGGCTCGTGCGGTGGCCGAGCGCGCTGTTGGCCCAGCGCTCGAACAACTCGCTCTCGTAGGCGCGGATGTCGACGCCGGAGGGAACCTCGATCGACGGCTCGTACTCGTCGCGTAGCACGGCGCGCGCGGCCCTCTCGATGCCGTCGAGCCCGATGGCCTCCGGGATTGTTCCGACGCCGCTGAGGGCGCCGAGGTAGGCGATGAGGGAGTGTGTGCCGTTGAGTAGCCGCACCTTCATCTGCTCGTAGCGCCCGACCTCGTCCGTGAACACGGCTCCGCCCGCCTCCCAGGCGGGCCGACCGCCGGCGAACCGGTCTTCGATCGCCCACATCGTGAAGGGCTCGGCCGGCACGGGAATGTCGTCGCGGGCGCCGAGCAGGGTGCTGACTCGAGTGCGCAGCTCTGCGGTGGTCGCCGGGACGATGCGGTCGACCATGCTGGAGGGGAACGTCACCGCACGGTCGAGGAACGCGAGGGCGTCCGCACTCTCGGAGCCCGGAAGCTCCTGCAGGAACTCGCGCACGAGCTTCTCGGTGTGGGCGCCGTTGGCGGCGAGGTTGTCGCAGCTGAGGATGGAGATCGGCGCTCCTCCGGCGGCGGCGCGGGCCTGGAGTCCGCGGGCGAGCTGGCCGATCGTCGAGTGAGCCGCCCCGCCTCGGAGGTCGGCGCGCACGGTGTCGTCGTCGAGGTCGAGGTGCTGCGTCGCGGGGGAGTAGCTGTAGCCGTTCTCGGTGACCGTGAGGGTCACGATGCGGATGCCGGGGTCGGCGATGTGGGCGATCACGCGCTCGGGCTGCTCGGCGCCGACGAACGCGTCGGTGTGCACCCCCGGGATCGTGAGCGAGGTGCTGCCGGGCGCGATGGTCGCGACCGAGTAGAGGAGGTCCTGGGCGTGCAGGGCATCGACGATCGAGCGGGAACGCGACGCAACGCCGATGATGCCCCAGTCGCCGCCCGCGTCCTGGAGTGCGGCGGCGGTGTAGACCGCCTGGTGTGCGCGGTGGAAGCTGCCGAGGCCGAGGTGGAGCATGCCGGCGCCGCTGGGGGAGACCATCGGAACGGTGGCCGTGGAGGCAGCTCGGCTCAGGATCCGGAGATCGGCGTTGATCGTCATGTAAAGCAGTGTGAATGGTTTGTACAAACTTGTCAAGTCGTTACATGGTCGGGAGTGATGATCTAGGATTGCTGACGAACGGGAGGGCGACGTGGCAGCGACACTGACGGACGTGGCAAGGCGCGCCGGCGTCTCCATCGCCACGGCATCCCGCGCATTCGGTGAGCCCGACAGACTCGCGCCGACGACGCGCGAACGCGTGCTCGAGGCCGCCGTCGAACTGGGCTACGCCAACACGCAGACGGGAACCGCCACCCGCACGTTCGGCGTCGTCGTTCCCGATGTCGCCAACCCCGTGTACGGCATGCTGCTCAAAGCCATCCAAGGGCAGGCGTGGCATGGACGCCACCGCATCGTGCTCTTCGATGCCGACGAAGACCGTCGTCGGGAACACGAGCAGATCGAGCAGGCCCGCAAACTCGACGGGATGCTGCTGTGCTCCCCGCGACTGCCCGACGCCGACGTGCTCGACCTGGTCGGCGACGCTCCCGTGGTCGTCGTCAACCGCCAGATCGACGGTATCGCCTGCGTGCTCATGGACACCGAGCACGGGCCCGCCCAGGCGATCGAACACCTCGTCGCGCTCGGGCACGAGCACATCGCGTACGCCTCGGGGCCGCGCGGCTCGTGGGCCGACGCGCGCCGTTTCGAGACGATCGCTGCGGCCTGTGAACGCCATGGGACCCGGCTGACCCGTCTGAGCCATCAAGCGGCTTCGATCCAGGGCGGCCGGGCCGCTGCCGCTCTCGCCGCCGCCAGCGGTGCCACGGCGGTCATCGCCTACAACGACCTCGTCGCCCTCGGCGTCGAAGCGGGGATGTCCGAACTGGGAAGGCAGTGCCCGTCGGACATCAGCATCGTCGGTATCGACGACATCGATCTCGCCGGAGCGGTCACCCCCGGGCTGACCACCGTGCGCATGCCCATCGAACGCTGCGGCGCGCTGGCGGTCGACCTTCTCCTGAAGACGCTCTCGGGCACGGTTCTCGGAGACATCCCACCCCTCTCCTCCGAATTGATCGTCCGCGCCTCCACCGCAGCCCCGCGCCGCTGAGACATGCTGTCGCCTGACATCGTGTCCGAAGGGACCCCGCCCGTGACCGTCGCGGTCGTCGGCCCCGGCGCGATCGGCACCGTCGTGGCAGCGGCGTTGCACGAGCGCGGCCTCGTGCCCCAGCTCTGTGGCCGCACCGCCCGCGAGAGTCTGGCGCTGATCGCGGACGGCGACCGCATCCTCGTGCCCGGGCCGGTCCTGACGGATCCCGAGCTCGTCACGGATCGAGTCGACCTCGTCTTCCTCGCGGTGAAGGCGACGCAAATCGCGGAGGCCGCGCCGTGGTTGGCGGCCCTGTGCGGGCCGGGCACGATCGTGTGCGTGCTGCAGAACGGCGTCGAACAGGTGTCGAGCGTCACCCCGTTCGCGAACGGGGCACAGGTGCTGCCGGCGGTGGTGTGGTTCCCCGCCCAGGCACAGCCGGATGGCGCGGTCTGGTTGCGTGCACCCGCGCGCCTGACCGTGCCCGACGTGGATGCCGCTCGGCGCGTGGCCGACGCGTTGCGCGGATCCCGATGCTCGGTCGACCTGTCCCCGGAATTCGCCTCCGTGGCCTGGTGCAAGCTGATGCAGAACGCCGCGGCCGGACTCATGGCAGTCACCGGTCGGCGCTCCGGCATCTTTCGCCGCCCCGATGTCGCTCGGCTGACTGTCGCGTACCTGCGAGAGTGCCTCGCTGTCGCTCGTGCGGAGGGGGCGCTCCTCGGCGACGAGGTGCCGGAAGAGATCCTCGCGAAGTTCCAGTCGGCTCCGGAAGACCTGGGAACCTCGATCCTCGCGGATCGGGAAGCCGGCCGTCCGCTGGAATGGGACATCCGCAACGGCGTCATCTCCCGGCTCGCCCGAGCACACGACATCCCGACGCCGACCAGCGACGCGGTGGGCGTGCTTCTCGCCGCGGCGAGCGACGGCCCCGGCTGACGGCCTGAGACGACGCTGGCGCCCCCGCACGGGATCGAGGAAGATGTCGATCATCGCACCGACACCTCGAAAGGGCGCACACCAGGATGACGAACCTCACGATCGGGACTGCACTCGGCGACCCGGAAGCCCACGTCCACCTCGACGCGCGGCGCTTCAACCGCCACACCTTCTGGGTCGGTCAGAGCGGGAGCGGCAAGACCTACGCGCTCGGCGTGGTGCTGGAGCAGCTGCTGCTGGAGACCGAGCTGCCGATGCTCATCCTCGACCCGAACGGTGACTTCACCCGGATGCGCGAGACCAGGGTCACGGCCAAGGATGCGGAGGCGTCGCGGCTCGCCGAAGCCGACATCCGGGTGTTCCGTTCCGGCTCGGGAGCGGGCGACGGGGATCGGCTGCACGTGCGCTACGTCGATCTGGTGCCCGCATCGAAGGCGGCCGTGCTGCGGATGGATCCCATCGCCGACGCCGAGGAGTACAACGCCCTGATCCATGTCGAGCAGGAGGCCGAGAGCTTCGATGCGCGCGACATGCTCCCCGACCTGCGTGCGTCGAAGGACCCCGCGCGGGTGGGGCTCGCGAACCGGATGGAGAACCTGCAGGTGCTCGAGTGGGAGCTGTGGTCGCGCGGTTCGGCATCCGTCGTGGACGTCATCGATGAGCGGCCCCGCGTGACGGTCCTCGACCTCGGCGGCTTCGAGCATCCGGCGGAGCCGAAGGTCGCCGCTCTCGCGGTGCTCGAACATCTCTGGGCGCGACGCGAAGAGCGGCGTCCCGTGCTGATCGTCATCGATGAGGCGCACAACCTCTGCCCGCCGAATCCGGAGACCGCGGTCGAACGAGCCCTCACGGAGCAGCTGGTGCAGATCGCCGCCGAGGGACGCAAGTTCGGTCTCTGGCTGCTGCTGTCGACTCAGCGGCCGACGAAGATCCACCCCAACGTCCTCTCCCAGTGCGACAACCTGGCGTTGATGCGCGTGAACGCCCCGCGGGATCTCGCCGAGCTCGCCGATGTGTTCGGCTTCGCCTCGGAGGAGGCGATCCGGCGATCCGCGCAGTTCGCGCAGGGACAGGCGCTGTTCGCCGGCGGGTTCGTCGCCGAGCCGACGTTCGTGCAGATGGGTGCGCGGATCACCGAGGAGGCGGGTGGCGACGTGAAGGTTCCGCTGCGCATCGGGAGATGATGGGAGCTCGATGTAGCGCTGGCACGACCGAACAGGAGCCGTAGCGGGTATGAATGGGCAGCGAGCGGCGGCGGACGACGGGATCCTGCGCGTGCACCGGGCCTTGCGTTCGGGGTTCGGAACCGAGGCCGCCGTCTACGGCACGATCCTGGTCAGCGGTTTGGTGGCCGTGTCCTCGGCGCACGGGGAGACCTCGCTGGCGGTGCTCTTCACGGTCGCCGTCACCGTGCTGGTTTTCTGGGGTGCGCATGTCTATGCCGGCACTGTGGCGCGGGTCAGCGATCGCGATGAACGGGAACAGGGTGAGCGCGTGGGCGTCCGTGTGGCGTTCGCGGCATCGGTGAAGCACTCCCTGGGCATGCTCAGCTCGGCGACGGTGCCTGCGGTGTTCCTGCTGGCGGGCACGACCCGCATCATGCCGGACGGACTTGCGAACGATCTCGCTCTCTGGTCGGGCGTCGTCATCCTCGCCTTCCTCGGGTACGTCGCCTTCCTCCGGCGGGGGAGCTCGCTTCTCGTGCGTATTCTCGGAGCCCTGGGGACGGCGTCCTTCGGGCTCGTGTTCGTGGTGCTCAAGGCGCTCGTGCACTGATCGCGAGCCCGGCTGTGGCACCCGGATCGCGGCGCCGGAGGGACGCATGATCGACGCAGCGTCCCTCCGGCGCGGGCCAGCGCACCGCAGTCCGGTCAGCCGGCGCTGCCCACGGGGGCCGCGGAGCGGCTGCCGTTCGCGGCCGCGATCACAGCCGACAGGGTGGCTGCGATCACCGAGCGCCCTTGGCCGGCCGTCCATCGGCTTCCCGCCGCGGACTGATGCTCCACCAGTGTCAGTGCGTCGCTGTCGTTGCCGGAGCCGACGCTCGTCTGATGCAGGCTGACCACATCGACCTGGATGCCGTGGGCGTCGAGCGCGGCGGTGAGGGCCTCGACGGGACCGACGTCGGTGTGGTCGCTGACGTGCTCGCATCCGTCGATGCGCAGCGTGATCGCGGTGTGCGTGGTCCCGGAGCTCTCGGCGATGTCGTAGGCGACGAGGTCGACGGAGTCGGAGGCCGCCCGGATGTACGTGCTCCGGAAGACGTCCCACAGCTCGGCGGCCGTGATCTCGGCTCCGGTCGCATCCGCGTGGCGCTGTACATGGCGCGCGAAGTCGATCTGCAGGCGCCGCGGCAGCTCGACGCCGTACTCGGCCTCCAGCAGGTAGGCGATGCCGCCCTTGCCGGACTGCGAGTTCACCCGGATCACCGCGTCGTAGTCGCGTCCGATGTCGGCGGGATCGATCGGCAGGTAGGGGACCCGCCACTCGACCTCGTGCTCCGCACGCCCCTCCGCGGTCGCACGCGCGCGATGCTCGGCGAAGCCCTTCTTGATGGCATCCTGATGGGTCCCGCTGAATGCGGTGTGCACGAGGTCGCCGACATACGGATGCCGGGCAGGGACCTCGATCCGGTTGCAGTATTCGACCGTGCGGCGGATCTCGTCGATGTCCGAGAAGTCGATCATCGGGTCGATGCCCTGCGCGTGCAGGTTCAGGGCCAGGGTCGCGATGTCGACATTGCCGGTGCGCTCGCCGTTGCCGAAGATACAGCCTTCGACCCGCTGCGCCCCGGCGAGCACGGCCAGTTCTGCGCAGGCGATGCCGGTGCCGCGGTCGTTGTGCGGATGGACGGAGAGGATCACCGCCTCGCGGCGAGCCAGGTTCTTGTGCATGTATTCGATCTGGTCGGCGTACACGTTGGGCGTCGCCACCTCGACCGTCGCGGGGAGATTCAGGATCACCGGCCGCTCGGGCGTCGCATCCCACAGGTCGGTCATGGCGTCGCAGATCTCCAGGACGTAGTCGGGCTCGGTGAGGTTGAACACCTCGGGAGAGAACTCGAATCGCACGTTCGGCAGGTCGCCGGCGAACTCGAGCACGTCGCGGCCGCCCGTGAGGATGAGCTGCTTCAGATCGGCCTCGCCGTAACCCAGGACCATGTCGCGCCATGCCGGCGCCGTCGCGGTGTACATGTGGATCACGACCGGATTACGGATGCCGCGGATCGAGGCGACCGTGCGCTCGATGAGGTCGCGGCGGGCGGGTGTGAAGACGACGATGGTTACGTCGTCCGGCGCGATGTCGCTCTCGGCGATGAGGCGGACGAAGTCGTGATCCGTCTGCGACGCCGAGGGGTATCCGACCTCGATCTCCTTGTAACCCATCGAGACCATCAGCGCGAAGAAGCGCCGTTTGCGGTCGGGGTCCATCGGTTCGGCGAGCGCCTGGTTGCCGTCGCGCAGGTCGACGGGCACCCACAGCGGTGCCGCGGTCAGGCGGTGCGTGGGCCAGTCGCGCTCGATCAGGGGAACCTCCACTCGCGAGAACACGTCGCGGTAGCGGTGCGAGGGCATCTGCGAGTGTCGTTGCCGGTTCCACGTCGGTGCGTATCGGGGGATCGGGCCAGTGGGGGTGGAGATGCGGGAGGAGGGCGTCGTGCTCATGGCGGTGCTGCTTCCTTCTTCGGAGAGGTGACCGGCGCATGATCGACTCCACGACGGGGAGCCGGTCCGGCTACGCCCCGCCGTGGCGGCGAAGAAGAAGGTGCTCTGACATGAACATGGCTAGACTGTAGCAGAACTCCTCAGACAAGTAGACGAGCTTGTAGACGACGGATCGGACGACCCATGGCTCAGGTGAAGCGCACACCGCTCGCGGATCAGGCGGCAGCGCTGCTGCTGGAGCGGATCCGAGCGGGAGAGTGGACGCTGGGGGAGAAGCTCCCCGGTGAGACCACGCTCGCACCGCAGCTCGGAGTGGGGCGCTCCACGGTGCGCGAGGCGATCCGCCAGCTCGCCGGACGCGGAGTGCTGGCCTCACGGCAGGGGGCCGGGGTCTTCGTCACCGCACTCGACGCACCCGAGGACTGGGATTCCGTTCTGCGCAGAGCCGGAGTCGCCGCGGTGATCGAGGCGCGGATCGCGATCGAGACCGAAGCGGCAGCGCTCGCCGCGTCACGACGGACGCCGGCCGATCTGCGCGTCATCCGTCGCGCCCTGGCCGAGCGCGACGCACATCGCTCCGAGCTCGAGAGCCACGTCGACGCCGACACGGTCTTCCACCGGTCGATCGTCGCCGCGGCCCACAATCCGGTTCTGCTCGATCTGTTCGACAGCTTCACCCCGCGACTGCGGGAGGCCATGATCGAGATGCTCCGCATCCGCCGGGTGTTCGGCGGCGACGAAGACCACGATGCGCACGCCGTGCTTGCGGACGCGATCGCCGACCGTGATGCGACGGGCGCGGCCGAACTCAGCCGCGCCCACCTCCTCACACTGCGGGACGCACTGGCCTGACGGCGGAGGCACCCCGCCCGTCGCCGCAGGATGACCAGCTCACGAGTGGTCCTGGTCATGGCGACATAGCGGTCGACCGCGCCCGTCACGTCGTCACCGAACTGCTCGGGCCGCACGAGGGCGACCAGGTCGAACTCGAGTCCCTTCGCGCCCTCCGGGGTCAATGACCGCACCCGCTCCCGGGGCGCGAAGCCCGGGTCCCCGATCACGCAGGCCACGCCGTCGGGGTGCGCGTCGAGCCAGGCGCCGAGCACGTCCGGAAGCGTTGCGGCGTCGCCGAACCGCACGGGAACTCCGCTCTCGCGCACCGACGTCGGCACGTTGGCGTCCGGGATCGCCGCGAGCACAAGGGGCGCCGCCGTCGCCATCACCTCCGCGGGCGTGCGGTAGTTCACCCCGAGGTGGGTGATCCGCACGTCGCGCAGACCGATGCGCGTGAGCCTCTCCTCCCAGGTCTCGGTGAATCCGTGCCGAGCCTGCGCGCGGTCGCCGACGACGGTGAAGCTGCGCGAGGGACAGCGGGCGACGAGCATCCGCCATTCCGCATCCGTCAGTTCCTGTGCTTCGTCGACGACGATGTGCCCGAAGGGGCCGGCCAGCTCGTCGGGTGTGAGCGCCGGTGGGGCGTCGACGCCAAGCAGCACGTTCCGCGCGTCCTGCCCGCGCAGCATCGACATCACCTTCATCTCGCTGTCGTCGTCTTCGATCAGGTGGTCGACCACGTGGGAGATCTGTTCCTGCGCTGAGGCGATCACCGCCTGGCGACGGTGTTCCTCGCGCACGGACTCCGGGTCGCCGATGCGACGCCGGGCGGCATCCAGAAACGGAAGGTCCGCCGTGGTCCACGGCGCCGATTCGTCCCTTTGCAGCAGCGCGATGTCGTCCGCGGAGAGCTGAGGCGCGCACCTCCGCAGCAGATCGGGCGAGCTCCATATCCGCCCCACGACGGTGGTCGGGGACAGCAGCGGCCAGGCGCGCACGAACGTCCCGGTGAGGTCGTCGTCCTGACGCAGCCAGCGCCGGATCGCGTGCGGCGGCACCTCCTCATCACTGACCTGTTCGACGAGGAGTTCCACGATCTCCTCCCAGACCTCGTCCCGAGCCTCGTTGTGCGACGCCGCGGGGTCAGCGGCGGCGAACACCTCTGTCCACTCCTCGCGGCTCAGCCAGAGATCGGCCCAGGGCGATTCCAGACGCATGGCGTGCTGCGGAGGGCGCTCGAAGGTCCGGGCGGCGGCGTCCAGCATCGCGTCAGGAGAAAGCGAGGCTTTCACCGCGGCGACGCGTGGATCCGGCTCCTCGACGGCGGTCGCGCCTTCGGGTACGAGGTCGCGCAGCGTGCACAGCCGCACTGTGTCCTCGCCGAGACTCGGCAACACGTCTTCCACGTAGGCGAGATAGTGCGCGTTCGGCCCCACGAGCAGCATGCCCCCGGCGCTCTGGGTCAGTCGCGGCTCCGCATACAGGAGGTGCGCGGCCCGGTGGAGGGCCACGACCGTCTTTCCGGTGCCCGGACCGCCGTCGACGACGAGAGTGCCGGGGGAGGGAGTGCGGATGATCGCATCCTGGTCGGCCTGGATCGTCGCGAGCACGTCGCGCATCCGTGAAGTGCGGTGCGTGCCGAGGCTGGCGATGAAGGCGGACTGGTCATCGAGGGAGGCCGCCCCGTCGAACCCCGCCGGGGTGAGCGCCTCGTCCCAGTAGTCGCTGATACGAGCGTCTGTCCACCGGTACCGACGACGCGAGACGATGCCGCGAGGATCCTCCATGGTCGCGGCGAAGTAGGGCTCCGCCGCCGGAGTCCGCCAGTCGACGAGCAGCCGGGTGCCGTCTGCCGCAGCCAGACCCGTGCGACCGATGTAGATCGGGTGGCCCTCGGCCGGCGTCATCCTGCCCAGGCAGATGTCGATGCCGAAGCGCTCCAGGATCCGGAGCCTTCCGCTCAGGCGGCGGATCTCCAGGTCGCGGTCCACGGCGGCGTCCCCGAAGCCGGCGCGCTGGCGGCGCACCTCGGTGAGGCGGCGGGTTACCTCGGCGCGCTGCTCCTCCAGGGTGTCGGCGATCCGTCGGAGGCGCGCGCGGTCGGCGTCGAGGAGGCCAGGGGTGGCTTTCGCGTGCAGATTCTCGGGCAGGTCGAAGGGGTCGAAAGGCATGGGTCTCCTTCACACGCGAGGGCCGGATCGCGCGAGCGAGGGTCGATTCTGCCGCATGGAGGGGGCCTTGCGGCAAGCCCCCATCCCGGAGATATCCTGGAAATGGAAGGACGCGGGGATCACGCTGACGCATCCGACCGGACGCCCTCCCTGCGGAGCACACCATGACGCATCGCATCGGCTATGTCATCGGAAGCCTCGCGCACGACTCGATCAACCGTGTCCTCGCGAAAGCGCTCGTGGGGCTGGCGCCGCACAGCCTCGAACTCGTCGAGATCCCGATCCGCGATCTCCCGCTCTACAACCGCGACGACGAGCTCGATCCGGTCGCCGCGGTGACCGAGTTCAAGCGTGCTGTCGAGGAATCCGAGGGGCTGCTGCTGGTGTCGCCCGAGTACAACCGCTCCATCCCCGGAGCGTTGAAGAACGCGATCGACTGGGGATCCCGTCCCTGGGGCCACAACTCCTTCGCCCGCAAGCCCACCGGCATCATCGGCGCTTCCACCGGAGCCATCGGCACCGCCGTCATGCAGTCGTCGATGCGCAGCGTGCTGAGCTTCCTCAACGCTCCGCAGCTCAATGCCCCGGAGGCGTACATCACGTTCGATCCCACGGTCTTCGGCGCGGACGGCGAGGTGAAGGATGCCGGCACGCGGGAGTTCCTCCAGCACTACATGAACGAGTACGCCGCGTTCGTCGAGCGGGTGCTGTCCCTCACCGCGCCGGGGCACGTGGGGGATCAGGGCTAGTCGGACCGACGGAGCCGCCCGTCAGCGGGCCGCTCCGTCGACGTGCTCTGCGGGCGGCATGCGCGAACGGCAGCCTCGATTCGATCGCGCAGGTCAAGGCCCTTGGCTCGGGCGCCTACGCGTCGCATGCTGGACGGATCTCTGGAGAGGAAGGGCATCGCATGTCTCTGAATCATGATCCGATCGACGCGGTGAAGCCGGACGCCGACCTGCACGAGCAATCCCGCCCCGAGCTCGAGGAGCCGGAAGACCCGGAAGTCGCGGTGGCCGCGCCGGGTCCTGGTCCGCTGGACGTCGATCTGGCCGACGCCGATTCAGCGGACGCCGTGGACCAGCGGACCGAGGTCCCTCTCGACGAAGAGCGTCGCGAGGAGTGATCCCCGCTCCGGCGACGGGGAATAGCCGACGGTGGGCTCGGGGTTGACGCCATCGGAGGCGCTCGTCGGCCGCACCACGACACGGCCGATCCGCGATCTTGCGAGTCGCGCCTCGACGGGACTCAGGAGGAGTGGGCAGATGACGATGTGGAACGCCGACGAGTTGGCCGCGATCGCCGCGCCGGAGATGTTCGATCTCTCCGCGCAGCTCGACGACGGGACGACGCCGAAGACCGTGGGGATCTGGGCGGTCGCCGTGGACGGCCGCCTGTTCGTACGCTCCTATACGGGGCTCGAGGGCAAGTGGTACGCCCCGGCGCTCGCCAGTCTGCGCGGTCGGGTGTCGGCCGGTGGTGTCACGAAGGACGTCCGCTTCGAGCGCGTCACCGATGAGGCGACGAACACGGCGATCGATGCCGAGTACCTCGCCAAGTACACGCCGAGCCCCTACGCGCCCGAGATGGGACAGGAGCCGGTGCGCTCGAACACCCTCGAGGTGATCCCGCTCGACTGAGCGTGCGCCGAATCGGCGGCTCGACGGGGGTATGCCCTCCCGAACGATCCGCCCCAGACGGTACCGCCGAGAGGGCTGACCGTCCTTCCCGGACGGTTGGGGAGGCGGCGAAGATCTCGCTGCGCTCTCGGCTGATCTCCCCAGATCTCAGCCTGTAGCCCCCGCTACGTGAGCAGAGTACCGCTTAATCGCCTTGTCCGCCATTTGGGGGACAAAGAAATTTACGAATGTTGCGCATTCCGGTCTCCTGTTGTCTTCCTGTCGGCGATGTTTAGGGTGGACTCATGGACAGACTGCTCGTTATCACCGCTCAGGTCGCCATCGCCCACGGCCACCGGGTCGAGGTGACCGAGCAGGTCGATCCGCTCACCGATGAACCCGTGGTCCTCGCTCTCGTCGACCTCGACACCGGCATCCGGTACCGCCGCGCAGAGGAGCCGAGCGGTGACGTCTCGCGCTGGATCGGCCGGGTGCTGGAGTGCACGGTGACCATCGGAGGACCCCGAGCGCACACCACCCTGCTGGTCGACCCCATCGGGCCCGGAGCGACGGGCGCCAAACGTGCCCTCCGCGGGGCCGACGCGGCCGCCGACGCCGCGAAGGCGGAAGCCGACCGATGGAGTGGCGCCGATCGGCCCCCGGTGGAGGAGCCCGAGCGCTTCTGGTGAGTCGGGGGCGGCGAGCCGAGAAGTGCCGCCGTCAGCGGAAATCCCTGGACCGGTGCGTGAGCCCGGTGCGCAGATCCTCGAAACCGTCGGCGAGCACATTGACCACTCCCTCGACCGACCGCTCCAGGATGCCGCGGATGATGAGCGCCGGTGATTCCCGGGCGACGCGACGGTAACGGTTCCAGACTCCGGCCGAGCAGACGATGTTCACCAGTCCGCTCTCGTCCTCGAGGTTCACGAAGGTGATCCCTGACGCTGTCGCCGGCCGCTGGCGATGGGTCACGAGGCCGGCGACCTCGATACGGCGACCGGCCTCGTGGCCCTGCAGATCGGCGGCGGTGAGCACCCCGCGGGTGCGCAGTGCCTCCCGGAAGTGCGCCATCGGATGGTCATCGGTCGACACCCCGGTCGCCCAGAGATCCGCCGAGAGCCGCTCGTAGCTGGTCTGATCGGCGAACAGGGGCGGTTGCACGGCGACGGTGGTCCCCGGAAGGAAGCGGGAGCGGTCGTCCGCTGCGGCGCCGGCGAGCCAGATGGCCTCTCGGCGCTCCAGCCCCAGGCAGTCGAAGGCACCGGCGGTGGCGAGTGCCTCCAGCTGTGCGGCGGTGGCATCCGTCCGACGCACCAGATCGTGCAGGTCACGGTACCGCCCGTGCGCCTCGCGCTCGGCGACGATCCTCTCCGCCATCGGCACGCCGATCCCGCGGATGCCGCTGAGGCCCAGTCGCACCGCGGATCCGCCGTCCCGCCGATGTGCCGCGGACTCGTCGGGAGCCTCCCTGTCGAAGCGGAGGGTGGGCGGTTGCGGATCGTCGAGGCAGTCCTCCCGGCCGGTCGGACCGTGCGAGGACGCGCCCTGGTCGAGAGGCTCCAGCATCTCCGTCGCCCCTGAGACGTGCAGATCGGGGCGGCGGACTTCCACCCCGTGCCGTCGGGCGTCCGCGGTGAGGGTCGCCGCGGAGTAGAAGCCCATCGGCTGCGAGCGCAGCAGGCCGGCGAGGAACGCTGCGGGGTAGTGCAGCTTCAGCCAGGAGCTGGCGTAGACGAGCAGGGCGAACGACAGGGAGTGCGACTCCGCGAAGCCGAAGTTCGAGAACGCCTGGATCTGGGCGTAGATGCGATCGGCCGCCTCGTCGGTGAGCCCGCGCCTGGCCATGCCGGCGTACAGCTTGTCCCTGACCTTCTCGATCTTCTCCAGACCGCGTTTCGACCCCATCGCCCGGCGTAGCAGGTCGGCCTCATCAGCCGTGCAGTCGCCGATGGCCGTCGCCATCTGGATGAGCTGCTCCTGGAAGATCGGGATGCCCAGCGTGCGCTTGAGGATGTCCTCCAGATCGCTGTGCGGGTAGGGGATCGTGAAGTCCACGGGCTCCTCGCCCCTGGCCAGGCGCTTCCGGTTCTCCTCGTCGACACGATCCTTCGCCATCTTGCGTCGCACGAAGGGGTGCACGGCCCCTCCCTGGATGGGGCCGGGACGGATGAGCGCGATCTGGATGGCGAGGTCGTAGAAGCAGCGGGGCTGCAGACGGGGGAGCAGGCCGATCTGCGCGCGGGACTCCACCTGGAAGACCCCGATCGAATCCGCCCGGCAGAGCATGTCGTACACCCCCGGCTCCTCCTTGGGGATGCGCTCCAGCGTCCACTCCTCGCCGGTGTTCTCCCGGATCAGGTCGAAGCAGTGCTGCAGGGCGGCGAGCATCCCGAGGCCCAGCAGGTCGAACTTCACCAGGCCCATGAAGGCGGAGTCGTCCTTGTCCCACTGGATGACGGTGCGGTTCTCCATGCGGGCATGCTCCACCGGCACGACTTCGCCGACCGGGCGCGCGGTGAGCACCATGCCGCCGGAGTGGATGCCGAGGTGGCGGGGTGCCTTCAGCAGCTCACCGGCGTAGGCGAGCACGTTCTCCGGGATGTCGTGACCCTCGACGGGCTCGAGTCCCACGCCCCAGCCGTCGACCTGGCGGGACCAGGCATCCTGCTGTCCGGGGGAATGACCGAGCGCCCTCGCCATGTCGCGCACCGCGTTCTTCGGTCGGTACTGGATGACGTTCGCCACCTGGGCCGCGCGTTCCCTCCCGTACTCCCGATACACCCACTGGATGATCTCCTCACGGCGGTCGGAGTCGAAGTCCACGTCGATGTCCGGCTCCTCCGTCCGCGTCGTCGCCAGGAACCTCTCGAAGGGGAGGCGATAGAGGATCGGGTCGACCGCGGTGATCCCGAGCAGGTAGCAGACCGCGCTCGCCGCGGCCGATCCCCGACCCTGGCAGAGGATGCCGCGTCTGCGCGCCTCGGCGACGATGCCGTGCACGATCAGGAAGTACCCCGGGAAGTCCTTCTCCTCGATCACATCCAGCTCGCGTTCGATCCGACGGTGGCCGGCGTCGTCCAGCCGGGGGTACTTCGACGGCACGGCCTCCCAGACCAGGTGACGCAGCCAGCTCATCGGCGTGTGCCCCTCCGGGACCTCCTGCTGGGGGAGCGCTGGCCGGGCGAGGCGCAGCGGGAAGGCGGATGCCGCCGCCAGTTCGAGCCCGTAGGAGATCGCTCCGGGGTAGCGCTGGAAGCGCGCGGACATCTCGGCGCCGCTGCGCAGATGTGCGCCGCCGTGTGCAGGCAGCCAACCGTCGAGCTCATCCATGCTGCGCACCGCGCGGACCGCGGCCACCGCCTCGGCGAGGGGCGCCTGTGCGGGGGTGGCGTAGTGCACGTTGTTGGTCGCGACCACCGGCAGCCGCATCCGACGGGCGTGGTCGGCGAGGGCGTCGTTGCGGCGGGTGTCCAGCGGGTCTCCGTGGTCGAAGAGCTCGACGGCGATGTGGTCGGCTCCGAACAGGTCGATGAGGGAGCGCAGCGGAGTGGCCGCGTCTCCGGCCTCGAGCCCGCGGCGCACCGCGCCCTTGCGGCATCCGGTCAGGATCGTCCAGTGCCCGCCCGCGCGTGCGGCGAGGTCGTCGAGGTCGTATACCGGGCGCCCTTTCTCTCCGCCGCGCAGCTGTGCCGCGGAGATCGCGCCCGAGAGCCGGTGGTAGCCCTCCATCCCGCGGGCGAGAACGAGCAGGTGCTCACCGGCAGGATCGGCGGAGCCTCGTTGCGGTGCGGGCAGGTCGAGTGACAGCTCGGCCCCGAACACGGTCTGCAGCGGGCTCTCCATGAGGTCGGCGACCTCGGCGAACCGTGCGGCACCGTAGAAGCCGTCGTGGTCGGTGAGGGCGAGCGCGGTCAGGCCGAGGCGGTCGGCCTCGGTGAGGAGATCCTCCGGGGAGGAGGCGCCGTCGAGGAACGAGTACGAGGAGTGGGCGTGCAGCTCGGCATAGGGGACCGCATCCTCGGGGCGCGCGGTGGCGGTGGGAGGAGTGCGCTTGCGGCGCCGACTCACCGGTCCTGGGTCCGTCCGCTGGCCGCGCGGTTCGGCGCCGAGAGGGGCCGGGGGCGACTCCTCGCCGCTGAGGGTGCGCTCCAGGTCGTTCCAGGAGAGGGGCGGATTGTGCCAGCCCATCAGCGATACCTCCCCTCGACCCACCAGCGCTCGCCGGTGTGGAAGACCAGCCAGGCACGGTCGTGATCGTCGACGATCTGCAGTCGGTGCCCACGTTTGCCGCCGCCGGATGCCCAGCGGCGCTCGTGGACGGGCCAGGGGCCGGCCCACGCCTGCACGGTCGCCCCGTCGATGCGGGCGGGATCGCTCGAGAGCGCCCCGCGCTCGTCGATGGTGATCGTGGTCTCGTCCGCCGCCAGCACCCCGATCGGACGCGGGGGGCGGAACACCTCTGCCGGGAGCGGATCGGGCAGGCTCCCCGGCCAGGGCGATTCCGGGTCGCGAGGGGCGACCGTGCGCTCACCCCAGGGCGTCAGCACCTGGCGATCGGCGAGCCACCGGCCGCCGGATACCGCGGCGGTGAGCACGCCCTGATGCCCCAGCATGGTCTGCACGCGGGAGACCGCGTGGTGCAGGCGCTCGTCGGTGCCGGATCCGAAGAGGCCCGGCTGGTGATGGGCGGCGTCGTCCACGGCGGCGGGGACGATGCGCACCGCCATGATGCCGCCGAACGCCCGTGCCTCATCGACCGGTTCCTTCGCCGACTGCGCGGCCAGGGCCTCCAGCTGCCAGCGCACCCGATCCACGAGGTCGGAGGCGTCGAAGCAGGTCGGATGCAACCAGGACCGGGAGAAGACCACGCCGTTGTCGTCGGTCAGATCGATGCGCACCTCCGTGCACACGACCGAGGCGTCACCGAGCGCGAGCATGACCGCATCCGCCGTCTGCCGCACCGCGAAGGCGACCTGGTCCGCTCCACCCAACGGCGAGTCGAACTCGATGTTCCGAACGAGTTCCGGGTCGGGGGGACGCGGTGTCAGCGGGCGGGAGTCGGCGCCGGCGGCGAGCGCGTGCAGGCGCGCACCGTGTTCGCCGAAGCGGTCGCGCACGTCGAGCGGGGCGAGCGCGGTGAACTCGCCGAGGGTGCGCACTCCGAGTCGGACGAGGAGACCGGCGATCTGCTCGTCGCGCAGCACCTGCACGGGGAAGGGAGCGAGGAACTCGCGGGATCCGCCGGGCGGCACGACCGTGCAGGGTGTGGGACCCCGCGCGGCGATCTCGGCGGTGAACGGGCCGTCCGCGACGCCGATGCGCACCTCGGGGAAGCCGGCCTCCGCGAGGACGGCGGTGAGCGACTCGGCTGCTTCCGCCTCTCCGCCGTGGTAGCGGGAGATGCCCCGGGCGCGGACGATCGCGAGTCCCGGCCGCAGCAGGGTGACCCCTGGCGCCTGCTTCTCGATGAGGTGCAGTACGGGGAGGAAGGCGCGCTCGTCGCGGTCGGGGTCGTGGGGGAGCACGCGCAGCGAGGAGAGGTGGCCCTGGGCGACGCGGCGGCGCTGACCGGTGCGCACGCCGTGCTCCCGGGCGGAGGCGGTGCAGGCGACGATCGTGTTCGCCTGCACCAGGGCGGTGGGCAGGTGCGGAGGCGGGCTGCCGAGCGCGGCACGCAGGGGCCAGTCGGGGAACCACAGCACGAGCACGCGGAGCGGGCTGTTCATCCGGCTTCCGCCCATCGCAGGAGCTCCGGGGGAGCAGCCTCTCCCTGGCCGGCGATGTCAGGGGAGAGGGAGGGCAGCGCGGTGAGCTCGGTCGCGACCGTCTCGACGGCGCCGTGGCCTCCCGGCAGCCGCACGTGCACGCTCGACGGGCGAGAGGTGTGCCGGGTCTGCGCGGTCACGGTCACGGTGCAGTCGGAGAGCAGCCCCCATCCGGCGCCGAGACCGTGCCAGTGCGGGTCATGAAGGCGTATCGTCCCCTCGCTCTGCGGCCAGCGTCCGATGCCGGGTGTCTCGGTGACCAGGAGTGTGCACCCGCGATCGCGCAGGCGGGCGCTCAAGCGGGAGACGTCGGCATCCCGTGCCCGCGTGGCGGGGTTCACGACGATCAGGGGCACGACCTCGGCCAGCGCGGAGGTGGCCGCGAGCCAGCGCTCTCCCGGGTCGGGGACGAGGATCAGCCGGGCGAGATCGATGCCGAATGCGGCTGCCGCTTCGACGCCGAGGGTCGGCATGCCGACGACGGCGCACCAGTGCCCCTTCTGAGACGCGGCACTGAGCAGTGCGAGCACCAGGCTCGGCGAGGGGGAGACGGTGTAGGAGGTTCCGGTCTGCAGCCCTTCCTCGGGAAGGAGTGCGGAGAAGGCGGGGTCGAGGGGGATCAGCGTATGCTCGCTGCGCCGGCGCTGCATCCGGCTGATCTCACGGCGCAGTCGCAGCACTTCTCCCGCGCGGGAGTCGCTCGCCGGTGAGAGCGAGGCCAGTGCATCGAGACTGATCACCCTGCATCCTTTCTCGAAGATATATTCTAATATATCAAGTCGTGTGGATGACGATAGTTCGTACATCGGACATCGGCAGGAGTTCTCCACAGGCCACCGGCGTCCGGACCGCGGATCTCCTAACCTGCGCCTATGGACCCGCGACTCGCACTCATCTCACTCGTGCACGTCATGCTGGCGGTCGTCGGCGCATGGCTGATCGTGATCGACGCGCGCACCCACCGCCTCCCGAATCGCATCGTGCTGCCGACGCTCGCCGTGCTGATCGTGCTCGCAGCCCTCGACGCGCTGGTCACGGGGCAGGGCACCGCGTTCCTCCGCGCCCTCCTCGGCATGGTGATCCTGGGTGGCTTCTACGCCGTGCTGCGCGGGATCAGCCGTGCCGGGATGGGCGGCGGCGACGTGAAGCTCGCCGCGGTCATCGGGTTCGCGCTGGGCTGGCACGGCTGGCAGTCGCTCGCGATCGGCGCCGCCTCGGCCTTCGTGCTCGGGGCGCTGTACGCACTCGTGCTCATCCTCCTGCGCCGAGCGGACGGTGCCACCCGCATCGCCTTCGGCCCGTGGATGATCGCGGGTGCTCTCCTCGGTGTCGTCCTGGGCTGAATCCGCCGGGTCTCGCACGGATAGTCCGATGTCGGGGCTACCCTGAAGCACATGGCACTTGCACGGCTTCACGGCGGCCCGCTCGACGGGCAGATCATCCCCCTCGGCGACGCGGACGACAAGCTGATCGTCCCCTACAGCGAGACGCAGGTGGTGTACAACCGCCGCAGCGAACCGCAGAACACCGGCCCGACCGATGGGCCGACCGAGGTCGACTACTGGTTCGAAGAGTCTCTCGAGGATCTCACTCTCAACGACGATGACTGAACCGTCCCGCACGGTCGAGGTCGAGCGCAAGTACGACGTCGACGGCGAGACCCCGCTGCCGGTCTGGGAGGCCATCCCCGGGGTCGACGCCGTCACCGCCGGGGAGGCCCGTGCGCTCGACGCGCAGTACTTCGACACCGCCGACGGAGATCTCGCCCGTGCCGGGGTGGCGCTGCGCCGTCGCACCGGTGGCCCCGACGAGGGCTGGCACGTGAAGGGACCGCGACAGGGCGACGGCCGTCTCGAACTCGGCTGGCCGCTCGGTGAGGGCGATGCGCTGCCCGAGGCCGTGGCCGAGACCGTGTCCGCATGGACGACCGCTCCGCTCACCCCGCTCGCCCGCATCCGGAACGACCGCACCGCCTACCTCCTCACGGGCCCAGCCGGGGTCGTGGCCGAGTTCGTCGACGACCGGGTGCAGGCGACGGATCTCCGGGGCGATGTGCAGCGTGAATGGCGGGAGTGGGAGATGGAACTCGGTCCCGCAGCTCCGGCCGACGACGAGGCGCGCGCCGCCTTCTTCGATGCCGTGGAGCGTGCCGTCCTGGCCGCGGGAGGCCGGGAATCGGCATCCGGTTCCAAGCTCGCCCGCGCCCTCGGCTTCTAGTCAGACGCAGGGCCGAACGCAACCCCTTCCCCCGGGGCGACACCGCATGCTTGAGTGACAGCATGAGTCGACCGCCTGTGCTCCGATCGCTGCAGACGATCGTCCCCGACACCGTTCTCGTCCAGGAGCAGGTGCGCGACGTCTTCGCCCAGCAGCCCGACCTCGGGCGTTTGGCGCAGCGGATCGTCACGACGTCGTTCAACGTCTCGGGCATCGACCGGCGCCACACCGTGATCGACGAGCTGTCGCTCGATTCCGACGTGGCCGAGCCCGTCTTCTTCGACCGGCGTTCCGGAGAGCTGCTGGCTCCGGGCACCAAGGCACGCAACGACATCTACACCCGCGAGGCTGCGAAGCTCTTCGTCGACGTCGCACGGAAGGCCCTGGATGCCGACCCCGAGATCGGCCCGGAGGATGTGACGCACGTCATCACGGTGTCCTGCACCGGGTTCCACGCCCCCGGCCCGGAGTACGAGATCGTGCGCGCACTCGGGCTGTCCGACGCCGTCCAGCGCTTCCATCTCGGGTTCATGGGCTGCTACGCGTCCATGCCGGCGCTGCGGGCGGCGAGTCAGTTCTGCATCGCGGACGAGAACGCGGTGGTCCTGGTGGTCAGCGTCGAACTCTGCACCCTGCATCTGCGCTCCTCGGAGAACCCCGACACGATCGTCGCCTCCTCGCTGTTCGCCGACGGCGCCGCGGCCGGCATCGTCACGGCCCGGGACCTCGCGTCGGCCTCACCCGCCCTGCGGTTGGACCGCTTCCACACGGCCATCGCGCCGGAGGGCGAGAAGGACATGGCCTGGACGATCGGCGACAGCGGTTTCGAGATGATCCTCTCCACCGCCGTTCCGCAGATCATCGGGGAGACCATCATCGGCGCACTCCGGCCGCTGTACTCCGCTGATGCGGAGATGGCCGAGGCGTTCGAGGGGGGTCGGGTGGGGGAGAAGGTCGAGCACTGGGCGATCCACCCCGGCGGTCGCAGCATCCTGGACCGGGTGCAGGAGCGGATGCACCTCAGCGACGCGCAGCTGCACCCCGCTCGCGAAGTCCTGCGCGAGAACGGGAACATGTCCAGTGCGACCGTGCTCTTCGTCCTCAAGCGCATCCTGGAGGAGGAAGAGGCTGCAGCGGGCGAACGCGTCGCCGCGATGGCCTTCGGCCCGGGGCTGACCGCCGAGAGCGCGCTGTTCACCGTCGTCGCCCCTTCGACCTCATGAGTCCAGTCCTGGCGGTCAGGGACGTCGACACCCCTGAGCTGATGGACGACCCGCACGCCGATGCACGGATGCTCGCACGGACCTACGGACGTTTCGGCTTCGTGAACGCGCTGGTCTCCCGTCCTGGCACGCTCTATCGTCGCGACATCCGGCCGCGCGCCGAGCGGTCGGGGCGACTGCGCATCCTCGATGTCGGTGCCGGCGGGGGAGACCTCTGCCGCCTGCTCGCCGGGCGGCTGCGTCACGACGGGCTCGACGCCGAGATCACCGCTCTCGACGCCGACGAGCGCGCGATCCGATGGGCCTCGGCGCACGACCGCGGGGCCGGTATCCGCTACCGACGCGCGCTGACCTCCGAGCTGGTCGACGCGGGCGACACCTACGACGTCGTGCTGTCCAACCACGTGCTGCACCACCTGGACGCGGACGAGCTTCAGACGGTGCTCAGCGACTCGGTGCGACTCGTCGCGCCGAACGGGCTGGTGTCCCACCACGACATCGCCCGGAGCCGGGCCGCTCACGTGCTGTTCGCCGCCGCGACCTGGCCGATCTCGCGCACCCTCCTCGCCGATTCGTTCATCCGCGAGGACGGACTCATCAGCATCCGTCGCTCGTACACGGCCGCCGAGCTGACGGCGATCGCTCCGACCGGGTGGACCGTCCGCGGGGGACTGCCCTCGCGACTGGAGCTGCGGTGGGAGGAAGGCAGTGCCCGATCATGACGTGCTGATCGTGGGAGCAGGCCCCGTCGGTCTGCTCCTGGCGTGTCTGCTGCTGCAGGAAGGGTTGCGCGTGGTGGTCTGCGAGCGGCAGACGGATGCCGACGCTCGGACCAGAGCGATCGGCATCCATCGGCCGGGGCTGGACGCTCTCGATGCGGTCGGCATCGGCACGGACGTCCGGTCCGAAGCGCTGCGGCTCGACGGTGGAGAGGTACGCAGCCGCCGACGGACATTCGCGACGCTGACCTTCGCGCCGGACCGTCCCGTCCTGATCCTCCCGCAGCCGCGGACGAGCGCGCTGCTCCGAGCCCGCGTGCAGGCTCTCTCGCCGGATGCGTTGATCTCCGGATGCACCGTGCGGACTCTCCGGCAGGACGCGGATGCCGTGCTGGTGGCGGCGGAGACCGTCGGAGGTCCCCGCGAGCACACGGCGTCGATGGTGGTCGTCGCCGATGGCGTGCGGAGCCGTCTCCGCGACGATCTCGGTGTCGGGTGGCGGCGTCATCCGGGACACGCGTCGTACTCGATGATCGACATCGACGACCCCGGAGCGGGGGACCGTGCGGTGCTGCACTGCGAACCCGCAGGTCTCGTCGAGTCCTTTCCGCTTCCCGGCGGACGCAGGCGGTGGGTGGTCCGCCACGGCGTGGGAGAGGACCTGCACCACGCTGATGCCTTCCGTAGGACGATCGAGGCGCGCACCGGGCTCGGCATCGAGCTCCCGCCCGACGCGGAGCCGACCTCCTTCGTCGCCGCGCAGCACCGAGCGACACGGCTGACCACAGGTCGGGTCGTGCTCCTCGGGGATGCCGCGCATGAGATCAGTCCGATCGGCGGGCAGGGGATGAACCTGGGCTGGGTGGACGCCCGACGTCTCGCGTCCGAGCTCGTGCGGTCGCTGCCGCATCGGATGCCGGAGTTGGCGAGGTTCGAGTGGCACGTGCTGCGCTCCGCCTCGCGCGCACAGCGTCGCTCGGCGTTCTACATGTCGATGGGTGCTCCGGCGCCGATGCCCGTGGTCCGCGGCAGGGAGCTGCTGATGCGCGCGCTTGGCGCGCCGCCGGTCCGGGGCTGGACGGCCGGGCTCCTCACGATGCGCGGACTCTGACGCACGACCTCCTCACGATGCGCGGACTCTGACGCACGACCTCCTCACGATGCGCGGACTCTGACGCTCGTGCCGCTGACGCACGAAGGCCCGGTCCGCATTGCGCGGGACCGGGCCTTCGAGAGGGTGGATCAGAAGTTGATCATGTGGCCGGCGAGGCCGTGGAAGCCCTCCTGCAGCGCCTCCGACAGCGTCGGGTGCGTATGCACGTTGCGGGCCAGCTCGAGCGCCGTGAGGTCCCACTTCTGGGCCAGCGTGAGCTCCGGCAGCAGCTCGGACACGTCCGGGCCGATCATGTGGGCGCCGATGAGCTCGAGGTGCTCGGCGTCGGCGATCAGCTTGACGAAGCCGACCGGCTCGCCCAGGCCGTGCGCCTTGCCGTTCGCCATGAACGGGAACGTCGCGACCTTGATCTCGCGCCCCTCATCCTTGGCCTGCTGCTCGGTGAGACCGAACGAGGCGACCTGCGGCGAGCAGAACGTCGCGCGCGGCATCATCCGGTAGTCGCCCAGCGTCTGCGTCTCGGCGCCGCCGATGGTCTCGGCCGCGACCACGCCCTGCGCCTCGGCCACGTGGGCGAGCTGCAGCTTGGCGGTCACGTCGCCGATGGCGTAGATGCCCTCGACGTTGGTGCGCGTGTGGTCGTCGATGTCGATCGCGCCGCGCTCGGTGAGCTTGACACCGGTCGCCTCGAGTCCGAAGCCCTCGATGTTCGGGGCGAAGCCGACCGACATGAGGACCTTGTCGGCCTCGATCGACGACTGCTGCCCGTCCTTGCCGGTGTAGGAGACGGTCACGGACGAGCCGTTGTCGACGACCGACTCGACCTTGGTGGAGGTGAGGATGTCGACGCCGTAGTTCTTGTACTGCTTCGTGATCTCCTTCGACACGTCGGCATCCTCGTTGGGGAGTGCGCGGTCGAGGAACTCGATGATCGTGACCTTGACGCCGTAGTTCGTCATCACGTAGGCGAACTCCATGCCGATGGCACCGGCGCCGACGATGACGATGGACTTCGGGAGCTCACGGCTGAGGATCTGCTCCTCGTAGGTCACGACGTTGTCGCTGAGCTGCACTCCGGGGAGCAGGCGGACCTTGGAGCCGGTCGCGATGATCGCGTTGTCGAAGGTGACCTCTTCGGTGGTGCCGTCGGCCTTGGCGACCGAGATCGCCTTCGGACCGGTGAAGGTGCCGCGACCGTCGTACTCGGTCACCTTGTTCTTCTTCATCAGGAAGTGGATGCCCTTGACGCGACCGTCGGCCACGACACGGCTGCGGTCGAACGCCTTGCCGTAGTCGATCGTGAACTCACCCGAGATGCCGAAGAACTCGGCCTTGTGATTGAGCGTGTGTGCGAGCTCCGCGTTCTTCAGAAGAGCCTTGGAGGGGATGCAGCCGACGTTGAGGCAGACACCGCCCCAGTACTTCTCCTCGATGATGGCGGTGGAGAGACCGAGCTGCGCGCTGCGAACCGCAGCGACGTATCCGCCAGGACCTGCACCAAGGATGACGACGTCGTAGTGTGGCATGCCTTAAGCCTATCGCTCCGTCGGGGCGTCGGAACCGGACGCGGAACCGCCGCGGCGACGGCTCAGGACGATCCAGATGACCACGCCGGCGACCACCAGGACAGCGACGATCGCAAGCACCCAGACCCACGGCGATCCGCCGGTGGTGTCGTCGGAATCCGCTGCCGGGGTCGTGGTCGCCTCGGGGGCTGCGGTCTGCTCGGCCGTCGGCGCCGCGGTGGTGGGGGCGGCAGTGGGTTCCTCGGTCGGTGTCGCGTCGTCTCCGACGGTCACGGTGAAGGAGTACTCGCCGGAGGTGGGGTGGCCGTCGCTGGAGACGACCTTCCAGATGACGTGATAGTCGCCGGCGGGACCCGAGCCCTGCAGCGGCTGCGTCACGATCGCGCCGTCGACCGTCGCTGCGCCATCGGAGACCGAGGAGCCGTCGGGGGCTGTGACGACGACCTCGGTCGCGCCCTCGCCGTCGATGAGCTTCGCGCTGAAGGTGAGCGTCAGCTCTTCCGGCACGGTCTCGACCGACTCATCGGCGGCCGGAGACGACGATACGAGCGCGTCGTGCGCGGAGGCGGAGACCGGGGAGAAGAGAACGAGGAACGCGGCGAGCAGTGTCACGGCGAGGGTGATCGGGGCGGCCGGATGGCGCAGAGCTTTGATCTTCACGAGTCCACCCTATGAATCCGCGGTATGTGATGGCTGAGTATGCAAGCTGCCTCCCGCGAGCGCCTCGGCATCCGTTAGTCTGGAAAACCAAGGAGGGCACTGTGACTGACAGCGACAGCCGACCGGCCGGAGAAGCCGCGATCCACCGTTCCGGTGAGCAGAGACACGACGTGACGCAGACGTTCGGGCACGATTCCGACCTGTCTTTCGTGCCGTTCGGAGTGGAACTCACCGACGTGGAGCAGAGTGCGATCAGCGCCCTGCCCGCAGGATCGGCGTTGCTGCTGGTCCGTTCCGGCGCTCTCGCCGGTGCCCGCTACCTCCTCGACACCGACGTGACCACGGTCGGCCGTCATCCCGAGGCCGACATCTTCTTCGACGACGTCACCGTGTCCCGTCGTCACGCGGAGA
The DNA here is from genome assembly GCF_059758615.1 of Microbacterium sp. GQ128. NCBI lineage: Bacteria > Bacillati > Actinomycetota > Actinomycetes > Micrococcales > Microbacteriaceae > Microbacterium > Microbacterium sp. GQ128. Next base: position 67,182 of record NZ_JCAXDY010000001.1, read on the forward strand.
TCACTCGCACCGGGTCGACGTTCGAGATCATCGACCAGCGCTCGCTCAACGGAACGTACGTCAACGGGGAGCGCGTCGACCGCAGCCCGCTGGTCGACGGCTCCGAACTGCGGGTCGGCAAGTTCCGCCTGAACTTCTTCGCCTCCCCTCGCGATCGCGCGGCGGCGAACGACTGATGGCGGCTACTCCCGCCCGCGAACGTTCCGCGTCCGCGGGCTTGCTGAGCATCGGCCAGGTCCTCGCTCGGCTCACACCGGAGTTCCCCGACCTCACCTCCAGCAAACTGCGCTTCCTCGAGGTGCAGGGCATCGTCAGCCCCTCTCGTACGGAATCCGGCTACCGCAAGTTCTCCGCGGCGGACATCGAGCGACTGCGTCTCGGACTCACTCTTCAGCGCGACCACTACCTTCCGTTGAGCGTGATCCGCGAGCAGCTCGACGAGGTCGATGCCGGCGGGGAGGCCGCTCCGCTCGCTCCGCCGCCCTCCATCGCGCCGGCGCCACGCCGATATCGACGCGATGAGCTGCTGGCTGCGGCCGGCGCGGGTCCGCAGCTGCTCAACGACGCGATCAGCACCGGCGTCATCGTCGCGCAGGAGAGCTACCCGGAGGCGACGGTCACGCTGCTGCGTGGTCTCGTCGCCCTCGACCGTCACGGCATCGAGCCCCGGCACCTGCGCTCGCTGCGTCAGGGAGCAGACCGCGAGGTCGCGCTCATCGAATCGGCGATGTCCTCGCTGCTGCGTCGGACGGATGCGCCGTCGCGGGCCAAGGCCAGTGAACTGGCGCCGGAATTGGCCGCGCGGATCGACGAAGTGCGCTCGCTCTTCGTGAAGGACGCGCTGTCGCGCGTGCTTTCGTAACGAACTGGTTGCGACACACCTTCGCGGTCCCGCGGATGTGATTGCCGGTGCCCAGGCACTGCTCTACCGTGGAAGATAACCGTTCCAGGGAGGATTTCAGATGAATGCGGATGAGCTCGCAGCAGACCCGCGGTTCGTACCCGAACTCCTCTTCACGGACGGTCTTCCGGCCATGGACGACGAGGTCGGCTACCGCGGTGCGGTCGCCGCTCGTGCCGCCGGCATCACCTACCGTCAGCTGGACTACTGGGCGCGCACCGAGCTGGTGGAACCCACCGTTCGCGGAGCGAGCGGCTCCGGTTCGCAGCGCCTGTACGGCTTCCGCGACATCCTCGTGCTCAAGCTCGTGAAGAGCCTTCTCGACACGGGCATCTCTCTGCAGCAGATCCGCACCGCCGTGGAAGAGCTGCGACGCGCGGGTATCCGCGATCTCGCCGGCACGACCCTCATGAGCGATGGCGCTTCGGTCTATCTGTGCACCTCGAACGATGAGGTCATCGACCTCGTGAGCCGAGGCCAGGGCGTCTTCGGCATCGCGGTCGGCAAGGTCCTCCGCGAGGTGGAGTCGACGCTCGTCGCGTTCGACGCGACCGCTCCGGATCCGGTCGACGAACTCTCGGCCCGCCGGACCAAGCGCTCCGCTTAGATCGCACGTCTCGTCATACAGAAAACGGCCGTCCTCGATGAGGATGGCCGTTTCACTGTGCGCGTGGCGGGTGTCAGCTCTGCGGCCCGCTCTCGGGAACGGCGATCCGTCCGGTGCGGATGATGCGATCGAGCAGCGAATCGAAGTCGGCGGCGAGCTCCTGTGCGGAATCGCCGGGCCAGATGTGCAGCGGCTTGGCGGCACCCTGCGCCTGCTGCAGGGAGGTGCGCTCCGGGAGCTGCGGGGAGAGCACGAGGGGGCCGAACATGTCGCGCAGCTCTTTGATGCGGAACTGGTGCTCGATGGACTGCGGGCGCACGCGGTTCACGACGATGCCGAGCGGCTGCAGCCGGGGAGAGAGGCCACGCCGGATCTCTTCGATCGCGCGAAGCGCGCGGTCGGCCGCGGCGACCGAGAAGAGCCCGGGTTCTGTGACGACCATGACGCGATCACTCGCGGCCCAGGCCGTGCGGGTGAGGGCGTTCAGCGACGGTGCGCAGTCGACGAGCACGAGGTCGTAGTCGGCCTCGACGGAGGCGAGCGCTTCCTCGAGCTTCCAGACGTCTCGGACGCTCGGGTGCGGTCCGTCGAAGTTGATCGCGGAGGGGCTTCCGATCAGCACGTCGATGGTGCCGGGGTGGACCTTCGCCCAGCCGCTGGAGGTGATCGCCTGACGGACCACCTTCTCCTTCGGATTCGCCAGGACGTCGGCGATGTTGAGTCGTCCGGCCACCTGGATGTCCATCCCGGTGGAGACGTCGGACTGCGGATCGAGGTCGACGACGAGAGTCCGGACTCCTCGAGCGAAAGCCGCTGAGGCCAGCCCGAGTGTCACGGTCGTCTTGCCGACGCCTCCCTTGAGAGAGCTGACGCTGAGTACGTGCACGGACACCACGTTACCTTCCCCTAGGCTGAGGGAACACTCAGCCCCGCCCCATGCGCATCGAAAACGCTGCGCATCGAGCTTTCAGAGGTGTGCATGTTCCAGAAGATCCTTGTGGCGAATCGCGGCGAGATCGCGATCCGCGCATTCCGTGCGGCAGTCGAAGTGGGGGCGCGCACCGTCGCGGTCTTCCCGCATGAGGACCGCGGCTCAGTGCACCGGCTCAAGGCCGATGAGGCCTACGAGATCGGTGAACGCGGACATCCCGTCCGCGCGTACCTGAACGTCGATGAGATCATCCGTGTCGCTCTCGAGTCGGGCGCGGATGCGATCTACCCCGGATACGGGTTCCTCTCGGAGAACCCTGAGCTGGCCGAGAAGGCCGCAGCCAACGGCATCGTCTTCATCGGACCTCCGTCCAACGTCTTGGAGATGGCGGGGAACAAGGTCGAGGCCAAGCGTCACGCGATCGAAGCCGGTGTACCCGTCCTCCGCTCCACCGAGGCCTCCGACGACGTCGAGGCTCTCGTCGCCCAGGCCGAGGACATCGGATTCCCGCTGTTCGCCAAGGCGGTCGCGGGTGGTGGCGGGCGCGGCATGCGCCGGGTCGAATCCTTCGGCGATCTCGCCCCCGCGCTGGCCGAGGCCATGCGCGAGGCGGCCAGCGCCTTCGGCGATGCCCGGATGTTCCTCGAGCAGGCGGTCGTGCGCCCCCGGCACATCGAGGTGCAGATCCTCGCGGACAAGACCGGCGAGACCGTGCACCTGTTCGAGCGTGACTGCTCGGTGCAGCGGCGTCACCAGAAGGTCGTGGAGATCGCTCCGGCGCCGAACCTCGACGACAGCGTCCGCACCGCGCTGCACGGATACGCGGTCGCGTTCGCACGGTCCATCGGCTACGAGAACGCCGGCACGGTGGAGTTCCTGCTCGAGACGGCGGGGGAGCGCACGGGCGAGGTCGTCTTCATCGAGATGAACCCGCGCATCCAGGTGGAGCACACGGTCACCGAGGAGGTCACCGACGTCGACCTCGTGCAGAGCCAGATGCGCATCGCGTCCGGCCAGACCCTCGCGGACCTCGGCCTGCAGCAGGAGAACCTGCATCTGCGGGGCGCGGCGCTGCAGTGCCGGATCACGACCGAGGACCCGACGCAGGGCTTCCGCCCCGACACCGGGAAGATCACGACCTACCGCTCGCCCGGCGGTGCCGGCATCCGTCTCGACGGCGGAACCGTCCACCAGGGTGCGCAGATCAGCCCGCACTTCGACTCCATGCTGGCGAAGCTGACCTGCCGTGGTCGCGACTTCCCCGCAGCCGTCGCCCGAGCGCGTCGTGCGCTGGCGGAGTTCCGCATCCGCGGTGTCTCCACCAACATCCCCTTCCTGCAGGCTCTGCTGGAGGATGACGCGTTCATCGCGGGCGATGTGAGCACCTCGTTCATCGATGAGCGTCCCGAGCTTCTGCGCGGTCGGGTCTCGAAGGACCGCGGGACGAAGTACTTGAACTGGCTGGTCGACGTCACCGTCAACAAGCCGCACGGCGCCCACCCGGGTGTGATCGACCCCTCGTCGAAGCTGCCGACGGTCGATCTGACCGCGGAGCCGCCGGCAGGCTCTCGTCAGCGGCTCCTCGAACTCGGGCCGGAGGGCTTCGCCCGGAGCCTCCGCGAGCAGACCGCCCTGGCGATCACCGACACCACTTTCCGCGATGCGCACCAGTCCCTCCTGGCGACCCGGGTCCGCACGAAAGACCTCGTCGCCGCTGCCCCCTACCTGGCACGGCTGACCCCCGGCCTGCTTTCCGTCGAGGCCTGGGGTGGTGCGACCTACGACGTCGCCCTGCGGTTCCTCGGCGAGGACCCGTGGGAGCGCCTCGACAAGCTGCGTGCCGCTCTGCCGAACGTGGCGATCCAGATGCTTCTGCGCGGCCGCAACACGGTCGGCTACACGCCGTATCCGACGGCGGTCACCGAGGCGTTCGTCGCGGAGGCGGCCGCCAGTGGCGTCGACATCTTCCGCATCTTCGACGCGCTCAACGACGTCGAGCAGATGCGGCCGGCGATCGAGGCCGTCCGCAAGACCGGCACGGCCGTCGCCGAGGTGGCACTCTGCTACACCGGGGACCTGCTCGACCCCGCCGAAGACCTCTACACGCTCGACTACTACCTGAAGCTCGCCGACCAGATCGTCGAGGCGGGCGCGCACATCATCGCGATAAAGGACATGGCGGGTCTGCTGCGCCCGGCGGCCGCCGCGAAGCTCGTCGCGGCGCTGCGGGAGCGGTTCGACCTGCCGGTCCACCTGCACACGCACGACACTCCGGGCGGTCAGCTGGCCACACTCCTCGCAGCCAGCGCCGTCGGTGTCGATGCGGTGGATGCGGCGTCGGCACCTCTGTCCGGAACCACGAGCCAGCCGTCCCTGTCTTCGCTCGTCGCCGCTCTCGCGCACACCGAGCGGGACAGCGGAATCCCGCTCGATGGAGTGTCCGATCTCGAGCCCTACTGGGAAGCGGTCCGTCGGACGTACGCGCCGTTCGAGTCGGGGCTTCCGGGGCCGACCGGACGCGTCTACCACCACGAGATCCCCGGCGGTCAGCTCTCGAACCTGCGTCAGCAGGCGAAGGCGCTGGGCCTGGCGGACGACTTCGAGCTCATCGAGGACATGTACGCAGCCGCCGACCGGATTCTGGGACGCGTGCCGAAGGTGACCCCTTCGTCGAAGGTGGTCGGCGACCTGGCTCTCCACCTCGCCGCCGTGAAGGCGGACCCCGCCGACTTCGAGGCGAACCCGGAGAAGTACGACGTGCCGGATTCGGTCGTCGGCTTCATGGCGGGCGAACTCGGTGACCTTCCCGGCGGGTGGCCCGAGCCCTTCCGGACGAAGGTTCTCGCCGGACGCTCGGTGCGACTCGGCCTCACGGATATCACGTCGGAGGACGAGGCGGCACTCGCCGGCACCAGCGCCGAGCGACGGACACGACTGAACACCCTGCTGTTCCCCGGACCGAGCGCGGAATTCGCGGAGCGTCGTGAGCTGTTCGGCGATCTCTCGGTGCTCGACACCAGCGACTACCTCTACGGGTTGGTCGCCGGGCAGGAGCACATGATCGAGATCGATCGCGGAGTGCAGCTCTACGTCGGCATCGAAGCCATCGGCGAGGCGGACGACAAGGGCATGCGGACCGTCATGACGACGCTCAACGGCCAGCTTCGCCCCGTGTTCGTGCGAGATCGCGCGATCGCCGTCGATGCGCACGAGGTGGAGAAGGCGGACACCTCTGTCCCCGGGCAGGTCGCCGCTCCGTTCTCGGGCGTCGTCACCCTGAAGGCCGAGGTCGGAGCGACCGTTCGAGCCGGCGAGCCCGTCGCGTCGATCGAGGCGATGAAGATGGAAGCGGCCATCACCGCACCCGTCGACGGCATCATCGAACGCCATGCGATCGCCGAGACGCAGCAGGTGGACGCGGGAGATCTTTTGGTCGTGATCCGCCCCGCGCACTAATCTTGTGCGGGCGAGGCCTGCGCACTGTGTGCGCATCCCGAGGCCCGCGCAGGCTGGGAGCGAGATCGTGACACCGAAGAACACTGCTGACCCCGAGGAGAACCCGCTGGGGATGCTGGATGAGGCCGCATCGCTCGACACGGCCGGCATCGGCATCCTCGGCGGGACCGCGCAGGTCAGTGTGACATTGCCCAAGGACGAGGACGACGACCTCACCGACGACGGGGTCATCGAGGGCGAGGTCGTCGGCGATCTCGTGATCGACCCACCCGTCGCCGCACAGTCCGAGGCGCACCCCGCATCCATCGTCAAGCCGTTGGCACCGGGGGACTCCTCCCCGCAGAAGACCGCTGCTCCCGTGGAGCCCCCGACCGCTGCGAAGAAGCCGAAGAAGGAGAAGGCAGCGGGCGCGATCCCGGCCCCGAAGAAGGCCGCGACCGAAGATCTCGTGCGCTCGGCGCCGGTTGTCGAGGAGCCCGAGGTCGAGGAGCCCGAAGTCGAGGTCGTCGAGCCGTCGGTCGTCCATGCCACCGCGATCGACGACGGCCCGGTGTCTTCCCCTCCGCTCGTCCATCCACGGTCGGAGAACATCATCGATGCCGTGATCATCGACGAGCCCGACGCCACCGCGCAGGTCGATACGCCGGACGATGTCGGCGATCGGTCCGAAGAGGCGGCTACCGTGGAGCGCTTCCTCGCCAAAGCGAAGGCCGACATCGCATCGGCGCCCGCTGCATCGGCGCCCGCTGCATCGGCGCCCGCTGCACCGAAGGTCGCTGCACCGACGCCCGCGCGAGCGTCCGTCCAGAAGGAGAACAGATCCGTGTCCACTCCCGATGACCAGAAGTCCGTCGCGTCTCAGCCCGTGCGCTCCGCGCCGCGAGTCGACGTCACGCTCACATCCAAGCGCCTGGATGATCTGGGCGACTCCTCGAGGGAATCGGCCGACCTCCTGACCGCAGACCGGCTGCTCGACCCCCACCGGGTCTCGAAGCCCGAGCCGGAGGGAGCGTGGAGCCACTTCCTCTACGCCGTCTCGGGGCGGCGCATCAACATCGGCGACGGCCGTCGTGCACGTGAGCGCAAGGCGTTGTCGGCGAGGATCGCCGCTCCGCTCGCCGGCGGCGCGCGGTTCGTCCCCGTGCTTTCGCGCAAGGGCGGCGTCGGCAAGACGACGATCACCGCCCTGCTCGGCATGGCACTGGCCGACGCCCGTGAGGATCGAGTGATCGCCGTCGACGCCAACCCCGATCGGGGCACGCTGGCGGAGCGCATCGTGCGTCCGCACCACAGCAAGTCCGTGCGCGATCTGGTCCGGATCCACGACGACGTCAAGGGATATCACGACATCTCGGCCATCGTCGCGAGGGATGCGACACGACTCGACGTGCTCGCCTCCGACTCCGACCCGCGCATCGCCGAAGCCTTCAGCGACAGCGACTATCGCGATGTCGCCGACGTCGCCGCGCACTACTACTCCCTGGTCCTGACGGACACCGGGACCGGCATCGTCCACTCGGTGATGTCAGCCACCCTCGATCTCGCCGATCAGATCGTCATCGTCTCGGGACTCAGCGTCGACGAGGCGCGGCTGGCCTCCGAGACCCTCACCTGGCTCGAGACCAACGGCTACGCGGAGCAGGCGCGCGACGCGATCGTGGTCCTCAACCAGTCCACGCCGGGAACCCCGCTGGTGCGACTGAATGAACTGCAGGCGCATTTCGCCACCCGCGCGCGAAGCGTCGTCCGCGTTCCCTATGACCCGCAGATCGCCGGCGGAGGGACGATCGTGTTCGCGAACCTGCTCCCGGAGACCCGGATCGCCGCCCGAGAGTTGGCGGCACTGCTGGTCGAGGGCCTGCGGGCGAAGGCCGCCTGATGTCGGTGCGTGAGATCCGTATCTTCGGCGACCCGGTTCTGCGCAGCGTCTGCGCACCCATCGAGGAGATCGATGACGGTGTGCGGGCCCTCGTGGCCGACCTCGTCGACACCGTCGAGCTCCCCGGGCGTGCCGGCGTCGCCGCGCCGCAGATCGGTGTCGCGCTCCGTGCCTTCAGCTACAACATCGACGGCGACATCGGATACGTGCTCAACCCCGTCCTCACCGAGGTGCGCGGCGAGCCGCAGCCGACGGGGGAGGGATGCCTCTCGGTGCCCGGCCTCTGGCACGACGCCCAGCGCTACCCGTGGGCGCGGGTCGAGGGCATCGACCTCGACGGCGAAGCGGTGGTGCTCGAGGGGGAGGGTCTGCTCGCCCAGGCGTTGCAGCACGAGACCGATCACCTCGACGGCAAGCTCTTCCTGACGCGCCTCGATCCGGAGACCCGCAAGGTCGCCATGCGCGAGGTGCGCGAGAGCGCCTGGTTCTGACCGCCGAACCACCCCCTTGTAAACGAACCGGCCCCCTGCGCACGCGCACAGGGGGCCGGTTCGTACACGAAGGGGTGGTTGGGGCGAGCGTCAGCCGCCGATCGCCACGTTCGTCGTCGCCACGGGCTCGTCGTAGATCGCGGCGATCTCGTCGGCGAAGTCGTTCATGATGACGTTGCGCTTGATCGAGAGCTTCGGCGTCAGGTGACCGGATGCCTCCGTCCACTCCGAGTCGAGGATCGTGAACTTCCGGATCGACTCGGCGCGCGAGACATGGGCGTTCGCGATGTCCACCGCGCGCTGCACCTCGGTGCGGACAGAGGTGTTCTTCGACGCATCCGCGAGCGACATCTTGGCGTCGAGGCCGTTGTTCGCGAGCCAGGTCGGCAGCATCTCGGGGTCGAGGGTGACGAGCGCCGAGATGAAGGGACGCTGGTCGCCCACCACGACGACCTGTCCGATGATCGGATTGGCGCGGATCGGGTCCTCGAGCGCTGCGGGAGCGACGTTCTTGCCGCCGGCGGTGACGATGATCTCCTTCTTCCGACCGGTGATCGTCAGGAAGCCCTCGGAGTCGAAGCTGCCGATGTCGCCGGTGTGGAACCAGCCGCCCTCGCTGAAGGCCTCGGCTGTCGCCTCGGGGTTGTTCCAGTACTCCTTGAAGACGTTGATGCCGCGGACCTCGATCTCGCCGTCGTCGGCGAGACGGACGCCGACGCCGGGGAGAGCAGGCCCGACCGTCCCGATCTTCGACTTGTCCGCCAGGTTCACCGTCGCCGGTGCGGTCGTCTCGGTGAGACCGTATCCCTCCAGGATGACCACGCCGAGGCTGTGGAAGAAATGTCCGAGGCGGGAGCCCAGGGGAGCGGAGCCCGAGACGGCGTACACGACGTTGCCGCCCATCGCCTCGCGCAGCTTGCTGTAGACGAGCTTGTTGAAGAGGGCGAACTTGAGCTTCATCCCGAAGGGGATCTTCTTGCCCGCCTCGAGCAGCTTCGAGTGCTCGATGGCGACGTCGGCGGCGGCGCGGAAGATCTTGCCCTTGCCTCCGGCCTCGGCCTTCTGCTCGGCCGAGTTGTAGACCTTCTCGAACACGCGGGGCACGGCGAGGAGGAAGGTCGGCTTGAACGACCCGAGAGCCGGCAGGAGCTGGCGCGTGTCGGGCTGATGCCCGGTGCGGACGCCGGCGTGGATGTCGAGGATGGAGATGAACCGCGCGAACACGTGCGCCGTCGTGATGAAGAGGAGCGTCGAGGCGCCCGGCGTCTGCACGACGGCGTCGAGCGCTTTGGCGGAGTTGCGGGACAGCTCGACGAAGTTGCTGTGCGTGAGGACGCACCCCTTCGGCCGACCGGTGGAGCCGGAGGTGTAGATGAGCGTCGCGATGTCGGAGCCGACGGCGAGGGTGCGGCGTCGTTCGATCTCTGCATCGCTCACCGAGGCGCCCTGAGCGGTCAGGGTGTCGATGGCCCCGAGGTGCAGCTGCCAGACCTCGCGGATCAGCGGCAGGTCTCCGCGGACCTCATCGACGCGGGCGAAGTGCTCCGGGGATTCCACGATCAGAGCGATCGCACCGGAGTCCTCGAGGATCCACTGGATCTGCGACGGCGAACTGGTCTCGTAGATCGGCACCATCACCGCGCCGGCGTAGAAGAGCGCGAAGTCCACGAGCGTCCACTCGTACGTCGTGCGCGCGAGGAAGCCGATCTTCTCGCCGGGCTGGATGCCGGCCGCGGCGAAACCCTTCGCCAGTGCGACCACGGCGGTCTGGAAGTCGGCGGCCGAGATGTCGCGCCACCCGTCACCGTCTGGCACGGAGAAGAGCGCACGATCCGGAGTGGCTTCGACACGCTTCACCAGCAGGTCGGCGACGTTCGCGTCGGGATCGGCGGGGACGATCGCGGGGACTTCAAACTGGACCACGGCAGCTCCTTCGGTACCGGTCGGGCACGGGTGTCCTTCGAGTGTAGGGCATGGAATCCGGTCGCGCCCGAGGTGAGACTCAGTCGCTTCCAAGGGCGAGAACGCGAGAACTCCGGGGTGCGGCTCGCGGCGGCGCTAGACTTCACCTCGATGTTCTACTGGCTGATGAAGTACGTCGTTATCGGCCCCGTGGTCAAGGGTGTCTTCCGCCCCTGGATCGTGGGGCGGAACAACGTGCCCGCGAACGGTGCGGCGATCCTCGCGAGCAACCACCTCTCCTTCGCCGATTCCATCTTCCTGCCGCTGGTGATCGACCGTCCGATGTCCTTCCTGGCGAAGAGCGACTACTTCACCGGGCGCGGCCTCAAAGGGTGGGCGACGAAGTTCTTCATGAAGGCCACCGGTCAGATCCCGATCGACCGTTCCGGTGGCAAGGCCTCCGAGGCGTCCCTCAACACGGGGCTGCAGGTCCTCGGCGGCGGCGACCTGCTCGGCATCTACCCCGAGGGCACGCGCAGTCCCGACGGCAAGCTGTACCGCGGCCGCACGGGGATCGCACGGATGGCGCTGGAGGCGAAGGTTCCGGTCGTACCCGTGATCATGGTCGACACCGATACGGCGATGCCGATCGGCAGGCGCCTGCCGCGCATCGTCCGCGTCGGCATCGTGATCGGGGAGCCCCTCGACTTCTCCCGGTACGCCGGTATGGAGAACGACCGCTACATCCTCCGATCCGTCACCGACGAGATCATGGTGGCCCTGCAGCGGCTCGGCGAACAGACCTACGAAGACGTCTACGCGTCGACGGTCAAGGACCGCCTCCCGACCCGCGTCACATAGCCCTCCGCGCGCGTCTGGGCGGTACGCGCGACCACTAGGCTGGAACGCATGCTCCCGCACCACATCGAAGCCCTTGATGCATGGCGCTCGCTTCCCATCAAGCAGCAGCCGCAGTGGCCTGACGCGGACCGCGTCGCCGACGTCTCCCGTCAGATCGCGGGTCTCCCGCCGCTGGTGTTCGCGGGTGAGGTCGACAACCTCCGCGACCGTCTCGCTCGTGCGGCCTCCGGCCAGGCCTTCCTGCTGCAGGGCGGAGACTGCGCCGAGACCTTCGCCGGGGCGACCGCCGAGCAGATCCGCAACCGCATCAAGACGGTGCTCCAGATGGCCGTGGTGCTGACGTACGGCGCCTCGATGCCGATCGTGAAGATGGGTCGCATGGCCGGCCAGTTCGCGAAGCCGCGCTCGAGCGACTCGGAGACCCGAGGAGACGTCACGTTGCCGGCCTACCGCGGTGACATCGTGAACGGCTACGACTTCACCGAGGGCTCTCGCACGGCGGACCCTGGTCGCCTGCTGCAGGGTTACCACACGGCCGCGTCCACGCTGAACCTGATCCGCGCGTTCACTCAGGGCGGTTTCGCCGACCTTCGTGAGGTGCACTCGTGGAACAAGGGTTTCGCGCAGAACCCGGCCAACCAGCGCTACGAGCGCATGGCCGCCGAGATCGACCGCGCGATCAAGTTCATGGAGGCGGCAGGCGCCGACTTCGACGAGCTCAAGCGGGTGGAGTTCTTCACCGGGCACGAGGGCCTTCTGATGGACTACGAGCGCCCGATGACGCGCATCGACTCCCGCACGGACACCCCGTACAACACCTCGGCGCACTTCCTCTGGATCGGCGAGCGCACGCGTGAGCTCGACGGCGCGCACGTCGACTACTTCTCCAAGATCCGCAACCCGATCGGCGTGAAGCTCGGTCCGACCACGTCGCCCGAGACCGCTCTGGCGCTGATCGACAAGCTCGACCCCGAGCGCGAGCCGGGTCGACTCACCTTCATCACGCGGATGGGCGCGGGCAAGATCCGCGACGCTCTGCCGCCGCTGCTCGAGGCCGTCCGCGACTCCGGTGCGCAGCCGCTGTGGGTCACCGACCCGATGCACGGCAACGGCATCACCACGCCGACCGGCTACAAGACGCGTCGCTTCGACGACGTGGTCGACGAGGTTCGCGGGTTCTTCGAGGCGCACCGCGCTGTGGGAACCTTCCCCGGCGGCATCCACGTCGAGCTCACCGGTGACGACGTCACGGAGTGCCTCGGCGGATCCGAGCAGATCGACGAGGCAGCCCTCGCGACGCGCTACGAGAGCCTGTGCGACCCCCGCCTGAACCACATGCAGTCGCTGGAGCTGGCGTTCCTCGTGGCCGAGGAGCTCGAGAAGCGCTGACGCTCGATACGAAGAGGGGGCCGGAATCGTCTTCCGGCCCCCTCTTCGTCTATCCGGCCTCAGCCGGAGAAGCTCATCGTGAGCGTGATGGTCGTCCCCTTGCGCTGGGCATCGGTCGGACTGTACGACTCGACCTTCGTGTTCTCGTTGGCGAAGAGATCCCACACCGAGTCCGGGAGCCCCGTGCCGCTCGTGTAGGACCACTTGAAGCCTGCCTCGTTCAGCGCACCCGTCGCCTCGTCGCGGGTCATTCCGGACACGTCCGGCACGTCGAACAGCGGGGGACCCTGGGAGATGATGAGCTGCACGGTCTCGCCCGGGCGCCAGGCGCCTTCCGACGGCCGGTCGGCGATCCCGATGACCCGGTCCTTCCCGATGTTGTCGCTGGTCTGGTAGAGGCTCTCCGGATTGACCTTCAGCCCCTTGCCCGTGAGAGCGTCGGTCGCCTGGGCGACGCTCAGGTCGCTGACATCGGGAACAGGGCCTCGTGACACCTGGATCGTCGCGGTGTCGGTCTCGTGGACCGTGCAGCCCTCGGCGCAGCCGAACGCGTCTCCGCCGTCGCGCGGCGTGATGCGGACGTTGATGACCTTGCCGTCGTCGAGGTCGCCGAAGTACTCCTCGTCCTCCGTGAGTTCGAGGTTGGCGGCTTGCAGCGCCGCGCGGACGTCGTCCACTGCCACCCCGGCGACCGCATCGATGTCGTGCGACGCGGGACCGGATGACACGACGACCGTGACGGTGGTCCCCTTGTCGAGGCGTGCGCCTTCTTCGGGATCGGTCTCGATCACCGCCCCGGCCTCGACCTCGACGGACGACGCGTCCTTCTGCGTCGGAACGAAGCCCGCGTCGACCAGGAGCGCTGCGGCCTCGTCGTAGGTCTTGCCCGCGACACCCGGCACGGCGATGAGCGAGCCGGGCCCGGACCCGAACCACCAGCCCACGCCACCGGCGAGCACCGCCAGCAGCAGCACCAGTGTCAGCAGGAACGCCCCGCGGGCTCGCCGTTTCGATGCGCGTCGTCGAAGTAGTGTCGCGTTGTCGATCTCGGCGGCGACAGGAGCGGTCGGATCCGCGATGACCATCGTCCCCGGCATCACCTTGGTGAGGTCGCCGGAGTCGCCATGGCTGTTCTGCGGAGCGGTCGCTCGCGCCGCGGTCGGGGTGACGCCGAGTTCGCGCTCGATCTCCCGCAGGCGTTCGAGCATCTGCTGGGCGTCGTCCGGACGCTCGTCGGGAGATTTCTCGGTGGCCCAGAGCACGAGTTCGTCGAGCTGCTCCGGCACGGCGGGGTTTCGCACGCTCGGACGCGGCACCGACTCGGTGGCGTGCTGGAACGCGATCTGCATGGGCTGCTCGCCCTTGTACGGCTGCTCGCCGACGAGCATCTCGTAGAGCATGATCCCGAGGGCGTAGATGTCGCTGCGGGCGTCGGCGGTCCCGCGGGTCACGAGCTCCGGGGCGAGGTAGGCGATGGTCCCGAGCAGCTGCTGTCCGGTCGCCGTGTTCGCCGTGGTCGCTCTGGCGAGACCGAAGTCGCCGATCTTGATACGGCCGTCCTCCGCGAGGAGCACGTTCTCGGGCTTGACGTCGCGATGCACGATGCCGGCGCGGTGTGCTGCCGAGAGGCCGGCGAGGATGGCGTCCATGATCGTGATCGTCTGCGGGATCGTGAGGCGCTTCTGCTCGCGCAGGAGCTCGCGCAGCGTGATGCCCGGCAGATACTCCATCACGAGGTACGCGAGTTCGCCGTCCTGCCCCTGATCGAACACGTTGACGACGTGCGGATCCGCCAGGCGGGCGGCGGCACGGGCCTCTTGGATGAAGCGGCTCTGGAAGGCCGAGTCGTCGCTGAGATGCGCGTGCATGACCTTGAGCGCGATCCGCCGTTCGAGGCGGAGGTCGGTGGCGACGTAGACCGTGGCCATCCCTCCGCGCGCGATCCGGGCGCGGACGCGGTACCGACCGTCGACAAGCCGCCCGATGAGGGGGTCGGCCTGCTGATTGGTCGTCACGTCAGAATTCTATTGAGAACTGCCTGAAAGACAGGGGAGCGGCTCACCTCTCGACCCTGCGGATTTTATGGAAGTGGTCAGCCGTGGAGGGCGAGCCAGCTGTAGGCCTGCGTCTCCCACTGGCCGTACTTGTCCGGATAGGCCGAGATCTGCACGGCCTGCGCGGCGGAGGTGAAAGGCATGCTCTCCCATCCGGGGACGTCGAGCAGGCCGCGCGTGACGTGTCCGTTGGGGTCGCTGCGACCGCCGTAGAAGACGCGGGTGCTGCGGTCGGCGTCCATGATCTGCGCCGGAGTTCCCCACCCGGTGCTCGGACGCTGCTGGAAGATGCCGAGGGAGTCGCGGTCGCCCCAGTCGAGATTGCGGAGTCCAGATTCCACCATGCCGGTCGCGAGCGCGATGGCGATCGCCCGATCGGAGACCCCGAGTTCGCGGCCGACGCGGATGATGAGGGCCGCGTTCGCTGCCTGCTCGCCGTCGAGGGCCGCCGACCGCTGTCCGCCCGTGGCAGCTGCGGCCGTCGCCGGTGCGGGAGTCGGAGCCGCACGGACGGCGAGCTTCTGGCCGGGGTAGATGATCGAGGTCGGCCCCAGTCCGTTCAGGGCGAACACCGCCTGCGTCGTGGTGCCGTACTTCTGGGCGATGCTGAAGACGGTGTCACCGGCGACGACGGTGTGGGATGCGGCGGCTGCAGTCGCAGGAGCGGGAGCAGGCGCGGCGGCCGGCGCGGCGGCAGGCGCAGCGGATCCGGCGACCACCAGGCTCTGGCCGGGGTAGATCACCGATGCGCGTGTGAGTCCGTTCGCGGCCAGAACCGCGTCGACGGTGGTTCCGTACTTCTGTGCGATGGCGTACACGGTGTCACCCGCGACCACCCTGTGCGCGGCGGCGGTCGGCGCGGGGGCAGCGGCAGGGGCGGCCGCGGGCGCCGCAGCGGCCGTCCGCAGCATCAGGGTCTGGCCCGGGTAGATCACCGAGCGCCAGGAGAGATGGTTCCAGGTCAGCACATCGACGGTGCGGAGTCCGAATCTCGACGCGATGGATGAGACCGTGTCGCCCGGGCGCACGACATAGCTCGCCGGCACCGCCTGGGCGGGCACCACCCGTACGGGTGTGCTGCGCTGACGTTCGACCGGGGTGAGATCGGTGGCCGCTGCGGCATCGGCCGGCGCCGCGGTGAGAGTGGCGGCGAGAGCGCCGAGAACGGCGGCAGGCACTCCGAGTTGCAGGTTTCGCGTTCGACGCGTGGCGGTCTTGGTTCTCAAGGCGGGCCCCCTTTTCGAGCACTTCACGCTGACACGGATGTAAACGGAAGTCAACAGAAGTGACGCAAGTGACAGATGTGACTGGAGGGACGACATGCGATGCCCGTGCAGAGATGAGATAGTTGGCAACGTGTCTGAGAACGTTGCTGGAACCCCTGCCGCCGCTGACGTCGCGTGGCTGACGATGCCCGAGCTCGTCGAGGTGCTCGACGAGCCCCTCGGCCGTGTCCGCCGCCTGATCGACGACCACTATCTGGTCGGATCGCGTCGCAGCGGCGTCTTCGCGGTTCCTGCGGTGTTCATCGTCGACGGGCATCCGCTCAGCTCGCTGCGGGGGACGATCATCGTGCTCCAGGATGCAGGCTTCACCGACGACGAGCTCATCGACTGGCTCCTCGCGGAGGAGGAGAGCCTCGGCCGATCGCCGATCGATGCGCTGCTGGCCGGCCACAAGAGCGCGGTCCGGCGACTCGCGCGCACCCTCGCCTGAGGCGAGCCGACGTCAGGCTGAGCGCACGGTGGCGGCTCGCGCGAGCTCGCGCAGATCGCCGACCGCGGCGTTGTCGAGCCGTGCGCCAGAGAGTGCACGGTCTGCTTCGCGAGCGTATTCGGCGATCATCGCCTCCACCTCGTCCAATGCACCGGAGTCGGCGATGGTGGCCTGCAAGAACGACACCTGCTGCGCGGTCAGGTCCGGGTCGCCGAGCATCTCGTCCAGGAGGTTCCTCGCCGATGCGTCCAGAGTCTGCCTGGTGAGCGCGACGAGAACGGTGCGCTTGCCCTCACGGAGATCATCCCCGGCCGGTTTCCCCGTGACGGCGGCATCGCCGAAGACGCCGAGCACGTCGTCGCGGAGTTGGAACGCCATGCCGACCGGGTGGCCGAAGCGACGCAGCGCCGCGGTCTGGTCCGTGTGGGCGCCGGCGAGGGCGGCGCCCAGGACCAGCGGCTGCTCGATGCTGTAGCGGGCCGATTTGAGCGACGCGACGCGCAACGCCCTCTCGGCGTGGAGCCGACCGTCATTGACGCTCCAGGCCGACTCCTCGGCGATATCGAGGAACTGGCCTGTGGTCACATCCCGTCGCATCCGCGCGTACTCGGAGCGCACTGCCCGAGCGTGGAGCTGCGCGTCCAGCGCGGACTCGAGCAGGTCATCGCTCCACGCGACGAGGAGGTCTCCGAGGAGGATCGCCGAGGCGCGCCCGAAGGCCTCGCCGTCTCCCGACCAGCCGGCGGACCGATGCGCCGCCTCGAGCGCGCGATGGGCGGCAGGCCGCCCGCGGCGTGTATCCGAGTTGTCGATCAGGTCGTCGTGCACGAGGGCGGCCGACTGGAAGATCTCGAGCGCAGTGCAGACGTCCCACAGGGCGTCGGTCTCGTTCGCATCGCGGTCGTCGAAGCGGGCGACGGCGCGCCATCCGGCATGGCAGAACCGGGCGCGCAGGCGCTTCCCTCCTTCGAGCGTGCCGGCAGCGGCATCAAGGAAAGAGGCGGCATCCGATCCGTACTCCGAGGATTCCTCGCGCATCCGGGTGAGGAATCGGTCGAGGCGCGCGGCGACCGCACCGGGGACGGGGGAGGAAGACGGCACGACTCCCAGCATACGTAAAGCATGGGGACATCGAACTGCTAGCCCCGGAAGCCCGGGCGCGCGTAGAATGGAACGCACGATACCCGAGGGGGACGAAATGCCACTCTCCGAACAGGAGCAGCGTCTGCTCGACGAGATGGAACGCCATCTCCTTCACAACGATGCCGACGTCGTCAGCGCGCCGTCCGGCGACCGTGCACTGAGCTACCGAAATCTGGTCTACGGTGCTCTCCTTCTGCTCGCCGGAGTCGGCGGCCTCGTGGCCGGTGTCATCCTCGGCGGGGTGTGGGGCATCGTGGTCGGTGTGATCGGATTCGCCGCGATGCTCGCCGGCGTCATGATCGCCGTCATGCCCGTGCGCCGATCGACTCCCTCAGAGCCTCGTGAACGCACCGCCTCGAAGCGTCAGGATTCCGCCTCGTTCATGGATCGGATGAACGACCGCTGGGATCGGCGCCAGGACGGTCACTGACCCCCCAGATCTTTCACGACAGAAGCCCGGATGCTGAGCATCCGGGCTTCTGTCGTTAACGCGAGCCCTCGCTGATCCTCCACTGGCGCTCCACCTTCCTCCACCGCGGAATTCCGCGGTTCTTTGGCGCGCCCGGATTGTCCTCGCCCCTGATTCTGCGGATTGGTCGTAGGTAAGTGGAGGAAAGTGGAGTAAAGTGGGGCGCACCTCGAGTTGGCCGGACGGAGAGGGGGTGATGGCCGATGTTGCTGGGTACGCACTCACCGAAGCTGGACGACAAAGGACGGGTCATCCTTCCTGCGAAATTCCGCGAGGACCTCGGCGGCGGCATCGTCGTCACGCGTGGCCAGGAGCGTTGCCTCTACGTGTTCAGCACGGCCGAATTCGAGACGATGCACGAGCGGATCCGCCAGGCCCCGCTCGCCAACAAGCAGGCGCGTGACTTCATGCGACTGTTCCTCTCCGGTGCGAGCGCGGAGATGCCCGACAGCCAGAACCGCATCACCATCCCCGCGCATCTGCGTCAGTACGCAGGACTGCAGAAGGAGCTCATCGTCACCGGAGTCGGCGCCCACGCCGAGATCTGGGATGCCGAGAGCTGGAACGCCTACCTCGCCGCCGGCGAGGAGACCTACTCCGACCTCGAGCAGGAGGTGATTCCGGGACTCTTCTGACCACGGCTGTGATGCCCCGCCGCTCCCGCCCCGACACACTTCCCCGGTGCCGGGTCGAGAAGCGGAGGGGGATCAGAGCCGAAGGTCACCCCGAGAAAGATCATGAACCTCCGAGACATTCACACCCCCGTACTGCTCGACCGCTGCGTCGAGCTGCTCGCTCCCGCCCTCCAGGCGGACGGAGCGGTGCTCGTCGATGCCACGCTCGGCATGGGCGGCCACTCGGAGGCGCTGCTCGAGCGCTTCCCGAACATCCGTCTCGTCGGGCTCGACCGCGACACCGACGCCCTGCGCATCGCGGGGGAGCGGCTCGCCCGCTTCAAGGACCGCGTCACGCTCGTGCACACGGTGTACGACGAGATCGGCCTGCACGCCCAGGGCGCGGCGGGCATCCTCTTCGACCTCGGGGTCTCCTCACTGCAGCTAGATGAGGCCGAGCGCGGGTTCGCGTATTCGAAGGATGCACCGCTCGACATGCGGATGGATCAGACCAAGGGCGTCACGGCGGCCGACGTGATCGCCACGTACAGCGAGGGCAATCTGCGGCGCATCTTCGAGCGGTACGGCGAGGAGAAGCTCGCCGGTCGTTACGCGCGCTTCATCATCGACGCCCGGCAGAAGCAGCCGATCACCCGCTCCGGCCAGCTGGTCGAGATCCTGATCGCCGCGACTCCGGCTGCTGCTCAGCGCGCCGGGCATCCGGCCAAGCGCGTGTTCCAGGCCCTGCGCATCGAGGTGAACACGGAGCTCAACGTGCTCGCCGACGCGATCCCGTCCGCGATGGACGCGCTCGGTGTCGGCGGACGCATCGTGGTGATGTCGTACCAGTCGCTCGAGGACCGCCTGGTCAAGCAGGCGTTCGCCGCTGCCGCAGCTTCGACGGCTCCGGCAGGGCTCCCGGTCGAGCTTCCCGAGCATGCGCCGAAGTTCCGCATCCTCACCAAGGGGGCGGAACTCGCCTCCGACGAAGAACGCGCGCGCAATCCGCGTGCGATCCCGGTGCGTCTTCGCGCCGCCGAGAAGCTGCGGGAGAGCGCATGAGCCTGAACGCCGTCGTCCGCAAACCGGTCCAGCCGGTCGCCCCGGCACGTGAGCCGCAGCGGAGGCTTCAACCGGTCACCCGGCCTGCCGTCCGGCGCAAACCCAAGCTCGCGTACGCACTGGTCGCCCTGGGCGGTGCCCTGGCCATCGGCGCGGTCCAGGTCGCGCTGTCGCTCGCGATCACGCAGGACTCCTTCACGCTCGCCGGCCTCACATCCCAGCAGCGTGAACTGAATCTGCAGACCCATGCGCTCCAGGAGGAGCTCACCGGGCTGAGCTCACCCCAGGTGCTCGCCAACAGCGCGGCGGGGCTCGGGATGGTGGTGGCGGGATCGCCGTCGTACCTGCGCCTCAGCGATGGAACGGTGTTCGGCACCGGCGCGGGCGCGGACTGGACTTCCACCGTCAACCCCGGAGGAGCGGGTGCGGTGAGCAACTCGCTCATCGTCAAGCCCGCGCCGACGAAGACGGCGACCGATGCAGGAGCGACCGGCGAGACCACTCAGGAGCTGCCGCCGGCGATCACCGACGGACTCCCGAGCCCCACGACACGCTGAACACACACGATCGACGGAGAAAGCCATGACGACACGAGCCACCCGCGGACCGCGGCGACGCACCGTCGTCGCCCTCGCCGTCATCCTGTCCGTGCTGGCGGCCTTCGTAGTGCGCCTCGTCGACATCCAGGTCGTGAGCGCTGACGAGCACGTCGCGCAGTCGCTCACCAAGATCGGCGTGGGGGACACGATCTCCGGGCAGCGCGGCTCGGTCGTCGACGCCGGTGGCACCGTCCTCGCATCGAGCGTCATGGTGTACGACGCGCAACTCAGCCCGCTGGTGATCACACAGCTCGAAGAGAACGATCCCAAGCTGCCCTGGGCTGAAGCCGCGGACAGGATCGCCGCGATCACCGGGCAGACCGGCGACGACGTCCGCGCGCTGGTCGCCGACGCACTCGCGAAGGACTCGCAGAGTCAGTACGCGCCACTCAAGAAGTCCCTCACCACCGAGCAGTACATCGAGCTGCGCGACCTGAAGCGCGAGAACAACCTCGCCTACCTCCACATGGAGGGACGAGAGACCCGCGTCTACCCGAACGGCGCGGTCGCCGGTAACGTCCTCGGCTTCCTCGACGGCTCGGGGACCGCCCAGGCCGGTGTCGAGCAACTGGGCGAGAAGTGCCTTGCGCCGATCGATGGCGAGGAGTCGTATCGCCGAGGCGCGAACGGCGTGGTGATCCCGGGCAGCGAGCGCACGGTGGAGGCCGTCGACGGCGGTTCGGTGCAGCTCACCATCAACAGTGATCTGCAGTGGTATCTGCAGCAGATGGTCGGCGAAGAGGCACGGAAGCAGGGTGCCAAGGGCGGCACCGTGACCGTCGTCGAGGTGAAGACCGGGAAGATCCGTGCGGCGGCCGAGTGGCCGTCCCTGGACCCCAACGACCTCGACTCCTCGACGCCGGAGACGCGGTACAGCCAGATCTTCCACAGGGACTTCGAGCCGGGGTCGACCTTCAAGGCGATCACCGCCGCCGCCGCCATCGAGGGTGCCGGGCTCACGCCCCTGAGCACGGTCACGGCGTCGTCGCGGGAGACATTCCCCAACGGCGCGGTCATCAACGACGCGTTCAACCACCCGGCGTACAACTACACCCTCGCCGGCGGGCTCATCGACTCGTCGAACGTCGCGCTGTCGAAGTTCGGCACCATGGTGAGTCCCGAGGTGCGCTACGACTACCTGGAGCGGTTCGGGGTCGGGCACAAGACGATCGACTTCCCCTCCGAGGTCGGGGGAACCCTGCACCCGGTCAGTGATTGGGACAGCCAGTCGCTCTACACGACGACCTTCGGCCAGTACTACACGGTCACAGCCGCGCAGCTCGCCGGCGCGTACCAGGCGATCGCCAACGGCGGTGAGAAGATCGACCTCTCGCTGGTCGAGTCGTGCACGAAGGCGGACGGCACCGTCGCCTCGCCCGACAAGCCGAAGCACGAGCAGATCATCGAGAAGCAGACCGCGTCCGAGATCACGCGCATGCTCGAGAACGTCGCCGTCCAGGGTGGTAACGCCGAGCGGATCCAGGTCCCCGGCTACCGTGTGACGAGCAAGACCGGTACCGCTCAGGTCGCAGACCCCGTCAACGGCGGCTACAAGAACGGCGTGTACTACACCAGCATGGTCGGCTTCGCGCCGGTGGACGATCCCCAGTACGTCGTCGTGGTCACCCTCGACGAGCCGACTAAGGTTGTATCGTCCGCGGCCACCGCATCCGCCTTCCAGAAGGCGATGACGCAGGTGATGAAAACGTATCGCGTGATGCCGTCCTCTGTCCCGATGGACGAGCTCCTTCCCAAGTTCGGATAGTCGGCGAGAGCCGCGCATGGAGATGAAATGATCGCCCTGACGCTCGCTGAGATCACCGCCGCAATCGGCGGTGATCTGCGCGTGGCCGGAGAAGACACCGCCGAGACCGTCGTCGACGGCCTCGTCGATACGGACTCGCGGACGATGGTCCCCGGCTCGATCTTCGTGGCCAAGCCCGGCGCGGAGACCGACGGACACCAATTCGTGGGGTCCGCGGTCGCTGCCGGCGCCGTGCTGGCCATCGTGGAGCACCCGGTCGATGTGCCGGTCAGTCAGATCGTCGTCGCCGACGCCGTCGCTGCGCTGGGGGAGCTGGCAAGAGAGGTCGTGGCGCGCGTGCGTGCCGGCGGCTCCCTCCGCATCATCGGCATCACCGGTTCCAACGGAAAGACCACGACGAAGAACTTCCTGGCGCGCATCCTCGAGGACGAGGGCGAGACGGTCGCGCCGATCAAGTCGTTCAACAACGAGGTCGGGGCCCCGGTCACGATGCTCCGCGTCACGGAGAACACGAGGTTCCTGGTGAGCGAGTTCGGGGCAGCGGCACCCGGCAGCATCGCGCACCTCGCCGGTCTCGTCGAGCCGGATGTCGTCGTCGTGCTCATGGTCGGCATGGCTCATGCGGGAGGATTCGGCGGGATCGAAGCCACCGCGAAGGCCAAGGCAGAGCTCGTCGAAGCTGCTCGGGTTCCCGGAACCGCCGTCCTCAACATCGACGACAACAGGGTCGCCGCGATGCGGGAGCTCGCGGAGGCGCGTGGCCTGCAGGTCGTCGGTTTCGGGCAGGGGCCCGCCGCCGATGTCCGCGCGCACGACATCGCGGTCTCCGCCTCCGGCACGTCCTGCACCGTCGAGGTCGACGGCGACCACCTGGCGCTGCGCCTGCGAGTCCTCGGCGCGCACCATGTGTCCAATGCACTGGCGGCCATCGCCGCAGCCGTCGTCGTCGGCGTCACGCCCGCAGATGCGGTCGCGCGACTCGAGACGGTCGAGATCGCCGAACGGTGGCGCATGCAGCCGCTGGGCAGCGATCGGGTGCGGATCATCAACGACGCATACAACGCCAGCCCGGACTCGATGGCCGCAGCCTTGCGGACTCTCGCGCAGATCACCGGTCCCGATGAGCGCACCGTCGCCGTTCTCGGCGCGATGACCGAGCTCGGCGAGAGCGCGGGGGAGGAGCACGATCGGATCGGTCTGCTCGCGGTGCGGCTCAACATCCAACGCATCGTCGTGGTCGGGCCCGAGGCACGGCGGCTCTACCTCGCCGCCGTCGGCGAGGGTTCCTGGGACAGTGAGGCCATCCACCTGCCTGATCAGGAAGCCGCCTTCGAGTACCTCCGCACCGAGCTCCGCGACGGTGATCGAGTCCTCGTGAAGTCATCCAATTCCGTGGGCCTCCGGCATCTCGGCGATCGTCTGGGAGAATTGTTCTCGTGAGGTCACTCATCATGTCGGCGGCGATCTCGCTCGCCTTCACCCTGTTCCTGACTCCCGTCTTCCTCCGGCTCTTCCGGAAGTGGGGCTGGGGGCAGGTCATCCGCACCCCCGAGTCGGTCCACAACCCGAGTCACGAGGCGAAGCGCGGCACCCCCACCATGGGTGGCGTCATCTTCATCGTCGGATCCATCGTCGGATACTTCACCGGCGTCTTGGTCAGCGGAGAGGTCCCGGCGCTCTCTGCGCTGCTGGTGATCTGGCTGATGGTCGGTTTCGGCGCCGTCGGATTCATCGACGACTACATGAAGGTGCGCAGCCAGCGCAGTCTCGGGCTGTCGGGGTGGCGCAAGGTGATCGGCCAGCTGCTGGTCATCATCCCGTTCGGCATCGTCGCTCTGAACTTCCCGAACAGATGGGGGCAGATGCCGGCGAGCCCTGCGATCTCGCTGTTCCGTGACATCACCTGGCTCAACCTCTTCGCCTTCGGCATCGTTCTCGGCTGGATCCTCTACCTCGTGTGGATCTCGATCATCGGCGTCGCGACCTCGAACAGCGTGAACCTCACCGACGGTCTCGACGGACTCGCGGCCGGAGCCGGCGTCATCGTCGTCGGCGCTTACAGCGTGATCGCGTTCTGGCAGTTCAAGCAGCCCTGCATCGGCGGCGATCCCGACGCCCTCGGCGGATGCTACGAGGTGCGCGACCCGTTCAATCTGGCCATCATCGCCGCATCGGTCGCCGCCAGCCTCATCGGATTCCTGTGGTGGAACGCGCCCAAGGCGAAGGTCTTCATGGGCGATGTCGGCTCGATGGCGATCGGCGGCGTCATCACCGCGATGGCGATCCTGACCCGCACCGAGCTCCTCCTGCTGGTGATCGCCGGCGTCTTCGTCCTGTCCTCCGGGTCTGTCATCCTGCAGCGCGCATACTTCAAGATCACGCGAGGAAAGCGCCTGTTCCTGATGAGCCCCTTCCATCACCACCTCGAGATGCGCGGCTGGTCCGAGGTAACGATCGTGGTGCGCATGTGGATCATCGCCGGGCTCCTCGCGGTCTCCGCCGTCGGCCTCTTCTACGTCGAATGGCTCACCCGTGTCGACTGATCGCCTCAACAGCCTCACCAGTTGGAACGCCGATTGGCGCGATCTCCGCGTCGCTGTCCTCGGGCTGTCGATGACGGGCTTCTCGGTTGCCGACACCCTCGCGGAGCTCGGTGCGCAGGTGCTCGTGCTCAGCGAGTCCGCGGAGGAGGAGTATGCGCGTCTGCTCCCGGTGATCGGTGCCGGCCTCGAACTCGGCTCCCTCGCCGAGGTGCCGGCCGCGCTGGTGGACTTCGCCCCCGAAGTGGTCATCGCCTCGCCCGGGTTCTCGCCGTCGCACCCGGTGATCCGCTGGGCGCAGGAGTCGGGAATCGCGATCTGGGGCGATGTCGAGCTGGCCTGGCGCGTCCGCGACAAAGTGGTCCGCGCCGACGGAACGCCGGCCGATTGGGTACTCATCACCGGGACCAACGGCAAGACGACCACGACCCAGCTAACGGCGTCGCTGCTGGTCGAAGGCGGTCTCCGGGCAGCGCCCTGCGGCAACATCGGCGTGCCCGTCCTCGATGCGGTGCGGGATCCTGCCGGCTTCGACGTGCTCGTCGTCGAGCTCTCCAGCCACCAGCTCTGGTACCTCGGCCAGTCACGGCCAGAGGGTGAGCTGTTCCCGCACGCAGCCGTGTGCCTCAACCTCGCCGACGACCATCTCGTGTGGCACGGCAGCGCCCAGGCGTATCGCGATGCGAAGGCCGTGGTCTACCGAAACACCCGCGTCGCCTGCGTCTACAACAAGGCCGATGATGCGACCCGGCTCATGGTCGAAGAAGCCGAGGTCGTCGAAGGTGCCCGTGCGATCGGGTTCGATCTGGGCATCCCCGGTCCGAGCGACCTCGGTATCGTGGAGGGACTCGTCGTCGACCGGGCGTTCCTCGACGACCGCGCGCGCAGCGCGCTCGAGCTCACGACCATCGCGGCACTGGACGAGGTCGGACTCGCCGCTCCGCACATCGTGCAGAACATCCTCGCCGCCAGCGCCCTGGCGCGTTCGCTGGGAGTCGAACCCGAGGCCATCCACTCCGCCCTGCAGTCGTTCCGCCTGGATGCGCATCGCATCCAAGTCATCGCGCGGCATGCGGGCATCACCTGGGTCGACGACTCCAAGGCCACCAATCCGCATGCCGCCGCGTCATCGCTGCGTGCCTACCCCGGTGCGGTGTGGGTCGTCGGGGGAGACTTGAAGGGCGTCGACATCGCCGACCTCGTCGCCGATGTCGGTGCGACTGCTCGCGCTGCGGTCGTGATCGGGGTCGAGAGGACCTCCGTCGTCGCGGCATTCCGGCGACACGCGCCGTCGGTACCGGTGTTCGAGGTCGATGCTGGCGAGACTGGACAGGTCATGAACCGTGTCGTGGAGATCGCGTCGGGGATCGTCGACGGCGAGGGCACAGTCCTGCTGGCCCCGGCGGCGGCATCGTTCGATCAGTTCTCGAGCTATGCGGATCGAGGGCACCGTTTCGCCGAGGCGGTGCGTGACTGGATAGACCGGGGGAGCGCCGATGACGCAGGTGTCCCGCCCTCCGCGCTCTGAGTCCGGCGGACTCGCCGCCCGGGTGTCGCTCGGCCGCCGGTTCACGCCGGTGTCGACCGAGTTCCTCCTCATCGCGTCGACCGCTCTGCTGCTGACCCTCTTCGGCCTGGTGATGGTGCTCTCGGCGACGAGTGCGACCGCGGTCGCCAGCGGCGCCGATCCGATGGGCGGGGTCCTCCGCCAAGGGGTGTTCGCGCTCCTCGGCGTCCCGCTGATGTTCCTGATCAGCCGTCTGCCCGTCGCATTCCTCAAGAAGATGGCGTGGCCGGCCCTCTTCGGCGCCGTCGCCCTTCAGCTCCTGGTGTTCACGCCGCTCGGGATCGAAGACGGCGGCAACCGGAACTGGATCGACATCGCCGGCTTCACGCTGCAGCCCTCGGAGTTCCTCAAGCTCGCGCTGGCGCTCTGGATCGCCGCGGTGCTGCTGCGCAAGCAGGCGATGCTCGGCACCTGGCACCACGTCTTCATCCCCGTGATCCCGGTCGGCGCGCTCGCGATCGGCACCGTGCTCGCCGGGAAGGATCTCGGCACCGCGATGGTGCTGGTGCTCATCCTGCTCGGCTGCCTCTTCTTCTCGGGCGTCAAGCTCCGACTCTTCATCATCCCGGTGGTGATCGGCATCGTCGCCGTCCTCGCGTATGCGCTGTCGAGCCAGGACCGGATGCGGCGCATCACGGCGACGTGCGACAACATGGCGCTGTACGAGAGCGACTGCTACCAGTCCATCCACGGCATCTGGGGCATGGCATCGGGTGGGATCTTCGGGCTCGGGCTCGGCAACTCCCAGGAGAAGTACGGCTGGCTGCCCGCTGCCGGCAACGACTTCATCTTCGCGATCGTCGGGGAGGAGCTCGGGCTGATCGGCTGCATCGTGGTCCTGGCCCTGTTCACGTTCTTCACCGTCGGCGCCTTCCACGTGATCCGGAAGACGCCGGATCCGTTCATCCGCGTCGCCGCCGGTGGCATCACCGTGTGGATCGTCGGTCAGGCCGTGCTCAACATCGGCGTCGTGATCGGTGTGTTCCCGGTGATGGGAGTCCCGCTCCCGTTCATGTCTCAGGGGGGTACGGCGCTGCTCGCCGTGCTGATCGCGTGCGGGGTGCTGCTCGCCTTCGCGCGCACCATTCCCGTTGTCGAGAAGCCGGTCGAGAAGCCATCAGCCGGGCGGGGTAGGGTCACCAGGTGACCTCGTACCTCCTCGCCGGCGGTGGCACCGCCGGCCATGTGAATCCCCTGCTCGCCGTCGCCGACGCGCTCCGTGAACGCGACGCCGATGCCACCGTGCTCGTGCTCGGGACCGCCGAGGGGCTGGAGTCCCGGTTGGTGCCCGCTCGAGGGTACGAACTGCTCGTCGTCGACAAGGTCCCGTTCCCGCGTCGTCCGAACCGCCAGGCCGCGGCCTTCCCGGTGCGCTTCCGCCGCGCGATCGCTCAGGTGCGCGCGCATATCCGACGCCACCGCGTCGAGGTCGTCGTCGGATTCGGCGGTTACGCGTCCGCACCCGCCTACGTGGCTGCGCGGCGCGAGGGTGTGCCGTTCGTGGTGCACGAGGCCAATGCCAAGCCCGGTCTCGCGAACGTGCTCGGGGCTCGTCGCGCCGCCGCCGTGGGCGTCGCCTTCGAGGGCACGCCGCTCCGGGGCAGCGAGACGGTCGGGATGCCGCTGCGGCAGGAGGTCATCGCGCTCGATCGTGAGGCGACGCGTGCGGAGGCAGCGGAGTACTTCGGCCTCGACGCCGATCGTCCGGTCCTGCTCGCGTTCGGCGGATCGCTCGGTGCTCAGCGCCTCAACGAGGCTCTCGCGGATTCCTGGCGCGATATCCTCGCGGCCGGGTGGCAGCTGCTGCACGTGACGGGCGAGCGCAGCGATCTCGCCGATCCTGGCGTGGAGGGGTACGCACTGCGTCGCTATGTCGACCGCATGGACCTGGCCTTCGCGCTGGCGGACCTGATCGTGTCGCGGTCCGGATCGGCGACGGTCAGCGAGATCAGCGCCTTGGGCATCCCCGCGCTCTACGTGCCCTACTCGGTCGGCAACGGCGAGCAGCGCCTGAACGCGGCGTCGGCGGTGGCCGCAGGTGCCGCCGAGCTCCTCGACGACGCGACCTTCGACGGCGATGCGGTGCGTCGGATCGTCGTGCCGCTGCTGGGAGACAGGGACAGGCTCGACCGGATGGCCGCAGCCGCCGAGACGGCGGGAACACGCAACGGCACCGAGAACGTGATCAGGCTGATCGACCGCGCACTGGACGCGGTCTGACACGGCCGAGAACAGCCAAGAAAAGTAGACTGAAGCGGACATGATCAGACCCGACCTCTCCCTCCCCATTCCCGAGACGATCACCGCCGCCCACTTCATCGGCATCGGCGGTTCCGGCATGAGCGGCCTCGCGAAGATGTTCCTCGATGCGGGCATCCGCGTCTCCGGCAGCGACCGTGCGGACAGCGACAACCTGCGTGCTCTGGCAGCCGCCGGGGCGACCGTGCACGTCGGCCACGACGCCGCACACCTCGGCGATGCCGACACCGTCGTGCACACCGGGGCGATCTGGCCCGAGAACCCCGAGTTCGTGACGGCCAAGGCTCGCGGTCTCCACGTGATCCACCGGTCGCAGGCGCTGCACTGGCTGATCGGCTCCCGACGGCTGGTCTCGGTCGCGGGGGCGCACGGGAAGACCACCTCGACGGGGATGATCGTCACGGCGCTGCGCGAGCTCGGTGCCGACCCGCACTTCGTCAACGGTGGCGTCATCGAGCAGCTCGGCACCTCGAGCGCCACGGGCACGGGTGACCTGTTCGTGGTCGAGGCCGACGAGTCCGACGGCACGTTCCTGCTCTACGACACCGCGGTGGCGCTCATCACCAATGTCGATCCCGACCACCTCGACCACTACGGCTCGGAGGAGGCGTTCCACGACGCGTTCGTGCGGTTCGCCGACGCCGCGACCGAAGCCGTCGTCATCTCCAGCGACGATGCCGGAGCGCTCCGCGTCGGTGCCGGGATCACTCACTCGAACGTGCTGACGTTCGGCCAGGCGGAGACCGCCGACGTGCGCGTCAGCGACATCGTCGCGGCCGGACCGGTCGCCGCGACCATCAGCCAAGGGGACGAGCAGGTGCGTATGCATCTCGCGGTCCCCGGCGTGCACAACGCGATCAACGCGGCGGGGGTCGTCGCGGTGCTCAGGGCACTCGGGTACGCGCTCGTCGACGCCGTGCGCGCCGTCGAGGGCTTCGCCGGCACCGTGCGCCGGCTGGAGCAGCACGGTATCGAGCGGGGCGTCACGGTGTACGACGACTACTCGCACCATCCCACCGAGGTGCGGGCGGCACTCGAGGCCATGCGCAGCATCGCGGGGTCAGGGCGGATCATCGCGATCCAGCAGCCGCACACGTACTCCCGCACGCAGCACATGTATCAGGAGTTCGCCGACGTCCTGGAGGAATTCGCGGACCACACGGTGATGCTCGATGTCTACGGCGCTCGGGAAGACCCGGTGCCCGGCGTCACGGGCGAGCTGGTGAGCACCGCGTTCCGCGACCCGTCCCATGTGCACTACGTCGCCGACTGGCAGCAGGCAGCCGACTACACCGCCACGGTCGCCCGTGACGGGGACTTCGTCGTGACCCTCGGCTGCGGCAACGTCTACCAGATCATCCCGCAGGTACTGGAGTCGCTGCGCCGGACCGACGAGGCATAACGATGCGTCGTCCCGCACCCCTTCCGTCCGCCCCCGAGGACCCGGCGGAGAAGGGCACCGCGTCGCAGGCGAGGGCACGCTCGCGGGGGCAGAGCGATGACGCGGTCGGGGAGCGGGCCGAAGCGGATGGCGCGATGCCGGAGTCGTCGTCCCGTGACGGAGCCGTGGGTGCTGCCGGTGACGAGCCCGAGCCGACATCGACAAGAGACGTGTGGCGCGCAGCACGGGCCAGACGCAAGGCGCTCCGCTCCGAGATCCGGCGTTTCACGCAGCGCTCCCGGCGTCGACGGATCATCTGGCTGAGCAGCATCGGCGCGGTGGTCCTGCTGATCGGCGGCAGTGTCGCGGCGGCGTACAGCCCACTCTTCGCCGTGGAGAAGATCACCGTGGTCGGAGCCGCGAGTCTCGACCCTGCCGCGATCGAGGCCGCTCTCGGTGACCAGGTCGGCACACCTTTGGCGCTCGTGGACACCAGCGAGGTGAAGGCCGCGCTGCTGGCGTTCCCCCTCATCGAGACGTATGCGCTGGAGGCGCACCCTCCGCACGATCTCACGGTGCGGATCGTGGAGCGCACGCCTGTCGGCGTCATCCGATCGACTGCGGGATACACCCTCGTCGATGCCGCGGGCGTGGCACTGTCGACCACGTCCGATCAGCCGGCGGGTCAGCCGGTGATCGACGTCGACGGCGGGGTCGAGTCGCGAGCTTTCCAGAGCGCCGGTCTCGTCGTGCGCGCGCTGCCGGCCGATGTCCGTGCCGCTCTCACCGGTGTGCGTGCGACGACCGCTGACGATGTGACGCTGACGCTCGATTCCGGATTGGTCGTGGTCTGGGGGAGTGCCGAGGAATCGGGGCTCAAGGCGCTCACGCTCTCGGCCACCATGGTCAAGAACCCGGATGCGGCGTCCATCGACGTCACGTCTCCCGAGGTGGCCGTCGTCGGCTAACGGCTTTCGCGGCAACGCCGACGGCTTTCGCGAGGGAATGGGGCGACACGCCCACGTGATCGCGCGCACGAGGGCGGGCGGCGCTTACCTTCGATCAAAGAGAACGCAATACCGGGAAATACTTTACACCTCTAGTTGAGGTTTAAGGTTCACCCTTTCCAGGCTCGAATAATCGGAGGCCGGCCATGAGCCAGAACCAGAACTACCTCGCCGTGATCAAGGTCGTCGGCGTCGGCGGTGGCGGCGTCAATGCCGTCAATCGCATGATCGATCTCGGTCTCCGCGGAGTCGAGTTCATCGCCGTCAACACCGACGCGCAGGCGCTGCTGATGAGTGACGCCGACGTCAAGCTCGATGTGGGCCGCGAGCTCACCCGAGGCCTCGGTGCCGGTGCGGACCCCGAGGTGGGTCGACGCGCCGCCGAGGACCACGCCGAAGAGATCGAGCAGGCCCTGACCGGTGCCGACATGGTCTTCGTGACCGCCGGCGAAGGCGGCGGAACCGGAACCGGTGGCGCCCCGGTCGTGGCACGCATCGCGAAGTCGATCGGCGCCCTCACCATCGGTGTCGTCACGAAGCCGTTCTCCTTCGAGGGTCGCCGCCGCCAGAGCCAGGCCGAGGCCGGCGTCGCCAAGCTCAAGGAAGAGGTCGACACCCTCATCGTGGTGCCGAACGACCGTCTCCTCGAGATCAGCGACCGCGGCATCTCGATGATCGAGGCCTTCGCCACCGCCGATCAGGTTCTGCTCGCCGGTGTCCAGGGCATCACCGACCTCATCACGACCCCGGGTCTGATCAACCTCGACTTCGCCGACGTCAAGTCGGTCATGCAGGGTGCAGGATCGGCCCTCATGGGAATCGGTTCCGCCCGCGGCGCCGATCGTGCGATCAAGGCCGCGGAGCTGGCCGTGGAGTCGCCGCTGCTCGAAGCATCCATCGAGGGTGCGCACGGCGTGCTGCTCTCGATCCAGGGTGGATCGAACCTCGGCATCTTCGAGATCCACGACGCCGCCGATCTCGTCAAGGAGGCCGCGCACCCCGAGGCGAACATCATCTTCGGCACGGTCATCGACGACACCCTCGGCGACGAGGTCCGCGTGACCGTGATCGCCGCCGGTTTCGACGGCGGGGAGCCCTCCCTCCGCCTGGACCCGATGGTCGTCTCGCGTCCGTCGGCCGCGACGCTCCCCGAGGTCGCCCTCCCGGACGAGTCCGAGACCAAGAGCGAGACGACGAAGCCCGAGCCCGTGCAGCAGCGCGTGCCGACCACGAGCATCGAGCCGGCCTTCGCTGACGACGACATCGACATCCCCGAATTCCTGAAGTGACCTCGGCGGTCGACGGTCAGGACCATCTGGGCCTGGCCGAGCGGTTGACGGCGATCGATGAACGCATCGCCGTCGCCGCTCGCGCCGCAGGGCGGGGGCGGGAGGAGATCACCCGTATCGTGGTGACGAAGTTCCACCCTGCCTCCCTCGTGCGCGACCTGCGTGCGCTCGGTGTGCGCGAGGTCGGGGAGAACCGTCAGCAGGAGCTGTCGGCGAAACAGGCCGAGTTGGCGGCTCTCGATCTGACTTGGCACTTCATCGGTCAGGGCCAGACCAACAAGGCCGCCGCCATCCGTCGCAGCGCCGACGTCGTGCACTCGGTCGACCGCGACCGCTTCGCCGATGCCCTGCACAGGGCGGCCGAGAGCGACGACGTGCTCGACGTGCTCGTCCAGATCAACCTGACGGACGATCCAGGCCGAGGCGGCGTCGCTCCCACGGATGCGGTGGCTCTCGCCGAGCATGTGCTCTCCCTTCCGTCGCTGCGCCTGCGCGGCGTGATGGCGGTGGCGCCCCTCGATGAGGAACCGGCAGCCGCATTCGCTCGCCTGCGTGACATCGCCGATGCCGTCCGCGTCGCCGAGCCCGCCGCATCCTGGATCTCGGCCGGGATGACCGGAGACTTCGCCGAGGCGATCGCCGCCGGTGCGACACACCTGCGGATCGGCTCCGCAATCACCGGCCCCCGGCCCGACCGGGGTTAACCTGTGAAAAGACCAGCCCCAAACGTTCGAACCGGAGGACACGATGGGTAACCCGCTGAAGAAGACCATGGTGTATCTCGGCCTCGCCGACGAGGAAGAGGTCTACGAGGAGGAGGCGCAGGCACCTGCCCGCGCTCACCGCGAACGCGACCGTGACCGCGAGGAGCCCGCACCGGCTCCCGTCACGCCGCTGCGTCGCCCCGTCGCCGTCCGCCAGCCGTCTGCAGGAGCCGTGAACGAGATCCTCACCGTCCACCCGAAGCAGTACCGCGATGCGCAGCTGATCGCCGAGAGCTTCCGCGAGGGCGTCCCCGTCATCATCAACCTCTCCCAGATGAGCGATGCCGATGCGCGTCGCCTCATCGACTTCGCGAGCGGGCTCTCCCTCGGTCTGTACGGCCGTATCGAGCGCGTCACCTCGAAGGTGTTCCTGCTCTCGCCGGAGAACATCGCGGTTTCGGGCCACGGGGGCATCGCACACGCAGACGCTGAGTCTGCGGGCTTCGACCAGTCGTAACTCGTGGAGCTGGTCTCCGTCGCGGCGAGCATCGTCCATCTGGTGCTGCTGCTGTACATTTTCGTGCTCTTCGCGCGCCTCATCCTGGACTACATCCCGATGTTCAATCGGGAATGGCGTCCGAAGGGTTTCGGTCTGGTCGCCGCTGAGGCCGTCTACACGGTCACCGATCCACCCATCCGGTTCTTCCGGCGGCTCATCCCGCCCCTGCGGATCGGGTCGCTGTCCCTCGACTTCGGGTTCACGCTCACCCTGCTGGTGGTACTGATCCTGATGAACATCGTGCGGCTTTTCATTTGACGAACACCGCCTGATTCTCCCGTCGGGCGCGCCCCGAGTTCCCGCAGTCTGGGTGTCGCGACATCGCGGCGCTGTGGCGCGGGGGCTATGCTGGCACCCAGGTGCGCGCCCCGGGTTCGCGCCACATCACGACCACGCCATACATCGATACTGGCATTCGAACTCATCGAAAGAGGAGCCACTCATGGCACTTACCCCGGATGACGTCGTCACCAAGCAGTTCCAGCACGTCCGTTTCAAGGACGGCTTCGACCCGGACGAGGTGGACGACTTCCTCGACGAGATCGTCATCGAGTGGCGCAAGGCTCTCGAGGAGAACGTCGAGCTGAAGGCCAAGCTGGCAGCGTACGAATCCGGCGCCGCTCCCGAGGCTGCCGCACCGGCAGCTCCGGCCGCGACCGAAGCCCCCGCGCCCGTCGCCGAGGTGCATGCAGAGCCTGCTCCGACGGGTTCCGCGACCGCGACGGCCGGCATCATCGAGCTCGCGCAGCGTCTGCATGACGAGCACGTGGCCGAGGGTGAGGCGAAGCGCAACGCGCTCATCGCCGAGGCCGAGACCGAGGTCGCGCGCATCCGCACCGAGGCCGAGGCGAAGCAGCGCGAAGAGTCGGCACGCCTGGAGCGCGAGCGCAACACGCTCGAAGCCCGCATCACCGAACTCCGCAACTTCGAGCGCGACTACCGCTCGCAGCTGCGCGGCTACATCGAGGGCCAGCTTCGCGAGCTCGACGAGAAGTCGGCGTCCACGGACTCCACGCCCGTCTCCGCGATCGGTCTGTAAGGCGCCTCTTGTCAGGACGCCCGCCCCTTCGTCGGTCGGCGGCCGGTGCGATCGTTGCGATTCTCGCAGCGCTCGTGCTGGCCGCCGATCAGTTTGTGAAGTACCTCACGATCGAGAACCTGCCTCTGCATGAGCCGGTTCCGGTTCTCGGCGAGTTCCTTCAGCTGTACTACGTCCGCAACCCCGGCGCGGCTTTCTCGCTCGGCTCCGAGGTGACGTGGATCTTCACGATCGCCCTCGCGGTGGTCGCCTCCGTCATCATCTGGAAGGCGTTCGGGATCAGATCCCGACTGTGGGCCGTCGTTCTCGGCTGCCTGCTCGGCGGTGTGCTGGGCAACCTCACGGACCGTCTGCTCCGTGAGCCCGGTTTCCCTGTCGGACACGTCGTCGACATGATCTCCATGCCGTGGATGATGCCCGCGATCTTCAACGTGGCAGACATCTTCATCGTGACCGGCATGATCTCTGTCGCACTCCTCGTCGTGTTCGGGCTTCGCTTCGACGGCACGCGCGAGCGTGACCATGCCGTGGTCGAGACGGAGGAGGAAGCAGAGGCCGCAGCGGCGGCTGCTGTCGCCGCCACCGAGACCGACGCCGACGTCATGCCGGCAGACGCACCCGCCGGTCGCACAGACGAGGACGATGCACCCTCGGAGGGTGCAGCTCCCGCATCCGAAGGACGCTGACCGTGGAATCGCGGTCTCTGCCGGTGCCCGACGGCTTGGACGGCACTCGCGTCGACGCAGCCCTGGCGAAGCTCATGGGCTTCTCCCGCACCTTCGCCGCCGACGTCGCCTCAGCAGGCGGTGTGCGGTTGGATGGCGTGACGCTCGACAAGTCCGACCGCCTCCGCGGCGGCGGGTGGCTCGATGTGGAGTGGCAGCCGAAGGAAGCACCGAAGATCGTTCCGATCGCGGTACCCGAACTCGGCATCGTGTGCGACGACGACGACATCGTCGTGGTCGACAAGCCCACCGGCGTCGCGGCGCATCCGTCGGTCGGTTGGGAGGGCCCCACGGTCGTCGGCGCTCTCGCGGCCGCAGGATTCCGTGTCGCCACGAGTGGCGCTCCCGAGCGTCAGGGCGTCGTGCATCGGCTCGATGTCGGCACCAGCGGTCTGATGGTCGTCGCGAAGTCCGAGCACGCCTACACGGTTCTGAAGCAGGCGTTCAAGGACCGCACGGTCGAGAAGATCTATCACGCCGTGGTGCAGGGGCATCCGGATCCGCTGGCGGGGACGATCGACGCGCCGATCGGGCGGCACCCGAACCACTCCTGGAAGTTCGCGGTGGTTCCGGACGGCAAGCCCTCGGTCACTCACTACGAGACGCTCGAGGCCTTCCCGGGTGCTTCGCTCCTGGAGATCCATCTCGAGACGGGCCGCACTCACCAGATCCGCGTGCACATGGCGGCGCATCGGCATCCCTGTGTCGGGGACCCGCTCTACGGAGCCGACCCGACGTTGTCGGCTCGGCTCGGGCTCACTCGGCAGTGGCTGCACGCGCACCAGCTGGCGTTCGCCCACCCGACGACGGGGGACTGGGTGCAGTTCGAATCCCCGTATCCGGAGGACTTCCGGCACGCACTGGATGTGCTGCGCGGCGAATAGCCCGTGCGTCGGCGTTGCGATGTCGGCCGTCTCCGGCACACTGATCGCATGGACATCGAGGTTCGACCAGCAACGGAGTTCGACGATGTCGCGGCGCTCGTCGGCCCGAAGAATCCGACGTCGAACGTCTGCTTCTGCCTGAGCTATCGCATCGGCAGCAAGGAGAACGTCGCGCTGCGCGGGGACCAGCGCGCTGATCGTGTGCGGGAGCTGTGTCACCAGGATCCGCCACCCGGCGTGATCGCGTACCTCGATGATGAGCCGGTGGGCTGGGCGGCGCTGCACCCGCGGCGTGAGACGAGCTTCGCCCGTAATCGGCTGATCCCACATGTCGACGACCTCGACGTGTGGTCGCTGTGGTGCTTCCGCGTGCGGCCGGGGCACCGCAAACAGGGCGTCTCCCACGCGCTTATCGAGGGAGCGGTGGCATACGCGAAAGAACGCGGAGCCCCGGCCATCGAGGGGTACCCCGTCGACAACGGTGGAGAGAAGGTGAATCTCACCATGGCGTACGTCGGCACTCGAGCGCTCTTCGAGAGCGCGGGGTTCGCGAAGGCGGCGGACACGGGGTCCGTGCTCGACGGATTCCCTCGGGTGTTGATGAGGCTCGATCTGGGCGCGTCACGAAATTCTTCGAAGAAAGCGTGAACCGTTTTCGGGATTCGCCCCAATACTCAGTGTGAGCACGGACAGCGAGATCATCCAGCGGTCGCTCGAACATCCCGGAGTCTTCTCCGAGATCTTCGAGCGGCACGTCCGACCCGTCGGCGGCTACATCCGGCGACGGGTGGGAGCGGACGCCGTCGATGACGTCCTGAGCGAGACGTTCCTCGTCGCCTTCCGGCGGCGCACGTCCTTTGACCTAGGGGCGGAGTCGGCGCGGCCCTGGCTGCTCGGCATCGCGACCAAGGTGGTGAAGAGCCATCGGGCCGCGGAAGCGCGGCAGTGGCGGGCCTTCGAAGCCTCGGCATCAGCGGAGGAGGTCGCGGAAGAGACTCCGCACGTCGCTTCCGATTCGCGGATCGACGCCGACGCCGCCCTGCGGGCACTGGCCCCGCGGATCGCCGCCCTCGCAGCCAAGGATCGGGACACGCTGTTGCTGCATGCGTGGGGTGATCTTACGTATGAGCAGATCGCCGCAGCGCTCGGTGTGCCGGTAGGAACCGTTCGGTCCCGGCTGAATCGCGTTCGTCGAAAGCTCGCGCCGCCCGGCTCACACGGATCTGCCCGACTGACATGGATGGCGAAGGAGGATAGCGATGCAGCTTTTGGAACAAGTTCGTGAGATCGGGATCGATGAGTCCCATGTGGATGATGACACCGTTCTTGCCGCGCGGCGGGCGCTGACTCGAGAGATGGCGGGGAGTGCGCGTCCGGAGCGAGCACGCCCGTACCGACGACGCACGTGGACCGGGATCGGTATCGGGGGGCTCGTCGCCGGAGCGGCCGTGACCGCGATCGTCGCCGGCTCGGTCATCGCGCCCCCGACCGCTCCCGATGCGGCAGCAGCCGAGGTGCTGGAACGCGCGTCTGCCGTGACCTTCGGAGCGCAGGACACCGCACTAGTCGCCGGGCAGTATCTGCGGATCGAGACCGTCGGCGAACACCTGCAGTTCTGGAAGGCAGAGTGGGCCGACGACGACGACGAGAACACGATGCCGTTCAATGCCCCGCGAGATGGCAGTGACGCCGCCGTGCTGGTGCGCGACACGCGCGTCCTGTTCATCCCGGCTGACCGTTCAGGAGACTGGTTCTACGACTGGGGACACGCCGAGGTCGTGGAGTCGTTCGGCGACCGCGGCGCCGAGGCGGCACGAGATTGGTGCTCCTCGCCCGGCTCCCAGATTCGTGAACGCGGCACGATCGAGAACCTCCCGGCGGGGGAGTACCTCGCCGTAGGCGGCGACGAGCCACCGATGCCGTACCTGGCGGACCGATACCGGCCGTACTACGACGAGATGCCGAGGGATCCCCAGAAGCTGCTCGACTGGCTCCGTGGACAGGCGGGGATGACGGGCGAAGAAGCAGATCGGTGGCTTGTGGCGGGTCTCTCCGATCCGTCGGCGATCAACCTGATGCCGGCCGACCTGCGTTCGGCGTTCTTCCTCGCGATCGCCCTGATCCCAGGATTCGAGGTGGTGGCTGAGGAGGGTTCGACGGCAACGTTGCAGTACGTCGTCCCCGGCCACCGGACGACGACGATCGTGATCGACACCGACGAGGGACTCATCGACTCGATCGCCGAGGACTATGGAAGCGGCGGGCCCGCAGGCGACACGGTCGACGCCGTCACGACGGTGCACACCGCCGTCGTGGACTCCGCGCCCCAGGGCTAGCGACCCGGCTGCGAGCCCCGGCACCGACCTCCGGTTCCGGGGCTCCGCCGTAGACTCGCCGGTAGGCCCAAGAGAATTTCGAACCGTTTGGCGATTCAAGGGCAATACATAGTGTGAGCACAGACAGCGAGATCATTCAGCGGTCGCTCGGGCAACCCCGAGCCTTCGCTGAACTGTTCGATCGGCACGCGGGATCGGTGGGTCGATATGCGGCTCGCCGCCTCGGTCCTGATGCCGGTGAGGACATCCTCAGCGAGACGTTCCTGGTCGCTTTCGCGCGGCGGAAGTCTTTCGACGCGGCGTGGGACTCCGCGCTGCCGTGGCTGTACGGCATCGCCTCGCGGTTGATCAAGAAACACCGAGCTCGGGAGGCGAAGCACCACCGCTCCAGTGTGGAGTCAGCGAACCGCGAGGAGCACGTCTCGCTCGGCGACCTCGAGGGGACGATCGCCCGCCTCGACGCCGAGATCTCCACCCGGGAGCTGGCGCCCCGCATCGCTGCGCTATCGGCGAAGGAACGGGACACGCTGCTGCTCTACGCCTGGGGAGACCTGACGTATGAGGAGGTCGCCGTCGCCCTCGGCGTGCCTGTGGGAACCGTCCGTTCGCGAATGAACCGAATACGGACTCGACTCGACCCGAGCAGGGGGAGCCGCCGAGAACGAGTTATGAGCGGGAAGGAAGGAGAGGTCGATGGACGTTTTCGAACGCGTGCGTGAGGTGAACACGAGCGCGAGCCTCACGGACGACCGTGTAGCCGCGGCGCGTGCTCGCCTTCTGAGCGGGATCGACGAGAGCAGGGAGCAGAATCGCAGACGTCTCGCGCTTCGAACCCTGCTGATCGCCGGCACCGTGGCCGCCACGGCTGCGGTGGCCACGGCAGTGGTGGTCTTCACACAAGAGACCGCGCCGCCTCCGCGTGTCGAGGCGATTCCGACACCCACGGTGACGCCGCAGCAGCCGGCGACGCCGAGTCCGCAGCCCTCCCCGACCTCGGGAACCGGAGCGACCGAGCCTTTTCCCGGTACGACGCCGCAAGCGGGGCAGTACCTCCGCATCGTCGGCGTCACCGAACGTCTGCACTATCGAGCCTCGTCGGGCGGGGCGTTCCCGTGGGCCTGGATGTCCGAGTCGTCGTCTCCGCCCGTCTCGGCTCTGCTCGCGCGCGATCGCGAGGAGCAGTATGTTCCGGCGGATCGCTCAGGCGACTGGTATCAGGTGCACGGTCCGAAGGCCGAGAGGGTGGAGCTCTTCCCGGGGGCGCAGGGTCCGGATGAGGACCAGGCGTGGAACACGATCATGCCGGAGGACAGCACGATAGGGGAGACATCGAGCACGGGTGGGCTGGCGGGCGACGCTTTTCCGCCTGTGGGGTCGACGGAGTACTACGCCGACCTTCCACGGGAACCGCGAGCGCTTCTCGATCATCTACGAGCGGTCGTCGGCACATGGACGTCCAGCCCGGAGGAGACGGACGATGCGCTCCTCGAGAACATGACGTCCACGTTGCTGTCGAACTTCGCACCGGCCGATGTCCGCAAGGCGTACGTGGGTGCACTGACGCTGAGTGGCCTCGCTCAGACGAGTTCGTCGGACGACGGGACGGTGAGCTTCGAGCTCCGCCGAGAACAGTACTCTCCGCGGACGGAGAAGTTGATCGTCGACGAATCGACTGGGTGGGTGACCGTGCACACCGTGCGCTACGACCGTCAGGCCGGCGCGACGGGGGACATGGTGCCCACAGACGTGCCCGACATTCGGACGACGTATACCGTCTCCATCGCGAATTCGGGTCCGTAGCGACTCTCGATCGACCGCCGGAGAGCCCCGACACCGACCTCCGGTGTCGGGGCTCCGCCGTAGACTCGAAGGCATGGCATCCGACTCCTTCGTCCACCTTCATGTGCACAGCGAGTACTCGATGTTGGACGGTGCGGCGAAGATCAATGCGATGACTCAGGCGGCCGCCGAATACGGCATGCCGGCCATCGCGGTGACCGATCACGGCAACACCTTCGCGGCGTTCGAGTTCTACAACGCGGCGCGGAACGCGGGCATCAAGCCCATCATCGGGCTCGAGGCGTACATGACCCCGGGCACCCACCGCAGCGACAAGACGCGCGTGCAGTGGGGCTCGCCCGACCAGAAGAGCGACGACGTCTCCGGTTCAGGCGCCTACACCCACATGACGATGTGGAGCCAGAGCACCGAGGGCATGCACAACCTCTTCCGGATCAGCTCCCGGTCGAGCATGGAGGGCTACTACTTCAAGCCGCGCATGGACCGCGAGCTGCTCCAGACCTATGGCAAGGGGATCATCGCGACGACGGGGTGCCCGTCGGGAGAGGTGCAGACACGACTCCGGCTCGGGCAGTACGACGCGGCACGGGCGGCGGCCGCAGAGTTCCAGGACATCTTCGGCAAGGAGAACTACTTCGCCGAGATCATGGACCACGGTCTCTCCATCGAGCGACGGGTCATGACCGATCTGCTCCGGCTAGCGAAAGACCTCAACATCCCGCTCGTCGCCACCAACGACTCGCACTACACGCACCAGCACGAGGCCGACGCGCACGAGGCGCTCCTGTGCGTCCAGTCGGGCTCCACCATGGACGACCCGAACCGGTTCAAGTTCGACGGCGACGGCTACTACATCAAGACCGCGGCCGAGATGCGGCAGCTGTTCCGTGACCACCCCGAAGCGTGCGACAACACCCTGCTGATCGCCGAACGCTGCGAGGTCGAGTTCGACACCTCGGCGAACTACATGCCGCGGTTCCCGGTGCCGGACGGCGAGACCGAAGACAGCTGGCTCATCAAAGAGGTCGAGACGGGTCTGCACTACCGGTACCCGGGTGGCATTCCCGACAAGGTGCGCAAGCAGGCGGAGTACGAGACCGGCATCATCCTGCAGATGGGCTTCCCCGGGTACTTCCTCGTCGTCGCCGACTTCATCAACTGGGCCAAGGACAACGGCATCCGCGTCGGTCCCGGCCGTGGCTCCGGTGCCGGTTCCATGGTCGCGTATGCGATGAAGATCACCGACCTCGACCCCCTCGAGCACGGTCTGATCTTCGAGCGGTTCCTGAACCCCGACCGCGTCTCGATGCCTGACTTCGACGTCGACTTCGATGACCGGCGTCGTGGTGAGGTCATCGACTACGTCACCGAGAAGTACGGCTCGGAGCGCGTCGCCCAGATCGTCACGTACGGCACCATCAAGTCCAAGCAGGCTCTGAAGGACGCGGGTCGTGTGCTCGGCTTCCCGTTCAGCATGGGGGAGCGCCTGACCAAGGCGATGCCGCCGCCCGTCATGGGCAAGGACATGCCGCTCGACGGGATGTTCGACTCTGCGCACCCCCGTTACAAAGAGGCGAGCGAGTTCCGTGCGCTGATCGAGACCGACCCCGAGGCGAAGACGGTCTTCGACCGCGCGCTCGGGCTCGAGGGATTGAAGCGGCAGTGGGGCGTGCACGCCGCCGGCGTCATCATGTCGTCCGACCCGCTGCTCGACATCATCCCGATCATGAAGCGCGAGCAGGACGGCCAGATCGTCACGCAGTTCGACTACCCGTCGTGCGAGTCGCTCGGTCTGATCAAGATGGACTTCCTGGGGCTCCGCAACCTCACGATCATCTCGGACGCGCTGGACAACATCCGGACGAACCGTGGCGAGGAGCTCGACCTCGAGCACCTCGGCCTCGACGACCCGGGCGTGTACGAGCTGCTCGCGCGCGGCGACACTCTGGGTGTCTTCCAGCTCGACAGCCCGCCGCTGCGCTCGCTGATGCGCCTGATGAAGCCCGACAACTTCGGTGACATCTCGGCCCTCATCGCCCTGTACCGTCCCGGGCCCATGGGAGCGAACTCGCACACCAACTACGCGCTGCGCAAGAACGGTCTTCAGGAGATCACCCCGATCCATCCCGAGCTGGAGGAGCCGCTGGCAGACATCCTTCAGGAGTCCTACGGCCTCATCATCTACCAGGAGCAGGTGATGGCGATCGCCCAGGCGGTGGCCGGGTTCAGCCTAGGACAGGCAGACATCCTGCGCCGCGCCATGGGAAAGAAGAAGAAGTCCGAGCTCGACAAGCAGTACGAGGGCTTCGCGGGCGGCATGAAGCAGCGCGGATTCGGCGAGGCGGCGATCAAGGCACTCTGGGACATCCTGCTCCCGTTCTCCGACTACGCCTTCAACAAAGCCCACTCTGCCGCGTACGGTCTGGTGTCGTACTGGACCGCCTACCTCAAGGCGCACTATCCCGCCGAGTACATGGCGGCGCTGCTGACCAGCGTCGGCGACTCCAAGGACAAGATGGCGCTGTACCTGAACGAGTGCCGCCGCATGGGTATCAAGGTGCTCCCGCCCGATGTGTCGGACTCGATCAACTACTTCGCGGCCGTCGGCGACGACATCCGCTTCGGTCTCGGCGCTGTGCGCAACGTCGGCAGCAACGTCGTCGACGGCATCGTGCGGGCTCGAAAGGACGAGCGGTTCACCTCGTTCCACCACTTCCTCGACAAGGTGCCGCTGCACGTCTCGAACAAGCGCACCGTCGAGTCGCTGATCAAGGCCGGCGCCTTCGACTCGATGGGAGACACGCGACGGGCCCTCATGGATGTGCATGAGGACGCGGTCGAGGCGGCCGTCGACCGCAAGCGCAACGAGGCCCAGGGTGCGATCGGCTTCGACTTCGACAGCCTCTACGACGGCATGGAAGAGGCGGCGCCCGCCAAGGTGCCCGCCCGTCCGGAGTGGATCAAGAAAGACAAGCTCGCCTTCGAGCGGGAGATGCTCGGGCTCTACGTCTCCGATCATCCGCTCGCGGGGCTCGAAGTTCCACTGGCGAAGCACGCGTCGATCTCGATTCACGACCTCAACAACTCCGAGGACCTCCAGGACGGCGACCAGGTGACGGTCGCGGGGCTCGTCACCAGCGTGCAGCACCGCGTCGCCAAGGCCAGCGGAAACCCCTACGGCATGATCACCGTCGAGGACTTCAACGGTGAGGTGACCGTGATGTTCATGGGGAAGACCTACACCGAGTTCCAGCACACGCTGCAGCAGGATGCGATCCTCGCTGTCCGCGGGCGCGTCTCGCGTCGGGACGACGGGCTCAACCTCCATGCCCAATCGGCGTTCGCACCCGACATCGGATCGTTCGATGCCGCGGGTCCGCTGGCGCTCGTCCTCCCCGAGCAGCGTGCGACGGAACGCGTGATGACGGAGCTCGCCGAGGTCCTTCGCCGGCACAACGGCGACACCGAGGTGCTGCTCCGAGTGCACCGCGGGGGCACCGCGAAGGTGTTCGAAGTGCCGATGCCCGTCAAGGTCTCGGCAGACCTGTTCGGCGACCTCAAGTCGCTGCTCGGACCCACCTGTCTGGGGTGAGCGGGTAGGATCGTGAGCCGTCGACAGCACGGCGAAACTTCCCGTCGAGCACTGTGACGAAAGGACCATCATGAGTACGGACACCTCCGAACCCGACCTTCCCGAGTCCGACCCCGAGGACTCGATCTTCAGCGACGACGACGGTGTGCTTTACGACGACGAGGTGACTCCTGAGTACGGCATCCTCGGATTCACCCTGCGTGAACTGCTGATCGTGGGCGTGTGGGTGGTCTCGTTCGTGCTCTCGTTCTTCCCGCTGACCGGCGGCCTGTCGCTGTGGGGCGTCGGCATTCAGTGGATCCTTCCGATCGCGCTTCCGACCGTGGCGGTGTTCCTCCTGGTGCTGCGCCGCTTCTCGCCGGACGGCATCCGCCGGGTGGGCTCGCTGGGCATCGATCAGTTCGCCTCGGTGACGTTCTCCGTCGCGGCTGTCGTCTGGGTCGGGAACCTGTGGCTCTCGATCTCGGGGCTCATCGCCACCGGCTACTGGGGGCTCCCGTGGAACGGCGTGGGGATGGTCATCACCTCTCTTGCGCTGGTCGT
Source organism: Microbacterium sp. GQ128 (assembly GCF_059758615.1). Lineage (NCBI taxonomy): Bacteria > Bacillati > Actinomycetota > Actinomycetes > Micrococcales > Microbacteriaceae > Microbacterium > Microbacterium sp. GQ128. Next base: position 111,246 of record NZ_JCAXDY010000001.1, read on the forward strand.
GCTCACCGTCTTCGCCCCGATCATTCCGGGCCTGAAAGAGGACTTCCACGGCCGCCTCGTCACGCTCGCCCATCGCAATGCCAATCCGGTGCGACCGGTGATCGCACGCCCACGCCCTGAGCCCGCGCCCGTCGCGGAATCGACCGCGGCCACCAGTGACACTCCGGCCGATGTCACGGTAGACGGATCGGCACTGCCTCCCGTGACCGACCTCGACGACGAGACGACCGGCCGACAGGCGACGGACGAGATCGCGCGATTCGACCTCGCGGAGCAGGTTCCCCTCACGGCGCATGCGTCCGGGGGCGGAGTCGGGACGGATCACGACGCTTCCGACGAGGAGTACACGCCCGCGTATTCACGTCGTTCCCGCGGACAGGAGCCCGAGATCGTCTCGGACACCGGGAGCATCGAGTCGCTGCTCGAGACGGCGGCGACCTATGAGACCGGCGATGTCACAGCCGAGAACGAGCCCCGCATCGTGGAGGGCCTGGCCGATGCCGACCCGGATCTCGATGCGACGAACCCGCGCGAGACGACGCCCGCCGCGCAGCCGTTCTGGATTCTCGCCGCCTCCGAACGGGATGTGCATGACGAGCGGGGAGAGCCGCTGTTCCGCATCGGGCCGAGCGCCTGGGCACTCGTGATCGAGGACCGTGGAGGTGCCTATGTCGTCCGACATGACGACGGACGGATCGGCTACCTCCACGACATCTCCGACATCTCGAAGGGCTGAAATGCGCACGATCGACCTGCGGGGGCGCGAGCTCTCGCCCGCTGACATGCTCGCGGCCGTACCCCGCGCCGCACAGGCGCGTGCGGAGGCGCTCGACACCGCCGCACGCATCGTCGAGGACGTGCGCGTCCGTGGTGAAGCGGCGCTCCGGGAGCAGGCCGAGCAGTTCGACCGGGTGGCCGGTCACGAGGTGCGCGTTCCTGCGGAGCACATCGCCGAGGCCCTCGCATCCCTCGAACCAGCCGTCCGTGCCGCGCTCGAAGAGGCGATCGTCCGCGTGCGCCGCGGATCCGAAGCCCAGGTGCCGACGGCTCGGACCACCGAGATCGGCCCCGGGGCCCGCATTCTGCAGCGGTGGCAGCCCGTGCACCGCGTGGGCGTTTACATCCCGGGCGGCAAGGCGGTCTACCCGTCGAGTGTGATCATGAACGTGGTTCCCGCACAGGTGGCAGGTGTCGAGCAGATCGCGCTGGCTTCGCCACCGCAGGCCGATCAGGGAGGGCGAATCCACCCGACTATTCTGGCGGCCGCCGCCCTGCTGGGCGTCACCGAGGTCTACGCCATGGGGGGAGCCGGCGCAATCGGCGCGTTCGCGCATGGTGTTCCGTCGCTGCGCCTCGACCCGGTCGATGTGGTGTCCGGTCCCGGCAACAACTACGTCGCGTCTGCGAAGCGCGCCGTAGCCGGCGTCGTCGGCACGGATTCCGAGGCCGGCGCGACGGAGATCCTCGTCGTCGCCGATGCCGAGGCCGACCCGCGACTCATCGCTGCGGACCTCGTCAGCCAGGCGGAGCACGATGAGCAGGCTTCCGCCGTCCTGGTGACGGATGCGGTCGAGCTCGCTGATCAGGTCGCCGTCGAGGTCGCGCGTATGGCGTCGGTCACACGCCACAGAGAGCGTGTCGCCGCGTCTCTGGGCGGTCCGCAATCCGCGATCGTCCTCGTCGACGACCGTGCCATGGCGACGGCTTTCAGTAACGCCTATGCTCCCGAGCACCTCGAATTGCATCTCGTCGACGCCGAGGATGCGGCTGCGACGTTCACCAGCGCCGGTGCGGTGTTTGTGGGCGACCAGACTCCCGTCAGCCTCGGCGACTACATGGCGGGGAGCAACCATGTGCTCCCGACCGGCGGTCAGGCGCGCTACGCGCCGGGTCTCGGGTCCTACACGTTCCTGCGCCCGCAGCAGGTGATCTCCTACGACCGCGCCGCGCTGGCCGAGGTTCGCGCCGGTGTCGTCGCCCTCGCGGAAACCGAGGTGCTCCCCGCGCACGGTGAGGCGATCGAGGCGCGTTTCAGCGCGTAGGATCGGTCAGATGCACTGCCCCTTCTGTCGTCACCCCGACTCCCGCGTCATCGACTCGCGCACCAGCGACGACGGGCTCTCGATCAGACGGCGTCGTCAGTGCCCGGAATGCGGGGGCCGGTTCACGACCACCGAGACGGCGAGCCTCAACGTCATCAAGCGCTCCGGCGTCATGGAGCCGTTCAGCCGCGAGAAGGTCATCTCCGGCGTGCGCAAAGCGTGTCAGGGGCGGCCCGTGACCGAAGCCGACCTCGCCATCCTCGCGCAGCGGGTGGAGGAGGCCGTCCGCCAGACCGGTGTCTCGCAGCTCGACGCGAACGAGATCGGTCTCGCGATCCTGGGTCCGCTGCGTGAGCTCGACGAGGTCGCGTTCCTGCGCTTCGCCAGTGTCTACCAGGCATTCGACTCCCTCGAGGACTTCGAGGCAGCGATCACCGACCTGCGCGCCGACCACACGAAGCAGGAGCCCGCGGACCGGTAATCTGGCAGGGATGTATCCGCTGCTCTTCCGCGCTGTCCTCTCGCGCTTCGACCCCGAGTTCGCCCATCACGCCGGAATGGCGGTGATCCGCGTTCTGGGCGTGCCCCCCTTCTCCTGGGCGACGCGCGCGATGACGCGCCCGGACCCCTCGCTGCGCGTCGAGGCGCTCGGTCTCACCTTCCCCTCGCCGTTCGGCATCGCGGCCGGGTTCGACAAGAACGCGGTCGGGGTGCGTGGTCTGGGTGCGCTCGGCTTCGGACACGTGGAGGTCGGGACGATCACGGCGGTTCCGCAGGACGGCAACCCGAAGCCGCGGCTGTTCCGGCTCATCGCCGATCGCGCGGTCATCAATCGGATGGGCTTCAACAACGCCGGCTCGGATGCAGCAGCACGCCGTCTCGCCCGCCTGCGTCGTGGTGCCCCGGACACGGTCGTCGGAGTCAACATCGGCAAGAGCCGGGTGGTGGACGTGGAGCACGCGACCGCCGACTACGTGGCCTCCGCAACCCGCCTCGCCCCGCTCGCCGACTACCTCGCGGTGAATGTGTCGTCTCCCAACACGCCGGGGCTGCGCGGGCTGCAGGCGGTGGAGACTCTCGCCCCACTCCTGCGCGCGGTCAAGCAGGCCGCCGGCGCCACCCCGCTGCTCGTCAAGATCGCCCCCGACCTGCCGGATGAGGAGATCGCCGCGATCGCGCAGCTGGCGGTCGCCGAAGGTCTCGCGGGCATCATCGCGAACAACACGACGATCAGTCGAGACGGCCTGCTCGCGGACGCGGCGAAAGTGGAGGCTGCCGGTGCCGGCGGTCTGTCGGGTGCGCCGCTGAAGCAGCGCTCGCTCGCGGTGCTGCGCGTCGTGCGCGCTGCGGTGCCCGCCGACTTCTGCGTGATCGCGGTCGGCGGAGTCGAGACGCCTGCCGATGTGCAGGAGCGTCTGGAAGCGGGCGCCACTCTCGTGCAGGGTTACACGGCGTTCCTGTACCGCGGTCCGTTCTGGGGCCGCGAGATCAACAGGGGACTGGTCAGTCGGGGTACTGCCCGCGCTTGACCTGCGGCTTCGGCAGGCGCATGAATCGCATCTGCAGGGCCCGCATCGCCGCGTACCAGCCGAGGCCGCGCTCGAGGCGCTCCTTGCCGAACTTCGCCGCGGCCTTGCGCTTGACCCGCATGCTCAGCAGGATCATGCCGCCGATCGCGATCACCAGGTAGCCCATCATCACCGCGTACGCATAGAACGAGATCATCATGTTCGTGGGCAGCAGCGAGGCGAGGATGACCAGCACCATCACGCCCATCACGAACTCGGCGGGGTGCCAGCCCGCGTCGACGTAGTCGCGCACCCAACGACGCTGGGGGCCCTTGTCGCGGACGGGGAGGTACTTCTCCTCGCCGGCGGCCATACCGGCCTGCGCTTTGGCTCGGCGCTCGTTGAGCTCGGCCTTGGCAGCTGCCTTGGCTTCCTTGGTGTTGGCGACCAGGGGGCGGCGACGAGCAGCCTCCTGCTCCGCACGGGTCGGCGTCGCGCGTCCCTTTCCGACGGCTGGCGTCTCGGAGGCGTCGTCGTTCGTCGAAGGGGAGACAGGGGTAGTGGCCACGGAGTTCCTCGGTTCGCTGCGGGGGATCACCTTAAGATTACTCGCATGACCTCTCCTGTTCCTCCCCGTGAGCCTGATGCCGCTGTCCTCGAGGCCGTGGCGACCGGCATCCCCTCCGCGTTGTCGGACCTCGGCCACCTCGTGCGCATTCCCGGGATGGCCTGGCCCGCGTTCGACCAGACCCAGCTGGAGCGCAGCGCGGAAGCCGTGGCAGCGCTGGCCTCGGACACCGGAGTCTTCGACGACGTTCGGGTGCTGCGCGCAGCGATCCCCGGCACCGATGAGCAGGGACAGCCGGCTGTCCTCGCCACGCGCGCGGCCCGCAACGGCAAGCCGACGATCCTGCTCTACGCACACCACGATGTGCAGCCTCCGGGGGATGACGCACTCTGGGAGACCCCGCCGTTCGAGCCGACGGTGCGAGACGGGCGCCTCTACGGGCGTGGTGCCGCAGATGACAAGGCGGGGATCATGGCGCACATCGCCTCGATCCGAGCGGTGCACGAGGTGCTCGGCGATGACCTCGACCTCGGCATCGCGATGTTCATCGAGGGGGAGGAGGAGTACGGGTCCCGTTCGTTCGCCCAGTTCCTCTCCGACAACAAGGATGCACTTCGTGCCGATGCCATCGTGGTCGCCGACTCCGGCAACTGGGATTCCGTCACCCCTGGTCTCACCGTTTCTCTCCGCGGCAACGCCCGCTTCACGCTGCGCGTGCGGACCCTGGACCACGCGTCGCACTCGGGCATGTTCGGGGGTGCGGTGCCCGACGCGATGATGACGACGGTGAAGCTGCTGTCGACGCTGTGGGACGCCGACGGTTCGGTGGCGGTCGCCGGAATGACCGAGCGCGACGCCCCCACCCCCGACTACACCGAGGCGACGCTCCGCGACGAGGCAGGGCTCCTGCCCGGCACGACTCCGATCGGCGACGGCACGATCCTCAGCCGGATCTGGAACAAGCCCGCGGTGACCGTGATCGGGATCGACGCGACGAGCGTGGCCGCGGCGTCCAACACGCTGCTTCCCGAGGTCACGGTGGTGATCAGTGCGCGCGTCGCGCCCGGGCAGACGGGACAGGACGCGTACGACGCCCTCGAGAGCCACCTGCGGGCACACGCCCCGTTCGGCGCGGAGCTGACGTTCTCGGATGTCGACCTGGGCGATGGCTTCCTCGTCGACACCAGCGGGTGGGCGGTGCAGCTGACGCGCGATGCGATGCGCGACGGCTACGGCGTCCCGCCCGTCGATCTGGGTGTCGGCGGTTCGATCCCGTTCATCGCCGACCTGGTGCGGGAGTTCCCGTCCGCGCAGATCCTCGTCACCGGCGTCGAAGACCCGCATTCTCGCGCGCACAGCCCGAACGAGTCGCTGCACCTCGACACGTTCCGCCACGCGGTTGCGACCGAGGCGCTGCTGCTCACCCGTATGAATGCGGCGGAACTCTGAGCCTCACAGGATCTGCGGCGGTAGAATCATCCGAGAAGCCGTGCACCTGCGGCCCGTCACAAGGAGCGACATGAGCGACACCACACTCTCCCCAGAGACCACCCGCGCACACGGCGTCACCCTGACCGACGCTGCCGCCACGAAGGTGAAGAACCTCCTCGAGCAGGAAGGCCGCGACGATCTCCGTCTGCGCGTCGCCGTGCAGCCCGGCGGATGCTCGGGCCTGATCTACCAGCTTTACTTCGACGAGCGGTACCTCGAGGGCGACGAGACCGTCGACTTCGACGGCGTCGAGGTGATCATCGACAACATGAGCGTCCCGTACCTCGACGGTGCGGCGATCGACTTCAAGGACACGATCTCCGAGCAGGGGTTCACCATCGACAACCCCAACGCAGCGGGCAGCTGCGCATGCGGCGACAGCTTCCACTGATCTTCCGTCTGCCGGATCGGCCGCCGTCACCACTGGTGACGGCGGCCGTTCCGCTTTCGGAACCTGCGTGGTTGGCATGAATCAGGTGTGAGCTTGCCCTAGACTTGGGTGTGCTCTGTTCGCGATCTGAAAGGTGCATCGTGCCCTCGAAACGCAGCCTTCGTTGGGCCGCACTCCCTGTGGGAGTCGTGGCAGCCGTGGCCCTGGCGGGATGCTCTCCCACCGAGCTGAACGGCTTTCTTCCGGGCTTCGTGGAGGGTGGCCCCGCAGCCACCAATCAGACCGAGCGTGTCTCGTCGCTCTGGGTGAACTCCTGGATCGTGCTTCTCGCCGTCGGCATCATCACCTGGGGCCTGATGGCGTGGGCCGCGATCGCGTACCGCCGCCGCAAGGGCCAGACCGGCCTCCCGGTGCAGATGCGCTACAACATGCCGATCGAGATCTTCTACACGATCGTGCCGCTCATCCTCGTGCTGGGCATGTTCTTCTTCACCGCTCGGGATCAGACCGAGATCGAGGCCAAGTGGGACGACCCCGACGTCGAGATCACCGCGATCGCCAAGCAGTGGGCGTGGGACTTCCAGTACGACGGCGAAGAGGAAGACAACTCCGACGCCGTGTGGACCATGGGCATCCAGGCCCAGCCCGATGCGGAAGGCAACATCGACCAGTCGCAGCTGCCGACCCTGGTGCTGCCGGTCGACAAGAAGGTCACGATCGACCTGCAATCCCGCGACGTCATCCACTCCTTCTGGATCATCGACTTCCTCTACAAGAAGGACATGTTCATCGGGAAGGACAACTCCTGGTCGTTCATCCCCACCCGTGAGGGCGAGTACGCCGGCAAATGCGCCGAGCTCTGCGGTGAGTATCACTCGATGATGCTCTTCAACGTGAAGGTCGTCTCTCAGGACGACTACGACGCGTACCTCGAGTCGCTCGAGGAGAAGGGCAACACGGGCGACATCACCGACGCGTACGACCGTCTCGCGAACTTCCCGGGAACGACCGCGAAGACCGACACCGAGGAAGGAGGGGAGTAAGTCATGTCGACCACAGAAGCTCCCCGTACCGACGAGACCCCCAGGTCGCGTCCCACCACTCTGCCCGCCCGCCAGGCCGCTCTGATGAGCTCCTCGCGCGTGGAGCAGAAGGGCAACATCGTCGTCAAGTGGATCACCTCCACCGACCACAAGACCATCGGGTACATGTACCTGATCGCATCCGTGCTGTTCTTCCTCCTCGGTGGTGTGATGGCGCTCGTCATCCGCGCCGAGCTCTTCGCGCCGGGCATGCAGATCGTCCCGACGAAGGAGCAGTACAACCAGCTGTTCACGATGCACGGCACGATCATGTTGCTCATGTTCGCGACGCCGCTGTTCGCGGGTTTCGCCAACGCGATCCTGCCGCTGCAGATCGGTGCTCCCGACGTGGCCTTCCCGCGTCTGAACGCCTTCGCGTTCTGGCTCTTCCTCTTCGGCTCGACCATCGCGGTCGCCGGGTTCCTCACCCCGCAGGGAGCGGCCTCCTTCGGTTGGTTCGCGTATCAGCCACTGGCGGGCGCGTCGTTCTCGCCGGGTGCAGGTGGAAACCTCTGGATGGTCGGACTGGGCATCTCCGGTTTCGGAACCATCCTCGGTGCCGTCAACTTCATCACCACGATCATCACGATGCGTGCTCCTGGTATGACCATGTGGCGCATGCCGATCTTCTCGTGGAACACGCTCATCACGAGCCTGCTCATCCTGATGGCGTTCCCCGTGCTGGCAGCAGCCATCTTCGCCGCTGCCGCCGACCGCATCCTCGGCGCGCACATCTATGACCCGGCCAACGGCGGAGTCCTGCTGTGGCAGCACCTCTTCTGGTTCTTCGGGCACCCCGAGGTCTACATCATCGCGCTGCCGTTCTTCGGCATCGTCTCCGAGATCTTCCCGGTCTTCAGCCGCAAGCCGATCTTCGGATACAAGACCCTGGTCTATGCGACCATCGCCATCGCGGCCCTCTCCGTCGCCGTGTGGGCACACCACATGTACGTGACCGGCTCGGTGCTGCTGCCGTTCTTCGCGCTGATGACGATGCTCATCGCCGTGCCGACGGGTGTGAAGATCTTCAACTGGATCGGCACGCTCTGGCGAGGGTCCGTGACCTTCGAGACTCCGATGGTGTTCGCCCTCGGCTTCCTCGTGTCCTTCGTCTTCGGTGGTCTGACCGGTGTCATCCTCGCGGCCCCGCCGCTGGACTTCGCGCTCTCCGACTCGTACTTCGTCGTCGCTCACTTCCACTACGTGGTGTTCGGTACCGTCGTGTTCGCCATGTTCGCCGGCTTCTACTTCTGGTGGCCGAAGTGGACCGGTCGCATGCTGAACGAGCGTCTCGGCTACGTGCACTTCTGGATGCTGTTCATCGGATTCCACATGACGTTCCTCATCCAGCACTGGCTGGGTGTCGACGGCATGGTCCGTCGTTACGCGGACTACTCGGCGGCCGACGGCTGGACCTGGCAGAACCAGGTCTCCACGATCGGAGCGATCATCCTCGGCGCCTCGATGCTGCCGTTCTTCCTGAACGTCTGGATCACGGCCCGCAAGGCTCCGAAGGTCACGGTCAACGACCCGTGGGGCTACGGCGCATCGCTCGAGTGGGCGACGTCGTGCCCGCCGCCGCGGCACAACTTCACGTCGATCCCGCGCATCCGCAGCGAGCGTCCTGCGTTCGATCTGAATCACCCGGAGGCTGCCGAGTTCGCGACCACGGCACCCGGCGAGCGAGAGGCCCACTAAGTCATGCGCGACAACGTCATTCTCTGGTGGGTGCTGACGGCGTTCTTCGCCCTCGTCGGTGTCGTCTACACCGGCTGGCACATCCTGGTCACTCCGTCCGACAACTTCGCGATGCGTATCGAGTGGGTCGGAACTGTCGCCCTGTTCTTCGCAGCCTTCATGGCGGCGATGGTCGCGTTCTACCTCGACCGCACGCACAAGGCGCAGAACGGTGAGCTGCCGGAAGACATCCTCACCGCTGACATCGACGATGGTGACCCCGAGCTCGGCGAGTTCAGCCCGTGGTCCTGGTGGCCCATCGTTCTCGCGGCTTCGGCGGGAGTCTTCGTCGTCGGCCTGGCCGTCGGTCACTTCCTGCTCCCGATCGGACTCGCGATCTTCGTCGTCGCGATCGTCGGCTGGGTGTACGAGTACTACCGCGGCAACTTCGCACGCTGAGACAGCCGCATTGAAGAAGGCCCCCGGATTCGTCCGGGGGCCTTCTTCGTGTCATGAGGGGTCCGCGTTCAGGCGCGAGTACGGACGCGTGCGATACCGGTCAGCGGATCCACGGGGCGGTGATGGACGCCATCGGCATCCTGCACCGGGTAGCCCTCGCGCACCCAGTACTCGAAGCCTCCGATCATCTCGCGGACCCGATAGCCGAGTCGGGCGAACTCGAGGGCGCCCTTCGCTCCGGCATTGCAGCCCGGGCTCCAGCAGTAGACGACGACGTCCGCTCCTTCCGGCACCTCGGACCGGGCGCGAGACGCGATCTCGCTGTAGTGCATGTGCACGGCGCCGGCCACCCGGCCTTGCGTCCACGCCTCCTCGGAGCGGACATCGACGACGATGACGTCCTCGCCGGCCTTGAGCGCGGCGTGGACATCGCTGGGATCCGTCTCGTAGGCGAGCTTGGCGGCGTAGAAGTCGGCGCGATCGATCATGATCTCAGCCTAGGACGAGGCCGTCCCCTGATCCGAGCAGATTCCTGTCGCGCAGAGAGCGAATACCGTCAGCGTCGTCCCCTCAGAGAGTCGCCGCCATCTGCACGCGAGGGCCGTATCGGAAGAGCCCGAGAGCGGTCTCCGTGTCGATGAGGGAGCGGAGCAGGGGAGAGTCGGGCTCGGTGACGGAGAATCCGGCGGAGGCGTAGAAGGGGGCGTTCCACGGGACATCGCGGTAGGTGCGCAGTGTGATCTTCCGGTGCCCCCGGCGACGAGCCTCCGAGAGCGCGGCCCGCACGAGTCGACGGCCGATTCCGCGACGCCCGAAGGAGGGGAGAACCGAGAGCTGCTCGAGATGAGCGTGTCCGTCGATCTCCAGGACGTGAACGAAACCGACGGGCTCGGGAGATGGAGTGCCGACATCATCGGGCTCGGCGACGAGCACGAATCCGGGCATCGACGCCCGGTCCTGCGCGCTGGTCGGCGGAGGCCAGTCGACGGCGGCGAAAAGATCGACCAGCAAGGCGTCTGCGGCGAGTTCGATCTTCTCGATCGCCGGGTCATCCGGTTGCTGTGCAGGACGTATCCGGATCTCCATCACTCTCCAGCGACGGCGGCGATGGCTTCGATCTCGACGAGCTGGTCGTCGTAACCGAGGACGGTGACACCCAAGAGGGTGCTGGGGACGTCGTGGGCGCCGAAAGCGGCGTGGATCACATCCCAAGCCGTGACGAGGTCGGCCTGCGCGGAGGAGGCCACCAGCACCCGCGTGCTGGTCACATCGGTGAGCGAGGCTCCAGCGACCTCGAGTGCACCTTTGAGGGTCTCGATGCACCGGGCTGCCTGCGCGGCGTAGTCGCCGGGCGCTGCGGTGGTGCCGTCATCGTTGAGCGGACAAGCACCGGCGAGGAAGATGAGTCGCGCCCCGACGGGAGCGGTCGCTGCATAGGCGTACGGCGCGTCGGCGAGGGTGGTGGAACGGATCAGCTGGACGACGGAAGACATGATTCGATCCTCTCATTCACGGATCAACAATGAAGGCCTCGTCCTGGTGGACGAGGCCTTCATCAGTGGGGGAGTCACGGCTACTCGCCGTCCTCCGAGTCCTTCTTGCGAGGCTTCTTCACGGGCTCCGTGGAGATCACGGTGCTCGGAGTGTTCGCCGTCTCGTCGACGTGGGTCTCACCGACCGTGAGGGGGGCGTCAGGGAAGCCGGCGCGCTCATGAGCGCCCTGGATCTCCGCAGCCTCGGTCTCGTCGTTCTGAGCCGTCACGTGGTGCTGGTGTGCGTCGGCTGCCTCGACCTCGGCCTGCGTGAGCGGGGCGAGACGGTCTTCGAAGAACCAGCGCGAGATCGAGGAACGAAGGTTCTCCGTCCACGGGATGCGACCCTTGGCGTTGGGGCGAACCACGAGGGGCTCGTAGGAGTCGACATCGATGAGCTTCCAGCGGTCGTACTTGTCGACCGGCTGGTGGACCTCGATGAACTCGCCACCGGGAAGGCGCACGATGCGGCCGGACTCGAAGCCGTGCAGCACGATCTCGCGGTCCTTCTTCTGAAGCGCGATGCAGATGCGCTTCGTGACGAAGTATCCGAGGATCGGGCCCAGGAAGAGCAGCGCCTGCAGCGTGTGGATCACGCCTTCCATCGTGAGCATGAAGTGCGTCGCGATGAGGTCGGACGATGCCGCTGCCCAGAGGACGGCGTAGAAGACGACGCCGGCGACGCCGATGGCCGTGCGCGTAGCCGCGTTGCGGGGACGCTGTGCGATGTGGTGCTCGCGCTTGTCGCCGGTGACCCACGCTTCGATGAACGGGTAGATCGCGACGACCACGATGAACAGGCCGAGCACCAGCACGGGCGCGATGATTCCGAAGGACCACGTGCGATCGAGGAACACGATGTCCCAGTTCGACGGTGCCAGACGAAGCGCGCCGTCGGCGAAGCCGATGTACCAGTCCGGCTGGGTGCCGGCGGAGACCGGGGACGGGTCGTACGGACCGTAGTTCCAGATCGGGTTGATCTGGAAGAAGGTCGCGATCATCACGATCACGCCGAACACGATGAACAGGTAGCCGCCCATCTTCGACATGTAGACCGGCATCATCGGGTAGCCCACGACGTTGTCGTTCGAGCGGCCGGGGCCGGCGAACTGCGTGTGCTTGTTGATGACCATGAGCATCAGGTGCACGACGATGAGGGCGATCACGATCATCGGCAGCAGCAGGATGTGCAGTGTGTAGAGACGCCCCACGATGTCGGTGCCGGGGAACTCGCCGCCGAAGAGGAGGAACGAGGTCCACGTGCCGATGAGGGGGAGACCCTTGATCATTCCGTCGATGATGCGGAGGCCGTTACCCGAGAGCAGGTCGTCGGGGAGCGAGTAGCCGGTGAAGCCCTCTGCCATCGCGAGGATGAACAGGATGAAGCCGATCACCCAGTTGAGCTCACGCGGCTTGCGGAACGCACCGGTGAAGAACACGCGAAGCATGTGCACGCCGATGCCGGCGATGAACACGAGCGCTGCCCAGTGGTGGATCTGGCGGACCAGGAGACCGCCGCGGAGGTCGAACGAGATGTGCAGCGACGACTCGAGCGCCGCGGACATCTCAATGCCTCGCATCGGGGCGTAGGCGCCGGTGTAGTGGGTCTCGACCATCGATGCCTGGAAGAAGAACGTCAGGAAGGTTCCGGAGAGGAACACGACGACGAAGCTCCACAGCGCGATCTCGCCGAGCATGAACGACCAGTGGTCGGGGAAGATCTTGCGTCCGAGCTCCTTGACGAAGCCCGAGAGGCTGGTGCGCTCATCGATGTAGTTCGACGCGGCACCGACGAAGCGACCGCCGAGGGGCGCTTTGGTGTCCTTGTCGTCTTTGGACAGCGTTGCGGTGCTCAATGGCGCTCCCAGAAGCTCGGGCCGACGGGTTCCTTGAAGTCGCTGCGTGCGACCAGGTAGCCCTCGTCATCGACGGTGATGGGCAGCTGCGGCAGCGGACGAGCCGCCGGGCCGAAGATGACCTTTGCGTGGTCCGTGACGTCGAACTGCGACTGGTGGCACGGGCACAGGAGGTGGTGGGTCTGCTGCTCGTACAGAGCCACAGGGCATCCGACGTGCGTGCAGACCTTGGAGTAGGCGACGATTCCGTCGTAGGACCAGTCCTTGCGGTCCTCGGCCTCGATCAGCTGCTCGGGGCGCAGACGCATCATCAGCACGATGGCCTTGGCCTTCTCCTCGAGGTAGCCGTCGTGGTGGCTCAGCGTGGCGAGCTCCTCCGGGATCACGTGGAACGCGGATCCAAGGGTGACGTCCGCGGCGCGGATCGGGGTGCCGTCCGGGTCGCGGACGAGGCGTGCGCCCTTCTCCCACATCGTGTGCTTGAGCAGCACGACCGGGTCGCCCGCAGTGGGGTCATCCGGGGTCGAGTGCGGTGCCAAGCCACGGAAGAGCGTGACACCGGGGATGATCGAGGCGACCAGGGCAGCGAACAGCGAGTTGCGGATCACGGTGCGGCGTCCGAAGCCGGACTCCTCGTTCGCGTCGGCGAAGGCCTGGACGGCCGCCTCCCGGGTCGCATCCTTGCCCCGGGTGGGGTGGCGGTGCTCGACGAACTCCTTGTCGGACATGAGCGCCTTGGACCAGTGGATCGCACCGATGCCGAGGGCCAGCAGCGCGAGGGCGATGCCGAGGCCGATGAAGAGGTTGTTCTGCCGGATGTCGATGAGCGCGCCGCTCTCGATCGGGAACAGCATGTAGGCGGCGACCGCCCAGATGCTGCCGGCGAGCGAGAGGTAGAACAGCGTGTAGACAGTGCGGACAGCGGCCTTCTCAGCGCGCGGGTCCTTGTCGGTCATCCGCTCGCGGTGCGGCGGAAGCCCGGGGTTCTGCACGGGATCGCTGACTGCGACACCCAGCCCCGGAGAGGGCTGGTAGGCCCTGTCAAGAGCCTGCGAGTCGTCGTCGTGTGCCATGGTGCTCCTCGTACGTTCCTCTTCGATGAATAAGCGTCAGTTGGACTTCGCCGTGATCCACACGGTGATGGCGACGAGCGCGCCGATTCCGAAGATCCACACGAACAGGCCCTCGGAGACCGGCCCGAGCGAACCGAGCGAGAATCCGCCGATCTGCACGGACTGCTGCTGGAAGAGCAGCGCCGAGATGATGTCGCGCTTGTCCTCGTCGGACAGGTTCATGTCGCCGAAGACCGGCATGTTCTGCGGGCCGGTGACCATGGCCGCGTACATGTGCAGCGCGCTGGTCTCCTGGAGTCCAGGAGCGTACTTGCCCTCGGTGAGTGCTCCACCGGCGGCGGCCACGTTGTGGCACATCGCGCAGTTGACGCGGAACAGCTCGGCGCCGTTCGCGACGTCGCCCTCTCCGTCCAGGATGTGGTCGGCAGGGAACGTCGGGCCAGGAGCCTCGGACTGCACGAAGGACGAGATCGCGAGGATCTGGTCCTCGGTGAACTGCGGCGTCTTCTGCGGAGCCTGCGGTCCCTGCATCTGCAGGGGCATGCGGCCGGTGGAAAGCTGGAACTCGGTGGCCAGCTCACCCACCCCGTACAGGCTGGGGCCGTTGGCGGTGCCCTGCAGGTCGAGGCCGTGGCAGGTGGCGCAGTTCGCCTGGAACAGCTTCTCGCCGTCTTCGACGGTCAGCTGCGTCGACGCGGTCTGCGTGTCGGATGCGGCGAACGCAGCCGATGCACCGGCGTACACGGCGCCGGTGATCATGAGGCCTGCGCCGATGAGCGCGGCCGCCGCCAAAGGGCTGCGACGACCGCTGGAACGGCGCTTCTTCTCTCGTGCCATCTCGGGGATCAGCTCCGCTCTTATTTCAGGAAGTAGATAACGAGGAACAGCACGATCCAGACGACGTCGACGAAGTGCCAGTAGTAGGACACCACGATCGAGGAGGTCGCCTCCTTGTGCCGGAAGTTCTTGACGGCGTATGCGCGTCCGATGACGAGCAGGAACGCGACGAGGCCGCCCGTGACGTGGAGGGCGTGGAAGCCGGTCGTCAGGTAGAAGGCGGAGGCATACGAGTCGGCGTTGATCGGCATGCCTTCAGCGACCAGCTGTGCGTACTCCCACACCTGGCCGGAGACGAAGATCGCGCCGAGGGCGAAGGTGAGGAAGAACCACTCGACCATTCCCCAGCCGAAGAGGCGACGGCGTCCGGCGCCGTTCTTCTGCCCCTTGCCGATCTTGTAGGGCTGCAGGTCTTCTGCCGCGAACACACCCATCTGGCACGTGAACGAGGAGAGGACCAGGATCGCAGTGTTCACTGCGGCGAACGGGACGTTCAGCAGCTCGGTCCGGTCTGCCCACAGCTCCGGAGAGGTGCTGCGGAGGGTGAAGTAGATCGCGAAGAGTCCCGCGAAGAACATCACCTCACTGCCGAGCCACACAATGGTGCCGACAGCTACCGGGTTGGGCCGCTTAATCGTTCTCGCCGCCGGGGCATACGTCGCTGAGGTCGTCACCCCTCCATTATGGCCGATCCTCGGGCGTGATTCTTGCACCCGCGGCCTTCGAATCGCCCTCCGATGACTTAGGGGACCCTAAGAAAACACTGCGAATACCCGGTGAATCCGCGGGAAACAGGGGGTGGGGGCGAATTGCGCATGCGTGCGGAAGCATCTGCATGTTTTCTCCGCGTTTTCTCCGCGCCGATAGGATCGCACACATGCCTGATTCGCTGACCTGGTCCGACGTGCTCACCTCCCTGCTGGAGCGCCGCGATCTCAGTGTCTGGGAGTCCACGTGGGCGATGCGTCAGATCATGCAGGGCGGGGTCAGCGAGGCTCAGCTCGCCGGTTTCCTCGTCGCTCTCCGCGCGAAGGGCGAGACGATCGACGAGATCGTCGGTTTCCGCGATGCGATCCTCGAAGCCGCGGTGCCGCTGCCGGTGTCACCGAACGTGCTCGACATCGTCGGAACGGGTGGGGATCGCGTCGGCACCGTTAACGTGTCGACGACCGCGGCGATCATCATCGGCGCCACGGGAGTGCCGGTCGTGAAGCACGGCAACCGTGCGGCCAGCTCCGCCTCCGGGTCTTCCGACGTGCTCGGAGCGCTCGGTCTGGAGCTATCGCTCGACCCCGCGGACGTGGCATCCATCCTCGACCGCACCGGTATCACCTTCGCGTGGGCCGGGGCGTTCCATCCCGGATTCAAGCACGCCGGCTCCGTCCGAGCCGAGCTCGGGGTGCCGACCGTCTTCAACATGCTCGGTCCGCTGTGCAACCCGGCTCGGGCAGAAGCCAATGCCGTCGGGGTGGCGCAGATCGAACGCGTCCCTCTGATCACGGGCGTGTTCCGCACGCGTGGCGCCACAGCACTCGTCTTCCGCGGCGATGACGGCCTCGACGAGCTGACGACGACCGGACACAGCCGTATCTGGGAGGTCACGCGGGGAGATATCCACGAACACGACCTCGACCCGCGCGACCTCGACATCCCGATCGCCGACCTCGCCGACCTGATCGGCGGCTCGCCGCAGCACAATGCCGAGGTGCTGCGGCGCACGCTCGCGGGGGAGACCGGCGCGGTGCGCGACATCGTGCTCCTCAACGCCGCTGCCGGCATCGTCGCGTTCGAGCTCTCGCAAGACGCGACACAGGTGCAGCGGCCCATCCTCGAGCGGTTGCGCGCGGGGTACGACAAGGCTGCTGCGGCCGTCGACGACGGTCGCGCCCTGGCGAAGCTCGATCAGTGGATCGGCGTCAGTCGCGAGCTGGCGGCAGCCCAGGAGTGACCGTGGACCCCGTCGACGCGCTGCTCGAGATCGCCTCCCTCCTGGAGCGCGAGCGCGCGTCGCGGTATCGCGCGAAGGCTTTCCGCCAGGCCGCCGCGACATTGCAGGACCTGCCGGATGATGTGCAGACCGATCCCACGCGGCTTCGTGCAGCCAAGGGGATCGGCGAATCCACGTTCGCCGTCATCCGCCAGGCGCAGTCGGGGCAGGTGCCGGACTATCTGGTCGAGTTGCGCGGCGACGTCGAGCCGGAGCGCGTCTCGGTGTTGCGTGCCAAGCTGCGAGGCGACCTGCACGCGCACACCGATTGGTCCGACGGCACCACTCCGATCCCGGTCATGGCTGCGGCCGCGCGGGCGCTGGGGCACGAATATCAGGCGATCACGGACCACTCTCCGCGACTGCGGGTGGCGCGCGGTCTGTCTGCCGAACGTCTTCGGGAGCAGATGCCCCTGGTGCGAGCTGAATCGGGCGAGGGTTTCACCCTGCTCGCCGGCATCGAGGTGGACATCCTGGAGGACGGCACGCTCGATCAGGAAGACGACCTGCTCGCGGAACTCGACATCGTCGTGGCTTCCGTGCATTCCAAGCTGCGCATGGACGCACGGCCGATGACGGCGCGCATGATCGCGGCCGTCTCGCATCCGCGGGTGAACGTGCTCGGGCACTGCACGGGGCGGCTCGTGCAGGGCGACCGGGGAACGCGTCCGCCGTCGGCGTTCGATGCTGCCGCCGTCTTCGCCGCGTGCGCGGAGAACGGTGTGGCGGTGGAGATCAACTCGCGTCCGGAGCGGCAGGACCCTCCGGACGAGCTGATCGCCATCGCGCTCGACGCGGGGTGCCTGTTCTCGATCGATTCGGATGCGCACGCGCCGGGACAGCTGTCGTTGCTCGATCACGGCGCAGAGCGCGCCGAACGGGCGGGGATACCCCCGTCGCGGATCGTGACGACCTGGGGTCTCTCGCGGCTGCTCGCCTGGGCGGGGTGAGTCGGCGCCGCTACTTCGATCAATCGGCTCGCAGGGCGGCTTTCGATACGGCCGCGACCGCGCGCGTCATCGAACCGCCGAGGTTCCATTTCTCGGCGAGGGCGGTTGCGGCGTCTACTTCGGCGGGGGCGAGAACCCGCAGCGGGATATCGGGTGCGCTGATCGGCAGCGAGGTCGCCACGGCGACCACGGTCGGTGCGACCTCGAGGTAGTCCGAAGCCGCCAGGATCTTCGCCCGGACGCCCGCGCTCATCCCCTCGCCGGCCTCCGCCGCGGCACGGATGCCGGTGAGGTCGCTGTGGGTCTGCAGGAGCGTCGCCGCCGTCTTCTCTCCCACGCCCGCGACGCCGGGCAGGCCGTCGGAGGCGTCGCCGCGCATCGTGGCGAAGTCCGCGTACTGCGAAGGAAGCACCCCGTACTTGGCGACGACGGTCGCATCGGTGACGACCTCGAGGTTGCTCATGCCGCGAGCGGTGTAGATGACGCGGACGTCGCGGGCGTCGTCGACCAGCTGGAACAGGTCCCGGTCGCCCGTGACGATGTCGACCGGCATCGTCGCATCGGTCGCGAGTGTGCCGATCACGTCGTCGGCCTCGTGCTCGGCGACGCCGATGATGGGGATGCCGATGGCGGCGAGCGTCTCGCGGATCAGCGGGATCTGCGCCTCGAGCGGGTCGGGCACCTCCTCGACGTCGGGCCCGCTGGCCACGACTTCGACGACGCGATGAGTCTTGTAGCTGGGGATGAGGTCGACACGCCACTGCGGGCGCCAGTCGTCGTCCCAGCAGGCGATCACGTGCGTCGGCTCGTACAGGGTGACGAGTTTGGCGATGATGTCGAGCAGACCGCGCGCCGCGTTGATCGGCGAGCCGTCGGGCGCCGTCACCTTGTCGGGAACCCCGTAGAAGGCGCGGAAATAGAGGCTGGCGGTGTCGAGCAGCATGAGGCGGTCGGCGCGGGTCATGGACTCAGCGTAGAGCGCGGTCGGTCCGCGGTCAGCAACCGGGCGCGCCGGGTTGCTCGGCGCAGGTGCGCGCGACGAGAGCGGTCTCCGCCTCGTAGACACGGATCTGCCGCGCGGGGCCGTCGATGGACAGTTCGCCGTCGATCGGGAACCATCCACCGCCGATGTCGACCTCGGCGGTGTAGTGGACGGTGACGTGCGCCGAGTAGGTGCCGCGCTCGCGATACGAATGGCTCGTCGGCGTCGGCGTGAACTGCGCCTGACCGAGCGCAGCCCAGGACCGCCCGCCGGTGTTCGTCGTCGTCGTCGCGCCGTCGCCGTACGTGAAGCTGAAGCGGACCGGGGTGAACCGCACGCTGGTCGGTCTGTCGAACAGCGTCCCCGCGCGGGTGTGCACGGATGCCGCCGCCACGAAGTTCGCGGGCATGCCCGCGATGCCGACATTGCCCGGCTCCCCGACGGTGGTGGCGGGAGCAGGGGCGAACTGTGCCACGTCGGTCATGGTGAGGGGGCGACCTTCGTCGTTCGTCACCCGCTCAGCGGTGATGTTGCAGGACGCCTGGCGGACGGGGTCGGTCGTACAGGGCTCGGGTTTGGCGGTCGTCCGTGTGTCGGGGTGAAAATCGGGCAGCGACGAGGACTCGCGGGGGGAGACCGTCTTGGAGGCGGAGACAACAACGGTGTTGTTAACGTTTGATGCCCAAGCGTCATCGATTCCTGCCTGAGGTGGCGGAGAGTCTGACTGTCCGGACGCCACGACCCCCGTGATCAGAGCAAGAACTAGTAGAGCGCGAACTCTTAGCATTCGATCGCCCGCGTAGAGATGGTGGAAGAGATCGCCAGCCCGGAGCTCGTCGTAGCCTCTGTGAATTGCACCTCGAGCGCTTGTCGAGGGGGACGATCGGCTGGCACGGCCGTAACACCGTTCGCGTCGAGGAGCTCGACGTCTGATACATCCAAACAGAGGCGAGCTGTCACGAGCTCTTCGTCGTAGGAAACGCGAGTGAACGAATCGAAGGTGGTGTCGCCCGTGCGGGAAATGCCACTTGCGTTGAAATTGCTGTAGTTCTCCTTCGCAGCCGAGAGCGCTTCTCCTCGAAGCCACTGATACACAGACTCAAATGAACGCGGATCGTGTAGATCCGTATCGTTGGATGCAGCGGTGTATGCCCGATAGGTCGCCTCGGCGGCGGCGAAGGCCTCTTCTTCCGAGGCGAAGGCGGGCGTCGGCGTGGGAGACGGAGAGGGATCCGGCGTGCAGCCGACGAGCAGGAGGAGAGCGCTCGTGACGGCAGCAGCGCGCGCGAAGGAGCGGAAGGAAGGCATCGGGGAGATCACCCGGTCACGCTAACTCGGGGGACGGGATGCCCGTTCGAGTTATCCACAGCTCCGGCAGGCCCGAATCCGACTTCCTGCCGCATCCGAAGTTCTGATAGCCTTAACCGTCACTCGTGGCGTGCACGCGCATGCCCTCGTGGCGAGAAAACCAAAATCCAACCGCTGAGAAGCATGCAGTCGGCCGTGCGCGGCCGTTGAGTCTCAGCCCGAGTCTCCATTCAACAAGGACAACCCACTACATGACTACCGCAACGACCGCCCCGGCCACCAAGCAGGTCGCCATCAACGACATCGGATCTGCTGAGGACTTCCTGGCCGCGGTCGAGAAGACCCTGAAGTTCTTCAACGACGGCGACATCATCGAAGGCACGATCGTCAAGATCGACCGCGATGAGGTCCTCCTCGATGTCGGCTACAAGACGGAGGGTGTCATCCCCTCGCGTGAGCTCTCGATCAAGCACGACGTCGACCCCAACGAGGTCGTCGCTGTCGGCGACCTGGTCGAGGCCCTCGTTCTCCAGAAGGAGGACAAGGAAGGCCGTCTGATCCTCTCCAAGAAGCGCGCACAGTACGAGCGTGCCTGGGGAGACGTCGAGAAGATCAAGGAGAACGACGGCGTCGTCACCGGTACGGTCATCGAGGTCGTCAAGGGTGGACTCATCGTCGACATCGGCCTCCGTGGCTTCCTGCCGGCGTCGCTCATCGAGCTGCGTCGCGTCCGCGACCTCACGCCGTACCTCGGCCAGGAGATCGAGGCCAAGATCCTCGAGCTCGACAAGAACCGCAACAACGTCGTCCTCAGCCGCCGTGCGCTGCTGGAGCAGACGCAGTCGGAGTCGCGCACCACGTTCCTGAACAACCTGCACAAGGGTCAGGTCCGCAAGGGTGTCGTGTCGTCGATCGTCAACTTCGGTGCGTTCGTCGACCTGGGCGGCGTGGACGGCCTCGTGCACGTCTCCGAGCTGTCCTGGAAGCACATCGAGCACGCCTCCGAGGTCGTCGAGGTTGGCCAGGAGGTCACCGTCGAGATCCTCGAGGTCGATCTGGACCGCGAGCGTGTTTCCCTGTCGCTGAAGGCGACGCAGGAGGACCCGTGGCAGGTCTTCGCCCGTACCCACGCGATCGGTCAGGTCACGCCGGGTAAGGTCACCAAGCTCGTTCCGTTCGGTGCGTTCGTCCGCGTCGCAGACGGCATCGAGGGCCTCGTCCACATCTCCGAGCTCTCCAGCAAGCACGTCGAGCTGGCCGAGCAGGTCGTGTCGGTCGGCGAAGAGGTCTTCGTCAAGGTCATCGACATCGACCTCGAGCGTCGTCGCATCTCGTTGTCGCTGAAGCAGGCCAACGAGTCGGTCGACCCCAACGGCACCGAGTTCGACCCGGCCCTGTACGGCATGCTCGCCGAGTACGACGAGAACGGCGAGTACAAGTACCCGGAGGGCTTCGACGCCGAGACCGGTGCGTGGAAGGAAGGCTTCGACGCCCAGCGCGAGGCATGGGAGCAGGAGTACGCTGCGGCCCAGGCTCGCTGGGAGGCGCACAAGGCTCAGGTCGTCAAGGCGGCCGAGGCCGAGGCAGCAGCCGGCGAAGACTTCGGCGGCGGCCAGTCCTTCACCAGCGAGGTCGCCGGAGCCGGCACCCTCGCGGACGACGAGGCTCTCGCGGCTCTGCGCGAGAAGCTCTCGGGCGGCAACGCTTAAGCAGCACTCTGAAACGGGTCGCCACCTCGCCTTCGGGCGGGCGTGGCGGCCCGTTTCGCGTTTCCTGGATGCTGCTTCCGCTGCGTGACGGAACATTACGACGGCATTCGTAACAATCGAACCGCCCCGCCACCATGGGGATATGACTACTCTGCTGCCTGCGTCGCGCACCGCCGGCGCTTCGTCGTCGGCAGGCACAGCGCAGGCCGTCCGACTCGACGGGGTCGAGCGTTCCTTCGCGTTGCCGCGCGGGCGTCGGGATGTGCTCCGCGGCATCGACCTCGAGATCGCCGCAGGGGAGATCCTCGCGGTCGTCGGCCCCTCGGGGTGCGGGAAGTCCACCCTCCTCCGGCTCGTCGGCGGACTCGATGCTCCGACGCGTGGACGCATCCTTCTCGACGACATCGGCGTCGCCGACGTGGACGAGCGGACCGCCATCGCCTTCCAGGAGCCGCGACTGCTCCCATGGCGCACCATCGCCCAGAACGTCGAGCTGGGGCTGCCGCGAGGCACCGCTCGCCGTGTCGGCCGCGATCGAGTGCGCGAGCTGCTGCACCTCGTGGGACTCGAGCACGCGGCGGACCAGCGCCCGCGCGAGGTCTCCGGCGGTATGGCTCAGCGCGCCTCCCTTGCCAGGGCTCTCGCCCGAAACCCCGGCGTTCTGCTGCTCGACGAACCGTTCGGCGCGCTCGATGCGCTGACGCGCCTGCGCATGCATGACCTCCTGCTGAAGATCCATTCGGCGGAGCCCACCACGATCCTGCTGGTCACCCACGATGTCGAAGAGGCGCTCTACCTCGCCGACCGCGTACTGCTCCTGCAGACCCTGGATGGCACGGGAACCGACGGGGAACCGTCCGTCGCCCGCACCATCTCCGTGCCCGGCCTCCGCCCTCGCGACCGCGCCGATCGCGGTCTCGCCGACCTGCGCGCCGACCTTCTCGAAGGCCTCGGCGTCGACACCCACCACCGCATCACCGAGGAGTCCCGATGAGCATCACCACCCGCCGAATCATCCCCGCGATCGCGATCGCCGGGACGATGATGCTCGTCGCGACAGGCTGTGTGGCGGGGGAGAACGCCGGGGCAGCCGGCACGAAGCCCACCTCCGGTGCGACCGATTGGTCATCCGACACCCTGTCGATCGACTTCGCGACCTACAACCCGCTGAGCCTCGTCATCAAGGACCAGCGCATCCTCGAGGACATCCTCGGCGATGACGTCGAGGTCGAGTGGGTGCAGTCCGCCGGCTCGAACAAGGCCAACGAACTGCTGCGCTCCGGCTCCGTCGACGTCGGCTCGACCGCAGGATCGGCAGCGCTGCTCGCCCGCGCGAACGGCTCGCCCATCCAGGTGATCGACATCTTCTCGCAGCCCGAGTGGGCAGCCATCGTCGTCGGCCCGGACAGCGACATCACGTCGGTCGAGGATCTCAAGGGTGCATCGATCGCGGCCACCAAGGGCACCGACCCGTACTTCTTCCTGCTGCAGGCGCTGGAAGAGGGCGGCCTGTCGCTCTCCGACGTGGAGGTGCAGAACCTGCAGCACGCCGACGGCCGGGCTGCGCTCGACGGTGGCTCGGTGGATGCCTGGTCGGGGCTCGACCCCATCATGGCCGCGGCCGAGGTGGAATCGGGCGACAAGCTCATCTACCGCAACGTCGACTTCAACACCTACGGCTTCCTGAACGCGACCGAGGACTTCATCACCAACCACCCCGACCTGGCGCAGGCCGTCGTCGACGCGTACGAGCAGGCCCGCGAGTGGGCGCTCGAGAACCCCGAGGAGACCGCCGCGCTGCTCGCCGAAGTCGCCGGCATCGACGCCGGCGTCGCCACCACCGTGATCGAGGAGCGCTCGAACCTCGACGTGAGCGGCATCCCTGGTGACGACCAGATCGCGGTGCTCGAGAAGATCGCACCCGTGCTCGTCGAATCCGGTGACGTGCAGGGCGGCAAGGACTCCGTCGACAAGGCGCTGTCGTCGATCGTGAACGACACGTTCGCGAAGAAGGCGGTCGACGGCGAGTGACGATTCCCGACCGACTGATCGTTCCCGAGGAGTCCCGGGACGCGCTCGATTTCGCGAAGGGCCGCTACCGGCATCCCGATGTCGGGGCTCGGCGCTCGTGGGACCGGCCGGGCGTGCGGATCATCGCCGGGCTCCTGCTGCCCGTGATCATCCTGGTGGCCTGGCAGATCGTGACGACCAGCGGGATGGTGCCGCCGTACCGCCTGCCCACACCGGCATCGGTGTTCCAGGCGGGCGTGGAGCTGGCCGAGACCGGACAGCTCTGGACGCATATCGCGATCTCCGTGCAGCGTGTGCTGCTCGGCTTCGCGATCGGATCCGTCATCGGGCTCGCGGTCGCCGGCGTCGTCGGACTCTCTCGGCTGGGGGATGTGCTCCTCAGCCCGACGCTCGCCGCGCTTCGCGCAGTGCCGTCGCTCGCCTGGGTGCCGCTCCTCATCCTCTGGATGCAGATCGGTGAGGAATCGAAGGTCACTCTGATCGCGATCGGCGCCTTCTTCCCCGTCTACACGACGGTCGCTTCCGCACTCCGGCATGTCGACCCGCAGCTCGTCGAGGCAGGCCGATCGTTCAGCCTGCGGGGCTGGTCGCTGTTCCGCATTGTGCAGCTGCCGGCGGTCGTACCCTCCGTCGTCTCGGGCCTGCGTCTCGCCCTCGCGCAGGCGTGGCTGTTCCTCGTTGCCGCCGAGCTCATCGCGTCGTCCATGGGCCTCGGATTCCTGCTGACCGACTCGCAGAACAGTGGCCGCGTCGACCGCATCCTGCTCTCCATCGTGCTGCTCGCCGTTCTGGGAACGCTCACCAACGCGGTCCTCGTGCTGGTTGAGAAGTACCTGCTGCGCCGGTGGGTGTGACCGTGACCGAGGCACGATTGCAGGAGTCGCGTGTCTACGCGGCTGGCAGATTCACGGATGCGAACGTGACCGCGGAGGCCTATGCGCGGGCGGCAGCCGACCCCGTCGCGTTCTGGGAAGAGGCCGCGCGTCGACTGGACTGGTCCGAGCCGTGGCACACCGCCCACGAGTGGGATCCGCCGATCGGCGATGCCGTTCCTGCCGCCCGTTGGTTCCTCGGCGGCAGGCTCAACGTGGCCGTCAACTGCGTGGATCGTCATGTGCTCGCCGGCCGCGGCGACAAGGTCGCTCTGCACTTCGAGGGTGAGCCGGGCGACCGCCGCTCGGTCACCTACGCCGAGCTGCAGCACCGCGTGTCGCAGGCCGCCAACGCGCTCGTCGCCCTCGGCATCCGTCCCGGCGACCGCGTCGTCATCTACCTCCCTGTGCTGGTCGAGACGATCGTGATCACTCTCGCCTGTGCGCGCGTCGGCGCGGTGCACTCGCTCGTGTTCGGCGGCTTCTCCGCCGAGGCCGTGCGGTTCCGTCTCGCCGACACCGGCGCGAAGCTGCTCGTCACCAGCGACGGTCAGTATCGCCGCGGAACCGCCACCGAGGTGAAGTCGACGGCCGATGCGGCCGCGGCGGATCTCCCCGACCTCGAGCACGTACTCGTGCTGCGCCGCACCGGACAGGACGTCCCGTGGACGGACGGTCGCGACGTCTGGTGGCATGACGTCGTCGACACGGCGTCGCCCGTGCACGAGGCGGAGTCCTTCGACGCCGAGCATCCGCTCTTCATCATCTACACGTCCGGCACCACAGGGAAGCCGAAGGGGCTGGTGCACACGTCCGGCGGGTATCTGACGCAGGCGAGCTGGGCGCACTGGGCCCACTTCGACGCGAAGCCCGACGACGTGCACTGGTGCACCGCAGACCTCGCGTGGGTCACGGCGCACACCTACGAGATCTACGGTCCGCTCTCGAACGGGCTCACGCAGGTCATCTACGAAGGCACGCCCGACGCCCCGCATCGGGAGCGCCACCTCGAGATCATCGAACGCTACGGGGTGACCGTCTACTACACGGCGCCCACGCTGATCCGCACGTTCATGACCTGGTTCGGGGCGGACCTGCCCGCGGGGCACGACCTCTCCACGCTGCGGCTGCTCGGCACCGTCGGCGAGGCGATCAACCCCGAGGCCTGGGTGTGGTTCCGGCGCAACTTCGGCCGCGACGAGCTGCCCGTCATCGACACCTGGTGGCAGTCGGAGACCGGAGCGGCCATGATCGCCCCGCTTCCGGGCGTCACCGCTCTCAAGCCCGGATCGGCCTCTGTCCCGCTCCCGGGTATCGATGTTGCCGTGGTGGACGAGCGGGGCGACGAGGTCGCGCCCGGCCGGTCGGGGACTCTCGTTGTGCGCAGACCCTGGCCCGGAATGGCCAGGACCGTCTGGGGTGACCCCGCACGCTATCGCGACGCCTACTGGTCGACGTTCGCGGGTCGGGGTGCGCACGGCGGCTTCTACGTGGCCGGCGACGGAGCGACCAGGGATGCCGACGGGTACATCTGGATCCTCGGCCGACTCGACGACGTCGTGAACGTCTCGGGACACCGACTCTCCACCATCGAGATCGAATCTGCACTGGTCGCACACGACACCGTGGGGGAGGCGGGGTCTGCCGGCGTGTCCGATCCGGTCACCGGACAGGCCGTCGTGGCCTTCGTGACCCCGTCCGGCCGAGCCGAGATCACGCCCGCCGACCTGCGCGCGCAGGTCGCCCAGGCCATCGGTCCCGTCGCCAAGCCGAAGCACATCGTGATCGTGCCCGATCTGCCGAAGACCCGCTCCGGCAAGATCATGCGCAGACTCCTGGCACAGTTGTGGGAGGCCGAGCAGGATCGCAGAGCCGGCCGCGACGCCGAGCCCCTCGGCGACACCACGTCGCTGCAGAACCCCTGGGCCGTCGCCGACATCGCCGACGTGCTCACCGCCGCCGAACTGAGGACAGCATGACGGAAGAACACCGCTTCGGATTCCGCACCAGAGCCCTGCACGCCGGAGGCACGCCCGACGCGGCGACCGGTGCACGGGCGGTGCCGATCTACCAGACGACGTCGTTCGTGTTCGAGGACGCGGCGGATGCCGGCAACCTGTTCGCCCTGCAGAAGTACGGCAACATCTATTCACGGATCGGCAACCCCACGGTCGCCGCGCTGGAGGAGCGTCTGGCTTCGCTCGAAGGCGGCATCGGCGCTGTTGCGACCGCCTCGGGGATGAGTGCGGAGTTCATCACGTTCGCGGCTCTCGTCGGTGCGGGTGACCACGTCGTCGCAGCGGCACAGCTCTACGGCGGGACGGTGACGCAACTCGATGTGACGCTGCGGCGGTTCGGCGTCGAGACGACCTTCGTCGCCTCGACCGACCCGGCGGACTACGCGGCGGCCATCCGTCCGGAGACCAAGGTCGTCTACGTCGAGCTGATCGGCAACCCTTCGGGGGAGATCGCCGACATCGAGGGGCTGGCCGCCGTCGCCCACGAGGCCGGGGTTCCCCTCGTCGTCGATGCGACGCTCGCCACTCCGTATCTCGCGCGGCCGCTCGAACACGGTGCCGACATCGTGATCCACTCCGTGACGAAGTTCCTGGGCGGACACGGGACGACCCTCGGCGGCGTCGTCATCGAGAAGGGCACGTTCGACTGGGGCAACGGCAAGTTCCCGCAGATGACCGAACCCGTCGACTCCTACGGCGGCATCAAATGGTGGGACAACTTCGGCGAGTACGGGTTCCTCACCAAGCTGCGCTCGGAGCAGCTGCGCGACATCGGTCCGGCCCTGAGTCCGCAGTCGGCCTTCAACCTTCTCCAGGGAATCGAGACGCTGCCGCAGCGCATCGACGCGCACCTCGCGAACGCGCGCATCGTCGCCGACTGGCTCGCCTCCGACCCGCGGGTCGCCTACGTGACGTGGGCGGGTCTCGAAGGGCATCCGCATCATGAGCGCGCGGCCAAGTACCTCCCGCTCGGCCCCGGCTCGGTCTTCGCGTTCGGCGTCGCGGCGGACGACGGTCGGGCCGCGGGGGAGGCGCTGATCGAGAACCTGCAGCTCGCCTCCCACCTCGCGAACATCGGCGATGCGCGCACGCTCGTGATCCACCCGGCCTCGACGACGCACCGCCAACTCACCGAGGCGCAGCTCGTCGCCGCCGGTGTGCGCCCGGACCTGATCCGCATCTCGGTTGGTCTCGAAGACGCCGAGGACATCATCTGGGACCTCGACCAGGCCCTCACGGCGGCGACGGGAGCGAACCGATGAGCGAGACGCAGACGACCTCCGCGGATTCCTGCGCCGTTCCGGCGGTGGCGGATGCCGTCGCGTGCGCACTGCCTGGCGTGCCCGCGGCTCACCCCGAGCGGACCTGGGCGGGGCCGAGCCAGCAGGAGCGCTTCGGGCTGCTCCGGAAGGCCACGTCGATCGCGATCGTGGGAGCGTCGAACAAGCCGGCACGGGCGTCGTACTTCGTGGCGACCTATCTGCTTTCCAGCACGTCGTACGACGTCTACCTCGTCAACCCGCGCGAGACCGAGATCCTCGGGCAGCCGGTCTATGCGTCGCTGAGTGACCTCCCTGTGGTCCCCGACATCGTGGACGTGTTCCGCCGGCACGACGACCTGCCCGGCGTCGCGCAGGAGGCGATCGACGCGGGCGCGCAGACACTGTGGCTGCAGCTGGGCTCGTGGAACGAGGATGCGGCGGCGATCGCCGAGGCGGCCGGACTGTCGGTCGTGATGGATCGCTGCATCAAGATCGAGCACGCGCGGTTCCACGGCGGTCTGCACCTCGCGGGGTTCGACACCGGCGTGATCAGTTCGCGGCGCCAGCTGCTCGCCCGCTGACCGCTGGCCGCATCGAAACATAGACTGGCGAGATGTCACTCATCGCGCTCACCGGCGGCATCGCGTCGGGGAAATCGACCATCGCCCGGCGACTGGCCGAGCACGGAGCGGTGATCGTCGACGCCGATCAGATCGTCCGCGACGTGCAGGCACCGGGCTCGCCGGTGCTGGAGCGGATAGCGGAGACGTTCGGGGCGTCGGTGATCGACGGTGAGGGGGCGCTCGATCGAGCGGCCCTGGGCGCGAAGGTCTTCGGAGCCCCCGAACTCCTCCGGCAGTTGAACGCGATCGTGCACCCGGCCGTGCGAGAGGAGTCGCAGCGCCGATTCGACGCGGCGTTCGCAGCGGATGAAGATGCCGTGGTCGTGTACGACGTCCCCCTGCTCGTCGAGGCGCGGGTCGATGATCCGTGGGACCTGATCGTCGTCGCGCACGCTCCCGCGTCGGAACGGCTCCGACGACTGATCGAGCTGCGCGGCATGGAAGAGCAAGCTGCGCGGGAGCGGATCGATGCGCAGGTCTCCGACGAGAGGCGACTCGCCATCGCGGACGTCGTGATCGACACGGCAGGCACCCTGGGGCACACGCACGAGCAGGTCGACGCGCTCTGGGACCGGATCCGGCGCGGCTGACCGCCTCCGGGCGCGCTTCGCGATCCGGGTGGAGCGGTGGCCGGCTTCCCGCTCAGGGGGCTGGGCGTCGCTGATATTCTGGTTGTGGGCGTGGGGACGCACCAGGGGATGGTCTGCTGGGGATAGCTTTTCCGCGCGCTCTGGGGAGTGGAGCGTCGGACCCTCGTGGCGGGCGCAGCCTGGTCGGTGCCGGTCATCGCCGCAGCGGTGGCATTGCCGCTGGCGGCAGCGAGCGGGAGCAACACCAGCAACGATCTGGCGAACTACTACTGGGACGCCGAAGCCCAGGGCGGCTACACGTCGCTCGTGCCGGCAGCCGGCGAGCTCAGGGCGACCTTCAGCACGCAGATCAGCTATCGGTCCTAGCCCGACTGGGTGAATCCTCCGGCCGGCGCGTCGCTCGTGGTCGTCGTCGAGTTCAGCTCACCCGTGACGCTCGACTCCGGTCCGTCCGTCGGGTCATGGACTCCGGTGCCTGCTGGCGGTTCCTCCGCACGGACGTTCACCTTCACGAAGACGCCGGCGAGCTTCGGCGATTCGCTGACGTTCAACGTGATCGGCTCCGCCGCCGGGACGCTCACCTCGACGGCCACGATGGGACTCTTGGGCGGCGGCACGACCACCTGGTCGTCGGAGCCGTCGGCGAAGACGGCCACCATCGTCGCCTGACGGCCTCGATGTCGGAGGGGCGGCATACGCTGGAAGTATGCAACCCACGCGCAGTGTCCGCCCCTTCGAGGTCATCAGCGAGTACGAGCCTGCCGGCGACCAGCCGCAGGCGATCGCCGACCTGGCGGCGCGCATCAACGCGGGCGAGACCGACGTCGTGCTGCTCGGCGCGACGGGTACCGGTAAGTCGGCGACGACGGCCTGGCTCGTCGAGCAGGTGCAGCGGCCGACCCTCGTGCTGGCGCACAACAAGACGCTCGCAGCCCAACTGGCCAACGAGTTCCGCGAGCTCATGCCGAACAACGCCGTCGAGTACTTCGTCTCGTATTACGACTACTACCAGCCCGAGGCCTACGTCCCGCAGACCGACACCTTCATCGAGAAGGACTCGTCGATCAACTCCGAGGTCGAGCGGCTGCGGCATTCGACGACCAACTCGCTGCTCAGTCGTCGCGACGTGATCGTGGTCTCGACGGTGTCGTGCATCTACGGACTCGGTGCCCCCGAAGAGTACCTGCGCGCCATGGTGGCTCTGCAGGTGGGCGAGCGGTACGACCGCGACGCGCTGATCCGCCAGTTCATCGCGATGCAGTACAACCGCAACGACGTCGACTTCTCGCGCGGCAACTTCCGGGTGCGCGGCGACACGATCGAGATCATCCCCGTCTACGAAGAGCACGCCATCCGCATCGAGCTGTTCGGCGACGAGATCGAGGCGCTCTACTCACTCCACCCGCTCACGGGCGAGGTCATCGAGAAGCTCGACGCCGTCCCCATCTTCCCGGCGTCCCACTACGTGGCCGGCACCGACGTGATCCAGCGATCCATCGGCACGATCGAGCACGAGCTGGAAGAGCGTCTGGCCGAGTTCGAGCGGCAGGGCAAGCTCCTCGAGGCGCAGCGTCTGCGCATGCGCACCACCTTCGACCTCGAGATGCTGCAGCAGCTGGGCTTCTGCTCGGGAATCGAGAACTACTCGCGTCACATGGACGGGCGCATGCCGGGGGAGCCGCCGCACACGCTCCTCGACTTCTTCCCCGACGACTTCCTCCTGGTGATCGACGAGTCGCACGTCACGGTGCCGCAGATCGGCGCGATGTACGAGGGAGACGCCTCCCGCAAGCGCACCCTCGTCGACCACGGCTTCCGGCTTCCGAGCGCGATGGACAACCGTCCGCTCCGATGGGACGAGTTCAAGAACAGGATCGGGCAGACCGTCTACCTGTCGGCCACGCCCGGCAAGTACGAGATGGGCATCGCCGACGGAATCGTCGAGCAGATCATCCGCCCGACCGGCCTCGTCGACCCGCACATCGTGGTCAAACCGTCGAAGGGTCAGATCGACGATCTGCTCGAGGAGATCCGCGTGCGCGTCGAGCGTGACGAGCGCGTTCTCGTCACGACCCTCACGAAAAAGATGGCAGAGGAGCTGACCGACTTCCTCGGCGAGCACGGCGTGCGAGTGCGGTACCTGCATTCCGACGTCGACACGCTCCGTCGTGTCGAACTCCTCAGCGAGCTGCGTGCCGGCGTGTACGACGTGCTGGTCGGCATCAACCTGCTGCGTGAAGGCCTCGATCTTCCGGAGGTCTCCCTCGTGGCGATCCTGGACGCCGACAAAGAGGGCTTCCTGCGATCGGGGACGTCGCTCATCCAGACCATCGGTCGTGCCGCTCGAAACGTCTCGGGCGAGGTGCACATGTACGCCGACAAGATGACGGACTCGATGGCGAAGGCGATCGAGGAGACCGACCGTCGTCGCGAGAAGCAGGTCGCGTACAACAAGGAGCACGGAATCGACCCGCAGCCTCTCCGCAAGCGCATCGCCGACATCACCGAAGTGCTCGCCCGCGAAGGTGCAGACACGGCGGAGATGATGTCGGGGCGCGGCCGCGCGTCGGGGAAGGGCAAGTCCCCGACGCCCAACCTGCGCCGCACCGGCATCGCGGCCGAGGGCGCGCAGCAGCTCGAAGCAACGATCCAGGATCTGTCCGACCAGATGCTCGCGGCAGCGGCAGAGCTCAAGTTCGAGCTGGCCGGACGTCTGCGCGACGAGGTGCAGGACTTGAAGAAGGAGCTCCGGGCGATGGAACGCGCGGGGCACGCATAGGCGAGGTCGCGGGGCGTCGCGCGGGTGGCCGCCGATTCGACACCCGGCGCGCTCGGCTCAGACTGGCCTAGGGGCAGTGCATCAGAGGCTTCGGTCCCGATCGGTCGATCTCGTGCTGGGTCATCGGAGCACCGCACAGCGGACAAGCGCGTTCGGCGCGCTCTGCCGGGCTCGGCGGAGGGGTCTTCTCGTACGGGCCGACGGAGGCGGGGCCGGCGAACCGGATGAGGTTCGTGTTCACCCAGGAGTAGAGGCCACCGGCCTCGCGGATGCGGGTGCGAAGGGGCGGGCGGGCGGGGTCCTGTGCCATGTTGCTTAGTGTACTAACGATTAGTGCAGATGTATAGTTTTCCGTGTGACGGCTACAGACGACCTGCTCAAGCTGGAGAACCAGCTGTGCTTCGCCCTGGTGACCGCGGCACGAAACGTCGTCGCCCTCTACCGCCCCATCCTCGAGCCCCTGGGCCTCACGCACCCGCAGTACCTCGTGATGCTCGCACTGTGGGAGAAGGCGCCGCGGACGCTGAACGATCTCGCCCTGGATCTCGCCATGGAACCTGCGACCGCGTCGCCCCTGGTGAAGCGGCTCGAAGCAGAAGGACTCGTCGCCCGGCAGCGGAGCAGTGAGGACGAGCGGCGACTGGAGATCACGCTGACAGCGGCAGGCGCGGCGCTGCGCGAGCGTGCCGTCGACGTTCCCCATCAGGTCATGGCGGCGGTCGGCATGGGCATCGACGAGATCGCTGCGCTCCGCGACGGCCTCGGTCCGTTCGCCGGGCGGCGCCCGGACCTCGGCTGAGCCCGAAGATCCCGGCCGCTGAGCGCGCCAGGGAGCGACTCCCCGGGATCCGCGTCCTATGGTGGAGTCATGTCGCGCCACGAAGCCCCGGTTTCCGGGGACCGGCGCGTCGGCGACTCTCGCGTGGCCCGGGTTCTGCTGCCTCTGGTGACGGTCGCGGGTCTCTTCGTCGTCCTGATGTTCATCGCTGCGCAGCAGGGCCTTCCGCAGTTCCGCCCGCTGCCGGGCAGCGAGGCGGAGCCGGTGGACGGGGTGACCAGCGAACCCGCACCCGTTGCGACGCCGCCCGTGCCCACGCAGGAGCCCGAGGATTCTCCGCTGCGTGACGTCATCGGCGCGATCATGGCGACCCTCGTCGCGATCGCGGTCCTGACGCTGCTGTTCTTCGGCGCGAGGATGCTGATCCGCCACCTGCGCGGTCTCTGGCGGGATCGACCGTTCGCACAGCGCGAGGGCACCGATATCGACGCATCGGCCATGGGCGCCACCGAGGTGGAGGCCGAGCCCGACACGGCGACCATCCGACGAGGGATCGATCAAGCGCTGCGGGCGATCGACCTCGACCCGGAACCGGGAGACAGCATCGTCGCGGCCTGGGTCGGCCTGGAGGAATCGGCGGCGGATGCCGGTACCGGCCGCGCGCCCAACGAGACGCCGTCCGAGTTCACCGTCCGGATCATCGGAAGGCGAGAGGACATCTCCGCCGACGTCATCATGCTGCTCGGACTGTACGAGCAGGTCCGTTTCGGCGGTCTCGTCGCAGGCGAACACGACCGTGCCACGGCAGCATCCTGTCTGCGCGGCATCCAGGCAGGGTGGCGATGACGGGGCGGCTCATCCTCGTCGGGGTCGGGGCAGTGGTCGCGGGCGTGGTCCTCGTGCTGCTCGTCGTGCTCGGCGCGCCGGTGATGTTCGCCGTCTCCTGGCTGCTGCTCGTGCTGACGATCGCGCTCGTCGGTCGCCAGGTCTTCTTCGACGAGGGTTCCGGCTGGCCTCCGGAGCGACGACGACGCGCCGAGCGCGGCTCCGAGGTGTCGCGTCTCGCCTGGTCGATCAACTCGCGCACGGGCCTCGCCGGGCATGTGGTCGTTCGTCGAGTGCAGAACGTGCTGCGGCGCCGGCTGGCACTCCGGGGTCTCGACCTCGACGATCCCTCCCACTACGCGATGATCGACGCACTTCTCGGGCGGGGCGTGCGTGACGCGCTGCACAAGCGCGAGGTTCACGCCGCCGATCTCGAACAGGTCCTCGATGCGGTCGAGCGCATCGCGGACGACTCCGCCGCGAACACAGAGCCGAAGACCGCCGCGAGGCCGGAACAGAGGAGAACCGATGAACACGGATGAGATCACACGGATCGCCGCTCTCGGCCGCCGCGTGCGGGAGAGCGTCGGCACCGCCGTCGTCGGAATGGACGAGCCCCTGACGATCGCCCTGGCCGCGATCTTCGCCGGAGGCCACGTGCTGTTCGAAGATGTCCCGGGGCTCGGCAAGACACTCGCCGCGCGGAGCCTGGCCTCCGCGCTGGGCCTGGACTTCCGCCGATTGCAGTGCACGCCGGACATGCTTCCCGGAGATGTCACCGGGTCGTACGTCTATGCTCCGGCGACGGGCGAGTTCCAGTTCCGGCCCGGGCCCATCTTCACCGGGCTGCTGCTGGCGGACGAGATCAACCGCACCACCCCCAAGACGCAGTCGGCGATGCTCGAGGCGATGGCCGAGCATCAGGTCACCGTCGAGGGGAACAAATTCCCGCTGCCCCGGCCGTTCCACGTCATCGCCACGTCGAATCCGATCGAGTACGAGGGAACCTACGCGCTTCCCGAGGCTCAGCTCGACCGCTTCATGGTGCGGCTCTCGATCGGCTACCCCGCGGGTGCCGACGAAACCCGCATCATCCTGGACCGTGTGCGACGGCAGTCGCCGGACGTTTCCGTCGAGCCTGTCGTCGATGCCGAAGGCCTGCTGGCGATCCAACGAGCGGTGGAGCGGATCCATGTTGACGAGGACGTCGCCGGCTACTGCGTCGAGCTGGTCCGCGGCACGCGCGAGGCGACGAATGTGTCGGTCGGCGCCTCTCCGCGCGGTTCGCAGTCGCTGGTGCTGCTCGGACGCGCTCTCGCGGCGCTGGAGGGGCGGGCGTATGTGCGACCGGATGACATCAAACGCATCGCGGAGCCCGTGCTGGCGCATCGCCTGACCCTCACTCCGCAGGCCTGGGCACAGGGCGTGGATCCCCGATCGGTGGTCGCGTCGGTCGTCGCCAAGACCTCGGTGCCGCCGACAGTCTCCGCGGTGCGATGACCGATCCGATCCGCGTCACCGAGCGCGCGACGCTCCCGTGGCGGCGCACACCCGTCGTCGCGATCGGCCTGGCCGGAGCCGCGCTGCTCGTCGCCGTCGGTCTCGCGTTCTCTCGGCCGGATGTGGTCGGCATCGGACTTCCACTCGCGCTGACGACGGCGTGGATGCTGATACGCCGGCCCGCCACGGCCGAGCTGCGGGTGGAAGTGCGTGCGCAGCGCGGTGAGGACGGGGAGCGATCGGAGGCTCGCGCCGAGGTCGAGGTCCAGGTCGACGCTGACTGGGTACAGCTCGCGGTCGAACAGGACAGTGGACCGCAGCGACTCGCCGACGTCGTGGCGGGTCCCTCGGTGCTCACCGCGAGGACGCGCCTGCAGCACTCGGGTCCGCTGGACCTGCTGAGCATGACCGCTCGGTGCGTGGCGCAGGACGGCGCATGGATCACCGATGAGGCTCCGCGCGTGGGGATCCGGTGGAAGACGCCGCCCCGGGTTCGTCGTCTCGGTCGGTTGCCGGTCGCACCGCGGCTCTCAGGTCTTCACGGCGCACACGAGGGGGCGCGCCCGGGACAGGGCGGCGACTTCCGCGACATCCATCCGTTCGCGCCTGGCGACGAACTGCGCCGCGTCGACTGGCGTGCCACCGCCCGGGCCGCCCGGCGGCCCGGTGAGCTCCTCGTGCGCCGCAACAACACTCTGAGCGACTCGTCGGTCGTCATCGCCATCGACACCGCAGAGGATCTCGGTGCGGTCGTGGCGGCCTGGGGTGCCGACGACCCCGACCGGTCCGGTGCGACCTCGTTGGATCTCGCCCGCGAGGCGGCGCTGTCGATCGCCGCCTCGGCCCTCGGTGAGGGGGACAGGGTCGCCTACCACGCGCTGTCGAGCGGGGGCCGGAGCATTCCTTCCGGGGGAGGAGCACGACACCTCGCCCGGCTGCGCGATGTCATCGCCGCGACCGGGCCGAGCACCGACGGCTCGGCATATCGCCGTTCGCCCGTCGTCCCCTCGGGGTCCATCGTGTTCGTGCTCTCGACCTTCTTCGACGGGGTGGCCGCTCAGCTGGCCACGCGATGGCGCTCCGCCGGCCACGCGGTCGTCGCGGTGGACGTGCTTCCGACGCCGGACGAGTCGCGGCTCACTCGGGAGCAGCGCATCGCGTTGCGCACCGTCCTCGCGGAACGGACCGACATCCTGACCGAGCTGCGCCATACGGGCATCGAGGTGGTGCCGTGGGCGGCGCCCGATGTCGACGCCGAGATGCGACTGGCGGCGCTTCGCCAGCAGCGGATGAGGGCTGTGCGCCGATGAGTGCCGCGGTCCGCCGAATCCGGGTACCGGGTGCCGTACCGGGGGTGACGATCCGGCTGCTCGTCGTCGGCGTCCTTTGGGTCGGCGCGGTGACGCTGATCCCGTTCCCCCTCTGGCAGGGGATCGCGGTGGTCGCGGCCGTGGTCTCCGCCGTGATCCCTCGCACGCTCGCGGCGTGGGCCGCTGCGGCCTGCCTCCCGTTCGGGGTGATCCTCACGGAGCCGTCTCCGGGCCAAACGGCTCTCGCGCTCCTGCTCGTGCACGCCGTCCACGTCCTCGCCTCGCTCAGCCTGGTCGTGCCGATGAGATCGCGCCTCGCGCTGCGGGTGCTCCGACCGACCCTTCAGCGCTTCGTCGTCGTGCAGCTCCTGTCACAGCCATTGGTGTTCGCGATGTGGCTGCTCGCTCCGCGCGGTGTCGACGACGGAACAGCGTGGTTCGCTCCGATCGCCGCTGCCATCCTCGTTGCAGGAGTACTGCTCGCGCTGTGGGCTGCGAGACGGACGGATGCCGAGCCGACGCGAACGGACCCAGAGGGAGCAGAACCGGGAGTCGGAGCCGATGTCCGTGGTCCCTCGTAGACTTGTTCGGTGCCCATCGTCCCCGTTGCTTCCTCAGGAAAACTCAGTGTCCGCGGTGCCCGCGTCCACAATCTCAAGAACGTCGACATCGACATCCCGCGCGACTCACTGGTCGTGTTCACCGGTCTGTCCGGGTCGGGCAAGTCGAGTCTCGCGTTCGACACGATCTTCGCCGAAGGGCAGCGTCGCTACGTCGAATCGCTGAGCGCGTACGCGCGCCAGTTCCTCGGTCAGGTCGACCGGCCCGACGTCGACTTCATCGAGGGGCTCAGCCCGGCCGTCTCCATCGACCAGAAGTCGACCAACCGCAACCCGCGGTCGACCGTCGGCACCATCACCGAGATCTACGACTACATGCGTCTGCTCTGGGCGCGCATCGGCATCCCGCACTGTCCCGAGTGCGGTGAGCGCATCCAGCGTCAGACCGTGCAGCAGATCGCCGATCAGCTCATGGAGCTTCCTGAGCGCACGCGCTACCAGGTGGTCGCGCCCATCGTCTCCCAGAAGAAGGGCGAGTTCGTCGACCTGTTCCGCGAACTCGGCGCGAAGGGCTATTCGCGTGCCATCGTCGACGGCGAGCTCATTCAACTCGCCGAGCCGCCGACGCTCAAGAAGAGCTACAAGCACGACATCGCGGTGGTCGTCGACCGGCTCGTGGCATCCGATGACATCCTGGGTCGCGTGACCGATTCGGTCGAGACGGCGCTCGGGCTCGCCGGCGGAGTGGTGCAGATCAACTACGTCGACGGCGAGGGCGACGACGCATGGCAGACGTTCTCCGAGAAGCTGGCCTGCCCGAACGGGCATGCTCTCACGCTCACCGAGATCGAACCGCGCACGTTCTCGTTCAACGCGCCGTTCGGTGCATGCCCGGCGTGCTCCGGGCTCGGCACCCGCATGTCGGTCGACGTCGACCTGATGCTGGGCGACGAAGACCTCTCGATCCGCCAGGGCGTCATCATCCCCTGGACCACCCAGGGCAAGGGGCTCTTCCAGTACTACGAGCGTCTGCTCGAGGGACTCTCCCGCGATCTGGACTTCTCGCTGGACACCCCGTGGCGCAAGCTGCACTCCGAGGTGCAGAACGCGATCCTGCGCGGCGAGAACTACAAGGTGACCGTCAAGTGGAAGAACCGCTACGGGCGCGAGATGCGCTACGCGTCGGGGTTCGAGGGCGTGGTCCCCTACATCGAGCGGCAGTACCTGCAGGCCGAGTCCGACAACCAGCGCAGCCGGTGGGGCGAGTACCTCCGCGAGGTGCCGTGCCCGGTCTGCGACGGCAATCGCCTCAAGCCCGAAGTGCTGGCCGTGCAGGTGCACGGCCACTCCATCGCCGAGGTCTCGCACCTCAGCCTCGCCGACGCCCGCGCGTTCATGGAGACGCTCACCCTCACCGATCGTGAAGCCAAGATCGCCGCCCAGGTGCTGCGCGAGATCCGTCTGCGGCTCGACTTCCTGCTGCAGGTCGGGCTCTCCTACCTCAACCTCAGCCGCTCCGCGGGTTCCCTCTCCGGTGGAGAGGCTCAGCGCATCCGCCTGGCCACGCAGATCGGCTCCGGTCTGACCGGCGTCCTCTACGTGCTCGACGAGCCGTCGATCGGACTCCACCAGCGCGACAACCGACGCCTCATCGAGACGCTGCTCACGCTGCGCGACCTCGGCAACACGCTGATCGTCGTCGAGCACGACGAAGAGACCATCGAAGCGGCCGACTGGGTGGTCGACATCGGCCCGGGCGCCGGCGTCAACGGTGGCGAGGTCGTGCATTCGGGGCCGTATTCGGCTCTGCTCGACGACAGCGACTCGATGACGGGGGAGTACCTCTCCGGTCGCCGCGAGATCCCCATGCCGACCAAGCGCCGCAAGATCGACAAGAAGCGGATGCTGAGCGTGGTCGGGGCTCGGGCCAACAACCTCCGCAACGTCACGGCC
Organism: Microbacterium sp. GQ128; assembly: GCF_059758615.1. NCBI lineage: Bacteria > Bacillati > Actinomycetota > Actinomycetes > Micrococcales > Microbacteriaceae > Microbacterium > Microbacterium sp. GQ128. The sequence goes on from NZ_JCAXDY010000001.1 coordinate 149,799, forward strand.
GACTTCCCCCTGGGCGTGCTCACCGCCGTCACCGGGGTCAGCGGCTCCGGCAAGTCCTCGCTCGTGAACGACATCCTGTACCAGGTGCTCGCGTCGCGGCTGAACGGCGCTCGCACGGTCCCCGGCAAGCACACGCGCGTCACCGGACTCGACAACCTCGACAAGGTCGTGCACGTCGACCAGGCGCCGATCGGCCGCACCCCGCGGTCGAACCCCGCCACGTACACGGGAGTGTTCGATCGCATCCGCACACTCTTCAGCGAGACACCGGAGGCGAAGGTCCGCGGCTATCAGCCCGGTCGATTCAGCTTCAACGTCAAGGGTGGCCGCTGCGAAGCGTGCTCCGGCGACGGCACGATCAAGATCGAGATGAACTTCCTGCCCGATGTGTACGTCGACTGCGAGGTCTGCCACGGCAAGCGGTACAACCGCGACACGCTGGCCGTGCACTACAAGGGCAAGAACATCGCCGAGGTGCTCGAGATGCCGATCGAGGAGGCCGCGGAGTTCTTCGAGCCGATCCAGGCGATCCACCGCTACATGAAGACGCTCGTCGACGTCGGGCTGGGCTACGTCCGACTCGGGCAGTCGGCCACGACGCTCTCGGGCGGAGAGGCGCAGCGCGTCAAGCTCGCCACCGAGCTCCAGCGCCGCAGCAACGGACGCAGCATCTACGTGCTCGACGAGCCGACCACGGGTCTGCACTTCGAAGACGTGCGGAAGCTCCTCGAGGTTCTGAACGGTCTGGTCGACAAGGGCAACACCGTGATCGTCATCGAGCACAACCTCGATGTGATCAAGTCGGCCGACTGGGTGATCGATCTCGGCCCCGAGGGCGGTTCCGGCGGTGGCCAGATCGTCGCCACGGGCACCCCGGAGCAGATCGCACGCGTCGAGGCGAGCCACACCGGGCTGTTCCTCGGCGAGATCCTGGGTGAGGGGCGCTCCGCGCGGAAGGCCAGCTGATGGCCGACGTGCTGCCGTACAAGCCGCGGACGGGGGAGATCCCGACCGATCCCGGCGTGTACCGCTTCCGTGATGCGTCCGGCCGGGTGCTCTATGTCGGCAAGGCGAAGAATCTGCGCCAGCGGTTGTCGAACTACTTCGCCCCGTTGCGCACGCTCCACGAGCGCACCCGGCGCATGGTCACGACGGCGGCGTCCGTCGAGTGGACCGTCGTCCCGACGGACGTCGACTCGCTGCAGCTGGAGTACATGTGGATCAAGGAGTTCGATCCGCCGTTCAACGTGCGCTACAAGGACGACAAGTCGTATCCCTTCATGGCGGTGACGCTCGCCGATGAAGCGCCCAGGGTGATCGTCACGCGCAATCGCAGGATCCCCGGTGCGCGGTACTTCGGCCCGTTCCCGAAGGTGTGGGCGGTGCACGAGACGATCGATCTGATGATCAAGGCGTTCCCGATCCGCACCTGCAGCGACTCCAGCTACAAGCGCGCGATGCAGACCGGAAGGCCCTGTTTCCCCGGGCAGATCGGCAAGTGCGGTGGCCCGTGCTCGATGACGGTGACCATCGAGGAGCACCGGGCCATGGTCGATGACTTCGTGGCATTCATGGCGGGCGGCGACGAGCGCTTCACCCGGGAACTGACCAAACGGATGCTGGCAGCGTCGGCGGCGATGGACTACGAGGCGGCAGCGAAGTATCGGGACAAGCTCTCGGCGATCGAAGCAGTGCTGGGCAAGAGCGCACTCGTGCTTCCGTCCGACGAGGACGCCGACCTCTTCGGCATCGCCGAGGACGAGCTGGCCGCCGCAGTGCAGCACTTCGTGATCCGCGGTGGCAGGGTCCGCGGTGTGCGTGCGCTCACCATCGAGAAGGAGATCGACATCTCGAGTGGCGATCTCGTCGAACAGGTGCTGCAGCAGGCGTACGGCGAGGCGCAGGACGTCCCTCGCCGCATCCTCGTCCCGACCTTGCCCGACGATGCTGCCGAACTCGAGGTGTGGCTGCGCGAACGTCGCGGAAAGAAGGTCGAGATCGCGGTCGCGCAGCGTGGCCAGCGGGCCGACCTCATGCGCACGGCGACGTTGAATGCGCAGCAGGCGCTGATCCGGTACAAGACCCGCCGCACGAGCGATTATGTCGCCCGCACGCAGGCGCTCACAGACCTGCAGGAAGCCCTGGGGATGTCCGAGGCCCCGCTGCGCATCGAGTGCTTCGACATCTCGCACCTCGGCGGAACGAACGTCGTGGCATCGATGGTGGTGTTCGAAGACGGCCTTCCTCGCAAGGACCAGTACCGCTCCTTCAACATCGCCGAGACGACGGATGACACCGACTCGATGTACCAGGTGCTGCGTCGTCGACTCGCCTACCTGGATCGTCCCGAGGAACCGGAGGTCATCGATCCGACGACCGATAGTGTCGTGGCGGAAGACGTGGGCGAGGTCACTGCGAGACGGAAGCCGCGATTCGCGTACCCGCCGCAGCTCCTGCTCGTCGACGGAGGGCAACCGCAGGTGGAAGCGGCGGCCCGCGCGCTCCGCGACGCCGGTCACACCGAGATCGCGGTGTGCGGTATCGCGAAGCGGTTGGAAGAGGTCTGGCTCCCCGGCGACGACTTCCCGGTGATCCTGCCGCGCACCAGCGAGGCGCTCTATCTGCTGCAGCGTCTTCGAGACGAGGCCCACCGCTTCGCGATCACGCACCAGCGCAAGCGACGCCGCAACGACATCTCCTCCGTACTCGCCGAGGTGCCGGGGCTCGGCGCCTCCCGCATCAAGGTGCTGCTCAAGCACTTCGGCTCGGTGACGGCGCTCCGCGCCGCCGAACCGGGCCAGATCGAAGAGGTGCAGGGAATCGGGCCGGTGCTCGCGCAGAACATTCATTCGCACCTGTCCACTCGCTAGGCTGGAGGCCGAGGGGGAGAGGGAGCACTGAGCAATGTCTGACGAGGAAAAGGGCGAATTCCTCATCGTCACAGGAATGTCCGGCGCGGGCCGGACGACAGTGGCGAATGCGCTCGAGGATCTCGGCTGGTACGTCGTCGACAACCTGCCGCCGCAGATCCTCCGGCCGCTGCTGGAGCTGACCGATATGGGAGGCAATGCCCTCCCGAAGGTCGCTGCCGTCGTCGATGTCCGTGGACGCAACCTCTTCGACGACTTCCCCGGCGTCGCACGTGCTCTCCGCTCTCGCGGGTCCGTCCGCGTGCTGTTCCTCGACGCGTCCGACGACGTGCTCGTGCGGCGCTTCGAGTCCGTGCGTCGCCCGCATCCGCTCCAGGGGGAAGGGACGCTGCTCGACGGCATCCGTATCGAGCGCACCAGGCTCGCGCCCATCCGCGAGGCTGCCGACCTGGTCATCGACACCTCGACGCTCAACATCCATCAGCTGGCGACGCAGGTCTCCGACATCTTCTCCGAGGAGGGCGCGGCACGTCACCGGGTGACGCTCCTCAGCTTCGGTTTCAAGTACGGACTCCCGACGGACGTGGACATCGTCGCCGACATGCGGTTTCTTCCCAACCCGTTCTGGAACGAAGATCTCCGCGGCTTGACCGGCCAGGACGAGACCGTCCGTGAGTACGTTCTCTCGCGCCCGGGGGCGATGGAGTTCCTGGATGCCTACTCGACCGCCCTCGTCCCGGTCCTCGAGGGGTATCAGCGGGAGAACAAGAGCCATTCCACGATCGCGATCGGTTGCACAGGAGGGAAACACCGTTCGGTCGCGATGTCGGAGGAGTTGGCGCGCCGCCTCTCCGCGATTCCGGGCGTCGCGGTCAGCGTCCGTCACCGCGATCTCGGCCGAGAATAGGGGTCCGCTCGGCCGAGTAAGCTGGACGTTTGCGCCGCGACCCGGCGCGTGAACGTGAAGGAGTGTCGTGGCACTAACCACCGACGTCAAGGCCGAGCTGGTCAGCATCCGCAATGCACCCCCGACGGTGCGAGTTGCGGAAGTCACCGCGATCCTCCGGTTCGCCGGTGGTCTGCATTCGATCGCCGGCCGTGTGGCCGTGGAGGCCGAGGTGGATGCCGAGACGCTCGCGCGCCGCGTCGCGCGTGACCTCGCCGAGATCTACGGCGTGCGCCCGGAGATCGCGCAGGTGCAGTCGAGCACCGCGAACGACGGCGCCCGGTGGGCTGTGCGGGTGATCGCCCAGGGTGAGACGCTCGCCCGTCAGACGGGGCTCCTCGACCAGCGGCGGCGCCCCGTGCGCGGGCTGCCGAACCGTCTCACGACCGGCTCCCGGGCCGAGGTCGCCGGTCTGTGGCGAGGTGCGTTCCTCGCTGCCGGCACCCTGAGCGAGCCGGGCCGCTCGGCGATGCTCGAGGTCGTCTGCCCGTCGTCCGAGGCCGCGATGGCGCTCGTCGGTGCGGCGCACCGGCTCGGCGTGGCCGCCAAGGCGCGCGAGGTGCGCGGTATGCCGCGCGTCGTCGTGCGTGAGGGCGAGGCGATCCGCACCATCCTCAACGAGATGGGAGCGCAGAAGACCGCCATCGCGTGGGAAGAGCTCCGTCAGCGCCGCGAGGTCCGCGCGGGGGTCAACCGTCTGGTGAACTTCGACGACGCGAACCTGCGTCGATCGGCGCAGGCAGCGGTCGCCGCTTGCGCTCGTGTGGAGCGCGCACTCGAAATCCTGGCCGATGAGGTGCCGGATCACCTCAAGGTCGCGGGAGAGCTGCGTCTCGCACACCGGGACGCCAGTCTCGACGAGCTGGGCCACCACGCCGACCCGCCGCTGACGAAGGATGCCGTCGCCGGACGCATCCGCCGCCTGCTGGCGATGGCCGACAAGCGCGCTCAGCAGGAGGGCATCCCGGGAACCGAAGCCGCGGTGCCCGTCGGACTCGACGTCTGACCCGCATCCTCGACGAAGACCCGCAGCCCGGCCACCGGACGGCGGGTCTTCGTCATATGGCGGAAGGTTCCGGGGCGCACCCGCGTTGTCCTCAGTAGGATGAAAGATGTCCGCTCTACGCCGCACATCGGCGGCGCGGAGGATCGGCAAGCGCCGCGGCGCGGCGCGGATTGGATGAAAGCGATATGGCGACCTACACGCTCCCCGACCTTCCCTACGACTTCGCAGCCCTCGAGCCGCACATCAGCGGCAAGATCATGGAACTGCACCATGACAAGCACCACGCAACCTACGTCGCCGGTGCGAACACCGCGCTCGACCAGCTCGCCGAGGCCCGTGAGAGCGGCAACCTCGCGAACGTCAACAAGCTCGAGAAGGACCTCGCCTTCAACCTCGGCGGTCACGTCAACCACTCGATCTTCTGGACGAACCTGTCGCCGAACGGCGGAGGCCAGCCCGAGGGCGAGCTGAAGGCGGCTATCGACGAGTACTTCGGCTCGTTCGAGAAGTTCCAGGCGCACTTCACGGCAGCGGCGACCGGCATCCAGGGCTCCGGCTGGGCCGTGCTCAGCTGGGACTCGATCGGCTCGCGCCTGATCATCCAGCAGCTGTTCGACCAGCAGTCGAACACGGCGCAGGGCACGATCCCGCTCTTCCAGCTCGACATGTGGGAGCACGCGTTCTACCTCGACTACCTCAACGTCAAGGCCGACTATGTCAAGGCGGCGTGGAACATCGCCAACTGGGAGAACGTCGCCCAGCGCCTCGAGGTCGCCCGCAAGCAGACGAACGGCCTGCTGGTACTGTCGTAATCGGGTCGCGTCCCGACGGGCCCCGGCTCGTCGGGACGCCCTCTCAGCCAAAAAACCCCGCGCTTCACTCATGCTGGAAAGCTGTGTGCAGTGCACGAGAAACAGGGAGACCTGAGTGTCTGTCAAGATCGGTATCAACGGCTTCGGCCGCATCGGACGCAACTACTTCCGCGCGGCTCTCGCGCAGGGAGCGGACCTTGAGATCGTCGCCGTCAACGACCTCACCGACAACAAGACCCTGGCGCACCTGCTGAAGTACGACTCGGTGGGCGGCGTCCTCGACGCCGAGATCAGCTACGACGATGAGAGCATCACCGTCAACGGCAAGAAGATCAAGGCCTTCGCCGAGCGCGACCCCGCAGGTCTCCCGTGGGGCGAGCTGGGCGTCGACATCGTCATCGAGTCGACCGGCTTCTTCACCAAGGCCGAGCTCGCCAAGAAGCACATCGAGGCCGGCGCGAAGAAGGTCCTCATCTCGGCTCCCGGCACCGGTGTCGACGGCACGTTCGTCATGGGCGTGAACGAGGACACGTACAACCCGGAGACGGATCACATCATCTCCAACGCGTCCTGCACCACCAACTGCCTTGCGCCGCTGGCGCAGGTCTTCAACGACGCGTTCGGTATCGACCGCGGCTTCATGATGACGGCTCACGCGTACACCGCCGACCAGAACCTGCAGGACGGCCCGCACAGCGACCTCCGTCGTGCACGCGCCGCCGCGATCAACATCACCCCTGCTTCGACCGGTGCAGCCAAGGCCATCGGCGAGGTGCTCCCGGAGCTCCAGGGCAAGCTGAGCGGCTCGTCGTACCGCGTCCCGGTTCCCACCGGCTCGATCGTCGACCTCACGCTGATCACCGACCGCGAGAACCTCACGGTCGACGAGGTCAACGAGGCGTACAAGAAGGCCGCTGCCGAGGGTCGTCTCGCCGGCTTCCTGCAGTACAACGAAGACCCGATCGTCTCGAGCGACATCGTGCACAACCCGCACTCGTCGATCTTCGACTCGACGCTCACCAACGTGAGCGGCAACCTGATCAAGGTCTCGAGCTGGTACGACAACGAGTGGGGCTACTCCAACCGTCTCGTCGACCTGACCGAGTACGTGGCCGAGCGCCTCTAAGCTCAGACACATGACTCTGCGCACCCTGGACACACTGGGGTCGCTCGAGGGCAAGCGCGTCATCGTCCGTTGTGATCTCAACGTCCCCTTGCGGGATGGGATCATCACGGACGATGGCCGTGTCCGCGCCTCGTTGCCGACCCTCAATGCACTCATCAACGCGGGCGCCCGCGTTGTCGTGTGCTCCCACCTCGGGCGGCCGGATGGCGCGCCCGACCCGCAGTACAGCCTGGAGCCGGTGGCTCAGCGGCTGTCGGAGCTGCTCGGTTCTCCGGTCGCGTTCGCCCGCGACACGGTCGGCGAGTCGGCGAAGGAAGCCGTCGCCTCGCTGGAGGACGGCGGGGTCGTCGTCATCGAGAACCTGCGGTTCAACGCGGGGGAGACCTCGAAGGACGACGCCACGCGCGCCGCCTTCGCGGCGGAACTCGCAGAACTCGGCGACGTGCTCGTCTCTGACGGCTTCGGGGTCGTGCACCGCAAGCAGGCGAGCGTCTACGAACTCGCCGAGCTGCTCCCGTCGGCGGCCGGTCTGCTGATCGCGGCCGAGCTCGACGTGCTCGACCGTCTGACCGAGAAGCCTGAGCGCCCCTACGCGGTCGTGCTCGGCGGCTCGAAGGTCAGCGACAAGCTCGGAGTCATCTCTCACCTGCTGCCGCGCGTCGACAAGATTCTCGTCGGCGGTGGAATGCTCTTCACCTTCCTGAAGGCGCAGGGTCACGCCGTGGCCTCCAGCCTGCTGGAAGAGGATCAGCTCGAGACGGTCCGCGGCTACATCGCGGAGGCGGCGGAACGCGGCGTGGAGCTCGTGCTCCCCACCGATGTCGTCGTCGCCGCATCCTTCGGTGCGGACGCCGCGCACGAAGTCGCCGCGGCAGACGCGATCGAGTCGACGCCGTTCGGTGCCTCCGGCATCGGACTCGACATCGGTCCGGAGACGGCAGCGCGCTTCGCCGAGGTCATTCGCGAGTCGAAGACCGTGTTCTGGAACGGTCCGATGGGCGTGTTCGAGTTCCCGGCGTTCGCGGCCGGCACCAAGACCGTCGCGCAGGCACTCACCGAGGTCGACGGCCTCAGCGTCGTCGGTGGCGGCGACTCCGCCGCTGCCGTGCGTCAGCTCGGATTCACCGACGACCAGTTCGGTCACATCTCGACCGGCGGCGGCGCGAGCCTCGAGTTCCTCGAGGGCAAGAAACTACCTGGGCTGGAGGTCCTCGGATGGGCGTGAACTCCCGTACCCCGCTGATCGCGGGAAACTGGAAGATGAATCTCGACCACCTTCAGGCGGTCGCGTTCGTGCAGAAGCTGCACTGGACGTTGAAGGATGCGAAGCACGAGGACGGATCCGTCGAGGTCGCGGTCTTCCCGCCCTTCACCGACATCCGCAGCGTCCAGACGCTCATCGACGCGGACAAGATCCCGTTCGCACTCGGTGCGCAGGACGTCTCGGCTCACGACTCCGGTGCATACACCGGCGAGGTCTCCGGGGCTTTCCTGGCGAAGCTCGATGCGAAGTACGTCATCATCGGCCACTCGGAGCGTCGTGAGTACCACGCCGAGGGCGACGACGTCGTGGCGGCCAAGGTGCAGGCGTCGCTCAAGCACGGCCTCGTGCCGGTGATCTGCGTCGGCGAGACCGCGGGCGACCTGGAGAAGTTCGGTGCCAGCGCCGTTCCGGTGTCGCAGCTCGAGGCCGCGCTCCAGGGCGTGTCGCCGAAGGCGGACATCGTCGTGGCGTACGAGCCCGTGTGGGCGATCGGCTCCGGCCAGGCCGCGACGCCGCAGCAGGCGCAGGACGTCTGCGCCGCTCTGCGCGCGGTCATCGCGAAGGTTCTCGGCGACGAGGCTGCGGCCCGCACCCGCATCCTGTACGGCGGCTCGGTCAAGGCGGCGAACATCGCCAGCTTCATGCGCGAGCCCGATGTGGACGGCGCACTCGTCGGCGGGGCGAGCCTCGTCGTGGACGAGTTCGCAGCGATCATCCGCTTCGAGAAGCACGTCGGCGTGTGAGTGCAGCGGGGCTGCGGCCCCGCTGCACCGTATACTTGACCGTTACGGGGGCGTTCCGGCCCCAGCGAAAGGCTCTTTCTCGTGGCAATTCTCGAGTTCGTCCTGCAGGTCGTGCTGGGCATCACCAGCGTTCTGCTGACCCTCCTCATCCTCCTGCACAAAGGTCGCGGCGGTGGACTGTCCGACATGTTCGGTGGCGGCATGACCTCTGCGGTCGGCTCCTCCGGTCTCGCGGAGCGGAACCTCAACCGCTTCACCGTCGTCCTGGCACTGACATGGTTCGTCGCCATCGTCGCGCTGGGCCTCATCACGAAATTCGAGGTCATCTGATGGCTACCGGTGGAAACGCTATCCGCGGCACCCGCGTGGGCTCCGGCCCGATGGGCGAACAGGATCACGGTTATCACGCCGATCGCATCGCGGTCTCGTACTGGGACGGTCTCGGCAACGAGACCGTGCGCTACTTCGCCGCGGGGCTCCCGGAAGAGGAGATCCCCGAGACGATCGACCACCCGCAGTCGGGTCTCCCGGCCGGGCGCGACAAGGAGAACCCTCCTGCTCTCGCGAAGGCGGAGCCGTACAAGACGCACCTCGCGTATGTGAAGGAGCGTCGCACCGACGAGGAGGCCGTCCAGCTTCTCGACGACGCGCTCACGCAGCTGCGCGAGCGTCGGGGGCAGTGACCTCGATCTGACGTCGAAGAGGCCGCCGTGAGTGATCACGGCGGCCTCTTCTGTCACGCGGTCGCGCTGTGCGCTCAGCGGCAGCCCGCGGCGGCGTCGATGTACTCCTGCGGCGGGTATCCGTAGGCCCAGACGCCGTTGGCATCGTCGGTGTAGCCCATGCTGATGGCCCACGCGGTGGCCCACTTCTCGATGCTGTCCTGCGTCGAGGAGTCGTACATGTCCTGGCACTTCACGCTGATCGCGTGACCCACCTCGTGTGCGACGAGCGCCTTGCTCCGCTCTGCCGGCCACTGCTCGGCCACCGAGTCGGAGAGCTCGATGTTCGCGCGTCCGGGGTCGTCCCACCACCAGGTGGTGTACCCGCCCATGCTTCCGTTGTAGCCCGCGCCGTTGACCACGGGGGACCAGTCGAACTCGAGCAGCACGCCCGGTGCGAGGGAACGGGCGAACGCCTCGATCTCCAGGCGCGCGCCCTGCAGCGGCCCCGACTTCTCGGCCAGTTCCTCGGACTCCGTCGCGATGATCTGAGCGCCGGCGTCCTGCAGCGCGACATACGTGGTCGCCGCCTTGGCGTCGATGCGCTTCACGGCCAGTGCATCCGCCGCGGCGTCTCGGAGCGCGATCACGGCGTCGTTGCGCGCGGAGAGGTGCGCCGCCTCGAACCCCGCTGCCGCCTCAGCCGCTGCGGACAGCACGGCCAATCCACTCTCCTGGACGGCGTCCCCGGCCACGGCCGCATTCTCGGACGCGGCTTGGAGGTCCCGCACCAGATCCTCGAGGGAGTTCTCGTCATCGGCCAGCTCCGCGGATTCTCCGAACAGCTCCCAGAACCAGACCGGCTTCTCTCCCGGAGACGGGAATGCGGTGGCGTCGAGCGTCTCCGCGGCAGCTCCCGCCTCCTCGCCCTCGGCGACGGCGGTGGACAGCGCCGATACGGCATCCTCCGGCACGGCGATCCGCGCATCGGTCACGTCCAGGATGACGTGGCCGGCATCCGTCGCCTGCGTGAGCGCGTCACGGGTGTGATCGGTTTCCGCCTTCACCGCCGTCGCGGTGCGGAGGGTGTCGTCGAGTCGGTCAGCGGTGTCGTCGTAACCGAGATTCGCGGACAGCTGCGTGATGCCCAGCGCAGCGATCACCGCCGCGCCCCCGAGGACGCCGACGACGAGGCCTCGGCGCGGGCGTCGGCGCGCCCGGGGGCCCGCGACGGGGCTCGGACTCGAAGAGAAGCGCGCCGGAAGCTCGTGGGCGCCGCGTGTCGGGGGGAGTGCGTGCGTCCCGGGGCCGGGCCGAAGCGGGGCGGTCACGTCGTGCCCATTTCGTTGTCGCCTTCCGGTCGGAGACTGCGTGCGTCGGTGCTGTCAGCGTATGGGACCGACCCCTGAGCATGCGAGAAGGCCCCCATCGTTTCCGATGAGGGCCTTCTTATCCGGAGGGGCTGACGGGAATCGAACCCGCATCATTAGTTTGGAAGACTAAGGCTTTACCACTAAGCTACAGCCCCGGAACCCCGCGGAATCTCGGGGACGGGCCGGATTTTCATCTCCGGACTCATCGATCATACCGGACAGTCGGGAGTGCTCCCGTCCGTTAGACTCGGTGGGGCTGAATCTGCGTGCGGATTCCCCGGGGCGTAGCTCAGCTTGGTAGAGCGCCCGCTTTGGGAGCGGGAGGTCGCAGGTTCAACTCCTGTCGCCCCGACACGGCCCCACGGACCTTACAGCCGCGATACCGCGCGGAAATCACAAGGAGAACACACCAGCATGGCGAACAGCACCGTCGAGAAGCTGACCCCGACCCGGGTCAAGCTCAGCATCACGGTCACCCCGGACGACCTCAAGCCCAGCATCGCTCACGCCTACGAGCACATCGCTCAGGACGTGCAGATCCCCGGCTTCCGCAAGGGCAAGGTCCCGGCGCCCATCATCGATCAGCGCATCGGCCGCGGTGCGGTCATCGAGCACGCGGTGAACGAGGGCCTGGACAAGTTCTTCCGCGACGCCACGGTCGAGCACAAGCTGCGCGTCGTCGGCCGTCCGGCCGCCGACATCACGCAGTGGCCGAACGAGAAGGACTTCTCCGGCGACCTGCTCGTCGACATCGAGGTGGACGTGCGCCCCGACATCGACCTGCCCGCCTACGACGACATCACCGTGACGGTCGACGCCATCGAGGCCGACGAGGCCGCACTGGATGCCGAGCTCGACAACATGCGCGCCCGTTTCGGCACGCTCGTCCCGGTCGACCGTCCGGCTGCCAAGGGCGACTTCGTCGAGCTCGACCTGGTCGCCACGATCGACGGCGCCGAGATCGACCGTGCCGAGGGCGTCTCCTACGAGATCGGCTCCGGCGAGCTGCTCGAGGGAATCGACGACGCGATCGAGTCGCTCACCGCCGGTGAGGACACCACGTTCCGCTCGGCCCTCGTGGGCGGCGACCACGCCGGTTCCGAGGCCGAGGTCTCCGTGACCGTCAAGGCCGTCAAGGAGCGCGAGCTTCCCGAGGCCGACGACGACTTCGCGCAGATCGCGAGCGAGTTCGACACCATCGCAGAGCTCCGCGAGAGCCTGGCCGAGCGCGTCGCGCAGCAGGGCGTCTTCACGCAGGGCTCCGCCGCCCGCGACAAGCTCGTCGAGGCGCTGCTCGAGAAGATCGAGATCCCGGTTCCGCCGCAGCTCATCGAGGACGAGGTGCACAACCACCTCGAGGGCGAAGGCCGCCTCGAGGACGACGTGCACCGCGCCGAGGTCACCGAGGCGAGCGAGAAGCAGTTCCGCACGCAGGTGCTGCTCGACACGATCGCCGAGCAGGCCGACGTGCAGGTCTCGCAGGAAGAGCTGAGCCAGTACCTGATCCAGTCGGCCGCGCAGTACGGCATGGCCCCGCAGGAGTTCGTCGAGGCGCTGCAGTCCTCGAACCAGCTCCCCGCGCTCGTCGGTGAGGTCGCCCGCAACAAGGCCCTCGCCATCGCGCTCGGCAAGGTCAAGGTCGTCGACAGCAACGGCAAGGCCGTCGACCTCTCCGACTTCATCGTCACGGACGATGAGGCTGCCGAGGGTCAGGCAGAAGCCGAGGAGAAGCCGGCCAAGAAGGCTCCGGCCAAGAAGGCGCCCGCGAAGAAGGCTCCGGCCAAGAAGGCCGACGCCGACGCTGCGGAGGAGCCCGCCGAGAAGAAGCCGGCTGCCAAGAAGCCTGCCGCCAAGAAGGCTCCGGCCAAGAAGGCGGCCGACAAGGCCGAGTGATCGGACACGATCCAGTGAAGAGGGCGGGTGCTGCGGCATCCGCCCTCTTTTCCATCCAAGGGAGAGCAGTGATGAAGACATGGGATGAGCGCATCGACGAGGTCTGGACGGATGCGTCGGGCGAAGAGGTCGGCGACGACACGATCGCGCGGATCGACGCCCTGGCCGCCGAGCGCGGGGCGGACGATGCACGCGCAGAGTTCGAACGTGCCGGTGCGCGGGACTCGGCGGGGAAGCCGGCCGAGGCCGTGGAGCTGTACCGCCGCGCGCTCGCGCTGGGGCTCGACGAGGAGCACCGCCCGCAGTGCGTGATCCAGCTGGCCAGCTCCCTGCGCAACCTGGGGGAGTACGACGAGGCTCTCGCCGTGATCCGCGCCGAGGAGGAGTTGTCGGCGGACGGGCCCTATCGCGACGCCGTCGCGACGGTCCATGCCCTCATCCTCGCGAGCGCCGGACGACCGGCGCAGGGGCTCTCGGTGGCACTGCTCGCGCTCGTGCCGCACCTCCCGCGGTACCACCGCTCGATGACGGCATACGCCCACGAGATCGCCGGCACCGACGCCTGATATGCCGACGGCGAACACGGCCTGAGTGCTGCGTTGTCGCCGGTAGATTCGAATCACTGAAACACGGAATCAGGAGCTGACATGGCTGCAGAACCCCTCCTCGCAACGAGCGTCTTCGACAGGTTGCTGAAGGACCGCATCATCTGGCTCGGCTCGGAGGTGCGAGACGAGAACGCGAACGAGATCTGCGCGAAGATCCTTCTTCTCGCCGCAGAGGACTCCGAGCGAGACATCTACCTCTACGTGAACTCGCCTGGTGGCTCGATCACCGCGGGTATGGCGATCTACGACACGATGCAGTTCGTGCCGAACGACATCGTCACGGTCGGCATCGGCATGGCCGCATCGATGGGCCAGCTGCTGCTGACCGCGGGCACCAAGGGCAAGCGCTACATCACGCCCAACGCCCGAGTGCTGCTGCACCAGCCGCACGGTGGCTTCGGCGGTACGTCGAGCGACATCCAGACCCAGGCGCAGCTCATCATGTCGATGAAGAACCGCCTCGCCGAGATCACCGCGGCGCAGACCGGCAAGTCGGTCGAGCAGATCAACGCCGACGGTGACCGCGACCGCTGGTTCACCGCCGAGGAAGCGCTCGAGTACGGCTTCGTCGACCACATCCGCGAATCGGCCTCCGACGTCATCGGCGGCGGCGGAACCGACCAGGACACCGAGTAACGGAAAGCGAAAGGACGCTCATGTACACACCCACCTTCCGCTCAGCCGGTGACCTTCCTTCCAGCCGCTACGTGCTCCCGCAGTTCGAGGAGCGCACGGCCTACGGTTTCAAGCGCCAGGACCCGTACAACAAGCTGTTCGAGGACCGCGTGATCTTCCTCGGCGTGCAGGTCGACGACGCGTCTGCTGACGACGTCATGGCGCAGCTCCTCGTCCTGGAGAGCCAGGATGCCGAGCGCGACATCACGATGTACATCAACTCGCCCGGTGGCTCGTTCACCGCGATGACGGCGATCTACGACACGATGCAGTACGTCGCACCGCAGATCCAGACCGTCGTGCTCGGCCAGGCGGCATCCGCCGCGGCCGTGCTGCTCGCGGCGGGTGCACCCGGCAAGCGCCTCGCGCTGCCGAACGCCCGAGTGCTCATCCACCAGCCCGCGATGGGGGAGGCCGGTCACGGCCAGGCTTCCGACATCGAGATCCAGGCCGCGGAGATCCTCCGCATGCGGACCTGGCTCGAGGAGACCCTGGCCGGGCACACCAAGCGCACGCCGGAGCAGGTGAACCGCGACATCGATCGCGACAACATCCTCTCCGCCGCGCAGGCGCTCGAGTACGGCATCGTCGACCAGGTGCTCACCACGCGCAAGCGCGTCTGAGACCGTTCGATCCAGAAGGGGCGTCCGTCATCATGACGGACGCCCCTTCTCCGTCCCCGGCGGATGTGCACTTGTTCCGCGGGCCATGCTCATATGAGCATTCGGATGCGCGAACGCGGATTTCGGCATACTCTGGACGAGGAAGGAGGATGCCGTGGAAGACGATCTGCTCATGGTTCGCGTCGCCGAGCTCTACTACGACGAGGACAAGACTCAGGACGAGATCGGCGGACTCCTCAAGATCTCCCGCTGGAAGGTCGGCCGACTCCTGGTGCAGGCCAAGGACCGCGGCATCGTGCGCATCGAGATCGTGCACCCGCGCGCCCGCCGGCTCGGTCTCGAGCGGATGCTGGTGGAGCGGTTCGGCCTCACGGATGCCGTCGTCGTACCCGCGCCGGAAGGCGATGACGGGACGCTCGAACGCGTGGCGCAGGCTGCCGCCGACTTCCTGACCGCACTGCGGCCGGTCCCGCGGACACTCGGCGTGAGCTGGGGCCGCACGCTCCGTGCCGTCGCCGAGGCGCTCCCCGACGGATGGGCCAACGGCGTCACCGTCGTGCAGCTCAACGGCGGCGTCAGCCTGAACCGCCGCTCGGGTGGTGCGGCCGGGCTGGCCGTCACGATCGCTCAGCGTGCTTCAGGCCAAGTGTCGCTGCTGCCGAGCCCGGCGATCCTCGAGCGCGTCGAGACCAAGCAGGCCATCGAGTCCGACCGCACGGTCGCGGCGGTTCTCGAAGAGGCAGCCGAGGCACAGGCGTTCCTGTTCACCGCGGGACCCTGCGACGCCTCGTCCGCCCATGTGGAGAACGGCTACCTCACCGTCGAGGAGGTCGAGGAGCTCGCGCGCCGCGGAGCCGTCGGCGACGTTCTCGGCCGCTACGTCGACGCGGAGGGCAACATCGTCGACTCGCAGCTCGACGCCCGGACGGTCGGCGTATCGCTCGACCGGCTGCGCGGAGCCGCCCACGCGATCTTCGTCACCGCCGGCCCCGCCAAGCACGACATCGCACGCACGGTCGTGACCAGCGGTCTGTGCGGCGTCCTGGTGACCGATGAGACCACAGCACGAGCATTGTTGGAGGAACAGTGACGACCACAGAAATCAGCCGCAGGACGGCGGTGGATGTCCTCGGCGGTGAGCCGGACGACGCCACCCTCCGTCGCTTCCTGCACGGGCTCCCCGGCGTCGACGCCGTCGGACTGGAGCAGCGCGCTGCCGGGCTCGGCACCCGCTCCATCAAGACCACCTCGAAGGCCTGGGCGCTCGACACCATCATCAAGCTGATCGACCTCACGACGCTCGAGGGTGCGGACACCCCCGGCAAGGTGCGCTCGCTCGTCGCCAAGGCGAAGACCCCGGATGCCGCCGACGCGTCGACTCCTCGGGTCGCAGCGGTGTGCGTGTACGGCGACATGGTGGGCGACGCGGTCACCGCCCTCGGCAGCCTGCACGGCGACCCCGATGACGGTCTGATCTCGGTCGCCGCGGTGGCCACGGCGTTCCCGAGCGGCCGTGCGTCGCTCGCGATCAAGCTCGCCGACACCGCCGAGGCGGTCGCCGCCGGCGCAGACGAGATCGACATGGTCATCGATCGAGGAGCGTTCCTCTCCGGTCGCTACGGCCTCGTGTTCGACCAGATCGCTCAGGTGAAGGAAGCCTGCCGCCGCGAAGACGGCTCGTACGCCTCCCTCAAGGTGATCCTCGAGACCGGTGAGCTGAACACGTACGACAACATCAAGCGCGCCTCGTGGCTCGGCATCCTGGCCGGAGGGGACTTCATCAAGACCTCGACCGGAAAGGTGCAGCCGGCCGCGACCCTGCCGACCACTCTGCTGATGCTCGAGACGGTGCGCGACTGGCACCGCGGCACGGGCGAGAAGATCGGCGTGAAGCCCGCCGGCGGCATCCGCTCGTCGAAGGACGCGGTGAAGTACCTCGTCACGGTCGCCGAGACCGTGGGGGAGGAGTGGCTCCAGCCGCACCTGTTCCGTTTCGGCGCCTCCAGCCTTCTCAACGATGTGCTCCTGCAGCGTCAGAAGCTCAGCTCCGGCCACTACTCGGGCCCCGACTACGTCACGATCGACTGACGGGAAGACGAACATGTCATTTCTGGAATACGCTCCGGCACCGGAGTCCACCGCGGTTCTGAACCTCAAGAGCAGCTACGGGCTGTTCATCGACGGCGAGTTCGTCGACGGCTCGGGCGCATCGTTCAACACGATCTCCCCGGCGACCGAGAAGCACATCGCCGAGATCTCCTCCGCGAGCGACGAAGACGTGGACCGTGCGGTCAAGGCGGCGCGTCGCGCCTACGAGAAGACCTGGTCGCGGATGAGCGGTCGCGACCGCGGCAAGTACCTGTTCCGCATCGCGCGACTCGTGCAGGAGCGGGCCCGCGAGCTCGCCGTCGCGGAGAGCCTCGACAACGGGAAGCCGATCAAGGAGAGCCGCGACGTCGACGTGCCGCTCGTCGCCTCCTGGTTCTTCTACTACGCGGGCTGGGCCGACAAGCTCGATCACGCCGGACTCGGCGCGAACCCCCAGGCTCTCGGCGTCGCCGGGCAGATCATCCCGTGGAACTTCCCGCTGCTCATGCTCGCGTGGAAGATCGCTCCCGCCCTCGCCGCCGGCAACACCGTCGTGCTCAAGCCGGCCGAGACCACGCCGCTCACGGCGCTGATCTTCGCCGAGATCCTGCAGCAGGCGGATCTTCCGGCCGGTGTCGTGAACATCGTCACCGGAGCCGGTGCCACGGGGTCGACCCTCGTACGCCACCCGGATGTGGACAAGGTCGCTTTCACGGGCTCGACCGGTGTCGGTCGCGACATCGCACGCGCGGTGGCCGGAACGAAGAAGAAGGTGACCCTCGAGCTCGGCGGCAAGGCGGCGAACATCGTGTTCGATGACGCTCCGATCGACCAGGCCGTCGAGGGCATCGTCAACGGCATCTTCTTCAACCAGGGCCACGTCTGCTGCGCGGGGAGCCGCCTGCTGGTTCAGGAGTCGATCCACGACGAGGTCGTCGATCGGCTCAAGACGCGCCTGTCGACGCTGCGCCTCGGCGACCCGCTCGACAAGAACACCGACATCGGGGCGATCAACTCCGCCGCGCAGCTGGCTCGGATCCGCGAGCTGAGCGACATCGGCGAGGCCGAGGGTGCGGAGCGCTGGACGGCGGACTGCGCGATCCCCGAGCAGGGTTTCTGGTTCGCTCCGACGATCTTCACCGGTGTCGAGGCGTCTCACCGCATCGCCCGCGACGAGGTCTTCGGCCCGGTGCTCTCGGTGCTCACCTTCCGCACGCCGGCCGAGGCCGTCGCGAAGGCGAACAACACGCCCTACGGGCTCTCGGCGGGCATCTGGTCCGACAAGGGGTCGCGCATCCTCGCGGTGGCCGACCGGCTCCGCGCCGGCGTGATCTGGGCCAACACGTTCAACCGATTCGATCCGTCGAGCCCGTTCGGTGGATACAAGGAGTCCGGGTACGGCCGCGAGGGCGGACGTCAGGGCCTCACCGCCTACCTCAAGGGAGCCGCAGCATGAGCAAGCGACTGACCGTCCCGAAGACGTACAAGCTGGCGATCGGCGGGGCTTTCCCGCGCAGCGAGTCCGGCCGCACGTACGAGGTGCTCACGCCCAAGGGCGCGTTCCTCGCCAACGCCGCGAAGGGCTCCCGCAAGGACGCCCGCGACGCCGTGGTGGCCGCGCGTGCTGCGGTCAAGGGCTGGTCCGGAGCGACGGCCTACAACCGCGGCCAGGTGCTCTACCGTGTGGCCGAGGTGCTCGAGGGGCGGCGTGCGCAGTTCATCGACGAGATCGTCGCGCAGCAGGGGCTCTCGTCCTCTGCCGCGGCCACGCAGGTGGACGATGCCATCGACCTCTGGGTCTGGTACGCCGGGTGGTGCGACAAGTACGCCCAGGTGGCGGGTAACGCGAACCCGGTCTCGGGGCCGTACTTCAACATCTCGGT
The DNA here is from genome assembly GCF_059758615.1 of Microbacterium sp. GQ128. NCBI lineage: Bacteria > Bacillati > Actinomycetota > Actinomycetes > Micrococcales > Microbacteriaceae > Microbacterium > Microbacterium sp. GQ128. The sequence continues at coordinate 168,371 of NZ_JCAXDY010000001.1, forward strand.
TCCGGAGCCGACGGGCGTCGTGGCGATCGTCGCGCCCCAGGATTCCGCGCTGCTGGGCTTGGTCTCGGTCGTGGCGCCGGCCCTCGTGGCGGGCAACACGGTCGTGGTGGTCGCCAGCGAGCGGCATCCGCTGTCGGCCATCAGCCTCGCCGAGGTCCTGGCCACGAGCGATGTGCCGGGCGGTGTCGTCAACGTGCTCACCGGTTCGCCCGCGGAGATCGCCCCGTGGTTGGCCTCACACCAGGACGTGAACGCCCTGGACTTGGCCGGCGCCGGCGACCTCGACTGGGTCGACATGCAGATCGCGGCCGCAGACACTCTCAAGCGCGTCCTCACGCCCGGCGAGGTCATCGCCTCGCCCGAGCGGATCGGCGCCTTCACCGAGGTGAAGACGGTCTGGCACACGAAGAGCATGGTCTGAGCCCTCTGCCGATCTCGTGAGGGGTCGGGAATCGTCGCCTCGGAACCGGGGAAAGCGGCGGTTCCTGACCCCTCACGTGTCGCGACCCGACGCCGAGTACGTTCCAATGCGGCCCAGTGTCGTATGCAGCGGTTAGGCTCGAAGAACGATCTCTGATCCCCCATAGGAGGACGCGCATGGCCCGCATCGGTGAAAGCGCTGACCTGTTCAAATGCTCTTTCTGCGGAAAGAGTCAGAAGCAGGTCCAGCAGCTGATCGCCGGACCCGGCGTGTACATCTGCGACGAGTGCGTCGAGCTCTGCAACGAGATCATCGAAGAGCGGATGGCCGAGTCCTCCGGCGACGGTGTCGCGGAGTTCGAGCTGCCCAAGCCGCGCGAGATCTTCTCCTTCCTCGAGGAGTACGTCGTCGGTCAGGAGCCCGCCAAGCGCGCTCTCGCCGTCGCCGTGTACAACCACTACAAGCGCGTCCGTGCCCACGGCACCTTGCAGACCGCCGAGCAGCGGGCCGAAGAGGTCGAGATCGCGAAGAGCAACATCCTGCTCATCGGCCCGACCGGCTGCGGCAAGACCTACCTCGCGCAGACACTCGCCAAGCGTCTCAACGTGCCCTTCGCCGTGGCCGACGCCACCGCCCTCACCGAGGCCGGTTACGTCGGTGAGGATGTCGAGAACATCCTGCTCAAGCTCATCCAGGCCGCCGACTACGACGTCAAGCGCGCCGAGCAGGGCATCATCTACATCGACGAGGTCGACAAGATCGCCCGCAAGGCCGAGAACCCGTCGATCACCCGCGACGTGTCAGGCGAGGGTGTGCAGCAAGCGCTGCTGAAGATCATCGAGGGCACGGTCGCGTCGGTTCCGCCGCAGGGCGGCCGCAAGCACCCGCACCAGGAGTTCCTGCAGATCGACACGTCGAACGTGCTGTTCATCGTCGCGGGAGCGTTCGCCGGACTCGAAGACATCGTGTCCGCACGGGTCGGCAAGCACGGGATCGGCTTCGGCGCTCCGCTGCACGACAAGGGCAAGGATCTCGACCTGTTCAGCGAGGTGCTCCCCGAAGACCTGCACAAGTTCGGCCTGATCCCCGAGTTCATCGGCCGCCTCCCGGTCGTCACCTCGGTCTCGCCGCTCGACCAGGCCGCGCTCATCGACATCCTGACCGGCCCGCGCAACGCGCTGGTGAAGCAGTATCAGCGCATGTTCGAGATCGACGGCGTCCAGCTCGAGTTCGAAGAAGAGGCTCTGCGCTCGATCGCCGACCTGGCCGTCGAACGCAAGACCGGTGCCCGAGGGCTCCGCGCCATCCTCGAAGATGTCCTCGGCCCGATCATGTTCGAGATTCCCTCGGCAGAAGACGTCGCCAAGGTCATCGTCACCCGCGCGGCCGTCGACGAGGGCGCGCCGCCCACCATCGTGATGGAGCGCAAGCGCAAGAGCGCCTGACCTCGATCAGCCCAGCGGCATGATCAGGTCGGTGCGCAGGTCCGCCGGCGCCGTGCCGGGGTCGGACACGTAGACCTCGATCCAGATGCCACCGGGGCGTTCCCCCTCCGCGCCAGCGCGTTCGACGAGCGCTGCCCATCCGGCACCGAGCCCGTCGTACGAGCCGAAGACGGTGGTCGCGACGGCGGGACCGGCGGGCAGAGTCGAGGCGACGATGACGCTTCCGCTCGCCGTCGGCAGCGGCGTCTCCGGCGCCGTCCGCACGGGGAAGCCGAGCTCGAGGTCGAAGACGTCCATCGGGTCGCCGTAGTAGATCGCGAGGGCGGGCCCGGTCGGGGTCAGCACGTCGCCGGCGAACGTGAGCGCGATCGCCGAGTAGCCGGCGTCGAACGCGTCCGGAAGATCGGCGATGCGGATGGCCTTGTGACGGATCACCGCGAGTGGAACAGCGTCGAGGTCGAGGCGGTCAGCGGGGCCGAACGGCGCGTCGGGGAAAGCGTTCATGCGCTCAGCGTCTCACGACGGTGAGACCAGGTCCACGGTGTCGCCGGAGTCAGCCGTCTCGAACTCGGCGATCAGCACGGTATCGATGCCGTCACTCCACTCCGTATGTCGGGCCAATCGGAAGCCGAGCCGACGGAACGCCGCCGCCAGAGCGACCGGGTCGGCATACGGCTCATGATCACGCAGGTACGGCGCGGCGGAGGCTCCGTGCGGTGCGACAGGGGTTCCGGGAGCGGGACCCGCGAAGGTCGCGGTGACGAGGCGTCCGTGCGGACGCAGCACCCGCCTCCATTCCGCGGCCGCCTGTGCTACGGCAGGGATGATGTGCAGGGCCGTCACGCACGTGACCACGTCGGCGGAGGAGTCGGCGAGAGGGAGGTCTGCGGCATCCGCCTCGATCCACTCTGCGGCGGGTAGCGCCTCGCGGGCGACGTCGAGCATCCCCGGAGAGATATCCACGCCGACCAGGTCCAGATCGGGGGCTCGTCGGGACAACGCCCGAAGGACGAGCCCGGTGCCCGTGGCGACGTCGACGACACGGCTCACGTCATCCAGCGCGACGAAGTCGGCGACTGCCGCGGCGACCCCACGGTGCATCGCGCTCTCGTCGTAGTGCGGTGCTCGGGCGTCGAAGGCCTCACCGATGATGCGCAGCGGATCCGTCACCCGTGTGCCTCAGCCGCCGAGGCCTCGACGCTTCAGCAGCGGCTCGATCTCGGCATCCCGACCGCGGAAGTCGCGGTACGCCTCCAGGGGGTCCTTCGAGCCGCCGACCCCGAGCAGACGTGTGCGGAACCGATCGCCGTTGGCGCGGGTGAGCCCGCCGTTCTCCCGGAACCAGTCGACGGTGTCGGCGTCGAGCACCTCGCTCCAGATGTAGGAGTAGTAGCCCGCGCTGTACCCGCCGGAGAAGACGTGCGCGAAGTACGTGGACGAGTAGCGGGTGGGGACAGCCGGGTTGTCGAGGCCGATGTCGGCGAGGGCGGCGGCCTCGAACGCGGCGACGTCGTCGATCTCCGCGTCGACGCCCAGACGGTGCCAGGCCTGGTCCAGCCAGGCGGCGGCCAGATACTCGCTCGTCGCGTGGCCCTGATCGAAGGTCTCGGTCGCGCGAAGACGCTCGATGATCGCGGGGTCGAGCGGTTCGCCGGTCTCGTGGTGTCGGGCGTAGTTGTCGAGGACCTCGGGCCACAGGATCCACATCTCGTTCACCTGGCTCGGGAACTCGACGAAGTCGCGGAACACATTGGTGCCGGCGAAGTGCGGGTAGGTCACCGTCGCGAAGAGTCCGTGGAGGGCGTGACCGAACTCGTGGAACAGGGTCGTGACCTCATCGAGGGTCAGCAGCGTGGGCTCGCCCTCGCCGGGGAGTGGCACGTTGAGATTGTTGACGACGACGGGCGCGGTGCCGCGCAGTCGGGACTGACTCACGATCGCGTTCATCCAGGCCCCGCCGCGCTTCGAATCGCGCGTGTAGAGGTCGAGGACGTACAGGCCGACGGGGGTGCCGTCGTCGTTGCGCACCTCGAACACCCGAGCGCCGGGGTGGTAGGCCGCGAGGTCGTGACGTTCGGAGAACGTCACCCCGTACAGCCGCGTCGCGGCGAAGAAGACACCGTCCTGCAGGACGCGCTCCGCCTCGAACCACGGGCGCAGCGCGCTGGTGTCGATGTCGTACCGGGCCGTGCGCACCCGTTCGGTGTAATACGCCCAGTCATGGGCCTCCACCGAGAACGGCGTCGCTTCGGTCTCATCGACGATCGCCTGCAGTGCGGCGTGCTCCGCGCTTGCGTTACGTGCGGAGGGCGTGGCGAGCCGGCGCAGCATCCGCTCGACGGCATCCGGGGTCCCGGCCGTCTCGTCGGCGGTGACGTACGCGGCATGCGACTCATATCCCAGAAGCGCGGCCCGCTCCGCCCGCAACCGCACGATCTCGAGCAGCACAGGGCGGTTGTCATTCGCGTTGTCGCGGGATCCGCGCGCGAGGGACGCGGCCATGATGCGCCGTCGCGACTCCCGGACCCGCAGCTGGGCCAGGGCAGGGTGCCCGGTGAACAGCGGCAGCGTGATGAGGAGCTTGCCCTCGAGCCCCCGGTCCGCCGCCGCACGTGCTGCGGCCGACAGCTCGCCGGCACTGAGCCCATCGAGTTCGGCGGGGGAGTTGAAGACGACCGCGAGGTCGTTGGTGTCGTTCAGCAGGTTGCGCTCGAAGGTGTTGGTCAGCGTCGACAGCTTCTGATTCAGCGCGGTCAGCCGTTCCTTGGCGCTGTCGTCGAGACCGGCACCCGCGTGCGTCATCTCGCGGTGGTGGCGTTCCACGAGATAGTGCTGCTCGGCATCGAGGCCGAGAGCGTCCCGCTGCTCGAACACCTGCTGGACTCGCCAATACAGCTGGGCGTCCAGGGTGATCGCGTCCTGGTGGGCGGCCATGAGGGGTGCGAGCTGCTCGTCGATCTCCTGGATCTCGGGTGTCGCATCTGCGGAACTGACCGTGTAGAAGGCGTGGGCGACGCGGTCGAGCAGTTCGCCCGAGCGTTCGAGCGCCTCGATCGTGTTCTCGAAGGTCGGCATCGATCGCACCATCGTGATCCGGGCGACCTCGCGGAGCTGCTCCTCGAATCCGGCCTGGAACGCCGGGAGATAGTGCTCGGGTCGGATCGCGGAGTAGTCGGGGAGTCCGAAGGGGAGGGTCGACGGCTGCAGCAGCGGATTCGTGGCGTCGGTCATCCTCCGAGCCTATCCACGAGAAGGTCCGTGCTCAGGAACCTCCGTCGCTCAGGCGCGTCATCGCCCGAAGCGGTCGCAAAGAGTTCTTTGCAAAGAAAAGCTTGCAAAGAACTCTTTGCAAGGGTATCTTTGCATACATGACGAACGAGACGCAGGTACGGACGCTCGACGCCGGGGCGCTGAAGGCGCTGGCGCACCCGCTGCGGGTGAAGATCTTCGACCTGCTCGCCGCGCATGGCCCGCAGACCGCCAGCTCGCTGGCGGCACTCGTGGGCGAGACTTCCGGATCGACCAGCTACCACCTTCGCGCTCTCGCCGCGCATGATCTCATCGAGGAGGTCGAGGGTCGAGGCACCGCCCGCGAGCGGTGGTGGGAGCGGCCGAAGGGGCGGATCGACGTGCCTGCACCCGACGACATGACCTCGCCCGCCCACCGCGCCGCCGCCCAGATCGTCAACTCGGAGTTCTTCCGGCTGCGTCACGAGACGTTGATGGCGTACGTCAACCGCTCTCAGGCGGACGTGCCCGAGACGTGGCGCGACGCCGGCATCATCATGACCACACACCTCGACCTCACGCCGGAGCAGGCATCATCGCTGCGCGATGAGCTCGAGGCGATCGTCGAGCGCTCGATCGAGCGCTACCGGGGTCAGACCGGCCCGGACGTCCGCCGGGTGTCACTGCGGACCGAGCTCTTCGACCTGGGGACCCCGTCGACCCCGACATCCGCACCCGCCGCCGACATGGAGGAGGAATCATGACCAGCGCCACGCTTCAGCTGATCGCTCCGACCCACACCGAGGTTCGCCTGCTTCGGTTGGCCGACACGCTCACCGCGTGGGTCGAGCGCCGCGTCGTCCGCCGGGCCGAGCGGCGCGCGCAGGTTCTCGACAGGTTGCGGCAGCACCAGACGCCGACACAGGACCCGCGGTCGTTGACCCGCGCGCTCGCGCAACTCGACATCCCGCGGTTCTGAAGGAGTGGCAGACCGGACTCGGTAGGACGTAGAGACCCCCGTGCATCCGCGGAAGCGGAGTCACGGGGGTCTCATCATCGACCGGAGCAGTTCGCCGGCGCGGGCCGACTCAGTCGGCGAAGGGGCGGGCGACGATCTCGCCGGAAGCGGTCTGGAAGACCTCCCAGCCGGCGTCGAGCTCGGCGATGGCGCGACCCTCGAGCCAGGTGAGGGTCCAGTGGCCGGTGAGACCCTTCGCCTCCACCTCGGCGATCGCCGGGCGCAGGGATGCGGGGACCGAGGCGGGTGCCTCGGATCCCGCGGCCCATCGCGTGCCGAGCTGCATCAGGAACCCTCGCCCGGCGCGAGCTCGATCGCGGTGACCGCGAACTCCTCGGCCTCGCTGAACTCGAGCTCGGCGATGCGGCCGACGGCGCGGAGGTCGTCGGCGGCGGCGCGGAGCGCCTCGAGCTTCGCGGCGGGAGCAGCGATCGCGGCGCGCGAGACCGGAGTCTTCTGCGACGCCTTCGCCTCGGTCTTCGCACGGCGGATGCCGATCAGCGCCTCGCTGGCGGCGGCGAGCACGGCCGGCTCGCCGTCGATGCCGAGCGGCGTGGGCCACTTCGCCGTGTGCACGGACCCTTCCTCGAACCAGGACCAGGACTCCTCGGCCGCGAACGACAGCACGGGGGCGAGCAGGCGGAGGAGCGTCGACAGGGCAAGGCGCAGCGAGAGCGCTGCGGACGCCTGACCCACATCGGCCTGGTTGTAGGCGCGCTCCTTCACGAGCTCGAGGTAGTCGTCGCAGAAGGTCCAGAAGAACGCCTCGGTCAACTCCAGCGCGCGCGCCGCGTCGTACCGGTCGAACGCCTTGGTCGCCTCGGTCACCACACCGTCGAGCGCGCTCAGCATCGATGCATCCAGGGCATGCGTGACCTGTGCGCCCTCGGGCACGGGGAAGGACAGCACGAACTTGGCCGCGTTGAGCACCTTGATGGCGAGGCGTCGACCGATCTTCACCTGCGTCGGGTTCTGCGGGTCGAACGCGGCATCCATACCGAGGCGGCTCGAGGCGGCCCAGTAGCGCACCGCATCGGAGCCGTGGGCCTCGAGCACATCGGCCGGGGTGACCACGTTGCCCTTGGACTTCGACATCTTCTTGCGGTCGGGGTCGACGATGAAGCCGGAGATCGCGGCATTGCGCCACGGCGTCCGGTCGTCTTCGAGCGTCGAGCGCAGCATCGTCGAGAACAGCCAGGTGCGGATGATGTCCTGGCCCTGCGGGCGCAGGTCGAACGGTGCGGTGAGGTTCCAGAGCTCCTCGTCGCGCTGCCAGCCACCGGCCAGCTGCGGGGTGAGCGACGACGTCGCCCAGGTGTCGAGGATGTCGGCCTCGGCGTCGAAGCCGCCGGCCACGCCGCGCTGGTCCTCGCTGTATCCGGCGGGAACATCGGTGGTCGGGTCGATCGGGAGCGTCGCCGCGTCGGGGGTGAGCACGCGGTCGTAGTCCCGCTCGCCGTTCTCGTCGAGGGCGTACCAGAGCGGGATCGGCACTCCGAAGAACCGCTGGCGCGACACGAGCCAGTCGCCGGTGAGGCCGCCGACCCAGTTCTCGTAGCGCACGCGCATGAACTCCGGGTGCCAGGCGAGTTCCTGTCCGTGTGCGATGAGGGTGTCGCGCAGCTCGCCGTCGCGGGCGCCGTTGCGGATGTACCACTGGCGGGTCGACACGATCTCGAGCGGGCGGTCGCCCTTCTCGAAGAACTTCACCGCGTGGTTGAACGGCTTGCCGACCGCCGTCATGTCGCCGGTCTCCTGCAGCTTCTCGACGATGGCCTTGCGCGCGCTGAAGACGGTCTTGCCCGCGAGCTCCTCGGTGTACCAGGAGATCGCATCCGGGTTCTCGACGGACGAGGGCGCCTCGGGGAGGAAGCGTCCGTCCAGGCCGATCGTGGTCATGTTCGGCAGCGGCTCGTTCTCGGTGGTGCGCAGCTCGCGCCACCAGACGATGTCGGTGACGTCACCGAAGGTGCAGACCATCGCCGCTCCCGTGCCCTTGTCGGGCTGGGCGAGGTGGTGTCCGTGGATCTCGATCTCGGCGCCGAAGAACGGCGTCTTCACCTTCGTCCCGATGAGGTGCTTGTGCGGCCCCTCGGGGTGCGTGACGAGGGCGATGCACGCCGGCAGCAGCTCGGGGCGTGTGGTGTCGATCGCGATCGATCCGGAGCCGTCCGCGAAGGGGAATTCCATGGTGTGGTACGCGGCCTGCTGGTCGCGGTCCTCGAGCTCGGCCTGCGCGATGGCGGAGCGGAAGTCGATGTCCCACAGGGTCGGCGCGAGAGCCTGGTAGGCCTCGCCGCGCTCGATGTTGCGCAGGAATGCGAGCTGGCTCTGGCGGATCGTGTCGTCCGAGATCGTGCGGTAGGTCTGGGTCCAGTCCACGCTCAATCCGAGCTGACGGAACAGCGCCTCGAACTGCTTCTCGTCCTCGATCGTGAGGCGCTCGCACAGCTCGATGAAGTTGCGGCGGCTGATGGGCTGCTGGTCGGCAGCACGGCTGGACTTGTTGTCGCCGCCCTCGAACGGGGGCGTGAAGTCGGCGTCGTAGGGGAGCGACGGGTCGCACCGCACACCGTAGTAGTTCTGCACCCGGCGCTCGGTGGGAAGGCCGTTGTCATCCCAGCCCATCGGGTAGAACACGGTCTTGCCGCGCATGCGCTCGTATCGCGCCTTGACGTCGGTGTGCGTGTACGAGAACACGTGTCCGATGTGCAGGCTGCCGGATGCCGTCGGCGGCGGGGTGTCGATCGAGTACACGCCCTCACGGCCGGCCTGTGCCGCGCGCAGACGGTCGAACAGGTAGGTGCCCTGCTCCGCCCAGGCGGCGTCCCACTTCGCTTCGAGACCTTCGAGTGCGGGCTTGTCGGGAATCCCGGTGGGAGTTGATTCGGAAGCAGGCATGGAGGTCTCCTCGAGCGATGTATGCGGCACTGTGTGAGCGTGCCTGAGTGTGGGTGTTCCGCCCAGTCTACCGAGCGATCCGAAGGCCGGCTGGACACGGCGGAGTCGTCCGGCGCGGCGCGGATGTGCGCTGCTCCGCCCCTGGAAGGATCGGAGCATGACACCGCTGTCGACCGCCTCCTCCCGTCCCCGCCTCGCCGACCTCGGTGTCTCGTCAGGGGCGTTCGCGCGCGGTGCGCAGAACGCCATCACCGATGTCGGCGGTGTCCGGGTCGGGCACGCCACGCTGCACGGCGACGGTCTCCACACCGGGGTCACCGCGATCGTGCCCGATGCCCTGACCGGGGAGCGCCGCAGCCTCCCCGCGAACCTCTCGGTCGGCAACGGCTACGGCAAGCTCGTCGGCGCCACGCAGCTCCGTGAGCTCGCCGCCCTGGAGACCCCAATCCTCCTCACATCGACCCTGTCGGTCTTCCGCGTCGCCGATGCGCTGCTCGCACACCTGCTGGCGACCCCGGAGCACGCGCGGACGACCACGCTGAATCCGGTCGTGGGGGAGACCAACGACGGCTTCCTCTCCGACATCCGGCGCCGGGCCGTCGGCGAGGAGCAGGTGGTCCAGGCGTTGGAGGCGGCGGCCGCCGGTCCCGTCGCGGAGGGGTGTGTCGGGGCGGGCGCGGGGACGGTCGCCCTCGGCTACAAGGGCGGCATCGGCACGTCATCCCGGCTCGTCGACGTCGCAGGACAGACGCGCACGGTCGGTGTCCTGGTGCAGACCAACTTCAGCGGGACGTTGCGGATCGCGGGAGTGCCGCTCCCCGCGGAGGAGCTGCTGGCCGAGACCGCAGCTCAGCCCGTCGGCAATTCGTGCATGATCGTCGTCGCGACGGATGCTCCCGTGGATGGTCGCCAGCTCGGACGCGTGGCAGGCCGTGCGGTGTTCGCGATGCGGGGCGTCGGTGCCGATTACGCGCAGGGCAGCGGCGACTACGCGATCGCGTTCTCGGTGCACGACCCGGCGCTCGGCGGTCCGCTGGCGGACGACGAGCTGTCCCCGCTGTTCGCCGCCACTATGGATGCCGTGGAGGAGGCGCTGATCAACTCCGTGCTCGCCGCCGAGACGACCGTCGGACCCGAGGGTCGGACCGCGCGTGCGGTTCCCGTCGACCGGGTCCGGGAGAGACTCGCCCGCGCCGGAGCCGTCTGAACTCTGGACTCACCCGGCGAGCGCGCTGCGAATGCCCTCGCCGATCCTGCGCATCGCGGCCAGCACCGGCCCCCGCCCGTCTGCGCCGCGGTCCCAGTTCGCCAGCACCGCATAGGCGATCCGGCGATGCGGCGACATCACGATGCCGGTATCGGCGCGCACCCGCGAGATCGTGCCGGTCTTGTTGAGCAGCCAGATGCCGCGGTCGAAGCCCCAGTGTGCGAGGGGGTCGAGGTCGAAGGCGGACGCGACCATCGACAGGTCCATCCCCGCGCCGAGCCAGCGTCGGAGGGTGTCGGCCGATGCCGGGGTCAGGTCGGTCCCGTCGGCGAGACGCGTCATGAATCGCACCAGCTCGGTGGCGCTCGCATGCGACAGCGTCGTCGGAGCGCCGGGCGGGATCGGCCATCGCACGATGTCGTCCAGCGCGGAGGACGTGTAGCCGAGGGCGCGCGCGTGCTCCTGGACCACGGGGATCCCGATCACGCGACCCAGGGTGTTCGTCGCGGCGTTGTCGCTGACCGCACCGATGAGTGCGGCCACGTCGTAGAGCGACAGCTCGGCCGCCTGCAGCAGGTACCAGAGCCCGGAGTCGTCGATGGACTCCACGGGGCGGCGCGTCACGCGCTCCTCCAGGCTCCGTGTGCCGGCATCGACCTCGGTGAGCAGCCGATGCAGGAGGAAGATCTTGCCGACGCTCGCGGTGTCGAGCACCGTCGCGGGCGCATGTTCGAGCAGCACCTCGCCGGAGTCGATGTCCTTCACCAGCACCGACCACACCGCGCCGTGGTCGGCGGGCAGCTCCGTGTCGATGACGCTCATGCAAGCGCCTCGTCACGCGCGAGTCCGGTGACATGCAGCCGGATCCGTTCTCCGAGGTCTCTCATGCCGTCGATGACGGGCGCTCGCAGATCGGTCGGGCTCTGCTTCCAGTTCGCGGCCACCGCGTAGGCGACGGCGGCGACGGGGCCGCGGAGCAGGCCGGTGTCGACGCGGGCGAATCCGACGCTGCCGGTCTTGTGCCGCAGGACCATGCCCTGGTACTCGGCGTCGACGTGGGCGAGGGGGTCGAGCAGGAAGGCATCGGCTGTCATCGACGTGTCGGTGTCGGCGGCCAGCCAGTCGAGCACGCGTGCGCTCACTGCGGGGGAGAAGGCCTCGCCGGCACCGAGGCGGTGCATCAGGTCGGCCAGCTCCGCCGCGGTGCCGTACGACGGTGTCCAGGGCAGATCGGGGGTGCGCTCGTTGCGGATGTAGTCGTGCAGCGAGCTCTGCGTGTATCCGAGGGCCGGCGCGACGGCGCGCACGGACTCGAGCCCGCACAGGTGGATGAGGGCGTTCGTGGCGAGGTTGTCGCTCACCGCGCCGACGAGGAGGGCGGCGTCGTGCACGCCGATGCGCTGGCCCCGCATCCGGTAGAGCAGGCCGGAGTCCTCCACCCGGTGCTCCTCCGGGATGGCGACCGGCTGATCCGGATCGAGCGTGCCGTCTTCGAGTCGGCGCGCGACTTCGAGCAGGAGGAAGACCTTGCCGATGCTGGCGGTCTCGCACTGCACGTGCGGTTCGTGCTCGGCGAGGGTGGCGCCGCTGTCGGCGTCGATCACCCGCACCGACCAGGTGACGCGGGGATCGAGCGTGGGTACGGCGATCATCCGGGCACTCCCACCGTGAGTCGCGGTTCGTCCGTCATGGCATCGAGGACGCCGTCGACGCCGAGAGGGATCGTCAGGGCGTGCGGGTCGTGTCCGAAGCCCTGCTCCCACAGCACGGGCACACCCGCATCCTGGAACTCGTCGCACATGAGGGCGTGTACGAGCTCGAGGTCGCCGCATTCATGCCAGGAGCCCAGCACGATGGCGTTCGCCTGCGCGAGCCGCCCCGCCCTCCGCAGCTGCGTCACGAAGCCGTCGAGCCGGTAGGGCTCCTCGGTGATGTCCTCGAGGAACAGGATGCCGGGAGCGGGCACGGCCGCCTCGGGGGCGCCGAGCCCTGCGGCGAGCAGGCTCAGGTTGCCGCCGGTGAAACGCCCGACCGCACGCCCCGGCGTCATCACCTCGGTCTTCGGGCCGATCAGCTCGCGTCCGCGCCAGGGCTCGAACAACCACCGCTGCACGTCGTCGCGCACCTGTTCGGAGTCGCGGAAGACGTTGTTGCCCGCCATCGGGCAGAACAGCGTCGCCAGGTCCAGGTGCGCCCGCACGGCCTCGTGCAGCGCGGTGATGTCGGAGGAGCCGGTGAGGAGCTTCGGGCGACCGTCGCGCCGCAGTGCCCCGCGGCGCATCTCCGCCCAGTCGATGCCGTCGAGCAGCCGCAGTGCCCCGTACCCGCCTCGGGCGGCCACGACGGCGTCCACGTCCGGGTCCATCCACGCATCGACGAGATCCGAACGGCGCACGTCGTCGGGACCGGCGAGGTACGACGCGCGCGGGTGCGGGGTGAGCACGTGCTCGCCCACCCGCACCCGCAGACCCCACGACTCGTAGTAGTCGACGGCGCGCTGCGTGTTCTCCTCGTTGCCGGGCCCCGACGGCGAGACGATCGCCACCGTGTCCCCGGGCTGCAGCGGCGCGGAGTCGAGGTAGGGAGAGGTCGTCACGCCGGCTGCTCCTCGATGCGCGGTGCGGCGGAGAGCAGATGCCGGGTGTACTCGTGCTGCGGATTCAACAGGACCTCCTCGGTCGTGCCCCGTTCGACGATCTCCCCGCGGTACATGACGGCGACGCTGTGAGCGATGTTCCAGGCGAGGCCCAGGTCGTGCGTGATGACGAGCGCGGAGAGTCCGAGCCGCCGGCGCAGGTCGAGCAGCAGGCCGAGGATCTCTCCCCGCACCGAGGCGTCGAGCGAAGCGACGGGTTCGTCGGCGATGAGCATCTGCGGTTGCACGGCGAGGGCTCCGGCGATCACCACGCGCTGGCGCTGCCCGCCGCTGAGCTCCTGCGGGATGGCGCTGAAGAACCTCTCCGGCGGCGTCATCTCGGCATCCGTGAGGCTCTGGGCCACGCGCGCACGTTCGTCGCCCGTGAAGCGCTGCACCCGCAGACCTTCGGCGACCGACTCGTACACGCTGTGCTTCGGGTTGAGCGCGGCCCAGGGGTCCTGGAGCACGAGCTGCACCTGGGAGCGGAAATGCGCGAGGTCGCGGCCCTTGGTCGGCATCTCGGCTCCGTCGAACAGGATCCGGGAGCCGGGGTCGGCGGGCTGCAGACCCATGAGCGCCCGGGCGAGCGTCGACTTGCCCGATCCGGATTGGCCGACCAGGGCGACGATCTCGCCTCGACGCACGGTGAGGTCGACGTCGCGCACGGCGTGCACGGGCCGACTGCCGGAGCGATAGGTGACGTTGACGCCGCGCGCCTCCAGCAGCACCTCGTCGCCGTGGGCGATGTCCGGCACCTCTTCGGCGCCCTGCCCGTGCCGGGTGACCGGCGCCAGGCGGGAGGCCGGATCGCCGATCGTGGGGAAGGCATCGGCCAGCTGCCGGGTGTAGTCCTGCGTCGGACGCGTGCAGACGGCGTAGCTCTCACCGACCTCGACGAGTTCGCCGTCGCGCATGATGGCGATGCGCTGGCACGCCGTCGCGAGGACCGAGAGGTCGTGGCTGATCATCAGCATCGAGATGCCGCGCTCGGAGACGAGCCGCGAGATCATGTCGAGGATCTGCTTCTGCACGATGACATCGAGAGCGGTCGTCGGCTCGTCGGCGATGATGACCTCGGGGTCGCACGCCAGTGCCATCGCGATCATCACCCGCTGCTTCTGACCGCCGGAGAGTTCGTGCGGGTACGACTCGGCCTTCTGCTGCGGGAGGTCGACGACCTCCAGCAGCTCCGCCATGCGCTGCTTGCGGCCCTTCTCGGTCTTCCAGCGATCCGATGCATGCAGCTCCAGAGCCTCGAGCAGCTGCCAGCCCACGGTCCGCACCGGGTTCAGCGAGTGCATCGCCCCCTGGAACACGATGGAGGTCTGCGCCCAGCGCACCGCGCGCAGCTGGCCGAAGGAGAGCTCGGCGACGTCCTGGTCGCCCAGGAGCACGCGGCCGCTCAGGCGTGCGTTGTGGGGGAGCAGGCGCAGCACGCTCATCGCCAGGGTCGATTTGCCGGAACCCGACTCCCCGGCGATGCCGAGCGTCTGGCCCGCCGGCAGCGTCAGCGAGACGTTGCGGACGGCGGCGACCTCGTCCCGGCCGGCGCGCCCGGCGGTGCGGTAGGTGATCGAGACGTCGTCGAAGATCAGATCGGGCATGTCATCGGCTCCTCAGCGTCGGGTTCGTGATGTTCTCGACGGCGCGGCCCATCAGGGTGAACGACAGCACCACCAGGACGATCGCGATACCGGGCACGAGCACGTACCACCAGTAGCCGCTGGTCGCCGCCGACACGTCCATCGCGTTCTTCAGGATCGAGCCCCAGGACTGCAGCGTGGTGTCGCCGAGCCCGAGGAACGCCAGCGTGGACTCGGAGATGATCGCCGAACCCACCGTGAGTGTGGTGTTGGCGAGCACCAGAGGCAGCACGCCGGGGAGGAGGTGCTTGATGATGATGTGCCAGTGACCGGCGCCGAGGGCCCGCGAGCGCTCGATGTAGTCGCGCGATTCGATCGACAGGGTCTGCGCCCGGACCACGCGCGCCGTGCCCGCCCAGGAGGTGAGTCCGATCGCGATGATGATCGTCCAGACACCGCGGCTGAGCACCGAGGAGAGCACGATCGCGAGGATGAGCGAGGGCAGCACGAGGAAGAAGTCGATGATGCGCATCATCAGGCCGCCGAAGAAGCCGGTGAAGTGACCGGCGGAGAGCCCGACGAGTGTGCCGATGACCATCGACATGGCGGTGGCCGCGAGTCCGACCAGAAGCGAGACGCGCGCCCCCCACACCATGCGGACCCAGATCTCGCGGCCCTGCTGGTCGGTACCGAGCGGATGCTGCCACGAGGGCGGCGCGAACCGCTCCGGGTCGACGAGCTTGGTGACGTCGAGCATGCTCGACGGTGCGATCACCGGCGCCAGGATGGCCACCGCCGCGACGATGATCAGGAAGATCAGACCGACCATGCCCGCGCGGTGGTGCACGAACTGGCGGCAGAAGTCGGCGAACGCCGCCCCGCGACGGTGCCAGGCGAGGGCGCGGGGCGAGCGGATGGAAGTGGATGCCGTGCTCATGCGCGCCTCACCCTCGGGTCGAGCTGACGGTAGATGAGGTCCGCGATGAGGTTCATCACGATGATGATCGTGGAGAACACCACGAAGGTGCCCTGCAAGAGGGGGAGGTCGGGACCGGAGATGGCCTCGAAGGTGAGCTTGCCCAGACCGGGCCACGAGAACACGGTCTCCACCGTCACCGCCCCGGCGATCAGCCCGCCGATGTGCATGAAGACGAGCGTGACGGTCGGGAGCAGGGCGTTGGGGACGGCATGGCGGCGACGCACGAGGTCTTCCCGCAGCCCCTTCGCGCGCGCGGTCGTGAGGTAGTCGGCGCCCATCTCCTCC
This sequence comes from Microbacterium sp. GQ128, assembly GCF_059758615.1. Classification (NCBI taxonomy): domain Bacteria; kingdom Bacillati; phylum Actinomycetota; class Actinomycetes; order Micrococcales; family Microbacteriaceae; genus Microbacterium; species Microbacterium sp. GQ128. The sequence goes on from NZ_JCAXDY010000001.1 coordinate 184,076, forward strand.
AGGAGCGAGCTGCGCATCACCATCAGGTACTGCGCATAGACCACGGCGACCATCGTGATCACCGGCAGGACCATGTGCGAGATCACGTCGAGGACGGCGCCGACGGGATCGGTGGGCGGGTTGGGGGAGACCATCCCGCCGGTGGGGAACCAGTGCAGCGTGCCGCCGAAGATCATCAGCAGCAGCAGGGCGAGCCAGAACGTCGGGACCGACCAGAACACCAACGAGGTGCCCGAGACGATGCGGTCGAAGGTCGAGCCGTGCTTCCACGCGGCCTTCTGTCCGAGCCACAGGCCGAGGGCGATGGCGATGATCGCCGCGGTGCCGGTGAGGAGGATCGTGTTCCAGAAGTACATGCCGATGAGTTCGGAGACCGAGGTGCGGTACACGTAGCTCGTGCCGAAGTTCAGCGTGAAGACGTTGCCGAGGTAGTCGAGGAACTGCTGCCACAGGGGCTTGTTCAGGCCGAGCTGCTCGCGCAGCTGCGCCACCTGCTCGGCACTCATGCCGCGCTCGCGCGCGATCGATGCGACCGGGTCTCCGGGCAGGATCTTGAAGGCGAAGAATCCGAGGAGGATGACCATCGCCATGCTGATGGCCGCGCCGCCCAGCTTGACCAGGAAGTAGCGGAGGCCGCCGAGGCCTCGCGGCTGCTCCTCGGCGGCGGCGCTGGTGGCGATGGCGGATGTGGAGGGGGGAACCGCGTTCGACATGGAGTCTCCTTACAGCGGACCGGGAGACGCCGCGGGGACGGATGTCCGCCGCCCGCGGCGTCTCGCTGGACTCATTCGACGTCGGCGATGTTGCGACGACGGATCAGGAAGAAGACGAGTCCTCCGATGAGGACCACTCCCACCACGATGCCTCCGATGATGAGTCCGGTGTTCGTGCCGGTGCCGCTGGCGGTCGCGCCCTCGACGGGCTCCACCGTGAGGTAGCCCCAGTAGCCGGCCTGGTTCGCGATGATGCCGCCGTCCTTGGGCTGCAGCGTGAAGCCGGTGAAGCGGTCGGAGCGGTAGGCCTCGAGCGAGTTGGCGTACCAGGTGGCGACCTGTGCCGTGTCGGTGTAGTTCAGCGCCAGCATGTCGTGCACGATCTCCTGGCGCTTCTCCTCGTCGGTCTCCGAGCGCTGCTGGGCATACAGCTCGTCGAACTCGGGGTTGCAGTAGCCGTCCTGCGTGGTGCCGCCGGTGCCGTCGGTCGCCGTGGGCAGGTTCATGCAGGTGTTGATGCCGAGCTGGTAGTCGGGGTCGGGGTTGACGGACCATCCGCTGAAGTACAGGTCGTAGTCGCCCGACGTGGCCTTCGCGCTGATGGTGTCCGAGTCGGTCGACTCGACGGCGATCTCGATCCCGATGTCCTTCATCCACGGGACGAAGAACTCGGCGATGGACTGCTCGTTCGAGTCGTCGGCATCCGTCAGCAGGCGCAGGCTCAGACGCTGTCCGTCCTTCTCCCTGATGCCGTCGGCAGCGGGCACCCAGCCCGCGTCGTCGAGCTTCGCCTTCGCTGCATCGGGGTCGAACCCGACGATCACCTCGTCGTCGTCCGAGAGGTGCCACTTCGGGAAGGACGCGGGGATGAAGCTGGTGGCCTGCACGCCCTCGCCGGAGAGCACCTTGTCGAGCAGCGTCTCCGTGTCGGTGCCGAGGCGGATCGCTTGGCGGACCTCGAGGTCCTTCAGCGCCGCGTTACCGGTGCCGTAGGGCACGTTCTCGCGGGTCTGCTGTCCCAGGTTGATGCTGATCGAGTGATAGCGGCGGCCGATCCCGGAATGGGTGGTGACGCCCTCGACGCCGTCGAGCGCCTCGAACTGCGTCGGGGTGAGACCCGAGACGAGGTCGACGTCGCCGGCCTTCAGCGCCTGCACCTGAGCGTCCGAGTTGGTGTAGTACACGTACTGGATCGCATCGATCTTGGGGGCGCCACGCCAGAAGTTCTTGTTCGCCTTGAGCACGATCGACTGGTTGGCCGAGTAGCTGTCCAGGACGAAGGGGCCGGAGCCGACCACCTCGGAGTCGTTCGCGAACGTGGTGGGGTCGTCGACCGCCTCCCAGATGTGCTGCGGGACGATCGGGATCTCGGAACCGGGGTTGGGCGCCTGCGGAGTCTTGAGGGAGATCACGACGGTCTTGTCGTCGGGGGTCTCGACCGAGTCGAAGTTGGAGACGAGGTTGCCGTTCGCCGTCGCCAGCGCCGGCACGGTCATCATCTGGTCGTAGGTGTACTTCACATCGGCGGAGGTGATGGGCTCGCCGTCCGACCACTTCAGGTCGTCCTGCAGGGTGAAGGTCCAGGTCTGACCGCCGTCGGTGGCTTCCCAGGAATCGGCGAGGCCCTTGGTGGGGGAACCGTCCTCGGCGTCATTCTGCACGAGGGACTCGTACACGTAGCGGATGATGTTCGTCGGCGTCAGGTAGATCGAGATGAACGGGTTGAACGTGTCGACGAAGCCGGACGTCGCGATGCGCAGCGTGGTCTCGGAGGCGGGGGATTCGGTCGCGGCACTCACGGACTGCGCCTGAGCGGCACCGGCGGGAGCAGCGATGAGCAGCGCGGAGGCGATCGCAGCGGCGGTCAGACTTCGTGCTGTTCTGGAGCGGGGGGCAAGACGCATAGAAGAAGTCCCTTCGGGCGCCGCCCGGATCCACGATGAAGCCGGGTCGGTGGAGACCATGCAAGCGGAAGTCTGCCCCGGGGTCAAGGGATTCGTTGCGTATCGTCGAAGATTTTTCGCAAGTCGACATCTGGGCGCAGGTTGCTTTCCGGGTGTAACAGCGCGGAAACATGCGGATGCAAGGATGCGCCCCACGCGAAGGGTGTTCAGCTATGCAGTATTTCCGTTCCGAGATCCGGAACGTATCCCTGGGGCCAGCGTGATCAGGGCGCAAACGGGAATCGTATCCTCACTCCGCGGGCAGGGTGAGCACGGCACGCAGGAGTTCGACGCGCTCGCCGAGGGAGGAGCGCAGGAAGTGCTCGTCCTCCGCATGCGCGCCGCCCCCGCGGGGTCCGAATCCGTCGACCGTGGGCAGCCCGAGGGCGCCGAGAAGATTGGTGTCGCCCGCGCCGGCCGCCGGACGTGCCTCGACGTGCTGTCCGACGCTGGCGGCAGACCGTTCGATGGTCGCCACCAGCGCGGCGTCCTGCGAGGAGGCGGCCCAGGCAGGGCGGGCGCTCAGGGTCTCGACGACGATCTCCGCGCCGGCGCGGAGATGCGCAAGCGACGTGAGTGCCCGCATAACGCGCTCCTCGGTGACCGGATCGGTGAAGCGGAGACCGATCTCCGCCTGCGCCTGCGCGGGGATCACGTTGGCGCGGGCCCCACCGGAAATCGTCCCGACATTGCAGAGCACGGGCCCCGGCAGGGCGGGATCCGCGACGATCTCCCGCACGCGCATCAGCTGATCGACGAGCTCGTCCACGGCGGACACTCCGTGCTCGGGGTCGAGAGCGGCATGTGCGGCGCGCCCGGTGACCGCGACCCTGACCCGCGCGCTCCCGCGCCTGCCGACCTTGAGGGCGCCGTCCGGATGCGGCGACTCGAATCCGATGGCGGCGACGGCTCCGCGTGCGCGTTCGGCGAGGAGGGGGCCGGACTCGGGCGAGCCGACCTCCTCGTCGGCGACCAGGACGATGCGCACGGCCCGGCGGCGTTCGCGCGGGAGTGGCTGGAGTCGTCGCAAGGCCTCGAGCATGACCACGATCCCGGCCTTCATGTCGTAGGCGCCGGGCCCGCGCACGACGTCGCCCTGCTCAGACCAGGGCAGCACGCCGTCGAGGGTGCCTGCCGGCCACACGGTGTCGGTGTGACCGATCAGGAGGTACGGATCGCCGGCGCCGGCGACGTCGATGACGAGATCCGTTCCCGCGGCGGTCGTCTCCTGACGGACCTCCCCGCCGACGCCCTCGAACCATTCGGTGAGGAGATCGGCGATGGTGCGGCTCGCCTCGACATCTCGGGTGGGCGACTCTCGCGTCACAAGTTCACGCACGAGTGCGATGATGTCGTCTGAAGGGTGGTCCGCTCCGGGAGCTGCCGGGAAAGTGGTCACAGTTACGAACCGTATCTGCCTCTTGATTGACGTGCAACCCGCCGATAACATCGCTCCCAGCCGCATCATTCGTTCGATCTTAGGAAACGTATCGTGCCTCACTCTTCGGTGGCCGCCGACGCGGGCGTCGGTTACGACTGCCGCGAACTGACCCAGTACTCCGAGTTCCGTGAGGCGGCGGCACTCTATGCACGTGTCTTCGCGTACACCGAGCAGGAGTACGCGCTCAACGCCAATCTGCTCACCGCGCTCGCCCGTAACGGAGGATCCGCGGTGGGGGCCTTCGCCGACGACGGCGGGCTCATCGGGTTCGCGTACGGCTTCGCGGGCTGCGATGCGAGCGGGACCCACTTCCACTACTCGCAGGCGGCCGCGGTCGATTCCGCGCAGCAGGGCCGCGGAGTCGGTCAGGCGCTCAAGCTCGCCCAACGCGACGTCGCGCTCCGGTGGGGGCAGCAGTCCATGCGGTGGACCTTCGATCCGCTGCTGGCGCGGAACGCGCACTTCAACCTCAGCTCCCTCGGCGCGGTCGGCATCGCGTTCGAACGCGACTACTACGCCCGACCGGACACCGACCGGCTCGTGGTCTCCTGGGACCTGACCGCGACCGCGCCCCGGGTGCCGCGATCGGGCCCTCCGACAGGACTGGGCAGGGAGGACTGGGGACGCGTGGTGCACGCTGACGACGCCGACTGGATCGCGATCCCCGCCCGTGCGGACGGGCTCCCTCCCGGCGAGCGCTCGGCACTGCGGCGGCAGCTGGAGAGTGCGATGACGGAGGTGTTCCGACGCGGCGATGTCCTCGTCGCTGCCTCCCGCGTCGACGAGCACACCGCGGTCTACCGCGCCGCATCAGGGAAGGGCACGGCATGAGCGACCGGCAGCACGAGGATCGCGAGCTCGTCTCGCCGCGGGACCGCTTCGGCGAGCGCATCCGGACGAATCTCTCCGCCGAGAGCATCCAGGCGCGCATCATCGAGACCGAGTTGCGCACGCTCGCGCGCACCTTCGAGGAGCTGAGCACCTCGGCCCAGGTGCCGCAGGCCGCGGCACTGCTGCTGGGCGCACGACGACGCTACGTCGCGGGTGAGGGAAAGGCGGCGGCCTATGCGCAGCTGCTCAACGCCGACCTGTCCGCGACGCTGTCCAACGTCTTCCTCGTCGACGGGCACGCGCTGCAGCCGCTGACCGTGCTGACGGACGTGCGGGCCTCGGACGTGCTCATCGCGTTCTCTCTCCGGCGCTACCGGGAGGAGACCGTGCGGCTCGGGCAGTTGTTCCGGGAGGCGGGCGGGCAGCTCGTGGTGATCACCGACAGCGAGGACGCCCCTCTGGCACCGCTCGCGACGTCGCTCATCCGCGTGCGCACCGGGTCGGCGTCCTATGCGGACTCGCCCACCCCGGTCGCGGCCGTCTGCCACCTGCTCAGTGCGCTGACGACGGCGAGCGCGAAGGGAGCCCGCCGCCGCCTCGCCGAGCGCGATCGGCTCGTCGCGCGACTGGGGCTCTACAGCTCGGATCCCTCGCGGCCCGAGGTCGACGAGGAGGCGGAGACGTGAGGATCACCCGCATCCGGCTGTTCGCGCTGCGTCAGGAACTGCGGCACAGCTTCGAGACCAGCTCGCACCGCAAGTCGGGCATCGAGCACATCCTCGTCGAGGCCACCGATGAGGAAGGCCGCAGTGGCTGGGGAGAGATCGCGGCGCCCAGCGACCCGTACTTCGGCGCGGAGACGACCACGACCGCATGGGAGATCGCCACCCGCTACCTCGTCCCGGCCCTGGTCGACGCAGAGGGCGAGGAGCCTGCCGACCTGGAGATGACGTGGGCGCGGGTGCGCGGCAACGAGTTCGCCAGAGCGGGCTTCTCCGGCGCGGTGTGGGATCTCTTCGCCCGCCGACGGGGGATCGCCCTCGCGACGGCGCTGGGCGGCACCCGCGACGAGGTCGTGGCGGGAGTCTCGCTCGGCATCGAGCCGTCGATCGACGAGCTCCTGGGCCAGGTGGAACTGCAGCGCGCCGCGGGATATCCGCGCGTGAAGCTCAAGATCGCCCCCGGGTGGGACGTGGAGCCGGTGCGAGCGGTGCGCGACGCGTATCCCGACCTCGACCTCCACGTCGACGCGAACGGCGCTTATCCCGACGACGACGACTCCGCCGCCGTGTTCACCCAGCTCGACGCACTGGGGCTGACGATGATCGAGCAGCCGTTCGCCCCGCGGGAGATGGTGGCGCACGCGACGCTCCAGGCCCGCATCGGGACGGCGGTGTGTCTGGATGAGTCCGTCGTCGGGCTCGGCGATCTGCGCACGATGATCAGGCTCTCCGCCGCGCGCATCCTCAACATCAAGGTGTCGCGGATGGGGGGACTCACCGTCGCGAAGGCGGCGCACGACCTCGCCGTCGACGCCGGCATCCCCGTCTGGTGCGGGGGCATGCACGAGTTCGGGATCGGTCGAGCGGCGAACGTCGCGATCTCGGCACTGCCCGGGTTCCTGCTCCCGTCGGATGTCTCCGGCTCCGACAAGTACTACGTCGACGACATCATCGCCCCACCCGTCACCGCGGTCGAGGGCCGGGTGCAGGTTCCTCGCGGAGCGGGCATCGGCCACGACGTCCTCGTGGAGCGGATCGAGCGGGCTGCTTTGCGCACCTGGGATTCCGCCGACTCCGCCGTGCGTGACCCCGCGCTCACGCACGGGTGAGACGCCCATTCCGGAGAGGACCATCATGCGTGCGCTGCTGCTGTATCGCCTCGACCTGTCGGGCACGTCCGCCGTCGAGGAGAGCATCCACCCGATCGACCCGCGTGAGCCGATCGTCAGGGCGACCGACCTCGGCGTCAATCGCGGCGACGGCGTGTTCGAGACCGCCGTGGTCCGCGGCGGCAGGCCGCAGGCGCTCGAGGCCCATCTGACGCGCCTCGAACGTTCGGCGGCGTTGATGGAGCTGCCCGCGCCCCGACGCGACCTGTGGCGAGCCGCGGTGCTCCGGGCGGCCGCGGAGGTGTCCCTTCCCGGAGCGCTGGAGGAGGGGGAGATCGCCTCCATCAAGTTCGTCATGACCCGGGGCGACGAGTTCGACCCGGCAGGGCCGACCGGATGGGTGCTCGGGTTCGCCGGCAGCGACCCCTCCGGCGTCCGTGCCCGTGGCGTCCGTGCCGTCGTGCTGGATCGCGGCTACCGGCACGACGTGATGCAGACCGCCCCCTGGCTGCTGCAGGGAGCGAAGTCGCTCGCCTACGCGGTGAATCAGGCCGCCCTCCGGGAAGCGGCCCGTCGCGGCGCCGACGACGTGATCTTCGTGAGCGCAGACGGATTCGTGCTCGAAGGACCCCGCTCGACGCTGATCGCCCGCATCGGCGGCGAGCTCGTCACACCACCCGCCGAGCTCGGCGTCCTCCCCGGAACGACCCAGGCCGATGCATTCTCGGGAATCACCGGCGTCCCGACGAGGATCGGGGTGCTCATGCGCGACGATCTGGATCGGGCGGATGCGCTGTGGTTGTGCTCCAGCACGCGTGGCGCGGTTCCGGTGGCGCAGCTCGACGGCGCGGAACGGGTCATCGACCATGACCTGACCGCGCGGATGAACGCGGCGCTGGATGCGCGCGAGGACTGAGAGAGGTGCACGGCGGATGCTCGACAGTGTGATCGACGGACACAACGACCTGGCATGGGCGAGCAGAACCCTGCTCGGGTACGGGGTGGAGGAACTCGCGGACGGCGTGCCGTCGACGCAGACCGACCTTCCCCGTCTCGCGATCGGCGGGGTGGCCGGACAGTTCTGGTCGGTGTGGGTCGATCCGGTGCTGCAGGGTGCCGAACAGGTCGTCGGAACGCTGGAGCAGATCGACTTCGTGCACCGCCTGGTCGACGCGCACCCCGAACGCCTCGCCTTCGCGCGGACCGCTGCGGACGTGCGCCAGGCGATGGCGGAGGGGCGGATCGCCTCGCTCATCGGCATCGAAGGCGGCGGCCAGCTCGGCGGTTCGCTCGCGGTGCTGCGCCAGTACGCCCGTCTGGGAGCGAGGTACATGACGCTCACCTGGTCGCGGACGACCGCCTGGGCCGACTCCGCGACCGACGACGCGCATCACGGCGGTCTCAGTTCATGGGGCCGCGAGGTGGTGCGCGAGATGAACCGCATCGGTGTCCTCATCGATCTCTCCCACGTGGCCCCGACCACCATGCGTCACGCGCTCGAGGAGACCACCCGCCCCGTGATGGTGAGCCACTCCGGTGCTCTCGCCCTCTGCGATCACCCGCGCAACGTCCCCGACGACGTGCTCGCCACGATCGGCGCCCAGGGCGGAGTGGTGATGGTCGCTTTCGTGCCCACGTTCGTCTCGCAGGCCCGCCGCGACTGGTGGGAGGCCGGCGGCGAGGGCGACGCGCCGGTGGTGGGCGTCGGCGACGTCGCCGATCACCTCGACCACATCCGGCGGGTCGCCGGACCGCACGCCGTCGGCATCGGCGCGGACTACGACGGCACCGACGTGATGCCGGACGGTCTCGCCGACGTCTCCGGCTACCCGGCGCTGTTCGCCGAGCTGCGAGCGCGGGGATGGTCGGAGGCCGACCTCGCCGGTCTCGCGCACGAGAACGTGCTCCGGGTCCTCGAGGCTTCCGATCGCGACCACGAGTCCTTCCTGGCAGGGCGGGCCGCACCTCCCGCGACCGCCGCGCTGGTGCCCGCCGTCGATGTGTCGACGCGGGAGGGAGCGCTGTGAGCCCGCGCGTGCTCGTCGTCGTCAACTCGGCGAGCTCCGGACCACGGCGCCTCGGGACCTGGCTCGCCGATCGCGGCATCGCGGTCGACCCCGTGGTGGGCGCGGAGGAGGAGCTTCCCGTCACTCTCGACGGCTATTCCGGGCTGGTGCTCCTCGGAGGGGGACTGATGCCGGACGAGGACGATCGTGCACCCTGGCTCGTGGCCGAGCGCGCGCTCGCCGCCGAGGCCATCGACCGCGACCTCCCGACGCTCGGCATCTGCCTGGGTGCGCAGGTGCTCGCGCACGTCGCCGGTGGAGAGGTGAAGGCGAAGACCGGCCCCGTCGAGCGCGGGGCGACGCCCATCCGTCCGACCCCGTCCGGCCGGGAGGACGCGGTGATCACGACGCTCGGCGACGGCGCCCCGATGATCGAGAACCACCAGGACATGATCACCCGTCTGCCTCCGCGGGCGGTGCTGCTCGCATCCAGCGACGCGATCGAGATCCAGGCCTTCCGGCTGGGGCGGCACGTGCGCGGCGTGCAGTTCCACCCCGAGGCCTCGGCTGCCGATCTCGCCCGGTGGGACGACGCCGCCCTGCGCGGAGAAGGCCGATCCCTGGCGCGACTCATCGCCGCCGCCGAGGAGGTCGACGCGCGCAACACCGAGGTGAGCCGTGCTCTCGTCGAGGCGTTCGCCGACGAGATTCTGGTCGGAGGTCGCGCGTGACCGCGGCGCCCGCTCCGCTCGAGACACCGACGATGACCACACCGGCGGTGGATCGTGCCCTCCGGCGCGGGCTGGACGAGCGGGCCCGTCGGACCGCCCCGGCATCGATCGTCGCCCTGTGCGAGCGCGGGGAGGTGCGAGGTGTCCGCACCCACGGACACCCGCGCGCCGACGATGCGACGACGAGTCGGGACACCGTGTTCCGGATCGCCTCGATGTCGAAGAGCTTCCTCGCCGCGACAGCACTCGCGCTGCGCGACAGTGGTGCCCTCGATCTGCATGCCCCGATCACCGAGTATCTCCCCGCCGTGCGCGCCAGGCACCGGGGCGCGGATGCCGTGCTCACCGGAGACCTGCTGCTCTCCAACCGGTCGGGGCTCGGCGAGGACAACGCCTGGGTCGACCGCCACCTGGGGGACTCCCGCGCAGAGATCGCGGCGCTGTTCTCCGAGGGGATGCTGCTCGCCGCCGCGCCCGGAACCACGTACCAGTACTCCAATCTCGGGCAGTCGCTGGTCGGCGCGGCGGTCGAGGCCGTCACCGGACGCGCTGTCGAGGACGTGGTGCGGGAGACCCTGCTGGATCCGCTGGGACTGACTCGCACCGCCCATTCGGCCGACGGCTACGCGCACGACACCCTCGCCGGCGGCTTCCGCACCTTCGACGACGGCACGACCTTCCACCCCGAGCCCTACGTGCGCACAGGCGCCCTCGGCTGCATCGGAAGCATGTTCAGCACCGTGGACGACATCGCCACCTGGATGTGGTTCCTCGGTTCGGCCTTCACCGACGACCCGCTCGCGCCGCAGGTGCTGGCTCCCTCCTCGCGGATCGAGATGCAGCAGCCGCGGACACCCATCGACGTGCCGTCGGGGATGTTCGACGGGCGCGACCTCGCCGGTGCCGGCTACGGGTACGGACTCTTCGTGGAGCAGGACCGGCGGTTCGGCCGCATCATGCAGCACTCCGGGGGCCTTCCGGGCTTCTCCGCCCACATGCGCTGGCATACGGCGACCGGCATCGGCGCGGTGGCGTTCGGGAACTCGGACGAGTTCGGTGCGCGGCGTGTGGCCGGTGCCGCACTGCAGGACGCGCTCGAGACGGCCGACGCGCCGTCGGCCGTGGTGCGCCCGTGGCCGGAGACCGTGACCGCGGCCCTGGCGATCGATGCCGCCATCCGACAGGGCCGATCCGCCGCCGAGTATCCGGGCCTGGCCGATCACGTCCTCGAGGATGTGCCACCGGGAATCCGTGATTCCCGGCTCGCTGCGCACATCGCCACGATCGGCGGCATCCGCCCCGTTCAGAAGCCCTTCGCCGAGCGGCTGATCGCAGCCGCCACCGAGGCCGAGCTGCGCTGGCGGATCGCCGGAGAGAGCGCGGACCTGCGCGTGGAAGCGCGCCTGGTGGGTGTTCCCCGGCCTCGCGTGCAGAGCCTGAGTCTCGCCGTCATCGCACACGGCGAGACGCGGACGGAGGACGAGCTCACCTCGCCCGCCGACCGGCATCGCATCGTGTTCGACGGGGAGTGACGACCCCGAGAGCCGCAGGGGCACGCTTTTCGACCCAGTCCAAGAAATCGCCGTAGACTGGAGGCATCCCGCCCCGTTCGTCCTGAGGATCGTCATGCCCGCAAACCCCGTGCGTCGTCTCCTGCCCTTCGCCGCGCTCGCCGCCGCCACCGCTCTGGTGCTGAGCGCCTGCGCTGCTCCTGGCTCCGAGGGAGAGAGCGACGGAGAGCTCGTCTGGTCCATCGAGGGCGCCAACCTGTCGGCGGGTCACATGGACCCGCAGGTCAGCCAGCTCGACGTCTCGGGCATGGTGCAGCGCGCGGTGCTCGACTCGCTCGTCTTCCAGGAGAACGACGGCACGTTCACGCCCTGGCTCGCGAAGGAGTGGGAGGTGTCGCCCGACAGCACCGAGTACACGTTCACGCTCCGCGACGATGTGACCTTCACCGACGGCGAGAAGTTCGATGCGGCGGCGGTCAAGGCGAACTTCGATCGCATCGTCGACCCGAAGACGGCTTCGAAGCAGGCGGCGAGCATGCTCGGCGCAGCCTTCTACGAGGGGACCGAGGTCGTCGACGACGACACCGTGAAGGTGACGTTCACCCAGCCGTACGCACCCTTCCTTCAGGCCGCGAGCACGCCGCAGCTCGGCTTCTACTCGCCCGCCGTGCTCGAGGAGTCGGCGGACAAGCTCAAGGCAGGCGGCCCCGACATCAACGTCGGTACCGGTCCGTTCGTGCTCGCCGAGTACACGCCCGACCAGGAGATCGTCTACACGCGAAACGACGACTACGCGTGGGGGCCGCACGACGAGAAGGCGCCGAAGTTCGAGACGCTCCGTGTCGAGATCCAGCCGGAGGCCTCCGTCCGTACCGGCGTCGTGACGAGCGGCGAGGCCGACCTCGCCAGCGACATCCCGCCGAATCTCGCGAAGGACCTCGGCGACGGCATCACCGTCGACTCGATCGAGTACCCGGGCCTGCCGTACTCGCTCTACCTGAACGAGAAGTACGGCGTGTTCGCCGATGAGAAGGTGCGTCAGGCGTTCGCCCGCGGAATCGACATCGACGCCGCGGTCGAGGAGATCTACTTCGGACAGTTCCCGCGTGCGTGGAGCATCCTCGGCTCGACCACCCCGGGTTATGACGCATCGCTCGAGGACAGCTGGCCGTTCGATCAGGACGCGGCGAACACCCTGCTCGATGAGGCCGGATGGACCGAGCGCGACGCCGACGGCATCCGCATGAAGGACGGCAAGCGCCTCTCGGTGCGGTGGATAGCCTGGACGCCCGTTCCCGACGACAACGCCGCCCTCGCCAACGCGATCCAGTCCGACCTCAAGGGGATCGGCTTCGAGGTGAAGCGCGAGGTGCTCGAACCGGGCGCCTACAACGAGCAGTACGAGCCGAAGACGTTCGACCTGACCGACTGGGGATTCTCCGGGGTCGATCCGGATCTGCTGCGCGCCCACCTGCACACCGACGGATTCCAGAACGCGTCTCAGGTGAGCGACCCTAAGATCGACGCGCTTCTGGAGCAGGCCGTCGGCAGCAGCGATCAGGACGAGCGCAACGAGCTGTACATGCAGGTGCAGCAGTGGAACGCCGAATACACCGCGATCGTGCCGCTGTACAGCCCGTCGGCGATCACCGCGGTCGGCGAGCGCATCGAGGGACTGCAGTACGACCTGTACGGTCGGCCGCTGTTCTACGATGTGACCGTCGGCTGATCCGCCGGCTGAGCGGAGGGCACGAGTGGTGAAGGCTGCTCTCGTCCGTATCGCCGGCCTCGCCGCATCCCTCGTCATCGTCCTGTGGGGTGCCGCAACCGTCGCGTTCCTCGCCTTCCGGGTGATCCCGGGCGATCCCGTGTCGGTGATGCTCGGACCTCAGGCGCAGGTCAGCGAGGCGGTCAAAGACGGGATCCGCGCGGACCTCGGGCTGGATCGGCCGCCGTTCGAGCAGTACCTCGGCTTCATCGGGCAACTCGCCCGAGGCGACCTGGGAGAGTCGTACCAGCTGCGGATGCCGGTGACCGAGGTCATCGGCCGACAGCTCGGTGCCACGGTGCAGCTCTCGGCCCTCGCGCTCCTCATCGCCCTGGTGCTGGCGCTCGCGGTCGCGGTGCTGGTGCGCGGCCCGGTGGCTCGTACCGTCGCTGCGGGCATCGAGCTGGTCGTGCTGTCGTCGCCCGTCTTCTGGATCGGGCTCATCCTGCTCAGCGTCTTCGCCTTCGGCCTCGGCTGGTTCCCGGTCTCCGGGGCGCGAAACCCGGCCACCCTCGTGCTCCCGGCGATCACCCTCGCCCTTCCGGTCGCGGCGCTGCTGAGCCAGGTGCTGCGCGACGGCCTGATGCAGGCGGAGCGGATGCCGTTCGCGGAGACCGTGCGTGCGCGCGGGGCGAGCCCTTCGTGGTTCACGGTGCGGCACGGGTTGCGCCACGGTGCAGCCTCGGCCATCACGCTCGCCGCGTACCTCACGGGTTCCGTGCTCGGTGGGGCGGTGCTCGTCGAGACGGTCTTCGCCCGGCCGGGACTCGGCCGCGTCACGCTCGCCGCGATCAGCGACCGCGATCTCCCGGTCATCACCGGCATCATCCTCCTGAGCGCACTCGTGTTCGTCGTCGTGAACCTCGTCGTCGAGCTCGTGCATCCCCTGATCGATCCGCGGGTCGGAGCGGCCCGCTCCGGAGGCATCCGATGAAGCGCGCACAGCGTGTGCTGCTGTGGACGGCCGCGGCGGTGCTCGCCGTGATCGTCTTCGCCGCGCTCTTCCCCGGAGTCCTCGCGACCCACGATCCGCTGCAGACCGACGTCCGCTCTGCACTGCTCCCGCCGAGTTCCGAGCATCTCTTCGGCACCGACCAGAGCGGTCGCGACGTGTACTCGCGTGTCGTCTACGGCGCAGGACGCTCGCTGGGGATCGGACTGCTCGCCACGGGGATCGCGCTCGCCGTTGGCCTCGTGATCGGTGCACTGGCCGGGGTCGCGCCGAGAGGGGTCGACGCCACGGTGATGCGGGTCAACGACGTGCTGATGGCATTTCCCGAGTTCCTCGTCGCTCTCGTCGTGGTCGCGGTGCTGGGACCCGGGCCGGTGAACATCGCGATCGCGGTGACGCTCGCAGCGGTTCCGGTGTACATCCGGCTCGCCCGTGTGCAGACGCAGACGCTGCGGGTCGCCGAGCACGTGGAGGCCGCGCGGATCCTGGGCGTGCCGAAGGGGAAGACGTTCACGCGTCACGTCGTCCCCGGCGTGATCGGGGCGCTCAGCGTGCTCGCCACGATCGGCATCGGCTCGAGCATCATGGCCGCCGCGGGCCTCAGCTTCCTGGGTCTGGGGCCATCCGAGCCGACGCCCGAATGGGGGCTGATGCTCGCCGGCGGACGCAATGTGCTCGGACAGGCGTGGTGGATCGCGGTCTTCCCCGGGATCGCGATCACCCTCACCGTCGTCTCGGTGACGGTGATCGGGCGCATCCTGCGGGCACGCGCAGATGGGCGGACGACGTGAGTGCGCTGGAGGTGCGGGGACTGCGGATCGCGTTCGGTGCGGACCCGGTGGTCGACGGCGTCGGATTCACGGTCGAGCCGGGGGAGTGCGTCGCCATCGTCGGGGAGTCGGGCGCGGGGAAGACCCTCACCGCCCGGGCACTCCTCGGGCTCGCGCCGTCGGATGCGACGGTGACGGTCGACACGCTCACCGTCGACGGGCGGAACGCGGCGACGCTCTCCGAGCGCGGGTGGCGCGGGCTCCGAGGCGCCCGCATCGGCCTCGTCTCGCAGGACGCCCTGGTCTCGCTCGACCCGCTGCGCCGCATCGGTGCGGAGGTGGCGGAGCCGTTGCGCCTGCACCGCATCGTGCGCGGTCGGGCGGCGCTCGATGCCCGGGTGCGAGAACTGCTGCAACGGGTGTGGATGCCGGATGCCGAGCGTCGCGCCCGACAGTATGCGCACGAGCTCTCCGGGGGACTCCGACAGCGGGCGCTGATCGCCTCCGCGATCGCCGCGTCTCCCGTCGTGCTGGTGGCCGATGAGCCGACGACCGCGCTGGACGCCACCGTGCAGGCCCGGATCCTCGGTCTGCTGCGCGCGATCACGGATGCGGGGACGGCGCTCGTCTTCATCAGTCACGACTTCGCGGCCGTCCGGCGGCTCGCGGACCGGGTGCTGGTCATGAAGGGCGGGCGGGTGGTCGAATCCGGCACGGTGGTCGAGGTGCTGGAGAACCCGCAGCACGAGTACACGCGTCAGCTGATCGCGGCGACGATCCACGAACCCCGCGGGGCTGTGCAGACGGAGTCGACGCCCGTGCTGGTCGTGGACAGCCTCTCGAAGAGCTTCGACGCGGTGCCGGCGGTCACAGACGCCTCGTTCACCGTCTCGGCGGGGCACACGCTCGGCGTCGTGGGCGAGTCCGGATCGGGGAAGACCACGCTGGCACGGATGATCGTCGGTGTCGAGCAGCCCGACACCGGTTCGCTGCGCTGGATCGGCACGCCGCGGGTGCAGTTGGTGCACCAGAATCCGCTTGGCGCCTTCGACCCCCGATGGACGATCGGCCGCTCCCTCCGCGAGGCGCTCGAGGCCGTCGGTGTG
Source organism: Microbacterium sp. GQ128 (assembly GCF_059758615.1). Taxonomy (NCBI): domain Bacteria; kingdom Bacillati; phylum Actinomycetota; class Actinomycetes; order Micrococcales; family Microbacteriaceae; genus Microbacterium; species Microbacterium sp. GQ128. Next base: position 199,679 of record NZ_JCAXDY010000001.1, read on the forward strand.
CCACGGAGCAGAAGGGCCGAGCGGGTGGCCGAGCTACTGGTCGAAGTTGGCCTCGCGACCGAGCTCGCCGACCGTCTCCCCCGTGCGCTCTCCGGCGGACAGCGGCAGCGTGCGGCGATCGCCCGGGCGCTCGCGGCTGATCCCGAGGTGCTGGTCCTCGACGAACCTGTGTCGGCGCTCGATCCCTCGGTCCGCGAGCGGGTGCTGCAGCTGCTGGCCCGACTGCAGCGCGAACGGCAGCTGACGATGATCCTCGTCTCGCACGACCTCGACGTGGTCGGAGCCGTCGCCGACGAGGTTCTCGTCATGCAGGATGGCCGGATCGTGGAGCAGGGCATGACCGCCGACGTGTTCGCGGCGCCGCAGCATCCGTTCACGCAGGAGCTGCTGGCGGCGAGCGGTCCCGTCAGTCCTTGATCTGGATGCCCAGACCCGCCGCGATCACGGGCGCCAGCTGCTGGACCTGGAACGGGGAGAGGGTCGTCCCGCGGAGACTGTTGGCGTCGAGGTACGTCATCGCGTCGAGGCCGCGCAGATCGACATCTTTCGCGCGCATGCCCCGCGGGTCGACCTCATCGCTGGTCGTCGCGGTGAACCGGACGCGGGTGAGTTCGGCTTGCGGCATGTCGATCGTGCGGATCGCGCAGCCGGATATCTCGAGGTCGGTCACTTTCGCGGCGCCCAGGTTGAGGTAATCGATCCGCACGTCGCGCAGCTCGAGCTCGGAGATACGCGCTTCGCTGAGGTCGAGGGTGCCGATGCGTCCTCCGCTGATCCGCATCCGCCGCACACCGGCGTCGCGCATACGCAGGGAGGCGATGCGTGCCCCGGACATCTCGACGTCGACCACAGTCGCTCCCGTGAGATCGACGGCTTCCGCATCGGCGGACACGGTGCACTGCTCGAGCGTCGCGTAGGCGAGGTCGACGGTGCCGTGGAGATCGAGGCTCGCGGCGACGATGTCGGCACTGCGTGCGGGGGAGGCGGGCTCGAACTCGCGGGGGAGATCGGGACCGCTGATGCGAGGCGCTGCGGGGGACTCTGACGTGCGGGCCATCCCTCGAGGCTATGGCCTGCCGCGGACACCCGTCGCAGGCGGCGCACGCAGGGCGGGGGACGGGTGCTCCCGCGAGCTGCGGGTTACTGCGGCCTTCTGCACCTCCCGCGGCCGAACTTCCCGAATCTGGCCGCGGGAGACGCAGAAGGCCGCACCAGCTGCGCGCGCACCTCTCGTGCACAGGTGCCGAGCGCGGCTCGTTGTCCACGGGCACGGAGCGCGCGGCAGCCACCGCGCCGGAGCGGCCCCGACACTGGACGGGTGCGGCGAACGGCGGAGGTACTTGCGGCGAGAATCATTGACCTCGGCGGTATCGTGCGATCCGCTCGCGTCGCTGATCTCGGGTTCGGCAGGACGGCAGTGGATGCTGCGCTCAGAGCCGGCGCCATCATCCGCCCCCGCCGCGGTTGGCTCGCCTCGCCCGCGGCCGATCCCCTTCTCCTGGAGGCAGCCCGACATGGCGTGACCCTCACCTGTCGGACGCAGGCGGGCCGCCTCGGTCTCTGGGTGCACGATGCGTCCGGCCTTCCGCACGTCGCAGTCGGGACGAACGCATCGAGTCGACGGGGACTCCGCGCGAAGGTGCACTGGAGCACGCCGCCCGTCCCGCGTCACCCCGACGCGTTGGTCGATCCGGTCGAGAATGTGCTGGCGCATATCGCGGAGTGCGAGCCGTTCGAACAGGCGCTCGCCACGTGGGAGTCCGCGTTGAACCGATCCCTCGTGACGATCGAGGAACTCCGTCGGCTCCCATGGCGACCGACTGCGCGTCGAATACTCGCCACCGCCGCGCCCTTCTCGGATGCGGGGCTGGAAACATACATCCGCGAGCGGCTCCGCTGGCTCCGGGTGCCGGTGCGAGCTCAGATCTGGATCGCCGGGCATCGCGTCGATGCTCTGATCGGCAGCCGCCTCATACTCCAGATCGACGGTGCTCACCATGTCGGTGCCCAGCGCAGCGAAGACATCCGACACGACGCGGTGCTGAAGCTCAGGGGTTACCACGTCATCCGGGTCTCGTACTCTCAGATGATGTTCGAGTGGCACATGGTGCAGGACCTGGTCATGCGCGCCGTGGCGCAGGGGCTGCACGAGGCCTGAGCCCCCGCACTCACGTGTTTCGCCGCAGTCACGTCCCCCGAGTCGCGGTTGCCTCGGCCTTACGCACTTCCCTCGGCCGTTTCTGTCGAATCCGGCCGAGGCAAGCGCGAAAGGCCGCAGCAAGCGCAGGACCGCGGCGACCGCAGTGCCTGTCCGCGAAACCGCAGGCGCCGCGCAGGCGCAGGACCCGCGTACACTGGAGGGACGAGCATCGATCCGGCATCACCGGGGAGCTCTCGGAAGAACGGCGCATCCTTCGGGAGGCGCTCAGTAGAACCGAGCGGGGCAGGCCCGTCACAGCCGCAGTGAGAGTGGTCGCGTCGCAAGGCGTGGCACGCGAGGTGGTACCGCGGTCCGCGAGGGTCGTCCTCGCAGGAGCATCCGCCACGACGACCACTGCGAGACACGATGACCTACCCCCGTTCCTCCTTCGGCCCCGCCGCCGACCCTTCGACGAGCTCAGGGACCCACGTCGCGCCCAGCCCCCGCTTCCCGCAGATCGAGGAGGAGGTGCTCGCGTTCTGGAAGGGCGACGACACCTTCCGCGCCTCGATCGAGCAGCGCGAAGGCTCTCCGGAGTGGGTGTTCTACGACGGCCCTCCGTTCGCGAACGGCCTGCCGCACTACGGACACCTGCTCACCGGTTACGCCAAGGACGTGTTCCCGCGGTTCCAGACCATGACCGGCCACAAGGTCGACCGCGTCTTCGGTTGGGATACGCACGGCCTCCCCGCGGAGCTCGAGGCGATGAAGCAGCTCGGCATCACCGAGAAGGCCGAGATCGAGCAGATGGGCATCGACGTCTTCAACGCGAAGGCGAAGAGCTCCGTGCTCGCCTACACGCACGAGTGGCAGGACTACGTCACCCGCCAGGCGCGCTGGGTGGACTTCGACCGCGGCTACAAGACGCTCGACCTGGGGTACATGGAGAGCGTGCTCTGGGCGTTCAAGACGCTGTACGACAAGGGTCTCGCCTACGAGGGCTACCGCGTGCTGCCGTACTGCTGGCGCGACGAGACCCCGCTCAGCGCGCACGAGCTGCGCATGGACGACGACGTGTACCAGATGCGGCAGGACCCCTCGGTCACCGTCACCTTCCCGCTGACCGGAGCCAAGGCCGAGTCCCTCGGCCTCACGGGGGTCCGCGCCCTCGCCTGGACCACGACGCCCTGGACGCTGCCGACCAACCTCGCGCTCGCCGTGGGACCTGAGATCGAGTACGTCGTGCTGCCCGCCGGCCCCCTCGGCGCCGCCGACGTGCACCAGGCCGCCGGAACCACGGATGCCGCGATCGAGTCGTCCGCGCACCGTTACCTGCTCGCCCGCGAGCTCGTCGGCGGCTACGCCAAGGACCTCGGGTACGAGAGCGCGGAGGACGCGCTCGCGGCGGTCGACGCCACGGTCCGCGGCGCCGAGCTGCAGGACGTCACCTACGACCGCCTGTTCGACTACTACGCGGACACCGAGACGTACGGCACCGAGAACGCCTGGCGCATCCTCGTGGACGACTACGTCACGGTCAGCGACGGCACCGGCATCGTCCACCAGGCCCCGGCCTACGGTGAAGACGACCAGCGGGTCGCGGGCGCTGCCGGCATCCCCACGATCCTGTCTCTCGACGACGGCGGGAAGTTCCTCCCGAACGTCACCGATGTGGCGGGTCAGCTGTGGATGGACGCGAACACCCCGCTGGTGCGCCTGATCCGCGAGAACGGCCGCCTGATCCGACTGCAGAGCTACGAGCACTCGTACCCGCACTGCTGGCGCTGCCGGAACCCGCTGATCTACAAGGCCGTGTCGAGCTGGTTCATCCGCGTGACGGACATCAAGGACGACATGCTCGCCAACAACGAGCAGATCACCTGGGTGCCGGAGAACGTCAAGCACGGCCAGTTCGGCAAGTGGCTCGAGGGCGCACGCGACTGGTCGATCAGCCGCAACCGCTACTGGGGCTCGCCCATCCCGATCTGGAAGAGCGACGACCCGGAGTACCCGCGCGTCGACGCCTACGGCTCGCTCGAAGACCTGGAGCGCGACTTCGGCACGCTGCCGCGCAACCCCGAGGGTGATATCGATCTGCACCGCCCGTACATCGACGACCTGACGCGCCCGAACCCCGACGACCCCACCGGCAAGAGCACGATGCGCCGGATCGAAGACGTCTTCGACGTGTGGTTCGACTCGGGTTCGATGCCCTACGCCCAGGTGCACTACCCGTTCGAGAACCAGGAGTGGTTCGACTCGCATGCACCGGCGGACTTCATCGTCGAGTACATCGGCCAGACCCGTGGCTGGTTCTACGTCATGCACGTGCTGTCGACCGCGCTGTTCGACCGCCCGGCGTTCACGGGTGTCAGCTGCCACGGCATCGTGCTGGGCAGTGATGGCTACAAGATGTCGAAGTCCCTGCGCAACTACCCGGACGTCTCGGAGGTGCTCGACCGCGACGGCTCCGACGCCATGCGCTGGTTCCTGATGTCGAGCTCCGTGCTGCGCGGGGGAAACCTCGCGGTGACCGAGGAGGGCATCCGCTCCGGCGTCCGCGAGTTCCTGCTGCCGCTCTGGAACTCCTGGTACTTCTTCGCCACCTACGCGAACGCGTCCGGTGCGGACGGGTACGAGGCCGAATGGCGCACGGATTCCGCGGATGTACTCGACCGCTACATCCTGGCGCGCCTGGGCGACCTCGTACGCGATGTGCGGGCCGATCTGGAAGGCCTCGACTCGACCACGGCATCGGCGCGGCTGCGCGACTTCGCCGAGGTGCTGACGAACTGGTACATCCGCCGCTCGCGCGACCGCTTCTGGGTCGGCGTGACGGAGGACCCGAAGAGCCGCGAGGCCTTCGACACGCTCTACACGGTGCTCGAGACGCTCACCCGCGTCGCGGCGCCGCTCGTGCCGCTGATCAGCGAGCGCGTGTGGCAGGGCCTCACCGGCGGGCGCAGCGTGCACCTGACGGACTGGCCGGATGACACGCAGTTCCCCGCCGCCGACGAGATCCGCGACGCGATGGATGCCGTGCGAGAGCTCTCGAGTGTCGGCAACGCGCTGCGCAAGAAGGAGAAGCTGCGCGTGCGACTCCCGCTGGCGCGTCTGACCGTCGTGTCGCCGCTGGCCGGAACGTTGGGGCAGTTCGAGGACATCCTTCGCGAAGAGCTCAACGTGAAGTCGGTCGAGCTCGTGCCGCTGACCGGCACCACCGCGGTGGACTACGGCATCGCGCACCGCCTGAGCGTCAATGCTCGCGCGGCGGGTCCGCGTCTGGGCAAGGACGTGCAGAAGGCGATCCAGGCCGCGCGCTCGGGGGACTGGAGCGAGGTCGACGGTGTCGTGACCGCGGGCGGGATCGTCCTGGAACCGGCCGAGTACGAGCTCGTGCTCGAGACCACCGGGCGTCCGGAGGGCGAAGCTCTCGCGATCGTCCCGACCGGCGGCTTCATGCTTTTGGACACCAGGACGACTCCCGAGCTCGAAGCCGAGGGGCTCGCACGCGACGTGATCCGCGCCGTGCAGGAGACCCGCAAGAACGCCGACTTCGACGTCAGCGACCGCATCCAGCTGGTTCTCCGGTTCCAGGATGATGCGGACACCCAGGCCGTCGTCTCCGCCTTCGACCTCGCGGGCATCGCGGCGGAGACGCTGGCCGAGCAGTACTTCGTGATCGATGCGCACGGCGATTCGATCTTCGGGCACGGAACCGTCCTCGCCGCTGCCGGAGGAGTGACACCCGAATTCTCCGCGGTCATTCCCGCCGGCACATATGCGAACGCCGGCGAATTCACGATCGCCGTGACCAGGATCGGAGCAGGAGCATGAACGACCGGGAGCGGGCGGACGCCGTCTACGAGGCACTGCTGAGCCGTGCGGGAGAGCGATGGGTGCAGCCGCGCAAGGAGCGCACCGCGCGCATCCTCGCCTTCCTCGACGACCCGCAGCGCACCTACCGCGTCATCCACATCACGGGCACCAACGGCAAGACGTCGACGGCTCGGATGATCGAGAGCCTGCTGCGCGCACACGATCTGCGGACGGGGCTGTTCACCAGTCCGCACCTGGAGCGCTTCACGGAGCGCATCATGATCGACGGCGAGCCGATCTCCGACGAGGCGATCGCCGACGCGTGGGACGAGATCGAGCCGTTCGTCGACATCGTCGACGCGGAGTTCGAGGCCGCAGGAGATGCGCCGCTGACGTTCTTCGAGCTGCTCACGGTCCTCGCTTTCGTCGCCGTGGCGGATGCGCCGGTCGATGTGCTGGTGCTCGAGGTCGGGATGGGCGGGGAGTGGGACTCCACGAACACCGCGGACGGCGACGTCGCGGTGTTCGCGCCGATCGACATCGACCACGCGGATCGGCTCGGCGACACGATCGCCGAGATCGCAGAGGTCAAAGCGGGCATCATCAAGGAGGGTGCCGCGGTGGTGTCCGCCCAGCAGCCTCCTGAGGCGGCCGAGGTGCTGCGCCGGGTGGCGGCGGAGCGCAACGCGACGATCGCCTTCGAGGGCGAGGAGTTCGGCATCACGGAGCAGAAGCTCGCCGTCGGAGGCCAACTTCTCACGATCCGCGGGCTGGCGGGGGAGTACGCAGAGGAGTACCTGCCGCTCTACGGAGCCCACCAGGGGCACAACGCCGCACTCGCGGTGGCCGCCGTCGAGTCGCTCATCGGCGGAGCGACCCAGGCGATCGCGGGCGACATCATCTCCGACGGGCTCCAGGGCACGACCTCGCCGGGGCGCCTGCAGCTGCTCGGCATCGCGCCGACCGTGATCGTCGATGCCGCGCACAATCCGCACGGTGCCGCGGCTCTCGCCCAGGCGCTGGACGACAGCTTCGACTTCGACGAGTGGGGTCTCGTGCTCGGCGTGCTCGCCGACAAGGATGCCGCAGGCATCGTCGGTCGGCTCGCGCCCGGGGTCGCGCACGTCTTCGCGACGGCGCCCGACTCGGATCGCGCGAGCGACGCCGATGCGATCGCCGACCTCGTCGAGCAGACCGGTCAGCGCGCGACCGTGCACCATTCCCTCGCCGAGGCTGCCGATGCTGCGCGGGAGTGGGCGGCCGCGTCCGACCGTCGCGCCGTCGTGATCGCCGGCTCGGTCGTCCTCGCCGGAGAGGCTATCGCCCTCGCCGAGGAAGAGGACTGGAAGTCGGGGTGGCGCGCGTGAGCGCCGATGCTGCGCCCGCGCGCCGACCGCGGCCGCCGCGGACTCTCGTGCAGAAGCTCGCACCCATCGTCCTCGGGTTCGAGGCGATCGTGGTGTTCCTCGTCGGGCTCACGATCTTCGGCCTGCGCCAGCTCCCCGCCGGTGTCGAACCGTGGTGGGGGATCGTCGGCGGCGGAGTCCTCGCGCTCGCCTGCATCGCCATCGCCGGAATGATCACGAAGCCCTGGGCCATCCCGGCCGGGTGGGTCGTCCAGGCGATCGTGGCCCTGTCGGCGTTCTTCGTCCCGGCCATCCTGCTCGTCGTCCTGATTTTCGGCGGGATGTGGGCGTATGCGACCATCGGAGGGGCCCGACTGGACGCACGACGCCCCGCCGAGCCCACGACCGAGACTCAGACAGAGAGTGAATGACATGGCCACCGAAGAAACCCTCGTCCTCGTCAAGCCCGATGGCGTCGCCCGCGGCCTCACCGGCACGATCCTCGCCCGCATCGAGGCGAAGGGGTACGCCCTCGTCGACATCCGCCTCGTCGAGCCCGACCGCGATCTGCTCGCCGAGCACTATGCCGAGCACGAGGGGAAGCCGTTCTACGAGCCGCTGCTCGAGTTCATGCTCTCGGGGCCGTCGGTCGCCATCCGTCTCGCGGGCAACCGTGTGATCGAGGGGTTCCGCTCCCTCGCCGGCACGACCGATCCGACCACGGCGGCACCCGGCACGATCCGCGGCGACTTCGGCCGCGACTGGGGCCTCAAGGTGCAGCAGAACCTCGTGCACGGCTCGGACAGCCCCGAGTCGGCCGCGCGCGAGCTCGGCATCTGGTTCGACTGAGACCCGTACGCGAAACCCGCCGTCGATCCGAGGATCGGCGGCGGGTTTCGTCGTCTTCCACCCGAAGGCGAATCAGAAGATCATTCCGATGACCTCGCCGAGGAGGTCGAGGCCGCGCAGCTGGACGAGCAGGATGATCAATGCGTAGGCGAGGATCGTCGCGAGCGGCACCCAGGGCATCAGCCGGTTCGCGCGCTCCATGACCTTCTCATTGCTCGTGAAGGTCCCGTTGCGGGTGAGATGCACCATGGTCGCGAAGAAGGTCGGGATGGTCACCGCCCAGGTCGCCATGCACCACGGGCACAGCACACCGAGGTTCGGGGCGTACAGGCTCTGGCTGATGAGCCAGATGACGAAGCCGAAGGCGAACGTGACTCCGGCTCCGAACGCGAGCCAGAACCAGCGGGGGAAGCGCGCGCCGGCGAGAAGCGCGACGCCGACGACCAGAGGGGCCATCCAGAGTGTGAGGCCGATGATCGGATTGGGGAATCCGAAGATCTCGCCCTGCCAGGAGTTCAGGTTGATGTCGCACTGGATCATCACGCTCACGTAGCAGTTCGACACCGCGTCGGGATTCTCGAGCTTGGCGAACTTCTCGACCGTGAGCTGGAAGGCGGCGAACCAGCCGACCACGCTCGCGAAGATCAACCAGACGGCGTAGACGACGGGGCGGGTGCGCTGCTCGCTCATAGGGGGATTATCCCAACGACTGCTATGGATGTGGCGAGAACAGGCCGGACAAAACGCGCTGGTCACGACGGGATGCCGTGAACGGAGCCACTTGGTGCGATAATGGCCTGTGACACGATGAACGGCCTTGCCGCGACACGTGTCGACGCAGACTTCGGGGCCCCATGCCCCACGCGATCAGAGCCATGAGCCGGTCGCACACCGAGTGAGTTCGCGGAACCCGCGGGTACCGCATGAGATTTCACGGAGCAGCAGTGCTCCGTGCAGGGAGCAAGCCAGAGATGGCCGATGAGAACAATGACAACAACGCACCTACCCTCGACTCCCCGGCTGACGCCGCGGAACCGCTGACGGAGCCCACGGCTCCCGAGGTCCACGATCCGCAGGGATCGACGAACGAGGACGACACCGCGGCCGATGTGGCGGATGCTGCGGCCGACGCCGCTGCCGACGACGTGGCCGCTGGCTACGCTGCCGCCGAGGATGCTGCTGCGGCCGCAGACGACGCTGCGGCCGGTGCCGCCGCGGATGCCGCTGCGGAGGACGAGGCTGCCGCCGTGATCGCGGCTGAGGCCGAGGTCGCAGCAGAGTCCGAGGTCGCCGAAGACGCTTCCGCGGAGAGCAGCGAAGCCGTGACTCCTTCGGACGCCGACGTCGAGGCCATCTCCGAGGCGATCGTCGAGGAGAGCGCTGTGGGCGAGGCACCGGCTGAGGAAGCGCAGGTGGTGGAGGCCTCTACCGAGGAGCCCGCAGACCAAGCCGATGCTGCCACCGAGGCGCCCGCTGAGGAGAAGACCCCGGCTGCCCCCGAGGCTCCGGCCGCAGTGACCGCTGTGTCGCTCGGCCTGCTGCCCGAGGTGTTCGTGTCGCAGGTCTCCACACAACTGCACTTCTACGCGCCCGAGGTCATCCCGCTGCCCGCACGGCCCGACCGTGGCGAGCGCATCTTCGATCGCATCGCCGAGCGCGAGCCTCAGGACGAGTCATCGGGTCGGGGCCGCGGTCGCGGTCGCCGCCGTGGCGGATCCGACGGAGACGACCAGCGCGAAGAGCCGCGTCAGCGCCAGCGCGTCGTCGAGTACATCACCGAGCCGAAGGCCATCAAGGGCTCCACCCGGCTCGAGGCGAAGAAGCAGCGCCGCCGCGACGGACGCGACGCAGGTCGTCGCCGTCCCGTCGTCACCGAGGCGGAGTTCCTCGCGCGACGCGAGTCGGTCGACCGCAAGATGGTCGTCCGCTCCAAGAACGGTCGCACGCAGATCGGCGTCCTCGAGGACGGAGTTCTCGTCGAGCACTACGTCGCCCGCAACCAGGACGCATCACTGATCGGCAACGTGTACCTCGGCCGCGTCCAGAACGTGCTGCCGAGCATGGAGGCCGCGTTCGTCGACATCGGCCGCGGCCGCAACGCCGTGCTGTACTCCGGCGAGGTCGACTGGGACGGCGTCGAGACCGGCAACCAGCCGCGACGCATCGAGCTCGCGCTCAAGCCCGGCGACCGCGTGCTCGTGCAGGTCACCAAGGATCCGGTCGGACACAAGGGTGCGCGTCTCACGAGCCAGATCTCCCTTCCCGGCCGCTATCTGGTGTACGTCCCAGGCGGCTCGATGAACGGCATCAGCCGCAAGCTGCCCGACAACGAGCGTGCGCGACTCAAGCGGATCCTCAAGGAGGTCCTCCCCGAGTCCTCCGGCGTGATCGTGCGCACGGCCGCCGAGGGCGCGACCGAGGACCAGCTCACGCGCGATGTGCAGCGTCTCACCGCGCAGTGGGAGCACGTCCAGAAGCAGGTCGAGAGCCAGCAGGCGCCGGCCCTCCTGCACGCGGAGCCCGATCTGCTCGTCAAGATCGTCCGTGACGTCTTCAACGAGGACTTCACCAAGATGCTCATCCAGGGTGAGGACGCCCAGCAGACCATCCGCGCCTACCTCGAGAGCGTGGCGCCTGACCTGCTCGAGCGGGTCGAGGCATACGAGGACGAGACCGACCCGTTCGACGCGTTCCGCATCACGGAGCAGATTGAGAAGGCGCTCGACCGCAAGGTCTGGCTCCCCTCGGGTGGTTCGCTCGTGATCGACCGCACCGAGGCGATGACCGTCGTCGACGTCAACACCGGCAAGTTCGTCGGCTCCGGCGGAAACCTCGAGGAGACGGTCACCAAGAACAACCTCGAGGCTGCGGAGGAGATCGTCCGCCAGCTGCGCCTGCGGGACATCGGCGGGATCATCGTCGTCGACTTCATCGACATGGTGCTCGAGTCCAACCGCGATCTCGTGCTCCGCCGTCTGATCGAGTGCCTGAGCCGCGACCGGACGAAGCACCAGGTCGCCGAGGTCACGTCGCTCGGTCTCGTGCAGATGACCCGCAAGAAGCTCGGACTCGGGCTTCTCGAGACTTTCAGCGAGGCGTGCGAGGTCTGTGCCGGGCGAGGTGTCATCGTGCATCACGATCCGGTGGTCAAGCACCGCTCCAGCAACAGCGGCAACAACAGCAACGGCAACGGTCAGAGCGGTCGTCGCCAGCGGGGCGGCAACGGCAACAACGGTGGCAACGGGCAGAACCAGAATGCGCCCGCCGCGCCGAACGTCACCCACAGCATCACCGAGGGCGCGAAGTCGGCACTGGCTCAGATCGCCGCCTCCACGATCGTTCCGGCCGCAGAAGGCACTGCAGAGGCGGAGACCGCTCCGGCAGTGACCGAGGCGCCGACGGCTGCCGAGCGACCCAAGAAGGCTCGCAAGAAGCGCGGCGGCGATCGCTCGGCTCCGAAGTCACCCGCCGAGCAGCTGCTCGACTCGGTGCTCGACGCCCTTCCGGAGCCGAAGGCTCCGGGTCAGGGACGAGGCCGTCGTCGGGTCAGCACGGCCGCTCTCACCGGCACACCCGTCTCGGTGAACAACGAGCCGTCAGCGCCGGTCGCGGCCGCGGACTCGGAGTCCTGAGGCGATCAGTCGGCGCACCAGCTCCTTGCCCCTGACGGGGCGGGCGCCGGCGACGACGAGCCGGGGGATCATCTCCTCCGGCACGTCGTAATGGTCGAGATCGAACGCGCGCGCCGGCACGTCGTTCGCTCTCGCGAAAGCGTGCAGCTCCTCCAGGCTCTCGTCGCTGACCAGATGCGCCCACAGGCGTCCATGGGCGGGCCAGAGGGGGTCGTCGACGAGTACGGTCACCTCGTCAGCCTACGACCGCTCCGGCGGGGTCGGCCGCGGAGCGACACGCGGGGGTGCGGGAGCGGCTTCGCTTTGCGACACCGACCCGCATCCGGTAAAGTAGTCCCTTGGTGCGTATGCCGCGTCGTCCTCGTCGGCCGAAGCGGAGAGTCTTGCGTTCGCGCCCGCCGTTCTGCGGCGCATGCAAGCAACAGTCTTCCCGTGAGATCTCGGAGCCGCGAGCTCCCCAACGAAACAGGTATGAAGTGGTTTACGCAGTAGTGCGCGCCGGTGGGCGGCAGGAGAAGGTCGAGGTCGGCACGATCGTTCAGCTCGACCGTGTCAAGGCTGCCCAGGGCGAGAAGATCGAGCTGGCCGCAGTGCTGCTCGTCGACGGCGCCACGGTGACCACCGACGCTGACTCGCTGGCGAAGGTCAAGGTCACGGCTGAGGTCATCGGCAACCTCCGCGGCCCGAAGATCATCATCCAGAAGTACAAGAACAAGACCGGTTACAAGAAGCGTCAGGGCCACCGTCAGGAGCTCACGCGCGTCAAGATCACCGGCATCAAGTAAGCCCGAGGGGACTAGGACATGGCACATAAAAAGGGCGCAAGCTCAACCCGTAACGGTCGTGACTCCAACGCTCAGCGCCTCGGCGTGAAGCGCTTCGGCGGTCAGCAGGTCCTCGCCGGCGAGATCATCGTCCGCCAGCGCGGCACGCACTTCCACCCCGGCGTGAACGTCGGCCGTGGTGGCGACGACACGCTGTTCGCTCTGGCCGCCGGTGCGGTCCAGTTCGGCGCGAAGGGCGGCCGCAAGGTCGTCAACATCGTCGCTGCAGCTGAGTGATCTCAGCGCGACACTAATCATCCGGTTCGGGGCGGGCTTCGGCTCGCCCCGTCCGTGTATCTGCACACCGTCATAAAACAGGAACCCAGGGGAACCCGCACATGGTCACGTTCGTCGACACCGTCACACTGCACTTGCGTGCGGGTAAGGGCGGCGGCGGCTGCGTCTCCGTGCACCGCGAGAAGTTCAAGCCCCTCGGCGGCCCCGACGGAGGAAACGGCGGCGACGGCGGCGACATCGTGCTCGTCGCCGACCCGCAGACCGGCACGCTGCTCTCGTACCACCACTCGCCGCACCGCTCCTCCGGCAACGGCGGTCCGGGCATGGGCGACCACCGCTCCGGTTTCCTCGGTGAGACGCTCGAACTGCCGGTTCCCGTGGGCACCGTGGTGAAGAACACCGCGGGCGAGGTCCTGATCGACATGATCATCCCCGGCGAGCGGTTCGTCGTCGCCAAGGGGGGGATGGGCGGGCTCGGCAACGCGGCTCTCGCCACCCCGAAGCGCAAGGCTCCCGGCTTCGCACTGCTGGGCACGCCGGGATACGAGGGCGACGTCGTCCTCGAGCTGAAGACTGTCGCCGACATCGCGCTCGTCGGCTACCCGTCCGCGGGCAAGTCGAGCCTGATCGGTGCGATCTCGGCCGCGCGACCCAAGATCGCCGACTACCCGTTCACCACTCTGCACCCCAACCTGGGTGTCGTGCAGGTGGGAGATTTCCGCTATACGGTCGCCGACGTGCCCGGCCTCATCGAGGGCGCGAGCGAGGGCCGCGGCCTCGGACTCGAGTTCCTCCGCCATGTCGAGCGCTGCTCGGCTCTGCTGCACGTGCTCGACTGCGCCACGCTCGAGCCCGGGCGCGACCCGATCTCCGACCTCGACGTGATCCTCGCAGAGCTCGGCGCCTACGAGGTGCCCGAGGGGCAGACTCCGCTGCTCGAGCGCCCGCAGTTCGTCGCCCTGAACAAGATCGACGTGCCCGAGGCGCGCGATCTCGCCGAGCTGGTCCGTCCCGACCTCGAGGCGCGCGGCTTCCGTGTGTTCGAGATCTCCACGGTCTCCCACGAGGGCCTGCGTCCGCTCACGTTCGCGCTCGGCGAGCTCGTCGAGAAGGCCCGCGCCGAAGCAGCGCTGGAGACGCCGCCGGAGCGGGTCGTCATCCGCCCGCGTGGCTCCAAGAAGGGCTTCACCATCCGCGTCGAGGGTGGAACCTACGGCAACGTCTACCGGATCCTGGGCGAGAAGCCGGTGCGCTGGGTTCAGCAGACCGATTTCCAGAACGAGGAAGCCGTGGGCTACCTCGCGGATCGCCTCGAGAAGCTCGGCGTCGAGGATGAGCTCTTCCGCCTCGGTGCGGTGCAGGGATCGACCGTCGTGATCGGCGAGGGCGACAGCATCGTCTTCGACTGGGAGCCCACGATGACCTCGGCGGCGGAGCTCATGAGCGCGCCGCGCGGCACCGACCCCCGTCTCGCACCCAACGCGCGCCGTACGACGTCGGAGCGACGCGAGCAGTACTACGAGCGCATGGACGCCAAGGCCGAAGCACGTGCCGAGGTGGAGACCCAGCGCCTGGCCGCGTACCGCGAGGATGGCGAGTGACCGCACGCACGCGCGCTGATCTGGCGACCGCATCACGCATCGTCGTCAAGGTCGGCTCGTCCTCGATCAGCGGGGAGTCCTCGTGGCGCATCCCCGTGATCGTCGAGGCCCTCGCCGCGGCGCACGCACGCGGGACAGAGGTCGTGTTGGTCTCTTCCGGCGCGATCGCCTCCGGGATTCCGTTCTTGCGTCTGGACTCGCGGCCGAACGACCTCGCCACCCAGCAGGCGGCCGCGGCCGTGGGGCAGAACATCCTCATGTACCGGTATCAGGAGTCGCTTCGCCCGTTCGACATCGTCGCCGGCCAGGTCCTTCTCACCACGGGCGACCTGGAGAACCCCACGTCTCGCTCCAACGCCCGTCGCGCGATGGAGCGGCTCCTGGGCCTGCGGACTCTGCCGATCGTCAACGAGAACGACACGGTCGCGACGCAGGAGATCCGGTTCGGAGACAACGACCGCCTCGGCGCCCTGGTCGCGCAGCTGATCGAGGCTGACGCGCTCATCCTCCTCAGCGACATCGAGTCGCTGTACACGAAGCCGCCGACAGACCCCGGGGCGGAGCCCATCGACATCGTCGCGCACGACGCCGATCTCGCCGGGCTCGAGTTCGGTTCGACCGTGGTCAACAGCGTCGGCACCGGCGGGGCGGCCACCAAGGTCTCGGCTGCGCGACTGGCCGCGGCATCCGGCATCGGCGTGCTCGTCACCAGCGCAGATCTGGTGGACAAGGCGCTGTCCGGCGCCGAAATAGGGACCTGGTTCGAACCCGCCAGCTCATAAACTGGACGGATGACCGACCAGACCCCGCAGGCGCGCCTCGAACGCGCCAAAGAGGCCTCCCGATCCACCGCAGCGCTCACCAGCGATGCCAAGGTTCGCGTGCTCGAAGCGATCGCTGTCGCGCTCCTGGCGGACGCACCGCGCATCATCGAGGCGAACGGTCGCGACATCGCTCGCGGGCAGCAGGAGGGCATCGGCGAGTCCCTGATCGATCGACTGCGGCTCGACGAGAAGCGGGTGGCGGCTCTGGCCTCCGCCGTCCGCGAGGTCGCCGCGCTCCCCGATCCCGTCGGGCGTGTGGTCGGCGGTCATCGGATGCCCAACGGCGTGGCGCTCGAGCAGGTGCGGGTGCCCTTCGGCGTGGTCGGCGCGATCTACGAGGCTCGGCCCAACGTCACCGTCGACATCGCCGCACTCGCGCTGCGATCGGGCAATGCCGTGGTCCTGCGAGGCGGCAGCGCCGCTCACGACTCCAATGCCGTGCTCGTGGAGATCATGCGTGCGGCGGTCGAGAGCGCGGGCCTCACGGCGGAGGCCATCCAGACCGTCGACGACTTCGGACGCGACGGTGCGAAGGCGCTCATGCACGGTCGCGGTTTCATCGACGTCCTGATCCCGCGGGGGAGTGCGGGCCTCATCGAGACCGTGGTGACGGAGTCGACCGTGCCGGTCATCGAGACCGGGGCCGGCAACGTCCACATCTTCCTCGACGAGACCGCTCCCGACGACTGGGCGCGTGACATCGTCGTGAACGCCAAGGTGCAGCGTCCGAGCGTGTGCAACGCGGTCGAGACGGTCCTCGTGCATCGTCAGGCGGCGCCGCGGCTCGTGCCGCTGGTGGCCAGTGCTCTCCAGAGCGAGGGTGTCGCGATCCACGGCGACGACATGGTCGTCGGGCTCATGTCGAACGTGATCCCCGCCACCGAGGAGGACTGGGAGACCGAATACCTCAGCCTGGACATCGCGATGAAGGTCGTCGACTCGCTCGATGAAGCCCTCGCGCACATCCGGCGCTACAGCACGGGACACACCGAGTCGATCATCACGACGGACACGCGCAGTTCCGAGCGCTTTCTCGCCGAGGTGGACTCCGCCGTGGTCATGGTGAACGCGTCCACGCGATTCACCGACGGAGGTGAGTTCGGCTTCGGTGCAGAGGTCGGCATCTCGACCCAGAAACTGCACGCGCGGGGTCCGATGGGGCTCTCCGAGCTGACCAGCACGAAATGGCTCGCGCGTGGGTCGGGGCAGACGCGCGGCTGAGGGCTAGACTGGGGGACGCTGTACCCCACAGGATCCCGAACAGCACGCCACGAAACGGAGCCAGGATGAACCTCGTCGCACAGATCGCGATGGCCGCTGCCGAAACCGAGCACCACGGCAACGTCGCGCTCGAGACGCTGATCTTCGGGGTCATCGCCGCGATCGTGTTCGGCGCGCTCGGCCTCGTGACGTTCTCGTACAAGAACGTCGCCAACCGTCACTCGGCGAAGGCTGAGGCCTGGGCCGCGCAGCACGGCAAGGACGGCCACGAGGCGGGACACGGCCACTAGGCCCGCATGAACGACGCTGCGACCACGCGCCCCCCGCGCATCGGCGTGATGGGCGGAACATTCGACCCCATCCATCACGGCCACCTCGTCGCAGCCAGTGAAGTCGCGAACTCCTTCGACCTCGACGAGGTCGTCTTCGTGCCGACCGGACATCCGTGGCAGAAGTCGGGCGTCTCGCCGAGCGAGCATCGCTATCTGATGACCGTCATCGCGACCGCCTCGAACCCGCAGTTCACGGTGAGTCGGGTCGACATCGATCGCGAAGGCCCGACCTACACGATCGACACGCTGCGTGACCTGAAACGGGATCGACCCGACGCCGAGCTCTTCTTCATCACCGGAGCCGACGCCGTGGCGCAAATTCTCAGTTGGAGGGACCATGATGAGTTGTGGGAGTTGGCCCACTTCGTCGCGGTCTCACGTCCTGGACATGTCCTGAGCACTGACGGCCTCCCGAGCGACAACGTCAGCCAACTCGAGGTGCCGGCACTGTCGATCTCGTCGACGGACTGCCGCGAACGCGTTCGTGACGATCAGCCGGTCTGGTACCTGGTCCCTGATGGGGTCGTTCAGTACATCGCGAAGCATCATCTGTATCGGAGCAAGGCATGAGTACATCGGATCAGCAAGGGCACGGTCCGCTGACGCGCAAGCAGCTGCGGGAGATCCGGTTGACGGGATCGAACCCGGTGATCTCCAGCGAGGAGGCCGCCGCGGCAGCCGAGACGGCACCGCCGGCGCCCCCACTGCCACGTGCCGCCGAACCGGTCCAGATCGAGCCGGCGCCGCTGCCGGATCCCGTGGCCGAAGAGGCGAACGGTGACACACCGCTGACCCGTCGTCAGGTTCGCGAGCAGGAGAGGGCCCGCACCGGTTCCGTCTCCGTGATCGGGGCCGACGAGGCGGAGGCGGCGTCGGCCGCCGAGCAGGTCGACGAGCCGGCGGTCGCACCCGTCGAGCAGCCCGATGAAGCGCCGAAGCAGGAGGAAGCTCCCGCGAAGGCCGCGTCAGAAACTTCTGCAGCAGGTTCCGGTGAGATCGTCTCCGGGATCCCGGACTTCCCTCGGACGGTCGACGCCGGTGACGACGACGATGAGGACGTGGACGACGAGGTCGCCGTCGCTCCCGTCAGTGCATCCGTCGCCGCCGACACGGTCGGCGAGGTCCCGCTCGACGCGGTCGAGCCCTCCGTTGAAGCGACAGTCGACGAAGAAGACCTCGAGGCTGTCCTGGGCCTTCCCGCCGACGCGGGCGATGCGGCCGTCGACGACGATGTCCTCGCCGACGTGCACGATGCCGACGAAGACCGCGATGACGACGACACCGTTCGTCCGACCGTCAACTCGTCCTTCGGGGAGGGGCTGCTCGCAGACGCCCCCGACGCCCACGCCCCCTTCCGTCCCTCCTTCGACGAGTTGATCGGCGTGGGAGACTCCACGGGGTCGCAGCATTCCGCTCCCAACGCACTGATCTTCACGCCCTCGCCGGGAGAGGGTTCCCTCTCCGGCCCGGTCGCGTCCACCGGAGAGATCCTCGTCACCGGCTCCTACGAGCTGCCGCAGGGCCTCGGCTCGCAGGGCCACGCGCTCGGGACCACGGATGGCAAGGACGTCGACGCCGTCCTCATCGATGGCGAGCTGCCCCCCGCATCCTCGCCGACGCCGATCGCCGCGAGCTCGGCCGTCAGCACCATCAAACCAGCCGGAGAAGTCATCCGGCCTCCGGCCCCCGAGAAGGGGAACCGATTGATGGTCACGCTCGCCATCATCGCCGGCGGACTCGCCCTCGCGATCGGCGTCGTTCTCGTCATCGCCTTCACCACGAAAATGATCTGATGCAATCACCTGAAACTGCCGAAGAGATGCTGCGTCTCGCAGCCCAAGCCGCCATCGACAAGGGCGGCGAGGATCTCGTCGCGCTCAACGTCTCCGAGCCACTCCCGCTCGTCGACATCTTCCTGCTCGTCACGGGAAACAGCGAGCGCAACGTCGCCGCGATCGCCGACGAGATCGAGGACCGACTGATCGAGTCGGGGCACAAGCGCGTGCGTCGCGAGGGGCGGGCCGAGGCTCGCTGGGTGCTGCTCGACTTCGGCGATCTTATCGTGCACGTCTTCCACCAGGAGGAGCGCGTCTACTACGGACTCGAGCGCCTCTGGAAGGACTGCCCGGTCGTTCCGATCGACGTGGCCGAACCCGCCGCAGACGCCAGCTGACATGAGCACGCACCTGATCACCGGTGCGGGCTCCGGCATCGGGTCTGTTCTCGCCCGACGGTTGTTGGACCGTGGCGATGCGGTCGTGGCGCTGGCTCGCGATGCGGGTCGCGCCCGGCAGATCGCAGCGGACCTTCCCGGTGCGTCCGTCATCGTCGGTGACCTCGCTCAGCCGGGACGCCTGTCGTGGGCGCTCTCGAAGCAGCAGCTCCCCGAGCGCATCGACTCGCTGGTGCATGTCGCCGGTGTCGTCGACCTCGGCGACGTCGCTGATCTCACGGCCGCTCTGTGGGAGCAGCAGCTCGCCGTCAACCTCGTCGCTCCGGCCGAGCTCACGAGGCTCCTCCTTCCTGTGCTGCGCGTGTCTCAGGGGCAGGTCTTGTTCGTGAACTCCGGGGCGGGCCTGCGCGCCAACGCCGGATGGTCGGCGTATGCCGCGTCCAAGCACGGTCTCAGGGCGCTGGCCGATGCGCTGCGCGCCGAGGAGGCCGCGCACGGAGTTCGCGTGACATCGATCTACCCGGGTCGCACGGCGACACCGATGCAGGAGCGCGTGCACCAGCAGGAGGGGCAGGCGTACGACCCGGACCGCTTCGCCACACCGGAGGCGGTCGTCACGACCATCCTCACGGCACTCGACCTTCCGCGTGACGCGGAGATCACCGATCTGACGGTGCGTCCAGGACGCTGAGCCGTCCCGGCATCCTCCGCGGGGGATGTCAAGGGGCTTCTTTCGGGAGAGCGGATGGCGCAGGCTCTTCTTGAGAGAGTCCTGGAGGGCCCCCACATGTCTGAACTCCCCGACCCGCGCTTCATGTTGAATCGCATCACCGCGTCGGAATGGGTGATCAACGACCTTCGGTACTCGCCGAACGATCCGCGTCATGTGGTCGCCTGCGTCTACGAGCTCGCCGAGACCGAGGTCGAGGTGACGTGGCTTCGCGATCTGCCCCTCGCCACCCGTTACGGGACCGCATTCGAGGTGCTCGAGGATGTCGAGCGGATGCGTGATTCGAGCCGGGCGACCCGTCCGATCGCCATTCCCCACCGGCCGCCCCTGATGGCCACCTGACCTTCCCGCTGTCACACACCGAAGCGCACCCCTCGATGATCGAGGAGGTGCGCTTCGGCGTTCGCGGGCCGGAGAGGCGCTCAGGCGCCGGCGTCCTCGTCCTCATCCGCTCCCGCGGCGACACGATCGGCCTCCGCGCTGTCGACGAGCGCGTCATCGGCGTCCGGATCGAGGACTTGTTCGCCGTCGACATCCCTGGTGGGTACACCGGCCGCGTCGTCGTCGTGGGGGACCGGAGGCACCGGAGGAATGATGGGGTTCGACATGATCGCATCCTTTCGTCGGGGTGCGTTCACCGTAGAACCCCGCAGGGCGCGGACTGAATCGGGTTGACGCTCGAGGCGGAGCGCGCTAGCAGCGTGTGCCGCGCCCGGTCCAAAGAAAAGAACCCTGCTCCGCGTCGCCGCGGAGCAGGGTTCTGATGTTTCGATTGTGTGGACCTGAGGGGACTCGAACCCCTGACCCCCTGCATGCCATGCAGGTGCGCTACCAGCTGCGCCACAGGCCCAGATGCCGCTCCGTAGAAGCCGGAGCAACTTGAAAAGAGTACTACACGAATCCGCGCGAGCACCAATCGGCGGCGGCCGCCCGGGAGTGTCGTCCTGCGGCTGGAACAACCGCGAGGAGCGCGGCGTTCTGTTCATCGTGAGCATCCTCGACAGTCTGGTGATCGGCGCAGGGCAGGCCGGTCTCTCGGCATCGTTCCACCTGTCGCGACTGGGCATCTCGCACGTGGTGCTCGATGCCGATGCGCGTCCGGGCGGAGCCTGGCAGCACCGCTGGGACGCCCTGACGATGCGCGACGTCCACGGCGTCGCCGAACTGCCCGACGACACGCCTCCGCCGCGTGACGGCGCCCGCGCCAACATCGCGGTCCCCGAGTACTTCGCCTCCTACGAGCGCAAGCATGCGCTCCCGGTGCTCCGCCCGGTGCACGTTGAACGGGTCGAGGACCGAGACGGGCTCCTGGTCGTGCGAGCGCGCGAGGGGGAGTGGACGACCCGCACGCTGGTGAACGCGACCGGGACGTGGTCGCATCCGTTCCTCCCACACTTCCCCGGTATGGAGACCTTCGTCGGAGAGCAGTTGCACACGGTCGACTACCCCGGCCCCGAGCACTTCGTCGGCAAACGGGTGCTCGTGGTCGGCGGGGGAGCGTCGGCCGTGCAGTTCCTCGGCGCTCTCGCCCCGATCACGGACACCCTCTGGGTCACGCGCCGGGAACCTGTGTGGCGGACCGACGACTTCACACCCGAAGCCGGTGCCGCCGCGGTCGCTCTGGTCGAGCAGCGTGTCGCCGCAGGACTCCCTCCGGAGAGCGTGGTCAGCGTCACCGGACTCATGCTGCGTCCGCAGGAACGCGAGGCCGAGCGTCTCGGCGCCTACGCCGCACGCCGCCCGATGTTCGCGCGCATCGAGCCCGACGGAGTGCGCTGGGCCGACGGCAGCTTCGAGCGCGTCGACGTCATCCTCTGGGCCACCGGGTTCCGTCCGGCCATCAGCCACCTTGCGCCCCTGCACCTGCGCAGCACCGCCGGGGGGATCCAGCTCGACCGGAACGGCCGCGGCACGACCGCGGTCGCCGATCCGCGGGTGCAGCTGGTCGGCTACGGGCCTTCGGCGAGCACGATCGGCGCGAATCGTGCCGGGCGCTCCGCGGCCAAGGGCGTGCAGCGCGCGCTGCGGTCCGCGGGGGCGAGCGTCACCACCGGTTGAGTACCTCTTCGGCGAAGCCCTCGATGCCGTCCACGCGCACCTGCGCACCCGTGTCGTCGCGCACCCATCCCGACCAGACACCGAACAGCTGATCCGTTCGACTGGCGATGACGAGCGCATTCGTGCGCGATCTCTTGTCGTAGAACGGGGAGAAGGTGAGGTCGGCCGCCGCGCCGTGCACCCGCCACGGGCGCATGAAACGGTCGGGGTCGTAATCCCACACGAGTTCCTCGCTGATCTTCGACAGGCGGCCGTCGACGAGCAGTGCGTTCTCGGTGGCTCCGGAACCGTCCGTCCACTTCGCGCCGAGCTGCAACCCGATCGTGCGGCCGTCGACGATGCCGCTGCCCGCCGCCCAGTTCCAGTGCACGCGGTACGGCCAGCGCCCGCGGCCGTGATCGAGAACCGCCCAACTGCCCACCGGAACGTCGTAGGCTCGGCCGTCGATCGCGACGGTGCCGGTCGTCGGCCGCGCCACATCCTTCACCGTGTACTGGAACCGACGGATGTCCTCCCCACGACGCCACGGCACGACCACGCCGAGTGACTCGTGCTCGGGCGGCCGGGCGGCGAGCAGGTCGAACGACACCCGGGGCGCGGTGCCTCGCAGGCGCGTGCCGTCGAACGTCTCGTCGATGTCGAGCGTGATCCGGCGGGTGCGGGCCTGTGTCGAGCCGTCTCCGAGCGATGGCGGCAGGGTCGCGGAGCGTGCTCCGGGGGAGACCACCGTCGAGCCGATGTCCTCCCCGGTCGCGCGGTCGAGCACCCAGACCTCGTGGAGAGCCAGGTAGTCGACGCACGACACGGTGAACGCGATGATGTGGGACGGGGTCATCACGTTCCAGTACTCCCAGCGCTTGTTGCGCCCCCAGCGACCACGTCCGGGGATCCCGGACGTGTCGTGCAGCGGGAGGCGGGACCAGCCGAGCGCATCGCGGTTGAGCGTTCCGTCGGGAGTCGTGAGCGAGACGGGCGCGGTGATCTCGCGCTCGATCAGCGGTGTGGGCATCGTCGTCCTGCTGTCGGGAGGGATGCCGTTCGGGTCGGCATCGTTGCCCTGAGTGTAGAGGACCCCGCCGCGTCGGACGAGGGCCCGGCGCGCAGATTCATGCGCGGGCGGAGAACGGTGCCTGGCTACGCTGAGGACATGCTCCGCATCGTGCTCCTCGTCGTCTGGCTGCTGCTGTCCGCCTGGCTCGTGATCTGGGTCGGCGAAGGGCTGTTCGGGGTGGATCAGCGCCGGTCGATCCTCCCGTTCGCCGGCGAGGACACCCTCGGCGGTCCGATCATCATCGGAGTCGCATGGGGGCTGCTGCTGACCTTCGGCGGGATGCTGTCGGGCATCGCGCGTCGCAGGACTCCTCGCGGTGAGGCGCAGATCGACGTCGGCACGATCGTCGAGGTCTCCCGCACCGGGATGACGGTGAACGACGTCCCGCAGTACGACCTCTTCATCCGTGTCACCCCGAGCGCCGCCGACGACTTCATCGGCCAGCTCCGGATGCTCGTGCAGCCCACCGACCTGGCGACGCTCCAGGTCGGGCTGCCGCTTCCGGTGCGCTACAGCCTGACCGACCAGGACACCGTCGAACTCGCGGATCTGAGCGACCCCGCCGTTCGCGACGCGATGCTGCAGTGGCGCATCGACCGGGGATTGATCGACCCCGGTCAGGTGCGGGCGCGCACCAGCGGCACCCAGGTGCCGGCGTCGGTGCTTGAGGTGCGGCCGACGGGCCGACGTCGCGAGGGGCAGAGCGAACTCGCGCTGCGGGTGCTGATGGTGCCGGAAGGCGCGGCGACCTGGGAAGCCGACACGACCGTGTTCGTGTACCCCCAGGCGATCCCGCATCTGCAGGTCGGCGCCCCCGTGTGGGCGTTCTACCGCCGGGAGGATCCGCAGACCGTCGCGGTGACCATCGAGAAGGAGACGGCCCGATGAACCCGATGGACACCCTCATCTGGCTGGTGAACTTCCCGGCCTCGCACGGCTATGCCATGGTCTTCATCGCGGGGTTCTCGATTCTCGGGCTGTTCGCGCTGTCGGTTCGGGGTGCGGTGCCGGGCGAGGCGCTGCGGAGCATCCGGGAGCGGGAGGGCCTCCTGCACCCCACGGAACGTCCGCGGGGTCGGGTCTGGGCCGGCGTCGTCCGTGTCGGGGCCCGCGTGCTGGCGTTCCTCATGGTCGGATCGCTCGTGATCGGGATCCTCAGCCTCACCGGAGTGCCCGTGACCCGGGCGTACATCTACGACAACGGCCGCCCCACCACCGGGACGCTGGAGGGGGACTGGGTGACCTTCACGACCGCCGAGGGCGTCGAGTACACGCTGGAGAGCAACTTCTTCACGCCCGCCGTGTACCCGGATCGCGATGCGTTCCTGACCAGCGGCGAGCCGGTCGTCGTCCGCTATCTGCCGAGCCATCCGCAGGCGTTCGTGATCGACAGCGATCAGACCCCACGCTGACATCGGAGCAGGCGCGTAGGGTGAGGGTATGTCGCGCATCATCGTCTTCGGCGGCCACGGCCGCATCGCCCTTCTGCTCGCGCCACTGCTCGTCGCCCGCGGCGATGAGGTCACCGGCGTCATCCGCAACCCGGAGCACGCCTCCGATGTCGAAGCGACGGGGGCCACGGCTCTCGTCGCCGATGTCGAGAATCTCGGAGTGGAGGAGATCGCCGAGATCATCCGCGGACACGATGCGGTCGTGTGGTCGGCCGGTGCCGGCGGCGGATCCCCGGAGCGCACGTACGCGGTCGATCGGGATGCCGCGCAGCGGTCGATGGACGCGGCCGAGCTCGCGGGCGTCCGCCGCTACGTGATGGTGTCGTGGCTCGGCTCGACGGCCGATCACGGTGTGCCAGAGAACGACTCCTTCTTCCCCTACGCCGACGCGAAGTGGGCCGCCGACGAGCATCTGCGCGGCAGTGCGCTGGACGGCACGATCCTCGCCCCCGGCACGCTCACGTTCGACGAGCCGACCTCTCGGATCCAGATCGACCCCGCGGGCAGCGGAGCCGTCTCGCGGGCCGATGTCGCCGCGGTCATCGCCGCAGCGCTCCACGGACCGTGCACGATCGGACGGACGATCCGCTTCGGCAACGGCAACGGCAACGGCGACGCCGGCTCGGCGGTGCCGATCGCCGAGGCGCTCGGCTGCTGACGCGTCCACACCGCACAGGACCCGTCATGTCTCGATACCGTCGCTGGGCCGCAGGAGCACTGGCGGTCGTCGCGACGGCAGCGATGTGCGCCTCGCCGGCAGCCGTCGCGTCGCCCATCCCGTCGACGGTTGGCTCCCACACCCCGACCGCCGTCTCCTCGGGCGGGGAGACCACCGGCCCGGCCGTGCATGCGACCGCTCTGGTGCAGGCGATGTCCGTGGCAGAGCAGGCTTCCACGGTGGTCATGGGCCACGTGTCGGGAACGGACCCGGCCGCGCTCCGGACCTACATGCAGTCCGGTCTCGGTGGGTTCATCTTGATGGGGGCGAACATCCCCGCGACGGAGACCGAGCTGCAGGCTCTCACCGCCGCGATGACCATTGATCCCGCGTCGCCCCCGTTGATCGCGGTCGACCAGGAGGGCGGCATCGTCTCGCGGCTGCACGGCGACGACTACGCGGCCTCCACCACGCTGAAGGGGCAGCCGGTCGATGACACCTCCGCAGCGTTCACGGCCCGAGGGTCTCTCGTGGCACGGGCGGGGATCACGGTGAACTTCGGCACGGTGGCCGACTTCACGGCCGACTCGGGAACGTTCATCTACGGCCGCGCACTCGGCACCGACCCCGCGAGCTCCGCGGATCGGGTGGCGGCCGCCACCACCGCACAGGAGCAGTTCGTCGCGTCGACGCTCAAGCACTTCCCCGGACACGGTGCCGCCCCCGGCGACTCGCACTCCGCGATCCCGAGCACGAGCATGGGACTCGACGAATGGCGCAGCACCGAGGCCGTTCCGTTCGCGGCGGGCATCGATGCCGGAGCGTCTCTCCTCATGTACGGGCATCTCGCCTACACCGCCGTCGACGCCCTGCCTGCTTCCCTCTCGCCGAAGTGGCACGCGATCGCCAGGGAGGAGCTCGGCTTCGACGGGGTGGCGGTGACCGACGACCTCGGCATGCTGCTGTCGTCGGGGAATCCCGCCTACGCGGATCCGGTCGCCAACGGCGTCGCCGCGATCGCCGCCGGCAACGACCTGGTGCTGATGATCGCGGGCTCCGACGCGCAGACGGCCGGGAAGATGGCGGCCGGAATCGCGGCCGCGGTCGACGCCGGCACGCTGCCGAAGGACCGGCTCGAAGAGGCGGCGACGCGGGTGCTCACGCTGCGCACGCAGCTGGCTGCAGCATCCGCGCGGTGGACGCTGTGCGCCGACTGCGAACCGGTGCAGTGACGCTCAGGCCGCTGCTCGTGCGCCGTCGCCGAGCCACGCGGCCAGCAGGGCAGTGCGCAGAGCGGCACCGCGTTCGGCGAATCCGCGCTGCCGACGCACATACTCCGCCTTGCCCTCGGGCGTCTCGATGCGCACTGGGATGACATCCCAGGCGGAGAGATCGTAGGGCGCGGCCTCCATATCGAGCAGCCGGATGTCGCGCGCCAGCTCGAAAGAGTCGAGGAGGAGTTCGCCCGGGATGAGCGGTCCGAGCTTCGTGGCCCACTTGTAGAGATCCATCCCTGCGTGCAGACACCCTGGTTGCTCGAACAGCGGCTGATCCTCACGGCTCAGGGGCGTGCGGTTGCGGGGAACGGCCTCCGGGGTGAAGAACCGGAACGCGTCGAAGTGCGTGCAGCGCAGGTCATGGTTCTCGACGACCGCATCCGTGCCCGCCTGTCCCAGACGCAGCGGTACCGCGTGGCGATGCTCGTCCGCCTGGTACACCATGGCCCACTCGTGCAGTCCGAAACAGCCGAACTGGCCGGGGCGCGAGGCCGTGCGGCGCAGCATCCGTTCGACGAGGGCGGCGAGGTCCGCCTTCTCCTGTGCGAACGACCGGGGGTCGGGCACGGCGCCGCCCTCGGTGTCACCGGGCGAATACCAGCGCCAGGAGAGGCGTTCCGGCGCATCCTGCAGCTCGACGCCTGCTCCCGGGTGCCACCGCCGAAGCTGCGCGGGCTTGTAGGAGTAGTAGGTGTGGAGGAAGTCCCACACGGGGTGCTTCTCGGATCGGGCGGCGCGCTCGCGATGTCCGGCCGTCAGGGTGTCCGCGCGTTCCTGATGCGCCTGCTCACGGGCGAGCCATTCATCGCGGGGGATCGCCTTCTCGACGAGCGTGTCCATGTCTGCCGTGTTCTCGTCAGTGCAGGATGCCGACTTCGCCGAGGAGGTCGCGGAGACCGGCGCCGTCTTCCGCACTCACCCACGGTGCCACGTCTTCGGAATGCGGCTCGCGGTCGGCGCGTCCACCGGCGAGCACGGCCTCGGCGGGCAGCAGGCGTCTGATGGCGACGCCGGCGACCGAATCGGGATGCTCGTCCATGAACTGCGAGTAGATCGCTTCGTCGTGCTGACCGTCATCGCCGATCAGCAGCCACTTCACGTCGGGGAACTCCGTCGCCAGTCGACGCAGATTGGTGAGCTTGTGCTCACGCCCGCTGCGGAACCAGCGCTCATGCGTCGGGCCCCAGTCGGTCAGGAGCATCGAGCCTGCCGGGAAGAGATGACGACCGAGGAACCGCCAGAGGGTCGGGGCGACGTTCCACGCGCCGGTGGACAGGTACACCATCGGCGCGCCGGGGTGCTGCCGCAGCAGCTGGTCGAGGAGCACGGCCATCCCAGGGACGGGGAGGCGGGCGTGCTCGTCGAGCACGAACGAGTTCCAGAACGCGATGAACGGACGCGGCAGGGCTGTGACCATGACGGTGTCGTCCACGTCGGACACGACGCCGAACGTGGTCCCCTCCGCGACGATGAAGGCGCCTGCTTCGACCGGTTCCTGTCCCTCGACCGAGATCATGAACGTCTGCCAGCCGGGCTCCAGGTCGACGGGGATCTTCGCATCGACCACGCCGCCGCGGTCGGCGACCAGTTGATGCGTCGTCTCTCCGAAATGCACGGTCACGGACGCGTACCCGACGGGGATCCCGACGAAGCTGCGCCAGCCGCGCACGCTCGCCGGCTCACCGTCGCGGGTGCGCCGCTGCGGGGGCACGATCAGCACTCGGCCGACCACGCGCACCCAGCCGGGGCCGCCGTAACCGGGGAACGGGAGGATCGTGGCGACACGGCCGCGGCGGCGCGCACGACCTTCACGCCAGACATGGAAGCGATGCTCGAGTCGGGCGAACCAGTGGATCCGGGGGGCTGGGGGAGCCGATGCCATTGACTCAGTCTTTCACGTCGGAGTCGGTCGCCGACTCCGGTGCCTCCTGATGGCGGGCTTCGAGCCGCTGCAGCAGCTTCTTGCCGAAGTACGCGAGGAGCAGGAAGAGCGCGATGACGCCGACGAAGATGTAGCCCGCGAAGTGCACGCGATCCACGAGCTCGCGGAAGCTGCCGGCCGCGAGGGAGGTCACACTCACATACGCGGTTGCCCAGAGGATGCATGCCGGGGCGGTCCATGCCAGGAACTTGCGATAGGGGTACTCGCTCATACCGACGGTGAGGGGGACGAGGGAGTGCAGCACCGGGAGGAATCGCGACAGGAAGATCGCGATGCCGCCGCGGCGCTCGAGATAGTTCTCTGCCCTGACCCAGTTGTGTTCGCCGATCTTACGGCCGAGCCAGGACACGCGGATGTGCGGGCCGAGCCATCGGCCGAGCCAGAATCCGATGCTCTCGCCGATCAGCGCGCCGATCACGACGGCGACGCCCATCGCGATGCCCTCCCAGACGGTGGCGACGCCCATCGAGGCGATGATGACGATGGTGTCCCCGGGGACGATGAGTCCGATGAGGATGCTGGTCTCCAGCATGACGGCGAGACCTGCGACCAGAGTGCGCGTGACCGGATCGATCGACTGCACGGTGTCGAGGAGCCAGAGCAGGAGGTCGTCCACGTCATGAGAATACGGGAGCGGCCCGGTCCTAGGCTGGAAAGGTGCCCGAACAGCTGACTGCTCGACGACTTCCCTCCTGGGTGAAGCCGTCGTCCGTGTTCCGGATGCTCGAGGCGCAGGTCGCGGATCTCTTCTGGCTCGACGCGGGAGCGGATGCCACGGAGGGCTGGAGCTTCGTCGGCACGGGGGAGCGCTCGTCCCTGCCACGGGAGGTGGCACTGGGTGGCGCTCCGGCCGATCGGACCGTTCCGCCGTTCTCCGGAGGATGGGTGGGCTGGCTCGACTACGAGTCCGGAGCCGCGGCCGCCGGTGCCCCGGTGAGCGGGCGCGTCGACGAGACCGGCGGCGCCTGGCTGCGGGCCACGCACGTGGTCGCCTTCGATCACGCCGCGCGGCGCGTCTGGGCGCTCAGCGCCGACGGCGACCTCCCGGCCTGGGCGGCTCGAGTCTCCGCTGTCGAGGACGCGCCGGACGAGACTGTCTTGCAGGCGCTACCCGACGGCGACTCCCGTGTCGCCGAGGGGCGACACGACCCGCAGGAGTACGCCGCGCTCATCGAACGCTGCCGTGATCTGATCCGCGCCGGCATCGCGTACCAGCTGTGCCTGACGACGCGGTTCACCGTGGTCGGCCCGCATGATGCCGTCGGCGTCTACCGTCGCCTGCGCGCTGCGACGCCCGCGCATCACGGCGGATTTCTCCGGATCGGCGACCGCACGCTGCTCAGCGCCAGCCCGGAGCAGTTCCTCCACGTCGACGGCGGCGTCATCCGCACCCGCCCCATCAAGGGCACCCGTCCCCGCAGTGACGACCCGGCGGAGGATGTCGCTCTGGCCGCAGAGCTCGCACTCGATCGGAAGGAGCGCGCGGAGAATGTGATGATCGTCGATCTGATGCGCAACGACCTCTCCCGCGTGTGCGAACCGGGAAGCATCCGGGTGGACGGGCTGTGGGTGGTCGAGAGCTATCCCGCCGTGCATCAGCTCGTGAGCACGGTGAGCGGTGTCGCTGCGGCCGGGACGACCGTCGGTTCTCTGCTCGACGCCGCCTTCCCCGCCGGCAGCATGACGGGTGCGCCCAAGCTCTCGGCGATGACGAGACTGCACGAGCTGGAAGGCGGGCCGCGCGGCGTCTACGCCGGCTGCTTCGGCTACATCGGGGCGGATGGTGCGCTCGACCTCGCGATGGTCATCCGCAGCGTCCTGATCGACGGGGAACGGGCGGTCGTCGGCGCCGGGGGAGGGATCACCTGGGGTTCCGTGCCGGCGGCCGAAGTCGCCGAGGTGGCGACGAAGGCGCGAGCGCCCCTCGCCGCGCTCGGTGCGGAAATGCCTGCGCTCTGGCGTTCCGATATCCTGAACTGATCCCGCTTTTTCCTTCAGATTGGTCGTGCGTTCGTTGTCTGAGAACCTGTCCACCGCTCCCGCCGACGACGAGGCCCCGTCGGCGCACGCCATCCAGACGAAGTGGCAGAAGTACTGGGCGGAGAACGGTACGTTCCTCACCGGCGGCGACGAGGACACCCGGCCGCGGCGATACGTCCTCGCGATGTTCCCCTACCCCTCGGGCGACCTGCACATGGGGCACGCGGAGAACTATCTCTACTCCGACATCGTGGCCCGTTTCTGGCGCCACCGCGGGCACAACGTGCTGAACCCGATCGGCTGGGACTCCTTCGGTCTGCCCGCCGAGAACGCGGCGATCCGCCGTGGCGCCGACCCCCGCGAGTGGACGTATCAGAACATCGCGCAGCAGAAGGAGGGGTTCCAGGCGTACGGAGTCTCGTTCGACTGGACCCGCGTGCTGCACACGTCCGACCCCGAGTACTACCGCTGGAACCAGTGGCTGTTCCTGAAGATGCACGAGCGCGGCCTGGCCTATCGCAAGAAGAGCCCGGTCAACTGGTGCCCCAACGACCAGACGGTGCTCGCCAACGAGCAGGTCGTCGACGGTCGCTGCGAGCGCTGTGGTGCCGAGGTCATCAAGAAGAAGCTCACACAGTGGTACTTCCGCATCACGGACTACGCCGATCGACTGCTCGACGACCTGAACCAGCTCGAGGGCTTCTGGCCGCACAAGGTGCTGCAGATGCAGCGCAACTGGATCGGCCGCTCGATCGGCGCGGACGTCGATTTCGTGATCGAGGGTCGCGAGGAGCCGGTGACGGTCTTCTCGACGCGCCCTGACACGCTGCACGGCGCCACGTTCTTCGTCGTCGCCCCGGACTCCGACCTGGCATCCGAACTCGCGGCCGACGCGCCCGACGAGGTGCGCCAGCGCTTCCAGACGTACCTGGAGCAGGTGCAGAAGGAGACCGACATCGACCGGCAGTCCACGGACCGCCCGAAGACCGGTGTCTTCCTCGAGCGCTACGCGATCAACCCGGTCAACGGCGAGAAGCTGCCGGTGTGGGCGGCCGACTACGTGCTGGCGGACTACGGTCACGGTGCAGTCATGGCCGTCCCGGCGCACGATCAGCGCGACCTGGACTTCGCCCGCGCGTTCGACCTGCCGGTCAAGGTCGTCGTCGACACGACCGCTCCCGTCACCGGCGCGATGCCCGTGATCGAGGTCGACGAGGAGGGCGTGCCGATCGACACGGGCGCCGCGCTCGAGGAGCAGAACCCGGCATCGACCGGCATCGCGTTGACCGGCGATGGCCGCATGATCAACTCCGGTGCGTTGAACGGTCTGTCCAAGCGCAACGCGATCGCCCGCGCGATCGAGCAGCTGGAGTCGACCGGAACCGGCCGTGCGGCGAAGAACTACCGGCTGCGTGACTGGCTGATCTCGCGCCAGCGGTTCTGGGGCACGCCGATCCCGATGCTGCACGCCGAGGACGGCAGCATCATCCCGGTCCCCGAGGACAAGCTCCCCGTGAAGCTGCCGAGCGTCGAGGGACTCGACCTCAAGCCCAAGGGCACGTCGCCGCTGGGCGGTGCCGAGAGCTGGGTGCGCACGACCGATCCGGCGACGGGTGACCCGGTGCTGCGCGATCCCGACACCATGGACACGTTCGTGGACAGCTCGTGGTACTTCCTGCGGTTCCTGTCGCCGAACAGCGACACCATGGCGTTCGATCCCGCTCAGGCGGCTCGCTGGGCTCCGGTGGACTCGTACATCGGCGGCGTCGAGCACGCGATCCTGCACCTGCTGTACGCGCGCTTCATCACCAAGGTGCTGTTCGACATGGGCCTGATCGACTTCACGGAGCCGTTCTCGAACCTGATCAACCAGGGCATGGTCATCCTCAACGGCACCAAGATGTCGAAGAGCAAGGGCAACCTTGTGCTGTTCCAGGACGAGCTCGATGCCCACGGTGCCGACGCGCTCCGGGTCGGACTGGCGTTCGCCGGTCCGGTCGAAGACGACAAGGACTGGGCCGACGTCTCCACGACCGGCGCTCAGAAGTTCCTGGCGCGGGCCATGCGCGTCGCCGGCGAGGTCTCGAGCCCCGTGGACGTGGTCTTCGACGGCGGCGATGCGGCACTGCGTCGTGCGACGCACAAGCTGCTCGCGGAGGCTCCCGCTCTGGTCGAGCAGACGAAGTTTAACGTGCTCGTCGCTCGCCTGATGGAACTCGTGAACGTCACCCGTAAGACGATCGACGGGGACGCCGGTGCTGCGGACCCCTCGGTGCGCGAGGCCGCCGAGACGATCGCCGTGATGCTCGACCTGATCGCCCCGCACACCGCGGAGGAGATGTGGGAGATGCTCGGTCACGAGCCCTCCGTCGGCCTCGTGACGTGGAGGTCCGCCGATCCCGCACTGCTGGTCGAGGACACGGTCACCGCCGTCGTGCAGGTGGGCGGCAAGGTCCGTGCACAGCTCGAGGTCTCGGCGCGTATCGGCGAGTCCGAGCTCGAAGCCCTGGCTCGTGCCGACGAGCGGGTGATCCGCTCGATCGGCGACCGCGAGATCGTGAAGGTCGTCGTGCGCGCGCCGAAGATCGTCAGCATCGTCGTGAAGGGCTGATCTCCTCTCGCCGCGGATGGCTTCCGGCCCCTGGTGCTCGCTTCGGTGAGCGCCAGGGGCCGTCGCCGTCATCCCCGTCGGCCGTGCTGCGGAAATGTGCGGGCCGGCCGCTCTGCACCCCCTGCACGGGGGTAGCGGTTGTCCACGACTCGGGTCTTCGGTGCCCGGGGAGTCCGTTTACCGCGCCTGGCTTGGCCGGATGGCATCCCCGCAGGCACCACCCCCGTCACGGCCTCGCATCCGTGCCGTTGCCGGATGAGAGGTCGACCGCCGGTGTTCCGGGGAGGACACGATCCGGGAAAGAAAAGTCGGTGCGCGAGTTGACAGGGATGGAGCGCCAGTGTCTAATCAGAGGGGAGATGAAACGTCTCATTTGCCTCGAGGGGCCAGGCTGTCGGTCGACGGCCGTGGCGCTGAAGCTCTGCACCCACACCTCTACAGACAAGGACGTGACGAAGTGGTCACAATGAAATCCCGCTGGGCACGGATCGCCGCCCTGAGCACGATCGTCGGTCTCACCGCGAGCATGGCGGCGTGCAGCGCCGACAGCGGCGAGGGGAGCACGTCGCCGGTGGTGATCGGCATGAACTCGGGTCTCGTTCCCCAGTTCGAGGCGTACGCGAAGGTGTACAACGCCACCAACCCCGAGGCGCCGGTCAAGGTCAAGGCCATCCCGGATGGACAGGACGACTACATCCAGCAGCTGGTGACCCAGGGTCTGTCGTCGACGCTGCCTGACATCGTCTTCAACTACGACAGCCTCAACCAGACTCTCGTCTCCAACAACCTGCTCCATGACCTCGGCCCCTGGCTCGACGAGGGCAAGGACGGCTTGAAGGGGGACAGCTTCATCCCCGCCTTCCTCAATCAGTACCAGGCAGAAGGCGCGGACGGCCCCACGACAGGCATCCCGGTGAGCGCGGACTCGACGATGCTCTTCTACAACAAGAGTCTCTTCGAGAAGGCAGGCGTCACCGAGCTGCCCACCGAGGAGTGGACGTACGACGATCTGTACCGTGTGGCCGAGCAGATCACGAAAGCGAGCGGCGGCGCCTACTGGGGTCTGCGAACACCCGCTGCAGCCGGCGGTCTGCTCTTCGTGGACTATCCCATCCTGAGTGCATACGGTTCGGAGATCTACGACGCCGAGGCGAACGAGTTCGTGTTCGCCGATGAAGCCGGCCTCGAAGCGTGGGAGACCATTCTGGCTCCGTACGTCGAGGGATGGGGGTCGCCGTACCCGACGGCGAGCGGGCAGGACGGGAACTACTTCGCGGCCGGCCAGGTGGCGATGTCGCTCGACACCCGCCCCGCGGTCTCGCGTTACCGCACCGACCTCGCCGACGACTGGGACGTCATGAACCTCCCGACCATCGATGGCAACCCGACGGTCGGCGGCGGTTCGTACGGTCTGTCGATCGCCGAGAAGTCGGACAACAAGGAGGGTGCGTGGAAGTTCATGGCCTGGTTCTACTCCAAGGACGGCGGCATGAAGGAAGCCGAGCCCAACGGGGTCATCCCGGCCACCGTCGACGGCCTCGAGAACGGTTCGTGGCTCGATGATCCCAACCCCGTGCCCGCCAATCTGATCCCGGCTACGCAGTACGCGGTCGCCAACGCTCAGCTGCCGAACGCCATCCCCAACGAGGTTCAGCCCAAGCTGGTGCCGGCTCTCGAGAAAGCCGCGCAAGAGGTGCTCGTCGGTGGGAAATCCATCGAAGAGGCATACACCGCAGCCCAAGATGAGCTGAACGCACTCCTCGAGAAATGAAAGGTGGGGAGGTCGGTGACGGAACGTGTCACCGACCCCCTCTGATCCATGAATACACACCGTCGTTTCTCTCTGCGTGACTCGCTCGCAGCCTGGGCGTTTCTCACACCAGCCCTTCTCCTCTTCGCCGTGTTCATCGTGGTGCCCACCATCGCAGGCATCGGACTGAGCTTCTTCTCCTGGAACTTCTTCAACACTCCGACCTTTCTCGGCATGGACAACTTCGCACGGTTCTTCTCCGATGCCGAAGCGTGGAAGGCACTCGGCGTCACGATGTCGTTCGTCGTGCTGGGCGTCATCCCGACCGTGTTCATCGGCTTCATGCTCGCCGTTCTCGTCAGCGCGAACCTTCCGGGGATGGGCGTCGCCCGCGTTCTCTACTTCGTGCCGGTCGTCCTGTCCGTGGCGGTATCGGCTGTGCTCTGGATCTTTCTTTACGACCCGAGGCAAGGACCGATCGCCGCGCTGCTGCGCGCCGTCGGAATCACCGCCCCCAGTTTTCTGCAGGACCCTGTCTACGCCTTGCCGGCCCTCGTCGTCATGATGATCTGGCTCGCTCTGCCGATCGTGATCATCCTCTACCTCGCCGCCCTCCAACGAGTGCCGGATGACATCTACGCTGCTGCGGCACTCGACGGTGCGGGGCCGTGGCGTCGCCTCTGGTCGATGACCTGGCCGAACGTGATGTCGACGACCCTCGTTGTGGGGGTGCTGCAGACGATCAACTTCGTCGCGGCGTCATTGGATGTCTCCTTGATCATGACCAACGGTGGCCCCATCAATGCGACGAGGTCGCTGAGTCTCTACGCGTACCAGCAGGCCTTCATCAATCAGGACGTCGGATACGCGAGCGTTCTCTCGGTGGTGCAACTCGTCGTCATCGTCGGAATCGTCGTCGTCGGCCGCGCCGTGACCAGCCGCTTGAGCAAATAGGAGACGCACATGAAACCGAATCGCCTCCGCCTCGGCCGGTACACGACCGTCATCGTGTTCGGCGCGATCATCGCGATCCCCCTGTTCTACCTGCTCTCGGGCTCGCTCATGTCGGCGCAGGAGATCGTGCAATATCCTCCCCGACTGTTGCCGAGCACCCCGGTGTGGGACAACTTCGTGAAAGCGATGGAGTACCTCGAGCCCCGCACGATCCTCAACACCTTCGTCTTCGTTCTCGGTGTGCTCGTCATCCAGCTCGCCATCTGCCTTCCTGCCGGATTCGCGCTCTCGAAGATTCCGTTCCGAGGAGCAGCGATCATCCTCGCGGTGTTCGTGGTCCCCATGTTCATGCCCACCAACCTGCTGCTGATCCCGACCTACGTCGTCACGTTCAAGCTCGGGCTCGTCGGGTCCTTCTGGGGCATGATCCTGCCGGTCGCGGGCCAGGCCTCGCTGGGAGTGCTGCTCTTCCGGCAGTTCTTCGCCACGCTGCCACCGGGGCTGATCGACGCCGGCCGCATCGACGGCGCCAACTGGTTCCAGATCTTCACCCGCATCTCCCTGCCGCTCGCGAAGCCGATCATCGCGTCGTATTCCGTGGTCACGTTCCTCACCGCATGGAACATGTACATCTGGCCGCTGCTGGCCGCACCCGGCGAGGATACGAAGGTTCTGACGCTCGCGCTGGCGCCCCTCGCAAGCGGTCAATTCGCCTACATCCCGCCTTCTGTGACGTTCGCAGCAGCGGTGATCGGCATGCTCCCCGTACTGGTCGTCTTCGTCGTGTTCCAGAAATGGTTCACGAAGGGCGTCGCGGGTTCGGGACTCGAGTAGATCGTGAGCGTGCCGCATACCACCGTGCAGGGGAGCGTTCGCGCGGAGCATCTGGCTCCGAACCTTCCCGGGGTGACGAACTCATCGACCCTCGTCGGCACCGATCGACCGCGCCTTTCCTGGCAGTACGCGTCGACTAACCCGCAGTGGCGTCAGCAACGGCGTGAGTTGCAGCTCACGCGGGCGAACGGGGCGGTCGAGACGCACACGGCAGCGGATGCCGAGCAGGTGCTCGTGGAGTGGCCGTTCGAGCCGCTTTCGTCGCGCGAGCGGGCGACCGTCCGAGTGCGGGGCGGGGATGCAGACGAGTGGACTCCTTGGAGTGAGCCGGCAACGATCGAGGCGGGGCTGCTCTCTCCCACGGATTGGAGCGCCTCATGGGTGACACCGACGGATATCGTCGGCGTCGACGACCCGGCGCCTGTGCTGGGCACGGATTTCGTCGTGGGCCCCGGCATCGTGACCGCTCGCCTCTACGTCTCCGCACTCGGGATCATGGTCACGCGCATCAACGGTGTTCCCGTGAGCGAGGACCACTTCGCCCCGGGGTGGACGTCGTACGATCACCGGATCCGATACCAGAGCTATGACGTCACCGTCCTGGTGAGCGAGGGGAACAACTCGTTCCGCACACTTCTCGGCAACGGGTGGTATCGAGGTCGAATAGCGTCGTTCGCGCTGCATCGTGGTCGGCCGTACGGCGACCGACTCGCCCTTCTCGCTCAGCTGGAGCTGCGTTATGCCGATGGCAGAGTCGAGCGCGTCGCCACGGACGGGTCCTGGAGAAGCGGCGCATCCGGGGTGCTGCTCAATGACTTCTACGACGGCCAATTCACGGATCTGCGGGTCGCCGACGACGCGGCGCTCGGCGGAGGCGTGACCGTCGTGCCCGCGCCCTCGGCGAGCCTCGCAGCCCCTGAAGCGCCCCCCGTGCGTGCGATCGAGACGACGGCTGCGGTGTCTGTGAACACGACGCTCGACGGCAGACACATCGTCGACTTCGGTCAGAACCTCGTCGGCTGGGTCAGGCTGCGCGCTCGAGGTCGCCGTGGCTCGGAGGTGGTCGTCCGGCACGCCGAGGTGCTCGAGGAAGGCGAGCTGTCTCTGCGACCCCTGAGGTCAGCCAAGGCCACCGATCGCTATCTGCTCGCCGGAACCGGCGTCGAGGTCCTGGAGCCCCAACTCGTGTTCCATGGCTTCCGCTACGCCGAGATCACGGGCGTGGCCGAACTGACGACCACCGACATCCAGGCGGTCGTCCTGGGAAGCCAGCTCGATCGCACGGGATGGTTCTCGTCATCCGACGCCGCTCTGAATCAGTTGCACGAGAACATCGTGTGGGGAATGCGCGGCAACTTCCTCGATCTGCCGACCGATTGCCCCCAGCGAGATGAGCGTCTCGGCTGGACCGGCGACACACAGGTCTTCGCCCCGGCGGCATCCACTCTCTTCAACGTCGCCGGGTTCCTCTCGTCCTGGCTCAGCGACCTCGCGGCTGACCAGCTGCCCGACGGGACGGTTCCTGCGGTGATCCCGCGGGTCTTCCGTGACGTCAAGGCCTTCGCCGGCTGGGGGGACGCGGCCGTGGTCGTGCCCTGGGTACTGTACGAACGATTCGGCGATGTCGGCATCCTCAGACGCCAGTACCGCAGCATGTGCCGGTGGGTCGATCGGGTGGCTGAACTGGCGGGCCCCACCCGTCTCTGGTCAACAGGGGAGCAACTGGGGGATTGGCTCGATCCTCTCGCTCCGCCCGACGACCCGGCAAGAGCGCAGGCCGATCCCGCGGTCGTCGCTACGGCCTATTTCGCCCGCTCCGCGCAATTGCTCGCGCGGGCGGCAGCCGTGGTCGGCGAGCCCGCCGACGCGCGTCGCTATGGGATCCTGGCCGAGCAGGTGAGGCAGGCGTTCTGTGCGGAGTACGTCTCATCGAACGGACTGATCCGCAGCGACTGCCAGACGGTGTACGCGCTGGCACTGCATTGGCGCCTCGTCCCCGAGGGGCCAACACGCACTCGTGCGGGATCTCGCCTCGCCGAACTCGTGCAGCAGCAGAGGTACACCGTGGCAACCGGCTTCCTGGGTACCGCGGTCATCCTCGATGCACTGTGTGCCTCCGGCCGTCGGGATGCGGCCTACCGCATGCTGCTGACGCATGAATTCCCGTCGTGGCTCCACGCCGTCGACCTGGGCGCGACGACGATCTGGGAACGCTGGGACAGCATGCTGCCGGACGGCAGAGTGAACGAAGGGGAGATGACGTCGTTCAACCACTATGCGTTCGGTGCGGTCGCAGACTGGATGCACCGTGAGATCGCAGGGCTTCAGCCGACCGCGCCCGGCTATCGGGAACTGCGTCTGGCACCAACGGTGGGGGGCGGCCTCACAGCCGGCAGCGCTCGTCACCTGTCGCCCTACGGCGAGATCGCGATCGAATGGCACCTCGATGGCTCTCGCTTCAGCCTCATGGCGCGGGTCCCCGTCGGTGTCACCGCGACGGTCGTGCTGCCCGACGGCTCCGAGATACCCGACGTCTCCCACGGCGAACACAGATTCGAGCTCGAGCGCTTCGTCACCGATGCCGCGATCGACGGCGATCGCGTGCACGTGAGAGCCGCGTCCGAGGCGCTGCGGGGCCACTGAGGGGGTGCTGTTCCGTCATGTACGCCGCGGCACGCGGTCTTGCGGGTCCATGCGGTGATCCTCACCACGTGCGCGCGCTGCTGGTCCAGCCGACCAGGCCGACCCGCATCGCGAGGAACCGCTGCATATCCGACAGGGGCACGAACGGTCCGCGCCCGACGTCGTGCTCGTCGTGCCAGCGAACCCCGACGTCGACGGCGACGACACTCGAGCGGCCGGCCCAGTCGGACAGTTCCACGCTCACACGATTCCAGGCGATGGGGAGCGGGCGTGCTTCCGCAACGACACTCGTGCCGTCCGACGAGGTCAAGCGCAGGAGCACCCGCACGACGCGACCGGTCAGGTAGGGGCCGTCGATGTCCACATGCGCGAAGGCGAACGAAGCGGCCCTCAGATCGAGGGGAGCATCGGGATGGAGGGTGACCCATCGTTCGTCGTCCGGCTTGAAGTTCGCGATCGATATCGAGAGCGTGGGCGCGGGTATCGGTTCGTGGAAGACGGGGGAGCAGACGACGACCTCGTGTTCCATCTCCACCGATGTATCGGGCCCGACCGGACGCCAGGCGGCAGATTTCCATATCTCTCCCGGGCGCGGGGCGCGGGGCTCGACCCTATTCACCACCGGAGTGAGGAAGGGGATCGCACGCCGCACGCGGTGGTGTCCGGAGTCGAGGGTCACGGTCTCTCCGCCCGGTACGACGATGTCGGCAGTGGTGCCGACGGGGACGGTGACGTCGCAGACGAACACGCTGTCGTGCGCGGTCCACGCGACGTCGATCATGCCGTGGCGGGTCATCCGTTGCACCGTCGCCGATGAAACCGACGCGGTGAGTCGGGGCTCGACCACAAACCGCCGAAAGCCGGGTTCCTTGGCACGAAGACCGGCCACGAACTGCCACGCCCACGCCGCGAAAGGAGCTCCGAGGCCGATGTGATCAAGCGAGGCGACGCCGACATTCTCGTCGTCTATCCACCAGGCCTCCCAGAAGGTGCCCGGTCCCTCGACCAGCATCGACCCGATTCCCGGCTGTTCCTCCTGGTGGACGGCAGCGAGCAGCGTGCTCCCGCCGTCGTACTCGGCCAGTGCGCGCACCACCGCCTTCGTCCCGGCGAAGCCGCTGCCGAGCCGGTTGCCGCGATCAACCACCTGCTGGGACAGTCGAGTCTGCAAGCGTACGCGTTCGTCGTCGGTCGCCAACCCTGTCACCAGGGCCAGGGCGATCGAGGCCTGCGAGTCGTTCGCCCAGGTGGCGTCGAGTTCATCGTGGAGGACCCGGGTCGCGGTCGCCGCCAGTTCGTCCGCCTGAGATCGCCTGATCATCGCCTCATCGGTGTGCCCGGCGGCTTCCTCGAGGTCTGCGAGCGCACGCAGCGATCGGATGACGGCTGCCGTCTGAAGCATCACCGGGGGAGTCTGCTGCAACGCGAGCCAGTCGGCACCGTAACTGATGTCCGCGTTGCGGACGACTCCGCCCTCGACGGTGCCGAGCTGCCAATCGGCCCACGCGCGCATCGCGGGGAGCAGCGCACGAACATGGCCGATGCCACCGGTGGCCCACCATTGCTGCCAGGGGATCTCGGTCAGGGCGGCTCCCCACACCGGATCAGAGGGCTGCAGGTGGCCTTCCGACTGGACATGAGGCGAGACGCCGAGGACTGCACCGTGGCGGGCATCGAGCGCGACGTCGACGAGCCAGTTGTTGTAGACCGGCGACAGGTCGAGGTGCGCCAAAGCTGCTTCGACCGATGCCGCGGCATCCCCGGTCCACCCGGCCTGTTCGCGGGTCGGACAATCCTCGGGCAGTCCATGCGTGTTGTTGAGTTGAGTGCGCATCGCTATATCGACGAGACGGTTCAGCTTCGGCTCGCTCGAGCGGAACCAGCCGGTCTGCTCGACTGCGGAGTGCAGCACGCCGGCGGAGACGGTGATCCTCTCGTTCGTGAGACCTCGCACCTCCACATAGCGGAAGCCGTGCACGGCGAACCACGGCGAGATGATCTCGGGTGATGCCGTCGAACCCGCAGTCGTCCAAGCCAGCAGTTGGCGTTCGCGGTCACGGTCGGAGGGCAGGCGGATGTTGGTGCTGTCGACACGTCCGTGACCGTCGAGCTTCTCGCCGTGCGCGACGACGATGCGTCGGTCGGCGTCGCCACTTTCCAAGACGACTCGCACGCGCCCCGCGAGGTTCTCGCCGAGATCGAACACCTTCACGCCAGGAGCCGGCTGGCCGATGAGCGCGGCTTCGACCTCCCGGACGACACGCACAGGGGGGCCGGCGTCCGGAGTCACGACTGGTGGTGTCGGGAGAGTGTCCTCAGCGAGCAGAGCGACGGGATCACCCCCGGCACGTCCGTACTCGTCGCGCCGCGCGTCGTGTTCCTCGAGATAGAAGGGTTCATCGGCGATGAGCTGGCTGGGTGAGCACCGCCACTCGCTCGACGTCGCCACGACGTGTGTCGAGCCGTCTTCGAGTTCGAGATGCAGTTCGGCCAGCACGCGCGGACGCTCGAGCACCTGTCCGTAATGCCCCAAGGTCGCGACCATGCTCCAGGTATGAATGGTCGCCGTGGGGTCGAGGAAGGGCGTGGCATCGTAGCTCCGCGACACGGCGCGCGTGAGCGACGAGTCCGTCGGGTCGAGCGCGTCCGGGTTGATCGCGGTGTCGTCGATCACGGCACGCACCACGCCCGCTGCGGCGAAATGCACAGTGGCACGGATGACGGCTCCGGGGATGCGGAAACGGGTGCTGGCGGAATAGGCAGGGGGAAAGGTGATCCATTCCCCCGTCCAGTCCGCCGCGGTGAGGGGACCGGTCACGAGCGGCGCAGGCGTCGCCCAGTCGGAGACGACGCCGAGTTCGTCGGTCGTCCGGACCGTCCACAGAGCGTGGGTGTGCGGCTGCAATGGAGCCCCGGCCCAGTCGACATCGGAGTTCGCGGAGGTCCCGACGGGACCGGAATCCCAAAGGTCCCCGCGCACACGCGGGTCACCGGTCGCGGAGGCTCGCACATGCCATGCCGTCTGGGCTTGTCCGGTGTGTTGGAGGGGGACCACCCACCCCAAGCGGGGAGTGGCGGAAGTGGCTACGGTGAGGGCGATCCCCGCAGGAGCGTCCTCCGCAAGACGGTCGTCCACCATGAGGCGAAACGGTGCAGCCAAGATGAAACCTTTCAGTTGCGTCGACTCTAACGACGTGTGGATTCGATGGCAAGCAATGAACATGATGAACAGTGGACGTAGACTCATGGCAAGCACTCACCCTCAGGAGCACGGTCGATGAAGAAGCCAATCGGTATCCGCGACGTGGCAGCGCATGCAGGTGTCTCCGTGGGGACTGTCTCTAATGTGATCAATCATCGACCGACCGTCACGCAAGCCAACCTCGAGCGTGTACATGCATCGATGGCCGAACTCGGTTTCGTGCGGAACGATCTCGCACGGCAACTGCGCATGGGAGGCGGGACCACGATCGGTCTCGTGGTGCTCAATGTCGCGAACCCCTTCTTCGCCGACCTCGCACACGCTCTCGAGGCGGAAGCGGAGATCAACGACCACACGATCATCCTCGGGTCGAGCGACCAGGATCCCGCACGCGAAGATCGTTACATCGATCTGTTCGAAGAGCAGCGAGTGCGGGGAATGCTGATTGCTCCGCTGGACGGGATCACCCCTCGACTCGCCCGTTTGAGATCCCGCGGAGTCCCGGTCGTGCTCTTCGACAGCACCATAGACCCTGAGCTTTTCTGTTCTGTGACGTTGGACGGCACGGCAGGGGGGTATATGGCGACCCGGCACCTCATCGAGACGGGGCGCCGGCGGATCCTCTTCGC
Source organism: Microbacterium sp. GQ128 (assembly GCF_059758615.1). Classification (NCBI taxonomy): domain Bacteria; kingdom Bacillati; phylum Actinomycetota; class Actinomycetes; order Micrococcales; family Microbacteriaceae; genus Microbacterium; species Microbacterium sp. GQ128. Next base: position 242,447 of record NZ_JCAXDY010000001.1, read on the forward strand.
CGGAGGCCCCCTGTCGCAGGTTGCCGAGCGGTTGGCCGGCGCCAGCCAGGCGGCGCGGGAGAGCGGCAGCGCCGCCTTGTCGCTGATGGAGACCGACGATCTCACCGTCGCCGAGGGGCGAGCCGTCGGCGACCACATTCTCGGACTGGCGCCCGGCGACCGACCAGACGCCGTCTTCGCTGCGAACGATCTGCTCGCGGTCGGAATACTCCAGTCACTGATACTTGCGACCGACCTGAAGGTTCCTGAGGACATCGCCATCATCGGCTATGACGACATCGACTTCGCGGCATCGACGATCGTGCCGCTGTCGACGATCCGTCAGCCGCGGGAGCTCATCGCTCGTGAAGCGCTGAGGCTGATGGAGGAGGAGGCGGCCTCTTCCGAGCACGTGCACGCGCGCCTCCTCTGCCCCCCCGAGCTCGTCGTGCGGGAGAGCACCCGGCCGGTCGTCCGGGTGTGAGTCGCCGGATCTGCTCCCGCCCCTGATGCGACATCGGGGTGAGCGATCGTTGACGACTCCGCGCGATCCGTGATAAGCAATGAGCGTCGATTTAACGTTTCATCAGGAGATGCAAAGGAGCATCATGACGACGAATGGCACCATGACGAAGAAGAGGAGCAGGAAGCGATCCACTGCGGTCGCCGCCGCAATCGCGGTGGTGCTCGGTATCGTCGCTCCCTCTCTCACGGCTACTGCGGCGGTCACCTCGTCCGGCCCCGTGTTCACCCACGCCGGGTACGACTACGCGCCGACGGTCATCGAGGAGAACGGCGTGCGCAAGATGTGGTGGTGCGGAGAGGCGACCACGGACGGCTACCTCTCGGATGCGATCTTCTACCGGGAGCAGAACATCTCCACGGGAAGCCTGTCGCCGATCCAGCAGGTACTCACGCCCAGGCCCAGCATCGCCACGTGGGACAAGTCGTATATCTGTGACCCGTCAGTGGTCAAAGGCTCTTTCACCAATCCGGACGATGGGAAGACCTACACATACGCCCTCTACTACACCGCGACTGATCGCGGTCCCGGCAACCCTGCGTACTACGGCACCCACCTCGATGGCACGAACAATCGCATCGGAGTGGCCTGGTCCAATGACGGGGTCATCTGGAAGAAATACTCGCAGAACCCCGTGATCTCCCCTCGTGTGGTCAACACGGACGCGTATGGTGCGGGGCAGGCGACGAGCTACAACGCGGGCGGGAGCTCCGTGCGGGTGACCTACCACGACAACTCCACAGCCGGGACCAGCCTCTACACGCGAACGAGTACGAACGGCCGCACGTTCGGCGCGGAGATGTTGGTGTCGCTGACAGGGCTGGCACCCTCGGGGCAGCTCAGCTACGGCTCGAACTTCGATGTGGCGTACAAGCCCAGCGAAGGCATGTGGTACGGAACCTTCCCGTTGCCCAGACGCGATGCGGGCGATCGTGAGACGTATCGCATGGTCATCGCGAAGATGCCTGCGGCGTCGTTTCCCTCCGGAACCTGGCAAAAGCTGGGCTTCATCGACTCCAACAGGACCGGGGCCTATCTCAATCACAGTCCGGGTATCGCTCGGACAGGGGCGGGCGAAGTGAGCACAGCCTCATCGGGACTGACCGTGTTGTACTCGGGCGGGGCGAACAGCCCGGGCACGTGGGATCTGCGGATCGCCAAATGGTCGGCGACACCGGCGACAGCTGCCCTCAATCGGTACTACAACGCTGCGGCGGTCCGCCATCAAGTCACCACGGGGCCGCCGACCGGCGGAGGCGTCTTCGAAGAGACTCTCGGCTACCTGCCGCAAGCGCCGACAGGCTCGGCGGTTCCGCTATACGGGTGCAAGTTCTTGGGTGAGGACTACTTCGTGGCGCTGGATGAGAACTGCGAGGGGCACAGCGAGCTCGGAATCAACGGTTACATCTACCCGACCGCGCCGGCGGGCGTCGCCTCCAAGCGCATTTACCGCTGCTACACGGGGCAGGACCACTTCGTCTCAGACGAGTCCAACTGCGAGGGCGTGAAGGTGGAAGCCGCTCTCGGCTTCATCCTGGTGAACCCCTGACCAGATGGTGGGTGCGGCGCGAGCCGTACCCACCATCTTCGCGTTGCCCGCTTGGCCCTGTGCCTCCCACGCTGAAACGCTCTGCACAGCGTGAACCTGATCGCGGTTGTCCACGGCTCAGGTGTCCGGTGCCCGGGGAGTCCGTTTCCCACGCCTAGCTTGGCCGGATGGCATCTCCGAAGGCACCACCCCCGCCACGGCGTCGACTGCGCCTGAGTATCGGAGCCGGGGTCGTTCTCGCGCTCGTCGTGCTGTCTGCCGCCGTTGGCCTCGGTCTTCTGCGCGGCCAGGCATCCCCGACCGCATCCGTGCCGTTACCGGATGAGACGTCGACCGCCGGTGGTTCGGGGGAGCTGTACGTGCACGTCCTGGGGGCGGTCGCCCACCCCGGCATCTACCTGCTGGACCTGGATGCACGTCTGGTTGACGCATTGGCGGCGGCGGGCGGCGCGAACGACGAAGCCGACCTGGCCGCTGTCAATCTCGCGAGGCTGCTGGAAGACGGCGAGCAGATCGTCGTCCCGACCGCGGGGTCGGCGGCCGCTGCGCCGGGAGCGGGACCGCCGGGAGACGACCGCGTCGACCTCAACACCGCCGATCAGGCCGCTCTGGAGACGTTGCCGCGCATCGGTCCGGCACTGGCCGAGCGCATCATCGCCTGGCGCGATGAGAACGGGCGCTTCGGCTCCGTCGACGACCTGCTCGCCGTGCCCGGTATCGGTGAGAAGCTGCTCGCCGGCCTGCGCGATGGGGTACGGGTGTGACGACGCGCTCGCTCGCGAACACGGTCTTTCAGTATTCTTCGAACATCGAAGCGCGATTCCTCCCCTTCTCGGTCGCGCCTTCGGTCGCTGAGCAGCGATGAGGATCCAAGCGAGGAGCGGTATGAGGAAGGCCGTCCGGAATGGTCGTACCGGCTCCACCATGTGAACGTGAGGGGACCATGCGGACGCGTCGATTCACCCCAGATGAAGTGCGTGTTCACGCATCGCACCTCCTTGAGCTTCAGCACGCGGCGTATGCCGTCGAGGCCCAGCTGATCGGTGATGACCGCATTCCGCCGCTCCACGAGACGGAGTCCGACTTGCTGTCGTCCGGCCTGGACTGGCTCGTCATCATCGATGAGAACCATCAGATCGCGGCGGCAGCGGGATACGCGATGGAGAACGACGTCGCCGACCTCGACCGTCTCATGGTCGGCCCCGCCCATCACCGACAGGGCCTCGGCACTGCGTTGGTGATGGAGGTCATGTCGCTTGCGCCCCAGACGGTCGTCGCGACCGGGCGCGACAATGCGCCGGCCCGAGCGCTGTACGAGTCCCTCGGCTTCGTGCACCAGTCGGATGCTGAGCCGGTTCCCGGCCTCTGGATCAGTCGATACTCTCGCGTCCGAGCGTGAGGCGAGCGGCGATCTTTCGTTCCGCCAGCCTTCGGCATGACGCCGTTCTGGGAGGACGGCATCCTCGCCGCGGTTGACGCTCATGAGTCACCGTTGCGGGCTACAGCGCCGTAATCTCGGTTCAGTCGGACAGGCGCTGGTGTCGAGAAGCCGCTCACCGTGCTGCTCAGCCCAGGCGGCCAGCGTCTGCAGCGGCCCGTCGTGGAAGCTGCGGCCCAGGGGAGTGAGCTCGTAGCGATTGATCGGCGACGACCCCGCGTCCTGCCGACGCGCGACGAGGTTCGCGGTCATCAGGCGGGAGAGCGCTTCGGTCAGCGGCTTGTCCTTGATCTGCCCGATGGCCGCAAGAAGCTCCACGCGACGTCGAGGTCCTGCGCCGAGAGCGGCGAGGACGACGCCGTCCCAGCGGTGGCTGAGGACATCGGTCGCCGCACGCACGCGGCAATCCGCCACGCGCTCATCGGCGTCTCCGGTTCTCGCGACCATCCCTCTATTGTCTCCGATCGGTACGCACCGTCCGGTGCGTAGGGGCCTGCGTACGGTCGAGACATGCCAGCTACGACCCCCGTTGACTCCTCCTCTCTCCGTATCGCGCTCATCGGCGCAGGCAACGTCGCGCGCGCCCTCGGCTCCAGGTGGGCTGACGCGGGGCACCAGATCATGATCGCCGAACGATCGAGCGGCAGCGCCCGGCACCTCGCTGATCAGATCGGTCAAGGGGTGACCGTGGTGGCGCCCTCTGACGCGATCCAGGCGGCTGACGTCGTCCTTCTCGCTGTGCCCTGGCGGAGCATCGACGATATGATCGCGCGCACCGGAGCCGTGGACGGCGCCCTGGCGGGCAAGGTCGTGATCGATCCGACGAACCCGGTCGAGCACGGCGTCGGACGTCACCTCCTCGACCGCGGATCGGCAGCCGAGCACATCGCACAGCGTGCTCCGGGAGCTCGCGTCGTGAAGGCGTTCAACGTGTACCCGGCCGATCGGTGGGAAGCAGCAACGGCACACGATGTCGTGGCGCTGGCCGGCGACGACGATCTCGCGCTCGATACCGTGGGCCGCCTCGTACGGGCCGTAGGAGCAACCCCGCACACTGTCGGCGGACTGCACCGTGCGCGTCAGATCGAGGAGCTGGCCGGCATGGTGATCGCGCTGGCGTTCGCGGGGATCGACCCCCGTTCAACCGTCCCAGGAATCGGCTGAAGCGGGGTCGGCTCGTCGCCGCCGACACCGTTCCGGGCTACGCGCGGTGTCGCCAGCGGTGGAGGCCGATGCCGACGAGGACGACGGCGGCGCCGAGGAGCAGGAGGGGAGATTCGAAGACGAGTATTGCTGCGGCGCCCGAGAATGCGGCGAGAAGCAGGCCGTCGATTGACCAGGCCAGTCGCACGGCGGCGCCGAGGTCGCCCATCGGCGACGGGATCGGGGTGAGCAGTGCGGGTGGCAGCGGACCCTTCATCGCGTCGCTGATTCGGGCGACGAGGGTGAGCAGCCCGAGTGCGATCGAACCCGTGATCGGTCCTGCCGCCGCGAGCCCCGCCGCGGCCGCGCATATGACGGACGCCGCGAGCAGCACGATGATCAGCACGGCCAGCGGGAAGAGCGCGTGCCTGGCGAGCAGCTGCTCGTCGCTGATCCCGTAGAGCGGGATATCGGACGCGATGCTCGCGGCGTGCCGGATGCCGTCGGTGAGGGGTCCGAGTCCGGCGAACAGGATCACTCCGGCCGCTGCACCCAGCGCCCAGCCGGGGGTGGCCGGGGAGAACGCGAGTGCGGTCAGTGCGCCAGCTGCGGCGAGAGTGAGGACACCGACGGCGAGGCGGCCGGGGGTTCGGACCGCTCCGATCGCATCGCGGACCAAGAAGGTCACCTCGTGTCGTCGGAGCGGTCGGACGGCGCGGAAGCGGCGACCGAGCTGAGGTCGCCGCTGGTAGATCGTCGCGGCAGCGCTGAAATCCATGCCCGTCGCGTGTGCGGTCGCGGAGTCCCACCGCGCGGCCTGGACCATCAGCTCGGCGAGGCCGAGCCGGTTCATCAGCACCGGCGTCGAGGTCACGAGCATCGCACTCAGCGCGATCAGCGCGATCAACGCGGCGGGTGAGTGCGGCGATCCGCTGCCCGGATAGGCGAGTCCGACCCACCCCCAGGGCGTGAACGCCAGCATCGCGGGGACGGAAGCGGTGATCACCCCCAGCGCGGAGACGCCGATGGCGAGCGCCACCGCAGCGCGAGAGAGCACCTGGCCGGCGAGCCAGGCGACGGTGGTGATCACGCCGACGAGCGCGCCGACGGCGACGAGCGCGACCGCGGCGAGGGGAGCCACCGTCCCGCTCGATGCGAGCGCCGCACCGATCAGCGCGGCGATCGCGGCGGTCGCCGCGGACACGAGTGAACCGGCGCGCAGCATCGGGCGCCGGAATGCGTCGCATCCGGCCAGTGCGCTCGTGGCGAGAGCATGCGTCAGGAACGGGGGATACAGAGCAGGACCGCGGTCGCGACCCAGCAGCAGCGCGCCCGACCACAGCCCCGCGGCGACGAGGACGGTGATCTCCGTCGAGGTGGGCGAGGAGAGGAGCGAGATGCCCTCCGTGCTCGTCACCGTCAGCCAGGCGGCTCGTACGACCGGCGCCACAGCTACCAGTGCGACCATCAGGAACATGTAGACCGCATAGCCCCGGTCGCCGCTCGTGCGGGTGTTCCTGGCACGCCAGATCCGGATCGCCGCGGACGCGCGACCGGTCATGCCGCGGTATCCAACCAGAGTGCGCGGTCGGCGAGTCCGTCGGCGAGGAGCGGGCTGTGGGTGGCCACGATGACTGCCGCGCCCTCGTCGCGTCGCGCGCGAAGCACCCGGATCACCGATTCGACATGCTCCGGGTCCAGACGCTGCTCCGGCTCATCGAGGATCAGCACGTCGAACGGCCGAGCGAGCACCAGGGCGATGCCGAACAGCTGGATCTGGCCCGACGACAGCTCGTGCGGGAACCGCTGCCCGAAGGCGGTCAAGTCCAACTCGGCGAGGACACGACGGGCGAGCGCGGTCGCCGCATCCGGATCGTCCAGCCAGGTCGTCGCCACCAGCAGGACGTGATCGGACACAGTGAGGTCCGGAGCCATCGGGGGCAGTCCGATCATGGCGGCGACGCGGCGCCGGAAAGCCCGGTCACGCGGAGCCACCGCTTCTCCGGCGATCCGAACCATCCCACTCGACGGCTTCTGTGCCCCGGCGAGCACCCGGAGCAGGGTCGACTTGCCGGTGCCGTTCCTGCCGCGGATCACCACTGCCTCACCCCGCGTGGCCGTCATCGTCACGGGACGCAGAAGCGTCACCTCGCCCGCGGACACCGTGACCTCATCCACCTCGATCATGCGAATCATCCTCGCAGGTCGCCACGGAAGAGGAGGCGTGTCGACCCGACCGCGTCAGCATCTGAAGTTGGACCACGAGGTCGCGCACCGTGCGTGCACTCAGGGCGGGAGTGCTTCACTGCACCAGCGGCGATTCGCTGCGGTTGTCCGCAGCTCGCGGGCTCGCGGTGATGTCTGGTCGTTGCGCGCTCGTAGCGTGGCGGGATGTCGCAGCCAGGGACCCGCGCGGAGGAGCCGAGACCGAGCCTGAAACGGCGCGATCTGCGGCTGCTGCCGTTGCTCGGGGCGGTGTGGGCGGCGGCCCTGCTGTGCGTCTTCGTGCCGCAGTGGTCGTGGTGGGTGGTGGGCGGCTGCGGCGCCGGCGCGGTGCTCGTGGTGCTCGCGATGTGTCGGGGACGGGCACTGCGGTTTCACGGCGGCGGGGGTCTCGCCGTGCTGCTCCTTGCGGCGATGGCAGCCACCGGCCTTGCTGTCGCACTCGCCCTTCCCGCGCGTGCGCAGGCCGCCGACTGGTCCGGGCGAGTGGCGGAGGTGAGTGCGGAGGTGACTTCGTCGGCGTCGATCGGTCGGGACGGACGACTGTGGTTCGATGCGCAGACGGTGACCATCGGCACCCGAGATCGACCAGCCGCGCTGTCTGCGCCGGTGCGCATAGGGGTCGAACCGGGTGACGGCTTCGATCTCGGTACTCGGGTTCGAGTGGTCGGTCAGGTGCAGGCGACCGATGCGGGTGAACGGTCGGCTCTCGTCGTCTTCGCGAGCGAGACCGAGGTCGTCCTGCCCGCCCCCGGCGTGTTCGCGGTCGCGGCTGCCCTCAAGCGCGCTTTCGTGGAGCGGTCGCTACGACTCCCCGAGCCCGGCGCGGGCCTTCTCCCGGGCCTCGCCGTCGGCGACACCCGCGCGGTCACGCCCGAGCTCAACGACGACATGCGCACCAGCGGCCTCAGCCACCTCACCGCGGTGAGTGGAGCGAACTGCGCGATCGTCGTCGGTGGTGTCTTCTGGTTCGCCGCGCTGTGCGGAGCCGGACGCGCACTGCGGGTGGTCCTCTCCGTGCTGGGTCTGGCCGGGTTCGTCGTCCTCGTCACCCCGGAGCCGAGCGTGATCCGCGCGGCGGTCATGGCGGCGGTCGGGATGCTCACCGTCCTGCTGGGCAGACCGAGTGCCGGCGCGGGCATGCTCTCGCTGTGCGCCGCCGGGATTCTCGTCGCCGACCCGTGGTTGGCGGCGACTCCGGGGTTCGCGCTGTCGGTCGCCGCGTCCGGTGCTCTGGTCCTGCTCGCGCGACCACTCGCCGGCGGGATGGCGCGGATCATGCCGGGACCTGTGGCCCTTGCGCTCGCGGTTCCGCTCGCTGCGCAGTTGGCGTGCGGGCCGATCATCGCCCTCTTCGCCGAGCAGCAGTCGCTCATCGGCATCGCCGCGAATCTCATCGCCGCACCCGCGGCGCCGATCGCCACCGTGGTCGGCCTGCTGGCCTGCCTGGCTGCTCCGCTGCCGCCTCTCGCGGATCTGCTGGCGTCGTCCGCCTGGCTGCCGTCAGCGTGGATCGCCACCACGGCGACCACCGCCGCACGGCTGCCGGGTGCGCAGCTGCTGCTGCCCGCGGGAATCGGCAGCGCACTGCTCGTGGGTCTCGTGAGCGTGTGTATCGTGGTCGTCGGCATCAGATCCGGTCGACAGAGCAGGGAAGCGGCGACCGGGCGTGGGGGACTCATCGTGCAGCGGGCCGCGGCCGCGGTCCTGATCGTCGTGCTCTCACTCGGCGGCGCCCGGGTGCTCCTCGACGGGCCCCTCGCGACGGCGACGACACCGGACGGATGGTCGATCGCGGCGTGCGACGTCGGGCAGGGCGACGCGCTGCTCGTGCGTACGGCGACGCGGGTGGCGCTGATCGACACGGGGCCGGCTCCGGAGCCTCTGGCGGCGTGCCTGAGATCGCTCGGAATCGGGCACATCGATCTCCTCGTCCTCACTCACTTCGACCTCGATCACGCCGGCGGCGTCGCCGCCGTCCGAGGGCGGGTCGACGCAGTGCTGCACGGTCCGGTCGCAGAGGAAGGCGATCGACGTCTCCTCGCCGACCTCGCCGGCTCGGGCGCACAGGTCGACGAGGCGTGGGCGGGGCAGCGCGGCTACCTCGGTGATGCCGCCTGGCGCGTGCTCTGGCCCGTGCGGGGTTCGGCCGCCTTCCCCGACGGCAACGATGCGAGCGTGGTCATGGAGTTCGACGGGGGAGAGGTGCCCCGCTCCCTCTACCTCGGCGATCTCTCTGCGGCCCCTCAGCGGATGCTGCTCCGCACGGCACGGCTGGGTCACTACGACGTCGTCAAGGTCGCCCATCACGGCAGCGCAGATCAGGATGCCGGAGTGTACGAGGCTGCGCAGGCTCGCGTGGCGCTGTTCAGTGTCGGAGCGGACAACGACTACGGGCACCCCCGCATCGAGACCCTCGACCTCGTCTCGGCGGGCGGAGCTCAGGCGCTGCGCACGGATCAGCACGGACGCATCCTTCTCGGCGTCGGAGACGGCGAGCTGCAGGTCTGGACCGACAAGGCCGCTCCGTGAGTGAGCGGGCAGCGGTGTCGGCGACCGCCGGTAGTCTGGATCCATGGCAGCTTCGCGTCCTCCTTCCCGCGGTGGTGCGAAACCCACGAAGATTCCTCAGGTCTCCTGGCGAGAGCCTCATCCCGCTCCCATCGTGCTCGTCGCCGGGCCGGAAGAGGTCTGCGCCGAGCGCGCGATCGCCGGCGTCCGCGACTACCTCCGTGCCGAAGACCCCGCCCTCGAGGTCAGCGACGTGCGGGCCGACGACTACGCGCCGGGGACCCTGCTGTCCCTCACGTCTCCATCCCTCTTCGGCGAACCGCGCCTCGTGCGCGTCTCCGGCGTGGAGAAATGCTCCGATGCTTTCATCCAGGAGGCGGTGTCGTACCTCGACAATCCTCAGGAGGGGGCGACGGTCATCCTGCGGCACACGGGGGCGAGCGTGCGGGGCAAGAAGCTGCTCGACGCCGTCCGAGCCGGAAACGGCGGGGGAATAGAGATCGCCTGCCCGGCGATCAAGCGCGATGGCGACCGCGTCGACTTCGCCGCAGGCGAGTTCCGCACGGCCAAGAAGCGCATCGCGCCGGCGGCCCTTCGCGCGCTGGTCTCCGCGTTCGCCGATGACCTCACCGAGCTGGCTGCGGCCTGCCAGCAGCTCATCGGAGACGTCGAGGGTGACATCTCCGAAGAAGTCGTCACCAAGTACTACGGTGGCCGGGTGGAGGTGTCGGCGTTCGTCGTGGCCGACACGGCGATCGCCGGCCGCTACGGCGAGGCACTCGTCGCACTCCGCCATGCGCTGTCGTCCGGAGCCGATCCGGTGCCGATGGTGGCGGCCTTCGCGATGAAGCTCCGCACCATGGCTCGGGTCGCCGGAAACCGGGAACCGAGCAGGCAGCTCGCCCAGCGCCTGGGCATGAAGGACTGGCAGGTCGATCGTGCCCGCCGCGACCTCGCCGGGTGGAACGAGCGTTCGCTCGGGATGGCGATCCAAGCCACGGCGCGCGCCGACGGTGAGGTCAAGGGTGCGGCCCGCGATCCGATCTTCGCGCTCGAGCGCATGGTCACGGTGATCGCCACTCGTCGTCCGTTCGGCGAGGAGTAGCCGCGCGTCCTCACTCCGCGGATCGCCCGGCGCTCCGGAGACACGAAGAAGGCCCGCCCCGATAACGGGACGGGCCTTTCTCAGAAGCTTCCGCTCAGAGAGAAGCGACCTGCTTGGCGAGAGCCGACTTGCGGTTCGACGCCTGGTTCTTGTGCAGGACACCCTTGCTGACGGCCTTGTCGAGCTTGACGGCGGCCTTCTTCAGCGCGGCCTCGGCTGCTGCCTTGTCGCCGGCGGAGACTGCCGTGCGAGTCGTGCGGATGACCGTCTTGAGCTCGCTCTTGACGGCCTTGTTGCGCTCGCGCGCCTTCTCGTTGGTCTTGTTGCGCTTGATCTGCGACTTGATGTTTGCCACGTGTGGACGCTTTCTGTACAGGAGTGTTCGGAATGCCGGCAGCAGAAGAGGGCTGCTGCACAGCGGTCGTGAGGGAAGAACCCACACGCAAGCCAAGAGTCGAGTCTACCAGCAGAGGGGGTGATCGCGCGAAACGGCCGACGGCTCACGATACTCCGTCGCGGATCTCCTGGAACCGGGTGCAGAATCATCTCTATCCCGACACCGCTGTCAAGGAGCCACATGACCCCCGAACACGTTCCTCCGTCCGTGCCCACAGGCCTCCGCTGGTCCGCAGCGACGTCCGCCTTCCAGATCGAGGGGTCGCGCCCGACTGGCGCCGTCGGCCGCTCCATCTGGGACGACTTCCTCGAGAGACCGGGCGCGATCATCGATGGGTCCACCGCGGATCCCGCATGCGACAGTTACCGGCATCCCGAGGCCGATGTGGCTCTCGCCGCCGGGTTGGGGCTGGACCGCTACCGGTTCTCCATCCCGTGGGCGCGCGTGCAGCCGGACGGCCGGGGTGCGGGGGACGCGGGCGCGCTCGACCACTACTCGCGGCTCGTGGACCTCCTGCTGGAGGCGGGCGTCGCACCGTTCCCGACCCTCTTCCACTGGGAGATGCCGAGTGCGATCGAGGCCGACGGCGGATGGCTCGAGCGCGACACCGCCGAGCGCTTCGCCGAGTACGCGACGATCGTGGCCGACCGTCTCGGCGATCGCGTGCGGCAGTGGTACACGATCAACGAGCCGGCGATGACGACGCTGCAGGGGTACGCGGTCGGCGCGCTCGCCCCGGGACGGCAGCTGCTCTTCGGCGCGCTGCCGACCGCCCACCACCAGCTGCTCGCCCATGCCCGCGCCGCCTCGGTGCTGCGGGAACGAGGTGCCTCCGCCGTCGGTCTCGCGAACAACCACACGTGGGTGCGGCCGCTGCACGATACGGCCGAGGACCGCGAAGCCGCCGCCATCTACGATCTGCTCCACAACCGAGTCTTCAGCGCACCGCTCCTCGACGGCGCGTACCCGGACCTCGAGTCGCTCGGGCTCCCCCCGATGCCGGTGCGCGACGGGGATCTCGAGGAGATCCGACAGTCGATCGATTTCTACGGCATCAACTTCTACAACCCCACGACCGTGACGGCTGCCGCTGCCGGGAGCCCCGTGCCGTTCGACATCGTGCCGACTCCTGGCGTTCCGGTCACCGGCTTCGGGCCGGAATGGCCGATCATGCCCGCAGCCCTCCGCGACCTCCTGATCGACCTGCAGGCACGGCATCCGCATCTTCCGCCGGTCGTCGTCGCCGAGAACGGAGCGTCTTTCCCCGAACCCGCTCGCGCGGGCCGCATCGACGACACGGACAGGATCGAGTATCTGGCCGGTCACCTCGCGGCTGTGGGGGAGGCGATGGACGCCGGAGTACCTGTGGAGGAATACACGGTGTGGTCGCTGCTCGACAACTGGGAATGGGCAGACGGCTACACCCAGAGGTTCGGGCTCGTGCACGTCGACTTCGAGACGGGCGAACGCACCCCTAAGGCCTCCTACGACTGGTATCGGGACGTGATCGCGAGTTCACGCGCAGCGACCGCGACGGCGGTGGCGAGTTGAGCGAGACCACCGGCACCCGCACCGTTCGAGCAGGAACACGATGGATGTCGCTGTTCACGCTGGCGTGGCTCGCGATCTGGACCGTGCAACTCACACCCGTGCAGCTGCTCCTTCCCCTGCAGCTCGACACCCCGGAAGACGACTGGATCCGCGGTGTCGTCTCGTCCGGGCTGGTGCTCGGAATCGGTGGGCTCGCCGGCATCATCGCCGGCCCTGCCGCCGGCGCGCTCTCCGATCGCGCGGCTGCGGGGCGCCACCGCCGCCGTCCGTGGGCGCTCGGCGGAGTTCTGTTCACCGCGGTCTGCCTCGTCCTGACCGGCTACGCCGGGGGTCCCTGGGCAGTCGGCGCCGGGTGGGTGGGAGTATCCATCGGCGTGGCCGTCTCGTCCGCAGCCTTCACCGCCCTCATCGCCGACCAGCTGCCGTCGACGCAGCGCGGTGCGGCCTCGGCGGCAGTCGGTTCCAGCCAGGCGGTCGGGATCGTGCTCGGGGTCGGACTGGTCGTCCTCCTCGGTCTCGGCATCCGCGATGGCTACCTGCTGCTCGCCGGAGTGATCGCGGTCGTCGGATCGGCGGCCGCGCTGCTCCTGCCCGACCCTCCGAGCATCGAGGTCGTACGACCGAAGTCGGCGGGTCGTCGTCGGCTGGCGTCCCTGCGCGACCGTGATTTCGCCTGGATGCTCTCCGGTCGCCTGGTGACGAACATCGGCAACGCGCTCGGGACGGCGCTCTTCCTGTTCTTCCTGCTGCACGGCCTCGGCCAGCCGAGTGCCGTCGCGCAGGACAACCTCCTGCTGCTCATCGTCGTGTACACCGTGTTCGTGGTGATCGCGTCCGTGGTCACCGGCATCGTCTCCGATCGCACGGGGAACCGGCGCACGCTCGCGGTCGCCGCCACCGTGGTGCAGGCAGCATCCGGCGTCGCGATCGCGCTGGTTCCGACGTTCGAGATGACGATGGTGGCCGCGGCCCTGATGGGCCTCGGCTACGGCGCCTTCTCGACGGTGGGCCTCGCATTCGCCGCCGATCTGCTGCCCGACGAACAGGACCACGCGCGCGATCTCGGGATCGTGAACGTCACGGCCGCCCTCGGCCAGCTGATCGGACCGGTCCTGGGGGCAGCGCTGGTCGCTCTGGTCGGCGGGTTCTGGCTGGTCTTCATCGCCGCGGCGGTGCTGTCGCTGGTCGGCGGGCTGCTCACCGCGTTCGCCCGGGAGCCGAAGCGCTCATGACCGTGGTGGCTGCTGCTCCACCGTCGCGATCGCCAGCTGCAGCACCGCGTTGAAGATCCGCGGTCGCATGGCCGTGACGAGATGCGTCGTGCGCGGGACGACGATCAGCTCGGCGTGCGGGGCGAGGCGACGGAAGACCGTCTCGTTCAGTCGCAGCTGGTCGTACTGACCGTTGACGAACCAGAGGGGGATCGTGATCCGGGGGACGGCCGTGGCGATGTCGAGGGTCGCGAGGCTGCGGAGCGCGGCATCCTGCGTGTCTAGTGCATAGCCGCCCGCGGCGAAGTCCGACCGCGTCTCGGCGGGGATGGTGGCCTCGAGCATCCGCGCCGTGAGCCACATTCCGCGGTCCGGCAGCGAGTCGACGGCCCTGGCGAACAGGCGGTAGGCCCGGAGGCCCGCGCCGCGGGGGAGCGAGGTGCACGCTGCGGCGACCAGAGCGGCGACCGGCGGCGTGTCCGCCCCGCCGGCATAGGCGAGGCAGAGCAGGCCTCCCATCGAGTGACCGACGAGCACGACGGGCCCCTTCTCGGCGGCGGCTCGAACCGCGGCGTCGATCGTGTGCAGCGCCTCATGGAGCGTGAAATCCTCGCCCATGCGGGTGCCGTGCCCGGGCAGGTCGACGGCCGTGGCGGCGTAACCGTGCGCCTCGAGATAGGCGAGTTGCGCGCGCCACATCGTGGCGGACGTGCGGATGCCGTGCACGAGGACGATCTGTGCGCTCACGCGTTCAGCATAGGATCTCGGGGTCCGCTCCGAGACTCTCCTTCAGAGAAGCAGTCCTGCGGCCGTCACCCCGAGGGCCAGGGCCAGGGCGAGGGCGAGGAGCGGTAGCCAGGCGATGCTCACGGTCCGCGAGTCGGTACCCGTCGGTGCACGGCCGACGTCGTCGCGCGCCCGGTCGATGGCCTCGACGACCCCGACGAAGGCGTGGGATCGGTTCGGCGTCGACGCGTCGGCTTCCCGGTCCCGGCGCGGCTGGACGGTGGGTGAACCCCAAGCGCGGATCGTGGTGCCGTCCGTCAGCTCGACCACGAGCTGGTATCGCACCTGCAGCTCGGCCACCTCGTGCCAGGGGATGGTGTGCGTGCGGAAGACGTTGACCACGGTGAGCGTGGAGGGCGCGACGATCAGGCAGGGCCGGATCAGCAGCATCCAGCACACCAGCAGGACGAGGCACATCCACGGCAGGGAGAGGAGGACGATCGTCCACTCCGCGCGAACGGCCGCGTCGATGAGGAGGTACGCGAACAGCGCTGCCAGCACACCGCTGATCCACCAGCCCGACGCGCCGCGGATGACGATGCGCTCCGTACCGCGCCCGCTGGCGCCACGACGACCGATCACGCGGTCTGCAGGATGTCCTGCTCCGCCCAGTGGCAGGAGACGTCGCGTCCCTCCACGGGCCGCAGCTCAGGCGACCTCGTCTCGCACTCGGCCTGCTGCTCCGGAGGGAGGATCGCGTAGAGCGGGCACCGTGTGCGGAACGCGCACCCCGTGATCGTCTCGGTCGGCGACGGCAGGTCTCCGGAGAGGAGGATCCGTTCGCGCGTCCGCTCGATCTGCGGGTCGGGGACCGGCACGGCCGACAGCAGCGCGCGCGTGTACGGGTGGCGCGGGTTGCTGAAGATCTCGTCGACGTCGCCGTACTCGATGATGCGCCCGAGGTACATCACCGCCACGTCGTCGGCGATGTGACGCACCACGGCGAGGTCATGGGCGACGAACAGGTACGAGAGCCCGAGCTGCTGCTTCAGGTCTTCGAGCAGGTTGATCACGCCGGCCTGCACCGAGACGTCGAGCGCCGAGACGGGCTCGTCGAGGACGAGGATCTTCGGCTCGACCACGAGGGCGCGGGCGATGCCGATGCGCTGGCGCTGACCTCCGGAGAACTCGTGCGGGTAGCGACGGGCGTAGCTCGGCTCGAGACCGACGAGCTCGAGCATCCGGCGCACGCGGCGCGAGATCTCCTTCGCCGGGACGTCGTGCACCGTCAGCGGTTCGCCGATGAGTTCCTCGACGGTCATGCGCGGGTCGAGTGAGGCCGCCGGGTCCTGGAACACGATCTGGATGTCGGTCCGGAGCGCGCGACGCTGGGCCGGAGAGAGCGAAGCCGTGTCGATGCCGTTGACGGCGACGCGCCCCGACTGCGGCTTCGCGAGCTCCATCACCTCCATGACGGTGGTCGACTTGCCACAGCCGGACTCGCCGACCAGGCCGAGGGTCTTGCCGCCCTCCAGCTCGAAGCTGACGCCGTCGACCGCACGGACTGTGCCGATACGGCGGCGGAAGACGGTGCCCTTGGTGAGCGGGAAGTGCCGCTTCAGGTCTTCGACCTTGAGCACGGTGCCGCGGGTCTCGACCTCGCGCACGACCTCTTCCACCGGCGCCGGCGGGGAGAAGACCTCGTCGCGGGGGAGCCGGCCGTCGACGATCTCGGTCGCGCGGATGCACGCTGCGGCCTGCATCGGGGCAACCGGAACCAGGTCCGGCTCGATGTCGTGGCACGCCGAGATCACCGCGGGGCAGCGATCGGCGAACGGACAGCCGGTAGGGATCTCGGTGAGCAGCGGCGGGCGTCCCTCGAGCGGTACCAGCCGCGCCGACCGCTGGTCGACCATGTTCGGCATCGACCGCAGCAGACCGATCGTGTACGGCATGGCCGGGCGGGCGAACAGGTCGTCCACGGGGGCGGTCTCGACGATCTTGCCTGCGTACATCACGGCCACGCGGTCCGCGTTGCCGGCGACGACGCCGAGATCGTGCGTGATGAGCACCACGGCGGCGCCGGTGATCTCCTTGGCGGTCTGGAGCACATCCAGGATCTGCGCCTGGATGGTGACGTCGAGCGCGGTCGTCGGCTCATCGGCGATGATCAGCTTCGGGTCGTTGGCGATCGCGATGGCTATCATCGCGCGCTGGCGCATGCCGCCCGAGAACTCGTGCGGGAACGACTTCACGCGTCGGCGGGGCTCCGGGATGCCCACGATGTCGAGCAATTCGACCGCGCGGGCCTCCAGAGCCTGGGTGCTGAGTCCCGGCTGGTGCAGCTTGAGGCCCTCGATGATCTGCTGACCGATCGTGTAGACCGGGGTCAGCGCCGAGAGCGGGTCCTGGAAGATCATCGCGATGTCGGAGCCGCGCATCTTCGACAGCTGTCGGTCGGTGGAGCCCAGGAGCTCGGTGCCGTCATAGGTGATCGAGCCGGTCACCTGGGCGGTGCTCGGGAGAAGGCCCATGACCGCCATCGACGACACGGACTTGCCCGAGCCGGACTCGCCGACGATCGCCAGGAACTCTCCCCGGTTGACCTCGTAGTTGACGCCGCGCACCGCGTGGACGGTGCGGGCCTTCGTCTCGAAGGTGACGTTGAGGTCGCGGACGCGAAGCAGGGGTTCAGGCACGGTTGTTCTCCGAGGTCGGGTCGACGGCGTCACGCAGGGCATCTCCGAGCAGACTCGACGCGAGCACGGTGGCGACGAGGATGATCGCCGGCGGGATGAAGAGCCAGGGACGGGTGGTCGCCGCGGCGCTTCCCGCAGCGAGCAGCGTGCCGAGCGACACGTCGGGCGGCTGGATGCCGAAGCCGAAGTAGCTGAGTGTGGTCTCGGCGAGGATCGCGGCGCCGACGCCCAGCGTCGCGTCGATGATCAGCAGCGAAGCCACGTTGGGGATGATGTGCCGGCGGATGATCGTGAAACCGCCGACACCCATGAAGCGCGCCGCCTTGACGTAGTCGCGCTCGCGCAGCGACATGGTCTGACCGCGGATGACCCTCGCGAGCACCATCCAGCCGAAGAGGGGGAGGAACACGACGAGCGCCACCCAGGCCAGGTCCTTGAAGAGCGGGCTCAGCAGCACCAGGATGTAGAAGCTCGGCAGCACGAGGAGCAGGTCGATGATCCAGACGATCACCCGGTCCCACACGCCGCCGACATACCCGGCGATCGCGCCGACGAGGCCCGCGATGATGGCAGTGAGTGGACCGACGATGAGGCCGATGAGCAGCGACTTCTGCAGTCCGGCCATCGACTGGGCGAAGATGTCCTGCCCGATCGTGTCGGTGCCGAACCAGTGGTCGAGGCTCGGACCCTTGTTGAACGACAAGTAGTCCTGGTCGGTCGCGGACCACGGGTAGAGCAGCGGGCCGACGTACGCCAGCAGGAACATCAGCACGAGCACGCCGGCGCCGATCCAGGCGCGCTTGGTCGAGAACGTGCGGACCAGGATCAGGCGCCACCGGGGGATCGACGGAGACTCCTCGTTCTCCGGCTCGAGCGGCGGAGCTTCGAGCTGTGTGGGATCGAGCGTCATGTCACATCCTCACTCGGGGGTCGAGGGCCGCGTAGAGGACGTCGGCCAGCGTGCCCGCGATGAGCACCAGGATCGCGGCGAACAGGATGGACCCGGTCGCGGCGTTGATGTCGTTGTTCGACACGGAGTCGATGAGATATTCGCCCATTCCGTGCCAGCTGAAGATCTTCTCCGTCACGGCCGCGCCCGCCAGGATGGTGCCGAACGAGTAGGCGAAGAAGGTCGACATGGGGATCAGCGCGACGCGCACGCCGTGACGCATGATGGCGGATCCGCGGGTCCGCCCCTTCGCGCGCGCCGTACGGATGAAGTCCGAGGAGAGCACGTCGAGCATCGCGCTGCGCTGGTACCGGGAGTAGGAGGCTGCCGCGGTCACGGTGAGCGCGATCGTGGGCAGCAGCAGATGCGCTATTCGATCGCCTATGACGGGCCAGAACCCGGTGACCCCGACGCTGTACTCGCCGGTGAAGTTGATGAGCTGCTGACCGGACGCGTTGTTGACCCAGGTCGCGCCGATCATGAGGAGCACCGCGATCACGAAGATCGGCGTCGCGAGCACCGTGAACGACGCGTAGGTGATGATCTGATCGCTTGCGCGGTACTGCCGGATGGCCCCCCACACACCGAGCAGGATTCCGAAGACCGCGCCGAGGATGGTGCCGATGATGAGCAGTCGGAGGCTCGTGCCGGCACGTTCGATGATGTCGGCCGTCACCTCGGTGCTGCGAGTGGAGATCCCCAGGGAGCCGGTGGTGACGAACTGCACGAGCCAGTCCCACATGCGCTGCAGCAGGGAGACGTCGGGGTTGACGCCCATCTTGTCGAGCGCCGCGTCGATGCTGGACTGCGGTACGGGGGGATTCTTGCCGAGGAATCGTGCCGCCGGCTGAAGAGTGGTGGAGACGAGTGCGTAGCCGGCCAGGGTGGCGATGACGGTGAGGATGAGATAGTTCACCAATCGCTTGGCGATGAATCCGATCATGGAGCTCCTTCGGCGCGGGATCGCCGCGCACCCGACATCTGTTGCGGCCTCGCTACTCTAGGCACCCGAGACCGTCTTTCCAAAACGCCGGCATATCCTCTTCGATCGCCGGCAGGCTCCCCATGTTGCCATGTTCACGGCGGTCGGGCCGACGCGACGCGATGTCAGCCGCGGCGCGACCCCGTTTCACCCCGCACGATGATGCGGTTTGAACGACAACTAGGTAACGATCCGGACAACACGGGCCTGACATGCCGGTGTACGGGGCGATCATCGATGATGTTGCTCCATAGCCGGTCGCTGTGTTTCGGTCTCCGGTTCGGACGAGTCCTGTGCAGTATGCACGAAACGATAGAAGGGGGAGATCGATGAAGTCGAACTCCAAGAAATGGGCGGGCCTCGCCGGGATCGCCGCGGTCGCGCTGGCGCTCTCTGCGTGCGCGCCCGCCACGAACGGCGGAACCGAGGGGGACGGCGGTTCCTCGCCCGAGGCACTTCCCGCGACCGGCTGGGTCGCCGCTGACCGCGACGCCATCAAGGACGGCGGCACGCTGAACCTGCCGCTCGACGAGACGCCGGCCAACTGGAACCTCTACAACCTCGATGCCGGAACCGTCGACGACAACACGATCTCGAGCCTGTTCACCCCCGGCTTCGTGGTCATCAAGGAAGACGGCAGCTGGGAAGCCGACCCGAACTTCGCCACGTCGGTCGAGCTGAAGAGCGAGGACCCTCAGGTCGTCGAGGTCAAGGTCAACCCTGACGCCGTCTGGTCCGATGGCACCCCCATCGGTGTTCAGGACTTCCAGGGCCAGTTCAACGCTCTCAACGGCAAGAACGAGGCGTACGCCCCGACCTCCACCAACGTCTGGTCGGACGTCGCCTCCATCGAGGCCGGTGAGAACGACCAGGACGTGGTGATCACGTTCGCGAACAAGAACGCCGACTGGCCTTCCATCCTCGGCACCGGCACGATCTACCCCCGCTGGCTCACTGCGACCCCGGAGAGCTTCAACACGGCGTGGGCGAACGGTCCGTTCGCTGCCGACGGCTCGACCTACGTCTCCGGCGGTCCGTTCATCGTGAGCAAGTTCGACGCGACCGGCAAGACGATCACGTTCGAGCCGAACCCCAAGTGGTGGGGCGACAAGCCGAAGCTCGACACGATCAACTACAAGGCCACGGACCGCTCGACGGTCGGCCAGGCGTTCGCCAACAAGGAGTTCGACGCGATCCCGATCAACTCCAGCGTCGACACGCTCGAGTCCGCGAAGGCACGCTCCGACTCCCAGATCCTGAACTCGAAGGGTGTGACGTACAGCCACGTCACGCTCAACGGCACGGCCGGCGTGTTCGAAGACGTCGCCGTCCGTCAGGCATTCGCGAAGTCGCTCGACCGCCAGATCATGGCTCAGGCCGTCATCGAGCCGCTGGGCGTCGAGCCCGAGGTGCTCAACAACCTCATCTTCCTCAACGGTCAGAACGGCTACGAAGACGACAGCGCGGACATCGCGTTCGACGTCGACGCCGCGAAGAAGCAGCTGGAAGACGCCGGCTGGGTCGAGGGCGACAAGGGCATCCGCGAGAAGGACGGCACCAAGCTGACCGTTCGCCTCGTGATCCCCTCGGAGACCCCGAACTCGGCGATCCTCTCGCAGCAGATCCAGCCGATGGCCGCCAAGGCGGGCTTCGACGTCAAGATCGACACCGTCCCGTCGGCCGACTTCTTCACGAAGTACATCACGACCGAGACGCGTGACTTCGAGGCGACGATCTTCGCGTGGCAGGGTACGCCGTTCCCGATCTCCTCGACGGAGTCGATCTTCAGCCCGGCGGACTCGGGCCAGAACTTCCCCGGCGTCGCGGATGAGCGTCTGGAGGGTCTCTGGACGGAAGCCAACGCTGAGCTCGACCCCGAGGCACGTCTCGAGATCGCCAAGGAGATCGACAAGATCATCATGAGCGAAGCCGTGACGATCCCGCTGGCGGCACGTCCGAACCAGTACGCGATCGCCGACGGTCTCGTGAACTACGGTCCTTCGCAGTTCGAGTCGACCACCGGCACGAACTTCTGGCAGAACGTGGGCTGGGCCAAGTAAGCCCCGTTCGCACCACACACTGGGCGGTCCCCTCGGGGGGCCGCCCAGTGTGCTTTCCCGGCGGAGCATCACGCGAATCGGGGTTTGCCGCCGCCTGACCGTAGAATCGAGGGGACATGTCCCCACGCGCTCTCACACCTCTTCAGCCTGCCTCGACGCCGGCTGCGCAGATCCGCAATTTCTGCATCATCGCCCACATCGACCACGGCAAGTCCACCCTCGCCGACCGGATGCTCCAGATCACCGGTGTCGTCTCGGATCGTGACATGCGGGCGCAGTACCTCGACCGGATGGACATCGAGCGCGAGCGCGGCATCACCATCAAGAGCCAGGCCGTGCGGATGCCGTGGGAACTCGACGGCCAGACCGTCGCCCTGAACATGATCGACACCCCTGGCCACGTCGACTTCACCTATGAGGTCTCGCGCTCGCTCGCGGCCTGCGAAGGCGCGATCCTGCTCGTGGATGCGGCGCAGGGCATCGAGGCCCAGACGCTGGCGAACCTCTACCTGGCGCTGGAGAACGACCTCCACATCATCCCGGTGCTGAACAAGATCGACCTTCCGGCCGCCGACCCCGAGAAGTACGCGAAGGAACTCGCCTCCCTCATCGGCGGCAAGCCGGACGACGTCCTCCGCGTCTCGGGAAAGACCGGGGTCGGTGTCGAGGAGCTGCTCGACCGGCTCGTTCAGGAGATCCCCGCCCCGAAGGGCGATGCGGATGCGCCGGCGCGCGCGATGATCTTCGACTCGGTCTACGACGCCTACCGCGGTGTGGTCACCTATGTGCGCATGGTGGACGGCAGCCTCTCGCCCCGCGAGCGCATCCAGATGATGTCGACCGGAGCGAATCACGAAGCGCTCGAGGTCGGTGTGTCGAGCCCGGAGCCGACCCCGACCAAGGGACTCGGCGTGGGCGAGGTCGGCTACCTGATCACGGGCGTGAAGGACGTGCGCCAGTCGAAGGTCGGCGACACGATCACCACATCGCGCAAGCCCGCCTCCGACGCCCTGCCCGGCTACACCGACCCGAAGCCGATGGTGTTCTCGGGTCTGTACCCGATCGACGGCAGCGACTACGCGGAGCTGCGTGAGGCACTCGACAAGCTGAAGCTCTCGGACGCGTCGCTCGTGTACGAGCCCGAGACGTCGGTGGCGCTCGGGTTCGGCTTCCGCTGCGGCTTCCTCGGACTCCTGCACCTCGAGATCATCACCGAGCGGCTCGCGCGTGAGTTCGATCTCGACCTCATCACGACCGCGCCCAGCGTGATCTACGAGGTCCTCACGAGTGACACCGGCGAGACCGTCACGGTGACCAATCCGAGCGAGTATCCGGACGGACGCATCGGCTCGGTCTCTGAGCCGATGGTGAAGGCGGCGATCCTGCTGCCCAAGGACTACGTCGGCACCGTCATGGAGCTGTGCCAGTCCCGCCGCGGAACGCTGCTCGGCATGGAGTACTTCTCGGAGGAGCGCGTCGAGCTGCGCTACAACATGCCGCTCGGCGAGATCGTGTTCGACTTCTTCGACCAGCTGAAGTCGAAGACGCAGGGGTATGCCTCGCTCGACTACGAGCCCTCCGGACAGCAGGAGGCCGACCTGGTGAAGGTTGACATCCTCCTCCAGGGTGAGAAGGTCGACGCGTTCAGCTCGATCGTCCACCGCGACAAGGCGTACGCCTACGGCACGATGATGGCCGAGCGGCTGCGCAAGCTCATCCCTCGCCAACAGTTCGAGGTTCCGATCCAGGCCGCGATCGGTGCGCGCATCATCGCCCGAGAGACGATCCGCGCGATCCGCAAGGACGTGCTCGCCAAGTGCTACGGCGGTGACATCACCCGCAAGCGCAAGCTCCTCGAGAAGCAGAAGGAGGGCAAGAAGCGCATGAAGATGGTCGGTCGCGTCGAGGTCCCCCAGGAGGCGTTCATCGCCGCGCTGTCGGGTGACGTCGAGGGCAAGGACAAGAAGTAGCACGTGCCGCTGCCGGCGTACGAGCGCGGGATGACACGTCATCCGCTGGTCGCGGTCCCGGACGGCATGCGATCCTCCGAGAATTCGATCGCGGTCGCGCCGGAAGCGCGCGACGCGGTCGCCGCGCTGGTGAGTTCGTGGGAGTTCAAGCGCCGCGCTGGGTTCGAGGTGCCTGACACTGCACCCGCGCCTGGGCTCGAGGGCACGCTCGCGAAGCGTCTCTTCGGCGTGCGCTTCGTCGAGCCGGTGAGGGTCGTCTGGGCGGATGAGAGCGGGTTCGGGTACGAGACGCGTCCTGGGCATCCGATCTACGGAGAGGAGTCGTTTTGGATCGATGAGAACGGCGTGTTCACTGCGCGATCCATCTCGTCTCCGTCGACCTGGTTCTGGAGTCTGCTCGGCCCGGCGCTGCGCATGGTGCAGCGGGCCACCCACGCGCGCTACGTGCAGATCGTCCGGGATGCAGCCGCCGCGTCCCCCTCCCTGGGGCGCTGAGCTTCCCCCTCCCTGGGGCGCTGAGCTTCCCCCTCCCTGGGGCGCTGAGCTTGTCGAAGCGTCAGGTCGCGTCCCTGGGCTGCTGAGTTTCCGTCTCCCTGTGTCGCTGAGCTTGTCGAAGAGTCCCGACTCCGGTTGACCTCGACAGGGCGGGTAAGTCATGCCCACGGTTTTCGATGAGGGCCAGCTTCTTGCGGCGACTCCATCCCTGGAGTTGTTTCTCCCGGAAGAACGCCGCATCGACCGTCTCGAAATGCTCTGCGTACACGAGCACGACAGGTCGCCTTCGTCGCGTGAACTCTGCGGCGAACTGATCGTCGTCGTTGTGCTCCCAGACGCGCGCTTCCAGATCGCCGTTGGTGCTCCCCGTATAGAAGCTGTCGTCAGTGCACCTGAGGATGTATGTCCACGCCATGATCCATGGTCGCGCGCACCGTGATTGCCCGCGACCGGGTGTGGATAACCGTGGCCCTTCGACAGGCTCAGGGACCCAGGGGCGACAGGCTCCGAGACCCAGGGGCGGGAGGGTCCGAGGCCCAGGGGCGGGAGGGTCCGAGACCCAGGGGTGGGAGGCTCCGAGACCCAGGGTCGGGAGGGGCAGGGGTCGAGGAGCGACGGGCTCGGGCCGACGATGTGTCGCCGTGCGGCGCGTGGGGGTGTTCGCCCAGGTAACGGGAAGTAGGCTGGAACTCATGCGGCGCGGGACTTTCCGAGACGACACGGTGGACTATGCGGCCGTGGGTGCGACCCACGCGCCCGATCTGATGCAGTACCCGCCGGAGCGCAGCATCCCGGCGGAGGAATCCTGGCGGATCGGCAGCGGCCTCGAGCGCTTCCAGACCGCCGGTGACGCGCTCCTGTCCTGGACGGCTCAGCGCGCGGCCGGACTCTCCGTCGAGGACGTGCGACCGGCGCCGGGTCCCGCCTATGCGGGGGTGAGCTTCGACGCCGAGGGCAACCCGATCGCGCCGAGCAAGCGCGACGTCGAGCCTCGCTACGACGCGGAGGGAATGCCGTACGTGGGCGCGGGGATGACGCTTCATCTGCGTGGCCGCGTCGGAAGCATGCGTGCAGACGCGGAGCTTCGCGTGATCTCCGTGACCGAGGAGACCCGCCGCATCGGCTTCGTGCTCGGAACGGTCGGCGGATCGGTCGTCCGCGGCGAAGAGTCGTTCGACGTCGACTGGCGGGAAGACAACGACGAGGTCTGGTTCACCGTCCGCGCGTTCGACGCTCCCCATGCGCTTGCTTATCGCCTGGTGCCTGCGCTCGTCAAACGCCGCCGTCGTGAGCTCTTCGCGCGCTACCTCCGCGCGATCTCCCCGCTGTACGCGACCCCCCTGTGATGGCGGGACCGCTTCCTCTGGGAGACCCTGCGCCGGCGGACGGGCATCTGCCTGACGACCTTCCCGTCGACACGAGCGTGCCGTTCTCGGCCTACCTGCACATCCCGTTCTGCACGGTGCGCTGCGGATACTGCGACTTCAACACGTACACCTCGACCGAACTCCGCGGCGCCAAACAGGAGGACTACGCGTCGACGCTGATCTCCGAGATCGGCCTCGCCCGCCGGGTGCTGGCAGACGCGGGAGCGCTACGGCCGATGGACACCGTCTTCTTCGGCGGAGGGACGCCCACGCTGCTGCCGGCCGGCGACCTGGCTCGGATGCTGGAGGCCGCGACCTCAGCCTTCGGATTGGCGGAGGGCGCGGAGGTCACCGTCGAGGCGAATCCCGATACGGTGACGCCCGCGGTCGCGCTCACGCTGGCCGCCGCCGGTGTCACGCGGATGTCGGTCGGCATGCAGTCGGCCGTGCCTCACGTGCTCGCCTCCCTCGACCGCACACATCGGCCTGAGAACGTGACCACCGCGGTCGCTGCGGCGAAGGATGCCGGTCTCGCCGTCAGCGTCGATCTGATCTACGGGGCGCCGGGGGAGACGCTCGCGGACTGGGAGGCCTCGCTCGACGCGGCGCTCGCGCTCGAGTCCGACCACATCTCCGCGTACGCGCTGATCATCGAGGACGGGACGAAGCTCGCCCGCCAGATCCGCCGCGGAGAGGTTCCGACCCCCGATGACGATCTGCAGGCCGACATGTACGAGCTCGCCGATGCGCGTCTCGCGGCGGGTGGCTTCGACTGGTACGAGGTCAGCAACTGGGCGCGTACGCCCGAGCAGCGCTCGCGACACAATCTCGCGTACTGGCGGGGGAGCGACTGGTGGGGGTTCGGCCCCGGTGCGCACAGCCACGTCGCCGGGCTGCGCTGGTGGAACGTGAAGCACCCCGCGGCGTACACACAGCGGCTCGCGGCGTCCGAGTCGCCCGCAGCAGGAACGGAGCGGCCGGATGCCGAGTCGCGGACGCTGGAGCGCATCCTGCTGCTGAGCCGCATCCGTGAGGGGATCGCGGTCGACGAGGTGCCCGCCGCGAACCGGAGTCGCGTCGCCGGGCTGATCGCCGATGGGCTCGTGGACCCGTCCGCCGCCATCCGGGGCCGTGTCCAGCTCACGCTGCGCGGTCGACTTCTCGCGGATGCCGTGGTGCGGGAGCTCACCGACTGATCCCCTGATCGGGGGCGGTTCAGCCCGGGAGCAGATCCATCCCCGTCGTTCGGCGCTGTGGCAGCGTCGCACTCGTGGCATCGAAGATCCGCGTCCGTCGGCCGGAGCCGTACACCGGCCAGCCCGGGTCGCCGTTCGTGACGAATCCGATCCAGGCCGCGTTCATCTCGTCCGCGAGCGCCTGTGGCGCGCCCGGGCCCGCCAACCGCACCGTCTCGTCGTCCGTGAGGCGATCGAACACGAACCCGAGCTCCAGTGCGTGCGCGGCGCGCAGATCGCGAACCGGGCTCGGCCACGCGAACTCGTACACGTGGGTGAGACCCGGCCGTGCGGCTGCCAGGCGGCTCAACGGCGCCCGCAGCAGCATGTCCGTGACGAGCTGCCCGAACACCTCGCCCGTGCTCGCTCCGGGGAAGGCCGAGCGGTACTCCCGCACCGCACGTCGCGGGATGCGGGAGAGGATCCGCGCGGCCTGCAGCTTCAGCTCGCCGATCCCGGCCAAGGCTTCGGGTGGGAACCACAGGCGGTACTCGTCGGTGTTGCTGCCGATCAGGATCGGTGTGTCGATCTCGCCGAGCACCTCCTGCGGAGAGCGGGGCAGGCTCTCCGGGTCGATGGCGAACTGGAAGCCGGGAGCTCCACCCAGCGGAGAGGATCCGGCGGACTGCGCCTTCCTGGCAGCGAGCAGCTGTTCGGGCGAGACCTCGGCGAACGCGGCGCGGTCGGCGCGGACCCCGAGTCTCTTCGCGAGCTGCGCGGTCACCCGGCCCGCCTTCTTCACCGGTTGCGCAGCGAGCGGCCCGGATTCGATGATGGCGCGATGGATCAGCGCGCGGGAATCCTCTCGCGCGAGAAGCCCGGCGACGATCGCCCCGCCGGCGGATTCTCCCATCGCGGTGATCTGCGCCGGATCGCCGCCGAAGGCGGAGATCTCGCGATGCACCCACGCCAACCCCGCGGCGGCGTCGCGCAGGCCCAGGTTCCTCGGCGCATCCTCGAGCACCGAGAATCCCTCCGATCCCAGACGGTAGTTGATCGAGACGAAGACGATCCCCGCCTTCGCGAACACCGTGCCGTCGTAGAGGGGCAGAGCGGCGGTGCCGCGCTCCAGCGCGCCGCCGTGGATCCACAGAAGCACCGGTGCCGCCGAAGCCCCGATCGGCGCCCAGACGTTGGCCGTGAGGATGTCGTCGCCGTCGATGCGCACCGAGCCGAGGAGCTCGCCGATCGCGCCGGCGTAGGGGAGCTGCGGAGCAGTGGGGCCGAACTGCGTCGCTTCACGGATGCCCTCCCACGCGCGTGCCGGCTGCGGCGCCCGGAACCTGTTCTCGCCGAACGGCGGTGCGGCAAAGGGGAGGCCGAGGAAACGGGCGACCCCCTCCTCTTCGGAACCGCGCACGGCGCCGGTCGACAGCGTGGTCTGAGGCGAGGAGGTCATGAGCGTCATCCTAGGGTCGGGTGTCCGCGGTACGGAGAATCCGGAGCTGCACGGGGTAGGATTGGCACTCTGAACGTCCGAGTGCCAGCGGAAGGGAAGGGCGATGGTCACAGAGCGAGGACTCCAGGTTCTCCGCGCGATCGTGCAGGACTACGTCGAGACCCACGAGCCCGTCGGCAGCCGCTCCATCGTCGACCGGCACTCCTTCGGCGTCTCAGCGGCGACGATCCGCAACGACATGGCGCTGCTCGAGGACGAGGAGCTCATCACGGCTCCGCACACCTCGTCCGGTCGGGTGCCGACCGACAAGGGCTACCGCGTCTTCGTGAATCACCTGGCGCAGTTGCGGCCGCTCTCGTCGGCCCAGCGCTCGGCGATCGAATCGTTCCTCGGTGAGCCCGCCGACCTCGACGATCTGATGGTGCGCACCGTGCGGGTGCTGACGCAGCTCACCGGTCAGGTCGCGCTCGCGCAGTACCCGTCGTTCGCGCGGGCTCATGTCACGCACGTCGAGCTGGTCGCACTGGCGCCCAACCGACTCCTCATCGTGCTGGTGACGGACGCCGGCGGTGTGTCGCAACGCGTGGCGCTGCTGCCGGAGGCCATCGACGAGGCCGAGATGGCGGTGCTGCGTGCACGCATGGCCGCCTTGATCACCGGCCACGGCATCGGCGAGGCCTCCGACCGGCTCCAGACCCTGCTGGCCGCGGAAGACGCTCCGAAAGACCTCGTGCTGCGCGCGATCGCGAGCGTCGTCATGGATGAGCTCGGCGGGTTCCGACAGGAGCGTCTGGTGATGGCAGGAGCGGCCACGCTGGCCCGCCGTGAGCAGGACTTCCGCGGCAGCATCCATCCGCTCCTCGAGGCCATCGAGGAGCAGGTGACGCTGCTGCGGCTGATGAGCGAGATGGTGACCGACGAGCACGGGCTCGCCGCCAGCATCGGCACCGAGAATGCGCCGTTCGGTCTGGGCGAGGCATCTATCGTCGCAAGCAACTACGCCGCACCCAGCGGCACCGCGCGCGTCGGCGTGATGGGGCCGACGCGGATGGACTACCCGAGCAACCTCGCTGCGGCGCGGGCCGTCGCCCGCTACCTGTCGCGGATGCTCGACGAAGACGAGGCCGGCCGCTGACGCGGTCGCGCCGGAAGACACACGCAGAAAGGCGATTGTGGCGGACCACTATGAGGTTCTCGGGGTGTCCCGAGACGCTTCCACCGACGAGATCAAGAAGGCGTATCGACGCCTCGCGCGACAGCTGCACCCGGACGTGAATCCCGGTGAGGATGCGGCGGAGAAGTTCAAGCTCGTCACGCACGCGTACGACGTGCTGAGCGACGACGAGTCACGGCGCCGCTATGACATGGGCGGGGGAGACGGCGCTGCCGGCAACTTCGGCGGATTCGGCGGTTTCGGCGACATCTTCGAGACGTTCTTCGGCGCGTCCCAGGGCGGCGGTCGCGGGGCGCGACCCCGCTCGCGCAGGGAGCGCGGCCAGGACGCGCTCGTCCGTGTCACGCTCGACCTCGGCGACGTCGTGTTCGGTGCGCACCGCGACATCGACGTCGACACCGCGGTGCTGTGCGAGACGTGCAACGGCTCCTGCTGCCAGGAGGGGACCTCCCCGGTCACCTGCGACATCTGCGGCGGCTCCGGTCATGTGCAGCGCCAGGTGCGCAGCCTGCTCGGCAACGTCGTCACCTCCCAGCCCTGCGGCACCTGCGAGGGCTACGGCACCACCATCCCGTTCCCGTGCGGCACCTGCGGCGGCCAGGGTCGCGTGCGTTCGCGTCGCACGGTCTCGCTCGACATCCCAGCCGGCGTCGAGACCGGTCTGCGCCTCCAACTGCCCGGCTCGGGAGAGGTCGGCAAGGCGGGCGGCCCCAACGGCGACCTCTACGTCGAGGTCACGGTCAACGCCCACCCCGCCTTCAGCCGGGAGGGCGACGACCTGCTGGCCACGCTCGAGGTGTCGATGACCGACGCGATCCTCGGCACCGAGACCACGATCCAGGGACTCGACGGCGAGGTCGATCTCGAGATCCGTTCCGGCGTGCAGTCCGGGGACGTCCTGACCATCAAGGGGAGGGGCATCACCCCGCTCCGCGGCACCCAGCGCGGAGACCTCCGCGTGGGCGTGCAGGTGCTGACACCGACCAAGCTCGACTCCGCGCAGCGCGCGCTGATCGAGGACTTCGCGAAGAAGACCAAGGCACCGGATCCGCAGCTCGCGCAGTTCCAGCCCGGGCTCTTCTCGAAGCTCCGCGACCGTTTCCGCAGCCACTGATCATGGCACTGCACTTCCTCGTGGAGTCCTCGGCGGGTGCCGGAGTCGGCGATCTCGTGTCGCTGACGGGCGCGGAGGCGAAGCATGCGGCCGTCGTGCGGCGGCTGCGCGTCGGCGAAGCGGTCACGGTCGGCGACGGCGCGGGTGTGTGGCTGACCGGTGCGGCCGAAGAGGTCTCTCCGACCCGTGTCGAGGTGCGCATCTCCGACCGCGTCGAGCATCCGGCTCCGAGCCCGCGAATCATCCTGATCCAGGCGCTCGCGAAGGGCGACCGCGATGAGCTGGCCGTGCAGGCGGCGTGCGAGCTCGGGGTCGACGAGATCGTGCCGTGGCAGGCGAGTCGCAGCGTGTCACGGTGGGAGGGTCCGAAGGCGGTGAAGGGCCGCGAACGGTGGGCGACCATCGTGCGCGAGGCCGCGAAGCAGGCCCATCGGGCCTGGGTGCCCGAGGTCACCGCCCCCGTCTCGACGAAGCAGCTCGCCGAACGGGCGGCTTCGCAGCGGATGCTGCTGCTCGATCCGACGGCCTCCGTGCGTCTCTCCGAGATCGAGGCTGACGGTCGTGATCTGGTGCTGGTCGTGGGGCCGGAAGGCGGGATCGCCGAGGAGGAGCTCGACCGGCTGACGGCGGCGGGGGCGGAACGCGTGCTCCTCGGAGACACGGTGCTGCGGACGTCCACGGCGGGCCCGGCGGCGATCGCCGTGCTGTCGGTGGCGCTCGGCCGCTGGTGAGCTCGGTTCCGGCTGTGGAGGCCCCAGGGCGCCACGGACGCCGCGATCAGTAGACTTGAGCGCATGACGGAACCCTCGATCTTCACGCGCATTCTGAACGGGGAGATCCCTGCCGAGATCCTCGGCGAGACCGATCGCCTGTTCGCGCTGCGCGACATCGCCCCGCAGGCGCCGGTGCATCTCCTCGTGGTCCCGAAGACCGCGGAGTACCGCGACGTCACAGAACTCGCCGCGGGGGATCCGTCGCTGCTGGCCGAGATGGTGGCATTCGCCGGGAAGCTGGCCCAGGAGCACACCGACGACGGCGACTTCCGCCTCGTCTTCAACACCGGCGCGAACGCCGGACAGACCGTTTTCCACGTCCATGCCCATGTGCTGGCCGGGGGATTGACCGAGAAGAGCGTCGGTGCCTGACAACAACGAACCGCAGGAGCGCAGCCTGGGCGGTCGACCGCCCGAGGCGGTCGAGAAGATCTATGCCGACGGCGTCGCCATGGTGCAGCTGCTCGGACCACAGGACCGTCTGCTGCGGATGCTCGAGAAGGAGCACCGCGATGTGCAGGTGCTCGTGCGCGGCAACGAGATCACCCTCGGCGGAGACGCGGCTGCGGTCGCGAAGGCGAAGGCCCTCGTCGAAGAACTGCTCGCCATGACGAGAGCCGGCCATGATCTGGCTCCGAGCGACGTCTCCAGCTCTGCGCGCATGCTGCGCCAGGAGGGCGGTCCGCGGCCGAGCGAGGTCCTGGGCGAGGCGATCCTGACCACGCGCGGCAAGGTGATCCGTCCGAAGACGCTCGGGCAGAAGGAGTACGTCGACGCGATCGAGGAGAACACGATCGTCTTCGGCATCGGCCCTGCCGGTACCGGCAAGACCTACCTGGCGATGGCGAAGGCCGTGCAGGCGCTGCAGCGCAAGGAGGTCACGCGCATCATCCTCACCCGTCCGGCCGTCGAGGCGGGCGAGCGGCTCGGGTTCCTTCCCGGGACGCTGACCGACAAGATCGATCCGTATCTCCGACCGCTGTACGACGCGCTCAACGAGATGATGGACCCCGAGATCGTGCCGCGCCTCATGGCGACGGGGACCATCGAGGTCGCGCCCCTCGCCTACATGCGCGGGCGCACGCTCAACGACTCGTTCGTGGTGCTCGACGAGGCGCAGAACACCACGCCCGAGCAGATGAAGATGTTCCTCACGCGCCTCGGCTTCGGCACGCGCATGGTCGTGACGGGAGACATCACCCAGGTCGACCTCCCGCAGGGCTCCTCCGGACTCCGTCTGGTCACGCGCGTGCTCGACGGAATCGACGACATCCACTTCTCCCGACTCACCAGCGACGACGTCGTCCGCCACTCGCTGGTCGGACGCATCGTCGACGCATACAGCGAGTACGACGAGAAGCGCACATCACAGCGATTCGAGCGCGAGCAGGCGGCGGAGTTCGCCAACCGCGCCGACCGCAGGGGAGCGCAGCGCCCCGGACCACGCGACCGCATGCCGAAACGAGGACTCTCATGATCGAGATCAACAACGAGTCGGCCATCGACGTCGACGAGACCGTGCTGCAGCGGCTCACGGACTACAACCTGGCGCAGCTGCACGTCAGCCCGGATGCCGAGGTCGCGATCGTCCTCGTCGACGAGGGTGCGATGGAGGCCCTCCACGTGCAGTGGATGGACGAGCCCGGTCCCACCGACGTGCTCAGCTTCCCCATGGACGAGCTGCGTCCGGGTACGGAGGACCGCCCCACCGCTCCCGGACTCCTCGGCGACATCGTGCTGTGCCCGCAGGTGGCGGAGGCGCAGGCTCAGGCCGCGCGTCACACCCTGATGGATGAGCTGATCCTGCTCACCACCCATGGTCTGCTGCACCTTCTCGGATTCGATCACGCCGAGCCCGACGAGGAGCGTGAGATGTTCGGACTGCAGAAGGAACTGATCCAGGGCTTCGCCGCGGCTGAACGTCGCCGATGACGGCCGCCCTCCTTCTCGTCGCCGCCGTCCTGTTGGTGGCGTTCGGCGGTCTCATGGCCGCGATCGATGCCGCCTACGGGGTCGCTTCCCGCGCGAATCTCGCGGACATGGCGACCGAGGGGCGCCGGGCCAAGGCACTGGGGCGCATCGCCGCCGACCTGGACGCGCATGTCAACGCGGTCGCGTTCATCCGCGTGCTCGCCGAGGTGACCGCTGCGGTGCTGGTCACCGTCGCTTTCACGATGCTCATCGACAACAACTGGTGGGCGATGCTCGCCGCCGCGCTGCTGATGACGGCGATCACGTTCGTGCTCGTCGGCGCGAGCCCTCGGTCTTTCGGTCGTCAGCACGCGGAGGGCATGATCCGCGGCACCGCCTCGATCGTCCGCGGACTCCGCATCTTCCTCGGACCGCTCGCCCAGGCACTCGTCGTGCTGGGCAACAGGGTCACGCCCGGCACGGGCCGCAGCTCCTTCGCCAGCGAGGACCAGCTGCTCAGCATGGTCGATGAGGCCGCGTCGAACGACCTCATCGAGGAGGACGACCGAGACCTCATCCACTCGGTGTTCGACTTCACCGACCAGTTCGTCCGCGCCGTCATGGTGCCGCGCACCGAGATGGTGACCGTCGATGCCACCGCGACCACGGACGAGGCGATGTCGCTGTTCCTGAACCGCGGCGTCTCCCGGATGCCCGTCGTGGACGATGACGCCGATGACGTCGTCGGCGTGCTCTACCTCAAGGACCTCGTGCAGTTCGCGTATCGCGACGACAGTGCCTGGCGCGCCGCGTCCATCCGGCCGATCGCGCGACCGGCGACCTTCGTGCCGGAGTCGATGCGGGCCGAGACGCTGCTGCAGCAGATGAAGCGCGACGCCGTGCACGTATGCCTGGTGATCGACGAGCACGGCGGCATCTCGGGCCTCGTGACGCTCGAGGATCTGATCGAGGAGCTCGTCGGCGAGATCTCCGACGAGTACGATCAGGTATCCGCAGAGTTCGTCGATCTCGGTCACGGACGTTACCGCGTGAGTGCCCGTCTCTCCCTGGAGGACGTGGGCGATCTCTTCGGCCTCGAGCTCGAGGACGAGGACGTCGACTCGATCGGCGGTCTGCTCGGCAAAGCGCTGGGACAGGTTCCGCAACCCGGGGCGACGGCGACGGTGGAGGGCCTGGTCCTCACCGGAGGAGCCTCTCGCGGCCGTGGTCGCGGGATCGCGACGGTGTTCGTGGAACGTGCGGCAGGAGACCCTGACGCTTCGCAGGATGAAGGAGATCGACACGATGACTGACGACACCCGAAGCGGATTCGTGACCTTCGTCGGCCGCCCCAACGTCGGAAAGTCGACGCTGACGAACGCGCTCGTCGGCGAGAAGATCGCCATCACCAGTGAGAAGCCGCAGACCACCCGTCGCGCCATCCGCGGCATCGTGAATCGCCCCGAGGGACAGCTCGTCATCGTCGACACGCCGGGCATCCACAAGCCGAGGACACTGCTCGGCGAGCGGCTGAACGACCTGGTGGAGCAGGTGCTCGGCGACGTCGACGTGATCGGCTTCTGCGTACCGGCGAACGAGAAGGTCGGACCGGGCGATCGCCGTATCGCCGCGTCGCTCGACGGCTATCCGCGCGCCAAGAAGATCGCGATCGTGACGAAGACCGATGTCGCGGCCCGCGACGAGATCACCGAGCGTCTGCTGGAGGTCGATGCGCTGCGCGAGGACTGGTCCGCGGTGATCCCGCTGTCCGCACTGACGAGGGATCAGCTCGACGTCCTGTCCGATGAGATCCTGCTGCTGATGCCGAAGGGCCCCGCCCTGTATCCGGAGGGCATCACGACCGACGAGTCGCAGGAGGACCGCATCGCCGAGATGATCCGCGAGGCGGCTCTCGAAGGGGTCCGCGACGAGCTGCCGCACTCGATCGCGGTCGTGATCGACGACATCGCGCCGCGCGAGGGCACCGATCTCACCGACGTGCACGCGTCGATCGTCGTCGAGCGCGACAGCCAGAAGGCGATCATCATCGGGCACAAGGGCAAGCGGCTCAGCGAGGTCGGCGCGCGTGCCCGCGTCGGCATCGAGGCGCTGCTCGGCACCCGTGTGTTCCTCGGTCTGCATGTCAAGGTCGCGAAGGAATGGCAGCGCGACCCGAAGCAGCTCGGCCGGCTCGGCTTCTGAGATGAGGCCCGGTCACACGTCGATGGCGGCGGGAAGGCTGCCGACCCCGCAGACATGAGCTTCCGCAGCGATGACCCGAATCCGCTGCGGAACGAGGTCTTCACACGAGTCTTCGACGCTCACTGGGCGGCGGTCCGGCACCACGTCGAGGGCGTCGTCGGCGACGAGGAGGAAGTCACCGAGATCGTCTCCGAGGTGTTCCTGCACGCCTGGTCGCGATTGCGACCGGCGCGACCGCCCGGTCGCGTCTGGCTGCTCCGCGCCGCTGATCGACGTCTGCGCTCTCGCTCGCGTCGTTCTTCGACGCCGAACTGCGCCGTCGACGCCGTGCACGGTGGAGTGACCGACGCCGACGAACAGCCGGGACCGGCAGGTCGCTCGGAGGTCGTTCGTGCTTTGGGTGTCCTCACTCCAGCCCAACGGCGTATCATCATGCTCACGTACTGGGATGGACTCGCGGTGGGGGAGATCGCGGAGTTGTTGCGCGCTTCTGAGTTCCGGGTACGCAAGACGCTGGGCATCGCGCAGAACCGTCTGCGCGATGAGCTGGGCCTGGAGGGGCTGATAACGGGTGATGACTGACAACGCCGTGCTCGAGCGGATGCTGATCGAAGCCGACCCTGCGCCGACGCCCCGTGATGCGCCACCCGATGCCCGTGCTCTCGCGACCCGCGACCGCATCCTCCGAAACGACGTGGCACCGAAGCGCCGGCGGGCGCAGACACTCGGCTGGGCCGGCGGGCTCACGGCCGTCGCCGCCTCCACCGCTTTGGTGATCGGGGTGCTCTCTCCGCAGGGTGCCGCCGTCGCGGGCACCCCCGCACCGCTCGAATTCAGTGGATCGAGCACGGTCGCTCAGATTGTCGACGACGCGGAGACAGCTCTCGCCGAGACGCCGGGGCCGACAGCGCCGATGCGAACAGTCAGGACTGCCTCCTGGGGCTTCCAGGTCGACGTCGACGCGAAGACGACGACGGTCGTTCCGCAGCTCTCGACCCTCGTGTGGGAACCGGACGGCTCCGGGCGGATGACCATCGTCGCGGGAGTGCCGTATGACCCTTCCGACGCGGTCGCCAGCAATGCCGCCGAGGTCTCGAGCAGCGGCGAGGTCGTCACCGATCTGGTGATGGAGCCGGGGGATTTCGATACTCCTTGGACGACGGTGCCCGGCGAGACACGTGACGACATGGTGGCGATGCTTGAGGCGTTCGGGATGCCGGCGGATCCCACCGCGTACGACGTCGGGCTGGCGCTCACGTCGGTCCTCGATCAGTGGACCCTGACCGACGCCCAGCACCAAGAGCTGCTTCTCCTGCTCGAGGAGGCCGCCTCCGGTGAGGCTCTCGGGAACACGACCGACCGACTGGGGCGTGCGGTGACCGGTGTCCGGGTCCAGTCCCCGGACGGCGCCGTGAGCGACCTCGTCCTGGTGTCGCGCGATACCGGGCGGATCGTGGGCGTCGAGCGCACGGTGTTGAAGGCCGATGACATGTTCCCCGCAGGCGCGATCATCTCGTATCAGATGTGGGATCTCGATGAGGAGACCGTGCGATGAGACGCAGCTCTCTGCTGGCGGTCGCCGTGCTCGGGATGGTCATGACGCTCGGGACAGTCCCCGCCATGGCCGCCGTTGAGGACGAGCGCGAGGTCGATCCCCTGGTCGCGGCGGTACTCGATGAGGTGCCGGGCGGGATCCTCATCGACGGGCGGCACGCGGTATGGCCCAAGCTCGGCATGGAACTCACCGTCCCCGCCTCGTCGGGGATGGCAGCGTGGTCGGTGGGCAGCTGCACCACCGGCAGGATCTGCGCCTACAACAGCACGTCGCTCGGTGGAGCGGCTCTCACGTTCGGCACCTGCGCCGTGCACACGATCCCGTCGAGTTTCGCGGTCAAGTCCGCTGCCAACGCGCGCAGCATCGGATACGTGCAGGTGCGCAACGGCTCGACCGTCCTGAAGACCGTGCCCGCCGGGAGCTGGAGCAACGTCTCCGGCACGGTCACCAACCTGCGCTGCCTCCTCTGAGCGGTGTCGCCGTCGATGTCGTCGGGAGAACTGCCGCTGGCGAAGCACTGGGTGGCGACCGCGCCGGGCCCGCCGGATTCGTGGGAGTTCGTCGAGGAGCGCCTGTCGGCACCCGGGCGCGGTGAGGTCACGATCCGGGTGTACGCGGCCGGCGTGAATCCTGCGGACGCGAAGCACGTCGCCTCCCGCCGCCCCGGCCTCGAGTTCCCTGTGCCGATCGGGTACGAGGTGTCCGGCGTGCTCAGCGCGGTCGGCCCGGACACCCGGATCGGCTCCGGTTCCGCGGCGATCGGAGACGAAGTCGTCGCGTTCCGGGTGCGCGGTGGTTACGCGACAGAGGTCACGGTCCCGGCGGAGAAGGTGTTCGCGAAGCCGTCCACGCTCACGCACCCGGAGGCGGCGAACCTGCTTCTCGTCGGCACCACTGCGGCCGAGATGCTGGCGGTCACCGGGGCAGCGCCGGGGGAGACCGTCATCCTCCACGGCGCCTCGGGGGCCGTCGGCGTGAGCGTCCTGCAGCAGGCTCGGCTCCGCGACATCCGGGTGATCGGCACCGCGAGCAGCGATCGGTTCGACGAGGTACGGCGGTTCGGGGGAGAGCCCGTCCGCTACGGTCCGGGGCTCGCCGACCGGGTCCGGATGGTCGCGGACGTGCCGGTCGTCGCGGCGCTCGATGCCGTCGGCACCGACGAGGCCGTCGACGTGTCCCTCGACCTCGTCGCCGATCGCCGTCGCATCGTCACGATCGCCGCGCTGGGGCGCGCAGAGGCCGAGGGGATCCTGGCGATCGCCGGGTCGATGCCCGCCAGTGCCCGGTTCCGCGACGAGGTGCGCAGCGAGCTGATCGCGCTCGCGCAGAACGGCGACCTCGTGGTGCCGGTCGCCCGGACGTTCCCCCTCACCGAGGCACGCGACGCCCATCGACTGCTGGCGTCCGGCCACCCCGGCGGAAAGCTCGCCCTGATCCCGTAGGTCAGTCGATCTCGCGCAGGGTCGACTCCACGACCACCACACCGTCGCCGTACTCGGCATCCATCGCATCCTGGATCGTGCCGTCGTCCCAGATGACCTGCAGCCAGACGTATCCACGCTCGGTCCAGACGGTGAGTGCATCCGCCCCGAGGCGGGCGGAGATGTCGTCCTGGACCCTGGTCAGCTCGTCCTCCGGCGTCGAGCCTTCGACGCCGCCCGTCGGATCCTCGGGAGCGACCGTGTCGTACAGCGCGAGCATGATCGGCGGGTCGGTCCGGGTGAGCCGCTCGCCGTCGTACGTGGCATAGACGGCGTATTCGCCCCACGTCGTGTCACCGCTGGTCTCGCTGCCATCCACACCGTCCCAGGTCCACTCGTCCAGCGGCACGCCGGAGCACTGCGGTGGGTAGGACTCCATGACCGCCCCCGTGCACAGCGCGACGTCGCCCGCGTCATCCAGCACGGTGCCCACCGCGATGACGCGCCCCTCCGGCGGCTCGGGATGCGCGTCCTCGAGGCGCTGGTCCGAGGGGACGGTCGTGCTCGTCGGGGCCGCCGAGCTGCCGGGTCCCGCCGTGCAGGCACTCAACGTGAGGAGTCCGACGGCGGATGCCACGGCGAGGATCAGGCGACGCTGCGATGTGCTCATACGGGGGAGTGTCTGCGAGCGCCTGATCGTCTCAGACACGTCGAAACCGCCCGCATATGCCTGCTAGCATGACCACATGCCTTTCGGCGGTCTGCTTCTTCTTAGCTGCCGCGACGAGTCCTAAAGCTAGGGCCTTCCTCGTCGCGGCGCTTGTGTTGGCCCGTTCATCTTGACGAAGAGAAGAAGCCCCATCATGCAGAACACTCAGCGCCCGTCCGCGATGCCGATCCACAAGTACCGGCCGTTCCACGAGCAGATCTCCGTCCACCTGCCTGACCGCACCTGGCCCGACGCCCGCATCACCGAGGCGCCGCGGTGGTGCGCCGTCGACCTCCGCGACGGCAACCAGGCTCTCATCGACCCCATGTCGCCCGAGCGCAAGCGGGTCATGTTCGAGCTGCTCGTCAGCATGGGCTACAAGGAGATCGAGGTCGGCTTCCCCTCGGCGAGCCAGACGGACTTCGACTTCGTGCGCCAGCTCATCGAAGAGAACCTGATTCCCGACGACGTCACCATCCAGGTGCTGACCCAGGCGCGCGAGCACCTGATCGAGCGCACCTACGAGTCCATCGCCGGCGCCAAGCAGGCCATCGTGCACCTGTACAACTCCACGAGCGTGCTGCAGCGCGAGGTCGTGTTCCGCACCGACAAGCAGGGCATCGTCGACATCGCACTCGAGGGCGCGCGCCTGTGCCGCAAGTTCGAGAAGACGATCCCGGACACGAAGGTCTACTACGAGTACTCGCCCGAGAGCTACACCGGCACCGAGCTCGAGTTCGCCGTCGACATCTGCAACCAGGTGATCGAGGTCTTCGAGCCGACCCCCGACCGCAAGGTGATCATCAACCTGCCGGCCACGGTCGAGATGGCTTCGCCGAACGTCTACGCCGACTCGATCGAGTGGATGAGCCGTCACCTGAACCATCGCGAGAACATCATCCTCTCGCTGCACCCGCACAACGACCGCGGCACCGCCATCGCCGCCGCCGAGCTCGGCTACATGGCGGGCGCCGACCGCATCGAGGGCTGCCTGTTCGGCAACGGCGAGCGCACGGGCAACGTCGACATCGTCGCGCTCGGCATCAACCTGTTCACCCAGGGCATCGATCCGCAGATCGACTTCAGTGACATCGACCAGGTCAAGCGCACGGTCGAGTACTGCAACCAGCTGCCCGTGCCCGAGCGCAGCCCGTGGGCCGGCGACCTCGTCTTCACCGCGTTCAGCGGATCGCACCAGGACGCCATCAAGAAGGGCTTCGAGGCGATGGAGGCCCGGGCGAGCGCCGAGGGCGTCACGGTCGACGAGATCGAATGGGCGGTCCCGTACCTGCCTGTCGACCCGAAGGATCTGGGTCGCTCGTACGAGGCGGTCATCCGCGTCAATTCGCAGTCCGGCAAGGGCGGCGTCGCGTACCTGCTGAAGTCGGATCACGCGATCGATCTTCCGCGCAAGCTGCAGATCGAGTTCTCCGGTGTCGTGCAGGCCAAGACGGATGCCGAGGGCGGCGAGGTGACGTCCGACCAGATCTGGTCGATCTTCAACGACGAGTACCTGCCCGCCGACGACTCTGCGGCCAAGTGGGGGCGGTTCGAGCTGCTCGCGACCCAGACCCGCAGCGACATGTCCGGTGACGTGGTGCTCGACGTGGTGCTGCGCGACGACGACCAGCAGGTCTCGGTGTCGGGCAACGGCAACGGCCCGGTGGCGGCGTTCGTCGAGGTGCTGCGCGGTCAGGGCTTCGACATCACGGTGTACGACTACGTCGAGCACGCTCTCAGCGCCGGCGGCGACGCGCAGGCGGCCGCGTACGTCGAGCTGCAGGTCGGCGTCCAGCGGCTGTGGGGCGTCGGCATCGACGGTGACATCTCGACGGCATCCCTCAAGGCGATCGTCTCGGGCGTCAACCGCTCGATCCGCGCGCGTCAGCCGGAGCTCGCAGCAGTCTGACGGTGCGCATGCGAACGCCCCCTCGGTGACGACCGAGGGGGCGTCCGTCGTCACCTGCTCACACCCACTGGACGAGCTGCCAGACGAGGCCGTTCGGGTCGGCGAACTGGCAGTAGCGCTCACCCCATGGCTCGGTCTCCGGCGGAGTGATGACGCGTGCGCTCGTCGCGATGCGGGCGAACTCCGCATCGATGTCCTCGACGACGAACACGAGCAGTGTGCCCTGCCCTGCCGAGCCGGCGATCTCCTGAGGCCGGAACGTCTGCAGCCCGGTCTGCAGGAAGATGAGGTTCGGCGCGTCCGGGTGCTGCAGGGAGACGAAGCCCTCGGCGGACATGGCCTCCTCGAATCCGAAGTGGGTCTTCGCGAAAGACGCCGAGGCGGCGACGTCGGGGACGTTGAGCGAGATGGCGGTCTGGATGATGTTCACGGTGTCTCCTGTCTAAACTACGTACAACGTACATGGTTAAGTCGCCGCGTGAGAGGATTATTCCGACATGGCCAAGAATCTGGTGGATCTCCTCTGGCGGGATGACTCGGCTGCCGCCGGCGGGCGGCGCGGTCCCCGGGCGCGGCATTCGACGGCGGAGGTCGTCTCGCGCGCGATCGAGCTCGCCGATCGCGGAGGCCTGGCTACCGTGACGATCCGCGCCCTCGCGCAGTCGCTCGAGCTCCCGCCGATGTCGATCTACACGCATGTCAACAGCCGCGATGACCTGCTGGTGCTGATGGTCGATCAGATGCACGCACGGATGATCGTGCGGCCGGTCGTGGGAGCCGGATGGTCCGATCGCGTGCGCGCCGTGGCCGAGGACAACCTCGATCTGTTGCGCGGGCACACCTGGTTGGTCGACATCGCGGACCAGCGTGCCGCGCTCGGACCCGGCACGATCGCGAAGTACGACCGCGAGCTGCACGCGTTCGATGAGACCGGGCTGGGGGACGTGGAACGCGACGCCGCCCTGTCGTTCGTCCTGGACTTCGTGCGTGCCGCGGCGAGCCGGATGCGGGAGAACTCCGAGAAGGAGCAGCTCGGCGCTTTCTGGGCGGAGGCGGGACCGCGTCTGTCGACCCACCTCGGGGAGGAGCACCCGCTCGCGCAGTCCGTCGGTCGGGCCGCGGGCGAATCCCTGGGCGCCGCCTACGACGCCGATGCCGCCTGGGAGTTCGGCCTGGCCCGGGTGCTCGACGGCCTCCGCACCCTCATCGAGGAGCGGACTGGGTCCTGATCCCGAGGCTCAGCTGTCGGCGCGGGGCTTGACGATCGCGATGGCGCCCGTCTCGGCCGCGACCTTGCGTCGATAGATGCGGCGCTGCTCCGGGAGGGAGACATCGAACGTGACGGCGAGGATGCGGATCACGGTCGTCACGGCGATGCCGACGACCGCGGCGATCGTGATGGGCATGCCCAGCGCCACGGCGATGACGATGAACGTGCACCCGGCACCGGCCGCGACGGCATAGAGGGAGCCGACGTGCATGATCGCGGTCGGCAGCCCCATCAGCATGTCGCGGAGCACGCTGCCGCCGACGGCCGCGCAGACCCCGATGAACACCGCGGGCACCTCGGGGATGCCGAAGGCCAGGGCCTTGCTGGTCCCGAACGCACCGAACATCCCGATGACCACCGCATCGAGGACGACGATCGCGGTGTTCAGGCGGGTGAACAGACCCGCGAGGAGCATGCCGAGGAGTGCCGCACCCGCCGCCGTGACGAGATACCACTGGTTCTGCAGGGTGGCCGGGGTCTGCCCGAGCAGGATGTCGCGGATGAGACCGCCGCCCATCCCGATCATGATGCCGATGATCGCGACGCCCAGCCAGTCGAGGCGTCGTTGGCCCTGGAACCCCGATGCGAACATCGCGCCCTGGACCCCGCCGAGGCCGACGCCGAGCAGGTCCGCCCACAGCGGAATGGTGAAGAGCGGTTCGGTCACCCGACCATTCTTCCGTACGGAGGATAATCGAGGGGTGCCCACCTACCGAGACGAAGCGGTGATCCTGCGCACTCACAAGCTCGGTGAGGCGGATCGCATCGTCACCATGCTCTCGCGGCGCCACGGCAAGGTCCGCGCGGTCGCGAAGGGGGTGCGCCGCACGTCGTCGAAGTTCGGCGCCAGGCTCGAGCCGTTCATGGTCGCCGACGTGCAGCTGTATCAGGGGCGCTCGCTCGACATCGTGCAGCAGGCGGAATCGCTCGGCTCCTACGGCACGGACATCGCGGCGCACTATGACCGGTTCACCGCGGCGAACGCGATGGTGGAGACCGCCGACCGGCTGAGTGACGCCGAGGCCACCCCCGATCAGTACCTGCTCCTCGTGGGCGGGCTGAGGGCGCTGTCGCGCGGAGAGCACGTCGCGCGCAGCATCCTGGACTCCTATCTCCTGCGGGTCATGTCCCTCTCCGGATGGGCGCCCTCCCTCGATGAATGCGCGCGCTGTGGCACGCCGGGCCCGCACTCCCGGTTCGTCGCGCAGCTGGGCGGGCTGGTGTGCACGAACTGCGCCCCGGCCGGCAGCCCGCGCGTCGCCGAGAAGACGCTGACCCTGCTCCGTGCCTTGATCTCGGGGGAGTGGGACGTCATCGACGCGTCCCCGCACGCCGACACGGCAGCCGCGTCCGGACTCGTCTCCGCCTACGCCCAATGGCACCTGGAGCGCGGCATCCGCTCGCTCGCCCATGTGTCGGACATCTCGTCGGAAGGACCACGATGAGCCCGAAGCCCTACACGCACAAGGATGCGGTGCCCTATCGCCCGCTGGATTGGACGGGCGTGCGCCCGCCGGCGTTCCGGGCCGTGCCTGAGCACGTCGCGATCGTGATGGACGGCAACGGGCGCTGGGCCAACCGTC
This sequence comes from Microbacterium sp. GQ128, assembly GCF_059758615.1. Taxonomy (NCBI): domain Bacteria; kingdom Bacillati; phylum Actinomycetota; class Actinomycetes; order Micrococcales; family Microbacteriaceae; genus Microbacterium; species Microbacterium sp. GQ128. The sequence continues at coordinate 285,580 of NZ_JCAXDY010000001.1, forward strand.
GGGGGCTCAACCGGATCGAAGGGCACAAAGCGGGCGAGGAGGTGCTGCTCGACGTCGTCGCCGGTGCCATCCAGGCCGGTGTGAAGCATCTCTCCGTGTACGCGTTCTCGACCGAGAACTGGGCGCGCTCTCCCGAGGAGGTGCGCTTCCTCATGGGTTACAACCGCGATGTGCTGCACCGCCGCCGCGACCAGCTCAACGAATGGGGGGTGCGCATCCGCTGGGCCGGCCGCAAGCCCCGTCTCTGGGGCAGCGTCATCAAGGAGCTGCAGCACGCGGAGCAGCTCACCCGCGGCAACGACGTGCTCACCCTCACTATGTGCGTCAACTACGGCGGCCGGGTCGAGCTCGTCGACGCGATGCGGGCCATCGCCGAGGACGTCGCCGCCGGTCGGGTGAAGCCGAAGGCCATCACCGAGAAGATGATCCGCCGGAACCTGTACGTGCCGGACATGCCCGACGTCGACCTGTTCCTGCGAAGCTCGGGGGAGCAGCGCACCTCGAACTTCCTGCTGTGGGAGTCGGCGTACGCCGAGATGGTCTTCCTCGACACCCTGTGGCCGGACTTCTCGCGGGAGGAGCTCTGGCGCGCGATCGACATCTACCTGTCGCGGGACCGTCGCTTCGGCGGGGCGATCGACACCCCGGACGCTCCCGCCTGAACCCGGAGCCACCGCTCGGTCTCGCGGGGATCCCGGAGTCGGACGACCGTGAGGTGCGGGAAGCGCAGGGTGTAATCCGGCATCCGCTCGGCCCAATGCCCGAGGGTCTTGGTCTGCCACGCCAGGATGTTCTCCTCGGGATCTCCGCGGAACATCTGCCAGACGGGCTTCTCGACATTGCCGTTCCACATCCGCGTGCGGAGGATGCTGCGCCTCAGTGTGCGCCGCACCAGGCGGGACCGCACCACGCGGTACGGGTAGTCCAGCCAGATCGCGAGGTCGGCACGCGGCGTGATGATCTCGTCGGTGCCCTTGCTCGTGTACTGCCACTCGGTGACCCAGCGGTCCTCGGACGCGAAGGAGCGGACGTCGTCGAGGAACTCGGGCCGCGGAGTCCAGTCCGGCCCGTGGAACAGGCCGTCGATCTCGACGTGGCGCAGCCCCCACACTCCGGCGACGCGGCGCGCGAGAGTCGTCTTGCCGGAGCCCGTGACACCGGCGATCAGGACCCGCTCGGGCCGGAAGGGAAGCGGGTCGGCGGCGGTGAGCATCCGAGAATCCTACCGATGTCGCCCCCGCTGCCTCGGAATAGCTCGGAGGCGCATGCGGTTGGATGAAAGTGTGACTGAACCCATCTCCATCGACATCTGGTCCGACATCGCCTGCCCCTGGTGCTACATCGGCAAGCGCAACCTCGAGAAGGGTCTCGAAGCGGTCGCTGCCGACGAGGACGCGCCGCAGGTCAACATCACCTTCCACTCGTTCGAGCTGTCGCCCGACACCCCGGTCGACTTCGACGGAGACGAGATCGACTTCCTCGCTGGCCACAAGGGCATGCCGCGGGAGCAGGTCGAGCAGATGCTGTCGAACGTGACCGGTGTCGCGGCGAACGCGGGGCTCGAGTACCGTTTCGACATCCTGCAGCACACCAACACCGTGAAGGCGCACGAGCTGCTGCACTTCGCGAAGGCCGAAGGGCTGCAGCACGAGATGGAGGAGCGGCTCATGTCCGCCTACTTCACCGAAGGCAAGCACGTCGGGCGTATCGACGACCTCGTAGCCCTCGCGGCCGAGGTGGGGCTCGACGCCGACCGCGCCCGCACCGCGCTCGAGAGCGAGCAGTACCTCCCGGCCGTGCGTCAGGATCAGGCGCAGGCACGGGCCTACGGCATCCAGGGAGTGCCCTTCTTCGTCGTCGACGGCCAGTACGGCATCAGCGGTGCACAGCCGCCCGCCGCGTTCGAGAACGTGATCCGCGACCTGTGGGCCAAGAGGGACGAACCCGTCGAAGCCTGAGAGCCACGGCACGCTCCACACACGACGCCGGGGACCCGAACGGGTCCCCGGCGTCGTGTGTGTGAGGGTCAGACCCGCTGCTGGCGCGGGGCGAGGGGCAGTGGCTCCATGGGCTGGTCGTTCGCCGTGAGGTCGATGCCGAGTTCGCGCGCGTAGACGACGCGGGTGGCGATCGTCACCTCGTCACCCGCCTCCTTGAGCTCGAACACCCGACCGCCGCGCATGCGGTTGCGCTCTGCGCCATCGAGACCGTATGCGCCGAAACCGGTGCCGGGGGCATAGCCGAGCATGACGCCGTAGTAGTCGCCCACGTAGTCATTGATGTGGTCGTGGCCGACGAACACGCCCTTCACGTCGCCGCGCTCGAGGATCGCGTTGAACATCCCCGAGTTGAACGGACCGGGGCACTCGTCTTCGTTGCGCTCACCGACGATGGCGTGCCGGGCCCTGCCGCGCGCGGCATCGGCCTCCGTGCGGGTGTCCACGCCGCCCCACCACATGAAGCGGTGCTCCCACAACGCGATGTGCAGGAACATCAGCCCCGGCACCTTGCGCCCGCGACGCTGTTCGAGACGCTGCGACTGCTCGCGGTACCAGGCCACCTGGTCCATCCGCAGCCAGTCCCAGGTCGGGTATCCGGCGAAGTCCTGGCCATCGATCGTGCCGGGGGCGTAGCGCCCCGAGTCCATCAGCCACAGCGCGAAAGCCTCGCGGTTCTTCCGGGCGGCCGAGCCGATCGACACGATCGTGTTGCTCGTGCCCGTCACGCCCCGCGTGCTCTCGGCATTCACGTTGTACTCGTACGAGCGGTAGATCTTCAGCATCCCCGCCTCGTCCACGCCCGACTGCGGGAGCGAGTCCTCGTCGTGGTTGCCGTACGTGACCGCCCAGGGGATGCGCCGGGATTCCATCGGCGTGACGACGTTGTTGATCGCCTGCTTCACGGCGAGCCGGGTCTCGCAGCCGCCGGTGATCACATCGCCGTTGATGACGACGAAGTCGGGTTTCTCCTGATCGAGCACCTTCTCCATCAGTTCGACCGTGCGGCGGTCGGTGAGTTCATCGTCTTGCGTGTCGTTGAACTGCACCACCTTGAAGGTCCCGTCGGCGCGGAACCGCAGACCGCGGCCGGCTCCGGCGCCCGCCGGGGCGATGTCCGGGGCCGCGGCTGCGGAGGCGGTACCGAGGGGCAGGGCGGTTCCGAGAGCGCCGAGCGCTCCGGCGGTGAGGACGGTGCGCCGGCTGATCGGCAGACGGTCGGGCATGCGTGGTCTCCTTCGTCTTCGGGCGATGTTCGCCGCGGTGAGACTAGGGAGGCCAGATGGCGTCGGGCTGACGCGGAGGTGAACGAGCCCCGTGTTCGCCCGCAGATCAGGGGAGCGCGCGGCTTACGCGGAGGTGAACCGCGCCGACCCCGCTCTCGCTCCGTCGTGACTTAGCGGGTCAGTGCTGCTTCGATCGCGCTGACGATCTCGGGGGCGTCCGGCTTCTGCTTCGGACGGAAGCGCAGGACGTCGCCGTCGGGCAGCACGAGGAACTTCTCGAAGTTCCACTCGACCCGCCCGGCCTTGCCGCCCTGGTCCGGGGTCTCCTTGAGCGCCTTGTAGAGCTCTGACGCGTTCTTGCCGTTCACCTTGACCTTGTCGTTGACGGGGAAGGTGACGCCGTAGGTCGTCGAGCAGAACTCGAGGATGTCGTCGACGGAACCCGGCTCCTGGCCGAAGAACTGGTTGCAGGGGAAGCCGACGACGGTGAAGCCGCGGTCCCCGTACAGGCGCTGCAGCTCCTCGAGCTGCTCGTACTGCGGGGTGAGTCCGCACTTGGACGCCACGTTGACCACCAGCACCACGTCGGCGCCGAGATCGTCGAGCGTCTTCTCCTCGCCCTTGGCGTCGGTGAACGGGATCGAACGGAGCGCGGAATCGGTCATATTCACAGCTTAGGTCGCCGCATCCCTCCGGGCTCCGCGTCTGGGAGAATGGAGAGGACATGACTCTCGCCACCGCCCCCGCCCGCCCCCTTCGCATCGGCCCGATCGACCTCGACGTGCCGGTCGTCCTCGCACCCATGGCGGGTATCACCAACACCGCCTTCCGGCGCCTGTGCCGCGAGTACGGCGCCGGACTCTACGTGAGCGAGATGATCACCTCGCGCGCGCTGGTCGAGCGCAACGAGACGACCATGCGGCTGATCCGGCATCACGAGTCCGAGACGCCGCGGTCCATTCAGCTCTACGGTGTCGACCCGAAGACGATCGCCGAGGCCGTGCGCATCATCGTCGCGGAAGACCATGCCGACCACATCGATCTCAACTTCGGATGCCCGGTGCCGAAGGTCACCCGCCGCGGCGGGGGAGCAGCGCTGCCGTGGAAGTCGAAGCTGTTCGCCGACATCGTCGACCAGGCGGTCAAGGCAGCGGGTGACGTGCCGCTCACGGTGAAGATGCGCAAGGGAATCGACAAGGATCACCTGACGTTCCTCGACGCCGGGCGCGCGGCGGAGGATGCCGGTGCAGCCGCCGTGGCCCTGCACGCGCGCACCGCGGGCGAGTTCTACTCCGGGCACGCCGACTGGAACGCGATCGGCGAGCTGAAGCAGGCCGTCACGAGCATCCCCGTGCTGGGCAACGGCGACATCTGGTCCGCCGACGATGCCGTGCGCATGATGGCGCAGACCGACTGCGACGGTGTCGTGGTCGGACGCGGCTGCCTCGGACGCCCGTGGCTGTTCGGTGAGCTCGCCACCGCCTTCGGTGGCGAGGGCAAGACGGTCGACGCCACGCTCGGGTTCGTCGCGAACGCCTTCCGTCGGCATGCCGAGCTGCTGGTCGAGTTCTTCGAAGACGAAGATCGCGGGTGCCGTGACATCCGCAAGCACGTCTCCTGGTATTTCAAGGGATACCCGGTCGGTGGTGACATCCGCACCGGGCTCGCCACCGCGTCCAGCCTCGCGGAGATCGACGACTTCCTCGGGCGACTCGATCACACCGCTCCGTATCCCGGTGCGGATGCCGAGGGGCAGCGCGGACGTTCCGGGCACCCGAAGCGGACGGCACTGCCGGACAAGTGGCTGGAGTCGCGGGAGCTCGCCTCGTCGGCATCGGAGATGATGCGTGGAGCGGAGATCGAGAACAGTGGCGGTTGATCCTCAGGTCGGCCTGCGCGCCGACGGTTACGACGCGCGCGACGCCGAGCGCTTCTTCGCGGAGACCCATCGTTCGGAGCGCAACGACTTCGCGCGCGATCGTGCACGCGTGCTGCATTCCGCGGCTCTGCGTCGGCTCGCCGCGAAGACACAGGTGCTGAGCCCGGCCAGCACGGCCGACTTCGCCCGCAACCGCCTGACCCACTCGCTCGAGGTGGCGCAGGTCGGACGGGAGCTGGCGGTCGCTCTCGGCGTCTCGGCCGATGTGGTCGACACCGCCTGCCTGAGCCACGACCTGGGCCACCCGCCGTTCGGACACAACGGCGAGCGGGCGCTCAACGAATGGGCGGAGCCGATCGGCGGCTTCGAGGGCAACGCCCAGTCGCTGCGCATCCTCTCCCGGCTCGAGGCCAAGGTGCTCGACGACGATGACCGATCGGTCGGACTGAACCTGACCCGCGCCAGCCTGGACGCGACGTGCAAGTACCCGTGGACGGTCGACAGCCCGGTGCCCGACCCCGGCGGGCGGCTCAAGTTCGGCGTGTATCCCGAGGACGAGGCCGTCTTCCGGTGGATGCGCGAGGGAGCCCCCGGACGCCTGCGCTGCATCGAGGCCGAGATCATGGATCTCTCCGACGACATCGCGTACTCGGTGCACGACTTCGAAGACGCGATCGTCAACGGATACGTCGACGTGGCGCAGCTCGCCGATCCGAGCGCTCATGACGCGCTCCTCGGCCGCATCCAGCAGTGGGTGGGATACGACTTCACTCGCGACGAGCTGGCGGATGCGCTGTACCGCCTGTCGTCCCAGCCGATGTGGCTGGCGTCCTTCGACCGCTCGCGGCAGGCGCTCGCCCGGCTCAAGAACCTCACGAGCGACTTGATCGGCCGATTCGCCAAGGCCGCTGTCGCCGCCACCAAAGAGGCGTACGGAAGCACGGCTCTGGTTCGCTACAACGCCCACGTGATCGTGCCCCGGGTGATCGAGGTCGAGATCGCCGTGCTCAAGGGCATCATGGGGCAGGCCATCGTCACGATCGAGGCCCGCAAGGGGGTCTACAAGGAGCAGCGGCGTGTTCTGACGCGGCTCGCCGAGGCGCTCTGGTCGACCGACGCTCTGTGGTCCGCCGGATCCGACGTGCTCGAGCCCGCGTTCGCTGCCGACTTCATCGCGGCGGAGAGCGATGCCGAGCGTGCCAGGGTGGTCGTCGATCAGATCGCGAGCCTCACCGACCAGAGCGCGATCGACTGGCACAACCGGCTCGTGGGAGAGATCGATCCTGCCGAGGTCGGCATCTGGACTCCTCGTCATGCCCGACCCGGGGCTCGGGCGCACGCCGAGAGGCGGCCCGTCGCCGAAGGGGCGCACTGATGCCACGCATCCGGCAGGCCGACGTCGACGAGGTCAAGGCGCGCACGAACATCGCCGACATCGTCGGTGAGCGCGTCGCGCTGAAGTCGGCGGGCGTGGGTTCGCTCAAGGGGCTGTGCCCGTTCCACGACGAGAAGAGCCCGAGTTTCCACGTGCGCCAGCAGGTGGGGTACTACCACTGCTTCGGCTGCGGCGAGTCGGGTGACGTGTACTCGTTCCTGCGGGAGATGGACCATGTCAGCTTCACGGAGGCGGTCGAGCGTCTCGCCGGCCGCATCGGGTACACGCTGCACTACGAAGACGGGGGAGCGGCACCCGAGACCAGTGGGCGCAGTCGGCTCTATGCCGCGAACACCGCGGCCGCGGAGTTCTTCCGCGCGCAGCTGCTCACACCGGATGCCGAGGCCGGCCGCCGCTTTCTCGGGGAGCGCGGCTTCGATGCCGGAGCCGCCGCGCATTTCGGTGTCGGCTTCGCGCCGCGCGGCTGGGACGGCATGCTCAAGGCGCTCACCGCGCAGGGCTTCACACGTGAAGAGCTCAGCAACGCCGGCCTGGTCTCGACCGGACAGCGCGGCGTCTACGACCGGTTCCGCGGACGCCTGGTGTGGCCCATCCGCGACGTGTCGGGGCAGACGATCGGCTTCGGCGCGCGCAAGCTCTTCGACGACGACAACGGCCCGAAGTACCTGAACACCCCTGAGACCCCGATCTACAAGAAGGCTCAGGTGCTCTACGGGCTCGACCTCGCCAAGCGGGACATCGCGCGGGGCGACCCCCGCCGAGTCGTCGTGGTCGAGGGGTACACCGATGTGATGGCCTGTCACCTCGCCGGTCTCACCACCGCCATCGCGACGTGTGGCACGGCCTTCGGCACCGACCACATCAAGGTGCTGCGGCGTGTGATGGGTGATGACAACGCGTCCGGCGAGGTCGTCTTCACCTTCGACGGCGACGAGGCCGGCCAGAAGGCCGCGCTGCGAGCGTTTACGGAAGACGATCGGTTCAACGCGCAGACGTTCGTGGCGGTCGCGCCCGACGGGCTCGACCCGTGCGATCTGCGCCTCCAGCGCGGCGATGCGGCCGTGCGGGGTCTGATGGACACCAAACAGCCGATGTTCGAGTTCGCGATCGACCGCAAGCTGGGCGGTTTCGACCTCGCAACCGTCGAGGGGCGCGTCGGTGCGCTGAGGGCCGCGGCGCCGATCGTGGCCGAGATCCGCGATCAGCTTCTTCGTCCGGGGTACGAGCGTGTCCTGGCACGGCGACTCGGGATGGATCCGACGGAGGTGCGCAGCGAGGTCGAGCGGGCGGCGCGGGGCGGCTCCACGCCGCAGCATCCGCGTCGCGAAGTTCCGCAGGTCGATCCCGCGACCGGCGCGTCCGTCGTGGCGCCGGTCACCCTCGCGAGCCTTCCACGCACCCCCGATGTCGCCGTCGAGCGTGACGCGCTGATGGGCGCTCTGCAGTACGGGCATCAGGTCGATCAGGCACTCCTGAGCCGAGCGCTGGGCATGCCGTTCCGCACCCCCGGTCTCGACGCCGTGCGCGAAGCCGTGGCGTCGGCACCCGACCGCACCAGGGCCGGCTGGGTGACGGAGGCTGTCAACAGCGTCCGCGAGCCTTACCGTTCGCTGGCGGGTGAGCTGCTGATGACGCCTTTCCCCGCTCGCGACGAGGAGCGCGCCGTCGCTACCGTCGCCGACCTCGCCCGACGACTCGTCCTGCGTCAGCTCGAGCGTGACAAGCAGGAGCTTCTCGGCGCCGTGCAGCGGGTGCCGGCCGATTCCGACGGTGGCCGTGCGTTGCGGATGCGCCTGCGCGACATCGATGCCGAGCGCCAGAGGTTCGCCGAGTCGTAACGCCGACCGGCACCGCGAAGAAGGCAGGATGGACACATGTCCCGCAGGCCAGAATCCACGAACGCGATCGATTGCTCGGATCTGGTGATCGACCGTATCGGACACGGGATGCCGAACCGCGCCGTCGACGGCGTCACCTTCGCTCTCGCTCCCGGGGGACTGATCTGCGTCGCCGGTCCCACGGGATCCGGGAAGTCGACGCTGGTCGCCGCTCTCGCAGGTTCCACCGACCCCTCGGTGAAGGTCGTCGGCGGAAGCGCGCAGGTGTGCGGCGTCGATGTGCGCCGGCCGGGACGCAAACACCGCATCCTCACCTACCGCACCGGCTTCGTGCCGCAGGGGGCGGGGGCCGACCTGCCGCCGCGCTTGACCGTGAACGAGGTCATCGCCGAGCCGATCCTCGTCCGCGAGCGCAAGGTCAACACCAAGGCGCTCTCGATCCGTGTGGCGACGCTCCTGGACGAGTTGCACCTTCCCCTCGGCACCGCGGCCAAATTCCCGTACGAACTCAGCGCCGGGATGCGTCAGCGGGTCGCGATCGCGCGATCGTTCGTCCTGGAGCCGAAGGTTCTGATCGCCGACGAGATCCTCGCGAACCTCGATCTCGAAGTGCGGCCGGTGGTCTTCGACGCCATCACCCGACGCCGGAAGGAACAGGGGATGGCAGCGCTGCTCGTCACCAACGACGCGGACTTCATCCGCGAGCTCAACGCCGAGACGCTCATGCTGCGCGCCGGTCACGTGGTCGCCCGCGGCGTCGGACGCGACCTGCTGTGGGTGCCGAATGCGGAGTCGGATTCCCGCCGCTGAGAACGACACGCCCGGCATCCGCGAAGGGTGCCCCGGTGTCATGAAGTCGGTCCGGAGTTTGCTAAGCTTGTCGAGTTGCCCGCTGAGCGGGCACATTCCTCGGTAGCTCAATTGGCAGAGCAGCCGGCTGTTAACCGGCAGGTTCTTGGTTCGAGTCCAAGCCGGGGAGCCAACGAGAAAACCCCCTCCACGGAGGGGGTTTTCTCGTTCCCGGCGGGTCGAGCGGCCGATGCGACGAGAAGAGCCCCTTCGATCGAAGGGGCTCTTCTCGTCAGCGGAGAGGCGGGCTCAGCCCACGCCCTCCATCGCACTCGTCTCGGTGTTGCCGATCCGCGCGATCACGTCGGGCCGACGTCGCGCCAGGTAGAGGTACCGGGTCAGCGCGAGGGCGACGGTCGCGAGGAAGATGTACGGGATCACGTTGTACGGGAACGCCGGGACGGGCCAGACGTTGGCGAAGAACACGTACGCCATGGTGACGACCGCGATGGTCGCGCACACCTTGACGAGTCCGTTGCGCATCGTCGCCCGCTGCGTGTAGACGACGCAGGCGATCGCGACGAGGGCATAGGCGACCATGTAGCCGTATGTTCCCCAGGTGTTGACCCAGACGAGGATGTCGCCGGTGGCCGCGCCGGAGAGCAGCAGCACGATGTCCACGGTGATCGCGGCCGCGCCGGCGATGATCAACACGCGGTGCGGGGTCAGGTGCTGCTCATGGGTGCGGCCGAATCGCTCGGCGACCACGCCCTCCTTGCCCATCACGTACACGATGCGCCCGATGACGTTGAGTGGAGCGACGACGACCGCGAAGAACGAGGCCGAGACGCCGATCGTGAGGGCGGCGGCGAACCAGCCCGGCATGCCGATGAGAGCCGACATGCTCTCCAGCGGGGTGGCCGAGGTGGCGAGGTCGTCGCCGAGAACCGTGATCTGCGTGTACGCGGCGAACACGTACAGGACGCCGACGCCGAGCGCGCTCCACATGATCGCCCGCGGGATCGCCTTGTACGGCTCCTTGGCCTCGCGACCGAGTGCATCGGCCGAGGAGAACCCCACGAAACCGAGGATGCCGAGCACCATGCCCGATGCCACTCCCTGGAACGAGGAGCCGGTGGCGAGCACCTGCGCGGGATCCCACGCGGCCGGTCCTGCCCAGATGAGCGCCGCGACCAGCAGCACGAGGATGATGCCGACCGAGACGAGCTCGAGCACGAGCGAGACCCGAGCCGACAGACGGATGCCGCGGATGGTGAACAGCGTCGCCAGCCCGCCGAGGATCACGGCGAGGCCGATGTCCCATCCGAGTCCCTGGGCCGGAAGGCCGAGCATGCGGAGGAACTGCGCCATGTAGCTGACGGAACCGCTGAGGGAGGCGGCGGCGATGCCGAAGCACCCGATCAGCAGGGTGACGCCGGCGAGGAAGGCACCGAACGGTCCGAGCCCCTTCGAGACATAGGTGTACAGCGATCCGGCCGAGGCGTGCTTGCGAGCGAACACGACCACGCAGTAGCCGACGCACAGGATGACGATGGTCGCCAGAGCGAAGGCGTAGATGGTGCCGTTTCCTGCACCGAGGAAGATCGCCGCCGCGGTGAAGGCGATGACGGCGCTGGGGGCGATGTTGGCGATGGCCTGGGCCGCGAGTTCAGGCCCGCTCATGACGCCGGTGCGAAGACCGGCATCCTTGGGCGCGCCGGGTGGGGCGACGACGGTGTCAGACATGGGTTCTCCTGGATTCGGGTTTCAGGGGCGAGGGGCCGCGGTGCGCGGTCAGGGGATGAGGAGGGTGCGGAGTGCCGACCCGGTCTCGAGGTCGTCGAGCGCGGCCGCGGCCTCGGACAACGGGCGCCGTCCGGAGATCAGGGGGTCGATCTTGAGCTGACCGTCCATGTACCGGTCGACCAGAGCGGGAACGTCGATCGAGGGCCGCACGGATCCGTAGTTCGATCCGAGGATGCGCTGATCGGCCTCGGCGAGCACGAGGGGCTCGAACGAGGCGCGGGCGCCCGTCGGGGGGAGTCCCACGATCACGGCGGCGCCGCCGAGTCCGAGCATCTGGATCGACTGCTCCGTCGTGCTGGTGCGTCCGATGGCATCGAACGCATAGTCGACCCCGTCGGAGATCAGTTCACGGAGCTGCGCGACGGCGTCACCCTGCGAGGCGTCGATGCGATCGGTCGCGCCGAACTGCAGCGCCAGCTGGGTCTTCTCGGGTCGCACGTCGATCGCGACGATGCGTTCCGCGCCGGCGAGTCGCGCCCCCTGGACGACGTTGAGGCCCACGCCGCCGCACCCGATCACCGCGACGGTGGAACCGGGTTCGACCGCGGCGGTGTTGAGCACGGCGCCCACTCCCGTGGCCACGGCGCACCCGACGACGGCGACGACGTCGAGCGGTGCGTCGTCGCGGACCTTCACGGCACCCGACGCGGGTACGACGACCTCTTCGGCGAAGGAGGAGACGCCGAGATAGTGGTGCAGCGTCTCGCCGTCGCGGCTGAGACGCGAAGTTCCATCGAACAGGACCCCGAGCGGTGCGACCACCGTCGCGACCTTCTGGCACCGGGCCTCGTGGCCGGCGCGGCAGTACCGGCACTCGCCGCACGGCGGCACCCAGCTCAGAACCACGTGATCGCCGACAGCGAGCGTGGTCACGCCTTCGCCGAGTTCGGTGACGACACCGGATCCCTCGTGCCCCATGACCAGGGGAGCAGCGGCATCCCATTCGCCGCGCTTGACGTGCAGGTCCGAGTGGCACACGCCGGCGGCCGCGATTCGCACACGGACCTCGCCGGCGCGCGGCGGCGCGAGGTCGACGTCGACGAATTCGATCGGTGACTGCGGATCGCGGAAGACAACAGCTTTCATGACATCCTTCGGGTGGAGAGGGGATGCGCACGATGCTAGGAGAACGCACGCGCTCAGGGCATCCGACAAAAGTGTGAAGCGCGTCGCCCGCTCTCGACATTTCGTATGATCGAGACATGGTTCGTGATGTCGTCTCCGTGGCGCGGTACCTGGATGGCGAGCTCCTGCACGGGGAGGTCCCGAGCGCACGACACGTGAACTCGGTCGTCGCGATCGACGCGTTCGGCGTCCCGACCGACCGGCTCTTCACGACGCTGGTCACGACGGACGAGCGGGCGGTCCTCGCGCTCGTCGACGATCCGGAACGCATAGCCCTCCTGCGCGGCATCGTGCTCGTCACGAGCGCAGACACACCTCCTCTCCGCCAGGTGCTCTCCACGGCGCGGATCACCGCGATCGTCGGGGCGCGGACGACGCAGGAGCTGCTCATGCCTCGGCTCACGGCACTTCTCGCCGTCGACCAGGCTGCGGAGGCGCGGGCGATCACCTCCGCGATGCGGGTCCTCACCCTCGCGGCGCGACGCAGCGGCATCACGGGTGTCATCGCCGAACTCGCGCACCGGATCGACGGGTGGGCCGTGCTCCTCGACCGGCACGGCGAGGTGATCACGACTGCCGGTGCGGGGAGCCTCCACATCGACGACGCGATAGCGGTCGCGATCGGTCGGCCTGTCCGGGTTCGTCATCGAGCACTGCAGGTTCATCCCGTGGGCCCCGGACAGGACATCACCGCACAGCTCGTCACCGCTCCGCGCAACGACAGCTCCGGTCGGGGCCGGGAACTCAGCTCGCAAGCCGCAGCGCTGCTCGATCTGCTCATGAGGACGCGCGACAGCAGCCATCTCGAACGACTCGGCCGATCGATGATGCTCGAGACGGTGCTCGAGGGGGGCGACGGCGCCACGCGTCTGCTCCGCCGCTGGGGCGTGCACGAACGGAGTCTGGTCGGGTTTGCTCTGGCATCGCGCACGAGCGGCGTCGACGTCGAACATCTGCTCGCTGTCTGGCTGGACGAACTGGGTGCCGAGCATGTCTTCACCTCCCAGCGAGGGCTCTTCCAGGGCCTGCTGAGAGAAGAACACGCCGAGGAGATCGCGCATCGCGTCGAGGCGTTCGCATCGACGCTGTACCTCGGTCTGGGGCGCCCGGCCGCAACGGAGTCACTCGCCCGGAGCGTCGACGAGGCGCGTCAAGCGTGTGAGACGGCACGCACGGGTGGCGACCGCGTCGCTCGCTACACCGCGATACCGACCGTGTCCTTCGTGCTCGGTCAGCTCGATCGGGAGCAGGTGGGCAGAGTCGGGCGATTGCTCGATCCGCTCCGTGCGGGGGATCAGGGGACCGAGCTCATCGAGACGCTGCGGGTCTTCCTCGCAACGAACAGCGCGTGGGGGGAGAGTGCCAGCCGACTGCGGATCCATCGGCAGACCCTGACGGCACGCATCCGACGGATCGAGGATCTGATCGGTCTGTCGCTGGCGGACCCGGACGATCGTGTCGCCGCGTGGCTCGCGCTGCGCGCATCGGACGGCTGAGTGTCACCGACGACGGAGTTCGCTCAGCGCGCGGCGCCCTCCAGTGTTCCCTCGATCTGTCCGGCAGGGTCGAACAGCACGCAGGAGAGGACGCGCCCGTCGGGTCCGTCCCACGTCTCCTCCGTCGGGGGAATCTGGTACACGCCGAGCGCGGACTCCTCCCTGGCCACGCCGACGAAGGCCGTGAACGCATCGCCGACGCACTCGGCGGAGGAGGCTTCGACGGCCTCCTGCGAGTAGGCGCCCTCGGGCAGCTCGACCTCGTGGAAGATCTCTTCGTCGTGCGGTTCCGCGCAGGGGACGACCTCTGCGTCTTCGGGTAGGCCGCTGGAGGCTTCGAGGCGACAGTCACCGACGGCCACAGCGGGAGCCTCGCTCTTCGTGACACCGCCGCCATCGTCGGTCGGACTGCGTTCCGCCGCGGGCTCAGCGGTCCCGCAGCCGGCCAGGGCGACCGCGAGCGTCAGGGCGCCCGCGGCGAACAGCAGAGAGGGTCGTCGGTACAGCTCCATCGTGATCTTCCTTCGTGCCTTCGGGGACACGATCTCCAGTCGGGGTTCGGCTCAGCCTTCGAGGTCGTCCACGCCGGGCATCCAGCTCGCCCCCGGACGGCCCCATCCGCGCTTGCGTGCGATCTTCTGCACGGTCTTCCAGTCGCCGTCGGAGAGTCGGTCCACGTAGAGGATGCCGTCGAGGTGATCGAACTCGTGCTGCATGATCCGTGCGCGCCAGCCGTCGACGTCGATCGTGACCGGTCGACCGTCCAGGTCGGTCGCGGTCACGTGGACCCGCTCCGAGCGACGCAGCGGGAATCGTTCGCCGGGGAACGAGAGGCAGCCCTCTGACTCGAGGTCGGGGTCGGGGTCGCCCGGTTCGAGCGGCACCATCCAGAGCTCGGGGTTGATGAGCACCCCGCGCCACGGCTGATCGTCGTCGTCCACATAGGCGTAGGTGTAGATGCGCAGGGGGACGCCCACCTGCGGGGCGGCCAGCCCGACTCCCGGGGCGCTGTCCATGGTCTCGAACATGTCGGAGACGAGCGTGCGGATGTCGTCGGTGATCTCGTCGACGGGGGACGCGGGGGAGTGCAGGACGGGGTCGCCCATGATGCGAATCGGAAGTACAGCCACGTCACAACCCTAGTCGGCGGCGCTCGCCCGGTAGGCTCGTACCGTGACTGCTGGGGTATGGATGAACGGGGCCGAACAGGTCGGCGATCAGCTCGTCGGAGCCTTCCAGGACCCCGGCATCCTGCTCGGGATCCCGCTCGCCCTCGCCGGCGCGGTGTTCATGTCGCTCGGCGCGCAGTACCAGCACCGCGGCGTCGAGAAGGTCGAGCGTCTCAGCGGCGCAGATGGCGCGTCGGGACTGAGCTTCGACCAGCTGAAACGGCTGCTCACCCGGCCCTCCTGGCTCGTCGGCACGCTCATGCTCGGGCTGGCGGTGGTCTGTCAGCTCGCCGCGCTCGTCAAGGCCCCGCTGATCGTCGTCCAGCCCCTCGGAGCGATCGCCCTCGTCATCACGACCCTCCTGAACGCCAGAGTGTCGGGTCATGCCCCGACGAGACAATCGCTCACGGCTATAGCCTGCTGCGTCGGCGGCATCTTCCTCTTCGTCTTCTTCGCCGCGATCTACGCCACGGAGCAGGAGGTGACCGAACGCGAGCTCTTCGTGATCCTCGCCCTCCTGCTGGTGGTCATCATCGTGCTCGGGGCCTGCTGGCTGATACTCCGTCACCGCATGCGGGCGCTGTTCTACGTGGTCGGCGCCGGTGTGCTGTACGGCTTCGTCGCCACCCTCGCTAAGGTCATCATCAAGCGCATCGAGGCTGGTCAGTTCGAGTGGATCACCGCGATCTGCGTCGTCGCGCTCCTCGCGGCAGCCGCGGTCGGCGGGTACTTCGTGCAGACCGCGTACAGTTCGGGACCTCCCGACCTGGTGATCGCCGGCCTCACGGTCGTCGATCCGCTCGTCGCGGTTCTGATCGGCATGATCGTGCTCGGCGAGGCCGCAGCCGCGCCGCCGTGGGTCATGGTCATCTTCGCCATCGCCGGCGCCATCGCCGTGTGGGGAGTGGTGGGCCTCGCCCGCTACCACCCGCAGGTGCTCAGTGACAGCCAGGAGCTGGGAATCGAGCGTGGGAGCAGCCCGACCGCGCAGGACCAGGGACCTTCGGCAGAACCCTCCTCGCAGACGACGACCGTCGATGCTCCTGAACGTCCGGAGAACCCGGACGACGGGGACGCACCGCCGCGGCGCTCCGATCCCACACAGCAGCCGTAGCGGCTCGCGCGGGTTCAGAGCGACGCGACGGGTCAGTACGCCTGATCGATGAGGTCGGGTGAGACCTCGGAGGCGGCGGCCTCATCCACGAAGAACACGGTGCGCTTGCGGCCCTTGGCGCCGGCCGCGGGAACGCTCGTGTAGCTCGCGCCGGCGAGGGCGAGTCCGAGGGCCGAGGCCTTGTCGGCGCCGGTGAGCACGAGCCACACCCGCTTCGACGAGTTGAGCACCGGCCGCGTGAGCGTGACGCGCTCGGGCGGCGGCTTCGGAGAATCGCGCACCGCGAGCACAGCGGCATCCGTGACGGTGACCTCTTCGCGGTCCGGGAAGAGCGAGGCGATGTGTCCGTCCGGTCCGACACCCAGGAAGCAGACGGCGAAGGACGGCCACGGGTGCTCGTCGGTGCCGAATCGGGCGAGATCGGCAGCATAAGCAGCGGCCGCCTCGTCAAGCGTGACTCCGGTCTCCGGACCCGCCACCTCGTGCACGTTCTCGGCGGGCACGGGGATGTGGTCGAGGAGCGCCTGGCGCGACTGCAGCGAGTTCCTGTCGGCGTCGTCGCGTGGAACGAACCTCTCGTCACCCCACCAGAAATGCACCAGCGACCAGTCGATCGCGGCCGACCGCGGATCGTCGGCAGCAGCGCGGAGCACGGCACCGCCCATCGAGCCGCCGGTCAGGGCGATATGGGCCAGACGACCGTTCCGTGTGCGCGCGCGGACACGCGTGAGGAAACGATCTGCTACTCGGGCGGCGAGGGCGGCAGGTGTGGGTTCCACCACGACCCGCTTCTCTGCGGACGATACCGGCATCGACGTCACTCTCCAGTCTCGGGCGGACCCAGCTTCTCCCAGCCCTCGGTGATGACTCGACCGTACAGGACATCGGGGTCGAGCCTGCGCAGCTCCTCTGCGAGGCATTCGCGGAGGGTGCGGCGCGGCAGGTGGAGATCATGGTTCGGCTGATCCGGCTGCGTCAGAATGGCGATGCCGGGCGACGGGCGCTCGAGCAGGATGTCGCCGGAGGCACGGGTCAGACGGACCGACTTGATGCCCTCCTGCCAGTGCTCCGGATTCTCGTACGACCAGCGCACGCGAACCCCGAGAGCCATCTGCAGCCAGGCGGCGAGGAGCGCGGTCGACGGGGAAGCCGAGCCGCCGCGCACCTCGACGGCCGTGATGGGCTCGTACGGAGGCTGATCGAGCACGGCGGCGAGCTGCTCGCGCCAGTGCGTCAGGCGCGTCCAGGCGAGGTCTGTGTCGCCGGGCGCGTGGGTACGGCCGAGCAGCGCCAGCCGGTCGCGAACATCGGGGGAGGTCGCGGCGTCGGTGATGCGGCGCTGGGCGATGCGACCGAGCGGAGACGTCGCCGGCGAGGTGGGAGCGTCCTCCGGCCACCAGGCGACCACGGGTGCGTCGGGAAGGAGAAGGCCGGTGATCAGGCTCTCCTCGTTGCTCGCGGCGTCTCCGTAGGCGCGCAGCACGACGACCTCGCTCGCGCCGGCGTCGCCGCCCACGCGGATCTGGGCGTCGAGACGGGACTCGCCGTCGCCTGTGGTGATGACGATGACGCGCATCGGGTGTTCACGCGATGCGTCGTTCGCCGCGTCGATGGCCGCTTCGGCGACACCGTTGCGTGCGGCGATGACCAGGGTGAGCACACGACCGAGAGCGACGGCGCCGCCCTCCTCGCGCACCTTGACGAGCTGCTTGGCGACCTGACTGACGGTCGTGTCGGGAAGGTCGATGATCACGGGCGTCTCCAGACTCGTCCGTCGCGGGCCAGCAGGTCGTCGGCGGATGCCGGACCCCACGAGCCCGGAGCGTACTGCTCCACCGGGCCGCCGACGGCCGCCCAGTACTTCTCCACGGGGTCGAGGATCTTCCAGGAGAGCTCGACCTCCTCGTGCCGCGGGAACAGCGGCGGGTCGCCCAGGAGGACGTCGAGGATCAGACGCTCGTAGGCTTCGGGGCTCGCCTCGGTGAAGGCGTGACCGTAACCGAAGTCCATCGTGACGTCGCGCACGTTGGTGCCGCTGCCGGGCACCTTGGATCCGAAGCGGATCGTCACACCCTCATCCGGCTGCACGCGGATGACGAGCGCGTTCTGCCCGAGTTCGGAGGCGTTGCCGCGTCCGAACAGGTGCTGCGGGGCGCGCTTGAACACCACGGCGATCTCGGTCACGCGGCGTCCGAGGCGCTTACCGGTCCGCAGGTAGAACGGCACGCCGGCCCAGCGGCGGGTGTCGATCTCGAGCTTGATGGCCGCATACGTCTCGGTCGTGGAGTCGGGGTTCATGCCCTCCTCGTCCAGGAAACCGGTGACCTTGTCGCCGCCCTGCCATCCGCCGGCGTACTGGCCGCGAGCCGTGGCGAGGGAGAGGTCGTCCGGCACGTGCACCGCGGCGAGCACCTTCTCCTTCTCGGCGCGCAGGTGCTCCGCGGAGAGGCTGATGGGCTCCTCCATCGCGGTGAGCGCGAGCAGCTGCAGCAGGTGGTTCTGGATCACGTCGCGCGCCGCGCCGATGCCGTCGTAGTATCCCGCACGGCCACCCACGCCGATGTCCTCGGCCATGGTGATCTGCACGTGGTCGACGTAGTTGCGGTTCCAGATCGGCTCGTACAGCTCGTTCGCGAAGCGCAGCGCCAGGATGTTCTGGACCGTCTCCTTGCCGAGGTAGTGGTCGATGCGGAAGATCGAGTCCGCGGGGAACGCGACCTCGAGCGCCGCGTTGAGCGCGCGGGCGGACTCGAGGTCGTGCCCGAACGGCTTCTCGATCACGACACGGCGCCAGCGCTCGTCATCGTCGCTGTTCTCGCCGACGAGACCGGAGTCCTTCAGCTGCTTCGCGACGAGCGGGAAGTCCTTCGGCGGGATCGACAGGTAGAACGCATGGTTGCCCATCGTGCCGCGTTCCACGTCGAGCTTCTCGATGGTCTCGCGGAGCTTGCGGAACGAGTCGGGGTTGTCGAACTCGCCCGAGACGAACCGGATGCCCTGGAGCAGCTGCGTCCAGGTCTCCTCGCGGAACGGGGTGCGGGCGTGCTCCTTGACCGCGTCGTAGACGACCTGGGCGAAGTCCTGGTCCTCCCAGTCGCGGCGGGCGAACCCGACGAGGGCGAACCCCGGGGGGAGCAGGCCACGGTTGGCGAGGTCATAGACCGCGGGCATCAGCTTCTTGCGTGACAGGTCTCCGGTGACGCCGAAGATCACGAGGGCGCTGGGACCCGCGATCCGGTTGAGTCGGCGGTCATCGGGGTCACGCAGCGGGTTGTGCCCGCGCGAGATGGGAACAGACATGGGTGGGGGACTCTCCTGCTGTTACTTCTGTGCGGCTTCGAAGAGGGCGAGCACATCGTCCGAGGACTCGGTGATCGTCAGCGTGACGACCGGGCGGCCGTGCTCTGCGAGAACGGCGGCATCGCCGGCGGCTTGCGCCTGGATGAGCTGCCCGAACGTGAACGGGCGATCCGGGATCTCGAGATCGACGTCGGTGCGCTCCAGGATCTGGAGGAACACACCCTGCGCCGGTCCGCCCTTGTGGTACTGGCCGGTCGAGTGCAGGAACCGCGGACCCCATCCGAACGTGGTGGGTCGGCCCGAATCCGCTGCGACGAGTTCACGCAGGCCCTGGAGCTGAGGGACCTCGAGGCGGTTGACGTATGCCTGGATGGAGACGTAGCCGTCCGCGGGGAGTTGCGCCCAGAGAGCGTCCAGCACTCCTTCGACGG
Source organism: Microbacterium sp. GQ128 (assembly GCF_059758615.1). NCBI lineage: Bacteria > Bacillati > Actinomycetota > Actinomycetes > Micrococcales > Microbacteriaceae > Microbacterium > Microbacterium sp. GQ128. Next base: position 305,146 of record NZ_JCAXDY010000001.1, read on the forward strand.
TGCCGGAGGCGGCGAGCGACGCGTCGGACACGCGAACCTCGACACCGTTCTCGACGAATGCCGGAGCGGTGGGTTCCGGGCGGGCGTCGAGGAGGCCGCGGGCGGCGATCTTCGCCGACTCGACGTCGGGCTGATCGAACGGATTGATCCGGAGCAGATGTCCGGCGATCGCGGTCGCGTACTCCCAGACGATGAGCTGCGCACCCAGGGTGCCGCTCACGAGGATCTCGCCCTCGTGGCGCTCGTGCAGGTGGAACTCGTTGGCGTCGTCGACCAGGCGGACGATCTGCAGGTCGGCGGGCACCGGGTCGAGCTCGGGAGAGACCGGGAGCAGCACCACCGGGAGGATGCCGGTGCCGTCCTTGCCGGTGGATTCGGCGATGAGCTGCTCGATCCAGTCCGGCAGACCCTTGATGTGCGTGCCGTCGGTGATCAGACCGAGCTTGTCGCGTCGCGGGTTCGTCGCGGCGATCGCTGCGCCGAGGCGAAGTGCGGGGTTCTCGGCGGAGTCGACGGCGACCTCGAGGGACGAGGCCTCGGCCTCGTTCAGCAGCTCGTCGATGTCGACGCCCGCGAGGCCCGAAGGGACCAGTCCGAACGCGGTGAGCGCCGAGTAGCGGCCGCCGACGTTCGGGTCGGCGTTGAAGATGCGGTATCCCGCCTCACGGGCCGAGACATCGAGCGGGGAGCCGGGGTCGGTGACGACGACGATGCGTTCCACAGGATCGATTCCGAGGTCGCGGAACGCGGCTTCGAAGGTGCGACGCTGCGAGTCGGTCTCGACGGTGGAGCCCGACTTCGACGAGACGACCAGCACGGTGTCCGTGAGGCCTTCGTCGAGCGCGGCGAGCACCTGGCCGGGGGCCGTGGAGTCGAGGATCGTCAGCGGCACACCGGCCGTCTGCGCGATGACCTCGGGTGCGAGGGAGGAGCCGCCCATGCCGGCGAGGACGACGCGGGTGACACCCTTGGCGTTCAGCTCGGCCCGCAGTGCGACGATCTCCGCGACGAGTGGGCGGGAGACCGAGACGGCCTCGACCCAACCGAGACGGACGGCGGCCTCGGCCTCGGCGGCCGCGCCCCAGAGGGTGGCGTCGCCGCCGGTGATGCGCGACGCGACGAGGTCGTGGACCAGGCTGGGCACGGTCTCATCGATGGCGGCTCGCGCCGCGCCGGACGTGTGGATCGAGAAGGTCATCGCTGGGACTCCAGAGCCTCGGCCACCTGACCCAGCAGGTCGTGCCAGGAGTCGATGAACTTCGAGACGCCCTCGTCCTCCAGCACCTGGGTGACGTCGGTGAGGTCGATGCCGACGGCGGCGAGGTCGTCGAACACCTGGTGCGCCTCGGCGTACCCGCCCGTGATCGTGTCACCGGTGATCACTCCGTGATCGAAGGTGGCCTCGAGGGTCTTCTCGGGCATGGTGTTCACCACACCGTCGGCGACGAGCTCCGTGACGTACAGGGTGTCGGGGAGGGCCGGGTCCTTGACGCCGGTGGAGGCCCACAGCGGACGCTGCAGGTTCGCTCCGAGCTTGATCAGGTCCTGTGCGCGCTTCTCCGCGAACTTCTGCTCGAAGAGCTCGTAGGCGAGGCGTGCGTTCGCGAGCCCGGCCTTGCTCTTGAGCGCCTCGGCCTCGGGGGTGCCGATCGCCGACAGTCGCTTGTCGGTCTCGGTGTCGACGCGCGACACGAAGAACGAGGCGACCGAGTGGATGCTCGACAGATCGAAGTCGGCGCTGTGCGCGCGCTCCAGACCGGTCAGGTAGGCGTCGATGACCTCGGCGTAGCGCTCCAGGCTGAAGATCAGCGTGACGTTGACGCTGATGCCGGTCGCGATCGCCTCGGTGATGGCCGGGAGTCCCGCCTTGGTGGCCGGGATCTTGACGAGGAGGTTGGGGCGGTCGATCTTCGCCCACAGCTCCTTGGCCTGCGCGACGGTGCCCGCGGTGTCGTGGGCGAGGTCGGGGGAGACCTCGATCGAGACGCGTCCGTCGACGTGCCCGGACGCCTCCCACACGGGCCGGAACACGTCGAGTGCCGCGCCCACGTCCTGGGTGGTGGCAGCGAAGACGGCCTCCTCGGCGCTCGCGCCGGAGGCGGCGAGCTCGGTGACCTGCGCGTCGTAGGACGTGTTGCTCTTGTCGGTGATCGCGTTCGCGAAGATGGTCGGGTTCGTCGTGACGCCGACGACGTTGCGCGACGAGATCAGCTCGGCGAGGTTGCCGGAGTCGATGCGGGTGCGGGAGAGGTCGTCGAGCCAGATGCTGACACCTGCGGCGGCGAGCTGTGCGGTGGGGGTGCTCATGCGTTCTCCTTGGTGCTGTTTGCGGCGATGGTCTCGCGTGCGGCCGCGATGACGGCCTCGGTCGTGATGCCGAACTTCTCGAACAGGGTCTTGTAATCGGCGGAGGCGCCGAAGTGGTCGATGCCGACCGAGCGGCCGCGGTCGCCCACGATTCCCCGCCAGGAGAGCACGGAGCCCGCCTCGACGGAGACACGAGCCGTGACGGAGGCGGGAAGCACGCTCTCGCGGTACTCCTCGTCCTGCTCGTCGAACCACTCCAGCGACGGAGCGGAGACCACGCGGACGTTGACGCCCTCGGCAGCCAGCGCCTCGCGGGCGTTCACGGCGAGCTGCACTTCCGAGCCCGTCGCGATGATGATGACGTCGGGCGTGCCGTTCGGCGCTTCGGCGAGGACGTAGGCGCCCTTCGTCGCGTTGTCCGCCGAAGCGAACGTGTCGCCGGAGGCTGCGCCCTCGCCGCGCTCGAACACCGGGATGTTCTGGCGGGTCAGGGCGATGCCGGCCGGTCCCTCGTGGCGGCGGAGGATCTCCAGCCAGGTGGCCGAGGTCTCGTTGGCATCGGCGGGGCGCACGACCGTGAAGTTCGGGATCGCACGGAGCGTCGCGAGCTGCTCGATCGGCTGGTGCGTCGGTCCGTCCTCACCGAGGGCGACGGAGTCGTGGGTCCAGACGAAGATGCTCGGGATGTTCATGAGCGCCGCGAGACGGACCGAGGGACGCATGTAGTCGCTGAAGATCAGGAACGTCCCGCCGAAGGCGCGCGTCTTGCCGTGCAGCACGATGCCGTTGACGATCGCGCCCATGGCGTGCTCGCGGATGCCGAAGTGCAGCACCCGTCCGTAGGGGTTGCCCGACCACTCATGGGTCGACCACTCGGCAGGGATGAACGACGGCGCGCCCTTGATGGTGGTGAGGTTCGACTCCGCGAGGTCGGCCGAACCGCCCCACAGCTCGGGGAGTTCGGCGGCGAGGGCGTTGATGACCTGGCCGGATGCGGCGCGGGTCGACACCTCCTTGCCGGATTCGAACACGGGGAGCGCGGCCGTGATGTCGGCGGGAAGCTCCTGCGCCTCGAGACGGTCGAGCAGCTCCTTCTTCTCGGGGTTCGCTGCGGCCCAGGCGTCGAAGGACTCCTGCCAGGTGGCCCGCGCCTCGGCGGCACGATCCGCGAGCCCGCGGGTGTGGGCGAGCACGTCGTCGGCGACCACGAAGCTCTGCTCGGGGTCGAAGCCGAGGACCTTCTTCGTAGCGGCGAGTTCGTCGGCGCCGAGAGCGGAGCCGTGGATCTTGCCGGAGTTCTGCTTGCCCGGCGACGGCCATCCGATGATCGTCTTGAGGATGATCAGCGAGGGCTTCGAGGTCTCGCCCTTGGCCGCCTCGATCGCGGCGAACAGCTCGGAGACGTCTTCGACGTACTCGCCGGTCTTCTTCCAGTCGACGACCTGCACCTGCCAGCCGTAGGCCTCGTAGCGCTTCGCGACGTCTTCCGTGAAGGCGACGTTCGTGTCGTCCTCGATGGAGATCTGGTTGGAGTCGTAGATCGCGATGAGGTTGCCGAGCTGCTGGTGACCCGCGAGCGAGGATGCCTCGCTGGTCACGCCCTCCTGCAGGTCGCCGTCGCCGGCGACCACGTAGACGAAGTGGTCGAACGGGCTGGTGCCCGGTGCGGCCTCGGGGTCGAACAGGCCGCGCTCGTAGCGGGCGGCGTAGGCGAAGCCGACGGCGGAGGCGAGGCCCTGGCCGAGCGGGCCGGTGGTGATCTCGACGCCCTTGGTGTGGCCGTACTCCGGGTGCCCCGGGGTGAGGGAGCCCCACGTGCGCAGCGCCTTGAGGTCGTCGAGCTCGAGTCCGAAGCCGCCGAGGTAGAGCTCGACGTACTGCGTGAGCGAGGAGTGTCCTGCGGAGAGGATGAAGCGGTCGCGGCCCAGCCAGTCGACGTCGGTCGGGTCGTGGCGCAGCACGCGCTGGTAGAGGAGGTACGCGGCCGGAGCGAGGCTCATGGCCGTGCCGGGGTGACCGTTGCCGACCTTCTCGACGGCATCGGCCGCCAGGATTCGGGCGGTGTCCACCGCGCGTCGATCGATCTCATCCCACTGCAATTCCGACACGTTCATGCCCTTTCCGACAGTTTCGAGGGCGCCCTTATTCCCTGGCGCATCCGCAACTTCCCTGGCGCATCCTGCACCGTCGCGGAGACAGGTGGAGGGGTGTGCGCAGCGCCGGGCGCGCGAGTGCTCTCAGCATAGCGAAGACGACTGTCGTGCCACGCGAGACGGCGGCGCGGACGACGTCATCCGGTGTCATAGACTGGAGAGGTTGTCCGGTCACATGTGCGGAGGAGGCGATCGAAATCTCGACGATGTCTGATCAGACCGTGAGGGAGTCGTCCGTCGGTCGCACGGTGAAGGCCTACATCACGCTCACCAAGCCGCGTGTCCTGGAGCTTCTGCTCGTCTCGACCGTTCCGGTGATGTTCCTGGCGCAGGGCGGCCTGCCGAACCTGTGGCTGGTGCTGGCGACCGTCATCGGCGGCTCGTTGAGCGCCGGTTCCGCCGCCGCGTTCAACATGTACCTCGATCGAGACATCGACGCGCACATGCATCGCACCGAGAATCGGCCGCTGGTCACGGGCGAGGTCAGCCCGCGCGGTGCGCTGATCTTCTCCTGGACGCTCGCGATCGTCTCGACGGTCTGGCTGCTGGCCACGACCAACTGGCTGACCGCCGCGCTGTCGGCGACGGCGATCTTCTTCTACGTCGTGATCTACACGATGATCCTCAAGCGGCGCACCGAGCAGAACATCATCTGGGGCGGCATCGCCGGGTGCTTCCCCGTTCTCATCGGCTGGGCCGCCGTGACCGGCTCCCTCGACTGGCCGGCGTTCATCCTCTTCCTCCTGATCTTCCTCTGGACGCCGCCGCACTACTGGCCGCTGTCGATGAAGTACAAGGACGACTACGAAGACGTCGACGTGCCGATGCTGGGTGTCACCCGCAACGCCTCGCAGGTCGGTCTCCAGGTCATCCTGTACGCGTGGGCGACCGTGGCGTGCTCGCTGCTCCTCGTCCCGATCGCGAACATGGGCCTGGTCTACACCGTCTCCGCGACGGTCTTCGGCGGATGGTTCATCTACGAGTCGCACCGGCTCTACAACCGCGCCGTCCGCGGCACCGAGCCGCGGCCCATGCGCGTGTTCCACGCCTCGATCACCTACCTGACGCTGATCTTCGTCGCGGTCGCGATCGATCCGCTGCTGCCTTTCTGACAAGACGCTTCTGAAACGACGGAGCGGCGCCGATTCCTCGGCGCCGCTCCGTCGTTCTTTTCCGCTCGGTAGATCAGCGGATGATCGTCGAGTCGTCCGGCTTCGCGTCGGAAGGGGCAGCTGCGTCGTCCGCGTCGGCGGCGGGCACCACGTCGACCGCGGCGGCCCCGGATGCCGGCGCTGCCGCGGAGGATGCGGCGGTCTCGGACGTTGCGGTCTCGAGCGGAGCCTGCTCCGGCGCCGCGGTCCAGTCGATGGCCTCGACGACGGCCGGGGCCGGGGCGGGCACGAGCGAGCGAGCGGCGACGAGCCCGAGAGTGAGCAGGATGCCGACGATTCCGGCCGCGAGGACGCCTGCGCCCACGACGACGAGCGACTGGCCGACATACACCTCGACGCCCGTGGCCGTGCCGTCGAGCAGCGTGGTCGTCATCGTCCCGATCTGACCGGAGATGAGCCATCCGCCGACTGCCGTCGTGGCGAGGGACACGACCAGGAGGAGCCAGAATCCGATGCTGCGTGAGAGTGACTTGTTCATGTCGTCCACGATCGCGGACGCGCTGATGAGTCGGCGATGTGCGAGCTGTGGATCGCCTGTGCGGGATCAGTCCTCGACGGGGACGGCGCGCTTCAGGTGCAGCACGACCACGGTGTATGTCGCGGCCGAGAGAGACGCGAGCACCATGTGGATGCCGACCAGCAGCGGTGGCAGTCCTTCGCGCGCCTGCCAGACCCCGACGCCGACCTGCACCAGGATCGCGAGCACGAGCACGAGCAGCCAGCGCCGCGGTTCCAGGCGCAGCGCCCAGGCGGCGACCGTGAGGAACAGCACCAGCGCAGCGAGGATGTAGCCGGGCCACGAATGCACATGGGCGAGCACGGTCGCGTCGAAGCCGTGCCGCAGCACATCCGCGTCACCGGAGTGGGGCCCCGATCCGGTCGTCAGCACACCGAAGACGATCGTCACGGCGAGTGCGAGGCCGGTCACGTGGGTGACGGCCGCGAACCACGCGGGAACCGCGCGCTCACGGCGTCCGCCGTCCTGCTTCAGGCGCACCAGGAACGCCGCCGTGATGCAGACGAGCAGCAGGGACGACGTGTAGTGGAAGCCGACGATGAAGGGGTTGAGACCGGTCAGCACGGTGATGCCGCCGACGAGCGCCTGTGCCACCACACCGATGAGCACGAGCCACGCGAGTAGGACGAGGTCGCGTCTGGAGGGAGTCGTGCGGACCGAGCGGACGGCCGCCGCGATGACGGCGATCAGGAGCACACCCAGCGCGATGGGGGAGGCCGGGAAGTGCAGGGGGGCGGCGATGGCGAACGCGGCGACGGCCGCGACGATTCCGCCGGCGGCGTACCAGAGCGCGGTGACCAGGCCACGCTTCCCGCTGAAGAGGTGCAGGACCAGCAGCACGACGGCCAGCGCGATGATCCCCACCACGCCCGTCATCAGCCGGTTGCCGAACTCGATGATCCCGTGGATGCCCTGCACCTCGAGGATCGGCACAAGGGAATCGGGCGTGCACAGCGGCCAGTCCGAGCATCCGAGACCGGAACCGGTGAGGCGCACGGCGCCGCCCGTGCCGATGATGATGGTCTCGCTGATGAAGGAGAGCCAGGCGAAGACCGTCAGCACCCGTCCCCACGGAGCAGAACGGGGTGGAGCCGTCCGCGTCGGAGTGGAGGCGGGGATCGTCGTCTCGGGCATTAGTCCTCCGGACCGCGCTGGAACCGGCGGGCATGGCCCGTCTGTCAGGCGGAACCTGTAGAATCGGATTGTTGCGATGAGCGCTGACAGCGCTGCAGCATCGTCAACAGTTTAGGCGCGATGGAAGCGCCGGTGATGAGGGCCCACCAACGGCACCCGCTCCCGCAGACTCGACGGGGATCAGGTGTGTCGGGGCGGATGACACCGTTTGGGACCTGTGAGGAGAGTGTTGGATGTCGGATGTACTGATCGACCGCCCGGAGCTTGACGGTCTGGGGGTGTACGAATTCGGCTGGCACGATGAGGACGCCGCCGGCGCCATCGCCAAACGCGGGATCTCGGAAGAGGTCGTGCGGGGGATCTCCGCCCTCAAGAACGAACCCGAATGGATGCTGAAGACCCGTCTCAAGGGATACCAGCTCTTCGGCCGCAAGCCGATGCCGACCTGGGGTGCAGACCTCAGCGAGATCGACTTCGACAACATCAAGTACTTCGTCCGCTCGACGGAGAAGCAGGCGCAGACGTGGGAAGACCTTCCCGCCGAGATCCGCGAGACCTACGAGCGCCTGGGAATCCCCGAGGCCGAGCGTCAGCGGCTCGTGGCCGGCGTCGCGGCTCAGTACGAGTCCGAGGTCGTGTACCACCAGATCCGCGAGGACCTGGAGCAGCAGGGCGTCATCTTCATGGACACCGACACGGCGCTACGCGAGCACCCCGAGTTCTTCGAGGAGTACTTCGGCACCGTCATCCCCGCCGGCGACAACAAGTTCGCGGCGCTGAACACGGCCGTCTGGTCGGGCGGCTCGTTCGTCTACGTCCCCAAGGGCGTGCACGTCGAGATTCCCCTGCAGGCATACTTCCGCATCAACACCGAGAACATGGGTCAGTTCGAGCGGACCCTGATCATCGCCGATGAGGACAGCTACGTCCACTACATCGAGGGCTGCACCGCCCCGATCTACAAGTCGGACTCGCTGCACTCGGCCGTCGTCGAGATCATCGTGAAGAAGAACGCCCGCGTTCGCTACACGACGATCCAGAACTGGTCGAACAACGTCTACAACCTGGTCACCAAGCGCGCCGTGGCATACGAGGGCGCGACCATGGAGTGGGTCGACGGCAACATCGGCTCCAAGGTGACGATGAAGTACCCGTCGATCTACCTGATGGGCGAGCACGCCAAGGGAGAGACCCTCTCGGTCGCCTTCGCCGGTCCGGGTCAGCACCAGGACGCCGGCGCGAAGATGATCCACATGGCTCCGTACACGCAGTCGTCGATCGTCTCGAAGTCGATCGCCCGCGGCGGAGGACGTGCCGGGTATCGGGGTGAGGTCCGAGTGGACGCTGCGGCCCACCACTCCGCGAACACGGTGCGCTGCGACGCTCTGCTCGTCGACACGAAGTCCCGCTCCGACACCTACCCGGCGATCGACATCCGCGTCGACGACGTGCAGCTCGGCCACGAGGCCACGGTCTCGAAGGTGAGCGAGGAGCAGCTGTTCTACCTGCAGTCCCGTGGCATGCCCGAGGACGAGGCGATGGCGATGATCGTGCGCGGCTTCATCGAGCCGATCGCGCGTGAGCTGCCGATGGAATACGCCATGGAACTGAACAAGCTCATCGAGATGGGCATGGAAGGATCGGTCGGCTAGTGACCGCCGCTACGACAGCGCCTGCCGAGGCGCAGCACACGAACGCGCACATCGACCCCGCAGCCCAGGTCGCCGCAGCCGGATTCGTCCCGGTGCAGACCCGCTCCGAGCGTCCGCACTCCTTCGAGCCGTCTGACTTCGGCGCCCCCACCGGGCGCGAGGTCAACTGGAAGCACACGCCGGTCGCGCAGCTCACCTCCCTGTTCGAGGTGGCCCCGCAGAACGACGGCGTGAGCTACACGGTCAACGCGGGGGAGCAGTACATCGCCGCTCCGCTCGCGATCGGCGCCGCCCCCCGCGGCGAGGTCTTCCTCGCGGAAGACGTCACCGCCGCCGTTGCCTGGCAGGGAGCTGCCGAGGCCCTGCACGTGCGGATCCCGCGCGAGGAGGAGGTCGCCGAACCCGTCTTCGTCTCGATCGCCGGTCTCGGCGCCGATCGCCGTGCGGACGCGCACATCGTGATCGAGGCGCTCGAGCACAGCTCGGCGACGGTCGTCCTGCAGCACACCGGGTCCGCCCAGTACGCGCAGAACGTCGAGATCATCGTCCGCGACGGTGCGAAGCTCACGGTCATCAGCCTGCAGCAGTGGGCGGATGACGCGGTGCACACGGCCGCGCACCAGGCGCGGGTCGGTGCGGACGCGACCCTCAAGCACTTCGTCGTCAGCTTCGGCGGCGGCGTCGTGCGCGTCAACCCAAACGTCGAGCTCGCCGGTGCCGGCTCCGAGGGCTACCTCTACGGCCTCTCCTATGCCGACGCCGGGCAGCACCTCGAGAGCCAGGTCTACCTGCACCACAAGGGACCGCACACCAAGGGCGACGTCCTCTACAAGGGTGCGCTGCAGGGTCAGGGTGCTCACAGCGTCTGGATCGGCGACGTGCTGATCGGAGCCGACGCCACGGGCACCGACTCCTACGAGGCGAACCGCAACCTGGTCCTCACCGAGGGTGCCCGCGCCGACTCGATCCCGAACCTCGAGATCGAGACGGGCGACATCCTCGGAGCCGGGCACGCCAGTGCGACGGGTCGTTTCGACGACGAGCAGCTGTTCTACCTGCAGGCGCGCGGTATCACCGAGGAGGAGGCGCGGCGACTCGTCGTGCTCGGCTTCCTCACCGACATCGTGCAGCGCCTCGGCATCCCCGCCCTCGAGACCGAGCTCCTGGCGGCGATCGAGGCGGAGCTGGCCGAGGTGAGTGCATGACCGCCGAACGCGTCTGCGGAGTCGCCGACCTCGAACAGGACATGCCGTTGCGTGTCGACCCGGGCGGCGTGCCCATCACGGTGATCAAGGACGGCGAGGGAGTCATCCACGCCATCGGCGACACCTGCACCCACGGCGACATCTCGCTGTCCGAAGGCTTCGTCGAGGGCGACACGGTGGAGTGCTGGGCACACGGCTCCGCCTTCTCGCTGCTCACCGGCAAGCCCCAGAATCTCCCCGCATATGAGCCCGTCCCGGTCTACGTCGTCCAGATCGACGGCGACGACGTGCTCATCGATCCGACTGTGATTAAGGAAGTTTGAAGAATGTCTGTTCTCGAGATCCGCGACCTGCATGTGACGGTCGAGACCGATGCGGGGACCACCCCGATCCTCAACGGAATCAACCTCACCATGAACACCGGTGAGACCCACGCCATCATGGGCCCCAACGGCTCGGGCAAGTCGACACTGGCCTACACGATCGCCGGTCACCCGAAGTACACGGTGACCTCCGGTTCCATCACGTTCGACGGCCAGGACGTCCTGGAGATGACGGTCGACGAGCGCGCCCGCGCAGGGCTCTTCCTCGCCATGCAGTACCCGGTCGAGATCCCCGGCGTGACGGTGACGAACTTCCTCCGCACGGCGAAGACCGCACTCGACGGCGAAGCGCCGGCGATCCGCGGCTGGACCAAGGACGTCAAGGCGGCCATGTCGAACCTGCGCATGGACCCGAAGTTCGCGCAGCGCAACGTCAACGAGGGCTTCTCCGGCGGTGAGAAGAAGCGCCACGAGATCCTGCAGCTCGAGGTGCTGAAGCCGAAGTTCGCGATCCTCGACGAGACCGACTCCGGTCTCGATGTCGACGCGCTCAAGATCGTCTCCGAGGGCGTCAACCGCGCGAAGGAGTCCACCGGACTCGGCGTGCTCCTGATCACGCACTACACCCGCATCCTCCGCTACATCCGCCCCGACTTCGTCCACGTGGTCGTCGCGGGCAAGATCGTCGAAGAGGGCGGCCCCGAGCTCGCAGACCGGCTGGAGAACGAGGGATACGACCGTTTCCTCGACCCTGCAGCCCCCATCGAGGCGTAGGCTGATCGCATGACAGCGACCCTCACGGACGAGAAGTACGATGCGGTCACCGAGGCTCTCAAGGACGTCATGGACCCCGAGCTCGGGATCAATGTCGTCGACCTCGGCCTCATCTACGACCTCGCCTGGGATGACGAGAACGATGCTCTCGTCATCCACATGACGCTGACCAGCGCGGGCTGCCCGCTCACCGACGTGCTCGAGGACCAGACCGCTCAGGCTCTGGACAGTGTGGTCGACCGCTTCCGGATCAACTGGGTGTGGATGCCACCGTGGGGTCCGGAGCGGATCACGGACGACGGGCGCGACATGATGCGTGCGCTCGGCTTCGCCATCTGACGAGCGCCAGATCGCTGCCGCAAGGCGGCACGACGATGCGCGCGTCGGAACGGATGACACGTCGACGGCGCGTGTCGGGACCTCGGGAGGTCGAATGCTTCAGGTGAAGGCCCTGCCTCTGGCGGAGCTTCGCGAGCGCAGCAGCGAGAAGTGGCGTGAGTACCCGGCCGATGTGCTTCCGCTGTTCGTCGCCGAGACCGACTTCCCGCTCGCGCCGGCGATCTCCGCCGCGCTGCGGCGGGCCGTGGAGATCGGCGATACCGGGTATGTCGCATCGCGGACGCCGCTCGCCGAGTCATTCGCTGCTTTCGCGGACCGCCGCTATGGCTGGCTGCCCGACCCCGCGAGAATGCGGAGCACCGCGGACGTGAGCATGGGGATCGTGGAGATCCTCCGCCGCGTGACCCAGCCGGGGGAGCGAGTCGTCGTGACCCCTCCGGTGTATCCGCCGTTCTACGACCTGGTCGCCGAAGCCGGGGCAGAGGTGGAGCGAGTTCCGCTGCGTGACACGGGGACACGCTGGGAGCTCGACCTCGACGGCATCCGTGCCGCCTTCGAAGACGGAGCGACGGCGATCCTGCTCTGCAACCCGCACAATCCGACCGGCACGGTGCATGACCGCGACACCCTCGCCGCTCTGGCCGAACTGGCGGATGAGTTCGGCGCGGCCGTCGTCTCGGACGAGATCCACGCCCCGCTCGCCCAGCCGGGGACCGGATTCACTCCGTTCCTCGCGGTGAGCGATGCGGCCGAACGCGTCGGCTATGCGGTCGTCAGCGCTAGCAAGGCCTTCAACCTCGCGGGTCTGAAGTGCGCCCTCATGGTCACCGCCGACGACGCGACGACCGAGGTCGTGCGTGGACTGCCCGTCGAGGTGGAGTGGCGCACCGGGCAGTTCGGTCTGCTCGCTGCCGTGGCGGCGTTCTCGGAAGAGAGCGACCCCTGGCTCGACGGGCTGCTGCGCACCCTCGATGAGAACCGTGTGCTGCTCCAGGACCTGCTGGCCGCGCACCTCCCGGGTGCCCGCTATCGCATCCCGGACGCCGGCTACCTCGCGTGGATCGACCTCTCCGCACTCGGCTGGGGCGACAATCCCGCGCGACGCATCCTGCGCGATGCGAAAGTTGCCCTGCACTTCGGACCTGCCTTCGGCACCGAGGGCGCGGGTCACGTGCGCCTGAACTTCGGCACCAGCCCGGAGATCATCACCGAGGCGATCGAGCGCATCGCGGCGCTCGTGGGTCGATGACGACTCCGGCAGACGCCGCGACGATCTGGGACCGCCAACGCATCTGGGTGACGCTCGGCGCGGTCGCGCTGATCTTCCTCGCCGCCGTCGAGGCGCTCGCGGTGACGACGGTCATGCCGATCGTCAGCGAGGCTCTGCACGGCGAGGCCCTCTACGCCGTGGCGTTCGCCGGCACCCTGGCGACGAGTGTGATCGGCATGGTCGCCACGGGCGCATGGTCGGACACCCGCGGACCGCGCGGGGCCCTGTACGTCGCCGTCACGCTCTTCATCCTGGGTCTGCTGATCTCGGGCTTCGCGGTGACGATGGACCAGTTCCTGATCGGTCGACTCGTCCAGGGCCTGGGTGCCGGCGGACAGACGGTCGCGCTCTACGTCGTCGTCGCGAGGCTGTATCCGCCGCACCTGCACGGGCGCATCTTCGCCGCGTTCGCAGCAGCCTGGGTCGTGCCTTCGATGGTGGGGCCGTTCCTCGCCGGCGCCGTCGCTGAGTACCTGGACTGGCGGTGGGCGTTCCTCGGTGTCGCCGTGCTCACGGCGGCCGCCTTCGTCATGATCGCGGTCCGACTGCGCGGTGTCGATCTCGGTGGAGGCGAGCCGCAGGACCGGCGCGCGCTCGTCGTCCGGCTGGTGCTGGCGGTGGTGGTGGCGGTGCTCGCCGTCGTGGTCGGCTTCTCGGCGAAGCTGGCCCCCTCGATCGGGTGGCCCGTGGCGCTCGGCGCCGTGCTGGCGATCGGCTTCGCGGTACTCCCGTTGCTGCCGCGACGCACCCTGCGGGCGGGCCAAGGACTGCCGAGCGTGGTGCTCATGCGCGGTATCGCGGCGGGCGCGTTCTTCGCGGCCGAGGCCTACATCCCATACCTGCTGATGAAGAAGTTCGACTTCAGCGCAACGTGGGCGGGGGTCGCTCTCATGCTCGCCGCGCTGGCGTGGGCGGGAGCCTCGGCGCTGCAGGGACGGTTCGGTGAGCGGCTGGGGAACCACCGCATCACAGTGATCAGTCTCGGCTCACTGCTCGTCGCGATGCTGTGCGTTCTCGTCGCCGCGCTCTTCGACGTCTCAGCGGCCGTCGTGGTGCTCGGCTGGGCGTTTGCCGGCGGCGGGATGGGACTGCTCTATCCGCGACTGACCGTCCTCACGCTCGCGTACTCGGACGAGACGAATCAAGGATTCAATTCCTCCGCGCTGTCCATCTCGGACGCCACGGGCTCAGCCGTCGCCATCGCGCTGGCCGGGCTCGCGGTGGCCTCTCTCGGGGGCCAGGCCAGCGCGTTCGGGGCGGTCTTCGCGTTCTGCATCGGGCTCGTCGTGCTCGCGTCGGTTCCGGGCCTCAGGCTCGGACACGCGGCGGAGTCGCCGGTGCGGTGAGTGTTCCCGCGAGCGCGGAGACCCCGAGGTCGAAGATGCGGTCGAGTCCGGCCGTGACGTCGATCTCGTCTGCGCGAGGGAGGGCGCCGTGGCTGTCGGCATGCATGCGCTGCTGCACGAGCGTGGCGTGGCCGAGGACGAAGTGCAGGATGGCGGCGGCCCTGTCCTCGGCGTCGGTCGCACCCTGCGTGCGCAATGCTGCGGTGAGCACCGACTGCGCGTGGGACGAACCGAGTTGCAGGGCATACGTGCTGAGCACCAGCTCGGCGCCGTCGCGGTAGGCGAAGAGGGCATCGCGGATGCTCCGAGCCGTGGTGAGGACGTCGGCGGTGTGCTGGGGGATCGAGGACGTGATCCGGTCGGCGAGTTCGGCGAGGAGCTCCTGCTTGCTGGAGAAGTGCCAGTAGAGGGCACTGGGCTGCACATCCAGCCGGGCCGCGATACGCCGCATCGAGAGATCGGCGAGCCCGACCTCGTCGAGGAGAGCGAGCGCGCTCCGGGCGACGCTGTCACGGTCGTGTCGTGCCTGATTCGTCTCCGGACTCATCCTCCGATTATAGTGAACGACGTTCAGGTGAACGGTGTTCAGGTCGCGTCGCTCGGAGGGATCCCGCATGGCAATCACCCGCGAGGCAGGTATCGGGACGATCGACGTGGATGCGGTCTCGGTGCTGCTCGACGGACGCCCTGTGCTGCGAGATGTCTCCGTGGCCCTGACGGCTCCGACGATCGCGGTGATCGGTGCGAACGGGTCGGGGAAGTCCACGTTCGCCCGGCTGCTGAACGGACTCATCCCCCCGAGCACGGGGAAAGTGGCGGTGCACGGCCTCGACACGGTGCGCGATCGTGCGGCCCTGCGTCGCCGGGTCGGATTCGTGTTCACGAACCCGGATGCGCAGATCCTCATGCCCACCCCGGCCGAAGACCTCGCGCTGTCCCTGCGTGGTCGGACGAAGGCGGAGGTCGCCCAGCGCGTCAGAGACACCCTCGCCGCCCACGGGCTGGCAGAGCACGCCGATGTGCCCGCATCCAGCCTCTCGGGAGGCCAGAAGCAGATGCTCGCCCTGGCCGCCGTGCTGATCGCCGAACCTCAGCTCATCGTCGCCGACGAGCCGACCACACTCCTCGACCTGCGCAATTCTCGGCGCATCGGCGACCTGCTTCTCGCGCAACCGACTCAGGTCGTCCTGGTGACGCATGACCTCGAGCTGGCCGGGCGGTGCGAGACCGCGATTCTGTTCGAGGAGGGGCGAGTCGCGGCCGCCGGAGAGCCGTCCGCCGTGATCGCCGCATATCGTCGAGCGTGCGGATGATCGCGCTCTACCGTCCGGGGAGCAGCATCCTCCATCGCGCGCCGGCCGGGCTCAAGCTCGCGGCGCTGGCGGTCGGCGCACTCCTCCTGTCGCTGTATCCCCATGACGCGGCGAGCATCGCCCTCTCGCTCCTGGGCGTTCTCGCGCTGTACTGGCTCGGGGCGATGCGCATCCGTGTGCCGTTGCTCGAGGTCTGGCGTCTGCGCTGGCTCATCCTCGTGCTCGCTCTGGCGCTCGTGATCTTCGTCTCGCCTCTCGCCGCGTGGATCAGCACCGGGCGCGTCGTGGCGATACTCCTGCTGGCGAGCCTGCTGACGCTCACGACCCGGATGGCGGATCTCGTGGCGGTGATGCAGCGGATCGTGCGGCCGCTCCGTCGATTCGGTCTCGATCCCGCCGCGGTGGCGCTGACGATCTCGCTCACGATCACGACGATCCCCGTGATCGCCGGATTCGCTGATCGCGTGCGGGACGCTGCACGGGCTCGCGGTGTGCGGTTGGGCGTGCGTGGGGTCGTGCCGCTGCTCGTCCTCTCCCTGCGGCACGCCGACGAGGTCGGCGACGCGCTGGCGGCACGGGGCCTCGGCTGACCCTACGCGGGAACAAGGGTGCGCGCGCCGACAGGCGGCAGCGGCATCGTGCGCGACGAGAGCCGGAGTGCCGCGAGGATCAGGGCGACCGCGATCAGGGCCGTCGCGACGGACGTGCCCAGCACCAGGAGCATCAGGACGCCGATCAGGCCGCTCAGTGCTCCGACGACGAGCCGCGGCACGGAACCGGTGGCCTGCGGCGCCGGCTGCGACTCGAAGCGGGTGAAGGCAACGGCGACGACCGCGGACAACGCGAGCGCCATCGCGAGCCAGAGCGGGCGGCCCGCCCACCAGTCCGCGCTGTCGAGCGCCGGCAGCGTGACGCCGGCGACGAGGGCGTAGACGGCGGTGGCGCCGGCCATCACCAGCAGGACAGGCATGTGCCACAGGTAGATCGTCATCGTGCGCACCGTCACGAACGCCGTGAACGCGGCGACACGCGGCCGACGGCTGAACCGCTCGATGCGTTCGCGGTGCAGGGAGAGCAGGCTGGTGTGCGCGACGCCGACGAGGAGGAGGGCCGCGGTCGGCGGGTTGATGTTCGCGATCAGATCGGGGGAGTAGACCCCGGTCAGGAACGTCGCGACGAGCAGGAGCAGAGCGGCGATGCCCGCTGCCGCACGCACGCGGCGGCTGAGACGCCCGATGCGTCCGTCGGCGAGGAAGAACCCGAGCTGCTGCAAGGTCATCCACACGAAGGCGAGATTCAGGAAGCCGAGTCCTTCGAGCCCGGTCGCGGCGCGCAGCACGTCGATGGCGATCGACGCGGCGACGAGAACGCCGATCGTGCGGTACGGGGCGCGCGCGTGGGCGGCGGCGAGTGCGGGCAGCAGCGCCTGGCACAGCAGGAAGACGCCGAGGAACCAGAGCGGCTGTCCGTACCGGAACCCCGCGGTCGCGATCAGATCGGCAGGCACGCCGAAGACCGTGAGCAGCGCGAGTCCGATGCCGACGATGGCGATCGTGAAGACGGCGGGCCGCAGCAGGCGATGCAGTCGTCCGGCCACGAAGCCGACAGCGGTCCCGCCGCGCTCCCGCATCCGTCGGTAGGCGAGGAGTCCCGAGAAGCCTCCGATCACGAAGAACAGCGGCATCACCTGCAGGAGCCAGCTGAGCGGCGCGATCCACGCTGTGCCGTCGCTGGCGTTCGTGAAGACGGGACCGGACGCGTCGACGGTGACGCCCACCATGATCGAGTGGAGCAGGACGACGCCCAGGACGCAGAGCGCCCGGACGAAGTCGATCCCGGTGTCGCGGGACGCGCGTTGCGGAGGCGCGATGATGCCGACAGTGGGTGCCTGGACGGTGGTCATGAGTCCTCCTCGGGAGCGGTGTCCCAGGAGA
The DNA here is from genome assembly GCF_059758615.1 of Microbacterium sp. GQ128. Classification (NCBI taxonomy): domain Bacteria; kingdom Bacillati; phylum Actinomycetota; class Actinomycetes; order Micrococcales; family Microbacteriaceae; genus Microbacterium; species Microbacterium sp. GQ128. Next base: position 322,585 of record NZ_JCAXDY010000001.1, read on the forward strand.
CTATGGACGCGGTGTCCGCTGATGCATCACCCTCGGGTGCCGTTACGACCCCCTACGAGGGTGTGAGTCAGGAAGACGGCTCGACGAGTCCGGTGTCGTAGGCGAGGATCACGGCGTGCACGCGGTCGCGTAGGTTCAGCTTGGCGAGCACCTTGCCGACGTGCGTCTTGACGGTCTGCTCCGCGATGAACAGGTCGGCGGCGATCTCGGTGTTGGAGCGCCCCTTCCCGATCAGGACCAGCACTTCGCGCTCGCGGTCGGTGAGCTCGGCGAGCGTGGTGGCCGAGCGCGGTGCGCGGGGCCTGCGACCGGCGAACTGCTCGATCATGCGTCGGGTGACGCTCGGCGCGAGGAGTGCGTCCCCGTCCGCCACGACGCGAACCGCGTGCACGAGCTCCTCGGGCAGCGCGTCTTTCAGCAGGAATCCGCTGGCGCCGGCCTCGAGGGCGTCGTACACGTAGTCGTCGATGTCGAACGTGGTGAGCATCAGGATCCGGGGGACATGGGCGGCCGGATACGACGGACCGAGAATCCGCCGAGTGGCTTCGATCCCGTCGAGTTCCGGCATGCGCACGTCCATCAAGATCACGTCCGGATCCAGACGCGCCGCCAGGGTGACGGCCTCGGCGCCGTTCGCCGCTTGACCTGCCACCCGGATCCCGTCGTGGGCATCGAGCAGAGCGGCGAAGCCGGCACGCACCATGGCCTGGTCATCGGCGATGAGGACGCTGATTGTCACGGATTCTCCTTGTCGAGCGAAGTGGCCGTTTCTACGCCGGAGTCGTCGGCGCTCAGGGGGAGCACAGCCTCCACATCCCAGCCGTCATCGGATGCGGGGCCGGCCGAGAGGCTGCCGCCCAGGATCTCGGCACGCTCGCGCATGCCACGCAACCCGTAGCCGCCGCCGGGGCCGTCGGAGGCACGGGGCGGCGCTCCGTTGTGCACCTGGATGCGGATGCTGCGAGCCTCCGCGTGCAGCCGTACGGCGATGCGGGCACCGGGAGCATGTCGCACCGCGTTGCTCAGCGCCTCCTGGACGATGCGGAATGCGGCGATCTGCACCGAGGCCGTCGCGGCGGCAGCGGCTTCCCCACCCTCGAGCACGAGGCCGACCTCGACGCCGGCTCGACGGATGGTATCGACCAGCGCCGGGATGTCGTCGATGCCCTGCTGGGGAGCGAGTTCGGCGGTCTGATCCTCGGTGCGCAGCACGCCGAGCATGCGCCGCATCTCGGTCAGCGAGCTGCGGGCGGTCGCGGCGATGTCATCGAACTCGGCGGTCGCCGCGTCGCTGAGCGCCGGGATGCGGTACTTGGCGGTCGACGCCTGCACCTGGATCACGGACATGCTGTGCGCGACCACGTCGTGCAGCTCCCTCGCGATCCGCGTGCGTTCCTCCACGAGCGCACGACGGGCTTCCTCGAGAGCACTGTGCTCCTTCTCGCGCGTCAGCTCGGCCGCGACGCGGACACGCCCGGCGACGAGCGCGGCGATGAGGAAGGTCGCGGAGGCCACCGCGGTCGTGACGATGAGGTCGGCCGTGGCGCTGGCGGACGACGCGGGCACGGCCACCATGTCGGGGCGGAGCATGGGCGCCAGCAGAGAGGCGATCGCTCCGAGGATCAGTGCGAAGGCTCCGAGTCGAGCGCCGTGGAGGAACGTGACCACGCCGACGAAGAGGGCGAACGTGAGGAGTGCGGGGACGGACCAGGGCCACGGCGACTGGATCGCGAGTTCCGGCACGACCGTGAGCGGCAGGATGAGCGCCCCCGCGGTGAACAGCCCGATGGCCCATACCGGGCGGCTGATCGCGACAAAGGGCGAGAAGCACAGCACCGCGCCGAGGATGAACGACAGCGGCAGTGGAGTGCCGGACAGGATGGTCTGGAGCGGCACGAGGATCGAGTACAACGCCACGACCGCCCCACCCAGCGCCCAGAGGGCGAAGGTGCGGCGGCTGATCCGTTGGCGCAACGGTGTGCGCTGTCGTCGGCGTGCCATGCCTGTCATCCTGCCAGTTGCGGCTCGGGTGCGCGGCGGCGCCGGGCCGCGGCGATGCGGTCGATCACGAAGCCGATCACCAGTGCGATGACGATGCCGAGACCGGCGCTGAGCAGTGGCTGGTCCTTGATCCAGGCGCCGGCGAGCAGACCGATCGCCAGGCTGAAGATGCTCCAGCTCGCGCCGGCGATCAGGCTCAGAGGCAGGAAGCGCCGCCACGGGAACCCGAGCGCCCCGGCGGACATGTTGACGGCCACGCGTCCGACCGGGATGTAGCGGGCCCCGAGGATGAGGGTGGCGCTGCGCCGATCGAGGGCCTGCTGCGCGTACGCGAACGTCGCAGCCACGCGGGGGCGCCTCATCCAGGCGAAGCGGGTGGTGCCGAGACTGCGGCCGATCACAAACGCGATGTTGTCGCCGATCGTCGCGCCGATCGCGGCGACTGCGCCGAGGAGCAGGAGGTTCCCGTCGCCCGTCGATGCGGCGACGGCCGCGGCGGCCACGAGCACCGTCTCGCTCGGCACCGGCGGGAAGAAGCCGTCGATCACGGTGACCGCGAACAGGACCAGGTACAGCCATGGGGAGGCGATGGCCTGCATGATGAGCTCGTTGAGGATGTCCACTCCTGCACGCTATGCAGCGCGTACCCGGGCGGTCATCCCTCTGCGGTATCGCCCGCCTCACTCTCCGGGCTGATCTTGCTGACCGCCGCTCCCGGCCACGGCGCTTATACTGGGAGGCTGGCCGATCGGCCGAACACCCTCCCTGAAAGAACGGACGTCCGCTGTGCTTGCCGTGCACGACCTCGAGATCCGCGTTGGCGCGCGCCTGCTGATGGAGAACGTCTCGTTCCGCGTCGCCGACGGAGACAAGATCGGACTCGTCGGCCGCAACGGGGCCGGGAAGACCACGCTCACCAAGGTGCTCGCCGGTGATGTCCTGCCCTCCGGCGGCAGCGTGACGCGCTCCGGCGAGCTCGGCTACCTGCCGCAGGACCCGCGCTCCGGCAACCCTGAAGACCTCGCGCGCACGCGCATCCTCGATGCCCGCGGACTGGGACAGCTGAACCTCGGCATGACCGAGGCGGCACTCGCGATGGGCTCGGACGATCCCGCCGTCGCCGACAAGGCGATGAAGCGCTACGCCCGCCTCACCGAGCAGTTCGAGGCTCAGGGTGGATATGCGGCAGAGGCCGAAGCAGCCTCCATCGCGAACAACCTCTCACTCCCGGACCGCATCCTCGACCAGCCGCTGTCGACGCTCTCCGGCGGTCAGCGTCGCCGCATCGAGCTCGCCCGCATCCTCTTCTCCGATGCCGAGACGATGATCCTCGACGAGCCCACCAACCACCTCGACGCGGACAGCGTCGTGTGGCTGCGTGAGTTCCTCAAGGGCTACAAGGGCGGACTGATCGTCATCAGCCACGATGTCGAGCTGGTCGGTGAGACCGTGAACCGCGTGTTCTACCTCGACGCGAACCGCCAGATCATCGACACGTACAACATGAACTGGAAGAACTACCTGCGCCAGCGGGTGGCCGACGAGGAGCGCCGCAAGAAGGAGCGCGCCAACGCCGAGAAGAAGGCGACGACCCTGCAGCTGCAGGCGGCTCGCTTCGGCGCCAAGGCGTCCAAGGCCGCGGCGGCGCACCAGATGATCGCGCGCGCCGAGAAGCTGCTCGCCGGACTCGACGAGGTCCGTCAGGAAGACCGGGTCGCGAAGCTGCGATTCCCGAAGCCTGCGCCCTGCGGCAAGACCCCGATGATGGCGAGCGGCCTGTCGAAGTCGTACGGTTCGCTCGAGATCTTCACCGATGTCGACCTCGCCATCGACCGCGGCTCCAAGGTCGTCGTGCTCGGCCTCAACGGCGCGGGCAAGACCACTCTGCTGCGCATGCTCGCGGGCGTCGACAAGCCCGACACCGGGCAGCTCGAGCCGGGCCACGGCCTCAAGGTCGGCTATTACGCGCAGGAGCACGAGAACCTCGACGTGAACCGCTCGGTGCTGGAGAACATGGTCTCGGCCGCGCCCCACATCACCGAGACCGAGGCGCGCAAGGTGCTCGGCTCGTTCCTGTTCACCGGCGACGACGTGCTGAAGCCGGCGGGAGTCCTGTCCGGTGGCGAGAAGACGCGTCTGTCGCTCGCGACGCTCGTCGTCTCCTCGGCAAACCTGCTGCTGCTCGATGAGCCCACCAACAACCTCGACCCCGCCTCGCGCGAGGAGATCCTCGGTGCCCTCGCGCACTACGAGGGTGCTGTCGTCCTCGTCTCCCACGATCCTGGCGCGGTGCAATCGCTCAACCCCGAGCGCGTGCTGATCCTGCCCGACGGCGTCGAAGACATCTGGAGCCAGGAGTACCAGGACCTCATCGAGCTCGCCTAGCAGGGGGCGCGGGCGCGTGTCGGTGACCCGTTGTAGCGTGGCGGCACGAGTATGGGTCACATCCGCGCCGTGTGCTGGGACTGGAACGGCACGCTGCTCGACGACGCGGAGATCTGCCGTCAGGTGATGAACGCCGTGCTCGAGGAGCACGGTCTCGATCCGCTGACCGATGAGCACACGTACCGATCGGTGTTCCGGTTCCCGATCCGCGACTTCTACGGCTCCGTCGGACTCGGCGACGACAGGTTCGTGGCGGCCGCGACGACCTACCTCGACCTGCTGGCGTCGCGCGTCGGCGAGGCGCCGCTCCACGCCGAAGCGAGTGCCACACTCGAGGCGCTCCACGCACGCGGCATCCGCCAGGTCCTCGCCTCGGCGACCCTTCCCGAGGCGTTGGCGCAGCAGATGGCCCCGTACGGTCTGGTCGATGCCTTCGAGGACGTCCTGTCGATCGACGACCCGTATCGAGCGTCGAAGCACGACGTCATCGCGCGGTGGCTGACGGCATCCGGCCTCCCGCCGAGCGAAGTACTCATCATCGGTGACACCAACCACGACCGGGAGATCGCCGACGACCTCGGCACGGAGTTCGTCCACTTCGACGGCGGACACCAGAACTGGTCCGGCGACACCCGTCGGATCGCGACGCTCGGCGAGCTGCTCGACCTGCTGACCCCGATCGCCGATCATCGCGCACTGAGGGAACTCGCCTGAACGATCCGGCGCGTGACCGCTGGTCCCGTGGCATAGTCGGGAGCATGTCGACAGAGCGGGATCTCCTTTCGTCAGAGCTCAGCCGGTGGCTCCGGGCTCAGCCCGCGCTCACCGGCGCGGCTCCGCAACTGGCACTCGCCGATCTTCCTGACGATCCGGTGTCGCTCTTCCTCGACTGGATCGGGACGGCCGCCGGCGCAGGCGTTCCCGAGCCGCACGCCGCCACCCTGGCGACGGTCGATGACGACGGCGTGCCGGATGCGCGCACACTCATCCTCAAAGACGTCGATGAGCGTGGATGGGCCTTCGCCGGACCACGGTCGTCTCGAAAGGCTGCGCAGATCGCCGCGCAACCTGCGGCGGCGTTGAACTTCTGGTGGCAGCCGCTCGTGCGGGCGGTGCGGGTCCGCGGACGGGTCCAAGAGGGGTCAGCCGCGGAGAGCGCCGCAGACCTCGCCGCGCGCTCCGCGGCCGCCCGTGAGGGTGTCAGACCAGGGGAGTGGGTCCTCTGGCGGATCGTCGCCGCACGAGTCGAGTTCTGGCAGGGTTCGCCCGAACGCGATCACTCGCGGATCGTCTACGAGCGCACGGAGACGGGGTGGACCTGCGTGGTGACCGGGCGAGGGGCCGACAGGCGAGAGAACGTGAAGGAGCCCGCATGAGCAGTTATCAGGTGGTCGATATCGGAGCGCTCGATGAGTGGCGCACGCACCACGGCGGATTCGATGCGGCGCGGTCGCGGGATGGTCGCCGAGTCGTCGACCATGAGCTGACCATGCAGTACATCGGCATGACCGCGAATGCGCTCGAGCCCGGCGAAGAGGCCGGCTACTGGCACGTGCACCGGAAGATCGAAGAGGTCTACGTGTTCCTCGACGGTCGTGGCCAGATGGGGCTGGATGACGACGTCGTCGAGGTGGGACCGGGCACGGTGATCCGAGTGGGGCAGGGCGTCGCCCGCACCTGGCGTGCGCGGCCGGACAGCATCGGCGAGCTGCGGTGGCTGTGCATCCGCGCGGGCGGCGAGGAGCTGCCCCGCCTGCCGGACGACAGTTCCCGATTGCCCGAGCGGCCGATGCCCTGGACGGACTGACACCGCGCGAGTCGGTCAGCGGACGTCGAGCAGCTCGTCCTCGACGTCGGCGTCGTGGTCCTTGCGCCGCGGAGTCTTCACGGGGGCCGGCGCGCCTTCGACCTCCTCGCGGTGCTTCACGATCTCGGTACGGATGATGTAGCCGATGAAGATGAACCCCATCAGCGCGAACAGGATCCACTGGATCGCGTAAGAGAGGTGGGGGCCCGGGTCGTCGGTGGGGGAGTCGAAGCCACCCAGCGCGCCGGATCCGGCCGGCTCCTCGGACACGACGCGGCCGTAGGCGCTGGTGATCACATCCCCGTCGGTCAGCGCGGCGATCGAGGGCAGATGGATGGTCGGCACCTGTCCTTGCGGCGCGCCGCGACCGGATGCGGGCAGCTGTTCTCCGGGCCGCAGGCGCACCGTCACCTCGGCCTCGCCCGGCGGCGGCGACGGCACCGAGTCGGGCTCAGCACCCTCGCCCGGCGCCACCCAGCCGCGATCCACGATGAACACGCGTCCGTCGGCGTTGCGGAACGGCACCAGAACCTCGAAGGCGCTCGTCCCGCCGTGCGGGCGGTTGCGCACCAGGAGCTGCTGGTCGGCGAGGTACTCGCCCTGCAACGTGACCGGGCGCCATTCGTCGGAGGGATCGAGTGCACCGTCCTCGCCGATGACCTCGGCCAGCGGAACGGGATCCGCATCATAGTTCTGCTCGACGAGTTCGATTTGCGCGGCACGGGTCTCGTTCCGCTCGAACTGCCAGTTCGACAGGAACACGCACGCGATCGCGAAGCCGATCGCGATGAGCACATACACCGCCCACCGGGTCAGACGCCGGCTCATGCGGGAACACCGTCGCGGACGGTCACCGGGAAGTCCCGTGCGGCCAGGTAGTCGCGGAGGAAGTCGACGTGGTCGTCACAGGCCAGCCAGACCTTCTCGCGGTCGGCGGCATGGATGCGGGGATTTCGCCACACCACTTGTCTGGTCGCCGCGCTCCGGCAGCCGGCGCGCGAGCACTCGAGGTCTGTCATCGCTCTTTCGGGCCTTCGTGGATCGTGAACACCTGCGGGGCAGGTGCCTCGGACTCGATCGGGGCGGGCTCCGAAGCCTCCAGCTCGCGCAGAGGCGACTCCGCGGTGGTCTCGTTGCTGTCGCTTCCGGCGTTCGCGAAGACGACGGCGATGTACGGCAGCACGGCGGCCGCGATCCCGAAGACCCAGGTGTACCAGCCATACGGCTGCACGAGGACCATGAGCCCGAAGCACACGATGCGGATGGTCATCGTCAACGCGTAACGGCGCACACGATGATCAGCCTCATCCCGCGGAGACTGCGGCAGTGAGGTGACGGCCGGGACTTGACGCGCGTTCTTCACGATGCCCCAAGCCTACGCCGGTGCAGCCCTCCCGGCGTGCCGTTCGGTGACTCAGCTCGAGAACAGGAACGGCAGGCTGAAGACCCCGACGAACAGGAAGCTGATGATGGTGCTGACGATCGTGAACGCGCCGATCGCGACCACCGCGTAGCCGAGGATGAGCCCGGCGATGGCGAGTCCTCGTCCTCCGATCCCCGGCTGTCGCTTGATCTGCCCGAGAGCCATGTGGCCCGTGATGACGGCGGCGATCGATGCCAGCACCGGGATGATGGCCCAGATCAGGACGACCCCGGCGATGCCGCAGATGAGCGAGGCGACCGCCAGCGGGCTGGTGGGACGGGTCGCGGCGGCCGGAGACCCCGCGCTCGGGTAGGCGCCGTAACCGGGCTGCACAGGCGGCGGGGCATAGCCGGGCTGAGTGGGCGCCGCGCCGTAGCCGGGCTGTGCCGAGGGCGGAGCGTAGCCGGGCTGCGGAGAGGCCGGGGCGTATCCGGGCTGTGCGGGTGGGGGAGCGTATCCCGGCTGGGGCGCCGCAGGCGCCGGGGCGCCGGATGCCGGATATCCCGGAGGTGCGTAGGTCGGCGCGGCTCCCGGGTGGCTCTGCGTCGGCTGTGGGGCGGGCCGCACCGGGTCGGCGGGAAGTGCCGGAGTGGCCGCGGGCGCGGCGGGCGCGGACGGCGGTGTCAACGGCGGCTCGCCACCGGGAGAGGGGATGCGGTTGTCGCTCACGATGAAGCCTTTCGTCTCGATCAGGGTTCCAGCAGCGTTCCCGTCTGTCAAACGCCAAGACGCGGCCGACCCGGGCGCCCGGGAGCAGTCGGCGGCGGCATGGTCGATAGGATCGATGACGGCCCGGGACCGCGGGCCGACCGGCCAGATCAGGAGTGTCCCCCCATGAGTGCTGAGCGCGTCGTCCTCGTCACCGGCGGCAATCGCGGCATCGGCCGCGCCATCGCGGAGCGCTTCGTGCGCGACGGCTACCGCGTCGCCGTCACGGCCCGCAGCGGCGAAGGCCCGGAGGGGACTCTCACCGTCCGTGCCGACGTGACGGATGCCGCAGCTCTCGACGCGGCGTTCACCGAGGTGGAGCAGCAGCTCGGCCCGGTCGAGATCGTCGTCGCGAACGCCGGCATCACCAAGGACACGTTGCTCCTGCGCATGAGCGAAGACGATTTCGACAGCGTCGTCGCAACGAACCTCGGCGGCACCTTCCGGGTCGTCAAGCGGGCATCGAAGGGCATGCTCCGCGCACGTTTCGGCCGCATCATCCTGATCTCGAGCGTCGTCGGGCTGTACGGTTCCGCGGGGCAGGTCAACTACTCCGCGTCGAAGAGCGCGCTCGTCGGCTTCGCCCGTTCGATCACCCGCGAGCTCGGCGCGCGAGGCATCACAGCCAACGTCGTCGCCCCGGGGTTCATCGAGACCGACATGACGGCGGAACTCCCGGAAGAGACGCAGAAGCAGTACAAGGCGAACATCCCGGCCGGACGGTTCGCCACTCCCGATGAGGTCGCGGGTGTCGTGACCTGGCTCGCCGGCGACGACGCCGGGTACATCTCCGGAGCGGTCATCCCCGTGGACGGCGGCCTCGGGATGGGGCACTGACCCCACCCTGCACCGTCAGCGGGTGATCGCCCCGTCGAGCAGTTCGGCGAGACGATCGGGAACGGTGAACTGCGGCCAGTGGGCGGAACCGATCCGGATGACCTCGGCGTCTTCGATCGCGCGGTACTCCTCGGCGAACGGCCCCCACTGGTCGATCATGCCCTCGAATGTCGCCTGGTCGAGGTCTCCCATGAGCAGTGTCACCGGCACGCGGTAGCGCGCGGGGTCGGTGAGGGAGACGCCGTCGGTGGGCACTCGTGCGGGGACGCTGGATGTGAGCGGCGCCGTGCGCGCGCGTGTGGCCTCATCGAGGTCGTGCACGTCTTCGTCCTCGAAGAAATCCCAGCCGGGAAAGGGAACGACCCCGTCGACGATCGGGAACTCGCTGATCCCGTTTCCGGGCGGCGGGGGGACGGTGTCGACGAAGATCACTTGGCTCACGCGGTCGGGGCGCGCATCGGCGACACCCCATGCGACGTTGCCGCCTCCGCTGTGGCCGACGACCACGACATCGCCGTCGACCTCGTCGACCGCGGCGACGGCGGCGTCGACCCAGTCGGCGATGCCGATGTCGGAGGTGACAGCCGCGGGCTCACCGAGCCCCGGCATGGTGAGGGCGTGCACGCGGTGCCCCGACCGTTCGAGAGCGGGGATCACGTCGTCCCAGCTCGAGGCGTCGAGCCAGAGTCCGGGGATGAGGATGATGTCCATGTGCCGACGCTAGCGGCGGGGGCGGACATCCACCAGAGGCCCGGACGACGGCAGGAGTGCGATGACCTCGGACAGGTCCTGCGGTCCGATGACGAGACTCGCGGCCTCGCGGACGGCGGGCTTGGCGTTGAAGGCCAGACCGAGTCCGGCGACCCCCATCATCTGCAGGTCGTTCGCCCCGTCGCCGATCGCGATCGTCGCGTGCGGGGGCACGCCGAGTTCCGCTGCCCACTCCTGGAGTGAGGTGGCCTTGGCCGCCCCGTCGACGATCCCGCCGTCGACACGACCGGTGAGTTTCTCGTCGGCGATCTCGAGACGATTGGCGCGCCACCGGTCGACGCCGAGTCCCGGCGCGACATGGTCGAGGATCTCGTGGAAGCCCCCGGACACGACTCCGACGACGCCCCCGCGGTCGTGGACGGCCGCGGTGAGCTCGCGTACTCCGGGCGTCGGTTCGATCCGTGCACGCACCCGCTCGAACGCCGAGACCGGCACGCCCTGAAGAGCGGCGACGCGGGAGCGGAGGCTCGCGGCGAAGTCGACCTCGCCGCGCATCGCCGCCTCGGTCGCCGCCTGCACCTCGGCGCGGCGACCTGCCTCGTCGGCGAGCAGCTCGATCACCTCGTTGCGGATCAGGGTGGAATCGGCATCGAGGACGACGAGGAAGCGCGCGGCGGTCACCCGTCGAGCCTATCGATCACCGGGCGGTCCGAAGCGCCGCGTGACGCCGTCAGCGCTCGATGAAGACGCCCTTGCCGACGACCGTGATGCCGGAGTCCGTCACGGTGAAACCCCGTGCGAGGTCCCGCTCGCGGTCGACGCCCACCGTGGCCCCGTCGGCCAGCACCACGTTCTTGTCGAGGATCGCCCGGTGGATGCGCGCACCCTGTCCCACGTGGACGTGGTCGAAGACGACGGAGTCCGTGATTGTCGAGCCGCCGCCGGCGAGCGTCCAGGGGCCGACCACGCTGCGCTCCAGGTGGGTGCCGGACAGCACCGACCCGAGCGAGACGATCGAGTCGATCGCGTTGCCGATGCGGCCGACCGAGTCGCGCACGAACTTCGCGGGCGGGGAGTTGACCGCCTGCGAGTGGATCGGCCACTCCATGTTGTAGAGATTGAAGACGGGCAGAGTCGAGATCAGGTCGCGGTGCGCGTCGAAGAACGAGTCGATGGTCCCCACATCTCGCCAGTACGAGCGATCGCGCGGCGAAGACCCGGGGACGTCGTTCTGCTTCATGTCGTAGTAGCCGGCCTCGCCGCGGTCGACGAAGTACGGGACGATGTCGCCGCCCATGTCGTGCCCGGATGTCGGTGACTCGCCGTCGGCCTCGACGGCGGCGATGAGCGCGTCGGCGTCGAAGATGTAGTTGCCCATCGAGGCCAGCACCTCGTGCGGGGAGTCCTCGAGGCCGGCGATGTCGGTCGGCTTCTCCAGGAACTGCTTGATGCGCCCGGATTCGGCGTCGGCGTCGATCACCCCGAACTGCGAAGCCAGCGCGAGGGGCTGACGGATGCCGGCGACCGTCGCCTTCGCACCGGATTCGATGTGCGCCTCGAGCATCTGCCGGAAGTCCATGCGGTACACGTGGTCGGCGCCGATGACCACGACGATGTCGGGCTTCTCGTCGTTGATCAGGTTCATGCTCTGCAGGATCGCGTCGGCGGATCCGGAGAACCATCGCTTGCCGAGTCTCTGCTGCGCGGGGACCGAGGTCACGTACGAGTCGAGGAGTGCCGACATGCGCCAGGTCTGCGAGATGTGCCGGTCGAGGCTGTGCGACTTGTACTGCGTCAGCACGACGATCTGCCGGAGCCCGGAGTTGATGAGGTTCGAGATCGCGAAGTCGATCAATCGGTACTGTCCGCCGAAGGGCACTGCGGGTTTCGCGCGATCCGCCGTGAGCGGCATGAGGCGCTTGCCCTCGCCGCCGGCGAGGATGATCCCGAAGACCTTCTTTGGAGCGGACATGGCTCCACCATAGATGCGTTCGCGGCCGCTGTACTAGCGTTCAGACATGCGAGTCGAAATGATCACGAAGGAGTACCCGCCCGAGGTCTACGGCGGTGCCGGAGTGCATGTCGCGGAACTCGTCGCCGCGCTTCGAGAGCACGTCGACGTGCGGGTGCGCGCGTTCGGCGCGACCCGCGACGAGCCCGATACCTTCGCCTATCGCACGCCCGCGGAGCTCGCCGGAGCGAACCCCGCGCTGCAGACTCTGGGCACGGATCTCGAGATCGTGTCCGCCATCGCCGACGCCGACCTCGTGCACAGTCACACCTGGTACGCCAACTTCGCCGGTCACCTCGCCTCGCAGCTGCACGGCATCCCGCACGTGCTCACCGCGCACAGCCTGGAGCCCCTCCGTCCGTGGAAGGCCGAGCAGTTGGGCGGCGGGTACGCGATCTCCAGCGGCATCGAGCGCCTCGCGTACGAGAACGCCGCCGCTGTGATCGCGGTGAGCGCCGGCATGCGCGCCGACATCCTCCGCAGCTACCCCCAGGTCGATCCTGCGAAGGTCCGCGTGATCCACAACGGCATCGACGTCGAGCGCTGGCGTCCGGTGCAGGACGCGGCCTTCCTCCAGTCGATCGGGATGGACCCCGCGCGACCGTCGGTGGTGTTCGTCGGTCGGATCACGCGGCAGAAGGGGCTGCCGTATCTGCTGCAAGCTGCCCGGCTCCTGCCGCCCGAGGTGCAGCTGGTGCTGTGCGCGGGCGCCCCGGACACCCCGGAGATCATGGCCGAGGTGCAGGAGGGGGTGCGGTTGCTGCAGGAGACGCGTGACGGCGTCATCTGGGTGGAGCGGATGCTGCCGCGCGATGAGCTGTCGGCCATTCTCACCGCCGCGACCACGTTCGTGTGCCCCTCCGTCTACGAACCGCTCGGCATCGTGAACCTCGAGGCGATGGCGTGCGGTGCGGCGGTCGTCGGCACCGCGACCGGGGGCATACCCGAGGTCGTTTCCGACGGTGTCACGGGTCGGCTCGTGCCGATCGAACAGCTGCAGGACGGCACCGGTACGCCGGTGGATCCGGAGCGCTACGTGGCGGATCTGGCTACCGTGCTCACCGAGGTGGCCATGGATCCGGAGCGGGCACGGGCCTACGGCGAAGCCGGACGCGAGCGCGCACGGGACGACTTCAGCTGGGCCGCCATCGCGGAGACGACGCGCGCGCTCTACGCGGAGCTCACCGCCTGAGCCGATAGGCTGGAACCATGCCGAGCGCTCTGGAATTCACCGACGTCGTCGTGCGCCGTGAAGGACGCAACATCATCGATCACGTGACCTGGGAGGTCGACGACGATCAGCGATGGGTGATCCTCGGACCGAACGGGGCGGGCAAGACCACCCTCCTGCAGCTGGCCGACACGCTCATGCACCCGACCTCCGGCACCGTCACCGTGCTGGGGGAGACCCTGGGTCGTACCGACGTGTTCGAGGTGCGTCCGCGCATCGGCTTCGCGTCGTCCGCCATGGCCAAGCGCGTCCCCCGTGACGAGACGGTGCTCAACACCGTGCTCACCGCGGCGTACTCGGTCCTCGGCCGCTGGAACGAGAACTATGAGGACATCGACGAGCGCCGCGCGCTCCGCGTCCTGGCGGACTGGCGCCTCGACCACCTCGCGGACCGCACGTTCGGCACGCTCAGCGACGGCGAGCAGAAGCGCGTGCAGATCGCGCGCGCCGTGATGACCGACCCGGAACTCCTGCTGCTCGACGAGCCGACGGCCTCGCTCGATCTCGGGTCGCGGGAAGAGCTGCTGGCGCTGCTCAGCGGCTACGCGTCCTCGCCGACGACGCCCGCGATGCTGATGGTGACCCACCACGTCGAGGAGATCCCGGTGGGCTTCACGCACGTGATGCTGATTCGCGACGGCGCGATCGTCGCGGCCGGACCGATCGCCGAGACGCTCACGGCCGAAGCTCTCACTGACACGTTCGGCATGCCGATCGTGCTCAGCAGTGAAGACGGCCGCTACGCCGCCCGCGCAGCATCCTGATCCAGGTCTGATAGAATCGACCCTTGGTGCTTCCGCACCGCAGACTTCCCTCGTCCCTGGCACAATCCAGGGCAGCAACTAAGGAATCCCATGAAGACTGACATTCACCCCGAGTACAAGGCTGTCGTGTTCCGCGACCTCGGCTCGGGCGAGACGTTCCTCACCCGTTCGACCGTGACCGGCGACAAGACCATCGAGCTGGACGGCGTGGAGTACCCCGTCATCGATGTCGAGATCTCGTCCGCGTCGCACCCGTTCTACACGGGCAAGCAGCGCATCATGGACTCGGCCGGCCGCGTCGAGAAGTTCAACCAGCGCTTCAAGGGCTTCGGCGGCTCGTCCAAGTAACGACTGCCACGAAGAAGGCCCCATGCTCCTCGGAGCGTGGGGCCTTCTTCGTTCGTCTGGCGCTTGGCTGGCGGTCTCAGACGTCGATGACGATGCGACCGGCGTCGATGCGGCTCGGCGGGTCACCGGGCGAGGGCGCCGGCGCCGTCCGCTGCGTCTGCCGGTCGCGCTCGAGCGCGGCCTCATATGCTGACGGCATCCAGATCGCATCGAAGGAGCCGCCGAACCCGCCGCCTGCGCCGTCGTACTTCTCTTCTACGGGCTTCCGGGAGAACGTGTGCGCGATGCCGAAGGCGACGAGACCCGGCCCTGCGATGAGGACGATCGCCACATAGGTCCAGCCGAACACCTCGTTCATGACGACAGCGTAAGCCAGATTCAGCGAGAGTCCATCCCCCTCAGGGTGGACATGCTCAGCGGATGCGGCGGCCCTGTGCGAGGTCGATGAGGCGCGACAGCACCGGCCCCGAGCGCAGCCCGTTGTGCTCGTGCTCGCTGGTCACCCAGAGCTTCACGTCGGGGAGCAGGCGTGCCGTCTCGAGGGAGAACTCCATCGGCACGTACACGTCGTCGACGTAGACGGCGGCGGCGCCTGTCGCCCCGGACGCGGCGATCGCCTCCGCGTCGTAGATGCTCGGCCATTCGTGTTCCGCGAGCGCGAGGGTGACGTCGCGCCACGGCTGGAACGCGGGAACCGTCTCGGTCCACTCGCGCCGGATGTGCTCGCCGGTGAAGAGCGTCGGGTCGTCGCGGAAGTCGGAGGGCTCCGTGCGCTCCGCCGACCATCGCGTGGAGTGGCCATCGGCGTAGCTCGACTCGTGGAACGCGAAGTACAGCGGATTGCGGCCGCCGAAGGGCATCGCGTGCATCAGGTCGTACCGGAAGGCATTCGAGGACGGGTCGCGCTCGAGCAGCGTCCAGACGGTCTGCCAGCCGTCGTTCGTGCCGAGGGCTGAGCCCATCGACCGCAACCGCGATCGGGACACGACCTCGCCGTCGGGGAGCACGATGTCGCCGGCATCCGCCAGGTCGACGAGCCGTCGCATGGCGTCGCGGTGCTCCGGGAACCGACGGTAGTACCGCTCGGACGTCGTGCGCATCTTCTCGTAGCAGAGCGCATACACATCATCGGGGTGGCGTCCGATCGCGCTGAGGCCTCCCGTGATGAAGACGTCCTGCAGCGAGGACGCGTCCGTCGAGAGATAGGCCAGCGTCGTGAAGCCGCCGAAGGACTGCCCGAGCACGCTCCAGGTGGCAGCACCCAGGTGTTCGCGGATCGCCTCGCAGTCGCGCACGATGGAGTCGGCGCGCAGATGGGTCAGGTGCTCGGCCACGGCCTCGGCGCCGCGGGCGAGATCGTGATCGCCGACCGGGGTCGATTGCCCCGTGCCGCGCTGATCGAGGAGCACCAGGCGGTAGTGGGCGAGGGCTTCATCCAGCCAGGCCGGCGATGTCGAAGAGTGGAACGGGCGGGGAGCCTCGTGCCCCGGTCCGCCCTGCAGGAAGACCAGATAGGGGAGGGACTCACCGCCTTCGCGGGCGACCACGCGCGCGAAGATGTCGATGGTGCGGGAGTCGGCGGGGTCGTCCCAGACGAGCGGGACGGTGAGCGTGTGCTCTTCGACGGTGAGATCCAGCAGCTGGCGGACGACGGTGGTCATGGTCACATCACATTCCCGATGTAGGAGTATTTGACGAAGACCTCCGAGGCGATGCCCGACTCCTCGAGCACCCCCTGCACGGCGGTCATCATGTAGTTGGAGTCCCAGCCCATGTAGAGGAAGTGGGATTCGTCGAGCTCGTCCCACTGGCCCTTCCAGGCCATGTCCTGGTAGATCGGTCCGCCGTGGGCGGCGCAGTAGGCGAGTGCAGCGGCCCTCGTGTCGGTCCATGCGCGCCGGAAGACCCGGTTGAAGAGATACTTCACGTCGGGTACCTCCCACCGCTCACCGCGGTACTCGACGTAGTCGAACTCGCCTTCCCAGCCGGTGGGCCAGCCGCGCCGGCGCACGGCATCCAAGATCGGGGTCAGGCCGTCGTCGTCGATCTCCGGAAGCGCGGGGCGCGCCCAGATGCGGATCAGGTCGGACGTGAGTGCGACTGTGCGCTGCGTGATCGCCGACGTGTTCCACGCTGCGACCTCGGACAGCTCGCGGGTCGCCGGCACCGCGCTGCGGGCGTAGGCCTCTGCACGCTTGACCGGGAACGAGGCTCCGAAAACGCGCTCGGTGAGCGGTTGCTCGAGCAGGGTCAGGTTGCCGAGAGTCGGGGCGAGCGCCCGGTGGCTGTTCTGCTCGTCCTCGGAGTAATCGCTCCAGAAGCGCTCTCCATCGCCCGACCAGGCGTCGCCGGGGACGGTGGGCACGATGTGCTCGACGTCGAACTCGTCGACATCGTCGACGCCCTCCAGGCGACCGAGCACATACGCGGGGTGGGGGAGTTCGCTGTACTTCAGCACGGCGCTCACGCGCTCGTCGGAGGGGGTGATGCGGGCGAAGGCGCGCGCGAGCGAATCGCGACCCTCGCGTCGTGCGCGGCAGAGTCGGGCGATGAGCCGCTCGGCGGGAAGGTTGACCAGCGCGCGGCGGAGGTACAGAGCCTGGATCCACTCCAGCGTCTCGATAAGCTCGGCACGATCGATGACTCCCCGGGCGTGGTCGCTGTAGACACTCATCACGAGGGGGTACGACGAGCGCCCGAAGGTGTTCACGTGCCGCAGCTGTCGCGCGATCTCGGGATCCTTTTCCCGCGAGGGATCGAGGAGTATGCCGTACACCTCGGCGTAGTGGCGCCACTCGGCCGCATCCGCCTGCAGGTGGTTGACGTCGACGCGGGGGAACGACTGTCGGAACGCGCTGTACACGCCGTGCTCGCCGTTCGCGGCCACCTCCCGGCCCGTGACGAGCACGAGATAGTGCCGCCAGAAAGCGCCGATGGCCTCACCGGTGTGGTGCTCGATCGGCACCCAGAAGCGGGCTTCGACATCGACCTGCTCCGCGTGGCTGAGCCCCATCAGGATGTAGTTGTGGATGAGCTCGTGGTCACGCAGCGGCTCGCCCGTCGAGTTCAGGCTCTCGAAGATCTGCTGGGCGTTCGCCTGGGCTCCGAGGGTGATCGACACGTGCTCGAGCTTCTGCAGCCCGCGCCAGATGAGCGGGACCTCATCCACATGGATCTGGCTGCGGAAGAAGGCGTAGTTGTCGTCGAAGCGGGACTCGCGATCGGCGTCGTCCCGACGGTCGAGCACGACGGACTCGTACAGGTCGGCCCACGCATCGTGCGGACGCAGCTTGGTGCGGCCGGGTGCGTCGGCACGGACGAGAACTCGTTCCAGCGCAGCGGCGAGAGCGGCATCGGTGTCGCGGATCGCGTGGTGCAGCGCGGCGACCAGCAGCATCAGCGTGGTGATGCGCTGCTGGCCGTCGATGAGGATCAGGTCGGAATCGGCCGATGTGCCGTCTTCGGCGGAGAGGATCGAGCCGATGAAGTGGCGGTGTGCGTCGTCCTCCCGCGCGACGGCGCGGATGTCGGAGAGGAGGCGCTCGCACCCGCCGATGTCCCAGCGGTACTGCCGCTGATAGACGGGGACGACGATGGTGGTGGTACCCGCCGCGAGCCACTCGATCGTGTTGACTGCCGTCGCCTCGACGTTGGTCGCGGTGCTCATTCTGGTGTCTCGTCCTCCCATAGCGACGGGTGCCGAGGACTCGCCGGGCGCCCCGATCAGTCTATTCGGTTATCCACGGCCGACCTCCGAAGGGCTCGCGGGCTTCGCTGTTAGGCTTGCCTAATCAGGGCCTGTTAAAACGTGCTGGCCCCCGATGAAAGGAACATGACTCGATCATGGGTTACATCAAGTCCGCTGCCCTCGAGGAAAAGGGATTCGTCGTCCTCGACAGCTACAACCAGGAGCTCGACCCCAAGGAATGGCTCGACATCGAGTACAACGACTGGAAGTCGTCGGGTGACACCCGCTTCGCGCCGCTCGCCAGTGCCTTCGGTGACATCGAGTGCAACGGCTTCTGGAACCACAAGCCGCCGCGCACCGACAAGGACGGCGTCTGGATCGACTCGCAGATCGAGAAGGCTCCGAACCTGACGCGTCGCGCGCAGGAGCCCGGCGCCAACGTCGGACGCTGCCGTGTGATCGAGCTGCAGCCGACCCCGTACGGCGAATGCCTCTACAACCTCCACCAGGACGACAACAACCGTCTGAACCCCGACGGCACCGGCTGGGTGGTCCGCGGCTTCTTCAACCTGACGGACGACAAGGACAGCTACTTCGTCCTGCGTGAGAACCGCACCGACCCGAGCATCGAGTACCGCATCGCCCTTCCGGCCGGTGCGCAGCTCATCGTCGACACGCAGCGTCTGTGGCACGCCGCCACGCACAACGGCACCGAGCCGCGCTACTGCCTCATCACGTCGTGGACCTCGGGCCCCGAGCTCGACGCCTACATCGAGAAGTACAACGGCACCGACGACGTGCCCAACTACGAGGTCGACCAGGAGACGCTGGAGTTCGGCTACGCCGAGCAGGCGCGCAAGGATGCTGCTCGCGCGGCCTACTACGCGGCAAAGGGCCAGCAGGTCAAGCAGGCCATGAGCGAGGCCTGATCCTCCTCTGATCACATCGAAGGCCCCGGTCCCCGTGACCGGGGCCTTCGTCGTGGAATCACATGCTTGTGATTTCCGTCGAACTCCGCGAGAATGGGCCCACAACCGCATATTCTCGCCACTTCGTGGTTCAGGTCGTTGGGGAAGACGCACCTGATGAAACGGAGAGATCATGGCGACGGCTTACGCACGCGGAGTGGTGTTCATCCACTCTGCGCCTCGCGCGCTCTGCCCGCACCTCGAATGGGCGGTGGGTCGCGCTATCGGGCGTGCGGTGAATTTCGACTGGACCGAGCAGCCCGTCCTCGAAGGTGCCCGGCGCGCCGAGTTCTACTGGGACGGCCCCGTCGGCACCGGTGCTGCTCTCGCGACCTCCATCCGAGGGTGGGAGCACTTGCGGTTCGAAGTGACCGAAGACCCCACGCCGCGCAGTGATGGCGGGCGCTGGCTGCACACGCCCGACCTCGGCATCCACTACGCGCAGACGGATGCCGCCGGCAACATCGTCATCGGCGAGGACCGGATCCGCTACGCGATGGAGATCGCCGCGGGGAGTGCGATCGAGTTGCAGCGCGAGCTCGACATCGCGCTCGGGTCCGCCTGGGACGAGGAGCTGGAGCCGTTCCGTCATGCAAGCGATGACGCCAGGGTCGTCTGGCTGCACAAGGTCGGCTAGCCGACACCACAGACCGGGAGCGGGGGAGGCGTGAGTATCGGATGCCGGTGAATCATCCCGGACGCTGAGAAGACGTATCCCCGCTTCGCACGACGAGGACCCCGCCCCGGAAACGAGGCGGGGTCCTCGTCGCGCGGAGGTGGGCCGCCGGTCAGATGACCGCGGTGTGCTGCAACTCGTCGGTGTGGGACCGCGCGCCGCCGCGCACATCGTCCCAGGCCAGTGCCAGTCGTTGCATGGCCTCGGCTGTCCGCTCCGGCGGGAGGGTGATGGGGATGCGCAGGCGACGTTCGAGTACTCCTCCGGTGGTGAAGCGGGGGCCCGGGGGCAGGATGACACCGCGCTCACGCGCCGCGAGCGACAGTGAGGTCGAGAGTGGCGCGCCGATGTCGATCCATGCCGAGAGGCCGCCCGGGGTCGGCGGCATCCGGAAACCGGGAATTCCGGAAACGCCGCGCTCCACCGCCTCGCGTCCGGCGAGCAACCTGCGGCGGACATGAGACGTCAGTGCCGGCATGTCGTCGAGCAGTTCCACGGCGATGCACTGTTCGAGCAGCGCGGTACCCAGCTCGAAGGAGGGGCGCACGGCGAGCAGTCGTGCGATCACCGAGCGCTCCGCGCGGATCCAGCCGATACGCATCCCGCCCCAGGCGATCTTCGACATCGATCCGACGGTGATGACATTCGGTCCGCTCGCGGCCATCGGCGCGGGTGTCCATCCGCGATCGATGTCGAGTTCCGCAGTCGTCTCGTCGACGATGAGGTGGGCGCCGACGTTCCGGGCCGTCGTGACGATCCGCGAGCGCTCATCGTCGGGCAGCGTCGCGCCGGTGGGGTTGTGGAAGTCGGGGATGAGGTATGCGATGTGCGGACGCGACCCGAGGAGTGTCTCGTTCAGATGGCGGGTGTCCCAGCCGTCGACGTCGACGGGCGTGGGCACCAAACGGTAGCCGTGCCGATGCAGCGCTTCGAGCGCGTGCGGGAACGTCGGCTGCTCGACCAGCGCCCGCTCGCCCCGACGTCCGATGGCCGTCAGGATCAGGTTCACCGCGTTGAGTGCCCCTGAGGTGATGATGATCTCGTCTGCGGAGGTCGGGGCTCCGCGATCGCGGAAGCGCTGCGCGATGGCCTCTCGCAGTTCGGGGAGGCCTCGCAACGAGTAGCCGCTGGTGCCGCGCAGGGCAGCGAGGCGGGGAAGGGAACGTACTGTGGCGTCATACAGACCTGGCGTCGAATCCATCGAGGCGATCGAGAGGTCGATGGCGTCGTCATCGGGTTCCGTACTCCCCGCAGCCTGACCGTGGGGGAGCATCACCCGGGTGCTTCCTCCGTGCAGGCGGGAGACATAACCATCGGTCTCGAGCAGTCCGTAGGCGCGAGTGATGGTCGAACGCGAACGCCGCAGCTCCAGCGCGAGGGCTCGTTCACTCGGCAGACGCTCGCCGACCGTGAGTCGACCGTCGAGGATCAGAGCCCTGATGCGATCGGCCAGCGCCATGGCCGTCGCGCCTGCGACATTGTTCGCCCCGAGCTGCTCGACGAGTCGTGATCCCATGCCTCCATCCTGGCGCAAAGTGGTCTGATGTGCGCATGCCACTTTGCGGCGAGTGGATTCGCCTCGGAGTCGGAGCGACGGGCCAGAGTGGAAGGATGCTCCTCCGCTCTGTGTTCCTTCCTGTGGCCGCCGCCAGCCGGCGTGACCTCGTCGAGAGGCTCGTACAGCTGCTCGTCGGCCTCTTCCTCTATGGCGTGGCGCTCGGCTTCATGGTGCGCGGCGGCATCGGGGTGGCGCCGTGGGATGTGCTGGCGCTGGGGCTCGCCGGTCAGACCGGAGTCGGGTACGGCGTCATGACCGTGCTCGTCTCGATCGTGGTGCTGCTGCTGTGGATCCCGTTGCGTCAGCGGGTCGGGCTGGGGACCGTTCTGAACGCGCTCCTGGTCGGCCCCAGTGCCGATCTCGCGCTGTTCCTGATCCCGCAGCCGGCCTCGGTCTGGATCGGCGCCCCCATGTTCGTCTTCGGTCTCCTCCTCCTCGCCTTCGCGACGGGTCTCTACATCGCCGCCGACTTCGGTCCCGGTCCGCGCGACGGCCTGATGACCGGGTTGGTCCGACGCACCGGGTGGGCGGTGTGGCTCGTCCGCACGCTGATCGAAGGCGGCGTGCTGCTCGTCGGCTTCCTCCTCGGCGGTCCTGTGGGCGTCGGGACGGTGCTTTTCGCGTTCGGTGTCGGCCCGCTGATCGGGTGGTTCCTGCCGCGCATCACACGCATCCGCGAAGCGCGCTCGCGCCGGCTCGGGGCGCTGCGCGCCTGACCGCGATCGGAACCAGGTCACGGGCGATCGACGGCCTGCAGACACGAAGAGAGGCCCCCGGAATCCCGAGGGCCTCTCTTCTTGTCTGCAGCGTCAGTCCGCGCTGGCGACGACCAGCACGGCGTTGTGTCCGCCGAACCCGAACGAGTTGCTGATCGCGATCTGCGGACCGTCGCCGAGCGGCGTGGCCTCGCCGGAAAGGCGGAACGGGACCGCCGGGTCGGGCTCGGTCATGTTGATGGTCGGCGGAGCGACGCGGTCGCGCAGGGCGAGCAGCGAGAAGATCGCCTCCAGGGCCCCCGTACCACCGAGCAGGTGACCGGTGGAGGCCTTGGTCGCCGACACGGGAATCTCGTCGATCCGGTCGCCGAAGACCTTCTTGAGAGCGACATACTCGTTCGGGTCACCGACCGGTGTCGACGTGGCGTGCGCGTTGATGTGGGTGACCTGGTCGGCTGTGACGCCGGCCTCTGCGAGCGCCTGCGTGACGGCCCGTGCTGCGCCGTTGCCCTCGGGGTCGTTCCCGGTGATGTGGTACGCGTCGGCTGTGACTCCGCCGCCGAGCACGTAGCCGTAGATCTTGGCGCCGCGAGCCTTCGCGTGCTCCTCGGTCTCGAGGATCAATGCGGCTGCGCCCTCGCCCATGACGAACCCGTCACGGTCGATCGCGCCGGGGCGTGACGCGTGGGCCGGGTCGTCGTTCCTACGCGACAGCGCCTGCGCCGACGCGAACGAGGCCATCGTGATCGGGTGGATCGCGGACTCGGTGCCACCGGCGATCACGACGTCGGCGAGGCCGTCCTGCAGGTGGTGGAAAGCGTGGATGATCGACTCCGTGCTGGAGGCGCACGCGCTGACGACGGTCTGCGCATAGGCGCGAGCCTCGAACTGCAGCGAGAGGTTGCCCGCAGCGGCGTTCGGCATGAGCATCGGGACCGTCAGCGGCATGACCCGTCGCGGGCCCTTCTCGCGAAGCGTGTCCCAGGCGTCCAGGAGGGTCCAGAGTCCGCCGATGCCGGTGGCGAAGTCGATGCCGAGGCGCTCGGGAGCGACTTCGGGGGAGCCGGCGTCCGCCCACGCCTCGCGGGCCGCGATGAGAGCGAACTGCGACGACGGATCGAGGCGCTTGGCCTCGTGGCGGGGGAGCACCTCTTCCGGGCGCACGATCGCCTCGGCGGCGAAGGTGACGGGCAGCTCGTACTGCTGAACCCAGTCGTGTTCGAGCGTGCGGGTGCCGGACATGCCGGCCAGCAGGTTCGTCCAGTTCTCCGGGGCCGTGCCGCCGATGGCGGACGTGGCGCCGATGCCGGTGACGACGATGCGCTTGGTCATGGGGTGTGGTTCCTTGTCGAACGTCGAAGGGGATGAGAGGGCAGGGCGGAGGATGCCACTCCCGCGCGGTGCGGGGGTGGCATCCTGCCGGGATTACTCCTGGCCCGCGACGATGAAGTTGACGGCGTCGCCGACGGTCTTCAGGTTCTTGACCTCGTCGTCGGGGATGGTGACGCCGAACTTCTCCTCGGCGTTGACGACGATCGTCATCATCGAGATGGAGTCGATGTCGAGGTCATCGGTGAACGACTTCTCGAGGGCGACCTCGGAGGCGTTGATGCCGGTCTCGTCGGTGATCAGCTCTGCGAGGCCTGCGAGGACCTCATCGTTGGTGAAAGCCATGTGGTCTTCCTCTTTCTTGCGGGTTGTATTCGGAACCGTGGAACAGTCTAGAGAAGGTCAGCGCATTCTCAGGGAAGGACGACGACCTGTGCGGCGAACACGAGTCCGGCGCCGAAGCCGATCTGCAGCGCGAGACCGCCCGAGAGCTCGGGGTGCTCGGCCATGAGACGGTGACTCGCCAGCGGGATCGATGCCGCCGAGGTGTTGCCCGTGGTCTCGATGTCCCGGGCGATCACCGTGGTCTCCGGCAGCTTCAGCTGCTTCGCGAACTCGTCGATGATGCGCATGTTCGCCTGGTGGGGGATGAAGGCCGCGATGTCGGAGGGCTCGACGCCCGCCTTGTCCAGTGCCTCCCGTGCGACCTTGGCCATCTCCCAGACGGCCCAGCGGAAGACCGTCGGGCCCTCCTGGCGCAGCGTCGGCCACGGCACCACGCCGTCGCGGAAATCGGTGAGCGTGCCGTTCATCCCCACCGCGTCGGCCTTGGAGCCGTCGGACCCCCAGACGGCGGGGGCGATGCCCGGTGTCTCGCTCGGGCCGATCAGCGCGGCCCCCGCTCCATCGCCGAGGAGGAAGGAGATGCTGCGGTCGGTCGGGTCGACGACGTCGGAGAGCTTCTCGGTGCCGATGACCAGGGCGTAGCGGGCTGCTCCGGCCTTGATCAGTGCGTCGGCCTGGGCGATCGCGTAGGCGTAGCCGGCGCACGCCGCGTTGATGTCGTAGGCAGCGGCAGGATTCGCGCCCACGCGGTCGGCGACGATGGCCGAGACCGAGGGGGTCTGCTTCGGGTTGCTGATGGTCGCGACGATCACCAGGTCGACCTGATCGGCCGGCACGCCCGACTTCTCGATGGCCTCTGCTGCTGCCGTGGTGGCGAGGTCGATGGCGTCTGTGCCCCTGTCGGCCCGGGCGCGGGTGATGATGCCGGTGCGCTGGCGGATCCACTCGTCGCTGGAGTCGATCGGCCCGATCAGGTCTTCGTTCGGAACGGCATTCTCGCCACGTGCAGCACCGTACGAGTAGATGCGCGTGTAGGCGGGGCCGGTGACCTGGGCGAGGGTGACGCTCATGCGGCTTCTCCGTTCAGCAGCGCGACGGCTGCATCGAGGTCTTCAGGGGACTTCACTGCGACGGTCGGAACGCCGCGCAGGCCGCGCTTGGCGAGCCCGACGAGAGCACCAGCGGGCGCGAGCTCGATCACGCCGGTGACCCCGGCGTCGGAGAACGACTGCATGCACAGGTCCCAGCGCACGGGGGAGGAGACCTGGTCGACGAGATAGCTGAGCGCTTGTGTGCCGTCGGCGACAACGGAGCCGTCACGATTGGTCCACAGCGTGATGTCGGGGTTCGCGGGCGCGACGTCGGCGACCGCGTCGCGGAGGGCCGAGACCGCAGAGGCCATGTAGCGCGTGTGGAATGCGCCCGCGACCTGGAGCGGGATCACGCGCGTGCCCTTGAGAGGCTCCTCGGCGAGAGCTGCGAGGGCCGGAAGCGCGCCGGCGACCACGATCTGACCGCCGCCGTTGTAGTTCGCGGGGAACAGGTCGAGTTCGGCGAGCCGTGCGAGGAGCGCTTCTTCGTCACCACCGAGGACTGCGCTCATGCCGGTCTGCTCCTGCGCGGCGGCATCGGCCATGGCGCGACCACGGATACCGACGAGGCGCATGCCGGTCTCGGCATCGATCACGCTGCTCCCGACGAGCGCCGCGATCTCGCCCACCGAGTGTCCGGCGATTCCGTCGGCGCGCCGCCCGGCCTTCTGCACCAGGGCGTCACCGGCGATCAGGGAGGCCGCGACGATCAGCGGTTGCGCGATGCGCGTGTCGCGGATCGTGTCGGCATCCGACACCGTGCCGTGTTCGCGGAGATCGACCTCTGCGGCATCCGAGTACGCGGCGAGGCGCTCGGCCACTCCGTCGAGCTCGAGCCAAGGAGCGAGGAAACCGGGGGTCTGCGAGCCCTGACCAGGGCATACGACGACAATCACCCCCCCAGTCTGTCAACGATTGCGGCGGAGCGGTGGATGATCCATCACAAGATTGCGAGAAACCCTTGTGTGTGGCGTACAGATCCGCCGGTCTCAGCGCTGCGGGCGTCGAAGCGGGACCCGTCGCCGCACCTGTTCGGCGGTCCCGATCGAGCCGAGGATCAGCGCTGTCTGCAGGATGAGCGCCTCGCGGGGACCGGTGGCATCCCACCCGATGACCTCGCTCACGCGCTTGAGTCGGTAGCGCACCGTGTTCGGGTGCACGAAGAGCTCGCGGGCCGTCGCCTCGAGGGAGCGGCCGTTGTCGAGGTAGCTCCAGAGCGTCGTGACCAGGTCTGTGGAGTGCGCCTGCAACGGACGGAAGATGCGCTCGATCAGAGTCTGCTTCGCGAGCGGGTCGCCGGCGAGGGCTCGCTCGGGGAGCAGGTCGTCGGCCTCGACCGGGCGAGGAGCGCTGCGCCAGGCGCGGGCCACCGCGAAGCCGGCGAGAGCGGCGCGGGCGCTCTGACTCGCGTCGACGAGAGCCGCGACGGCGGGGCCGAGCACGACGTAGCCCGGTCCGAACGACGGCTCGAGTCGGGTCGCGATCTCCTGGAACCCGAGCTCCTCTTCCTCCCCTTCGGCCCCTTCAGCGCGCGCACGCCCGAGGACGAGGACGAGTCGAGAGCCCTGCACACCGATGAGGACGTCGACGGCGAGCTTCCTGGCGGTTCGGCGGACGAGATCCACATCGAACTGCGGGGGTGTGGTGCCGACCAGGACGGCGACCTCGCCGTGGCCGTGCCAGCCGAGTGCCGCGATGCGGCTCGGCAGTTCCTCGTCGGCTTCGCCGGTGAGGATGGAGTCGACGACGAGGGCTTCGAGCCGGGCGTCCCACAGGCCGCGCGCCTCGGCGGCCCTCGCGTACACGTCGGCCGCGGCGAAGGCGACATCGCGCGAATAGAGCAGGATCGCCTCGCGGAGATCGTTGCCTCTGCCGGCGACGCGTTCCTCGGTGACCTCGACGGTCACCCGGATCAGCTGCAGCGTCTGCTGGAGGCTGACGCTCCGCAGCAGCTCACGCGGAGCCGCCGCGAAGATATCGGCCGCGATCCATGGCGTGGAGGTGGGGTCTTCGTACCACTGGATGAACGACGTGATGCCCGCCTGGGCCACCAGCCCGACCGCGGAGCGGCGGGCTGGTGGCATGTCGGCGTACCACGGGAGGGTGTCCTCCAGGCGCTTGATCGTCACCGAGGCGATGTCACCGGAGATCCGGCGCAGCCAGGTGAGCGTCGCGGCCTTGTCCATGCCGGAAGGAGAAGAACCTGTCACCGAGGGCTCAGCTTTCGCCGCCCGCGTTGCCGCTGGTTCCGGCGTTCACATCGTGCAGACGGTACTTCTCGATCGCCTGAGCCGCGAGCGAGCGGTCGACCTTGCCGTCTTCGGCGAGCGACTGCAGCGTGCGGACCACGATCGACGGGCCGTCGATCTTGAAGAAGCGACGAGCGGCTGCGCGGGTGTCCGAGAAGCCGAAGCCATCGGCGCCGAGCGTGGCGAAGCGGTTCGGGACCCACGGGCGGATCTGGTCCTGCACGGCGTGCATGAAGTCGCTGACCGCGACGACCGGACCTTCGGCGCCCTGGAGCTTCTGAGTGAGGTACGCGGTGCGCGGCTCGGCTTCGGGGTGCAGGAAGTTGTGCTCGTCGGCGGCGAGGCCGTCGCGGCGCAGCTCGGTCCAGGAGGTCACCGACCACACGTCAGCGATCACGCCCCAGTCGTTCTTCAGCAGTTCCTGGGCCTCGAGAGCCCAGGGGAGTCCGACACCCGACGCGAACAGCTGTGCGCGGTGGCCCTCGCCCTCGCCGACCGAGACGCGGTGGATGCCGCGGACGATGCCGTCCACGTCCACGTCCTCCGGCTCGGCGGGCATCACGAGAGGCTCGTTGTAGAGCGTGATGTAGTACATCACGTTCGGGTCTTCGTGGTTGCCGCCGTACATGCGCTCGAGACCGGAGCGCACGATGTGCGCGATCTCGTAGCCGTAGGCCGGGTCGTACGAGATCGTCGCCGGGTTGGTGGCGGCGAGCAGGTGCGAGTGGCCGTCGGCGTGCTGGAGGCCTTCACCGGTGAGGGTGGTGCGACCGGCGGTGGCGCCCATGATGAAGCCGCGTGCCATCTGGTCTCCGGCAGCCCACTGAGCGTCGCCTGTGCGCTGGAAGCCGAACATCGAGTAGAAGATGTAGACCGGGATGAGCGGCTCGCCATGCGTGGCGTAGGAGGTTCCGGCGGCGGTGAAGGCCGCGAGTGCGCCGGCCTCGTTGATGCCGACGTGCACGATCTGGCCCTGCGGGCTCTCCTTGTAGGCGAGGAGCAGCTCACGGTCGACCGACGTGTAGTGCTGGCCGTTCGGGTTGTAGATCTTCGCCGAGGGGAAGTACGCGTCCATGCCGAACGTGCGCGCCTCATCCGGGATGATCGGCACGATGCGGTGTCCGAAGTCCTTCGAACGCAGCAGGTCCTTGAGCAGACGGACGAACGCCATCGTGGTGGCGATCTCCTGCGTGCCGGAGCCCTTCTTGGGAAGCGCATATGCGGTGTCGTCCGGCAGCGACAGGCCGACGTGCGTCGAGCGGCGCTCCGGCAGGTAGCCGCCGAGTGCCTGACGGCGCTCGAGCATGTACTGGATCGTCTCGTCCTGGGGGCCCGGGTTGTAGTACGGGGGCAGGTACGGGTTCTCTTCGAGCTGCGCGTCCGTGATCGGGATGTGCATCGCGTCGCGGAACGTCTTGAGGTTGTCCAGCGTCATCTTCTTCATCTGGTGGGTCGCGTTGCGGCCCTCGAAGTGCGGACCGAGGCCGTAGCCCTTGACGGTCTTCGCGAGGATGACGGTGGGCTTGCCCTTGTGCTCGGTCGCTGCCTTGAAGGCGGCGTAGACCTTGCGGTAGTCGTGGCCGCCGCGCTTGAGGTTCCAGATGTCGTCGTCGGAGTAGTCCTTGACGAGGGCGGCTGCGCGCTCGTCGCGGCCGAAGAAGTGCTCGCGGACGTATGCGCCGGACTCGGCCTTGTACGTCTGGTAGTCACCGTCGGGGGTGACGTTCATCAGGTTGAGCAGCGCGCCCTCGGTGTCGCGGGCGAGCAGGTCGTCCCACTCACGGCCCCAGACGACCTTGATGACGTTCCAGCCGGCGCCACGGAAGAACGACTCCAGCTCCTGGACGATCTTGCCGTTGCCGCGCACCGGGCCGTCGAGGCGCTGCAGGTTGCAGTTGACGACGAAGGTCAGGTTGTCGAGACCTTCGTTGGCGGCGACCTGCAGCTGGCCGCGGCTCTCGACCTCGTCCATCTCGCCGTCGCCCAGGAACGCCCAGACGTGCGACTGGGACGTGTCCTTGATGCCGCGGTTCTCGAGGTACTTGTTCGACATCGCCTGGTAGATCGCGTTGATCGGGCCGAGGCCCATCGACACGGTCGGGAACTGCCAGTACTCCGGCATCAGGCGCGGGTGCGGGTAGGAGGGGATGCCGTGCGGCGCGTGCGACTTCTCCTGGCGGAAGCCGTCGAGCTGGTCCTCGCTCAGGCGTCCTTCGAGGAAGGAGCGGGCGTAGGTGCCGGGGGAGGCGTGCCCCTGGATGAAGATCTGGTCCGCACCGCCGGGGTTGTCGGCACCCTTGAAGAAGTGGTTGAAGCCGACTTCGTACAGAGCCGCCGACGAGGCGTAGGTCGAGATGTGACCGCCGACGCCGATACCAGGGCGCTGGGCGCGGTGCACCGTGATGGCGGCGTTCCACCGGATCCAGGCGCGGTAGCGGCGCTCGATCTCCTCGTCACCGGGGAACTCGGGCTCGTTCTCGGGAGCGATGGTGTTGATGTAGTCCGTCGTCGGGACCATCGGCACGCCCAGGTGCAGCTCCTTCGAGCGCTTGAGCAGGCTGAGCATGATCTCGCGGCCTCGGCCGTGCCCCTTGGCATCGACCAGCTCATCGAGGGACTGCTGCCACTCGCCGGTCTCCTCCGGATCGCTGTCGAGGGGGCCCTGGGAATAAGGATCCTGGTCGTGCACGGTCACGGGGCGAACCTTTCGTCAAGCTGGCAGGTCATGCCAAGGAAACGGGAAGCGACACGGGCAGCCTTGTCAGCTGTGCACAACGCGCGCCGCAATCAGCCTATCCCTCTTCTACGACACGGGTGCGCATCGGGTGGCCGATACACTGGGTGCACCAGGGCCTTTAGCTCAGCTGGTAGAGCGCCACGTTTACACCGTGGATGTCGTCGGTTCGATCCCGGCAGGGCCCACATCCTCACCTCGACCCCTGGTGGTCGCCGCCCTGCAGTCCTAGGCTCCCCGCATGGGTACCCTGACCTTCTGCATCAACGTCACCCTCGACGGCTGCGTCGATCATCGGGAGGGGATCGCCGATGAGGAGACTCACCCCCTCTTCACGCAGCTCATGGATGAAGCCGGCGCGATGCTCTGGGGGCGCACCACCTACGAGATGATGGAGAGCGCCTGGCCGGCGGTCGCCCGGGGAGACGTGGAGGCGGACGCCACGATGCGCGAGTGGGCGGTCGCGCTCGACGCCAAGCCCAAGTACGTGGTGTCATCCACCCGCGAGGACTTCCCCTGGGCGAACAGTCACCGCATCACCGGTGATCTGCGCGAGGGCGTGCAGAAGCTCAAGGACGACACGCCGGCCGGAGTGCTTCTCGGCAGCGCCTCGCTGGCGACCGAACTCGACCGGCTGGACCTGATCGACGAGTACCGGTTCCTGGTCCATCCGCGGATCGCCGGGCACGGCCCGACCCTTTTCGAGGCCGGTCTGCCGAGTACTCGGCGACTCGAGTTGGTTTCCGCGACTCCGCTCCGCAACGGGGCGATCATGACGCACTACCGACGGGCTGATTGACTCCCCGCAGCGAGAAGTGACCCGTAGTCGACCTACCTCGACCGAGTCCTCAGCGCAAGGCCTGCGGGCGCTCGCGTCTCCAGCGCGTACCCTCGGATGCACGGCAAGACTCGATGATCGAGGGACGGGGAGGTCTCACACGTGGCGCGACGCATCGTCATCAGCGGAGCATCGGGACTGATCGGTTCGGCGCTCGTGTCTTCGCTCCGCGCTGATGGAATCGAGGTGACGACTCTCGTCCGACGCGCTCCGCGAGCGGAGAACGAGACGCAGTGGGAACCGGGGGAGCGTGCCCTCGATCCGGACGTCCTCGCCGGAGCCGAAGCGATCGTCGCACTGGGTGGTGCCAGCGTCGGCCGTCTGCCGTGGACCAAGCGGTACCGTCGTGAGTTGGTCGACTCGCGTCTGCAGGCGACCAGGACGATCACGACCGCTCTCCGTTCCCTGCGG
Organism: Microbacterium sp. GQ128; assembly: GCF_059758615.1. Taxonomy (NCBI): domain Bacteria; kingdom Bacillati; phylum Actinomycetota; class Actinomycetes; order Micrococcales; family Microbacteriaceae; genus Microbacterium; species Microbacterium sp. GQ128. Next base: position 353,414 of record NZ_JCAXDY010000001.1, read on the forward strand.
TCCGACGCCCCCGCACTCGTCTCGGCATCCGCCGTGGGCTACTACGGCTCCGCCCCGGGGGAGATCCTCACGGAGGACTCCGCCGCCGGTCAGACCTTCTTGGCGGACCTCACGGTGCGCTGGGAGGCCGAGGCCCGTCAGGCCGAGGACCACACCCGGGTCGCTCTGCTGCGCACGGCCCCGGTCATCCACCGGCGCGGCGTCCTCAAGCCACTCATCCAGCTGACTCGGTTCGGTGTCTCCGGTCCGCTCGGACGAGGGACGCAGATGTGGCCGTGGATCTCGCTCGATGACGAGGTGGCAGCGATTCGTCATGTGCTCGATCACAAGATCACCGGACCCGTGAACCTGACCGGACCCGCACCGGCGTCCGCCAACGACATCGGCCGTGCCCTCGCCGCTCGCATGCACCGTCCGTTCTGGCTCCCTGCACCGGCGTGGGCGCTCCGCCTCGTGCTCGGTGACGCCGCGGAGTCGCTGCTGCTGCCCGACGCAGACGTGCGTCCCCAGGTGCTGGAGCGCACGGGGTTCCGGTTCGCGCACGCGACCGCGGCTGCCGCCGTCGCGGCGGCGCTCTGAGGTTCTCACGGGACCACCCCTCCCGGAGCGGGACCCTCCACTGCAAGACTGAGCGCATGGAGATCATCGAGAACTCGAAGCTCACGGTCGTCGGCGCGGGGAGCGTGGGATCGAGTGTCGCCTACGCGGCACTGATCCGCGGATCGGCGCGCCACGTCGCGCTGTACGACATCGCGACCGAGAAGGTCGAGGCCGAGGTGCTCGACCTCGCGCACGGGACGCAGTTCACCGGTTCGAGCGACATCATCGGCGGCAGTGACATCTCGGTGGCGGCAGGCTCGCACGTCGTGGTGATCACCGCCGGGGCGAAGCAGAAACCGGGTCAGACCCGCATCGAGCTCGCCGAGGTGAACGCGGGCATCATCCGCCGCATGATGCCGAATCTGCTCGAGGTCGCGCCGAACGCGATCTACGTGATCGTCACCAACCCCTGCGATGTGCTGACGGTGATCGCGCAGGAGGAGACCGGGCTCCCGCCGGAACGGATCTTCGCGTCAGGCACTGTGCTCGACACCTCCCGACTGCGCTGGAAGCTGGGGGAGCGCGCCGGAGTGTCGACCGCCAGCGTGCACGCGTACATCATCGGTGAGCACGGCGACACGGAGTTCCCGCTGTGGTCGCGGGCGACCATCGGCACGGTCCCGATCCTGGAGTGGGAGACGCCGGATCACCCGCGATTCACCCTCGATGAGCTGCAGGACATCGCTGTCGACGTGCGCGATGCCGCATACAAGGTCATCCAGGGCAAGGGCGCGACCAATTACGCGATCGGTCTGTCCAGTGCGCGGATCGTCGAGGCGATCCTCCGCGACGAGCACGCGGTGATGCCCGTGAGCACCGTGCTGCGCGACTTCCACGGAATCGACGGCGTTGCTCTGTCCGTCCCCTCGATCGTGAGCGCGAAGGGTGCGATTCCGATCCGGAACACCTCGTTCTCGAGCGACGAGCTGGCGCTGCTGCGTCAGTCGGCGGATGCGCTGCAGGCGGCCGCCGCGGATCTGCGTCGCTGAGAGGCACCGGCGCGAACCGGTGCCTCTCGCTCTCACCGGCCGTGCGGATCCGTGCGGTTGAGGGTGGCGACGACCTGGCCGTAGTCACCCCGGGCCTCGCCGTACCGGAGGAACTTCACGCGCTCGACCTGGATCTCCGCCGCATCCGGTTGCGACTCGAGCAGCCCCATCACCTCGTCGATGAACTCGTCGAGCGGCATCGCGGCCTCGTTCTCCTCATGCCCGGGCATGAGGGCGGTGCGCACCGCCGGCGGTTCCAGTTCGAGAACCGACACCGTCGTATCCGCGAGCTGCAGGCGCAGCGATTCGCTGAGCATGTGGATCGCGGCCTTGCTCGCGTTGTACGTGGGCGTCACCCGGAGTGGGGCGAAGGCGAGTCCGGAAGAGACCGTCATGATCGTCGCGTCCGGCTGCGCGCGCAGGTGCTCGATGAACGCGGCGATGAGGCGGATCGGCCCGAGGATGTTCGTGGTGACCGTCTCCTCAGCCGTGGCGAGGAAGCTCGACGGGGCTGTCCAGTCCTCGGTGCGCATGACACCGGCCATCGTGATGAGCACGTTCAGTTCGGGGTGCTCGGCGCGTACCGTGCGTGACGCGTCGTCGATGCTGCCCGCATCCGCCGTGTCGATCCGCACCGTGTGGATGCCGGGATGCTCGGTGGCGATCGCCGTGAGGCGGTCCTGGCGACGCCCGCCCACGATCACCGTGTTGCCACGGTCGTGGAGGCGCACGGCGAGCGCGAGCCCGATGCCGCTGGTCGCACCGGGGATGAAGATGGTGTTTCCGCTGATGTTCATGTCCCCAGCCTCGGCGCCGCCCGGCTGCTGCTCCAGAGAGCGGTCATCCAGGGATCGGCGGTCCCTGGAATGTGCGCCGATGCCGGTGGATACTTCAGGAATGGATCGAGATGCTCTCGCCGAGTTCCTCCTCCGTCGGAGGGAGTCACTGACCCCTGCGGACGTGGGGCTCTCCACGGGCGCGCGCCGTCGTATCGCGGGGCTGCGCCGCGAGGAGGTGGCCCAGCTGGCGATGATGTCGACCGATTACTACACGCGCCTCGAACAGCGGCGAGGACCGCAGCCCAGCGTGCAGATCCTCACCTCGCTCGCCCGTGCGCTGCGGCTGACCGAAGACGAGCGCGACTACCTGTTCCGGCTCTGCGGACACAGTGCTCCTAACCGCGCCCGCGTGACCGACTATGTGCGGCCCGGCATCCTGCGCGTGCTCGATCGGCTGCACGACACCCCCGCCTTCGTCGTCTCGCTGCTCGACGAGGTGCTCGTGCAGAACGATGCCTCCCGCGCGCTCGTGGGCGACGCGAGCGCGCTCACCGGTCTCGACCGCAGCGGCATCTACCGGTGGTTCGCCTATCCGGACGATGAGCGGCGCCGGTATCGCGAGGTCGATCACCCCCGACAGGCACGCGCGCTCGTCGGGTCGCTGCGTGCGGCCCACGGTGTGATGGGGGCTCGATCACGAGCGGGAGAGATCGTCGCAGAGCTGACGGCCCGCAGCCCGGAGTTCGTCGAGCTGTGGGACGCGCATGAGGTGAGCCGCCGGTTCGAGCAGCACAAGATCATGGTGCACCCCGAGCTCGGTGAGATCGAGGTCGACTGTCAGGCGCTCTTCACCGAAGACGAGTCGCAGGCGCTGATCGTGCTCACGGCGACGCCGGGCAGCGAGGCAGCGAGCAAACTCGAGTTCCTGCGGGTGCTGGGGACCCAGAACGTCTGACCCGACGCCGGTCAGGACTCCTCGTGGGTCCTCGGGTCGGCGTCGAACAGCCGGCCGTCGGGGCGGCCGAGTGCGGTGATCGCAGACACCTCGGCGTCATCGAGCACGATCTCGGCCGCCGCGAGGTTCGCCTCCTGGTGCTCCCGCGACGACGCCTTGGGGATCGATACCGTGCCCCGGGCGACGTGCCACGCGAGGACCGTCTGCGCCGGGGTCGCACCGTGTGCTGCGGCGACCTCATGGATCACCGCCTCGTCGAGCAGCTCCTTGGCACGCCCGAGAGGGCTCCACGCCTCGGTGAGGATGCCGTGCTCGCGGTGGTACGCGAGCTGCTCCTCCTGCGGGAAGTACGGGTGCGCCTCGATCTGGTTGACGACGGGGCGCACGCCGGTCTCGCGCTCGATGCGCTCCAGGTGCTCCGGCAGGAAGTTCGAGACGCCGATCTGCCGCACCACTCCACGGGCCTGCGCATCGACGAGTGCTGCCCACGCCTGGACGTACTCGTCCTGGCTCGGGTTCGGCCAGTGGATGAGGTGCAGGTCCGTCGCGTCGATCCCGAGGCGCGAACGGCTCTCCTCGATGCTGGTGCGCGCCTTCGCGGACGGGTGGTGGCGTCCGGGCAGTTTCGTGGTGACGATGATCTCCGAGCGGTCGACGCCGGACGCGGCGACGCCTCGGCCGACCGATCCCTCGTTCTCGTAGTTGAAGGCCGTGTCGATGAGGCGGTATCCCGCTCCGATGCCCCCGGCGACGGCGTCTGCTCCGGCATCGCCGTTGAGCGCATAAGTGCCGAGCCCGATCGCCGGGAGGGCGAAGCCGTTGTGGGCGGTGAAGGTGGGGACAGTGGTCATCGTGACTCCTCCGGTGCGTTTCCTCCGAGCGTACGCTGAGGGAATGACAGCGGAGGCGGACATGGCGTCGGATGACATCGTGATCGAGGATGCGGCGCGATGCCCGTGCTCGTCGGGCGAGGTGTTCGGATCCTGCTGCGGTCCGCTGCTGCAGGGCGCGCCGGCTCCGACCGCCGAGCGCCTGATGAGGTCGCGGTACACGGCGTTCGGTCTGCGCGACGCGACGCACCTGCTGCGCACATGGCACCCGACGTCGAGACCGCGCACGATCGACTTCGAGCCGGATCTCGAATGGCGGCGACTGCTGGTGCTCGATCGTCTGGCCGGCGGTCCGTTCGACGACCAGGGTGTCGTGGAGTTCGAGGCCCTCTGGCGCCAGGGCACCGAGCGAGGGTCTCTGCATGAGCGCAGCCGCTTCGTCCGCGAGGATCGGCAGTGGTACTACGTCGACGGCGACGTGCGCTGATGGGCGGATGTCGCCGCAGCGACTAGATTTGAGAGCGTGAACGCCAGCCCCGAGAACCAGCGCACCCTGCTCGACATCGCCGACCTCGACCGGCGCATCGCGCAGGCCGAGCGCGCCCGCACCAAGCCGAGCCAGGCGGGGCGGATCACCGAGCTCGTCTCCATCCGTCAGGAGCAGCTCCGCGAGCTCACGACACTCACCGGTACCCGCGACGACGTGCGCACCGAGCTGAAGCGGCTGGAGTCCGATGTGGCCGTGGTCGAGGCGCGACGCAACCGTGACGCCGAACGACTCGCCGCATCGACCAACTCGAAAGACGCGCAGGCGCTCGAGCACGAGCTCGCCAGCCTCGCCCGGCGGCAGAGCGACCTCGAAGATGCCGCGCTCGACGTCATGGGACGGCTCGAAGAGGCAGAGGCCGCGGTCGCAGCACAGCAGGCGCTCCTCGAGACGACCACTTCCGAGGGGTCGGCCTTGACCGCGCAGGCCAAGGCCGATGTCGCCGCGGCGACCGAATTGGGAGCGCAGCTCGCCCGCGATCGGGCAGCCGTGGCCGAGGGCGTCTCGCCGGAGCTCCTGGCCGAGTACGCGCGTCGCGCGACGAACAGTGCCGGCGCCGCACTTCTCACCCGCGGCACCTGCGAGGGCTGCCGCATCCTGCTTCCCAGCACCGATCTGAACGACATTCGCCGCGCGGCGGACGACCTCGTGGTCTCCTGCCCCGAGTGCGGCTGCATCCTCGTGCGCACCGAGGAATCCGGGCTCGCATGAGCGGTGCCTGCGCCCGCCACCGATGACAGCGCCGGCGTCGGGCATCGAACGACGAATCGCGCTCATCTCCGTCGGCCCGCAGGAGTACGTCGCGATCGAGCTCGACGCGGATGACGAGGAGCAGAACCGTACGTCTCTGCGTGCCGAGGAGCTCCCGGGATGGGTCCGCTCCGCCGAAGACGCCGATGCTCCGCGGTGGATCATTCGCACCGCTGCGGAGACCTATGCCCTCCTTCTCGGCGACGGCGTGCGCATCTCTCGCAGTCACGATCTGGTGCTGTGCCACGCGATCCTGCGCGACACCTCCGCCGTGCCCACCCCGCTTCCGGGAGCGCACGAGTGGGAACGGCGCGAACCGACCGTTGCCGCGCCGTCGCTGTTCGACGTGTTCGATGACGCGAGCGGAGACGATCCGATCGGCACGATGCTCGATCAGTACCGAGCCCAGCGCGAAGTGATGGCCGCAGCGCCGGATGGACGCCTCACGCTGCTGTGCGCGGCGGAGTCTGCGGGCGGACTCATCGCGGAGGAGATGCGGGCCGCGGGATTGCCCTGGGACGAGGGCGTGCACGATGCGATCCTGACCGAAACGTTGGGCACCCGCCCGGTCGCCGGCGGGACGCCGAGCCGCATGGTCGAGCTCGGCGATCGGGTGCGGGAGCTCCTCGGCGACCCCTCACTGCATCTGGACAGTCAGCAGAAACTGCTCAGAGCGCTGCATCGCGTCGGAGTGCAGGTGGAGTCCACGAGCCGGTGGGAGCTCGCCGAGCACGATCACCCGGTCGTCGAACCGCTGCTCGCATACAAGAAGCTCTCCCGTCTGCTCAGCGCCAACGGCTGGGCCTGGCTCGCTGAGTGGGTGCACGAAGGTCGCTTCCGTCCCGTGTACATCCCCGGCGGCGTGGTCACCGGGCGCTGGGCCTCTGCCGGCGGAGGCGCGCTTCAGCTTCCGCGGAGTCTGCGCCCCGCGGTGCGGGCCGACCCCGGATGGACTCTCATCGTGGCGGATGTCGCGCAGCTGGAGCCGCGGATGCTCGCGGCCATGGCCTCGGATGAGGCGATGGCCCGGGCGGCGCGGGGGAGCGATCTCTACGCCGGTGTCGTCGCCTCCGGAGCAGTCGCCACGCGGGAGGAGGCGAAGTACGCCGTCCTCGGGGCGATGTACGGTGCCACGACCGGTGACAGCGGGCGGCTCGTCCCGCGTCTGAGGAAGGTCTACCCGCGCGCCATGGCATTCGTCGACGCGGCGGCGCGCACGGGCGAGGATGGCGGCATCGTGTCCACCTGGCTCGGCCGGTCGTCACCCCGACCTTCGGTGGAGTGGATGCGTCTGCAGGCGGATGCCACCGGCGCCGATGCCGATCCGGCAGTGGTGGCACTCGCCCGCCGCCGGGCCCGCGACTGGGGCCGGTTCACCCGGAACTTCGTCGTGCAGGGCACGGCCGCGGAGTGGTCGCTGATCTGGCTCGCCGAGATCCGTCATCGCCTGCGGCAGATCCCCGAGGGGTACACCACGGCCGCAGCATCCGGTCCCTTCGCGCAGGCACCGCACCTGGCGTTCTTCCTTCACGACGAGGTCATCCTGCACGTGCCGCAGGAACACGCTGAGACTGCTGCCGACGCTGTGCGTGAAGCGGCCGCCGTCGCGACGACCCGTCTCTTCGGCTCGTTCCCGATCGACGTGCCCCTGGACCTCCGGATCGCAGAGTCCGCCGAGAAGTAGGAATGACCTCCCGAGAAGTAGACTGGGAGTGCGAATGGGTCGACTGGACGGCCGCGTGGCGGGTGACCGCACCGAGGAACGTCCGGGCTCCTCAGGGCAGGACGGTGGGTAACGCCCACCCGGAGCAATCCGCGAGAAAGTGCCACAGAGAGTAGACCGCCCCGCGAGGGGTAAGGGTGAAAGGGTGGTGTAAGAGACCACCGGGGGCCATGGTGACATGGCCCGCCAGGTAAACCTCGTCCGGAGCAAGGTCAGACAGAGGATGATGACGCGGCTCGCCGAGTCCTCGGGTAGACCGCTAGAGTGCCACGGCAACGTGTCGCCGAGAGAGATGGCCGTCGAAGGGGCGAAGAACCCCGGAACAGAACCCGGCGTACAGGTCGGCCCATTCGCCTCAGGCAGCAGAAGGCCCCGATGACGTCACAGTCATCGGGGCCTTCGTCGTCAGGAGTGGTCGTGGTCTCTCAGTCGCCGGCGAGCGATGCCGCGCCGATGATGCCGGAGTTGTTGCGGTGGATCGCCGGGACGATCGGGGTCTTGAGGTCGAGCAGAGGGAGGAAGTCCCCGGCGTTCTTCGACACGCCGCCGCCGACCACGAACAGGTCAGGGCTGAACAGGAACTCGATGTGCGAGTAGAACGCCTGCAGGCGCTCCGCCCATGCGGCCCAGCTGAGGCCCTCGCGCTCGCGCGCCGAGGTCGCGGCGTACGTCTCGACCGACTCGTACTCGCCGAAGTTGAGGTGACCGAGCTCGGTGTTCGGCAGCAGCACGCCGTCGTAGAGGAAGGCCGAGCCGATGCCGGTGCCCAGCGTGGTCAGCAGGGTGAAACCGCGCACGTCCCTGGCCGCGCCGTGGCGGGCCTCGGCGACGCCGGCGGCATCCGCGTCGTTCACGAACACGATGTTGCGGCCGAGCCCGTCGCGGAAGAAGCGCTCCGCATCGAAGTCGATCCATTCCTTCGACACGTTCGCCGCGGAGAGCGTCTTGCCGCGCTTGACGATCGCCGGGAAGGCGACCCCGAGCGGAAGGGTCGAGTCGTGCACGTCGAGAGTCTTCAGAACGGTCTGCACGGCGTTCAGGACATCCTGCGGCGATGCGCCTTCAGGAGTGGGGACACGCACCCGGTCGGATGCCATGATTCCGTGCTCGAGGTCGACGATTCCTGCTTTGATTCCCGTGCCGCCGATGTCGACGCCGATCGCTTTTGCCATGGGCGATAGCTTAGCGACAGCGGTGCACGCCAGTAGGATCGATGACACCACGTGAAGAAGGGGCAGACATGTCTGACGGCGACCACAAGTACTGGTACAACTCCGAGACCGGCGAGGTCGAATTCGGCATGATCTCGCCCTCCGTCGACCGGATCGGGCCCTTCGACACGGAGGCCGAAGCCCGCCGCGCGCCCGAGGTGCTCCAGGAGCGCTCGCGCGCCTGGGCCGAGGAGGAAGCCGTGGAGCAGGGCTGGGACGTCAAGGGCTCTCAGAACGCGGGCGACGCAAAGGGCCAGGGCGCAGAGTAGCCATGGACAAGCAGAGGGACTTCGTCCTCCGGACGATCGAGGAGCGCGGCGTCAAGTTCGTGCGGCTGTGGTTCACCGACGTCATCGGCACGCTCAAGTCCGTGGCGATCGCTCCGGCCGAGGTCGAAGGTGCATTCGCTGAGGGCATCGGCTTCGACGGCTCGGCGATCGAGGGACTGACGCGCACCTACGAGTCGGACCTGCTCGCGCAGCCGGATCCGACGACGTTCCAGACGCTGCCGTGGCGCGGCGAGATCGATCCGACGGCGCGGATGTTCTGCGACCTGACGACGCCCGACGGTCAGCCGGCGGTGGCCGACCCGCGGCACGTGCTCAAGCGCACGCTCGCGAAGGCCGCGGATGCCGGGTTCACGTTCTACACGCACCCCGAGATCGAGTTCTACCTGCTCAAGTCGTCGTCGTTCGGACCCGACGGTCCCGTCCCGGTCGACTCGGCCGGTTACTTCGACAACGTTCCCGGTGGAACGGCCCACGACTTCCGTCGACGGTCGGTGCGGATGCTCGAAGACCTCGGCATCTCCGTCGAGTTCAGCCACCACGAGGGTGGACCCGGCCAGAACGAGATCGACCTCCGCTATGCGGATGCCCTCACCACGGCCGACAACATCATGACTTTCCGCACGGTGATCAAGGAGGTGGCGATCGAGCAGGGCGTTTACGCGACGTTCATGCCGAAGCCGCTCAGCGATCAGCCCGGCAGCGGCATGCACACCCACATGTCGCTCTTCGAGGGCGACCAGAACGCCTTCTACGAGGAGGGCGCGAAGTACCAGCTCTCCAAGACCGGTCGACACTTCATCGCGGGTCTGCTGCGACACGCGAACGAGATCTCCGCCGTCACGAACCAGTTCGTGAACTCCTACAAGCGGCTCTGGGGAGGCGACGAGGCACCGAGCTTCGTCACCTGGGGGCATGCGAACCGCTCGGCCCTCATCCGCGTGCCGATGTACAAGCCGAACAAGAGCCAGTCGTCGCGCGTCGAGTACCGCGGCATCGACTCCGCCTCGAACCCGTACCTCGCGTACGCGCTGCTGCTCGCGGCAGGACTCAAGGGCATCGAGGAGGGCTACGAGCTGCCGCCCGAGGCGGAGAACAACGTGTGGTCGCTGAGTGACGCCGAGCGGCGTGCGCTGGGATACGAGGCGCTGCCCGCGAGCCTCGATCACGCCCTCGAGTACATGGAGGCGTCCGAGCTCGTCGCCGAGACGCTGGGGGAGCAGGTCTTCAACTACGTGCTGCTCAACAAGCGCAAGGAATGGGAGGCCTACCGCGGCCAGGTCACCCCGTTCGAGCTGAAGAGCAACCTCGAACTGCTCTGACCCGCGCCGATGGCCCGACCGGACGACTCCGTCTCCCTCTCCGCCCTGGCCAGGCTCGGTTTCGCCGAGTTGAGCGAAGCGGCGGCATCCCTGTCCGAGTTGGCGGCGGTGCTCGGAATCCCGCGATCGTCGCTTCTCGAAGGAGCGGATGCTGCCGACCCCGACGCCGCGGTGCGGGGCATGGTCCGTGTCGCGCGTCGGGACGCAGGCCCGCTGAAGGCCCTGCTCGACAGCGCTGAGACGCGTCACCGCGTGTGGCGGGTCTTCGGCGCCTCGGAGGGGCTGGCCGACTTCTTCCTCCGCCATCCCGATCAGCTCTCGGTGCTGGGGGAGCCCCTCGACACGTTGCCGTCGCCGGAGTCGCTCCGTGCGCAGCTGCTGGCCTCGGTCGGCACCCGAGACGGCTTCGCGAAGTCGGCGGACGACGCGGCGGTCGTGGCCGTGCGTGTCGCCTACCGCCGCAGCCTCGCCGCCATCGCCGCCTATGATCTGACCCACCCCGAGCCGAAGACGGTGGTTGCCGCGGTGTCCGCCGCGCTGTCGGATGCCGCCGGCGCGGCATTGGAGGCCTCGCTCGCGATCGCACGCGCGCGTCTGAGCGAGACCACCCCGAAGGAGCAGGTGGCGGCGACGCGGCTCTCGATCATCGGCATGGGAAAGGCCGGCGCCCGCGAGCTCAACTACGTCAGCGACGTGGACGTGATCTTCGTGGGCGGCACCAGCGATGAGGAGGTCGTGACGGAAGCGCGCGCGATCGACATCGCGACGCGGCTGGCGCGCGAGACGATGCGCGGACTCGACAGCATCGAGGTGGAGCCGCCGCTGTGGGAGGTCGACGCGAACCTCCGGCCGGAGGGCAAGCAGGGCGCGCTCGTCCGGTCGCTCGCGTCGCACCTCGCCTACTACGACCGCTGGGCGAAGAGCTGGGAGTTCCAGGCGCTGCTCAAGGCGAGACCCCTCGCGGGCGATGCCGAGCTCGGTGCGGAGTACGTCGCGGCCGTGCAGCCGAAGATCTGGTCGAGCGCTGCCCGTGAGGATTTCGTCGAGAGCGTCCAGCGGATGCGCGAGCGCGTGACCGAGCACATCGATCCGGACGACGCTCCCTATCAGCTCAAGCTCGGCGCGGGCGGTCTACGCGATATCGAGTTCACCGTGCAGCTGCTTCAGCTGGTCCACGGCCTCACCGACGAGTCGATCCGCACGCGCGGCACGCTGGAGAGTCTCGATGCGCTCGTCGCCGGCGGCTACATCGGACGAGCGGATGCCGCGACGTTCGCTGACGACTACCGCATCCTGCGACTCATGGAGCACCGCCTGCAGCTGCGCGAACTGAGCCGCACGCATCTGCTTCCGCGCACTCCCGCGGGCCTGCGCGTGCTGGCGCGCGGCACGGCCCTCGCCGAGAGCGGCGACGGTGTGTGGACGCGATGGGAGTCGGTGCGCCGCGAAGTGCGCGAGATCCACACTCGGCTGTTCTACCGTCCGCTGCTCAGCGCCGTGGCCAGTCTCCCCGAGGAGGAGCGCACGCTCTCCACGGCGCAGGCGCATGACCGCCTGGCGGCCATCGGGTTCCGCGATCCCGCGGGTGCCCTGCGGCACATCGGCGCACTCACGACCGGGCTCAGCCGCAAGGTGACGATCCAGCGGGCGCTGATGCCGATCATGGTGCGGTGGTTCGCCGATGGAAGCGATCCGGACTACGCGCTTCTCGCCTTCCGCCGGATCAGCGAACGCCTCGGCGACACACCGTGGTTCCTCCGGATGCTGCGGGACTCGTCCGGCGCCGCCGAGAGCCTCACCCGGCTGCTGTCCACGTCGCGCTACGTCGGGGAGCTGCTGGAGTGGATCCCCGAGTCGGTCGCGTGGCTCGACAGCACCGACCGGCTGCGTCCGCGCGGGGCGGCCGCGCTCGACGAAGAGGCACGGGCGATCCAGACCCGTCACGAGACCATCGGCGACGCCCTTCGCGCGGTGCGGGCTCTGCGCCGTCGGGAGCTGCTGCGCACCGCGATGGGTGCCGTCCTCGGCGTGCTGACGATCGAGGAGGTCGCGGTCGCGCTCACCGAGATCACGGAGGCGACGATCCAGGCGGCCCTGCGCGCCGTCATCCGCGAGGTCGTCCCCGACGACGCCGCAGAACTCGATTTCGCGGTCATCGCCATGGGGCGCTTCGGAGGCGCCGAACTCGGTTTCGGGTCGGACGCCGACATCCTCTACGTGTACGACGCGAACGGGGTCGACTCGCAACGGGCGCAGAAGCTCGCCACGCAGATCGTGGCGGGACTCCGCGAGCACCTGACCGATCACCGGGTCCCGCTCGATCTCGACGCCGACCTCCGGCCCGAGGGGCGCAACGGACCGGTCGTGCGGTCGATCGCGGCGTATGCCGAGTACTACCGGCGCTGGTCGCTCTCCTGGGAGGCGCAGGCCCTGCTTCGTGCGCGGGGTGTGGCCGGGAGCGCGAAGCTGATCGAGCGGTTCACGGCCCTCGCCGACACGATCCGCTACCCGGAATCGGTCGATCTTCAAGGCACGCGAGAGATCAAGCGGATCAAGGCCAGGGTCGAGGGGGAGCGGCTACCGCAGGGCGCTGATCCGCGGCGCCATCTGAAGCTGGGCCCCGGCACGCTCAGCGATGTCGAGTGGCTGGTGCAGTTGCTCCAGTTGCAGCACGCCTATGCGATCCCCGGCCTGCGCACGACATCGACCCTCGGCGCGCTCGATGCCGCCGTCGCCGCCGATCTCGTGGAGGAGGGCGACGCCGAGCGGCTGCGGGAGGCGTGGCGCCTGTCCAGCAGGCTCCGTTCCGCGATCACCCTGCTCACCGGGCAGACGAGTGACCTTCTCCCGGCGGATCGGCGCCAGCTGGACGCGATCGGCAGCCTGCTCGGGTACCCCGACCGCTCGGCGACCGAGCTCGAGGAGGACTACCTCGGGGTCACCCGCCGTGCGCGCAAGACGTTCGAGGACCTGTTCTACGGATAGTCCGCCCCGTCGGTTTGCAGTATCGGGCGAGGTGTCCCAAGCTGACGATATGACCCATACGCGCATCGGAATCGTCTGGAATCCCTCCAAGGTCGAGAAAGAGGTTCTCCAGGACGCCGTGAGCGACGTGTTCGACGAGCAGTACGACATCCGCTGGTGGGAGACGACGCCCGAGGACCCGGGCCGCGGCATGGCGCAGGAGGCACGTGAGGACGGCCGGGGCATCGTCATCGCCGTCGGTGGCGACGGCACCGTCCGTGCGGTCGCCGAATCGCTCGCAGGAACGGAGACCGCCCTCGGAATCGTCCCGCAGGGCACGGGGAACCTGCTCGCACGCAACCTGGAGGTCCCGCTCGCCGATATCCCCGCCGCGCTCGAGCGGGTGCGGGATGCGGAGCCCCGACGTATCGATCTCGGCTGGGTGTCGTACGACGGCACCGAGCACGCCTTCGCTGTCATGGTCGGCTTCGGGATCGACGCGCAGATGCTGGTCGAAACCGACGACGACCTCAAGTCGAAGGCCGGCTGGTTGGCGTACGTCGAGGCGATGGGTCGGGCCTTGGCCGGTACCGAGATGACCGACATCACTCTGGCGATCGACGGCGAGAAGGCGGTCGCGGTGCGCGGTCACACGATGCTGATCGGCAATTGCGGGATGGTGCAGGGCGGCATCCGCCTGCTTCCCGATGCGGTTCTCGACGACGGCAAGCTGGATGTGCTGATGATCAGCGCCGACGGCGCACTCCAGTGGCTCGACACCCTGCGGTCGTTCGTCTGGGACAACGGGATCCGACGCATCTTCGGGGCGACGGATGAGGCCGTCAGCACCGATTCCGCACGTCATCTGCCCGTCGAGCACATCTCGGTGCAGTTGGACACACCCCTGGTGTTCGAGATCGACGGCGAGGAGATGGGGGAGGTCTCGCAGTTCGACGTCCGCGTGCAGCCGGGGGCCCTGCTCATCCGCTGAGACGCGTCTGCACCGCGACCTCCGCCGGAATCATCGTCACGGTACGGTGATCACCGGCGGGGCCTTCTTGCGGTCCTGTGTGGGGAAGACCACCTTCTGCACGATGATGATGATGCTCGCGGCCACCGGGATCGCGACGAGTGCGCCGAGGATGCCGCCGAGTGCGCCACCGGCGACCGCGGCGATGACGACCAGGGCTCCCGGCACAGCCACGGCACGGCTCATGATGCGCGGCGAGAGGACGTACGCCTCGATCTGCATGTAGACGAGGTAGTAGCCGAAGGCGATGAGCGCCGTCACCGGCGAGACGAACAGACAGATCAGGGAGTTGATGATGGAGGCCGTCAGCGTGCCGACGAGCGGGATCATCGAGCCGACGAAGGCGATGAGCGCGAGGAGTGCGGGCACCGGTGCGCCGATGATCGACAGGACGATCAGACTGAGGACGCCGTTGATGAGTGCCAGGCTCGCCTGCCCCATCACGTAGCGTCCGACCGCACCGGACACATCCTCCAGAAGCTCGCTGAAGGTCTCGCGCTGGTACGCGGGCACGAAGCGGCCGGCCGTGCGCTTCATGCTGCGCAGCGAGGCCATGAAGTAGAGCGTGAGTATCAGGACGATCGTGATGCCGGTCAGGCCCCCGGCGATGCCGGCGCCCACGGCGAACACGCCGCCTCCGATGTCGAGGAAGTTGTCGGGGTTCTGGACGAAGTCGAGCACTCCCTGGGCCGCGTCCTTGATGGTCGTGCCGAACTGGCCGCTCACATCCTTGAACCACTGGCTCTCCATGAAGTCCTCCACCATCTTCGGACCGTCCTTGATGAGGTTGCCGATCTGCTCGACCAGCACCGGGACGATCGCGAGGATGATGCCTGCGAAGGCGAGGACGACGCCCGCGACGACGATCGTCACGGCCGCAGCGCGGGGGAGCCGCTTCTCGATGAATCGGACGATCGGATCGAGGCCGAGAGCGAGGAAAAGCGCGACGCCGACGTACACGAGCACTGTGGCGAGCTGATCCACGATCCCGCCGATGGCGAGGGCGACGAGCACGCCGAGAGCCCCGAGGAGCCCGAACATGAACGGATTGGCGCGCGCGGCGGCCGCGGCGGTGGTGGTGGATCTGCGCTGGGCCGGGACCGTCTGCGGCTCGTTGGGCGCGATCACTCTCTTGCGGCGCATGGGCCCTCCATCTTTCAGACTCAGTCGATCATCCTCCACACGGGGTGCCCACGTGCTGAGCGACACCCGGCGGAGCCTGCGCGCCTCGGCGGGCGGGAAGGCCGGTCACGTCATCGGGAGAGCTTCTCGAGCCGTCGCCCCGCCGAAACGTCACGGTGTCTTTCGCACACGACCGGGTCGTGCGCCCGTATCGCTCGGCGCAGCTCGCGTGCTCCCATGCCCGTGTACCGGAGCAGATGGCATCGCAGCGTCGACGGGTCGGAGAACCCCGCGGCGACGGTGAGGTTTGCGACCGGGGTCTCCGGGGCGGCGAGCATCAGCGCGACCGCTGAGGCGACCCGGGTTCGGGCGAGGAGTTCCGTGGGACTCACGTGACCTGCGAAGCAGCGGTAGAGCTGGCGGACCGAGAGGTGGAGCTCATCCGCCAGAGTCGCCACGCCGAAGCTCGGGTCCGGCGCGCGCTGTCGGATGATGGTCTCGGCCTGCTCTCGTCGCTGGCGCGCGATGTCATGGCGGGACGGGGCCCACGGGACGGTGAGGCTGCTCATTCGACTCCCTCCGGAAAGGGCCGTCGAAGCAAACCCCCTCACCCGGTCAGTCGAGCGGCGACGGGAATCCTTACATCACGGGTGCCGCTCTTCGTTCAGCAGTACACGTTCGTGATCGAGG
Source organism: Microbacterium sp. GQ128 (assembly GCF_059758615.1). Classification (NCBI taxonomy): domain Bacteria; kingdom Bacillati; phylum Actinomycetota; class Actinomycetes; order Micrococcales; family Microbacteriaceae; genus Microbacterium; species Microbacterium sp. GQ128. The sequence goes on from NZ_JCAXDY010000001.1 coordinate 369,213, forward strand.
ATCGGTACGAGACCGGCACGTTCGCGTACGAATTGGAGCCCGCCGAGGCCCTCACCGTCGTTCCCTGCCGCGCAGAGAGCACACCGGAGCGTCCGTTGGCGATGGAACCGACGCTTGCGAGCGCGGCGGTCGACTTCGAACCGCACGATGACCATGTGAGCTTCACGCCGGCCTGACCGGCGGCCGAATACGCGCAGATCGCGCCCGTGGCGCAATCGCCCACCGCGCGAGCGGCGACGGAAGACGTCGAGCCGAGAACATCCAGGCGCATTCCGATCTCCGGCCACACCGCGCTCGTGTCGGAGACGACGACTCCGCCCGGGCTGGCTGCGAGGGCGTACTCGAGCGCAGGGTCGAGGTCGGCCTGCGCCTGTGCGGGTGCTGCCGCGAACGGGCTCGCGACCAGGCCGGCGGCCAGAACGAGGGCGCTGAGGGTGCGAATCATGTGTTGTCCTCCCAGAGGATGTAGGCGATGACCGTTCCAGCGGGAACGGTCAGGGGGTGGTCGGCGCTCGTCACGGCGGTCTCGACACCGAGGATCCGGCCTGTCTTCGCCGACAGGAGTAGCGTTGCGGTCTCGCCCGGTGTGCTCGTTCCCGCCTGCAGGCCGATCACGTCTCGCCCGAGTCGATCCTTCGTCGTCCCGAGCACCGTGAGCTCCGGATAGTCCAGCAGCGCGCTGAGAAACCAGGCGTGCTGCTCGTTCGACAGGGTCCATTCGCCGAACACGTCGACCAATGCCCAGACGGCGTCACCGGCCGGCGATCCGCTGTCGAGCGGTGCGTACGCGTCGAGGAGTCCGAGGATGTCGGTTTCGTCCATGCTGTCGGCGTCCGCCACGGCCACGGGGTACTCGCCGGGACCGAAACGAGTCGTATCGATGACCGTGCCGGCCTCGACGTCTTGTTCGGCCGCGATCTCTCCGTCCGACGCGACAGGTGCTCCGGCCGTCACCTGTCGTGTCCCGGACAGATCCGGGTGCCAGGTGAGCTCCGTGACGACGGGCTCGATGAACCGGACCGCCTGGGGCTCGCCATCGTCTTCGACCACGAGTCGCCACGAGGTCGACCTCGACATCCGCTGCGCAGCGGTGTGCGCAGACCCGGATGACTCCGACAGTCGCTGCTGTGCCGTGTCGACGACCTCCCGTGCCGAGAGGTTCGTCTCGGAATAGATGAGCGGTGGCGGACCAAACGCCGCCGCGGGCTGCTGACCGACAGGGCCGAGCACCGCGAACAGCATCATCACCACGGCACTCAGTGCGGCAACCGGCGCGGTCACCAGAGCCAGGACCCTGACCGGCTTGCGGCGGTCGGGCGTGGCGATGATGCGTTCGCGGATCGCCAGCTGCCGGGCGGTCAGTGGCGCATCCCGCGGTGTCCGCACCGGGTTCACGAGGCGGAGCATCTCGTCGAGTTCATCGTCGTTCATGGACATCACCGACTTTCTGCGGGACATCGAGAAATGTCCTCAACCTGTTGCGAGCGCGATGCAGACGTGTCCACACCGACCCGGGTCGGATGCGCAACGTCTCCGCCACCTCGCCCGCGGACATCCCGTCCCAGTACGTGAGCCGGATCAGGTGGAGGTCGTCCGGCGACAGCTGCCGCAGCGCCTCCTGCAAAGCGATGATCTCCAGAGCATCACGCGGCTCGGGCGCGACCTCGGCAAGCCGTATGACCGTGGCCATGGCGTCCTTCTTGCGGTACTCCCTGCGCTGGAAGTCGCGGACCTTGTGTATCGCGGTGCGGATGAGCCAGGGGAAGCCGAACGGGTCGTGGCGATCGAACTTCTGCCAGGCCACGCTGAACACGTCTGCGGCGATGTCCTCGGCGGCCGCACGGTCGGACACCTGGCCCTCGATGAAACGGAGGACGCGCACGAAGTTCAGGTCGAACATCTCGCGGAAGGCCTCGCCCTTGAGCCGCTGCTCCTCGCGGAGGCTCTTCCTTGTCACGCGAATCGACTCCCGGGCCGTCTGGTTGGGCTCTCCGGCTCACTGTACTGGCGGGTCCGATTCCGAATGTGCGGTTCGAGGCAGATGTAAGGACTTCACGGGATCGTCAACGGATAAGAGGAACCCTCGCGCTGCAACCGCCGCAGTGGCGAATCGGGGAATCTGTGCCATCCTCTGCGCGATCCGTTGAGCCCCTGTACCGGCTTCCCTAGCCTGCAAGCAGGCCGGAGGTTCATGGCCCTCGCATCAACGAAGGAGAAGCAATGTCGCGTTCACGTCGTCGTCTCAAGCTGGGTGTCGCAGCGTCGGGGGTCGCTGTCGCTCTGGGGTTGCTGGTGGCTCCCGCAGCGCAAGCAGCCTGGGAGACCGGTTCGGCCAACTGCCGGCAGCTGACCTCGTACACGTCCGCGGGGGGTACGCAGTCGGTGACGCACTACCACGAGCTTCCGGGCGAGTGGAAGCGCGTGACTCGCCCGGCCGGCTTCGGAAGCTTCTACGGGTTCTACAACGGCGGCCCGACGTGGATGGAGATCAGCAGCGCCGGCTACCTGTCCTCGCCGTACATGGGGTGCCGCCGGTAAGCTCGCGGACCATGAGGAGACGACCCGCACTGTTCGCCTGGACCGGAGCAGCGCTGCTCCTCGCTTCGCTGACGGCGTGCGCTTCGACACCGGATCCGAGCGAGGGAGCCGTGTCGTCCGGAACCAGTCAGTCACCCGCAGCCAATGTCGTCTATCAATGTCTCGTCGACAAAGGTTGGGATGTGTCGATCAGTTGGGACGGCGGTATCGAAGCGAACAGCAACGATATTCCCGACGCACAGGCCGACACGTATGACGAGGCCTCCGCAGAATGCTGGGCCGTGGTGGAAGACCGTGTCGCGGCATATGCACCTGAGCGGATCGCAGAGGTATATGACATGGAATTGGCCACGCGGGAATGCCTTATCGAACAGGGGCTCAATGTTGACGAGCCGCCGAGTGAACAGGCTTATATCGACACGTTCCACGGCGATCGATGGATGGCATATATGGCGTCGGATATCGACACCGTAGCGACCGATCAATCTCGCTACAAAGAGATTGCGACCGCGTGCCCCCAACCCGCATGGTCTCTGGGCGCTGAGGAGTAGAGCGGCCTCGAAGGAGAGCTCCGGGTCCTACGGGACCCGGAGCTCTCTTATCGGTTCCCGGCGGCTGGCGACGAACGCCGGAACCAGTGCCGCCAACAACGAGGTCGTCATCGTGAGCACGACGAGAGCGAGACAGAACGCGGGCCCCGGCAGCGGGTCGCCCGTGGCGAGCAGCGCTGCCGCAGAGATCACGAGCCCGCCGACCGCACCTATACCGGCGAGCACGGCCGTCTGCGTGAGGAGCAGCGCGATGATGAGGCGCTTTGTCGCGCCCAGCGCCCGACGCCTTCCGAAGTCCTTGCGGCGCATCATCACGAGCCCATAGAGCAGCACCGTCACCAGAGCCCCCGTCAACGCGAGCAGAGCCATCACGAGACCTCGGGAGAAGCTCCCCAGTTGGCCTTCGATGAGACCTCGAAGGTTCGCGAGCTTCTCGCTCGTCTCGACGCTCACCTTCGATGGGTCGGTCGCAGCGAGGACGGACAGTACCGCCTCGCTCACCGGAGTCACCAGCTCGGGGCTCGACGCGACGACCACGAGGAGCACGAGTTCTTCGCTGCCCATCGATTCCTGCCGTGGGAGGAGCACCACCGGCTCGAACGGCGCCAGGAAGGACGGAATGGCCAACGGCCCCGTCACCCCGAAGCTCTCGCCCGACAGGAGCCTGACTCCGCCTGTGCTGTCGGCCATGCCGAGGTCGCGGAGTGCGCGCGCCGATGCCCACGCGAGCGAACCATCCGTTGCGTCCTCCGGGATGCCGAGCTGAGCCACGTCCTCACCGTAGAGATAGCGGATGGGCACGCGGGTGCCGTCTGTGACCGCCGCGTTGGTGGCGTCGACCGCGGCCGAGAACCCGCCGATCCACTCGATTCCGCGGATGCCCGCTGCACGTTCGAGCACCTCGCTGGTGACGCCGGCGCCCGCGTCTGCGCGTATGACGATCGAGCGTGTGCCGGCGGAGTCGATGGAACCGAGGACGGCCTGCTCCGCCCCGACGGTGCGCCCCGTGGTGAGCATCACCGTGAGCACCATGCCCATGACCACGAGCACGGTCAGCAGAGAGGCGACGGGTTGGGACCGGGCCGATGCCCAGGCCTCCCGCAGGACGGCCGGGGTCACAGGCCGATCTCCACGTCGCACGCATCAGCCACGACCGGAGAGTGCGTGACCACGATGACCGCCGCGCCGGTACTCGCGTGTTCCCGCAGTGCATCGATCACGAGGCCGGTGGTGGTGGGATCGAGGTTCCCGGTGGGTTCGTCCGCAAGGAGCACCTGCGGGTCGTTCAGGAGTGCGCGGCACAGGGCGATGCGTTGCGCCTGTCCACCCGACACCTGCCCGGGGCGGCGATTCGGCGGAACGTCCACTCCGAACCTGACGAGCAGTTCGGTGGCTCGTCCCGCGGACTCGCGACGATCGAGTCCGCGGTACAGCGACGTCTCGGTGACGTTGTCGAGCACGGTGCGGGTCGGGTCGAGAGCCGCGTCCTGGAAGACGAACCCGAAGCGCTCCGCTCGCAGTCGTGCGCGGTCGCGGTCGGGGAGCGCACCGGCCGGGTCGCCGTCCACGAGGACATCCCCGCTGGCGGGGTGGAGCATGAGCCCGAGGAGATAGAGCAGCGTGGACTTTCCGCGACCCGACGGGCCCGTGAGCGCGGTCATGGTGCCGGGCATGAACTGCGCGGACCAGGATTCGAGAACCGGGCGGCCGCGCACGTATTCGAAGGTCACGTCGCGTGCTTCCAGGGCGGGATGACGCAATCGCTCAGCTGTCTCGACGCCCCGGCCGGCACTCTCACCTTCCATCGGCGTTTCCTTTCGCCGGGATGCGCACTTCGGTGCCCTCGGAGACGCCGGAGACCACGGACATGCCCTTCGCCGAAGCCTCGATGGTCACGGCATGTCGCTTCCCTTCCCTGTCCACCACGACCGTCGCACCGTCCGCCGTCGTGGTCAGGGCGGCGGACGGGACGACGAGGCCTGCTGCCGTCTCCACGGTGACGATCCGCGACACGAGTGACGATGGCCCCTCCACCGGGACCTGACTGCAGGTGTCGGAGCACACGGCGGCGCCCTTGTCGCCCGTCAGCGCGATGGATACGTCTCCCGAGTCGGCGTCACGCACCTGTTCGGTTGCCGTGCCGACCCACACCGCGCCGTCGGGCGCCGTCACCTCCACGCGTGTGCCCGTCGGAATCATGCTCGCCTGCGTGTCGGTCACGGGGACGGAGAACTCCGGGGCAGTCGGCAGGCCCTGTAGAACCTCCTCGCCGCCGCTGAGGCTCGCGCCGGTGCGGACGACCTTCGTGTCGAGTGCGACACGCGCGGGCAGGTCCGGGACGAAGATGAGGTCGCCCTCGTCGATGACCCCTGTCGGCTCCAGGTCGAGCGATTCCTGCCAGCGCTTGATCGCCGCGACAGTGCCGTCACCTGCTTCTCCGTCAGCCATGCCGCCGTAGTGGCCGAGCGCGCCGAGCATCCGTTGCGCCTGCGCGACATCCGGGCCTTGGGCTCCTTCGCCGATGGTCCGGAACATCGGGACCGAACCGGCGGCCGCCACGACGGGGCGGAGGTCGACGCTGTACAAGGTCGTGCCTTGGGCGACTTGCGCACCTGCCTGAATGCCCACGCCCGTGACGACGCCGGATGCCCTGTTCGCCGCGATCGGCACCTGCTTCCACTCGGCGACGGTGTTGAGCTTCATCGAGTCCCCCACTTCGCCTGGCGTCACCTCGACATAGGTGAATTCCGTTGCCTTGAGTGGGTCTTCTGCCGGTCGCAGAATCGTCATGGCTGCCCAGGCGCAGGCTGCCCCGACGGCGAGAGCTGCGATTGTCGACGTCACCCAGAGAAGCACCCGGTTTCTCCGGAGGCTCCCGTCTTTCGTGTCTTCTGTGACGCGCATACACCCAACCTATGCCACGCGCCCGGAGGAGTGGGAAGGAATGCCGAGTGCGGGTGCGAACATCTCTTTCGTCGGGTCTGAATTGTCTTCTCTGTCCCCCTAAAAGGGGACAGAACGCAAACTGCGTGCGTGATATCGCAACAACTCCGCAGACAGAACCGGCCCAATTCCTGCGATTCTCGCGGGAATTGGGCCGGATGCTGATCCGAAGCGGGTCAGACGCCGAAGTACAGCTCGTACTCGAAGGGATGCGGGCGCTGCGCCATCGGCAGGATCTCGTTCTCGTACTTGTAGGAGATCCAGGTCTCGATGAGCTCCTTGGTGAACACGCCGCCCTCGAGGAGGAACTGGTGGTCGGCCGCCAGGGCGTCGAGCGAGTCGAGCAGCGAGTTCGGGACCTGGGGGATGTCCTTGGCCTCCTCGGGCGGGAGCTCGTAGAGGTCCTTGTCCACCGGCTCGTGCGGCTCGATGCGGTTCTTGATGCCGTCGAGGCCCGCCATCAGCTGCGCAGCGAAGGCGAGGTACGGGTTGCCGGAGGCGTCGGGTGCGCGGAACTCGATGCGCTTGGCCTTGGGGTTCGAACCCGTGATCGGGATGCGGATCGCGGCGGAGCGGTTGCCGGCCGAGTAGACCAGGTTGACCGGGGCCTCGAAGCCCTTGACCAGACGGTGGTAGCTGTTCAGCGTCGGGTTCGTGAAGGCGAGGAGCGCGGGCGCGTGCGCCAGGATGCCGCCGATGTACCAGCGCGCGATGTCGCTGAGCTGACCGTAGCCGGCCTCGTCGTAGAAGAGCGGCTTGCCGTCGCTCCACAGCGACTGGTGCGTGTGCATACCCGAGCCGTTGTCGCCGTACAGGGGCTTGGGCATGAAGGTCGCAACCTTGCCCCACTCCTCGGCCGTGTTCTTGACGATGTACTTGAACTTGAGGATGTCGTCCGCCGCGTGGACCATCGTGTCGAAGCGGTAGTTGATCTCCTGCTGGCCGCCGGTGCCGACCTCGTGGTGCGAGCGCTCGAGGATGAAGCCGGCGTCGATCAGCTTGAGGGTGATGTCGTCGCGGAGGTCAGCGGTCTTGTCGACCGGGCTCACCGGGAAGTAGCCGCCCTTGTACGGGGTCTTGTTGCCGAGGTTGCCGCCCTCTTCTTCACGGCCGGTGTTCCAGGCGCCCTCTTCCGAGTCGACGCTGTAGAAGCTGGAGTTGGAGGTGACGTTGTAGCGGACGTCGTCGAAGATGTAGAACTCGGCCTCCGGCGCGAAGAACGCGGTGTCGGCGATGCCGGTGGAGGTGAGGTACTTCTCCGCCTTCTTGGCGACCTGACGCGGGTCCTTCGAGTAGATCTCGCCCGTGCGCGGGTTGTAGATGTCGAACAGCATCACGAGGGTGCTGGCCTCGCGGAAGGGGTCGACGTACGCCGTCGTGACGTCGGGGATGAGCTGCATGTCGGACTCGTGGATGCTCGCGAAGCCACGGATCGAGGAGCCGTCGAACAGCTGACCGTCGGTGAAGAAAGCCTCGTCGACCGTCGATGCAGGAATGTTGAAGTGCTGCTGCACACCCGGGAGATCGGTGAAACGGATGTCAAGGAACTTGACGTCGTTCTCCTTGATGTAGCTCAGTACCTCGGACGAATCTTTGAACATGTACGACTCCTGTAATGCGGATCGATGGCTTCACGGCCACTCTGCAGAGTACGGACGGGGGATTTCTCTACGGTATCCGCTTTGTTTCGGGCGTGTTACGGGAGCCGGGGACGAACGCGGTATTTCACGCTCGGTAGGCTGGGGGAGTGACGGATGCTGTGAACACATACCCCGGTGAGCGACTCGGACTCCCGGAGTCGGGTCCCGGCAGCATCGCCCGGCCCGGCCGCCGCATCGGGGCCCTGCTCATCGACTACCTCGCCGCGACCATCATCGCCACCGCCTTCCTCGGCTACGACCAGTTCGCGCTTCCCACCGAAGCCGGTCTCACGCAGTTCGCCCCGATGCTGGTGTTCGCCGTGCTGCAGATCCTCTTCATCCCGACCGCGGGAGGCAGTCCGGGTCACCGGATCCTCGGGATGCGCGTGGTGCGCCGCGACGGTGGCTGGGTCGGGCTGTGGCGCCCGATCGTCCGCACACTGCTGCTCGTCGTCGTCGTGCCGGCGGTGATCTGGGACGCCGACCAGCGCGGCCTCCATGACAAGGCGGTCGGCACCATTCTCATCCGGGCCTGAGCGCCGCGCTCAGATCTTGCCGCGGTTGCGGCGCCGCGCCTCCCGAGGTGCTCGCCCCCCGAGGAAGGATCGTGCGGGGTCGACCGAGAATCCCTGCCGCAGTGCTTCTCTTCCGATGAGCATCCGGAAGCCCATCTCGTCGCGGTTGCTCAGCGTCACCTCGGCGAGCACCTCGCGGTCCACGAGGCGGATCAGCAGCTCCACCACGAGGCGCTGCTGCGCGTGCCCGGACGAGCTGCGAACGGCGCGACGGTCGTGGACCGGGCACTCGACGACCACGGCGTCCTCCTGGCTGTCCTGCCAGGGTTTGACCTTGAAACGGACCCAGGGCTGATCGTCCTGTTCGAACTCCACGATGTCGAACGCGTGCAACGAGGAGGTGCGCGCACCCGTGTCGATCTTGGCCTTCAGCCAGTCGACTCCGAGATCGGGCAGGCTCACCCATTCTCGCCACCCCGTAAGGGTGTTTGAATGGGGGGTAGTCCTACTCACCTGATACATCCTGGCAGGAAAATTCCCCCGTGAAGATCGCAGTGCTCTCCCGTGCGCCTCAGGCGTACTCCACCCAGCGACTGCGCGCGGCCGCGCTTCAGCGCGGACACAACGTCAAGGTGCTCAACACCCTGCGCTTCGCGATCGATCTCACAGCCGATGAACCTGACCTCCACTATCGGGGCCGTCAACTCAGCGACTACGACGCGATCCTGCCGCGCATCGGCAACTCGATCACGTACTTCGGCACAGCCGTCGTCCGGCAATTCGAGCAGATGGACGTGTACACGCCGAACACCGCGAACGGCATCTCCAGCGCCCGCGACAAGCTGCGTGCGAACCAGATCCTGTCGCGGCACAACATCGCGATGCCGCCGACCGCGTTCGTGCGCAACCGGGCAGACGTGCGCCCGGCGATCGAGCGCGTCGGTGGAGCGCCGGTCGTGATCAAGTTGCTGGAGGGTACTCAGGGAATCGGCGTCATCCTCGCCCCCCAGGTGAAGGTGGCCGAGGCGATCATCGAGACGCTGCACTCCACCAAGCAGAACGTGCTGATCCAGAAGTTCATCTCGGAGAGTCGCGGACGTGATATTCGAGCGCTCGTGGTGGGCGACCGAGTGGTGGCGGCGATGCGCCGATCCGCTGCCGGCGACGAGTTCCGCTCGAACGTGCACCGCGGTGGATCGGTCGAGGCCATCGAGCTCGACCCCGTCTACGAGCGCGCCGCCGTCCGTTCCGCGCAGATCATGGGTCTGCGGGTCGCCGGCGTGGACATGCTCGAGGGAGACGACGGCCCGTTGGTCATGGAGGTCAACTCCTCGCCGGGGCTGCAGGGGATCGAGACGGCGACGAAGCTCGACGTGGCCGGCGCCATCATCGACTACATCGCCGGTCAGGTCGCATTCCCCGAGATCGATGTGCGGCAGCGCCTCACCGTGTCCACGGGATACGGTGTCGCGGAACTCATGGTGCACGGTGCGGTCGACCTGGTCGGCAAGACGCTGGGGGAGGCGGGCCTCTGGGAACGGGACATCACGGTCCTCACGCTCCACCGTGGGGTGAGCGTCATCCCCAACCCGCGCAAGCATGTCGTCCTGGAAGCCGACGATCGGCTGTTCTGCTTCGGCAAGCTCGACGAGATGCGCTCGATGGTTCCCGAGCGGCGTCGTCGCCGTGCGAAGGTCCGCCGCCTGCCCCGCCAGCCGCTCTCCGAATGAACGAGAGCGCGGCCGCCCTCCGAGGAGGACGGCCGCGCTCGTCGTTTCGGCGTGCGGGTCTCAACGAGGTCGCTGCGAGCGCACCTTCGTCGGGTCGATCCCCTTGGGGATCGGCAGCGAGGACAGCGACTGCGAGACAGAGTCAACGCGGCGGATGACCGCTGCCATGGTGGTCTTGTCGATGGCCTTCGGAAGCTTCTTGATCGTCTTCGCCAGGTCGGCGATCGCGACCTCGTCCTCGCCGTGTCCGACGTAGAGGACCGTGACGGGCACGCCGTGCGCGACACGCTGGGCCTTGCTGCGCTCCTCGTTGACGAGGCGGGTCAGGCGGCCGCGTGCACCTTCACCCACGACGACGATGCCGCCGCGACCGATGGTGCGGTACACCGCCTCCTGCGTCTTCGGGTTGATCCCGACGGGCGTCTCCGAAGCCTGCCAGCTGCGGCCGAGGCTGGTGCTGAGCACGTGGCCGGTGGCGCCGGGCATTCCGTCGATCTTCGTGTACATGGCCGACGTCGACAGGCGGGTCATGAGGAAAAGCGCGCCGAGGACGCCGAGCATGAGACCCGTGATGCCCCAGAGGACGAGGGTCCAGATCTGGAACGGCGGGATCAGATAGCCGGCGACGAGACCGAGGAGGACGCCGCCGACCAGGATCGCGAGCTGAGCCCACGGAAGCCATGAGTAGGCCTCACGGGTGAACCGGAAGAGGGACTTGATCTGGGAGAAGAACCCAGGACGCTTTTCGGGTTCAGGAGCACGCTTTGCCATGGAGACCAGCCTACCGAGTTCACAGCCGCTGTGATGCCGTCGTTCGCGTCAAGCGGAGTCGGATGCGACGGCACTGTTCCTGCACAATCGCGGCCTCGGTCGGAACCTGTTCGCTGTGGCCCCGATCACGGAGAATCCAGGCTGCGGTGGGCTGTGATGGAGGAATGACAGACATCGGCACCCGTGATGCCCGGGGGACGGCCCTCCTGCCGGGGGCGCATCGCGTGGTGCGGGTTCTCGACGCGGATGAGGGTCCGTTCGAGGGCGCGCTGGTCACTTCAGGGGACGCAGTGGCGGTGCGGATGGATGTCTCGGCCCTCGGCGGGTGGATCGGATGGCGGTACTCGGGCGCGGAGCATGTCGCCGCCCCGATCGACGTCATCCGACGCCGCGGCGGCCACGACGTGCTGCTCCCGTGGTGCACGGATCAGGTGCTGGGGTTCCTGATCCGTCGTTCGGCCACGGGGGCAGCGCTGAGGCCAGGGGAGTGCAGCACGCTCGTGGTCAGCCTGCTCCGCGGTCTCGACGAGATCGGCGAGGGCGGCGAGCCCGGCGAGGGTGTCGAGAGCACGCGCACGGGCATGTGGTGGGTGACCGACGGTGGGCGTCCGGTGTTCGTTTTCGGGCCGGGTCAGGATGCACGGGCCGGGGCCGAGGAGATCGTTCGACGCCTGGGCGAGGGCGCTTCGGACAAGGTGCTCAAGCGGGCGCTCAACACGGTCGCCAATGGCCTGGAGAAGGCATCCGTCCAACCTCGCATCCCACGAAGACTCCTCGACATCTGGGAGCAGGAGCTCCTGAAGGTCGCAGCCCCTCAACCCCTCGATCGAGGGGCGCATCCTCCGGAACGGGCGCAGGACGTCGCGCAGGTCGTCACGACGCGCGAGTCGATTCTGCCGTGGAATGGTCGGCGGCTGCGGTCGGATCGTCGCAGGAAGAGCCGCGGAATCGTGGCTGCCGTCGTGACCGTCGCCGGCGCGGGGAAAGAGCTCTTCGGGATCGCGGCCGCGCGGATCGCGGCGGTGATCCGGGGGCGGCGAGAGCGCAGAACGCGTGCAGCTGAAGATGCGGGTACTCGGTCGCACCCGCGGCGACGTCCGTTCATCGTGGCGGCAGTCGTGGCTGCCGTCGTGCTCTCCGCAGGGCTGCTCTGGCCCGAGGGCGGCGACCCGGGCGAAGCTGATGCCGGAGGGCGACGGGCCGGCGAAACGGCGTCGGTGATGTCAGGGGATGCGCCTTCGGCGACGCCCGTGCCGGAGGCTGCCGACGGGCGAGAGGCAGCCGAGGGGGCGGACACGAGGAAAGCGGCGGATGAGTCCAGGGCAGCGGAAGATGCGGACAGGAGCAGCACGTCGCTGGGAGACGATCCTGTGGCCGCAGCGGAGGCTCTGTTCACGACGATCACGGAGTGCCGCGTACGCGCGGATTCTGCCTGCCCTGACGCCGTGGCCCCCGGATCCGACGGTGTGGTCAACGAGCTCGTGGCGGCGGGGCAGGGGACAGCCGTCGAGTTGGTCGACGAATACGGGGACGTCGCCGTGGTGCGGCTCGACGTCGATGACGCGGACAGCGAGACGAAAGAGCTCGGAACCAGTCAACCGAGGCACCAGGTGGTCGTGCTCATCCGCACAGAAGAGAAATGGCTGGTCCGCGACGTCTATGACGTCGCGGACCAGCCATGAGGCGCTCTCTCGGGTCAGGCGCCGAGCTGAGCGGCGAACTGCGCCGACTCGAGGCGGGCCTTCACCGCGCCCAGGAACCGGGCCGCATCCGCACCGTCGATGATCCGGTGATCGTACGAGAGCGCGAGGTACACGTAGGAACGGATCGCGATGGCATCCGCACCGCCGACCTTCACGAGGCCGGGACGCTTGACGACCGTGCCGGTGCCGAGGATCGCGGACTGCGGAAGGAAGACGACCGGAGTGTCGAACAGCGCGCCCCGCGAACCGGTGTTGGTCAGCGTGAAGGTGCCGCCGGCGAGTTCGTCGGGCTTCAGCTTGTTGTCGCGCGTGCGAGCGGCGAGATCAGCGATCTCGTGTGCGATCTGAGCGATGTTCTTCGACGCCGCGTCGCGCAGCACGGGCGTGAGCAGGCCGCGCTCGGTGTCGACCGCGATCGACACGTTCTCGCTCGCCGGGTACACGATGTTCTCGCCGTCGACCGTCGCGTTCACGATCGGGAACGCCTGCAGCGCCTCAGCGGTCGCCAGCGCGAAGAACGGCAGGAACGACAGCTTGTCGCCGGTCTTCTCGAGGAACGAAGCCTTCACGCTGTCGCGGTAGTCGGCCAGCGCCGTGACGTCGACCTCGACCACCGTGGTCAGCTGGGCGGTCTGCTGCATGGACTCGACGGCACGCTTGGCCAGAACCTTGCGCAGACGCGACATCGGCTGCGTGGTGCCGCGCAGCGGGGAAACCTCGAGCGGTGCCGGTGCCGGCGCCGATGCAGCGGCCGCAGCGGGTGCCGTCGCGGTCTCAGCGGCCTTGAGGACGTCTTCCTTGCGGATGCGACCACCCACGCCGGTTCCGGTGACGGAGGCGAGGTCCACGCCCTGCTGTGCGGCCAGGCGCCGCACCAACGGAGTCACGTACAGGTTGTCGTTCTCGGTGGGCAGCGCGAGCTTCTGCGCGGCCGGAGCCGGAGCAGCGGCCGGAGCCGGAGCAGCGGCGGGTGCCGGAGCAGCGGCGGGTGCCGGAGCAGCGGCGGGTGCCGGAGCGGCGGCGGGTGCCGGAGCAGCGGCGGGTGCCGGAGCGGCGGCGGGTGCCGGAGCGGCGGCGGGTGCCGGAGCAGCAGGTGCTTCCGCTGCCGGAGCGGCAGGTGCCTCAGCCGGAGCAGCCGGAGCAGCCGGAGCAGCCGGAGCGGCGCCGGAGCCGACGCGAGCGAGTACTGCGCCGACGGCGACGGTCTCGTCTTCGCCGGCAACGATCTCCTGCAGCACACCGGCGACCGGCGACGGGATCTCGGTGTCGACCTTGTCGGTCGAGATCTCCAGAAGTGCCTCGTCAACGGCGATGCTGTCGCCGACCTGCTTGAGCCAACGGGTCACGGTTCCCTCGGTGACGCTCTCACCGAGTTCGGGAAGCACGATGTCGGTAGCGTCGCCGGCGGGAGCGGATTCCGCAGCCGGGGCCTCGGCGGCCGGAGCAGGTGCGGATTCGGCAGCCGGAGCGGGTGCGGCCTCGGCGGGTGCGGACTCGGCAGGTGCCGGCTCCGCGGGCGCGGCTTCGGCGGGTGCAGATTCGGTGGCGGCAGGAGCATCGCCGGCAGGAGCCGACTCGCTGCCGTCGCCGATTCGCGCGAGAAGCGCACCGACCTCGACGGTCTCGTCTTCGGCCACGAGGATCTCCTCGATGACGCCGGAAACGGGGGAGGGGATCTCGGTGTCGACCTTGTCGGTCGAGATCTCGAGCAGGCCCTCATCCGCCTGCACGGTGTCTCCCACCTGCTTGAGCCAGCGGGTGACCGTACCCTCTGTGACGCTCTCGCCGAGAGCGGGGAGGACGACGGATGTGCTCATGACTGAGTCTCCTTCAGGAAGTTGTATGACGCTTGTCTAGCTTAGTGACTCGGGCACCGGTTGGTGCTCAGAGGGCGTGCAGGGGCTTGCCGGCCAGTGCGAGGAAGGCTTCGCCGAGTGCCTCGCTCTGGGTGGGGTGAGCGTGGATCAGCGGCGCGATGTCCTCGGGGTGTGCTTCCCAGGCCACAGCGAGCTGCCCCTCGGTGATGAGTTCGCCGACTCGGTCGCCGAGCAGATGCACACCCAGGACCGGGCCATCTTTGAGGCGGACCACCTTGACCAGCCCGCTCGTCCCGATGATCTCGCTCTTGCCGTTGCCGGCGAGGTTGTACTCGTACGCGGCGATCGTGTCGGCGCCGTGCTCGGCGATCGCGGCCTCTTCGGTGACACCGACCGAGGCGACTTCGGGGCTCGAGTACGTGACCTTGGGGATCTGCACGTCGGGGATGTTCGCGGGAGACAGGCCGGCGATGCGCTCGGCGACGGCGATGCCCTGCTGGAACCCGCGGTGAGCGAGCTGGAGACCGGGAACGATGTCACCGACGGCCCACACTCCGGGAACGCCGGTGCGCAGGTTCTCGTCGACGGTCACGAATCCGCGGTCGAGGGTGACTCCCGCCTCTTCGAATCCGAGATCTGTGGTGACGGGGCCGCGACCGACGGCGACGAGGAGGTAGTCGGCCGTGAACTCCTTGCCGTCTTCGAGCGTGACGGTGACGGATGAGTCATCCTGTGTCGCCGTCTGGAAGCGGACACCGAGCGAGTACTGGATGCCACGACGACGGAACGCGCGCTCCAGGCCCTTGCTGAGGGCGATGTCCTCGTTCGGGACGAGGTGCGGCAGCGCCTCGATGATCGTGACTTCGGAACCGAAGGAGCGCCACACGCTGGCGAACTCGACGCCGATCACGCCGCCGCCGAGGATCAGGACGCGCTCCGGGATGACGTCGAGGGCGAGCGCCTGTTCGCTGGTGAGGACGCGGCCGCCGATGTCGAGGCCGGGAAGGGAACGGCTGTAGGAGCCCGTCGCGAGCACCACATCGGCGCCGACGTAGACATCCTCGCCGACGCTGACGCTGCGATCAGGGTTCAGGCGGCCGAGACCGGCGACCGTCGTGATGCCGCGGGCCTTCACGAGTCCCTCGAGTCCCTTGAACTTCTTCGCGACGATGCCCTCGCGGTAGGCGCGGACACCTGCCGGATCGATGCCCTCCAGCGTCGCGGTCACACCGACGGAGGCGGCGTCGCGGACATGCTCGGCGACCTCGGCTGCGTGCAGCAGCGCCTTGGTCGGGATGCAGCCGCGGTGCAGGCAGGTGCCGCCGACCTTGTCCTTCTCGATGAGCGCGACGGATTTCCCGAGCTCACTCGCTCGGAGAGCCGCGGCGTAGCCGCCGCTGCCGCCGCCCAGGACGACGACGTCGAAGGTGTGGGTTGTCATGTTTCATGCCTCCTTGTGGGATGCTGCGGCGAAGGCGACGATCGATCGGACCATCGCCCCCGTGGGGCCCTTCTCGGTGAAGCCGTACGGCGATCCGCCATGCTCGCCGGAACCGGCGATATCGAGGTGAACCCAGGGGATGCGGGGTGCGTCCTCGGCCTCGGACGTGCGGCCGACGAAGCGGCGAAGGAACAGGCCGGCGAACGACGCCCCGCCCATCCGGTCGCCCATGTTCGCGTTATGCAGATCGGCGATGGGGGACTCGAGCGACTCTTCCATGTAGCTCGGCAGCGGCATGTGCCAGGCAGGCTCGTCGACCTGCTCAGTGGCGGCGAGGAACTCCGCGACGGTGTCGTCGTCGCCGAAGACGCCCGTGTGCCGGTGTCCGAGGGCGGCGACGATCGCACCCGTGAGAGTGGCCACGTCGATGATCACGTCGGGATGCTCGCGGCTCGCGGCGACCAGGCCGTCGGCGAGCACGAGCCGGCCCTCGGCGTCGGTGTTCTGGACCTCGACGGTCGTGCCGTCGAGGATGCGGATGACGTCGCCGGGGCGAAGTGCGCGCCCGGACGGCATGTTGTCCGTGATGCAGAGCCACGCCGTCACGTGCACCGGGAGCTGGAGGGCGGCGATCGCGCGAAGCGCCGCGAGCGACGTGGCTGCCCCCGCCATGTCGAATTTCATCCCGACCATCGATGCCGCGGGCTTGAGCGAGAGCCCGCCCGTGTCGAAGGTGATGCCCTTGCCGACCAGGGCAATGTGACGCTTCGCGCCGGCGGGGGAGTAATCGAGGCGGACCAGCCGAGGCGGACGGTCGGAGCCCTGTCCGACGCCGAGGATGCCGCCGAAGCCCTGCTCCGCCAGCTCGTCCTCGTCGAGGATCTCGACCGTGACGTCGAGGTCGGCGACGCTGTCGGCCGCACTCTGCGCGAGCTGCGCGGGGCTCTGCCACTCAGCGGGGACGTTGACGAGGTCCTTGATCAGCGCCACCGCATCGCCGATGGTCTGGGCGTGGGCGGCCTCCGCGTCGGAGAGCGTCGCGTGGAGGGTGACGGCGGTGGCGCGGGTCTTGCCCTTCTCGGAGCGGTATCCGTCGAAGCGGTGGCCGCCGAGGACGGCTCCCTCGGCTGCGGCAGCGGCGAATCCCTCGAGGCCTTCGGCGAGACCGAGCGCGACGTTGTCGAAGCCCGTGAGGGATCGCAGCGCCGTGCCTGCCGCATTGCGGACGGAGGCGGCGTCCGGCTTGTCGCCTGCTCCCACGACCGCGAACGGCAGGGCGGTGACGCCGGGGAGGTGCACCCGGGTGAACGATCCGGCGGAACCGGTGAATCCGACACCGGCCAGCGCATCGGCCAGACCCGGGTACGCGGACAGCGAGTCCGCGGATTCGGGAACAGAGGCGACGACGAGCACTGCGGCATCTGCAGCGCTTCCGGGGAACTGAGCGGTGGTGTGCGAGAGCACGGGAAGCGTCATGCCCTCCATCCTAGGATCTCCGCCGCAGCACGGTCGCGCGCCCGCCGTGCGCGTGTTCGCTCTCAGCATGATGCTCCGCGCCCCGGCATCCGGACCTGCTCGTAGCATGGAGACATGCCCCTCTCCGGTGAGATCCACGAACGCGTCGCGAATGCGCCGACAGTGCCGCACGGCCTCCCTCTGGTGCTTCTGCTCACTGGCTTCACAGACGCGGGCAGCGCCGTCTCCGGTCTGATCGATCACCTGCGGGAGACCGCTTCGCCGGAGCCGATCGTCGTCTTCGACAACGACGTCCTGCTGGACTATCGCGCACGTCGTCCCGTGATCTCCTTCGATCAGGATCACCTCACCGAGTTCCGTCCGCCCCGGCTCGAGCTCTCCCTCGCGACGGATGCTCTCGGGCGGCCTTTCCTGCTCCTCGCGGGCTATGAGCCGGACTTCGCCTGGAATGCCTTCGCGAGCACGGTCCTCGATCTGGCCGCGGAGTTCGAGGTCTCCGGTCTGCACTGGGTGCACTCGATCGCCATGCCGGTGCCGCACACGCGTCCGATCGGTACGACGGTGAGCGGCAACCGCCGTGACCTCGCCGTTGCGCATTCGGTCTGGAGGCCGCGCACCCAGGTGCCGGCGACCGCCGGACACCTTCTCGAGTTCCGCTTCATCGAGCGCGGTGAGCGCGCTGTGGGATTCGTGCTGCTCGTGCCGCACTATCTCGCGGAGACCGAGAACCCCGATGCCGTGATCGCCGCCGCCGAGAAGCTCATGGCCTCGACGGGACTGGTGCTGATGCTCGATGCCGTCCAGGAGCGCCGCGAGGACTACCTGACGCGAGTGGGGGAGCAGGTCGCGGGGAACGACGAGCTGCAGCAGATGGTGCACAACCTCGAGCGCCGCTACGACGCCTATATGGCGGGCCGAAACCCTGACGACGACTCGTACGACGAGGGCGGATTCAGTGAGCGCGACCTTCCCAGTGCCGATGAGTTGGCGGCCGAGCTGGAGCGCTACCTCGCCTCCCGCCCTTCCGGCGACGAGGACAAGCCCGGTCGCGGTTGAGACCGATCGGGGAGAACTTCGTCGGAATGCATCCGCATCGCCACACGTGTGCGATACTAGGACTCTGACCCGTTGTCAATCAGTGTTTTCGAGCGCTGGACTTGACAAGGGTCTTACTAGTGTCCGAAATGTCCCGGGGCTACACAGCAGCCCCGTGAAAGGCGAAACGTGACTCCTGCCACGACGAAGAACACCCGGACGAAGAAGGCTGCCGAAGAGACGACCGCCGACGCTCCGGTCGAGGCCGATGCGCCCGAGAAGCCCGCGCCCCTGAGCGCGGCGAAGCGTGCTGCCGCGAAGCGCGCCCCCGTCAAGAAGAAGAAGTCCGAGGACGTCGTCGAAGAAGACGAGGCTCCTGCCGTGGCCGCTGTCGACGACGACGAGGACGAAGACGCCAAGCCGAAGTTCACCGAGCCGCTGCCGACCGGCGCGATCGTCATCTCGTCGAACGACGATGAAGACGTCCCGGTCTACTCGACGCAGATCACCGGTGCGACGGCCGACCCGGTCAAGGACTACCTGAAGCAGATCGGAAAGGTCGCGCTCTTGAACGCGGCCGAAGAGGTCGAGCTCGCGATGCGCATCGAGGCGGGTCTGTTCGCCGAAGAGAAGCTGTCGGCGATGTCGGCGGCCGAGAAGACGAGCCAGCTCGGACTCGACCTGCAGTGGGTCGCCCGCGACGGCCAGCGCGCGAAGAGCCACCTGCTCGGCGCCAACCTCCGTCTCGTCGTCTCCCTCGCCAAGCGCTACACCGGCCGCGGCATGCAGTTCCTGGATCTGATCCAGGAGGGCAACCTCGGTCTGATCCGTGCCGTCGAGAAGTTCGACTACACGAAGGGCTTCAAGTTCTCGACATACGCGACCTGGTGGATCCGTCAGGCCATCACGCGTGCGATGGCCGACCAGGCCCGCACGATCCGCATCCCGGTGCACATGGTCGAGGTCATCAACAAGCTCGCCCGCGTGCAGCGTCAGATGCTCCAGGACCTCGGTCGCGAACCCACCCCGGAAGAGCTCAGTCGCGAGCTCGACATGACGCCGGAGAAGGTCGTGGAGGTGCAGAAGTACGGCCGCGAGCCCATCTCGCTGCACACTCCGCTCGGTGAAGACGGCGACAGCGAGTTCGGTGACCTCATCGAGGACACCGAGGCCGTGGTTCCCGCGGACGCCGTGGGATTCACGATGCTGCAGCGTCAGCTCGAGCAGCTGCTCGACTCGCTCTCGGAGCGCGAGGCCGGCGTGATCCGCATGCGCTTCGGGCTGGGCGATGGTCAGCCGAAGACCCTCGACCAGATCGGTGACACGTTCGGGGTTACGCGTGAGCGCATCCGTCAGATCGAGTCGAAGACGATGGCGAAGCTGCGTCACCCGAGTCGTTCGCAGTCCCTTCGGGACTACCTCGAATGAGCCAGGCGAACGACGGCAAGGCGCTCGAGGCGAGTGTCGACGGCAAGAGCTATGCGCGCATCCCGCTGCGGACGCGCGTGGT
Source organism: Microbacterium sp. GQ128 (assembly GCF_059758615.1). Taxonomy (NCBI): domain Bacteria; kingdom Bacillati; phylum Actinomycetota; class Actinomycetes; order Micrococcales; family Microbacteriaceae; genus Microbacterium; species Microbacterium sp. GQ128. The sequence continues at coordinate 388,883 of NZ_JCAXDY010000001.1, forward strand.
CATGCCCGAGGACGACCTCGATGCGATCATCACCGAGTACGCCAAGGATGCGGTGCAGCCGGGCGACCTGCTGTTCGTGACCGAGAAGATCGTGGCGATCACGCAGGGGCGGTCGTACCGTCTCGATGAGATCAAGCCGCGCAAGCTCGCGCTGTTCCTGTCGAAGTACGTCACGCGCACGCCGTACGGCATCGGGCTCGGCATGCCGGAGACGATGGAGATGGCGCTGCGGGAGTGCGGTACGCCGCGCATCCTCTTCGCGTCCGCCGTCGCAGCGGTGACCAAGGCGTTCGGTCGCCGGGGCGACTTCTATCGCATCGCTGGCGACAAGGCGCGAGCGATTGACGGTCCCACCAAGCACACCATTCCTCCGTACAACGAGGCTGTCGTGCTCGGGCCGAAGGACCCCGACGGCGTCGCCGCACGGTTGAAGAAGCTCATCGGCGGTCACGCGGAGGTCGCCGTGGTCGACATCAACGATCTCGGCGGAAACATCCTCGGTTCGACGCTCGACAAGGACGGCGAGCGTCGTCTGGTGAAGATCCTCGGCGACAACCCGCTCGGTCAGGGCCTCGAGTCCACGCCGCTCGGCATCGTCCGCGCGAGCTGAACCCGCAGAACAACGAGAAAAGGCCCCGGATGCTCGCGCATCCGGGGCCTTTCGTCTTGTCTCAGAAGCCGATGACCGCGCGATAGCGAGGCTTGTGACCGGTGCGGATGCCGGTGACGCTGGGCTTGTTCTCATAGACACCGGCGCCCCAGTTGCCCTCGACCAGCACCGGACCGTCGGGGGACACGACGATGTCCCAGCCGACGTACTGCACCTGCGGCACGACACGGGCGACCTCGTCGATGAATGCCCGTACCTCGTCCATGTACGGCAGCTGGAAGTCGGCGATGCGGAAACCCGAGTCGGGGTGCGTCTCGTGCACGTGCCCGTGCGAGTCGTACCCGGCGCCGACGGCGTGGCCGTTCTCGTCGAGCATCGTGTAGAAACCGCCGAAGGTCATCTGGTCGCTGACCGCGCCGCGCCCGAACTTCTGCGCCATCGCGAGGATGTGCGCCTTCTCACCGTCGAAGAACGCGGTGATGCGGGTGGTGTTCACGGTGCCGGGGCACACGGCCGCGAGAGCGACATGCTGACGGATGACCTCTTCGATGAGGAGTTCACCGCGTGTGAGCAGTCCCTTGTGGAACTCGTCCCAATCGTCGATATCGGCAGCGTGGTAGCGGTGCACACCCGTTCCTGCCTGCCCCACCGGCTCCTTTGTCACGATGGTGCCCAGGCGTTCGGTGAGTTCGCGGACGGCCTGCGCGTTGCCCTCTTCGACGACCAGCCATTCGCGCTTCAGGAATGCGGAGAACTGCTTGTCGAATTCGACCTTGTCCTGGAAGATCCAGCGGTAATCCGGGTGGTCGTACCGCTGCGACAGCTGGTTCGACACCGGATGCGTCATGTATGTCTCGCGCTCTGCCTTGGTGAGCATCGCGAAGTCGTAGTCGATGTAGTCCTGGAAGCCGACGTTGTGGCGCGCGGCGGACCACAGCATGTCCACGACGATGCCGGGCACGGCCTTGTGGTGCTGCTCCGAGGCCTCTTTGGCCCGTTCCACCACCGATCCGACGTCGATGCGGCGAGCACGTCCCAGCAGGTAGCGGATGCGGGGCGCGAGGGAAAGACGAGACATATGGCTCCAGGGTCGGGGTCTCCTCCAGTCTACGGGGGCGTCGCAGGTCGACCTGGGAGCCGGCGGCTAGGCTGGAACCCGTGTGGGAAACGACTTCCAGCTCGCTGCCGCGGGCGATCATCTCCCGGTCAGCGCTGGCCGCCGGCGCTGCAGCGGCGGTCCAGGCGGGTGGCCGCATCGCCGACCTTCGCCGCGATGCCTGGGGTCACGGTGTCATCGCCGTCGCGCAGGCTGTGACCGCGGCGGGTGCGGACAGTGTGCGTGTCGACGAGCCGGGTGAGGTCGAAGCCCTCCAGTTGGAAGGGATCATCGGGGTGACGAGCGGGGAGCCCGACATCGATCCCGCGCTGCTGTACGGGCTGCCCGCCGAGCGGGGCCGTCCTTCGACGAGTCCGGTGATGCGGCTGACCGGCCGCGTGCTGTCGACCAAGCCTCTGCGCGCGGGGGATGCCGTGTCGTACGGGTACACGTTCCGCGCGGAGGCCGCGACGACGGTGGCGCTGGTGACCGGAGGATACGCGCAGGGAATCGTCCGGGCGCTCGGAAACCATGCCTACGTCGAGATCGACGGCTCGGCCAGGCCCATCGTCGGACGTGTGGCCATGGATGTCTGCGTCGTCGACCTCGAAGGATCGGACGCGGCGCCCGGGACCGAGGTCACCTACTTCGGCGGGAACGGCCCGCTCGCGGGTGGTGTCTCGCGGTGGGCCGAGGTCACCGGGATGGAGCCGGCGGAACTCATCACCGTCGCGGCATCGCACGCAGTCCGGGGGTGGGAGGCGTGACCCGCCCTGAACTCCGGCTGAGCACCGGCAGCCTCCGTGCGAACATCTCGGCCGTGCGTCGGCGCGTCTCGCCCTCGAGCCTGATGTTCGTTCTCAAGGACGACGCCTACGGGCACGGGCTCTCCTGGGCTGTCGACACCGCGCGGCAAGAGGGCGTGGAGTGGTTCGGCAGCTACGACATCCGCAGCGGACTCGCGATACGCCGGGTGGCGGGAGGGGACGCACGGATCTTCGCCTGGGTGACGTCGACCGATGACGAGATCGACGACGCGCTCCTGCACGACATCGACCTCGGCGTCGGCACGATCGACTACCTCCGGCGGATCAGCTCCCGCGCCTCCGCTGTGGGAGCGAGGGCACGCGTCCACCTGAAGATCGACACCGGACTGCACCGGAACGGCGTGCTCCCCGAGGACTGGGCGACGGCCGTGGCCGAGGCGCGACGGGCGGAGCAGGCCGGTCTGGTGGACCTCGTCGGCGTGTGGAGCCACATCGCCGAGGCGAGCGATGCCGAGGACGACGCCGCCCAGGCGGTGTTCCTCGAGGCCGTGCGAGTCGTGGAGGACTCCGGCTCCTCGCCTGCTGCGGTGCACCTGACAGCGTCGGCCGCCTCCTGGTGGAGGCCTGAGCTTCGCGGAACCATGTCACGCATCGGCGCGTTCTGCTACGGCATCCGCTCCGCGGACGGTCCGGAACTCGAGGGGATCGTGCCCGTCGCGAGCCTCGTCGCCACCGTCGATGAGATAACCGAGGGCAAGGTCTGGATCGGGATCGGAAGCTTCGACGGGCTTCCGTCGACCCTGTCCGGCGCGCTCGTCGGCACGCCGGGCGGCGCCAGGGAACTCCGCTCCGTGGGCCACACCGCGTCGTCTGTCGAGGAGTGGCCGGGCGCGCGTGTCGGCGACGAGGTCGTCCTGTTCGGAGCGGGGGCCCAGGGGGAGTCCTCGGCGACCTCGCTCGCCGAACGCATCGACACGGTGGGCGAGGAGATCCTCACCCGGCTGACGCCGCGGGTCCGCCGCGTCGTCCAGGACTGACGGGCCGCAGCGAGAGCTCAGACCGCTTCGATGAGGCGAGCGGTCTCGTCGTGCCAGCTGGTCGCGATGCTGCGCAGCTTCTCTTCGTACTTGCGGCCGTGATGGGCGCAGAAGAGGAGTTCGGAGCCGTTCACCTCAGCGGCGATGTATGCCTGAGCGCCACATGAATCACACCGATCCATGGCCGTCAGGCGGAACTCGACGGTGGAGGTGTCACGTTCGGTCGTTGCATTCATCTCGGCGCCTCCTCGGGTGTCGGCTTCGCTTGCTGATTTGGTCAATACAACCACGCACTACCTGTGGGCATGCCCGGTTTGCGGCGTGTTTCGCTCAGCGCGTACGGGAAGGCCACCGTCTCGGCCTCAGCGGGGAGTGTCTGCGGCTGGAGTGCGGGTGGCGAGAATAGACTCGGAGATTGTGAATGCCGAGTATTCTGCCCACCATCTCCAGGTGCTTGAGGGGCTCGAAGCTGTCCGCAAGCGCCCGGGCATGTACATCGGGTCGAACGGCTCTCCGGGCCTCATGCACTGCCTCTGGGAGATCATCGACAACTCCGTCGACGAGGCGGTGGCGGGCAACGGCTCGAAGATCGACATCATCCTGCACGCCGACGGCAGCGTCGAGGTCCACGACCGTGGCCGCGGTATCCCCGTCGACGTCGAGCCCCGCACCGGCCTGACCGGCGTCGAGGTCGTCTACACCAAGCTCCACGCGGGCGGGAAGTTCGGCGGTGGCTCGTACGCCGCGTCCGGCGGCCTCCACGGTGTGGGCGCGTCGGTCGTGAACGCGCTCTCGGAACGTCTCGACGTCGAAGTGGATCGGGGCGGGAAGACCTATGCGATGTCGTTCCATCGCGGCGAGCCCGGCATCTTCAAGGATTCCGGCGAGAAGCGCCCTGACGCCCCGTTCACGCCGTTCGAGGACAACAGTGAGCTTCGAGTCATCGGCAAGGCGCCGCGCGGGGTCACCGGAACACGCGTGCGCTACTGGGCCGACCGTCAGATCTTCACGAAGGACGCGGCATTCCAGCTGGCCGATCTCGAGACCCGGGCGCGCCAGACGGCCTTCCTCGTCCCGGGACTCGAGATCGTGGTCAAGGACGAGCGGGCTGCCGGTCAGGTCATCCCGGTTCCTGATTCCGACGGTGAGACCACCACGCTCGGCCCCGTCGAGACCTCGTACCTGTACGAGGGTGGCATCTCGGAGTTCGTCGAGTACCTAGCGATCGATCCTCCCGTCACGGACACCTGGCGCATCCAGGGCGAGGGGACGTTCAAGGAGACCGTTCCCGTTCTGCAGGCCGACGGCCACATGATCGCCACGGAGGTGGAGCGTGTGTGCGCAGTCGACATCGCGCTGCGCTGGGGCACCGGCTACGACACCCGCGTCCGCTCGTTCGTCAACATCATCGCGACGCCCAAGGGCGGTACGCATCAGCAGGGATTCGAGCAGGAGCTGCTGAAGGTGCTGCGCACGCAGGTCGAGCAGAACGCGCGCCGCCTCAAGGTCGGCAACGACAAGCTCGAGAAGGACGATGTCCTGGCCGGTCTGACGGCTGTCCTGACGGTCAACGTCCCCGAGCCGCAGTTCGAGGGCCAGACCAAAGAGGTGCTGGGCACGCCGGCCGTTCGATCGATCGTCGCCCAGGTGATCCGCAAGGACCTGGGGCAGCGTTTCAGCTCGACCAAGCGCGATGACAAGAACCAGGCCTCACAGCTGCTCGACAAGATCGTCTCCGAGATGAAGGCTCGCGTGTCGGCGCGAGCGCACAAGGAGACTCAGCGTCGGAAGAACGCGCTCGAGTCGTCGACGCTTCCGACCAAGCTCGTCGACTGCCGCACGAACGAGGTGGACCGCAGCGAGCTGTTCATCGTCGAGGGCGACTCCGCGCTCGGCACCGCCAAGAACGCGCGTAACAGCGAGTTCCAGGCGCTGCTGCCGATCCGAGGGAAGATCCTCAATGTGCAGAAGGCCTCGGTCGGCGACATGCTGTCGAACGCCGAGTGCGCGTCGATCATCCAGGTGATCGGCGCCGGCTCCGGCCGGACGTTCGATATCAACGCCGCCCGCTACGGGAAGATCATCCTGATGAGCGACGCCGACGTCGACGGTGCGCACATCCGCACGCTGCTGCTGACGCTGTTCTTCCGCTACATGCGGCCGCTCATCGAGGACGGCCGCGTGTTCGCCGCCGTCCCGCCGCTGCACCGGGTGATCGTGATGAACCCGGGGTCGAAGCCGAATGAGACGATTTACACCTACAGCGAGCAGGAGATGCATGCCCTGCTGACGAAGCTTCGCAAGGCCGGCAAGCGGTGGCACGAGCCCATCCAGCGGTACAAGGGTCTCGGTGAGATGGATGCCGAGCAGTTGGCGAACACCACCATGGACCGTTCCGGCCGTCTGTTGCGTCGAGTGCGCATGGAGGATGCCGAGGCCGCGGGGCGCGTCTTCGAGCTCCTCATGGGCAACGAGGTGGCGCCGCGACGCGAGTTCATCATCGACTCGTCCGACCGGCTGTCACGGGAGTCGATCGACGCCTGACCCGGACCGGGCGACGGAATAGGAGAGGGGCCGCGGCAATCCGCGGCCCCTCTCCCGTTCTCAGACGAGTGTGCGGCCGATGCTGCCGATCACGCCGTCGATGGGCTGGCCCGAGGCGTCACGTCGTGCTCCGGCCTCGGGGAGCTTGCGCACGGCGCCGGTGGGATCGACCGCCAGCGGCGGGTTCGGGCCCACCCAGGCGACGGTGAGTCGATCCTCGCCCTTCAAGAACGCGTGCGCGCGCACCCCGCCCGTGGCGCGGCCCTTGGCCGGGTACTCCGTGAAGGCCGACACCTTCGCTCGTCCGGGGTCGGTGCCCGGCAGGATGCTCTCGCCACCGGAGACCGTCGCGACGACAGCCTCCGTCGAGGGATCGATCGCGCCGAAGAACAGCACGGATGCCCCGGAGCCCAGCTTGACGCCCGCCATGCCGCCCGCAGGTGCCCCCTGGGGGCGCACGTTCGCAGCGGAGAAGCGGAGCAGTTGCGCGTCGGTCGTGACGAACACGAGATCGGCGTCGTCGGGGGCCTCTGCGGCTCCCACGACCGTGTCGCCGGGCTTCATCCCGATGACTTCGAGATCGGGACGCACCGGCAGCGCCGACGGGACGATCCGCTTCACCGTTCCCTGGGCCGTGCCGAGCGCGATCGGCGTCTCGCTGTCGAAACGCACGAAACCGAGGATCCGCTCGTTCCTGGTCGTGATGCCGAGGTAGTCGCGCAGCGGCGTTCCCGCGGCGAGCTGGACGGACGTCGAAGGAACGGAGGGCAGGTCGACGGGGGAGAAGCGCACGACACGGCCGAGGCTGGTGAGGGCACCGATCTCCGCGCGGACCGTCGTCTCGACCGTCGTCAGGATCGCGTCGTGCTTGCTGCGGCGTGTCGGAACCGTGAGCTCCTGCCCCTCGCCGAGGTCGACCCGCACGGCGCGGCCCGTGGTGGAGAGGACGAGAACCGTGGGGGCGTCGGCGATCTGCAGGTCGACCGCTCCCTTGGTCGCTCGGGGCTTCGGCGGAGCGGCGTTCATCAGTAGGGTCCGGCGCGGTGTGCCGTAGGCATCGGCGGCAGCATCCAACTCTTTGGCGACGACGGCGCGGAGGAGCACCGGGCTGCCGAGCAGCTCACGGAGCGAGGCGATCTCCGCCAGCAGCGCATCGCGCTCGGTCTCGAGCTCGATGCGAGAGAACTTGGTCAGGCGACGCAGTCGAAGTTCGAGGATGTACTCGGCCTGCAGCTCGCTCAGATCGAACACCGAGCGCAGGCGCGTGCGTGCCTGCTCCGAGTCGTCGGAGGAACGGATGACCTGGATGACCTCGTCGATGTCGAGGATCGCGATGAGCAGGCCCTCGACGAGGTGCAGGCGCTCTTCTCTGCGGGCGAGGCGGTAGCGGCTCCGCCGCGTGATCACCTCGAGACGATGGCCGACGTAGACGCTCAGCATCTCCTTGAGGCCGAGGGTGCGCGGCTGACCGTCGACGAGCGCGACGTTGTTGATGCTGAACGAGTCTTCCAGCGGAGTCAGTCGGTACAGCTGCTCCAGGACGGCGTTCGGGTCGAACCCCGTCTTGACGCCGATGGCGACGCGCAGCCCGTGGTTGCGGTCGGTCAGATCGGTGACGTCGCTGATCCCCTGCAGCTTCTTCGACTGCACGGCGTCGCGGATCTTCTCGATCAGGCGCTCGGGTCCGACCATGTACGGCAGCTCGGAGACGATGATGCCGGTGCGTCGGGGGCCCAGCGGCTCGATCGAGGTCTTCCCGCGGACCTTGAGTGCGCCGCGTCCGTTCGTGTAGGCGTCCTTGACGCCGTCGAGACCCATCAGGATGCCGCCCGAGGGGAAGTCGGGACCGGGGACGAACTCCATCAGCTCTTCGGTCGTGGCATCCGGGTTCTCGAGCAGATGCGTCGCAGCGGCCACGACCTCGATGAGGTTGTGCGGCGCCATGTTGGTCGCCATGCCCACGGCGATGCCACTCGCCCCGTTGACGAGGAGGTTCGGGAAGGCGGCCGGGAGCACGGACGGCTGCTGGAACTGACCGTCGTAGTTCGGGATGAAGTCGACGACGTCCTCGTCGAGGTTCTCCGTGAGAGCGAGGGCCGGGGCGGCGAGCCGCGCCTCGGTGTATCGGGCAGCGGCCGGACCGTCGTCGAGCGAACCGAAGTTCCCGTGGCCGTCGATCAGAGGAACACGCAGCGCCCACTCCTGCGCGAGACGGACCAGCGCGTCATAGATGGCGGAGTCGCCGTGCGGGTGGAGTTTTCCCATCACCTCGCCCACGACGCGTGCGCTCTTGACATGGCCTCGGTCGGGGCGGAGGCCCATCTCGGCCATCTGGTACAGGATGCGGCGCTGCACCGGCTTCAGACCGTCGCGCGCGTCAGGCAGAGCGCGCGAGTAGATCACCGAGTACGCGTACTCGAGGAACGAGCCCTGCATCTCGGTGGAGAGGTCGATGTCCTGGATGCGCTCCTCGACGGGCTCGGGCGGCGGGGTTTTCGGCATGGACTTCCTGAGGGCGTACGGGAGCCTGTGTCAGACTGGCTCGGATGTCCCTCATGCTACCGTCCGCGTCGCCCGGCGCCCGGAGCGTCGTCGGGGTGGCGGACGACCTGTTCGCCGCGCTCCGAGGCGAATCCGAGGTGCTGCCGCGTGCGGAGTCCGTCGTTCTCGTCGTCGTCGACGGCCTCGGGGCGATCAGCCTTCGGGCCCACGCGGGACATGCCCGCGCGCTCACGGCCGGGATGGCGAAGAAGGATGTCGCGCAGTCGGTGTTCCCCTCCACGACGGCCGCGGCGCTCACCAGCATCGTCACCGGCGTCTGGCCGGGTGAGCACGGCCTCGTCGGCTACCGGGTGCTCGACGCCGGCCGCGACGTGCTCGTCAACCAGCTCAGCGGTTGGGAGACCGACGGGATCGATCCGTTCACCTGGCAGCCGGCGCCGACCATCTTCGAACGTGCCGGTCGCGCCGGCCACGAGAGCTTCGCGGTCGGGTTCGCCGGCTACGCCCACAGCGGGTTCACGAAGGCCACGCTCCGGGGCGCCGAGTTCGTCGCCGCGACCACGGCGGAAGCGCGCATCGAAACCGCGTACACGCTCGCCCGGGAGCACCCGGGATCACTCGTCTACTGTTACCTGCCCGAGGTCGACAAAGCCGGCCACAAGCACGGGATCGCATCTGCCGAGTGGGTCGCCGCCCTCGAAGAAATCGATGCCGCCCTGGCGGTGCGGGTGCCGCCCGCAGTCGGCGTGCTCGTCACCTCGGACCACGGCATGGTCGATGTCGCAGTCAATCGGCAGGTCGTGCTCGACGAGGCACATCTGCGGGGCGTCCGGCATGTCGGCGGCGAGCCGCGGATGCTGCACGCCTACCTCGAGCCCGACGCCGACGCCGCCGCAGTGACCGCTCGGTGGCGCGCCGACCTCGAGGGGATCGCCGACGTCGTCACCCGGTACGAAGCCATTCGCGGCGGAATGTTCGGGCCGACCGTCACCACGGCGGCGTCCGCGCGGATCGGCGATCTGCTGGCCATCGCGCGTGGCACGTGGGCGGTCTACGACGGCACCGCGGCGGACCAGCGCGGGCGAGGAATGGTTGGGCAGCACGGGGCGCTCACTCCGGAGGAGCGACAGGTGCCGCTGATCAGGCTCGGAGCCTTCGCGCGCTGAGAGGTGCCCACCGGATGGGCGCCGGTCACCTGCTCGTGCCGGTCACACGTCGGTGCGGATCACTCGTCGGTGCGCGCTCCGAAGACGATCTCATCCCATGAGGGCATCGCGTTGCGGCGACGGCGGCGGCCGCCGGAGTCTCCGGAATCCGAAGGAGCAGTTTGTGCAGAAGGGCGTTCGGGCTCCGGCTCGTCGTCGGGCTGTTCGAGCGCGTCGAACAGCGAGATCGGGTCGGAGTGCTCGACGTCGTCGGTGTCTTCGAGCAGCGGAGCCGTTTCGCGCTGACCCCGACGACGGCGGAGAGCCTCGAGCAGGTCCGCTGTTTCAGGGCTCGTGTTCTGCGCAGAGGGCGCGCGATTGATCGCGGCATCCTGCGCGGCGACGTCGGAGCGCTCGGGGAGTGACGGGTCTTCGACCTCGGCCTCGGGTGCGGGAAGCAGACGCGGGCCGAAGGCGCCCGAATCGAACCGGCTCTCGTCTTTGTAAGGGGAGGTCGTGCGCTCCGCATCCACGGCGCGCAGGCGCGGGATGAGCCCCTCGGGCAGCGAGCCCTGGCGCGAGAGCTGAGTGGCATCCGCGTTCAGAGGCGAGAGGGCACTGCGACGCGGGTCGAAGCTCCACCGGGCATCGTGATCGACGTCGTTCGCGGTGAACTCGAGCTTGATCGTCCAGCCGGACTCCTCTTTCCAGCTGGCCCACCGCTCCGCGGTCGCTGCGACCTCGGCGAGCTTCGCGCGGACCGCGACGCCGAAGGTGGGCTGGGCGTCGGGTTCGACTTCACTTCCGATCAGCACCGGAACCGCGAGTGCCTGGCCGATGATGTGCTCGCGCTCGGCGAGGACCGGCCCCTCGAAGCGGGCGACGTCGTCGACGCTGATTCCCAGCAGTTCGGCGACCTCGGGCGCGGTGAGTCCGGCGCGGATCTGCGCCTGGATGTCGCGCGGGCTCGCGGCGAGTTTCTGGGCGGTGGGCTCGGCCTGCCGGGTGGCGCGACGGATCTCACGCTGCAGCACGTCGTCGATGGGCAGCGAGAACCGCTCGCCCGACTCTGTCGCGAGTACGAGGACTCCTGCTTCTGTGCCGACGATGGTGACGTTTTCCATGCGAATGCCCCTCTGATGGGTGTCCGTTCATGGTGTCACGCATGCGGCGTCCGGACCGGGAATACCCTGGGCGTGCCGTGAGTTTGCTCTGTCGCACCGACCGCATTTGCGTTATGTCTCCCGGTCGTGCAAACTATGGCCGCCGATACCCGACGGCGCACCACCCACTCGCACCATGAAAGTGGAGATCTACCGCATGGCAACCGATTACGACGCCCCCCGAAAGAGCGAAGACGACTCCGAGTCGATCGAAGCCCTCAAGGAGCGTGTGCCGGACAAATCTTCCGGCTCAAGCGGGGACGAAGACTCCGACAACCCGTCGAACTTCGACCTTCCGGGTGCCGACCTCTCCGACCTCGAGCTCGACGTCGTCGTGCTGCCCGCGCAGCAGGACGAGTTCACGTGCATGAGCTGCTTCCTCGTGAAGCACCGCTCTCAGCTCGACCACGAGGGCGCATCCGGGCCCATCTGCAAGGAGTGCGCTGCGTAAGCAGTCCTCCGAGCGACGTCTCACGCGCCCCCGACCGTCCGGTCAGGGGCGCGCTGTCGTATGTGGCAGCGCCCGTCAGGAACGGGCGGTGCCCCCGATGAACGGCGGGTGCGGTCAGGAACGGGCCGCCCTGATCGCCGCGACCAGGCGGTCGGGCGTGCGGGTCGAGATGGTCCACGTGTCGACCGGGTCGTCCACGTCGAGATTCGGGACGACGACGATCCCGTCGATCCCGCCGCGGATCAGGTGCCAGCCGCGCGCAGGGAGACCGGGGCCGCGTGCCTGGCGGGCTTCTTCACCGACGAGCGCGAGGGGTTCGCCGAGGTGCTCGACATCGATGTGTGCGCGTCCGGCGCGCAGGACGCGACCCTCCACCGACACGACCGGAGTCGCCGCGATGAAGCCGAGCACCAGGAGCGCGGAGACGGCGGCGCCGACGATGAGCGCGAAGGTCGATCCGATGGGCACGAAGACGAGGGACACCATCGGCCCTGCGACCGCGACGGTCACCAGCAGCCAGAGGCTGGGGGAGAGCCGTTCGCGATAGCGGGCACGTGCGTCTGTGGCGGGGTTCTGCATTAGCCTCATGGGGTGACCGATTCCGTTGATGTCCCCATTATCGCTGCAGTGGTGCCCGGATACGCGCATCCGGGCGACGCCGGCGCCGATCTGGTCGCGGCCGAGGCAGTGCATCTGGAACCGGGCGAGCGCGCTCTCGTCGCCACCGGAGTCCGGATCGCTCTTCCCGACGGCTATGCGGCCTTCGTGGTTCCGCGCAGCGGGCTGGCCGCCAAGCACGGGATCTCGATCGTGAACTCTCCGGGGACCGTGGATGCCGGCTACCGCGGCGAGATCAAGGTGAGCCTGATCAACACCGACATCAGGAGCGCGTACGATGTGGCGGTCGGCGATCGCATCGCACAGCTGATCATCATGCCGGTGACACGCGCCACGTTCATCTCGGTGGACGAGCTGCCGGACAGCGTCCGCGGCGACGGCGGTTTCGGCTCCACCGGGTACCAGGCGGGGCTCACGCAGAACGAAGCAGGGCAGAACAGATGACTGACAACAACGCGACTCCTTCCAAGTCGGCGCCCGCGAACCGCGCCACCGACGGACCCTTCGACGACTCCGAGGCGAACCCGGTCCGCCCGTACATCGACCTGGGCGGGATCAAGATCCTGCCGCGCGAGGGGCTCAATCTTCGACTCGAGGTGGAGGAGCAGACCAAGCGCATCGTCGCCGTCGGCCTCGACTACGCGGACTCCTCTCTGCAGGTGCAACCGTTCGCCGCACCGAGGTCCGGCGGACTGTGGGATGAGACGCGCGTGCAGCTGCGCGACCAGGTCAAGGCACAGGGCGGTCGCGTCGAAGAGCGGGACGGACCCCTGGGCAAGGAGCTTCTCGCCGAAGTGCCCGCAGCGGCCAGCGAAGGCTCGGGTCTGCGTCTCGCGCGGTTCATCGGCATCGACGGCCCGCGCTGGTTCCTCCGCGGCGTGATCGGCGGAGCCGGTGCGTCGGATCCTGAGGCCGGTGCCAAGGTCGAGGATCTGTTCCGTTCGATCGTCGTCGTCCGCGGCGGCTCTCCGATGCCGCCGCGTGATCTGATCCCGCTGAAGATGCCGGCGACCCCGGGCTCCGCGTGAGCACCCCGGACGCCGACCCGGAACGCGAGAAGAGCACCTCCGAGATCCTCGGGGAAGCTCTCGGAGGCGCCGCGCGCCGCGCCGGGCTCGACCCGTCGGAGAGTGCGAGCACGCACAAGGTCGTCTGGTCGGCGATCGGCGGGGTCCGCGGCGTCCTCGAGTCGGTGCTGCCGAGCCTGGCGTTCGTGATCATCTTCACGATCCGCCCCGAGCCGCTGATCCTGTCGTTGGGCATATCGGTCGGTCTCGCCGCGGTCTTCACGATGGTGCGCCTGCTGCAGAAGTCGCCGCCCTCCGCCGCGATCGGCGGGCTCGTCGCCGCGGCCGCCGCGGCAGCACTCGCATTGTGGACCGGACGCGGCGCCGACAACTTCGTTCCGGGGCTCATCACCAACGCGGTCTACGGAACGGTCATCCTGGTGTCGGCCCTGATCGGCTGGTCCCTGATCGGCCTCGCCGTCGGCTTCCTGATGGGGGAGGGCACCACCTGGCGCGAAGATCGCCGCAAGCGCCGCGCCTACTTCTGGCTCGGAATCGCGTGGGCCGCACTCTTCTTCGCCCGACTCGCCGTGCAGCTCCCGCTGTATCTCGCGGGCGACGTGACCGCACTCGGCACGCTCAAGCTCGTCATGGGACTCCCGCTCTTCGCGCCGCTGATCGCCGTCACCTGGCTCGTCGTGCGCGCTCTCCATCCGCGCGGACCGTCGCGCGAAGATGTCGCCGAGGCATGATAGATTTATCTTGACATCAAGATAAATCGCAGGCTTTCGCCGGTGAGCTGCGCGGAGCAGACTGGTTAGGTCCGCCTTGCTAGCCGCAGGGGCTCGCTGGCGAGCAAGATGGAGGCGCCTGTCGCTCCCATCCGAATAGAAGGAGACGGATTCGTGTCCACGGTGAACAGCTTCGGTGCCAAGAGCACCCTGACAGTCGGCAGCACCGACTACGAGATCTTCCGCATCGACACGGTGCCCGGTTTCGAGAAGCTCCCCTTCAGTCTCAAGGTCCTCCTGGAGAACCTGCTTCGCACCGAGGACGGCGCGAATGTGACGAAGGCGCAGATCGAGGCGCTGGGTTCGTGGGATGCCGCGGCAGAGCCCAACACCGAGATCCAGTTCACGCCGGCCCGCGTGGTCATGCAGGACTTCACCGGTGTGCCCTGCATCGTCGACCTCGCCACCATGCGTGAGGCCGTCACGGCGCTGGGCGGCGATGCGAACAAGATCAATCCGCTCTCGCCCGCCGAGATGGTCATCGATCACTCCGTCATCGCCGATCTGTTCGGCTCGGAGAACGCGCTCGAGCGCAACGTCGAGATCGAGTACGAGCGCAACGGCGAGCGCTACCAGTTCCTGCGCTGGGGCCAGACGGCGTTCAGCGACTTCAAGGTCGTCCCGCCGGGAACCGGAATCGTCCACCAGGTGAACATCGAGCACCTCGCCAAGGTCATCTACGACCGCAACGTCGACGGTGTGCTGCGCGCATACCCCGACACCTGCGTCGGCACCGACTCGCACACCACCATGGTCAACGGCCTGGGAGTGCTGGGCTGGGGCGTCGGTGGAATCGAGGCCGAGGCGGCCATGCTCGGCCAGCCCGTGTCGATGCTCATCCCGCGCGTCGTCGGCTTCAAGCTCTCCGGCGAGATCCCCGCCGGCGTCACCGCGACCGACGTCGTGCTCACGATCACCGATCTGCTGCGCAAGCACGGCGTGGTCGGCAAGTTCGTCGAGTTCTACGGCGAAGGCGTCGCCTCGGTGCCGCTCGCCAACCGTGCCACCATCGGCAACATGTCGCCCGAGTTCGGCTCCACGGCCGCGATCTTCCCGATCGACGACGTGACGCTCGACTACCTGCGCCTCACCGGTCGCAGCGAAGAGGCCGTCGCCCTGGTCGAGGCGTACGCCAAGGAGCAGAAGCTCTGGCACGATGCGAGCGTCGAGCCGACCTTCAGCGAGTACCTCGAGCTCGACCTCGGCACCGTCGTGCCGTCGATCGCCGGCCCGAAGCGTCCGCAGGACCGCATCCTGCTCTCCGAGGCCAAGGCCCAGTTCGAGCAGGACATCCTCGGCTACACGACCGCATCGACGTCCGACGACATCGTCGACCTCGAGTCGAAGCACTCCTTCCCGGCATCCGACCCGGGCTCGGTCCCCGGCGAAGAAGAGCCGACCACGCGGCCGGTGCACATCAACAGCGGCGCTCCGGCGAACGCCTCGAAGCCCGTGCCGGTCACGACGCCGTCGGGGGAGAAGTACATCCTCGACAACGGCGCCGTCACGCTGGCCGCCATCACCTCGTGCACCAACACGTCGAACCCGTCGGTGATGATCGCCGCCGGTCTCGTCGCACGCAAGGCGCTGGAGAAGGGGCTGAAGCAGAAGCCCTGGGTCAAGACCACGCTCGGACCGGGATCGAAGGTCGTCACGGACTACTACGAGAAGTCCGGGCTCGACAAGGACCTCGAGGGTCTCGGGTTCTACACCGTCGGCTATGGCTGCACGATCTGCATCGGCAACTCGGGTCCGCTGATCGAAGAGGTGTCGGAGGCGATCAACTCGCACGACCTCGCCGTCACGGCCGTCCTCTCGGGCAACCGCAACTTCGAGGGGCGCATCAGCCCCGACGTGAAGATGAACTACCTCGCCAGCCCGCCGCTGGTCATCGCGTACGCTCTCGCAGGGTCGATGCACTTCGACTTCGAGAACGACGCGCTCGGCAAGGGCAAGGACGGCGAAGACGTCTTCCTGAAGGACATCTGGCCCACGCCGGCCGAGGTGCAGGAGCTCGTCGACTCCTCGATCTCGCGCGAGCAGTTCATCAAGCAGTACGCGACGGTGTTCGACGGCGACGAGCGCTGGCGCAGCCTCCCCACCCCGGATGACGCCATCTTCCAGTGGGACGAGGACTCCACGTACGTCCGCAAGGCACCGTACTTCGACGGCATGACGATGGAGCTCACCCCGGTGAAGGACATCGAGGGTGCGCGTGTCATGGCGACGCTCGGCGACTCGGTCACCACCGACCACATCTCGCCCGCCGGAAACATCAAGGCCGGCACGCCTGCGGCCCAGTACCTCACGGAGCACGGCGTCGACCGCAAGGACTTCAACTCCTTCGGCTCGCGTCGCGGCAACCACGAGGTCATGATCCGCGGCACGTTCGCGAACATCCGCCTGAAGAACCTCATGGTCTCTGCCGTCAACGACGGGCAGGTGGTCGAGGGTGGTTTCACGCGCGACTTCACGCAGCCCGGCGGCCCGCAGTCGTACATCTACGACGCGAGCATGAACTACCAGGAGCAGGGCACGCCCCTCGTCATCTTCGGAGGCAAGGAGTACGGCTCGGGTTCGTCGCGCGACTGGGCGGCCAAGGGCACCAGCCTGCTGGGCGTCAAGGCCGTCATCACCGAGAGCTTCGAGCGCATCCACCGCTCGAACCTGATCGGCATGGGCGTCGTCCCGCTGCAGTTCCCCGCAGGCGAGAGCTGGGAGTCGCTGGGTCTCGACGGCACCGAGATCGTCTCGATCTCCGGCCTCGAGGAGCTCAACAACGGTGTCACGCCGAAGACCGTCAAGGTCACCGCCACCCCGAGCGAGCACTCGCCCGAGGGCAAGCAGCCGATCGAGTTCGACGCGGTCGTCCGCATCGACACCCCCGGTGAGGCCGACTACTACCGCAACGGCGGCATCCTGCAGTACGTGCTGCGTTCGCTGGTCTGATCGCGCAGACGAAGGGGCTCGGGTCTTCGGATCCGGGCCCCTTCATCGTGCCGCCCCTTCGTGTCAAGGGGGGCCGCGCTCACCGGCTTCTCTCCACCGGGCGCGGTAGGATCGACGGGCGCCCGCACCCTCGTCGGGCGCTTCTGGCGAAGCCTGTGAGGAGGCGCAGATGCCCATTCTTCCGAGCATCTCAGGACCCCGTGATCTGGACGCGCTCTCGGCCGATCAACTGGACGAGCTCGCCGCAGAGATCCGCGCGTTCCTGGTCGAGAACGTCTCGCAGACGGGTGGGCACCTCGGTCCGAACCTGGGCGTCGTCGAGCTGACCATCGCTCTGCACCGGGTCTTCTCGTCTCCGGATGACCCCTTCATCTTCGACACCGGACATCAGTCCTACGTGCACAAACTCCTCACGGGGCGGCAGGACTTCTCGGCGTTGCGGGTCCGCAGCGGACTCGCCGGCTATCCGCAGCGCGGCGAGAGCGCGCACGACGTCGTCGAGTCCTCGCACGCGTCGAGTTCGCTGAGTTGGGCTGACGGCATCTCCCGGGCGCTCACGGCGACCGGTCGCGCGGATCGGCACGTCGTGGCCGTCGTCGGCGATGGAGCGCTCACGGGCGGTATGACGTGGGAGGCGCTGAACAACATCTCCGACGACAACGACCGGAATCTCGTGATCGTCGTCAACGACAACGGCCGCTCGTACGCGCCCACGATCGGCGGCATGTCGCGCTACCTGAACCGCGTGCGCACCGCGGCGGCGTACAAGGATCTCCACCAGCGCTCGGATCGTCTGTTCCGCGCGTTCGGTCCCGTGGGGCGCGCGGTGTTCCGCGGCGTGCGCGGCGGAACCCACGGTTTCCTCTCGCGATTCACCAACAACGAGGCGCTCTATTCGAACCTCGACATCAAGTACCTCGGCCCGGTCGACGGACACGATCTTCCCGCCCTGCTCGAGACGCTCGAGCTGGCGAAGTCGTACGGCGCCCCGGTCATCGTGCACACGATCACCGAGAAGGGGCGCGGATATCAGCCCGCCCGCGACGACGAGGCCGACCAGTTCCACGCGGTCGGCAAGATCGATCCGACGACGGGTGAGACGCTGTCGTCGGGCGGTCGTGGATGGACCGACGTGTTCTCGGATGCCCTCGTCGCTGTGGGGGAGCAGCGCAGCGACGTCATCGCGATGACGGCCGCGATGCTGCGACCGACAGGTCTCGCGCCGTTCGCCGAGCGATTCCCCGATCGTGTGTACGACGTGGGGATCGCCGAGCAGCATGCGGTGGCTTCCGCAGCGGGGCTGGCGTATGGCGGACTGCACCCCGTGGTCGCCCTCTATGCGACGTTCATGGGCCGAGCGTTCGATCAGGTGCTGATGGATGTCGCACTGCACCGTGCGGGCGTCACGTTCGTGCTCGACCGTGCCGGCGTGACGGGCCCGGACGGCCCCAGCCACCACGGTATGTGGGATCTCGCCATGCTGCAGATCGTCCCGCACATCCGCATCGCCGCTCCGAGGGACGGAGCACGCCTGACCGAGGCCCTGGGCGAGGCGGTCCAGGTCGCTGATGCTCCGACCGTCATCCGCTTCCCGAAGGGTGAGGTCGCGGCCGACCTCCCCGCCATCGAGCGGCTGGAGGACGGCGTCGACGTGCTCGCCCGAGGGGAATCGGAGGACGTGCTGATCGTCGCCATCGGCCCGTTCGCCGAGCTGGCCCTCGACGTCGCAGACCGGCTCCGAGCGCAGGGTATCGGCGCCACGGTCATCGATCCGCGCTGGGCGATCCCGGTGCAGCCGTCGGTGATCGAGCTGGCTGCGCACCACCGTCTCGTCATCACCGTCGAGGACGGCATCCGCGTCGGCGGTATCGGCACCCGGGTGCGACAGGTCCTGCGGGAAGCCGGCATCGACACGGCGGTGGATGAGCTGGGTCTGCCCGACGAGTTCATCGATCATGCCTCGCGGGATCAGATCCTCGCGGATGCGGGCCTCACGGCGCCGAAGATCGCCCAGGACATCGTGTCGCAGGTCCTCGGGACCAGGATCCCGAAGGCGCGGGATGCGGGCGAGACGGGCACGATCGACCTGCCCCTCCGCGAACGCCACTGATCGCTGACGAGGCCGACGGTCCGAGCCGATGGACCGCGTCAGTTCAGTGCGTGCAGTGCGGCGACGGCCTGCGCGCCGCGATCCACGTCGCGGAGCGCCGTCGACATCAGATACCCGTCGGTCAGTGCGTCGCCCGTGACCATCACACGCACGAGCTCCACCCCGCAGGCGCGACGAACCTCTTCCGCGCTGGCGGCGATCACGCGCGCATTGATCTCGTCGTTGTGCGGCAGCTCGGTGCCGTCGAGGCCCCTGATCACGTCTCTCAGGGCCGCCCCGACGATGTTCGAGGCGCGCTCCTTGACGTTGACGACGTCGAGCTCGAACACCCGGAGATCGCGGCCCGTCGGTATCGGGCGCCATTCGAACGACGCATGCACGCGGTGTTGATGCCCGCTCGCGCCGCCCATCTCGCGGACGGGCAGGTCGGTCGCCCGGCAGCGCACATCGACCAGTCGATACCAGTAGAAGAGCGGGAAGGCGCCGTGAGAGCCGGGGTCGAGGACCACGACCTCCCCGACAGCCCCGCCGCGCGCGGTCGGCCGGCGCTGCGGACGGTTGCGGATGATGGGCTTGCCGTTGCGGGTCCGGATCGCGGCCCAGCCTTCATCGACTGTGACGACGAAGAGCTTGAGCAGCGCGGGAAGGACCAGGAGAGTGGTGAGGATCGCCGTGCCGGTCTTCAGCAGCCCCGACATCCCCTTGCCGCCCAGCATCGTGAAGAGCACGTCCATGACACCACTGTGCAGGGTGATGGCGCGCGAGGACGCCGGACGATGGCATCGACCGGGGGATTTCATGCGCTGTTCCCCGGTCGTTCCCCTGGGCGCCGTGCCGTGGATACGGGGCGACGCGGAACGGCCCCGCGGCCGGCTCAGCCGACGTCGGCGAGGGTGCGTGCGACGACCTCGTCGACGGCCGGAAGACACCGGTTCCGATCGGCGTCGACGAGCCCGACCCTGGTACGCCGATCGAGCACGTCCTCGACGGTCAGGGCACCCTCGGCCCGGACAGCGAACTCGACCTCCGCGCGCGTCAGCCCCGTCACGACATCGAGCACCTCGCCGGTGGTGGCGACCTCGCGGTCCACGAGGCGCAGTGAGGCGGTGCGACTGGTTGCCGCCCGCAGTCCACGCGCCTCCGATGCCAGATCCACGGCATCCTCGGCCATGCGACGATACGTCGTCAGCTTCCCACCGAGCACCGTCACGAAACCCGCGTCGGACACTGCCACGAGGTGTCGACGCGAGACGTCGGCCGTGGCGTCCGTCCCGCTGTCGACGAGAGGGCGCAGGCCCGCGAACGCGCCGCGCACCTGATCGCGTCGCATCGGTGTCGTGATCACCCGGTTGAGGCTTCGCAGGAGGAAGTCGATCTCCGGCTCGGTCGGCTTTGCCACAAGGGGCACGGCGCCCGGCGCGTCTTCGTCCGTGAGACCGACGATCACCCGCCCGTGCGCCTGCGGAAGAGCGAAGACATAGCGACTGACCGACCCCTCGTGGGGGATGGTGAGCGCCGCCGTCGGCGACCCCAGATCTGCGGCGTCGAGCACGATGTGGGTCCCCCGACTGGGACGTACACGGATGGCTTCGTCGAGCGATCCGGCCCATACGCCGGTGGCGTTGATCACGGAGCGGGCGGCGACCTCGAGCCGCTCTCCCGTGAGCACGTCCTCGGCGATCGCCCCGTCGCCCCGGAGCGCGATCGCGCGGACCCTGGTCAGGATGCGCGCACCGCGCGCCGCGGCGGTCCGTGCCACCGTGGTCACCAGCCGGGCGTCGTCGTCGAGCTGTCCGTCGTATGACAGCATGCCGCCCCGCAGACCGCGAGAGTCGAGGGCGGGTGCCAGTCGGGTCGCCTCCCTCGCGGACACGATCCGGGGTGCGGGCAGCACTGCCCGCGGCGTGTGCGCCCGCATCCGGAGCAGGTCGCCGAGCCCCATACCGGCGGCGCCCGCCACCCGCTGACGCAGTGTGACGTCGCGGCTGAAGGGCAGCAGCTGTCCGAGCTGTCGGATCAGGTGCGGAGCGATCGTCGTCATGAGCAGGTGCCGCTCCCGCGCGCTCTCCTTCGCGGTGGCGACGTCGCCCGTCGCGAGGTAGCGCAGTCCGCCGTGCACGAGCTTCGAACTGAAACGACTGGTGCCGAAGGCGAGATCCTCCGCCTCGATCAGGGTCACGCTGAGGCCGCGGGAGGCGGCGTCGAGCGCCACGCCGACTCCGGTGATGCCGCCGCCGATGACGAGCACGTCCACCCGTTCGTCGGCGGCGAGGGTCAGGTCGGTCCTTCGGCGTGCGACGTTGAGCGCGGATGACGGCGTGCTCATGGGCGCAGCAGCCCATCGAGCGCGGCGCGCAGTTCACGCTCCCACGCGGACTCGGAGATGAGGTCGGCGACCGTGCCGTGCGAGAGGACCGCGGACTGCGCGATGAGCATCAGCATGACTGCGATCTCCTGTGGTTCCCCCGGCCTGACCGACCCGTCGGCCTGCGCGGAGCCGATCGCGGTCGCCAGCCACTGCAGGATCATGCGCTGACTCGATCCGACGCGCTGCAGGGTGTAGCGCGTGAACGCCTCCGGTTCGTCGTCGAGCAGTCGCGCGTACAGCGGGTCGTTGCGGAAGAGGGAGGTGAAGCGCAGCACGTCGTCGACCAGCGCCGTCCGGGTGCGCGCGTCGGCGGAGAAGGTGCTCAGGATGCCGTCGACGCGGCGGAGCAGTGCGGCGCGGACGACGTCGTCGGCGTCGCTCCAGTTGCGGTAGATCGTGGGGCGGCTGAGTTCGGAGCGGCGTGCGAGCTCGGCGATCGTGACCCCGTGGACTCCCCGACGTTCGATCAGCGTGTCCGCGGCGTCGAGGATGCGCGCCTGCGTGGTGTCCCAGAGCGGTTGACGTTCTTCCATGATGTGTCACACTGTAACGCATGGGCCAAGACGATGGCAGGGTCGATGCCGACCCGTCGATGAGGTGGAACGGCTGGGGCGAACCGGACAAGGCGAAGGATCTGCCGCTCGCGGTGCGCACGCTGCTGCCCCTGCTGCTCGGACGTGTCCGCAAGCCCGAGCCTGCGGTCGAGCTCGCCCAGGTGCGGGTGTCGCCCTCGGTGCTCGATGACGAGGACCTCGTGGCGTTCGGCGCCGCCGTCGGCCCGCAGCACGTGGACGTCACCGCGGAAGCGCGTATCCGTCATGCCGGCGGACGCTCGACTCCGGACCTCCTCCGGCGCCGGCAGCGGGAGCAGGAGGTCCCGGACGCGGTGATCCGACCCGCGAGCCACGACGAGGTCCGCGCCTGCCTCGATGTCGCGGTCAGGCGTGGTGTCGCGATCATCCCCTTCGGTGGCGGCACGAGCGTCGTCGGAGCGCTGGACCCGGACAGGGGAGACCAGCATGCGGTCGTGAGCCTCGACCTGCGCCGCCTGAGCGGGCTGATCCGCCTCGACGAGGTCAGCGGAGAAGCGGTGCTCGAGGCCGGTACCACGGGACCGGAGGCCGAGTCGCTGCTCGCGGCTCACGGCTTCGAACTCGGTCACTATCCGCAGAGCTTCCGTTATGCGACGATCGGCGGCTTCGCGGCGGCCCGTTCCTCCGGCCAGAACTCCGCGGGCAACGGGCGCTTCGACACCATGGTGACGGGGATCCGTGTCGCGACGCCGACCGGCGACATCGACCTCGGGCGCTCACCAGGCTCCGCCGCCGGTCCGGATCTGATCCGGGTGTTCCTCGGCTCGGAGGGAATCTTCGGCGTGATCACCGAGGT
Source organism: Microbacterium sp. GQ128 (assembly GCF_059758615.1). Classification (NCBI taxonomy): domain Bacteria; kingdom Bacillati; phylum Actinomycetota; class Actinomycetes; order Micrococcales; family Microbacteriaceae; genus Microbacterium; species Microbacterium sp. GQ128. Next base: position 411,430 of record NZ_JCAXDY010000001.1, read on the forward strand.
GCGCGTGCGTGTGCACCCGGTCCCGCGGGAGCGCGTGTTCGAGTCGTGGTCGTTCCCGGATTTCGCCGCCGGAGCCGCGGGGCTGCGGAGCGTGGCGCAGCAGGGGTCCGGGCCCACCGTCATCCGCCTGTCCGACGAGACGGAGACCGCCGTGAGCCTGGCGCAGGTCGGCAAGATCGGCAAGGCGCTCGCGAAGGGCGCGAGTGTCGTGACCGTGTACGAGGGCGAGGGGATCGCCGAGCGTCGAGCCCGCACCAGCGCGCTGCTGTCGGCTGCCGGCGGCACATCGGCGGGGGAGGGCGCGGCGGAGGAGTGGCTGCAGGGGCGCTTCGACGGCCCGTACCTGCGCGATTCGCTGCTGGACGCCGGAGTGTTCTGCGAGACGCTCGAGACCGCGACGACGTGGTCGAACCTGCTCGAACTGCGTGCGGCCGTCGAGTCCGCCCTCAAGGAGGGATTCGCGGAGGCGGGCGCCCGGTCGTACGTGATGTGCCACGTGTCGCACATCTACCCCACGGGTGCGTCGCTGTACTTCACCGTCCTCGCCGGCATCCGCGCCGATCCGCTCTCGGTGTGGGGTCCGATCAAGTCGCGCGTGAACGACGCGATCATCGCGACCAGCGGCACCATCAGCCATCACCATGCGGTCGGACGTGACCACGCCGCCTGGCTGGAGCGGGAGATCGGCGAGACCGGCATCCGCATCCTCCGTGCGATCAAACGCGAACTCGATCCGGCGGGAATCCTGAACCCTGGCGCCGTGATCGTTCCTGAGCGGACGCGCTGACGTGGCCGAGCACATCGCCGTGCTCGCGAACCCGTTCTCCGGCAAAGGCCGGGGCGGGCGGGCGGCGGAGGCAGCCGTACGGGTTCTCCGGGAGCGCGGTGCCGAGGTGCGCGCCTACGCCGGTGGTTCCGCAGCGGACACCGCTCGGCTCGCCGTCGCGGCACTGGCGGACGAACCGCGTGTGCTGGTCATCGTGCGCGGCGACGGTACGCTCTCCGGCGTGCTCGACACGGTGTGCGCCGCGTCCGTCCCCGTCGTTCTGGTGCCCGCGGGAACGGGGAACGATCTCGCCCGTGCTCTCGGACTCCCGCGCGGTGACGCCCGGGCCGCCGCTGAGCTCGCCCTCACCGGTGTGCCGCGGTCGATCGACGTCGGCGTGGTGCGCACGGCGATGGGCAGCCGGAAGTTCCTGACCATCGCGGCGCTGGGCTTCGACGCGAAGGTCAGCGACCGTACCAACCGACTCCGCTGGCCGCATGGCGCACCTCGCTACTACCTCGCACTGCTCATCGAGCTCATCCGACTGCGCCCGATGGACTTCGTCCTCGCCGTCGACGGAGAGGCGACCAGGAGCGCGCCGGGCACTCTGATCGCGGCCGGCAGCACCTCCAGCTACGGCGGAGGGATGCCCACCTGCGCCGGGGCCGTTCCCGACGACGGGCTCCTCGACATCGTCCATGTCGCGCCGCTGGGCCGCTTGCGTCTGCTGCGACTGTTCCCGCTGCTGCTCCGCGGCACGCATCTCGCGCGCGGTGAGGTCGCGCATCGCCGTGCACGGTCGGTCACGGTGTCTGCCCCCGGCCTCGTGGTCTACGCGGACGGCGAGCGCATCGGCGAGGACGAGTGCACCATCTCGGTGCTGCCGGGGGCGCTCACGATGATGGGGCCGAGGGAGAGCGATGACTGAGTTCGACGAGGACGTCGTGATCGTCGGGTCCGGCTTCGGAGGTTCTGTAGCGGCTCTGCGACTGGCGGAGAAGGGCTATCGTGTCCGGGTCTACGAGGCCGGGCGCCGCTTCGAGGACGACGACTTCGCGAAGAGCAACTGGGATGTCCGCCGCTACCTCTGGGCGCCGGCGCTCGGATGCCACGGTGTGCAGCGCATCCACCGACTGCCGCACGTGATGATCCTGGCGGGTGCCGGCGTGGGCGGGGGATCGCTCAACTACGCGAACACGCTGTACCAGCCGGGGGCGGCGTTCTTCGAGGACCCGCAGTGGCGGAGCATCGCGCAGTGGGAGTCCGAGCTGGCACCGCACTACGCCACGGCGAAGCGGATGCTCGGCGTCGTCGATCACTACCCGCACACGGGGCCGGTGGAACGGATCATGGCCGGCGCGGCCGACGACCTCGGCGTCGGCTCGACGTTCCGGCACGCGCCGGTCGGAGTCTGGTTCGGGAGACCGGGGGAGCGCACGCCGGATCCATTCTTCGGCGGCGAGGGCCCCGATCGCACCGGCTGCACGCTCTGCGGCAACTGCATGGTGGGTTGCCGGGTCGGCGCGAAGAACACGCTCATGAAGAACTACCTGGCCCTCGCGGAGCGCCGTGGGGTCGCAATCGAGCCGCTGCGCACGGTGAGCGAGGTGCGGGAGCTCCCCGGCGGTGGGTTCGCGGTGACGACGCAGCGCAGCGGGGCGTGGTTCCGGCACGCGCGGAGGACAGTGACCGCAGAGCAGGTGGTCCTGGCGGCCGGTACCTGGGGCACGCAGCAGCTGCTGCACCGGATGAAGGAGTCCGGGGCACTGCCGCAGGTCTCGGCGTCCGTCGGCCGGCTCACGCGCACCAACTCCGAGGCGTTGGACGGCGCGGTCGCCACGAGCGTCCCGGAGTCGCTCCAGCTCGCCAGGGGCGTGGCGATCACGACCTCGTTCCACATCGACGACCGCACGCACGTCGAGAACGTCCGCTACGGCCCGGGATCGAACCTGATGGGTGCGCTGGCGACCGTCCTCGTCCCCGGCGACCGACCGCTCGGGGTGCGTCTGCGCTGCCTCGTCGCGAAGGTGCTCCGCTCTCCGTCGCGGCAGTTCCGACTCGGCAGCCTCCGTCGCTGGAGCGAGCGCGGGATCATCGCGCTGGTGATGCAGACGGCGGACAACTCGCTCACCCTCTCGCTGCGCCGTCGCTTCGGTCGCCTCGTGATGACGAGTGCCCAGGGACACGGCGAGCCGAATCCCAGCTACCTGCCACAGGCTCACACGGCGGCGGCGGCGATCGCCGCGCGGGTCGAGGCCGAAGGCGGGGTGCCCGCGGCCGCACGCGGATCCTGGCCGGAGGTGTTCGGCATCCCGCTGACCGCACACTTCCTGGGTGGCGCCGTGATCTCGGCGTCACCAGCGGACGGTGTCATCGATGCGTACCACCGGGTGTGGGGGCACCCCGGCCTGCACGTCGTCGACGGTGCGGCGGTTCCCGCGAATCCCGGCGTGAACCCCTCGCTCACGATCACCGCACTTGCAGAGCGGGCGCTGTCGTACTGGCCTCGACGTGGGGAGGACGACGGCCGGCCGGCGCAGTCCGCTGGCTGAGTCTCGGCGAGCCGGGTGCGTGGAGCCCATCACTCCTGGCTAGGGCATCGGCCGCGGTGGACGAGGAAGCGCCCCACCGGATCCGCAGGGAATCCGGTGGGGCGCTTCGCGTGAACTCCGTGGTCAGCGGTGCTCGACACCGCGGATCTGCGGAGTGTGGAACGAGCCACCGAACGCCCGCTCGGAGGCGCCCTCGCGATCGAGGTACGGCGAGGCCCCACCGTCGATGAACGGCCAGCCGGCACCGAGGATCAGGCAGAGGTCGATGTCTTCGACCTCGGGCACGACGCCCTCGTCGAGCATCAGCTTGATCTCCTGTGCCAGTCCGTCCTGCACGCGCTGGAGGATGGTCGCAGCCGCTGCCGGCGTCTTGCCGACGGCGGGCTTCAGGACCTTCTCGGCCTGCTTGCTCCAGCCGACGACGCGACCGCCCTTGTCCTTCTCCACGACCGTGTCGAGTTCGGCGAGTGCGTGGAAGTTCTCGTTGGCGTAGAACCGGTCCGGGAACGCCTGCACCATGGTGTCCTGCACGTGGGCGGCGACCTTCCAGCCGACCAGGTCGATCAGCTGGAACGGGCCCATCGGCAGACCGAGCGGACCGAAGGCCTTCTCGACATCGGCGATCGGCGTGCCCTCGTAGACCGCGCGAGCGGCCTCGCCCATGACCTTGGCGAGCAGACGGTTCACGACGAAGCCGGGCGCGTCGGCGGTGAGGACCGCGTTCTTGCCCAGGTTCTTCGCGACGACGAATGCAGTCGACAGCGCGGCCTCCGAGGTGGTCGGCGTCTTCACGATCTCGATCAGCGGCATGACGGCGACCGGGTTGAAGAAGTGGAAGCCGACCAGACGCTCGGGGTGCGCGAGCTTCGAACCGATCTCCTCGACCGACAGCGACGAGGTGTTGGTCGCGAGGATCGCGTCATCGGCGATGATCTTCTCGATCTCGCCGAACACCTGCTGCTTGACGCCGACCTCTTCGAACACGGCCTCGATCACGAAGTCGCAGTCCGCGTAGAGGCTCTTGTCGGTCGTGCCGGTGACGAGCGCACGCAGCTTGTTCGCCGAGTCGGAGTCCAGACGGCCCTTGGCCTCGAGCTTGCCGATCTCCTCGTGGATGTAGGCGACGCCCTTGTCGACGCGCGCCTGGTCGAGGTCGGTGATCAGCACGGGCACCTGGAGCTTGCGCACGAAGAGCAGCGCGAACTGGCTCGCCATGAGCCCTGCGCCGATGATGCCCACCTTGGTGACCTTCTTCGCGAGCTGCTTGTCGGGAGCGCCGACAGGTCGCTTGGCCCGCTTCTGCACCAGGTCGAAGGCATACATCGACGCGGCGAACTGATCGCCGGTCACGAGCTCTGCCAGCGCCTCGTCCTCACGGGCGAAGCCCTCGGCCTTGGTGCCGCTCTTCGCCTTGTCGAGCAGCTCGAGCGCGGCATAGGGGGACTTCGGCACGGTGCCGATCTTCGACTCGAGCATGCCGCGCGCCATCTTGATCGCGATAGGCCACTTGGTGAGGCGCTCGATCTTGCCCGGCTCGTTCTTGCGCTCGACCTTCTTGCCGCCGAGCACCGCGTCGGCCCACGCCAACGAGTTCTCGAGATAGTTGGCGGCGGGGAAGATCGCGTCGAAGATGCCGAGGTCGAACGCCTGCTGCGGCTTCAGCATCCGGTTCTGCTTGAGCGGGTTCGAGATGACCACCTCGAGCGCGTTCTCGACGCCGACCAGGTTCGGCAGCAGGTAGGCGCCACCCCAGCCGGGGATGATGCCGAGGAAGACCTCGGGCAGCGCCACCGCAGCCGCGGAGGCATCGACCGTGCGGTAGCTGGAGTTCAGTGCGATCTCGAGGCCGCCGCCCAGGGCGAGGCCGTTCACGAAGGCGAACGACGGCACACCGAGGTCGCCGAGCTTGCCGAGGACCTTGTGACCCAGCTGCGCGATGAGGCGTGCGTTGTCACGCGACCCCACCTTGCTGATGTCGGACAGATCGGCACCGGCCGCGAGGATGTACTGCTTGCCGGTGATGCCGACGGCCTGGATCTCGCCCGCGGCGGCACGTGCCTTCAAGCCGTCGAGGGTCTCGCCCAGCTGCGTGAGTGTCGCCGGACCCAGGGTGTTCGGGCGCGTGTGGTCACGACCGTTGTCGAGCGTGATGAGCGCGAGCACCTTGCCCGAGGCGAGTCGGATGTCGCGCACGGGCGACTGCGTGATGACCTCGCCCTCGGTGAGCGCCTGGATGGGGGAGAAGTCGATGTCGTCGTAGTTCGTCACGTTCGCGCTCACTTCTTCTTCTTGCCGTCGTAGTGCGGGTTCTCCCAGATGACCGAGCCGCCCTGGCCGAGGCCGACGCACATGGCGGTCAGACCGTAGCGGACATCGGGGCGCTCGGCGAACTGCGCCGCGAGCTGGATCATCAGACGCACACCGGATGCCGCGAGCGGGTGCCCCAGCGCGATCGCGCCGCCCCACTGGTTGACGCGGGGGTCGTCGTCGGCGATGCCGAAGTGGTCGAGCAGGGAGATCACCTGGATGGCGAACGCCTCGTTGAGCTCGAACAGGCCGATGTCGTCGATCGTGAGTCCGGCCTTCTTCAACGCCTTCTCGGTCGAAGGGATCGGGCCGATGCCCATGATCTCCGGCTGCACACCGGCGAAGGCGAACGAGACCATCCGCATCTTCGGGGCGAGGCCGAACTCCTTGACCGCGCCGCCGCCGGCGAGCAGCGACATCGTCGCGCCGTCGGTGAGGGGGGAGGAGGTGCCCGCCGTGACGCGCCCGTGCGGACGGAACGGCGTCTTCAGTGCGGCGAGGTCCTCCATCGTGGTCTGCGGACGACGGCCCTCGTCCTCGGTCGCGAGACCCCAGGCGCCATCAGCGCCCTTCGTGGCCACGGACACGAGGTCGGGCTGGATCTTGCCCGCGTCGTACGCGGCCTGCACCTTGTGCTGGCTCAGCATGCCGAACCGATCGGAGCGTTCCTTGGTGAGGTGCGGGAAACGGTCGAAGATGCGCTCGGCGGTGACACCCATGTTGAGGGCACCCGGGTCGACCATCTTCTCCGCGACGAAGCGCGGGTTCGGGTCGGCGTTGCCGCCGATCGGGTGGTGCCCCATGTGCTCGACACCACCGGCGAGGGCGAAGTCGTACATGCCGACGCCGATCGAGGCGCCCATGGTGGTGACGCTGGTCATCGCGCCGGCGCACATGCGCTCGACGGCGAGTCCGGGAACGGTCTGCGGAAGTCCGGCGAGGATCGCCACCGACCGGCCGAGGGTGAGTCCCTGGTCGCCGGTCTGGCTCGTCGCGGCGATCGCCACGTCATCGATGCGGTCGGCCGGGACGGCAGCGTTGCGCTCCATCAGGCCGATGGTCGCCTTCACGGCGAGGTCATCCGCGCGGGTGTTCCAGTACATGCCTTTTTCGCCGGCGCGCCCGAAAGGGGTGCGTACTCCATCGACGAAGAAGACGTCCGAGATCTCGGCCACTCTGCCTCCAAGTTAGTGCGTGGCCTCAGTCTATGAAGCCCGCGAAACGGGGAGGAATCGGTTGGATCGAACCTACGAAGCGTCCGCCGGGGTGGTGTCCGGCGATTGCGCCGCCTCTACAAAGGCGTCCGCGATCTTCTGTGCAGTCTGTGCAATCTGCCAGGGGCGAGCCCCGAGTGCGGCGAGAGCTGCGGCGATCTCTTCGGGCGTCTCACCGGGCAGGTCCCACGCGACACGTCGCAGGTACTCGGGCGTGAGCAGGTTCTCGGTGGGCATCCCCAGTTCTTCGGCAACCGCTTCGACGACAGGACGCGCTGCCTTCAGACGCGCATCGGCCTCCGGGTTCCGGTCCGCCCAGGCGCGCGGGGGCGGGAGGGTGTCGCTCGGCACGCGCTCGCGAGGAAGCTCCTCCGATGCGCGGCCGTCGACGATCGCCTGCCACCAGCGGTCGAGCTGGGTGCGGCTGGCGCGGCCCTGGAATTCCTTGACACCTGCGAGCGCCTGCTTCGACGTCGGATTCGCCATGACCGCTGCGACCAGCGAGCGGTCGGGCACGAGCCTGCCGGGGGAGACGTCCTGAGCCTGCGCGTAGGCCTCTCGGGCCTGCCAGAGCGAGCGCGCCACGGCGAGGTTGCGGGCACCGCGCACCTGGTGCAGTCCGCTGAGTCGACGCCACGGATCTTCGCGCGGCGGCTTCGGCGCGCGGGCGAGGGTCGCCGCGAACTCCTCGGCGGCGAACGCGGTCTTGCCCTGCTCCTCCAGCTCCTGGACCAGGATGTCTCGGACATCGATCAGGTGCAGCACGTCGAGCGCCGCATACTCGAGCCACGAGTCCGGCAGCGGACGCGTCGACCAGTCCGACGCGGAGTGCTCCTTCTTGAGGACGATGCCGAGCGTGTCCTCGACGACGGCGCCGAGTCCGACGCGCTCATGGCCGAGCAGTCGGGAGGCCAGCTCGGTGTCGAAGATCACCGGCGGCTCGAGGTGCAGCTCGCGCAGCGACGGCAGGTCCTGGCTCGCGGCGTGGAGCACCCACTCGACATCGCCGATCGCCTCCTGGAGCGGGGCGAAGTCGCCGATCGCCGGCGGGTCGAACAGGAAGACGCCCGCCTCGCGGCGGAAGACCTGCACGAGGTAGGCCCGCTGCGAGTAGCGGAAGCCGGAGGCGCGCTCGACGTCCACGGCGACGGGGCCGGTGCCGGCGGCGAGCACGGCGCACGCCGCGCGGAACTCCTCGGCATCCGAGATCACGGAGTATTCAGTCACGTACAGCCTTTCGCGCGCCGATCACGGCGATGCCCTCGGAGCCGGGCGGAAGTCCCGCCAGCATTCCGACCAGCTCGGCCCATGCTTCGACGTGCGGTCGGAACGGGCCCTCCGGAGTCCAGGACGCCCGCAATTCTATCTGGGCTCCGTCGCCTTCGACGGCGAGCCCTCCGAACCCCTTCGACAGCGTCTTGGTCGACGTGCCCGAAGCCGAGTGGTACACGGCCTCCCGGGAGTCGAGTGCATCGACCAGCCACGACCACGTCACGTCGGCCAGAAGCGGGTCGGTTCCGATCTCGGTCTCGAGCGGCGCCTGCGCGAAGATGACGATGCGCCACGATCCTCCCCATGCTCCCGGCTCGTCGGGATCATGCAGCAGGACGAAGCGGCCGGTGCCGTACACGGACTCCCCGTCGCTCTCCGGTCGAACGTCCGCGGCGAGCGCGAGGGCGAACGGAGCGAGGCCCTGGGGGGTGGCGATCTCGCGCACCGTGATGTCATCGCGGAACGCGGTCTCGCGCAGCTCGGCCACAGCGCTGTCGAAGGGCGTCCCGGCTTCGGGGTGTGCGGTCACGGCAACAGGCTAGAGTCAGGAAGCGATGAAGAGTCTCAGGCACGCCGTTACGCTCCTTGTCCCTGCCCTGCTCGCCTTCGGAGCGGCGTTCGCATTTCTCGTGTTCGCCGTCGCCCGGCGGGTGGTCACGCCGATGCGTCGCCCGACCGACACCCAGATCCTGGCCGTCGACACGGGAGCCCAGACGATCGAGTTGCAGCGCACCCTCGATACCGAGCTGCCCGGTCGCTACGGTCTCTTCACCACCGGGACGTACGGATACGTCAAGCTCGGTGCCGTGCTCAGTGCGGATGCGACGACGGTGCGCCGCAAGTTGCTGACCCAGATCGAACCCGGTTCACGCGTGGACCGGGCGGCCTCTTTCAGCGGGTACTACTACTCCTCGCCGAGTGAGCTCCATCTGCGCTGGGAGAACGTGCTGATCGGGTCCCCCGCGGGTCCCTGCCCCGCCTGGTACTTCCCGGCGTCGTCGTCGACCTGGGTGATCCAGGTGCACGGGCGCGGTGCCACGCGTGCGGAGTGTCTGCGGGCCGTGCCGGTGCTGCATGCAGCAGGCCTCCCGAACCTCGTCGTGTCGTACCGCAACGACGGCGAGGCGCCCCGCACCAAGGCCGGGGCTTACGCGCTGGGCGCGTCGGAATGGCGAGACGTCGATGCCGCCATCGCGTACGCGCTCCGCCACGGCGCCGAACGCGTGATCCTGATGGGCTGGTCCATGGGCGGCGCGGTGTCGCTGCAGGCGGCTGTCACCTCGGGGCATCGTGACCGCATCGCGGGGATCATCCTCGAGTCTCCGGTCGTCGACTGGCGGACGGTGCTGCGGTTCCAGGCGCAGATGGCAGGAGTGCGCGCGCCGCTGCCCGCTCTCGCCATGGGCGCTCTGCAGTCGCCGCTCACCGCGCGCCTCAGCGGAGCCGATGAGCCGATCCTGTTCGATCGCCTCGACATGGTCGCAAGGGCCGACGAACTGACCGCGCCGATCCTGATCCTGCACAGCGACGACGACGGATTCGTCCCTGCCGATTCCTCGCACGCGCTGCAGGAGGCACGCCCCGATCTGGTCACGATGCCGCGGTTCACGGTCGCACGGCACACCAAGCTCTGGAACTACGACGAGACCGGGTGGAGCACGGCGATCACCGACTGGCTCGACGCACAGGGGCTCAGCGCTTCTGAATGACCTGGTTCTTCGCGCGCATGAGCATTCCGGTCATTCCGCCGATGCGCAGCGGAGAGACCGCCTTGGTGAGACCGATCGACTGCGGGTAGTCGTTCGGGATCGCCAGGACCTCGTCTGCCGTGAGCCCGGTGAGGCCCTGCACCAGGATGCTCGCGAAACCGCGCGTGGTCGGGGCCTCCGGCGGAGCCGTGGCATGCATCGTGACGATGTCGTCGTCCACCTCGACGTGGATGTACACGGGCGACTGGCACTCGGCGACCCGCTCGTACATCTCGGGGTGGGCGGCGACCTCGTCGGAGACGTCGGGAAGCTCGTCCGAATACTCGAGCAGCAGCAGGAGGCGATCGGATTCCGGTGTCTCCAGGAAGCCGTCGCGGATCTCGGCCAGTGCCTCAGGAACTTCGCTCGCGCTCATCCCCGTCATTCTCCCACGTTCAGATGGAGCCCGGCTCTGCCCCGGTGACGATCGGCACCCGCACGGCGCTGCCCCATTCGGTCCAGGAGCCGTCGTAGTTGCGGACGTTCTCGAAACCGAGGAGGTGCTTGAGCACGAACCACGTGTGGCTCGACCGCTCGCCGATGCGGCAGTAGGCGACGACATCGTCGCCGTCGTTCAGGCCGGCGCCCTCGCGGTAGATCGCGTCGAGCTCGGCACGGCTGCGGAACCCGCCGTCCTCGGCCACCGCCTTCGCCCACGGCACGCTCTGCGCCGTCGGGATGTGCCCGGCGCGCAGCGCCCCCTCCTCCGGGTAGGCGGGCGCCGTGGTGCGCTCTCCGCTGTACTCCTCGGGGGAGCGCACGTCGATCAGCGGGTTGCCGATGTGGGCGAGCACATCCTCCTTGTAGGCACGGATGACCGAGTCGTCGCGCTCCACGACCGGGTACTCCGTCGCCGGACGGTTCGCAGCCTCGCGGGTCAGCTCTCGACCCTCGGCGATCCAGCGGTCGCGGCCGCCGTCGAGCAGACGGACGTCTTCGTGGCCGAAGAGCGAGAAGACCCAGAGCGCGTAGGCGGCCCACCAGTTGTTCTTGTCGCCGTAGATGACGACCGTGTCGTCGCGCGAGATGCCCTTGCGGCTCAGCAGTTCGGCGAAGCCCTCGCCGTCGACATAGTCGCGCACGACGGGATCGTTGAGCTCCGTGTGCCAGTCGACCTTGACGGCGCCGGGGATGTGGCCCGTCTCATACAGCAGCACGTCCTCGTCGGACTCGACGACCACGAGCCCGGGCGTTCCCAGCCGTTCGGCGAGCCACTGCGTGCTGACGAGCCGACCGGGCTCGGCGTACTCGGCGAACTTGGGGGAGGAGGAATCGAACTCGATGGCCATGGGATCTCCGAAGCGTTGAGCGGGCGAGGGTGCGGGTGCAGACGGCGTAGTGTTGATCCGTCCCTTCGACGATAGATCCCCGCCGAGCACCCTGCGCCCGATTCGTAAGACTTCGACACAGGCCAGCACCCGATTCAGGACCGTGATGACCGACCCGACCAGCCGCACCGGAATCGTGCACCTCACCGAGCGTCAGCCGACGGTCACCGGACCGGAGATGCTCGCGAGCCTGGTGCCGCCGCCCCAGTTCGACACGGCGACGTTCGACAGCTACCGGGCCGATCCTGCCTATCCCTCCCAGGAGGAGGCGAAGGAGACGCTGATGCGCTTCTCCGGTCGCGGAGCCCCGGTCAAGCGCGGTGGCTTCTTCAGCCGGGCGAAGAAGGAACCCGAACTCAAGCCCGGTGTCTATCTGGACGGCGGCTTCGGCGTCGGCAAGACCCACCTGCTCGCATCCATCTATCACGCGATGCCGGCACGTCGGAAGTACTTCGGCTCCTTCATCGAGTACACGGCCCTGGTGGGTGCGCTCGGCTACAAGAACACGGTCGACCTGCTCAAGGGCGCCGACCTCCTCTGCATCGACGAGTTCGAGCTCGACGACCCGGGCGACACGATGGTGATGACCCGCCTCATCGGCGAGCTCGTTCCGACGGGAACCCGTCTCGCGGCCACCTCCAACACGCCGCCGAACGCCCTCGGCGAGGGACGCTTCGCCGCGCAGGATTTCCTCCGCGAGATCCATGCCATGTCCGACAGCTTCCAGACGCTGCGCATCGACGGGGTCGACTTCCGTCAGCGAGCGCTCGACGGTCATGCCGTGGTGCTCGACGACGCCGCGTATGAAACCGCATCGACCGCGGCCGGTCAGGTCGGCGCTGCCTCCGACGACCGGTTTGAGGACCTGATCCGCCATCTGGCCCAGGTGCACCCGTCGCGCTACATCCGTCTCATCGAGGGACTCGGTCAGGTCGGGCTGCGCGGCGTGCGTCAGCTCACGGATCAGTCCGAGGCGCTGCGGTTCGTCGCGTTCGTGGACCGCGTGTACGACGCGCAGATCCCGATCATCGCGACCGGCCTCGGTCTCGACTCGGTGTTCTCCGAGGAGATGCTGGCCGGCGGATACCGCAAGAAGTACCTGCGTGCGGTCTCCCGCCTCAACGCGCTGACGCATTCTGCGTAAGCCCCAAGGCTCGCGTAACGCGATGTTCACACCCGGAGCCGCGCTGTAACCGCAGGGAAACAAACCTCACGCATGCGTGAAACGGCGCCTCGTCACACTGAAGCTCTCAATTACTTCGGATGTGAGGTTTTCCTATGGATGCTCCCGGCAACATCTCGTGGGCGATCACCGCGACAGCGCTGGTGCTGCTCATGACGCCCGGCGTCGCCTTCTTCTACGGCGGTCTCGTCAAGGCGAAGAGCGTCGTCAGCATGATGATGATGAGCTTCGGCTCGATCGGCCTTGTCGCCGTGCTGTGGATTCTCTTCGGCTTCTCGATGAGCGCCGTCGACAGCCCGACCGCCTTCGCCGGCAACCCGTTCGCCGACTTCGGACTCTCCAGCCTGGCGTCCGGTGAGGGATCGAACGTCGCGCTCCTCGGTGTCGCCTACGGTGCGACCTTCGCGATCATCACCGTCGCGCTGATCTCCGGCGCGATCGCGGACCGCGCCAAGTTCGGCAGCTGGCTGATCTTCGCCGGCATCTTCGCCACGGTCGGCTACTTCCCGGTCGCCGCGTGGGTCTGGGGTGGCGGCTGGATCATGAACCTCGGCACCACGCTCTTCGGTGAGGACAGCGGGATCGGCGTGATCGACTACGCCGGCGGCACCGCGGTGCACATCAACGCCGGTGCGGCCGCTCTGGCTCTGGCACTGGTCCTCGGCAAGCGCATCGGCTTCCAGAAGGGCATCCTCAAGCCGCACAACGTGCCGCTGACGCTGCTCGGTGCCGCACTGCTGTGGTTCGGCTGGTTCGGGTTCAACGCCGGCGCGGAGTGGCTGGCGGAGGACATGGGCGGCGTCGGACTCATCGGCCTGAACACCCTCGGTGCGACCGCGGCGGCCATCCTCGGCTGGATCCTGGTGGAGAAGATCAAGGACGGCAAGCCGACCTCGGTCGGCGCCGCTTCCGGTGCCGTCGCGGGTCTCGTCGCCATCACCCCGGCGTGCGCCAACCTGACGCCCGGCTGGGCACTGCTGCTCGGCACCCTCGCCGGTGTGGTCTGCGCCCTGGCGATCGAGCTGAAGTTCCGCCTCGGCTTCGACGACTCGCTCGACGTGGTCGGCATCCACCTCGTCGGCGGACTCATCGGCACCCTGTACCTCGGCTTCTTCGCGAGCGAGACCGGCCTGTTCGTCGGCGGCGACGCCCGTCAGCTCGCGGTGCAGGTCATCGCAGCGCTCGGTGTCCTGATCTACTCCTTCGTGGTCGCCTTCATCATCGGCTTCGCGATCGAGAAGACGATCGGGTTCCGCGTCACGAACGAGGACGAGATCGCCGGTGTCGACCAGGTCGTGCACGGCGAGGAGGGCTACGCACTCGCCGACGCATGATCTGCGGTTAGGGTGACCGTGTGAGCAAGACCAACGGCATCCTGACAGCACTCGTGGACATCCTGCTCAAGGCAGTGGGGTCCGGCCGGGCGTCTCGGACGACAGATCCGAGACGCCCGGACGCGCGTCTGCGCACCTCTCAGGAGCGCTCCCCATCCGTCCCATCGGCGGGGCCGGCGCACGGTCGCGGCACCGAGACCGTGCGCATCGATCCGAGCCGGATCCGCGACCTGCAGGTCGCATATTCACCCCAGAGGGACGGAGCTCCGGATGCGGGCGAGATCGTCTGGACCTGGGTCCCTTACGAGGAGAACGACGGACGCGGCAAGGATCGCCCTGTTCTCGTGATCGGCCGCGAATCGGCGGATCGCGTCTACGCCGTGCGCATGACCAGCAAGCCGCACGACGGCGACCGCGACTACCTGTCGATCGGCACCGGAGCGTGGGACTCGCAGGGGCGTGAGTCCTGGGTCGACGTGGAACAGCTGTACAGCGTGCACGAGCGAGGACTGCGGCGGGAGGCCGCCGTCCTCGACAGGCGCCGCTACGACCGCGTCGGAGCCGCTCTCACGCGGCTGTACGGGTGGTCTGTCGCGGGGTGAGAGCGGGGAACGCCTGGAGCACCATCTCGACGAGCTCCGACAGCGGTCGCGTCAGCGGATCGGTCGCCGGCAGACCCGTGTCGAGTTCGATCTCGTCGATCGCCGCGGCCAGCTGATGCGCCGAGAGGTTCTCGTGGTTCACGGTCACGCCGATCACGCGCGTGTCGGCGAAGGCCTCGATCAGCGCGATCTCGCTCGTCACGGTCGGCATCGCGACCATCGGGAAGTCACCCAGGACCGTTCGGCCCGGGGCATGCTGCACGATGACGCCCTCGGGCTGGCTTCCGCGAAGGATGTGCGCCGAGGTGATGTAGGCCGGATGGCTGAGCGCGCCCTGGCCTTCGACGATGATCACATCGGGGTGCTCGCCCTCGAACGCGGCGACCACCTGGTTCTCGACCTCGCCCGAGCAGAACTGCGGCACGAGTGCATCGAGCGCGACGCCGTAGCGACCGCCCTGGATGATCGTGGTCTGGCCTGTGCCCACCATGACGGCATGGATGCCGCGCTCATTGAGCGCCCGCACGAGGATCGTGGCCGTGGTGCGCTTGCCGATCGCGCCGTCGGTGCCCAGGATCGTGATGCGCGGGCAGGTCACGTCGAAGATGCGGCCGGAGAAGAGGTGGAGGTCCTTCTTGTCCTTGGGACGTCGGATGTCGGTGATGGTCACCCCGGCAAGCAGGGCGGCCGCCACGAACTCCGCGTCGTCGGTGAGGAACTCGTGCAGCCCGTTGATGATGTGCATGCCGCGGGCGATGCCGTCGAGCAGCACGGTCCGCTGGCCGGCGGAGAGCAGCCCGTCGGCGGGTGCGACGCCGCAGATCAGGTAGTCGGGGACGTGACCCGCGTGCGCGATCGCCGTGGCGAGGCTATCGAGGATCGGGATGCCGTTCGCGGAGCCGTCCAACAGCATCCCGGCGTCTGCGCCCGCATGCGTGCTGTCGATGACGCTGAGGATCTCGTACTTCTCGGAGTGGCGGACCAATCCGTTCGCGGTCTTGCCGTCCTGCTCGCCGAACTGGCCTTCGCAGTACACGATCGCCGTCGTGCCGGCCGGGAGCGCGATGGGCTCCGCCCAGGCGTGCGCAGGGTCGATGGAAGAGGGAATTGACGGGGTGGGCATGACGCTCCTCGGGCTCACACAGAGGAGGCGACGGAGAACGAAATGACCCAGAAGGCCCGTTGGTCGACGAGAAGTCTTCCCTGATGTCGGCACGATGCCGACTTCCTCACCGTAGCAGTGCTCGCTGGGACGGGGCCGTGGGGAGCCTCGGCCACGTCCCGCTCGACCGCGTTCGCCCCGGTGCCCGCCGCAGGCAGGGGAACAGCTGTGGCCGCTCGGCCAATCCGATCCGGCACGGGCTTCGAACCAGTGGTGAGTCGCGTTCAGCGGCGTCACACAAGGAGGAATCATGCGTTTCATCCCCACCAAGGTCCACGGAGTCCTCGACTACATCGTCGGCATCGCGTTGATCGCCGCGCCCTGGCTGTTCGGTTTCGCGAGCGTGGGCGGAGCCGCGGTGATCATCCCGATCGTCCTCGGCGTCGGGCTCATCGTGTACAGCCTGTTCACGAAGTACGAATGGGGCCCCTTCGGCTTCATCCCGATGCCCGTTCACCTCGTGTTCGACATCGTCGCCAGCCTGTTCCTGGCTCTCTCGCCGTGGATCTTCGGCTTCGCGGATGAGTCGCTCAACGTGTGGCTCCCGCACGTCGTCGTGGGTGCCGCGGTGATCGTCGTGGTGCTCTTCTCGCAGCCTCAGCCGGCGACCGCTCGGGGCCGCGTCGCCGCCGCCTGAGCGACACCCGGACGCGATGCCGGGCGACTGGACTTCCCGAAGCAGTCGCCCGGCATCGTCATGCTCCGGCGAAGACTCCGCCGCCCACGTTTCCCTCGTAGATCACGTTGAGCTGAGGCGGCGCGGAGGTCACCGTATAAGTGCTCCCCACCTCGAACGGGCCGGTGATCGAGAAACTGCCGAGATCGCCCGTCTCGCTCGGCGGCAGCGCGACGCCGTTCGAGATGGTGACCACATTGCCGCTGACCGCGACCACCCATCCGCCGGGAGCATTCACCGAGAAGTCCACGCCCTCCGGGAGCGTGAAGGTGAGCACGACCTCCCCGGGCGCGTACGTCTGCGTCGCACCGAAGCCGTTGTAATTGGAACCGCTGAGGAAGATACCCCCGCCCGCGCCGCCATAGGCGTTGCCGGTGACGTAGAGGGTCCCGCCGCCCGTGCTCGCGGCTGCGAGCGGTGTCGCGGCAGCCACGGCGATGATCGGGACGGACCAGGCTCCGGCTGTGATGACTGAGCGTCGGGAAAGTCCACGTTCGTTTTCCATATGGGCATCCTTTCGTCGTGGGCCGTCCGACCAGCGTATGAGGGTCTACCGCGAGTCGTCGAGACCGCGCAGTGTGCGACTCAGCCAGCGGGCGTACAGCAGCCAGGGGTCGCCTTCTCGACGGAGAGCGGCGATGTGCGCCCGCAGCTCCGGGGTGAGGGTGAACCACTCACCGCCCTCGCGCACGGTGGCGAACTCGCGATGGCGCTGCTGTTCGACGGATCGGTCGCCGCGTTCGAACGCGAGCAGCTCCTGGTGCCGGATGCTCGCGAGGCGCTGCCGTGGGCGCCAACTGGTGCCGATCTTCACTCGGTCGTCGTATCGGATGTAATAGACGACGTCGATGCGGGGGAGCGGGAGGTCGGGATCGGGAGCATCGCCGTAGCGCCATCCGCAATCGGCGCAGCACCATGCATCGCCTACCCGAACCCCGTGCATGCTGCCACAGAGCGCACAGGGGCTTGGTAGGGCGCGTTTCGTCGGCACCGAAGCAGACTACGCGCGCCCTCCGACACCCGGACCGGCCTCAGCCGGCGTGCACGAGGATCTTCGCGCCGGCACCTCCGCGCAGCGCGTGGATCGCTTCGACGACATTCTCGAGTGCGGTCTCCTGCACCCAGCCTGTCGTGTCGTAGGCGCCACGGGACATGGCCTCGATCACGGCGTCGAAGTCCTCGGGAAGATACGCCAGCGCACCCGCGATCTCGGTCTCGGCCATCACCAGCTGCGTGGGGAGGAAGTCCATCGTGCGCTCGTGGATGGCGACCACGACCACGCGACCACCGGGAACCAGGTTCGCCAGGGACGAGCTGACGGCTGCACCCACTCCGGCCGCATCGAAGGCGACCTCGACGCCTTCGCCGTCTGTCAGCGTCGCGACTGCGGCCGCGAGATCCTCGTTCACCGGATCGACCACCGTGGCCCCGAGGGCTGCGATGATCGCGCGACGCTCCGCGCTGGGCTCCGACACGAGCACGCGCTCCACTCCGCGCGCACGCAGTGCGAACCACACACCGATGCCGATCGGTCCGGCGCCCGCGATCAGAGCGGTGCCGCCCGCCTCGACGCCGCTGCGGGAGACCGCATGCCACGCGACCGACATCGGCTCGACGAGGGCACCCATGCGCAGGTCGACGTTCTCCGGCAGCACGTGCAGCTTCGTCGCGTCTACGGTGGTGTACTCCGCCATGCCGCCACCGTCGGAGCTGAGTCCGTGGAAGCCGATCTTCTGGCAAGCGTTGAACATGCCTCGGCGGCAAGCCGGGCATTCGCCGCAGTAGTAGATGGGCCAGACGGCCACCCGGTCGCCGACCGCGACGTCGCTCACTCCCTCGCCGAGCTCGACGACGGTCCCCGAGAACTCGTGGCCGAGGATCTGCGGCAGCGTGGCGCCGGTCACGGGGTGCGGATGATCGAGGTCGAGCCCGGCTGCCTCGGGGGAGTAGTACACGTGGAGGTCCGACCCGCAGATCCCCGCATACGCATTGCGCAGCTTGACCTGTCCGGGTCCGGGGGTGGGCTCGGGGACCTCTTCGATGCGCAGATCTTCCTTGGCGTGGAACAGTGCGGCCTTCATCTCTTCTCTCCTTCTTCTCCGGTGGCCGTCATCGCAGCCACCACTCCGGTGATGCCGCGAGGATCAGTCTCACGGCGCGGTCGATGTCGTCGTCGTCGTTCCGCAGCCACTCCTCGATGGCGCCCACGGTGCCCGCTGCGGCGTACGCGACGGCGATCCGCATGGCGGAAGCATCCTCCGCGAACACGGGCGGAACGATCTGCGTGTGCAGCTCGGCCCACAGCAGCAGTCCGGAGCGGATGGATGCCTCCAGGTTGCTGCGCACAGGCGCGGCCAGCAGGGGCTGCATCGCCCCGCGGTACACGGACGCCCGGCGTCGGATGTGCTCCAGCAGAGCTCGCTCCCCGTCGCCGATGGCATCCGTGTGCGGCAGGATCTCCATCGCGGCGTCGATCTCGGCGGACAGCGCGTCGGCGAGGAGCTGCACCGGACTCTCCGCGTGCCGGTAGAAGGTGTCTCTGGTGACACCCGCCGCTGCACAGATCGCGGAGACGGTGACATCGGCGATCGGCATCCGACCGGCCAGTTCGAGCACCGCGGCACGGAGACTCTCGCGTGAACGTCGCGACCTCGCATCCATGGGACCAGCCTATCTGACAGATGTCAGATAGGCGCCTCTTCTGTGTGGTCGATCACGCGCCTAGTCTCGGAAGGAGCGGTGCTCGCGTCGAGCGGCGACAGCGACGACCGAGGGAGCGGAGATGGTGATCAGGTCCCGGCGAGGTCCGGTCGCGTGGATCGTCCTGTCGGCCGCGTCGATCGCTCTCGTGGCGTGTGCGCCGACGACATCGGCCCCGTCGCCCTCGAGGCTTCCCGACGCGTCCGGATCGGTCTCCGCCGGAACCGAGACCACGATCGCCGAGAACCTGGCGGCGCCGTGGTCGATCGCCTTCCATGAGGGAGCAGCGCTGATCAGCGAGCGTGACAGCGCTCGGATCGTCGAGGTGTCGGACGAGGGTGATGTCCGAGAAATCGCGGTGATCGACGGCGTCGCATCCGGCGGCGAAGGCGGTTTGCTCGGGATCGCCGTGCGCGACGGGTATCTGTACGCGTACTCCACCGCCGCGGACGAGAACCGCGTGCAGCGCTTCCGCCTCACCGGTTCGCCTGGTTCCCTCGGTCTCGGCGCTCCGGAGACGATCCTGGACGGCCTGGCCGCCGCGTCGAATCACAACGGCGGCCGCATCGCTTTCGGTCCCGACGGAATGCTCTACGTGACGGTGGGGGATGCGGGCGACCGCGAGAGTGCTCAGGATCCGGCGTCGCTGTCGGGCAAGATTCTCCGCATCACACCGGAGGGTGCGGTCCCGGACGACAACCCCATCGACAGATCACCGGTCTACAGCCTCGGACACCGCAACCCGCAGGGGCTGGCCTGGGATGAAACCGGCACGCTGTACGCGAGCGAATTCGGTCAGGACACGTGGGATGAGCTGAACGTCATCGAGCCGGGCGGGAACTACGGATGGCCCGTCGTCGAAGGCGTCGCGGACCGTGCGGAGTTCATCGATCCGGTGCAGCAGTGGGCGCCGGATGCCGCCAGCCCGAGCGGCATCGCCATTGCGGAAGAGGCGGTGTTCATCGCGAATCTGCGGGGTGAACGACTCCGTGAGGTGCCGCTGAACGATCTCTCGTCGTTCGCCGAGCATTTCACCGACGCTTACGGGCGGCTTCGTGATGTGGTCGTCGCCCCTGACGGTGCCCTGTGGGTGCTCACCAACAACACCGACGGTCGCGGCGATCCCGGGGACGGGGACGATCGGGTCGTCCGCGTGTCGTTCGACGAGGGCCGATGAATCGCAAGCTCGGGGCCAGGAAATGTCAGCAGCCCCGCGCACCGAGAGGTGTGCGGGGCTTCTCTGGTGGGCGATACCGGACTCGAACCGATGACCTCTTCCGTGTGAAGGAAGCGCGCTACCAACTGCGCCAATCGCCCATACCCGTGGGGTACGTCAACCGATACTACCCGACGCTCAGAGGCAGTGCGGACCACTCTGTGAGACACGCGCGAGATTCGCTGCGGGTTTGGCGGAGGGCGAATCTTCGGCTAATGTTTCATGAGTGCCCGGGACAACCGGGAACGAAATGCGGATGTAGCGCAGTTGGTAGCGCACAACCTTGCCAAGGTTGGGGTCGCGAGTTCGAGTCTCGTCATCCGCTCGAGTGCAGAGGGTCTTCTTCGGAAGGCTCTTCGCACGTGGGGTCAATCCACACGGTGGCGTGGCCGAGCGGCTAGGCACCGGCCTGCAAAGCCGTTTACACGGGTTCGAATCCCGTCGCCACCTCACGGGAAAACTGAATAGCCCCAACGGGCGCGATTGGCGCAGCGGTAGCGCGCTTCCCTGACACGGAAGAGGTCACTGGTTCGATCCCAGTATCGCGCACAGACAAACCCCCGGTTTTCCGGGGGTTTTTTCGTGCCCTGGGGAGTGTGGGCAACATCCGGGCAATACGATCCGGCAATAGTGCGCCCTGAAAAAATCTTGGTTACAACTTGATCTCACCAGCGGGATCGTCCTGAAGCCCGCATGATCAAGGGGTAACCATGAGCAAACCGGCAGTAACAGTGGCCAAGGGGCCATCGGGCGAGACCGCGGAGTACGTCTTCGTGACACCTGAGATGGCAGTTGCGTGGCTTGCGGTAAACATCGACCGCAACCGCAACATGCGTAAGAGCCGTATCAACGGGTACGTCCGTGACATCCAGGGTGATCGTTGGGTGGTCACAGGGGAGGCGATCAAGTTTGATACTGCTGGCCGGCTGATCGACGGACAGAACCGGTGTCAGGCGATTGTGGCAGCGGGGAAGGGCGCTTGGGTGCTCGTCGTGCGGGGTATCAGTGAAGACGCTCTGGTCGTGTTGGACTCGGGCTCGGCGCGCAACACGGGGGACATGCTCGTGATCACCGGGCTCGCGGATCGGGCAGACGCCAAGGACGTAGGGGCGATCGCTCGTCTCTACACGGCTTTCAAGGCCGGGGACGTTAAGCATGCCGCGTCACAAATCGGCGGTCACTCGGGCCTGACAAAGAGTGAGATGGCGGATGCCGTGATGTCCATTCCCGACATCGAGTTCGCGGCGCGACATGCGCGGGGGATGTATCGCTACCTCCGCTTGCCGGTCAGCGCCCTCGGCGTAGCGTTCCTCGAGTTCTCGATGCTCGATGTCGATGACACCGCCGAGTTCTTCAACCGCATCCGCGACGGCATACAGAATGGTCCTGGTGACCCGTTCCTTACACTCTCTCGCCGCGTCTCTAACGACCTTCAGGCGGGGGCCTCGCGACGCATTCTCCCCGGACAGGCGCTCTTCTACCTGTTCCGCACCTGGAACGCCTTCCGCGAGGAGGAGCCGTTGGTGAAGCTCCAGGTCGGCTCGCCCCAAGCTGGCTTCACGCCGATTCCGATACTGAAATGAGCTGCGAGGCTTGTTGGCGCCTGGCGTGCTCACTAAGCACCGACTACAGAAGAGCTCCTGATTTGAGGTAGGCCTTGAAGTCGTCAAGCGTGGTGAGGAACGGTCCGTCGAAACGTCGCCGGGAAGGGCGAGGTGAACTCTGTCCTTCGTCTCTGGGCGACGGTGGTGGCGCTACCAGTCCTTGATCACGCAGCAGGCAGTGATGAACTCAGATTGCTCCATGCCGACAGGGGAACTCGCAAGGCTGATCTCTTTGAAGCCTGCGGGTGCGTACAGCCCGTTGAAGACAGGCCGCTGCGCATCGACGACGAGAAACCGGCCACCGATGAGACCCCGGGCCAGTTTGACGATCGTCTTCGCCTCGTCAAGCAGAACCGACCCGGGGAGCTGATCCTTGGAGTACCGGTCATGTCGAGCGAGTTCAGCGATGCTGAAAGCGCCGGTCTGCTCCACGGGGATGTTGCCCGACAACCGCGTTCGTAGTCGCTTGCTCGCTTCTCGCAGATCGAGCGTGGCCATGCCGATGGTGAAGAAAGCGGCTACGTCAGAAACGCCGTCTAGAGCTGTGACCAGAACGTATGTGCGACTGTGCCCGTGGCTCTCCCAGTTGTGCACCTTGCCGCGGGCGAACTCTTGGAGGTGCGAGGAACGCTCACAGTCAAAGCTCTCTAGGCTCGCATGGACCTGTTCCCTGACAGCCTCAAACCCCTCGCCTTCGAGTTCCGCTAGGGAGAAGACTTCTTAAGGGATAAGGGCTGGCTGTTGCGGAGTCAACGCCCGCTGTTGCGGTGCTTGACCAGCTCTTGGAGCGCAGACAGGCGATCGGAGCTACTGCCGGCGTACCGACTGGTGAAGCCAGGGGTCGACGAAGGAGCGCTGTCGCCTCCCGCCATAGCGGCAAGCTTGGCCACAGCATCGTTCGTTAGAACGTAAGCAGCACCTAGCGACTCAGAAGCCACACGATCACCCCATCCAGTAGCCCGGTTTCCCGGGATGCAGGTCATCGAAACAGTGATGCGAAAAATCATCTCGTTTCGTATAACGCAACCAGTGCTAGCTCAGCTTCGGATTCAAATCTGAATCTGAACTCAGAATCTAGTAAACGACTGATCAAAAATTGGATGCAATCGGCGATTGAACGATCACATCAATCGTAGCAACGGTGTACGTGCCAGCCGTCTTCGCCCTTGTAGACGTCGAACACGAGTGAGTTCCCGCTGTCGTCGGTTCCTTGGAATCGCCACCCGTACAGGCCGTGGTGTGGTTCGTCGAGGGGGACGGTCCAGGTGGAGTGTCGTAGCCGTGTTGGGGTGTCTGTGACGCGCCATCGTCGCC
This sequence comes from Microbacterium sp. GQ128, assembly GCF_059758615.1. Taxonomy (NCBI): domain Bacteria; kingdom Bacillati; phylum Actinomycetota; class Actinomycetes; order Micrococcales; family Microbacteriaceae; genus Microbacterium; species Microbacterium sp. GQ128. The sequence continues at coordinate 434,408 of NZ_JCAXDY010000001.1, forward strand.
CGGCGTAGATCATCCGTGCGGGGATGTCGTTGGCCATCCATAAGGTTTCGACGTGTTCGATCGTTGGCGTGTCCATGAGTTAAGAGAATAGAACACGTGTTCGAAGGTTGCTACCTTGGGTGTTGGCCGGAGAAAGGGGTGCCGGCGTGGGGAATCCGGGTGCGACGTTGTCGGCTTACCGTGACATGCAGGCGCAAGCGCGAGCGGTGCTTGAGGCCGCGAAGCATGGTCCGTTGCAGTCGCTCACCGATCGTGAACTGGACGCGCGGGAACAGCCAATGACGGTCTACCCAAGACCGAAGCGGGTCCGCGCATGGGTCCGGTTCGGTCCCGAGGCCGTGCGCGTCGACGCGAAACTCATGCGCTCCACTCCCCTCGCCGCCGGCATCGAGTTCCGCGCCGAGGATCAGACGTTCCGGTGCTGGGTTTGGGGTAACGCTGTGCAGCTCGAGGCTGCCGACGGCTAGCTATAGGGAGATCGTGCGCCTCGTAACCGGTGGCTGAGATCATCTTGTGTAGAAGAGTTGCGGGGCGCTAGATTCCGTTCAGGAAGCGATGACGCTACCTCGATTGCTGTGCAGGATCGACCGAGAGTGGTCTAGTGCTATGAATCCGCAAGACGTTCTCCCTTTCCCTCCGACTCCCTCAGGAAGCATCGCGGGTCGCACGATGCAGGAATCGGTGTACAAGCCACGGGAGACGCCGCAGCGACTGCCCGCCGATGCACCAAACATCTTGATCATCCTGATTGACGATGCGGGGCCAGGATTGCCGGACACGTTCGGAGGCATGGTTCAGACTGATACCCTGTCCCGAGTGCTCGGCGAAGGAATTGGGTTCAACCGGTTTCACACGACTGCGATGTGCTCGCCGACCAGGGCATCGCTTCTGACGGGACGGAACCATCACCGTATCGGCAACGGACAGATTGCTGAGCTCGCGAACGACTGGGATGGCTATGCGGGTGAGATTCCGCGCTCGAGTGCCCTGTTCGCCGAGGTGCTAAAAGACTATGGCTACGCGACGTCCGCTTTTGGTAAGTGGCACAACACGCCGGCGCTGGAGACCGGAGTCACCGGCCCGTTCGAGAACTGGCCGACAAGCATCGGGTTTGAGTACTTCTACGGGTTCCTCGCCGGGGAGGCATCCCAGTACGATCCGAACCTTGTCCGCAACACCACGAGTGTCCTGCCCCCGAAGACCGCCGAGGAGGGCTATCACCTCAGCGAGGACCTCGCCGAGGACGCGATCGGTTGGCTTCGCAACCACAAGGCGCTCGAACCAGACAAGCCCTTCCTGATGTACTGGGCAACCGGATGCCTACATGGTCCGCATCACATCATGAAGGAGTGGGCAGACAAGTACGCCGGCCGGTTCGACGGCGGTTGGGATGAGTACCGCCAGGTGGTGTACGAACGCGCGAAGGAAAAGGGGTGGATCCCCGGGACCGCAGAATTGACTGAACGCGACCCTCGGATGCCTGCCTGGGATGACATCCCCGAGGACGAACGGGCTTTCCAGGCTAGGTTGATGGAGGTCGCTGCGGGATTCGCCGAGCACGCCGACGTGCAGGCGGGCCGGGTCGTCGACGAGCTCGAAGAATTGGGCTACGGCGACAACACGCTCATCCTGTATATCTGGGGTGACAACGGCTCCTCCGGTGAGGGCCAGAACGGGACGATCAGCGAACTTCTCGCGCAAAATGGAATTCCCTCCACCATTCCGATGCACATTCAGGCGATGAACGAGATGGGTGGCCTCGACGTCCTCGGATCCCCGAAAGCGGACAACATGTACCACGCCGGTTGGGCGTGGGCGGGCAGCACACCGTACAAGGGTCTGAAGCTCATTGCTTCGCACCTGGGCGGAACGCGAAACCCGATGGCCGTCCGTTGGCCGGCGAAGGTCGCACCGGACGCCACCCCTCGGTCTCAGTTCGTGCACTGCACCGACATCGCGCCCACCATCTATGACTTGATCGGAATCACGCCGCCGAGGGAAGTCAACGGCATACAACAGGACCCCATCGATGGTTCGAGTTTCGCCTCGGCGCTGACTGATCCGTCAGCGGAAGAGACGCACCTGACGCAGTACTTCGAGATTATGGGCAGCCGCGCGATCTATCACGACGGCTGGATGGCCTCCGCGTTCGGTCCCCGGGTGCCGTGGATTCCAGGGCTGCCGGATGGGATCCTTGACTGGACACCGGACAAGGACGAATGGGAGCTGTATCACCTCGCGGAAGACTGGACACAGGCCCACGATGTCGCCGCGGACAACCCGGAGAAGCTCGCTCAGATGAAGGAGCTCTTTGCCATAGAGGCCGCGAGGAACAGTGTCTTTCCGGTCGGCGCCGGCCTCTGGGTGCCCGTCTATCATCCGGAATTTCGTCTCTCAACGCCTTACCGAAGCTGGGACTTCACCGGTAGCCTGCGCCGAATGCCGGAGCTCATGGCACCGGGGCTGGGGAACCGCGCCAACACCGTCACGATCGACGCGGTGCTCCCTGAAAATGCCAGCGGGGTGCTGTATGCCCTAGGCGGGGCTGGCGGCGGTCTGACGTGCTACATGGACGATGGGTACCTCTGCTTCGAGTACAACATGTTCATCATCCAACGAACCAAGATTCGCTCCGAGAATCGGGTGAACTCCGGTGCGGTGACAATCGTGGTCGAAACCAACTACATCGAACCGAAGCCCGGGGGTCCGTTGAGCATCGCAATCTCCGTCGACGGCGATCAAGTCGCGGCAGGCACAGTGCCGATCAGCGTGCCCCTGTTGTTCACCGCGAACGACTGCCTTGACATCGGAATTTGCCTGGGCGGACCCGTATCCCTCGACTACTTCGACCGAGCCCCGTTCCCCTTCACGGGCGAGATCGGTAAGGTCAAAGTCCTGTACACGAACTAACCGACCGACGTCGGATCGATGACGAAACAAGCTGTTTGGCCCGAGAATCGAGTGCGCCGCGAACTAGTCACCCAGGCTGCTGACGGTCCGCGTGCTCTAAGAGGAGAGGCCCGTCCAGAAGTCCTGGGTGAGCAGCCCCAGACCGATACCCGCGACCGAACCGATGAACACGGCGACGACCCAAGCTGTCACCCGGTACGCGAGAGTGGCCCGAGGAGCTCGATTCTCTTCCATGAGTGCACACTACGGATTCCTGGGCTGCACCGCTATGCACCCCACAGGCCTAGTTGACTTATCGACTAGCCGCGTGTTTCACTCGGTGCATGACGCTCTCCCGCATCATCCTCGGCTTCCTCGCCGTCAGGCCCATGACGGGCTACGACCTCATGACGGCCTTCGCGGCCTCGGCAGCCTATTTCTGGCATGCCGACAAGGCTCAGATCTATCGCACTCTCGCAAGACTGGTGGAGGAGGGCCTCGCCCGCACGGAGATCGTGACCGGAACGAACGCGCCAGATCGTGTGGTCCACCACATCACCGACCAGGGATATGAGGCGATGCGGGCATGGCTCGTCTCTCCGCCCGCTCGACAGGTGCCGCGGGACGCTTTCATCGCCCGGATGTTCTTCGCCGGTGAGCTGGCCGATCCCGAGCTCGTCGCGGTGATCGACGCTCGCATGGCAGAGGCGACGGCGGCGCGAGACGCGCTCCGGGTGATTCGTGCGCAGACCCCGCGTCCGGACGTTCGGTCCGACCGCTCGGGCTGGCTGCGTTCCATGACGCTGGATCAGGGCCTCCGTGAGCACGACGATCACCTCGAATGGCTGGAAGCGCTCCGATCGGGGCTCGGGGCGGAGACGCGTTCATGACCCGCCCCGTCCTGTTCCTTCATGGTGGCACCGTCGGCGGCTGGAGCTGGGCGGGGCAGTTGTCCGCGTTCGACGACCGACTCACCCTCGCGCCCGACCTGCCGGGGTGCCTGTCCAGACGGGACGAACCCTGGACCGACTTCGACAGCGTGGCCGACCGGCTGGCGGCGTTCATCGACCGGGAGGCCGGCGCACCGGTCGACGTGGTCGGGCTCTCTCTCGGTGGGATGGTCGCGCTGCACCTCGCGGCCCGCCACCCCGCCAAAGTGGCAAGTGCTTTCGTGACCGGGGCGTCGGTACTCCCGTACCGTCCGTCGATGCGGCTGATGAACTGGGGGCCGCTGATGCTGTGGAACCGGCGCTTCTTCTGGGCCGTCATGGCACGTCAGTTCGGGCTATCGGGAGAGGAGGCGAAGCGGTTCGTGGTGAGCTGCCCCCCCATCTCCCGTGCGAAGCTGGCCGAGCAGCTGCATGAGGTCTATCCCGGAGGCGTGACTTCTCTGGCGGACGTCTCCGCTCCGCTCATGGCGATCGCGGGCGAGCGGGAGATGCGCTATTTCCACGACTGCCTGCAGGTCGTGCGCGCGGCGCGACCGGATGCGACGATCGGGCTCGCTCCCGGCATGCACCACGCGTGGAACGCCGAGGACCCCGAGCTCTTCAACCGCATCCTCCGTGTCTGGCTCGACGAGAGGGCAGCCCACGCCGACCTGCTTCCGCTCGGGCCGAGCGCTCGCTGACCGCGCTACGGCCGAGGAGCCCGCTTGACCACGTCGTACGCGGCGAGCGCCGCCTTGCGCGTCTCGCTCGGGTCGACGATCGGTTCGGTCGGCGCTTCCGAGGCCCACTGCGAGATGTAGAGCCCCTGCGGGTCGAACTTCTTCGCCTGGAGCTCGGGGTTGAACACGCGGAAGTAGGGCGCGGCGTCGGCGCCCGAGCCCGCCACCCACTGCCAGTTGAACGGATTGTTGGCCTCGTCGGCGTCGACCAACGTGTCCCAGAACCACTCCTCGCCGAGCCGCCAGTCGATGAGCAGGTTCTTGACGAGGAACGACGCCACGACCATCCGGACGCGGTTGTGCATGTAGCCGGTGTGCCAGAGCTCGCGCATCCCGGCATCCACCAACGGCACGCCCGTCTCGCCGTGCTGCCAGGCGTCCAGGTGCGAAGGATCGAGGGGCGGCCACGGGAAGGAGTCGAATTCACGACGGAGGTTCTTCGTCGCGAGATCGGGGGAGTGGTACAGCGTGTGCCAGGCGAACTCACGCCACCCGAGCTCGGAGAGGAAGCCACCGGCGCCGTCGACGCCGACGGACTCGTGCCAGACGGTGAACGGGCTGATCTCTCCCCATCGCAGCCGCGGGGAGAGCAGCGAGGTCGCGCCGGCGGCGGGTTCGTCACGGGCACGGTCGTAGGCGGGGAGATCATTCTCGAGGAATTCCGTGAGTCGTCGCCGAGCGGCGGGTTCGCCGGGCTCCCACGTCTCGCGCAGACCGCCGGCCCAATCCGGCCGGGTGGGCAGCAGGTCCCAGTCGTCGAGGCTGTCGGTGGCAGGCGCGGTCTTCGCTCCTGGAATGTCCCGTGGCTCGGGAAGAGGCGTGCGCGGCGCGGGAAGGGCCAGGCAGGCGCGCCAGAACGGCGTGAACACGGAGTAGTGGGTGCCGTTCCCCGTCGTGACCGTCCAGGGTTCGTGCAAGAGCGACGCCGCAAAGGAGGCCACCTCGACGCCATCGGCGCGCAAGGCGGCCTTGAGTCCGGCATCCACGTCTCGCTCGGGGCCGCCGTAACGACGATTCAAGAACACGGCACCGGCGTGGCTGTCCGCCACCAGTTCGCGCAGGACGGGATCGGCGGCGCCCCGACGCAGCACCAGGGGAACACCGTGGTCACGGAGACGGCCTTCGAGGGAGGCGAGCGAATGGTGCAGCCACCACCGCGCAGCTGCGCCGAGGGAGCGGATGCCGGGTGACTCCTCGTCGAGAACGAACACGGCGACCACGGGTTCGCCCCGCTCGACGGCCGCACGCAGCGCGGGGTTGTCGGCGAGGCGGAGGTCGTCACGGAACCAGACGAGCGAGGGGGAAGCCATCGCCTCATTCTCCCCGATGGGTCTCCCTCTGCGGTACGAGCAGAACACGATACCGGGGTATCTGGTCGGTATCGGTGCCCGAAACTAGGCTCGGACGCATGCGTTCACGTGCTTTCGGTCTTTTCGCCGGTCTGTTCCTCGTCGGGGCGAGCCTGGCGGGATGCGCCTCACTGGACCCGGGGCCGCGTGCGACCCAGCAGCGAGCGATCGACGACGTGTCGGTGGTCGAGCTCGCCACGGGCGGGTCGTTGAACGTCACTCGGGGGGACTCGCCGTCGCTGACGATCATCGCGGGGGAGAAGATCATCGACCGTCTCACCGCCGACGTCGAGTCGGGCGTGCTGCGCCTGGACATGACCGGTCCTTCCGCCGGCTACGCGGGCGAGATCCGCTACGAACTCGTCATCGGGGCCCTGACCTCGATCAGCGTGCTGGGCTCCGGTGACGCGACCGTCGATCTGTCGGGTGCCGCGGAACCGGTGATCGTCGTGAAGGGCTCCGGCACCGTCGAGGCCTCGGGCATCGACGCCGAACGGGCATCCCTCACGGTCGACGGTGCCGGCGACATCGACGTGGAGGATGCGGCTGCGACGCAGCTGACAGCTCGCATCGACGGTTCGGGCGATGTGCGCATCAGTGGCACGGTTACCGAGCAGGACGTGGAGGTGCGGGGAGCCGGCGACTACTCGGCATCCGCGCTGGACAGTGTGGATGCGCGCGTGACGGTCCTCGGATCGGGCGATGCGAGCGTGTCGGTGTCCGGAAGCCTCGACGTGCGGATCGAAGGCAGCGGACAGATCACCTATTCCGGTGACCCGCGGGTGACGAAGGAGATATCCGGCTCGGGCGAGCTGCACCGGGAGTGAGAGAGCACGCGGCCTAGGCGCGTCGCCGGCTTCGCGCAGGGGCACCTGCGGTCGCCCAGAGGGCCCAAGCGACCAGCAGGGGCTGCAGGAAGAGCCTTCCGAGCCGTCGGGCATCGGTGTCCAGACCTGGCGTCGAGCGCCGAGCGCGCCACTGATGGACATTTCCCGGGAAGACGGCGATGAAGAATGCGGCTGTCGCCCAGCCGATGCGCCGCTGCTCGCCGGGCAGAGCGACCAACCCGGCGGCGAGCGCGATCTCCGCCGCACCGGAGGCGAGGACGATCTCGTTCTTGTCGAGACGCGTCAGGCGGATCGCCCAGTCGGGCACGACGACGCGGAACCCGCGGGTGCTCACGAAATGCATGACGCCGATCGCTCCCAGTGCTGCGGCGAGGATCCATCGTGCGACTGCTCTGCTCATCCGCTCACGCTACAGGCCCTGAAGTCCGTCGTCCGCAGCTGCCGATCGGTCAGTCGGCGGAGGGGATCCGCGGTTGCTCCCACTCCCGGAACGCGTCGGCGATGTCGGCGGAGTGCGTGTGGTGGAGGTAGTGCGTTCCGTCGAGCGGCACGACCGTTCCATCCGCGACAGCCTCGGCCTGCTCCTCGTGCAGCTGCACCCAGGTGGGGACGGTCGGATTGTCCGCCACGACGAACAGCAGCAGGGGAAGGTCTTCGGGGAAGCTCGTGCCGAGCGCATCCTCGAAGTTCGCGTGCAGCAGGGACATCGCGTTCCGGTAGGTCGGGCTCAGCGTGTTCCGGTTGGTGAGCAGCGCGATCTGCTCCCGTGCCTCCTCCGAGTACACGGACTCGTCGTAGCCCGTGCCGCGGGAGGCTGCGATGAGTCGCACCAGCCCGAGGTCCTTCGCCGCGCCGAAGAGTCCGACGGGCAGTTCGGTGTCCGAGCCGGGCTGGCCAGGGACGCTGCTGTCGATCCCGACGAACGCCCGCACCTCATCGGGATAGCGGTTCGCGAACTGGATGCCGTAGATGCCGGCGATGGAATGTCCCATCAGCACGTAGTCGTCGACCCCGAGCTCCTGCAGGGCGGAGTGCGTCTCGGTCACGATGTTGTCGGTGGTGCGGGCGCGATCCGTGCCGTCGCTCAGGCCGTAGCCGAACGGCTCCACGACGATCACGCGATGGTCCTTGGCCAGCTCGGTGACGAGCGGCTCGAAGTCGAGCACGGGCGATACGGTGCCGAACCCCGGCAGGAGGACGATGTCCTCCGAGCCCTCACCGGCGATCAGGACGTTCATCTCCCGCCCGTCCACGGTGACCTTCTGCCCGTACGGCTCGATGCGATCCTGTTCGACCGCGGTCGCCACCGCATTGCCGACGGTGGTGGCTGTCAGCCCGATGGCGATCACGGCGACGACGGACGTGAGTGCGATGAGCACTCTCTTGACAGGCTTCTTCATGCCGACCTCTCTCGGCGCACGCGGTGTGCGCCCTCATCTCAGCGTGCCGCGCGGCACCCGCGGCCGCGTCGCCCTGCCGCAGACACTCCTGTACTGCGATCGCGGTACACGCAGCTCATCCCGGCGGGGGATCCGGGAGCCGTCGTCGCGGGCGATACTGGTGTGATGCCGGCCCCTCGTCCTCCAGGAATCGCGGCGCCGCTCGCCGACGTGATCGCCGTGGTCGTCGTGGTCGTGTTCGCCGTGTCGCCCTTCCCGGACGAGGCATTCCGCGCGACCGGATGGTTGCTCGTCGTCGCCCTCGTCCCCGCGGCGGCGATGGTGTTCCGTCGCCGGCTTCCGCTCGTCGCGCTCTTCGTCAGCCTGCTCTGCGCGGTGGTCCTGGCGTTCGCCGGGGTGCTGTCCCCGAGCGCGCTCATCGCCATGGCGATCAGCGCCTTCGCCGTCGTGGACCGCAGAGGACGATTCATCGGGGTCATCACCGTGAGTTCGGCGACGGCGATCGTCTTCTTCTCCAACGCGATCCCCCTCGATGGGGATCTCTTCGATCCGCGTGCGCTGCAGTTCCTCTTCATCATCGCGCTGGCCGGTGCGCTCGGGGATGCGACCCGGTCGCGGCGTGAGTTCGTCTCCGCGATGACGGAACGAGCGGAGCGTGCCGAGCAGGGCCGGGACGAGGAGGCGCGACGACGTGTCGCCGAGGAGCGGGTGCGCATCGCACGCGACCTGCACGATGTGGTCGCCCACCAGATCTCGGTGATCAGCCTCAACGCGGGGGTGGCGTCATCCGCACTGGAGACCCGCCCCGAGCGTGCGCGCGAGGCGCTGAGCACCATCCGCCGTTCCTCGCGCACGGTGCTGGCCGACATCGGCGGGCTGATGGCGCTGCTGCGCTCCGACGATCCGGATGATGTTCGCGACCTTCGTCCGCAGGTCGGCCTCGCCGGTCTCGACGACCTGGTCGTGCAGTTCCGTGAGGCGGGGTTGGACGTCGAACTGCAGGACCATCCCGATCGCCCTGTTCTGTCGCCGGCCAGTGATCACGTCGCCTACCTCGTGGTCCTCGAAGGCCTGACCAACGCGCACAAGCACGGAGCGGACGGCACCGCGATCGTCCGGCTGCGCGCCGACGACGGTTCGCTCCACCTCATCGTCGACAATCGGGCGGCGGCGGAATCGGACGCCGTGTCTGCCGCGGGCGGCCACGGGCTGCGCGGGCTGCGCGAGCGTGTGGTCGCGGTCCGGGGAGATGTGAAGGCCGGGCGGGACGGAAGCGCGTTCCGTCTCGAGGTGCGGATCCCCCTCGACGGAGGTGCACGATGATCCGGGTGCTCGTCGTCGATGATCAGCCTTTGGTGCGGCAGGCGGTCCGGGACATCCTCATCGACGGCGGCATCGAGGTCGTGGGCGAGGCGGCGAACGGGCGCGAGGCGGTCTCCGCGGTGCGCGCGTCGATGCCGGATGTCGTCGTGATGGACATCCGGATGCCGGAGCTCGACGGCATCGCCGCCACGGCGCAGATCCTGAACGCCCCGCTGTCCACGACGCCCCGCGTGCTCATCCTGACGACCTTCGAGGAGGACGACTACGTCGTGGCCGCGCTCCGCGCCGGGGCGAGCGGCTTCATCGGCAAGGGGGCGGAGCCGGACGACATCATCAGCGCCGTGCGTGTGGTTCACCGTGGCGAGGCGCTCCTGTCGTCGACCGCGACACGGTCGCTGATCGAGCGCTCGGTGCTGCCACAGCATCCGCGCGCCGATTCCTGGCAGAGTGAGCCGCTGCGACAGCTCACGGAACGGGAGCGCGAAGTACTGCTCCTGGTGGCGGGCGGGGCCTCGAACCAGGACATCGCGGACGGTCTCGTGATCTCACCCCATACCGCGAAGACCCATGTGAACCGCATCATGTCGAAGCTCCACGCGCGCGATCGGGCGCAACTCGTGATCCAGGCCTACGAGTCGGGGATCGTGATTCCGTCGCGCGGCGCCGACCAGCGCGGCTGAACGTGACCCGTTGCCGCACCGGGCACGGCATCCGACACCGTCGCAAAGCGGTCAGCACCGCGTGCTCATACGAGTAACCTGGACATCGACCCAGATGGAGAGTTTCTGTGCCTGAAAACGCCCGGCCGCACGATGGCTTCGCCCTGTTCACTGACCGAAACGTCGTCGCGATGCGCGTCAACGGCGATCTCAAGGATCTCGCCACGACCGTGACAGACGCCGACGAGGTCGAGCCGGTCACGATCGACAGTGCGGACGGGTTGAACATCCTCCGCCACTCCGCGGCCCACGTGCTGGCGCAGGCGGTGCAGCGCATCAACCCGCAGGCGAACCTCGGCATCGGCCCGCCCATCACCGATGGGTTCTACTACGACTTCGGCGTGGAGACGCCGTTCACGCCCGAGGACATCAAGGCCATCACCAAGGAGATGCAGCGCATCGTCCGCGAGGGGCAGCGCTTCGTGCGCCGCGTCGTGACCGACGACGAGGCGCGCGCCGAACTCGCGAACGAGCCGTTCAAGCTCGAGCTCATCGGTCTCAAGGGCCCTTCGGCAGGCTCAGGGACCCAGGTGGGCAAGGTCGAAGGCGCCTCCGTCGAGGTCGGCGAGGGCGAGCTGACGATCTACGACAACACCACGCGTGACGGCGAGGTGGTCTGGAAGGACCTCTGCCGCGGGCCGCACCTGCCCAACACGCGCATGATCGGCAACGGCTGGGACCTGACCCGCATCGCGGCCGCCTACTGGCGTGGCAGCGAGAAGAACCCGCAGCTGCAGCGCATCTACGGCACGGCCTGGCCGACCAAGGACGAGCTGCGCGCGTACCAGCACCGTCTGGAGGAGGCAGCCAAGCGCGACCACCGTCGCCTGGGCAAGGAACTCGACCTGTTCTCGTTCCCCGAGGAGATCGGCTCCGGCCTCTCGGTCTGGCACCCGCGCGGCGGCGTGATCCGCGGCGAGATGGAGCAGCACGCTCGCAAGCGCCACATCGAGGGCGGCTACACCTACGTGTACACGCCGCACATCTCGAAGGAAGATCTGTTCCTCACGTCGAACCACCTCGTGACGTACAAGGAGGGCATGTTCCCGCCGATCGTCATGGACGAGGAGCGCGACGACGAGGGCAACATCACCAAGCAGGGCCAGGACTACTACCTGAAGCCCATGAACTGCCCGATGCACATCCTCATCTACAAGGAGCGTGCGCGGAGCTACCGTGACCTGCCGCTGCGGTTCGCCGAGAACGGCACGGTCTACCGCAATGAGCTCTCCGGCGCCCTGCACGGTCTCACCCGCGTGCGCGGCTTCACTCAGGACGACTCGCACCTGTTCGTGACGCCCGACCAGCTCGAGGCCGAGGTCGCCAAGGTCCTCGAGTTCATCCTGTCGATGCTGCGCGACTTCGGTCTGACCGACTTCGAGCTCGAGCTCTCGATGAAGGACGACGAGAAGTCGAAGTGGATCGGCTCCGATGAGTTCTGGGAGTCGTCGACCGATGCGCTGCGTCGCGTGGCCGTCGCCTCCGGCCTCAAGCTGACCGAGGTCCCCGGAGAGGCCGCCTTCTACGGCCCGAAGATCGACCTCAAGACGCGCGATGCGATCGGCCGCACCTGGCAGCTCTCGACCGTGCAGGTCGACCCGAACCTGCCCGAGCGTTTCGACCTCGAGTTCATGGACAAGGACGGGCAGAAGAAGCGCCCGATCATGATCCACCGCGCACTCTTCGGCTCGATCGAGCGGTTCTTCGCGATCCTGCTCGAGCACTACGCCGGTGACTTCCCGGTGTGGCTGTCTCCCGTGCAGGTCGTGGGCATCCCGGTCGCCGACGACTTCGCCGACTACCTGGGCGACGTCATCGACACGCTGCGCTCCCAGGGCGTGCGCGCCGAGCTCGACACCTCGGACGATCGGATGCAGAAGAAGATCCGCACCCACACGACCGGCAAGGTGCCGCTGCTGCTGATCGCGGGGGAGCAGGACCGTGCCGCGGGCACCGTCTCGTTCCGCTACCGCGACGGCGCTCAGGAGAACGGGGTCCCGATCGCGGATGCCGTAGCTCGCATCCGTGCCGCCATCGACTCCCACGCCCTCGTGCAGACAGCAGGGGACCTGGCGTGACCCTTCGACACGCTCAGGGACCCAGCGATGGCTGAGCTGGAGGATGCCGGACGCCTGGCAGGCGTGCCGGACGAGTTCCAGCGGCTGTGGACCCCGCACCGGATGGCGTACATCCAGGCGGGGCCGGAGCCGCTGCGCGAGGAGTGCCCGTTCTGCGAGGCGCCGAAGTTCCCCGACGAGGAGCGGCTCGTCGTAGCGCGGGGCGAGACGGCCTACGTGCTGTTGAACCTGTTCCCGTACAACTCCGGGCACTTGCTCGTGTGCCCGTATCGTCACATCGGCACCTATGACCAGGCGACCCCCGAGGAGGTCGCCGAGATCGGGGCTCTGACGCAGACCGCGATGCGGGTGCTGCGGGAGGTGTCACGCTGCGACGGCTTCAACCTGGGCATGAATCAGGGCGCGGTGGCGGGCGCCGGCGTCGACGCCCACCTGCACCAGCACGTGGTGCCGCGGTGGACGTCGGACGCCAACTTCTTCCCCATCATCGCGAAGACCAAGGCGCTCCCGCAGCTCCTCGGCGAGGTGCGGGAGGCCGTGGCGAACGCCTGGCCGACGTCGGAGCCGGCTGCGGAGTAGTTCAGCGCACCTGACGGGCGGTGAACTGCATCTGCGGGTTCGCGTAGAACTCCTGCGCCTCGACGAGCTGCAGTTCGCGCTCACCGGACTCGAGAGTGGCCTTCAGCAGGTCGTAGACGCTGGATGCGGTGCGCTCCAGGGCGACCTTCGCGCTGCCGGTCTCGACGTAGTGCGCGGTGAACAGCGCGGCCGTCACGTCGCCGGAGCCGTTCGCCTTCATCGGCAGGTGCGGGGTCTGCACCAGCCAGGCGCCCTGCGCGTCGGCGGCGAGCATCTCGATGGTGCCCTCTTCGCGGTCGGGCCGCTCGACGCTCGTCACCAGCACGGTGCGCGGGCCCATCGCGTGGGCGAGGTCGACGGAGGCGAGTGTGGACTCGAGCGTGTCCGGCTCGGTGCCGGTGAGGAAGCCGAGCTCGAACTGGTTGGGCGTGATGATGTCGGCGACCGGGACGACGCGCTCCCGCAGCAGCACCGGGATCGCCGGAGCCACGAAGCACCCCGACTTGGCGTTGCCCATGACCGGATCGCATGCGTAGACGGCGTTCGGGTTGGCGGCTTTCACGCGGGCGACCGCGTCGATGATCACGTCGCCGATGCCTTCGCCGCCCTGGTATCCGCTGAGGATCGCGTCGATCTGGCCGAAGACGCCGCGCTCCTCGATGCCGGTGATCACCTCGCGGACGTCGTCGGGAGCGATCAGCGGGCCGCGCCAGGATCCGTAACCGGTGTGGTTGGAGAAGTTCACGGTGTAGACCGGGAGCACCTCGACGCCGATGCGCTGCAGGGGGAACACCGCGGCGGAGTTGCCGACGTGCCCGTAGGCGACGGCTGACTGGATGGAGAGGATCTTCATTCTCCGGCTCTTTCGTTCAAGGCAGGCTGGTGCCCGCGAGGGGTGGTCATCGTCCGGCGGCGACGAGGTCGGCGACGAGGGTCGCGGCATCGTCATCGGATAGGTCGTGCACGGTCAGGCGAAGGTGGTGCGACGGCTCTGCGCGGTCGTCGAGCGCGAAGTCGTCGCCGGTGCGGGCCAGCCATCCTCTGCGCATCAGCCGATCGGCGACGAGGCGCGCGGGCTGGGGCAGTTCGACCCAGAGGCTCATGCCGTCGGATGCGGTCGCCTCGATCCCACCGGCGCGCAGCCGCTCGGCGAAGGCGGCATTCCGCTCCGCGTAATGGGCGGCCGCTGCGGCGACCTCGCTCATCACGGCGTCGTCGGTCAGTTGGGTCAGTGCGAGACGCTGCAGCAGGTGGCTCACCCACGTGGTGCCGGGGCTCAGACGCATCGCGAGCCGATCGGCTGTCTCCGCATCGGTCGCCGCGATCGCGAGGCACATGTCGGGTCCGAGGAACTTCGACACGGAGCGCACGAGCGCGAAGCGGCGGTGGTTGGGACCGATGAGCGACTCGTACGGGCGCTGCGAGAGCATCGAGAAGTGGTCGTCCTCGATGATCAGGACGTAGGGGTGGTCGGCGAGCACGGCCCGCAGCTCTGCGGCTCTCGACGCGGTGAGGCTCGCTCCGGTGGGGTTCTGCGCGCGGGGTGTGCAGATGATCGCGCGGACTCCGGCGTCCAGTGCAGCCCGCAACCCGTCGACCGTCATGCCCTCGGAATCCACAGGCACCGGGACGGCGCGATATCCACCGAGGCGGACGGTGTGGATGCTCGCCAGGAAGCACGGGTCCTCGAGGGCCACGGCGTCGTCACGCATGAGCGCCTGAGCGAGCAGGCGTTCCACGGCGTCGACCGCACCGCTCGTGATCGTGATGCGGAAGTCGACGTCGTCCAGGTCGGCGGAGATCCACTGCCTGGCCCATTCCTCGAGCCCGCGATCGATCACGGGCTCGCCGTAGAGGACGGGGCGCGAAGCGATGGTCATGAGCGCAGGCGCAGGATCGGGGATGAGCCGGGGGTCCGGGTTGCCGGTGCCGATGTCGCGGAGCACGGTGTCAGGGGCATACCCCTCCTGTGCGACGGCTTCGAGACCCGCGACCACGGTGCCTGCGCGCCCGCGCGAGACCACCAGCCCCGCCTGAGCGAGCTGACGGTACGCGGCCACGGCGGTGTTGCGATTCACGCCGAGGGTGGCGGCCAGCTCGCGCACCGGGGGCAGGAGGCTCCCCGGCTGCAGGGATCCGCGGTCGCGCAGCGAGCGCACGCTGTCGGCGATCTCCTGTGCGGTGGTGCCTGTGATCTGGTCGCTCATGATCCTCCTCAGCGATTCTAGGTCGAATCGGACAGTGCTACGTTTGATCTAGATCAAACCCGACTTCGGTGCATCCGACAGGAGTTCCCCATGACCGAGCAGACAACCACCGGATCCTCGCGCGTCAAGCGCGGCCTCGCCGAGATGCTCAAGGGCGGCGTCATCATGGACGTCGTCACCGCTGAGCAGGCCAAGATCGCCGAAGACGCGGGCGCCGTGGCCGTCATGGCGCTCGAACGCGTGCCGGCCGACATCCGTGCGCAGGGCGGCGTGTCGCGCATGAGCGACCCCGACATGATCGACAGCATCATCGATGCGGTCTCGATCCCGGTGATGGCGAAGGCGCGTATCGGACACTTCGTCGAGGCGCAGGTACTGCAGGAGCTCGGCGTCGACTACATCGACGAGTCCGAGGTGCTCTCTCCGGCCGACTACGTGAACCACATCGACAAGTACGAGTTCACGGTGCCGTTCGTGTGCGGTGCGACCAACCTCGGCGAGGCGCTCCGCCGCATCAACGAGGGCGCCGCGATGATCCGCTCCAAGGGCGAGGCCGGAACCGGCGACGTCTCCGAGGCGATGAAGCACATCCGCAAGATCCGCGGAGAGATCGCGGCCCTCGCTGCGCTGCCCAAGGATGAGCTCTACGTCGCCGCCAAGGAGCTGCAGGCGCCCTACGAGCTGGTCGCGGAGATCGCCGAGACCGGCACCCTCCCCGTCGTGCTGTTCGTCGCCGGCGGCGTCGCGACCCCCGCGGACGCCGCGATGATGATGCAGCTCGGAGCAGAAGGCGTGTTCGTGGGCTCGGGCATCTTCAAGTCGGGCAACCCCGCCGAGCGCGCGAAGGCCATCGTCAAGGCCACCACGTTCTTCGATGACGCCAAGGTGATCGCCGAAGTCTCCCGCGGGCTCGGCGAGGCGATGGTCGGCATCAACGTCAGCGACCTCCCCGCACCCCACCGCCTCGCCGAGCGTGGCTGGTAACACCCGCGTCGGAGTCCTCGCGCTGCAGGGCGACGTGCGCGAACACGCCGCCCTGCTCGCGCACCTGGGCGCCGATGTCGTGCTGGTGCGCCGACCCGAAGAGCTCTCGTCCGTCGACGGCCTCGTGATCCCCGGCGGCGAGTCCAGTGTGATCGACAAGCTGTCCCGCATCTTCGGGATGCAGGAGCCGATCCGCGCCGCGATCGGTGCCGGGTTGCCGGTGTACGGCACATGCGCCGGACTCATCCTGCTGGCGGACACGGTGCTGGACGGGATCGACGGCCAGGAGTCGTTCGGCGGGATGGACGTCGACGTCCGTCGCAATGCCTTCGGGCGCCAGACCGAGTCGTTCGAAACGGAACTCGACGTCCCCGATCTCGGCCAGCCTCCGGTGCATGCGACGTTCATCCGCGCGCCGGTCGTGGAGCGAGTGGGCGCCGGTGTCGACGTCCTGGCGTCGCTCAGGGACGGCACGGTCGTCGCCGTCGAGCAGGGCAGCCTGCTCGGCACGAGCTTCCACCCGGAGGTCGACGGCGAGACGCGCTTCCACGAGCGGTTCCTCGCGAAGGCTCAGACCTTCGCTGCGTAAGTGCGTGCGCTAGCGACGGTGGGAGAGCAGCCATCCGTAAAGCTCGGGGTTGTCGTAGGTCTCGGTCCAGGAATCGTGGCCGACGCCCGCATAGCGCGTGAACCGCACCTCGGCGTCGAGCGACCGGAGTTCGGTGATGATCTCCTCCGAGGCGGAGATCGGTACGACATCGTCGGCGTCGCCGTGGAAAGCCCAGACCGGCACGTGACGAATCGGCGCGGCACTCTGCATCCAGAGCCCGCCGCAGATCGGCGCGATCGCGGCGAATCGATCGGGATAGCGCACCGCCAGGCTCCAGGTTCCGAAGCCGCCCATGCTGAGCCCGGTCACCGATACGCGGGCTGGATCGACGCGGAGCATCGAAACGACCTCGTCGACCAGCCCGGACAGCGTCGAGAGCTCCGCGACCCACTGGCTGGACTCACCGCACTGCGGGGTGACGAGGATGAAGGGGAACTCATGACCGGCATCCGCCAGCCGCGGCGGGCCGTGCACCGCGGCGAGGTCGAGGTCGGAACCGCGTTCGCCCGCACCGTGCAGGAACAGCACCAGGGGCCAGAGTTTGCCCGGATCGGCGTCGTAGTCATCCGGAAGATGGACCAGATACCGCAGCACATCTGGCGGGGTCGGCGCGTCGTCGCGCACGTCGGACAGGCGAGCGGCAGGAGTGATGTGTCGTGATCTGCGCATGCGTCCATCCTGCGCCATCCGTGCGGGTCGTCCGACGGTAGGGTCACTTGGTCACTCGCGCCCGATCGCTGCGGTCACCAACGGATACGCAGAAACTCCGCACGGAGTTTCTTGCCTCGCTGGGGGTTCAGGCTCTCGACCCACGAGATGCGGCCGAGCAGATGTGCACGGAAATCGTCGAGTCGGCGGTGATTCTGACTGCCCGGACCGTGCACGACGCAGTTGTGGATCGTCGCCTTGAGCCGGTCGTAGTCGTCCCGTGAGACATTCGTTCGCTGGTTGACGACGATTCCGGTCACGCTCTGCCTGCCGCCCTGGCGTCGGACCCTCGTCTTGTGCGGGTTGGCCACGTGCCCCTCGTCCTCGATGATCCGCTGCACACCACTGATGAACGCATCAGGTCGCTTCGCGAGTCGCGGACCGCCGCTGAACGCGAGGTCATCGGCGTATCGCGTGTAGGTCGCATCGACGGCATCGGCCCACCCCGTCAGCCGTGAATCGAGGCGCCGGATGGCGAGGTTGGCAAGCATCGGCGAGGAGGGAGCGCCCTGCGGCAGATGACTCGTGGCCAGAGCCCGACGCAGGGCGAACCGCTCGTCGGATGATCCGCCGGGTGGCATGGCAGCAAGCACGCGCGGAGGAACGGCGTTGGTGCACAGCCCGGTCACGACGTGCGCGACGGGTTCGGACAGTCCCGACTGACGAAGTGTTCCGTAGATGCGACCGCCGGTCACGCGGGAGAAGAACGTGGTGAGGTCGAGGGATATGACGATGTCGGCTCCCGTGTGGCGCGCGGCCCCTGTCGCCGCGCTGCGACCGGGCATGAAGCCGTGGGCGGCATCGTTCACGGCTATGAGGCCGAGCACCTGTTCCAGGAGACCGCGCTGCACGCGGCGCATCCGTTGCTCCGGGATCTCTAGCAACCTGGGGATCCGCCCGTGCCGTGTGCGCCACTCGTACCGGTAGTGGTGTAAGGCTCCTGAGCGTGCGCGCCGATTCCAATGTTTGGTGTCGGCGAGCCACTGGAGCTGGCCGACGTCCAGATCGAGCGTGGCGGCGAGATCCGGGATGCTGTCGATGCGGGGAAGAGCGCCCGAGGGCGGCTGCGACGCCGATGGACCGACTACGCGGTGGTGGATGCGCAGCGGCGAACGACGCTCGTCGGCCTTGCGCACGGCTTCTGCGAAATCGGGCGAACGGAGGATCACCGACGTCAGCAGCCGCGGGGCATCGACAGGCGGGCGGACGAAGGAGGTCAACACATCGCCGACGAGCGGAGAGAGCCAACGGCGACGCGCTCCCATGACGTACGCGCCGGCCTCGACGAGTTGCTCCTTCGCCCAGACCTCTGAGGCGAGGAAAGCATCGGCCAGCGAGGCGGCCACCAACGACGGCAACGGTCGAGGCGTGCGCCCGAGTACGCGTGATGCGGTGGAGGGCGCCATCAGTGGGCAGCCGCGGAGCGGGCGGCGGGCGTGCGATGGCCTGCATACGACTCGTCCATCAGTGCGGGCACCGGTCTGCGCGAAGCGCAGTAAGGCGCCTGCGGCGTTCGTTCCAGGTCAGACTGCGTACCCCGGGGTGACCCCGGAGAGAGCGGAACACGTCGTGAACCACTCGCCTCGTCCGCAAGCCATCGCACGCGGCCACGATAGCAAGGAACACCGACGTCCGGATGGCATCGACCGCAGCCGGGCGATTAGGCGCGACCGGAATCTGATGCCGCCGTGAGCACGCACATCGGCAACATCTTCACCAAGCTCGGCCTCGGACCCGTCGAGGAGAACCGCCGAGTGAGAGCGGTGCTGACCTACCTCGACGCCGCGCGTTCCTGAACCTGCAGCAGTGTGGCGAGCCATCGCAGCGCGGGGCCGGCTTGCGCCCGCTGGAATGCGCGGAGTCCGGGCAGCTGCGGTATCTCGGGTTGAGCCTGGGCAAACCAGAGGTAGGACGCGAAGCCGGAGATCACCGGCAGCATGTCGTGGACGGGCGGGGCTCCGTGCTCTTCGAACAGCGGCCATGCCTCTTCGCACGAGGGACCGCCCGAGGCCTCGACGCTCGGCAGCAGACACGGAAGATCGATCCACGGGGCTCCGCGGCGGGCGTGCGGCCAGTCCAGGAACCGAGCTCGCCCATCGCTGATGAGGATGTTGTCGGCGCGCACGTCGTCGTGTGCGAGGACGTCTCCGCCGACCGCAGCGCGGAAGTCCTGTTCGATGCGCAGCAGATCCGTAATGCGCTCTCGCACCATCGACGGGAGGCCTTCGAGCAGACGCTCATCGTGGGAGATATCCTCCCATCGGGTGAAGTCGGACATGCTGTCGGCCGCGTCCGGCAGGTCGAGCGGTGCTTTCGTCGAGGAGAGGATGCTGAGGGTCGCAGCGATCGATTGCAGATCTTCCACAGACCAGGGGCTGCCCGGGTGCCGCCCGTCGATCGCCTCGAGCACCAGCGCGACGCCGGCGGTCTCGTCGACCTCGCTCCACACCGCCGGAGCGATCGCCGGCGGCAGCAGCGTCAGGATCCGCATCTCGGCACGAAGGAAATGCAGAGAGTCGGGGTGCCAATCCCGCGCACATGCCTTCACGAAGGCCTTGCCCTTCGTGGTCGTGACGACGCCGGCGTATGCCGCACTGAACCCGCTCTGCGCCGGATCATCGCGGACGAATCGCCCGCCGATCGCGTCGACGATGCGCGCGCGGAGCACCAGGGGGAGTGCGGTCCACTCCGGTCGGAGGCGATCGGCGCCTGCGCTCATCGTGACGTTCCCTTCGCTCGCAGCATCGCGATATCCCCGGGGCACGGGTTCCTCGACGTTAGCAGCCGACGGCGGCACGACCGAAGGTCGCGGTCATTCGGCGCGCGAACCGGCGGCGACGAGACCGCGGACGGCCTGCACCGTGCGGTCGACGTCCTCCGTCGTGGTTGCCCACGATGACATCGAGCAGCGCAGAGCCGCACGCCCGCCCCACTCGGCCCCCGTCATCGCGGCTGTCCCCTCCGTGAGGATCGCTGCGCCGAGCGCGCGCGTCGCCTCGTCGGAGCCGAGACGGAACATCACCTGCGTGTAGTCGACGTCGTTGAGGATCTCCACCGTCTCCACCGACGCGAGCCCCGCCGCGATCGCGACGGCGTTCGCGTGCAGACGGTCCATGAGCTCGGCGATGCCCGAGCGTCCGAGACTGCGCAGCGCGGCCCAGGCGGGTACCCCGCGCGCGCGACGCGACAGCTCGGGGGTGACATCCCACGGATCGAGGCCCGAATAGATCAGGTAGTCGCCTCCCGTGCGGAACGCCGCGATGGAGTCAGCCGGATCGCGCACGATCGCCATGCCGCAGTCATACGGCACGTTCAGCGTCTTATGGGCGTCGGTCGCCCAGGAGTCGGCATCCGCCATGCCGTCGGTGAGGTGGCTGAGTGAAGGAGATGCCGCCGCCCACAGGCCGAACGCACCATCGATGTGGACCCATGCGCCGTGCCGGCGGGCGATCGGGATCAGCGCGGCGAAGTCGTCGAAGGCGCCGGTGTGCACCTCTCCCGCCTGCAGGCACACGATGAGCGGGCCGTCTCCTTCTGCCAGCGCGGCCTCCAAGGAGTCCGGACGCATCCTGCCCTGGTCGTCGGACGCGATGACGATCAGCTCCGCCCGGCCGATCCCGAGAAAGCGTGCGGCGCGGTCGATCGACCCGTGTCGGTCGGCCCCGACGACCAAACGCAGCGGGGGAGAACCGTGGAAGCCCTGCTCGGCGATATCCCATCCCGCGCGTGCCAGAACCGCGTGTCGTGCGGTGGCGAGGCAGGTGAAGTTGGCGAGCTGACCGCCCGTGACGAAACCGACGCTGGCGGTCGTCGGGAGGCCGAAGAGCTCGAGCATCCACTGTCCGGCGACGCGTTCCATCGCGACCGTGGCGGGTGTGAGGGTGGACGAACCCGAGTTCTGATCCCACGCCGAGACGAGCCAGTCGGCGGCCAGCGCGGCCGGATGTGTGCCGCCGATCACGAAACCGAAGAACCGACCGCCGGGGATCGCCACGAGCCCGGGATCGGCACGCACCGCCATCTCTTCGATGACTGCGGTGGGGTCGGCCCCGTGCTCGGGCAGGGACCCGCCGAACGCTCCCAGCATGTCCTCCAGGCTCGCGCGCGGCCACACCGGACGTTCGTCCAGAGTCCCCAAGAACTCCGTCGCGCTTCGGTGAGCGGCGTCGAGAGCACGCTCCCGATCCTCCATGCGCGCAAGTCTCCCACCGGGGTCGGCGTCGGACAAGGCGGTTCGGGATCGGGAACCGCGCGTGTTTCTATAGAATGGACGACGCCCTGGGCACGCTCCGGGGCGGATACGACGAGCGGAGACTTATGTCCGGGCATTCCAAGTGGGCGACCACGAAGCACAAGAAGGCCATCATCGACTCCAGGCGCGCGAAGTCCTGGGCCAAGCTCATCAAGAACATCGAGGTCGCCGCGAAGCTCGGCGGACCCGACCTGGCGGGCAACCCGACGCTCTTCGACGCTGTTCAGAAGGCCAAGAAGACCTCCGTCCCCAAGGACAACATCGACCGCGCGGTGAAGCGCGGTGCCGGCATCGGCGGCGAGGCCGTCGAGTACCTCTCGATCATGTACGAGGGATACGGGCCCAACGGCGTGGCGCTCATGATCGAGTGTCTGACCGACAACAAGAACCGCGCAGCCGCCGAGGTGCGCACCGCCCTCAGCCGCAACGGCGGGACCCTGGCCGACCCCGGCAGCGTCGCCTACAACTTCAGCCGCAAGGGCGTCATCGTCGTCGGCTCCGAGGGAACCACCGAGGACGACGTCATGATGGCGGCACTCGAGGCCGGCGCCGAGGAGATCGAGCCGCATGCCGAGGGCTTCGAGGTCATCACCGAGGCCACCGACCTGGTGGCCGTGCGCAGCGCGCTCCAGGAAGCCGGGATCGACTATGAGTCCGCCGACGTCGAGTTCGTGCCGAACCTCAAGGTCGAGATCGACGCCGACACGGCGCGCAAGATCTTCCGACTGATCGATGCGCTCGAAGACAGCGAAGACGTGCAGAACGTGTTCACCAACTTCGACCTGTCGGCCGAGGTGCAGGCCGAGCTCGAGAACGACGACGCCTAGGCGCGCCGGACGGTCCGTGCCTCCTCGGCCGCCTAGCCTGGGGGAGTGACCTCCTCTCTGCGCGTGCTCGGCATCGACCCCGGCCTCACGCGCTGCGGTGTCGGCGTCGTGGATGTCGATCGTTCGCGCCGCGGCACACTGGTGCACGTCGGAGTGATCCGATCGGCACCGGACGCCGAGATCGGCGATCGTCTGGCGATCGTCGCCGCCGGAATCCGTGAGGTGATCGCGGAGCATCGCCCGGACGCGGTCGCCGTCGAGCGGGTGTTCGCTCAGCAGAACACCCACACGGTGATGGGCACGGCACAGGCCAGCGGAGTCGCGCTGCTGATCGCTGCCGAATCCGGCCTGCCCGCAGCCACCCATACCCCGAGCGAGGTCAAGGCGGCCGTCACCGGCTACGGCGCCGCCGACAAACGGCAGGTGCAGACGATGATCGCGCGCATTTTGCGGCTGGACGCGCTTCCGCAGCCAGCCGACGCGGCCGACGCTCTGGCGATCGCGCTGTGCCACGCCTGGCGGCGCGGAGGGCCTGCGGCATCCGGATCGGGTGCGCTCACTCCTGCGCAACGGGCCTGGGCGGACGCCGAGAAGCGTGTCGCTCGAACATACGTCCGAACCACACCCTAGGCTGAGGGGATGATCTCCTCACTGCACGGCGTCGTCCTGCATGCGACGTCCGATCAGGTCGTCATCGACGTGGGTGGTGTCGGATTCGCCGTCGCCGTCCCCGCCGACGTCGCGCACACCGCGACCGTGGGGGAGAAGCTTCTTCTTCACACGAGCCTCATCGTCCGCGAAGACTCCCTCTCGCTGTTCGGCTTCGCCGACCGGAGCGAGCTGGAGATCTTCGGCCTCCTGATCAGCGTGACCGGCGTCGGGCCGAAGTCGGCGTTGGGAGTGCTCTCGCACCTCACGGGGGACCAGATCGCCGAGGCCGTGACAGCGGAAGACGACGCGCCGTTCCGGCGGGTCTCCGGGATCGGCCCCAAGACGGCGAAACTCATCGTGCTCCAGCTCGCCGGCAAGGTACAGGCCTTCGCCGCGCCGTCGAGGCCGGTGGTGTCGGGCAGCACCGATGTCGTCACCCAGGTGGCCGCGGCCTTGGTGGGCCTGGGCTGGTCGGAGAAGGTGGCCGCGGAGGCAGCGGCCCAGACGGCGTCCGAGGCGTCGGAGGCGGAGCGGGCGACGGTCGCCCTGCTGTTGCGGCGCACTCTCGCGCTCCTCGGCCCTGCGCAGGGAGGCCAGGCCCGTGTCTGATGCCCTCGACGCGACGGAACCCTCCGACCAGACGGAGCTCGCCATCGAGGGCGCGCTGCGCCCGACGAGCCTCGGCGATTTCGTCGGACAGCAGAAGGTGCGAGGTCAGCTGCAGCTGCTGCTCGACGCTGCACGCATCCAGAACCGACCTGCGGACCACATTCTCCTCGCCGGCCCTCCGGGGCTCGGCAAGACGACGCTGGCCATGATCGTGGCCCACGAGAGCGAGCGGCCGCTTCGCCTGTCCAGCGGCCCGGCGATCCAGCACGCCGGCGACCTCGCTGCCCTGCTCTCGAGCCTGGTGCCGGGGGAGGTGCTCTTCATCGACGAGATCCACCGCATGGCGCGCTCTGCAGAAGAGATGCTGTACCTCGCGATGGAGGACTACCGGATCGACATCATGGTCGGGAAGGGCGCGGGAGCGACCAGCATCCCGCTCGAGCTCTCGCCCTTCACGCTGGTCGGTGCGACGACGCGCTCCGGTCTGCTGCCGAATCCGCTGCGCGACCGCTTCGGGTTCACCGGACACCTCGAGTTCTACGACGAGTCCGAGCTCGAGCAGGTCATCGCCCGCTCGGCCGCAGTTCTCGGCGTCGATGTGCCGACCGATGCGCTCTCCGAGATCGCACGCCGTTCGCGCGGTACGCCCCGCATCGCGAACCGCCTGCTGCGCAGGGTCCGCGACTACGCGCTCGTGCACGGAGGCGGTGGGGCGACGATCCACGACGTGCGCGCGGCGCTCGAACTCTACGATGTCGACGCGATCGGTCTCGATCGGCTCGACCGTGCGGTGCTGGAGGCCCTGGTCCGCCGGTTCCGTGGGGGACCGGTGGGCTTGAGCACACTCGCCGTGGCGGTCGGCGAAGAGGGCGAGACCGTGGAGAGCGTGGTGGAGCCGTACCTCGTGCGCATCGGGTTCCTCGGGCGGACTCCGCGTGGTCGCGTGGCGACGCCGGAAGCGTACGAGCACCTCGGCGTCGCGCATCCGGACGGGATGCTTAAGTTGGATGACCTATAATCACTGAAGACTTCCCGGTTACCTTCGCGCGCCCAAAGGCTGGAGCGTGCACCTGAGAAAGGCGCTTCCCCCATGCCCATGGAATTCCTGCTCTTCGGCCTTCTCGCCGTCCTCCTCGTCTTCATGATCTTCAACACGCGCAAGCGCACGAAGCAGATGAAGGCCGAGCAGGAGGAGAAGGCGACCAAGACCGTTCCCGGCGCCAAGGTCCTTCTGCAGGGCGGCATCTACGGCACGATCGTCTCGTACGACCCCGAGGACCTCGACACGCCGGCACTCGTGGAGATCGCTCCCGGCACCATCATCGATGTCCACAGCCAGGCCATCCTCCGCGTCGTCGAGCCCAAGGACGCCGTCGTCGACGTGCCCGTCGACGTGGTCGAGGAGCCGGTCGTCGAAGAGGCGGCCGCCCCTGAGCTCGAGACCCCCGAGGAGACGCGCGCTCGCCTCGAGCGCGACGCCGACGACAAGTAATCTCCGCGGCCGGCGCGGCCCTTCGGATCTCCGTCCTCCCAGAAAGCTGAACACACGTGGCTTCATCCTCTCCCGTCCGTCACGCCTGGCGGGTCCTCCTCGGCCTGCTCCTCGTGACGGGTGTGCTCTTCGGCATCAACTCCCTGGGCGTGTACGTCATCAAGGACGCCGAAGGACAGCCGGTCAGCTCCTGGACTCCTGAGCTCGCGCTCGACCTCCAGGGCGGCACCCAGATCGTCCTCAGCGCCGAGACCGAGGACGGAGCTGCTCCCACGCAGGAGCAGCTCGACCAGGCCGCGGCGATCATCCGCCAGCGCGTCGATGCGTCGGGTGTGGCCGAGGCCGACATCACGACCGAGGGCGGACAGAACATCGTCGTCCAGATCCCGGGCGAGGCGGACGCGCAGACGCGTGAGCGTATTCAGGCGAGCGCGCAGCTCGAACTGCGACCCGTGCTGTACACGACGGCCGCGAGCACCGAGTTCGTCGGCGAGGACGGGAACTCCACTCCCTACCCCAGCCCGGACCCCTCACTCAATGCGACGCCGACCGCCGAGCCGACCGATGCGAGCGACCTGTCCTGGGTGACGGACAAGCTGGCAGCGGAGTTCCAGGCCTACGACTGCGAGAACCCCGACAACGACCCGGCGCGTGCTCCGAAGGATCAGCCGGTCGTCGCGTGCTCCCCGGACAAGACGCAGAAGTTCCTCCTCGGCCCGACGGAGCTCGACGGCACCGCGATCACCGACGCCTCCGCCGGTCGCGACCAGAAGTCCGGCGCCTGGATCGTGCAGTTGACCATGAACGGCGAAGGCGGCGACGCGTTCGGCAAGGTCAGCACGCGGCTCAACCAGAACCGTATCGACGGACTGTCGCCGCGCGATCAGTTCGCGTTCGTGCTCGACGGCGACGTGATCAGCGCTCCGCGGATGAACGGCGTCATCCTCGACGGCCGCCCCAGCATCTCGGGCAGCTTCACGCAGGAGACGGCGACGACCCTGGCCGACCAGCTGAAGTTCGGTGCCCTGCCGCTCAGCTTCGTCGTGCAGAGCTCCGACACCATCTCCGCGACGCTCGGAACCCAGCAGCTGCAGATCGGTCTGATCGCGGGCCTCATCGGTCTCGCCCTCGTCGCGATCTACTCGCTCATCGTGTATCGGGCACTCGGGTCGGTGATCATCGCCTCCATCGCGGTGATGGCCGTCCTGACCTACATCATCATCTGCATCCTCGCGTGGCGTCTCGGCTTCCGTCTCTCGCTCGCGGGCGTCGCCGGTCTGATCGTCTCGATCGGCTTCACGGCCGACTCGTTCATCGTCTACTTCGAACGAATACGAGACGAGCTCCGCGACGGGAAGTCGATCACCGCCGCGGTCGAAGACGGCTGGGGTCGCGCGAAGCGCACGATCTACATCTCAAAGTCGATCAACATCCTCGCCGCGGTCGTGCTCTACATCCTCGCGGACGCCACGGTGAAGGGCTTCGCGTTCACACTCGGCCTCACCACCCTCATCGACGTGTTCATCTTCGTGATCTTCACGCACCCGGTGATGCAGCTTCTCGCGCGCACCCGGTTCTTCGGCGGTGGGCACAAGCTCTCCGGCCTGGATCCCGAAGCGCTCGGCGCGGTGTATCGAAGCCGCTCCCAGTATCGGGAGGTCGCGACGGCATCGGCCGGTCGCGGGGCGAAGAACGCCCGCTCGCGCGCCGAGGCGGATCGCCGTCAGACCATCGCGGAACGCAAGCGTGCCGAGGCACTCGCGGGCGACAGACCCACCAAGCCCGGAAGTGAGGGAGACGCCTGATGCCTTCCATGAATGAGTTCGGAAACAACCTCTACTCCGGCAAGACCTCCTTCCCGTTCGTCGGCAAGCGTCGCCTGTGGTTCATCATCGCGATCGTGCTGGTCGTGGGTTCGGCCCTCGTTCCGCTCATCCGGCCCATCCAGTTCTCGATCGAGTTCACCGGCGGGTCCCAGTTCACGGTGCAGGCACCGGACACGGTCGACCAGGAGACGGCGAAGGAGGCCGTCCAGTCGGTCGTCCCGGGAGCTGCGACCAAGGTCGTCGTCGTCAACGAGAAGGACATCCGTGTCCAGACCGACCAGATGAGCGCCGCCGAGACGCAGGAGGTCGCGGAAGCACTCGCCGATGCCTACGGTGTCGATCCGTCCAACGTGGCGTCGTCGTTCATCGGCCCCGCCTGGGGCGAGAACGTCACGAAGCAGTCGCTCTGGGGCCTCGCGATCTTCCTGGCGCTCACCTTCCTCATCCTCGCGATCTACTTCCGCACGTGGAAGATGTCGGCGGCGGCGATCATCGGCCTGCTCGACGTGCTGGTGATCACGGTCGGCGTGTATGCGCTGGCCGGCTTCGAGATCTCGCCGGCTGCCGTCATCGGCTTCCTGACGATCCTCGCGTACTCGCTGTACGACACCACCGTCGTGTTCGACAAGATCAGGGAGAACACCACCGAAGACGGGGAGAAGTCTGCGCGCCTGTTCGGCGAATCGGTGAATCTCGCCGTGAACCAGACGCTCGTGCGCTCCATCAACACGTCTGTCGTCGCGGCGCTGCCCGTCGGCGCAGTGCTCTTCATCGGTGCCTTCTGGCTCGGCGCGGAATCGCTCACCGACATCTCGCTGTCCATCTTCGTCGGCATCCTCGTGGCGACCTACTCCACGCTGTTCGTGGCTGCGCCGCTGTACTCGCTGTTCCGCGAGAACGAGCCGCAGCTCAAGGAGCGCGACGCCCGCATCCGCGAGGCTCGCACCCGGGCATCGGTCGAGGCCTGAGGGGCGCCCGAGCGGAAGCTCGGCGCCCCCAGCACGCGTAGGATGAACTGATCGGGAGGTGAGTTGATGGCGGAACCGCAGACGTCATCGCAGGGTTCTAGTCTGCGACGACTGGTTCCCCGCATCTTCTCCCGCGCGTCCCGCATCAACGACCTCGACAACCTGATCCGCACGGTTCGAGCGAACCACCCCAAGGGCGACTTCTCCGTCATCGAACGCGCATACGCGGTCGCCAAGGAGAAGCACGAGGGGCAGAAGCGCCAAAGCGGCGAGCCGTACATCACGCACCCGCTGGCTGTCGCCCAGATCCTCGCCGAACTCGGCCTCGGACCACGAGCGATCGCCGCCGCACTCCTGCACGACACCGTCGAAGACACCGGCTACGCGTTGACCGATCTCACCGCCGAGTTCGGCGACGAGGTCGCGATGCTCGTCGACGGTGTGACCAAGCTCGACAAGGTCAAGTACGGCGAGAGTGCGCAGGCCGAGACGGTCCGGAAGATGATCGTGGCGATGTCGAAAGACATCAGAGTGCTGCTCATCAAGCTCGCCGACCGACTGCACAACGCGCGCACCTGGGGTTTCGTCCCGCCGGAGAAGGCCACGAAGAAGGCCAAGGAAACCCTCGAGATCTACGCCCCACTGGCGAACCGCCTCGGTATCCAGGCGATCAAGTCGGAGCTCGAAGACCTCTCGTTCGCCGTGCTGCACCCCAAGATCTACAACGAGATCCACAGCCTCATCGCGCAGCGGACCCCGCAGCGCGAGAAGTACCTCGCTCAGGTCGTCGAGGAGATCGACGAGGACCTACGCGATCTCCGCATCCGCGGCAAGGTCGTCGGGCGTCCGAAGCAGCTCTACTCGGTGTACCAGAAGATGGTCATCCGCGGACGCGAGTTCGATGACATCTACGATCTGATTGGCATCCGCGTCCTCGTCGCGTCTGTGCGCGATTGCTACGCCGTCCTCGGTGCGATCCACGCGCGTTGGACGCCGCTGCCCGGCCGGTTCAAGGACTACATCGCCACCCCGAAGTTCAACCTCTACCAGTCGCTGCACACCACGGTGATCGGCCCCGCCGGGCGCACGGTCGAGATCCAGATCCGCACGCACGAGATGCACCAGCAGGCCGAGTACGGTGTGGCCGCGCACTGGATGTACAAGGAGCGGATGAACGGCGGCGGCAAGACCGAGGTCCG
This sequence comes from Microbacterium sp. GQ128, assembly GCF_059758615.1. Taxonomy (NCBI): domain Bacteria; kingdom Bacillati; phylum Actinomycetota; class Actinomycetes; order Micrococcales; family Microbacteriaceae; genus Microbacterium; species Microbacterium sp. GQ128. The sequence goes on from NZ_JCAXDY010000001.1 coordinate 463,595, forward strand.
CGCCTCCGACACCGACATGGCGTGGCTCGCGCACATCTCCGACTGGCAAGCCGAGACCGCCGATCCCGGGGAGTTCCTCGACTCGCTACGCTTCGAGATCGGTGCCAAAGAGGTCTACGTCTTCACGCCGAAGGGGCGGGTGATCGGCCTGCCCGCCAGCGCGACCCCCGTGGACTTCGCCTACGCGGTGCACACCGAGATCGGCCACCGCACCATGGGTGCGAAGGTCAACGGCCGTCTCGTGCCCTTGGAGTCGGAGCTCAAGAGCGGTGACGTGGTCGAGGTGTTCACCTCGAAGAACCCCGATGCCGGGCCCAGCCAGGACTGGCTCGGCTTCGTCGCGAGCACGCGAGCGCGGAACAAGATCCGCGGCTGGTTCACCAAGGAGCGTCGCGAAGAGGCCATCGAGCAGGGCAAGGAGGCCATCGCCCGCGCGATGCGCCGCCAGAACCTGCCCCTGCAGAAGCTGATGAGCCAGGACTCGTTCGCCGAAGTCGCTCGTGGGCTGCACTACGAAGACGTCTCCGCGCTCTATGCCGCGGTCGGCGAAGGACACGTGTCGACGCAGTCGGTGCTCGAGAAAGTCACGGCTCTCGTCGCGGCCAACGATCCGAGCACGGGCGCGATCGATCTCCCCGGCAGCGTCCCGACGCGTGAACCGCGTTCCGGCGACTCCGGTGTGCTCGTGCGCGGCGCCAACGACATCCTGGTGAAGCTCGCCAAGTGCTGCACGCCGGTTCCCGGTGACCAGATCGTCGGATTCGTGACGCGGGGCAGCGGGGTCTCCGTGCACCGGGCGGACTGCGTCAACGTCAAGGCGCTCAGCAACGAGCAGGACCGCTTCGTCGAGGTCTCATGGGCCCCGACGACGAAGAGCGTGTTCCGCGTGCAGATCCAGGTCGAGGCGCTCGACCGCTCGGGCCTCCTCTCCGACGTGACGCGGGTGCTGAGCGAGCACCACGTCAACATCCTCTCGGCGACCGTCACGACCACCGATGAGCGGTTGGCACTGAGCCGGTTCGTCTTCGAGATGGGCGATGCCGTGCACCTGGACCGCGTGCTGAACGCCGTCCGTCGGATCGACGCCGTCTACGACGTCTACCGGGTCACCTCCTCCTGACGGCGAGACGCTGCAGAGCAGCCGATCCCATGCGGCTGCCCGGCACTCGGCGCAGGTCCTGCAACGCCGTCATCGCCGCTTCCGGAGTGTCAGGGCATGCGACGGCGAGAAGGTCCATCCACGGAAGCACTCGCGGGTCGCGATGCAGCGTCGTCGCGAGGTCGAGCATCGTGCGCGCCGGGCTCGATACGGCGACGCCGCCCAGGACGCAGACGTCTTCTGCCGGGAGCAGAGTGTCGTGGAACACCACGCGCGAACTGGTGACCGGACGGATGCGACGTTCGACGCAGCGCTTGACGTGATGCACGACCGGGGGAGTGTCGCCCGAGCCGTGGATCCATGCGGCCGTCTGGTTGCAGGCGGCGGTGCCCGGCCGGACGAGGGCGGCGATGGTGCTCGCCCGTACGTCCGGGCCCTCCACGAGGTCTGCCGGGATGTACGCGTCGCCCACGTCGACGACATGACCGTCGATGCGGGCTGCGCTGAGTTCGGTCTGGCTCAACCGCTCGCCGGGGACATAGAGGAACGCGGGGTGCATCACGCCAGTCTGGCGCAGTGCACCCCGCGTTCGTGACGGTCGCGGAGACCTGTGGAGAAGAGTCAGCCGCCCAGAGCGCTCAGCCAGGCACGGCGAGCCTCGAGGGCGTCAGCGGCTTCCTTGGCCGCCTTCTTGTCGCCGGCCTTCTCGGCAGCGGCGACCTCGGCTTCGAGCTTCTCGATCGCCTCCAGCAGCTGCGAGCTCATGTCGTTCGCGCGCGCCTTCGTCTCGGGGTTGTTCTTCTTCCAGTCCACGTCTTCGCGGGCCTTCAGCCCCTGCTCGATCGTGCGGAGCTTGTCGTCGAGCGCTCGCTCCTTGTCCCGCGGGAAGATGCGGCCGATCTCATCCCACTGACGCTGGATGCGGGTCAGCAGCGCGCGAGCGCGCTTGATGTTCGACTCGTCGGCGACGGCCTTGGCCTCTTCGAGGAGAGCCTCGCGGGCCTCGATCTTCGGCGCGGATTCGGCTTCCTCGGCGGCGGACTGCTCGGCACGAGCCGCATACAGCGCGTCACCCGCGGCCTTGAACCGTGCCCAGAGCGCGTCGTCTGCCTTGCGCCCGGCGCGGCCGGCTGCCTTCCACTCGTCGAGCAGTGTGCGGTAGGCGGGGATCCCGTCGGTGCCACGCGGTGCGAGGGCCTCGGCACGCTCGACCAGGCGGGTCTTCACGTCGCGTGCGCTCTTGTGCGCGTCGTCGAGTTCGGAGTAGAAGGCTCGACGCTGCTTGTCGACCACGGCGCGCGCATCGCGGAATCGCTTCCAGAGCTGCTGGGAGATGCCCTTGGAGAGGCGAGGACCGCTCTGCTGCTGGGCCTGCCATGCGTCGAAGAGTTCGCCGAGCTCGGCGGTGACCTGCTTCCACTGCACCTTGCTGAGATCCCGCGCGGCGATGGCCTCGGCCTTCTCGACGAGCGCGGTGCGCTCGGCGATCGCCTTGTCGACGAGCTCCTTGGCCTGCTGGGCCTCCTGCTCGGTGGCCTCGGACAGCGAGGAGGTGAGGGCGTTCAGCCGGTCGCGGAGTCCGGCGAGGTCTCCCACAGCCGCGGCATCCGTCGCTTCGTCGATCAGGTGAGCGGCCTGCTTCGCGAGGTCGCTCGCCGAAGCGCCGCCCGCCTGGTGGCGCTGTTCGAGCGTGTGCACCTTGAAGGCGATGTCGTCGAACTTGCGCACGAAGTAGGCGAGCGCCTCTTCGGGCGTGCCGTCGGGGTACTGGCCGACGACCCGCCAGACGTCGCCTTCGCGCACCTCGACGGTGCCGTCGTCGGAGACGCGGCCCCATTCTGCGGAGGTCGAGGACGCGACGGGGGACGGCGCGGGAGCCGCGGGCGTCACCGCTGCCGGCTTGGGCGTCTTCGGCGGCATCGGCACAGCAGGCGGTGCGGGGACGGGGGGAGTCGGCTTCGAAGGCTCGGTGGCAGACACGTGATTCTCCTTGCGCGGTAGGGCCGCGGGAGGCGGAAAGGACGAGGCTCAGCCTAGTACGCCCCGCGCCGGGCCGTCGGACTCGGCCGTCGGGGGATCTCACAGGACTGTTATCGAGTTGTGAGGAGAACGTTCGATCGGCGTAACACCGCCCCGGCCTTTCGCGAAACACCGTGTCCCTATCGTCGAGTCCACGGACAGAGGAGGGCTCGTGATCGTTCGGGAGAGCACATCGTCGGATGTCGTGGTGGTGGGGGCCGGGATGGTCGCACACCGATTCGTCGAGAGCCTGCTCCGCGGAGCAGGCGCGGCGCCGACCGTCACCGTCATCGGCGAGGAGGCGCGAGCACCGTACGACCGCGTCGGCCTGACCTCTTTCTTCTCGGGCGCCGGCGCCGATGATCTCGCACTAGACGCGCAGACGCTGCGGGACGAACGGGTGCGCTTCATCGGCGACGATCGCGTCGTCGGAATCGATCGGGTCGGTCGCACGGTGCGCACGCGTTCGGGTGCGGTCCACGCCTACGGGACCCTCGTCCTCGCGACGGGCTCGTATGCCATGCGTCCGGCCGTCGACGGTGCGGACCTCCCGGGCTGCTTCGTCTATCGGACCCTCGACGATGTCGCCGCGATCGACGCGTTCGTCCGGCACCGCGCGACGGCACTCGGCCGTCCGTTGCGCGGGACGGTGATCGGCGGCGGGCTGCTGGGCCTGGAGGCGGCTGGCGCATTGCAGGGTCTCGACGTCGATTGCACGGTGGTGCAGTCATCCGACCGTCTCATGTCCGCCCAGCTCGATCTCGCCGGCGGCACCATCCTGCGTCGCCTCATCGAGTCGAAGGGCATCGACGTGCGGACGGGAACCCGGACGACTCGGTTGGATCCGGATGCATCGGGCTCGGTCTCGGCCCTGCAGTTCCAGGACGGCACGATGCACGAGACGGACATCGTGATCTTCACCGTCGGGGTGCGCCCGCAGGATTCCCTCGCCCGCCTCGCCCAGCTCGCCGTGCACCCCAGCGGTGGCGTGCTGATCGATTCGAGGTGTCGCACGGCAGACGAAGACATCCTCGCGATCGGCGAGGTCGCCAGCTTCGAAGGACGCTCCGTCGGTCTCGTGGCCCCCGGATACGCCATGGCGGAGGTGGCAGCCACTCGGCTTCTCGGCGGCGACGCGACGTTCCCCGGCTACGACGACTCGGCGAAGCTCAAGCTCTCGGGTGTCGATGTCGCGAGCTTCGGCGACGCCTTCGCCACCACACCGAATGCCTTGGACGTCGTGTACACCGACCCGGTCAACGGGGTCTACAAGAAGCTCGTCCTCTCGGACGACGCGAAGACACTGCTGGGCGGCATCCTGGTCGGGGACGCCTCGGCATACGGCTCGCTCCGACCTCTGGTGGGAGCAGCGCTGGGCGCGGATCCCGCCGCCTACCTGATGCCGGAGGGCGGCACGTCGCTACCCGACAGTGAGCTGCCGGCGGATGCGGTCGTCTGCTCGTGCTCGAACGTGACGGCCGGACGGATCCGCGAGGCGGTGCACACCGAAGGGTGCACGGACGCCGCCGCCGTGAAGACCTGCACCAAGGCCGGTGCCACGTGCGGCTCCTGCATCTTCGCGGTCAAGAAGATCGTCGGCCAGGAGCTGACGAAACTCGGGCAGGCGACGTCCGACGCCCTGTGCGAGCACTTCTCGATGTCGCGTCGCCAGCTCTTCGATGCGGTGCGGGTGGCCGAACTCACGACGTTCAGCGCGATCATCGACCGTTTCGGGACCGGCCGCGGCTGCGACATCTGCAAGCCGGCCCTCGCGAGCATCCTCTCGGTGCTCGTCGGAGCGCATGTGCTCGACGGCGAGAACGCCGCTCTGCAGGACACCAACGACCACGTGATGGCCAACATGCAGAAGGACGGTACCTACTCGGTGGTGCCGCGGATGCCGGGCGGAGAGGTCACCCCTGCGGGGCTGATCGCGATCGGGAACATCGCCGAGACATACGGGCTGTATACGAAGATCACCGGCGGGCAGCGGATCGACATGTTCGGCGCCCGCCTCGAGCAGCTGCCGCAGATCTGGCAGCGACTGGTCGACGCCGGGTTCGAGTCCGGACAGGCGTACGGCAAGGCGCTGCGCACGGTGAAGTCGTGCGTCGGCTCGACCTGGTGCCGCTACGGGGTGCTCGACGCCGTCGGCATGGCGGTGCGCCTCGAGCTGCGGTATCGCGGTCTGCGCGCGCCGCACAAGCTCAAGGTCGGCGTGTCGGGGTGCGCGCGCGAGTGCGCAGAGGCCCGTTCGAAGGACGTGGGTGTGATCGCCACCGAGACGGGCTGGAACATGTACGTCGGCGGCAACGGCGGCTTCTCGCCGCGGCACGCGGAGCTGCTCGCCGCCGACCTCGACGACGAAGGTCTCATCCGCGCGATCGACCGGTTCTTCATGTATTACATCCGCACGGCGGACCGCCTGCAGCGCACGGCGGGGTGGTGCGCCGAGCTCGACGGCGGGCTCGACGGCCTGCGCGAGGTGATCTTCGACGACAGCCTGGGCATCTGCGACGACCTCGACGCGGCCATGAGCGTGCACGTCGACCGCTATGAGGACGAGTGGGCGGCGACCCTGCGCGACCCGGTGAAGCTGCGGCGCTTCGAGTCCTTCGTGAACGCGACCGACACTCCCGACCCCTCTCTGGCCTATGTGCCCGAACGCGGTCAGGTGCGGCCGGCGACGACGGAGGAACGATCGGACGCGTCCGTCCTCATCGCGGGCACGACTCTGGAGGTGCGGCGATGACGCTCGGAGTCGAGACCGGCACGCGAGTCCGCGTGTGCGCGCTCAGCGACCTCGAGGTGGAGAGGGGCAGGGCGGCGCTGTTCGGCACGGTCCAGATCGCACTGTTCCTCCTCGCCGACGGCACGGTGCGTGCGGTGTCCAACCTCGACCCCTACAGCGGCGCCCACGTGATGTCCCGCGGGATCGTGGGCACGCGGGGCGATGTGCCGACGCTGGCATCGCCGATGCACAAGCAGGTCTTCGACCTGCGCACGGGCGAATGCCTGGACACGCAGGGCAAAGCACCGGCGGCATTGCGGGTGTGGGATGTCACCGTTCGCGAAGGTCAGATCGAGCTGAACATCGAGGAGACGCGATGACCGTGATGCTGGGAATCGACCTCACCGGACGCGATGTGCTCATGGTGGGCGGTGGGGCCGTGGCGGCGCGCAGGCTCCGACGCTTCCTCGAAGAAGGAGCGCGCGTGCGGCTCGTCGCCCCCGCACTGCACCCGGACACCGCGTTGCTGGTCGAGCGTTTCGGACTCGCCTGGCGTCCGGGTCGCTTCCGCGGATCGGATGTGACCGGCGCGTGGCTCGTGCACGCGGCTACGGGTGATGCTCACGTCGACCGCGAAGTCGCAGAGCGGTGCGAGCGCAAGCGGATCCTGTGCATCAACGCGTCGGACGGCGCCCACGGGTCGACCAGGCTCACCGCGCAGGCCGAGGTCGGCGACGTGACCGTCGCGGTGACCAGTACGGTCGGCGCGGATCCCCGTCGGTCCGTCGCCGTCCGGGATGCGATCGTCGACCTGGTGGGCGAAGGACGCCTGCCGCTCCGGCGGCGCCGTGCCGGTCGGAGCGGACGCGTCGACCTGGTCGGAGGCGGACCGGGGCCTATGGACCTGATGACGGTGCGTGCCCGGCGCCTGATCGCCGAAGCGGACGTCGTCGTGACCGACCGGCTGGGACCCGCTGCCGAGATCGTCCGTGGGCTCGATCCCGACGTCGAGGTGATCGACGTGGGGAAGGTCCCCGGTCGGCACCCGGTGCCGCAGGAGCAGATCAACCGGATTATCGTGGAGCGGGCAGCGGACGGCCGGCGCGTCGTCCGGCTCAAGGGCGGGGATCCGTTCGTCTTCGGACGCGGTGGCGAGGAGATGCAGGCGTGCCTGGCTGCGGGTATCCCGGTCGAGATCACTCCGGGTGTCTCGAGCGCCATCGCCGTTCCCCAGGCTGCGGGAATCCCGGTCACGCATCGAGGCACGGCGGCGGCGTTCCATGTCGTGAACGGTCAGGGCAGGATCGGCGAGGGCACGCTCGCGGCTCTGGCCGATGCGACCGTGACCACGGTCGTGCTGATGGGCGTGGCCGCCCTCGACCGTCTGGTGGCTGCGGCGCTCGCGCACGGTGTGCCGGCGGATCGGCCGATGGCGTTCGTCGAGAGCGGCCATACCGCTCAGCAGCGCACGACGCGAACCACCCTCGGGCGCGCCGTCGCCGACGCGCAGGTCGTCGGCCTCCGCAACCCTGCGGTGATCGTGATCGGAGAGGTCGCGGCCGAGACGTTGCGCCTCCCGTCCTCGGACTCGATCGGGGCTGTTCTGGCGTGACGATCCGTCCTCCACTGACTCCGGTACTGGCCGGATGCACCATCGTCGTGGCCGCAGACAGGCGTTCCGGCGACCTCGTCTCGGCGCTCGAACGACGCGGCGGTCAGGTCTACCGCGCCCCGGCCCTGAGCATCATCCCCAATGAGGACGATGAGGTCCTCATCGTTCGCACCCGCGATCTGATCGCGACCCCTCCCGACATCGTGATCGTGACGACCGGGGTGGGGTTCCGCGGGTGGATGGACGCCGCCCACGAGAACGATCTGGCCGAGGAGCTCACGGGCGCGCTGGCCGGCGCGCAGTTCATCGCACGAGGGCCCAAGGCGCACGGGGCGATCCAGCAGGCGGGATTCGTGGCCGATTGGGTGGCCGAGTCCGAGACCTCCGCAGAGGTGGGGGAGTACCTCGCCGCCGAAGGAGTGCTCGGGCGACGGATCGCGATCCAGCATCACGGCGCGGGCGCCGACGGGCTCGACACCCTCCTGTCGCGGCTCGGGGCGGACGTGGTCAGCATCACCGTGTATCGGTGGGGTCCGCCGCCGGACCCGCAGATCGTGCGCCGCTCCGTCGTGCAGGCGGGCGCCGGTGAAGTGGACGCCGTGCTCTTCACCTCCGCACCCGGTGCCGCAGAGTGGGTCAAGACGGCCGTCCGCGCTGAGGCGCTCGAATCGATCCGTCGCCGAGCCGCGTCCGGGCGCCTGCTGCTGGCCGCCGTCGGGCCGATCACGGCCGTCCCGCTCACGGATGCCGGGCTCAAGGCCACTCTGGCCGCGCGGGGGCGCCTCGGGTCTCTGGTGCGCTGCGTGGTCGACCACTACGCCTCGGGTGCCGCCCCGCAGCTGCACACGGCTCTGGGCGCGATGGAGATGCGCAGCGGCGGTGTCCTGATCGATGGCGAGTTCATTCCGCTCTCCCGCGCCGGCGCGAGCATCCTGAGCGAGCTCTTCGACGCGGCTGGTCGCGTACTTTCCCGGGAACAGCTGGGACTCGCATTGCCTCGAGGAGGCGAGAGCGCCCACGCCGTGGAGATGGCTGTGGCGCGGCTGCGCGAGGCGCTGGGCGGCGCTGCGGCGATCCAGACCATCGTCAAACGCGGCTACCGACTCACCGTGGAGGAACCCCGATGACCACTCTCGTCGCCTGCTCCCACGGCACGGATTCACCGGCCGGACGTCGCACAGTCGAAGAGATCGTCGACCTGGTGCGTGAGCGCATTCCGACCACGCGAGTCGTCCAGGCCTTCGTCGATGTGCAGGAGCCGGCGGTGTCGGAGGTCGTCGAACGGGAGCATCTCGACGATGACGTCGTCGTGGTGCCACTGCTGCTCTCGGTGGGGTTCCACACCGCGGTCGACATCGTGCGCGCCGTGAGTCCCTACGACGGGGTTCGGCAGGGAGCTCCTCTGGGCACCCACCCGCTGATCGCCGAGGTGCTGCGCGCGCGGCTGCGCACGGCCGTGCACGACCGCTGGCTTCCCGGCGATCACGTCGTGCTCGCGGCGGCCGGCTCCAGCAATCCTGCGGCGGTGGCCGATGTGACCGCAGCGGCGGCGCACCTCGCCGACCTGATCCCCGTGCCGGTCACGATCGGGTACGCGTCGGCGATCGAGCCCCGCATCGCCGATGCCGTCACCGTCGCGCGGCAGAACGGCGCATCCCGGGTGATCGCGGCGAGCCATGTCCTCGCGCCGGGGTACTTCGCCGGTCTCGTGGAGCGATCGGGAGCAGATCTCGTCTCCGCTCCGTTGGGGGCCGACCCGCGCATCGCCGAGGTGATCGTCGAGCGCTTCCGCTCCGCCTGATCAGGCGCAGGACACGGAAGGGGCGGATGCCGAAGCATCCGCCCCTTCCGTGCGTCTTCGGTCAGACCCGCGACGGCTCTCGCTCCGCCGTGGTGTTGTCGATGCCCTGCACCGGCTCCTCCGCTGCGGTCGTCGCGACGGCCGCCACGCGCGATCGGCGCTCGGTTCGACGCGCCTCGCGGGCGGCCCGAACCTTCGGGCGGCCGTGCGTGTAGTAGATCGGCAGACCGACGAAGAGCAGGCCGCCGACGAGGTTGCCCACGACCGTCGGGATCTCGTTCCAGACGAGGTAGTCCCAGACGGTGAAGTCGGCGCCCATCAGAAGGCCGGAGGGGAACAGGAACATGTTCACGATCGAGTGCTCGAAGCCCATGTAGAAGAAGAGCATGATCGGCAGCCACATCGCGACGATCTTGCCGATGGTGCTGTCCGACACCATCGCGAGGACCACGCCGGTGGAGACCATCCAGTTGCAGAGCACGCCGCGGATGAAGAGCGTCAGCATGCCGGCGGCACCGTGGTCCGCGTATCCGACCGTGCGCCCGTGGCCGATCTCGCTGATCGCCTCGCCCACGGCGCTGGGAGCGGTCGAGAACCCGTAGGTGAAGTAGATGGCCATCAGGATCGCCACCAGGAAGGCGCCTCCGAAGTTGCCGAGGAAGACGAGCCCCCAGTTGCGCATCAGCGCTCCGAACGTGGCACCGGGACGACGATCGAGCACGGCGAGCGGTCCGAGCGTGAAGACGCCGGTGAGCAGGTCGTAGCCCAGCAGATAGAGCATCACGAAGCCGACTGGAAAGAGCACGGCGCCCAGGAGCGGCTGTCCGGTCTGGGTGGAGACGGTGACGGCGAAGGCGGCGGCGATCGTGAGCAGTGCCGCGCCCATGAAGGCGCGGATCAGAGTGTCGCGGGTGGACAGCTGCAGTTTGTACGCGCCGGCATCGACCATGCGCGTGGCGAGCTCGGCGGGCTTGATGTAGGACACAGGACCTCCACGGGGACGGGAGCACGGATGCTCGACTGACTCGAGCATGCGCGAGCCGCGTTTCCGGGGGCAGCACCGGAAGTTACGACTGTGGAGCGAATCCCTCACTTCCCGTTCATCGCCGTGTGAGATGACTGTCGTTATCCATCCGTGATGCGATCGTTCGCGGCGCGAAACACGTCGCGTGACATCCGGGAAACACGGGCCGAATAGCGTCGCGGTTACGGCACGATCGCCGCCGACAGGAGCTGCACCGATGAATCATCCACTCGTCACCGAGATCGTCGTGGTCGGTGCGGGGATGGCGGCGCAGCGTTTCGTCGAGCAGCTCGTGCAGCGGGCCGGCGATGACGTGCGCGTCACAGTGATCGGCGATGAGGGCCGCCGACCTTACGACCGCACGCGCCTACGGGAGCTGTTCCTCGGTGGCTCGGCTGACGATCTCCCGCTGCCGTTCGCAGCGTTCGAGGACGACCGGGTCGAGTTGATCCTGGACGATCGTGTGCTGCACATCGACCGTCGGGCGCAGACGGTGCGGACCCGGTCGCGTCGCCTGCATCGGTACGACGTGCTGGTGCTCGCCACCGGCGCGGCCGCGGGCCGGGTCGCGGTGGATGGTGCGGCACTTCCCGGCTGCTTCTCGTATCGCACCGTCGAGGATGCGGAGGCGCTGCGGGCCTTCGTGGGCGCACGCGCGTCGGAGCTGGAGAGGGATCTGCGCGGGGTGGTCGTCGGCGGAGGCCCCATCGGACTCGAGGCTGCCGGTGCGCTGCAGGCGATCAGGGTCGACGCCACGGTGGTGCAGTACGCCGATCGGCTGATGGAGACGCAGCTCGACGGCACCGCGGGAAGCATCGTGAAGCGTCATCTGCAGGCGCGGGGGATCGCAGTGCGCACCGGGACGCGCGTCACACGGCTCGACCCGGACGAATCCGGCGTCGTCACGGCGATCGAGTTCCAGGACGGCTCCTTCCAGCGTGTGGACGTCGTCGTGTTCACGGTCGGGCTGCGAGCGCGCGACGAGCTCGCCCGCAACGCCGGGATCGCGGTTCATCCCTATGGAGGCGTCATCATCGACGACGCCTGCCGGACCTCGGATCCGGCGGTGCTGGCCATCGGCGAGGTCGCCAGTCTCGACGGACGTCGTTTCGGTCTCGTCGCTCCGGCCCGCGACATGGCCGACGTGGCGGTGGGGCGAATCCTCGGCCAGGAAACGAGTTTCTCCGGATTCGACGAATCCGCCGCGATCACGCTGGCCGGCGTCGATGTCGCGAGCTTCGGGGATGCACTCGCTCGGACGCCGGACGCGGTCGACGTGCTCTACGCGGATCCCGTCGCCGGGGTCTATCGGAAGCTGGTGCTGGCGGGGGACGCGCACACGCTGCTCGGGGGAATCCTGGTCGGCGACGCCTCTGCCTACCCGGCGCTGCACACTCTGGTCGGCGCCCGCCTCGAAGCGGATCCGTCGTCGTACGTGCTGCCGAGTCGCGGTTAGCGGTTTCCGACGGCCCGGGTGCTACTCGGCCGGGGTCTCCGAGGGGACCGGTGCCGGGCTCTCCGACGGTGCGTCGGTCGGAGCCGTCGTCGGCGAGTCGGTCGGCGTGGTCGTCGGCACGACGGTCGGAGTCGGTGTGGGTTCCGGTGCCGTCACCTGCGCGTGCACGACCTGGCTGCCGATCGCGGCGACGACGATGAGGCTGCCGACGATCGCGGCGATCGTGTTGTCGCGGACGCGGCGGCGGATCTGCCCCTCGTGCCACTGGGTGCGCGCGGTGTGCAGTCGCGCGCGCTCTGCGGCGGTGCGTGACTGAGAGTTCTTGGAACCGCGTGCGGCCATGCCTGGATCTCCTGTTCCGACACCGGTGCGCGGCGTCGCTGAGAGCCTACCGGGGCGAGCGCGCCCGCCCGAAGTGTCAGGGGCCGCCGGTAGCCTGGAGGGATGACCTCCCCTGCCGCGCTGCTCTCCGGGCAGACGCCTCTCGCCGTGCGCATGCGCCCGATCTCGCTCGATGAGGTCGCGGGCCAGCGGCATCTGCTGCGTGCAGGGTCTCCCATCGTCGCCCTCGCCGATCCGGATGCGGCGTCGCCGGGTGCGGTGTCGATCATCCTGTGGGGTCCGCCGGGCACCGGGAAGACCACCCTCGCGCAGGCGATCGCCCGCTCCTCGGGTCGGCGCTTCGTCGAGCTGTCCGCCATCACGGCGGGTGTCAAGGACGTGCGCGAGGTCATGCAGGAGGCGATCACGCAGCGAGACCTCTACGGTCAGACGACTATCCTCTTCCTCGACGAGATCCACCGGTTCACGAAGGCGCAGCAGGACGCTCTGCTGCCCGGCGTCGAGAACGGGTGGGTGATCCTGATCGCCGCGACCACCGAGAACCCGTCGTTCTCCGTGATCTCTCCGCTGCTGTCACGTTCGCTGCTGCTCACTCTTCAGCCGCTCACCGACGACGACATCGGCGTGCTCGTGGATCGCGCCGTCGTCGATGCGCGGGGGCTGAACGGTGCCGTCGCCCTGAGCGCCGAGGCGCGGGCTGCGCTGATCCGCCTCGCTTCGGGAGACGCCAGACGCGCGCTCACCGGTCTCGAGGCCGGCGCTGCGGTCGCCCTCTCGCATGCTTCCGCTGCGGTGGATCAGCCGGACGAGGCCGCGGAAGACGATTCGGACGACACGGCGACGGTGCCCGAGGTCTCGGCCGACGACGTCGCCCAGGCGGTCGACAAGGCGCTGCTGCGCTACGACCGTCAGGGCGACGAGCACTACGACGTCATCAGTGCGTTCATCAAGTCGATCAGGGGCTCCGACCCCGATGCCGCGCTGCACTACCTCGCGCGAATGATCGAAGCGGGGGAGGACCCGCGGTTCATCGCGCGACGCCTGGTGATCTCGGCGTCGGAAGACGTCGGTCTCGCCGATCCTCAGGCCCTCATCATCGCGGTCGCCGCCGCCGATGCCGTCGCGTTCATCGGCATGCCCGAGGGGCGCATCCCGCTTGCCGAGGCGACGGTCTATCTCGCGACCACCGCGAAATCCAACGCCGCCTACGTCGGGATCGACGCCGCGATCGCCGACATCCGCTCCGGGGGCTTCGGACGTGTGCCGCTGCACCTGCGCGACGCGCACTATCCGGGGGCCAAACGCCTCGGGCACGGCCGCGGTTACGTCTACTCCCACGACAGCGAGTACGGCGTCGTGCCGCAGCAATACCTGCCGGACGAGCTCGACGGCAAGCACTACTACGAGCCGAAGAATCTGGGTGCCGAGCGCGACATCGGTTCGCGACTGGAGCGCATCCGCCGCATCCTCGGCGACCGGTGATCCGCACGATCGGGCGCGGAGCCGCGATCTGTTAGACTTGAGCGGCTCGAAACCGTGTTTTCGGGCATCTCCTCGTTCACACCACACCTTGCTGGCGCCCCGGCGTGCGCTCCAAGGCAGAACGCGGACGATACGTCCGTGAGTCGTGAAAGTCGCGACCACGTCATCGGAAGGACAACTTCGTGACCACGAAGTCCCAGGACCGCCGCAAGGTGCGTCTGAGCCGTGCCCTCGGCATCCCGCTCACCCCGAAGGCCGCCCGCTACCTCGAGAAGCGTCCCTACGCTCCGGGTGAGCACGGCCGCACCAAGCGCAAGGCAGACAGCGACTACGCCGTCCGTCTGCGTGAGAAGCAGCGTCTGCGCGAGCAGTACGGCATCCGCGAGAAGCAGATGCGCAACACGTTCAACGAGGCCCGTCGTCACGACGGTCTGACCGGTGAGAACCTGGTCGAGCTCCTCGAGATGCGTCTCGACGCACTCGTGGTGCGTTCGGGCTTCGCCCGCACCACCGCACAGGCTCGCCAGCTCGTCGTGCACCGTCACATCCTCGTCGACGGCCAGCTCGTCGACCGCCCGTCGTTCCGCGTGAAGCCGGGTCAGCTCATCCACGTCAAGCCCAAGAGCGAGGGCACCGAGCCCTTCCAGGTGGCAGCAGCCGGCGGTCACGCCGAGGTCCTGCCTCCCGTTCCCGGCTACCTCGAGGTCGAGCTCGACAAGCTCCAGTCGCGTCTGGTTCGTCGTCCGAAGCGCGCCGAGGTCCCCGTGACCTGCGAAGTGCAGCTCGTCGTCGAGTACTACGCGGCTCGCTGAGCATCGCTCACGCTGCTCTCTGAGAGCATCAACGCAAGAGGCGTCGGGGTGACCCGACGCCTCTTGTCGTTTCGGCATACGATGGTGACACCGCGCCTTCGCGGGTCAAGGGCAAGGATGACGACATGAAGAGCTTGCAGTGGTTCCTGATCGGTGTGATCGGCGGCTTCGTCGCGGCTCACTTCATGAACAAGGACCCGCGCGGTCACGACATCCTCGCCGAGGTCGACGCCCGCATCAACGGCTTCACAGCGATCATCGGCGACGCCTACCGCGAGCAGGAGGCACGGCTCACGGAGCCGGGCAAGAACTGAACCACCGCAGCAGCGCTCCGGCGCGGCATCTTCACGCAAGGACACCCGGAACTCTATGAAAACTGCGGAGATCGCGCAGCGTTACCTCGACTTCTTCGAGAAGAACGACCACCTCATCGTCCCCTCGGCCTCGCTGGTCAGCGACGACCCGTCGCTGCTGTTCACGGTCGCCGGCATGGTGCCGATGATCCCGTATCTCACGGGCGTCGTTCCTGCGCCTCACCCGCGTATCGCCGACGTGCAGAAGTGCATCCGCACGAACGACATCGAAGAGGTCGGCCGGACCGCGCGTCACGGCACGTTCTTCCAGATGCTCGGCAACTGGTCGTTCGGCGACTACTTCAAGGAAGGCGCGATCCGCTACGCCTGGGAGCTGCTGACGAGTTCCGAGTCCGACGGCGGTCTCGGCTTCGACGAGAAGGACCTCTGGGTCACCGTCTACGAGACCGATGACGAGGCCGAGGCCATCTGGCGCGACATCATCGGACTGAAGCCCGAGCGCATCCAGCGGTTGGGGCGAGCGGATAACTACTGGAACACCGGACAGCCCGGTCCTGGCGGCCCCGACTCCGAGATCTTCTTCGATCGCGGTCCGGCATACGGCAAGGACGGCGGCCCCGCCGTCGACGACTCGCGGTTCCTGGAGATCTGGAACCTCGTGTTCATGCAGGACCTCCTCGAGAACATCCGCAGCAAGACGGAGTTCGACATCGTCGGCGAGCTGCCGATGAAGAACATCGACACCGGCATGGGACTCGAGCGCGTCGCCTTCCTCAAGCAGGGCGTCGAGAACATGTACGAGTCGGACCAGGTGCGTCCGGTTCTCGACCGCGCCGTCGAACTATCCGGACGCCCCTACGGTGTGCAGCACGAAGACGACGTGCGCTTCCGCGTCGTCGCCGACCACGTGCGCTCCTCGCTCATGCTCCTCTCCGACGGAGTGCGTCCGTCCAACGAGGGGCGCGGGTACATCCTCCGCCGCCTCATGCGCCGTACGGTCCGCTCCATGCGTCTGCTCGGCGTCGACGAGCCGGTGTTCCCCGAGCTGTTCGCCGCATCGCGCGACGTCATGAAGACCACGTATCCCGAGCTCGAGACCGACTGGTCCGTGCTCTCCGCGTCGGCATTCGCCGAAGAGGAGACCTTCCGACGCACCCTCGTCGCTGGTTCGACGATCCTCGACCTCGCGCTGGACGAGACGAAGAAGGGCGGCGGGAAGACCCTCAGCGGCCCCGAGGCGTTCCTGCTGCACGACACCTACGGCTTCCCGATCGACCTCACGCTCGAGGTCGCCGAAGAAGCGGGGCTCGAGGTCGACCGCACAGCGTTCGACACTCTCATGCAGGAGCAGCGTCAGCGCGCCAAGGACGACGCCCGCAATCGCAAGCGTCAGCTCGCTGACGTCTCGGTCTACCGCGACCTGCGCGCCCTGGGCGAGACCGGCTTCGACGGGTACACGGCCCTCGAGGTCGAGTCCCGTGTGATCGGGCTCCTCGTCGACGGGGTGCCGGTGCGCAGCGCCGCCGAGGGGCAGATCGCCGAGGTCGTGCTCAGCGAGACCACGCTGTATGCCGAGTCGGGCGGTCAGGTCGCCGACAAGGGCACCATCGTCGGTCCGGGCTATGAGCTCGAGGTCCTCGACGTGCAGAAGCCCGTTCCCGGGCTCATCAGCCACACCGTCGAGGTCGCCCGCGGAAGTGTCGCGGTCGACGACGTCGCGACGACCGTCGTCGACGCCGCCAACCGTCGCGCGGCACGGCAGGCGCACTCGGCCACGCACCTCGTGCACGCCGCTCTCCGCGACACGCTCGGACCGACTGCTACGCAGGCGGGGTCGTTGAACCGCGCCGGCTACATGCGGTTCGACTTCTCGTGGTCGCAGGCGCTCTCCGCCGACACCCGCAGCGAGATCGAGGAGATCACCAACCGCGCGGTGCAGGACGCCCTCGAGGTGACCACGCGCATCGTCTCGCTGGACGAGGCGAAGGAAGCCGGCGCGATGGCTCTGTTCGGCGAGAAGTACGGCGACGTCGTGCGTATGGTCGACATCGGCGGCCCCTGGTCGCGTGAGCTGTGCGCAGGCACGCACGTGGGTACCAGTGCCGAGATCGGGCTGGTCAGCCTGGTCGGAGAATCGTCCGTCGGCGCGTCCAACCGTCGCATCGAGGCCCTCGTGGGCGCTGATGCCTTCCGCGAGCTCGCGGCCGAGCGGGCCATCGTCTCCCAGCTCACCAGTTCGCTGAAGACGCCCCGTGAGCAGCTGCCCGAGCGCATCGCCGATCTCACCGCGAGTCTGAAGGCGGCGGAGAAGCGCATCGCGCAGTTCGAGTCCAAGGAGCGGGCGGGGCAGATCCCGGCCATCGTCGAGGCGGCGAAGCGTGTCGGATCCTTCCGACTGGCGGCGCAGAACCTCGGCGACGTCGCTTCCGCGGATGACGTGCGCGACCTCGTCAACGGGGTTCGCGATCGCCTCGGCTCCGATGCCGCTGTCGTCGCTCTCGGCGCGGTCGTCAACGGTCGCCCGGTCGTGGTCGTCGCGACGAACGACGCCGCTCGGTCCGCCGGCGCGAAGGCGGGGGCACTGGCGAAGCGTGCCGCAGGTGTGCTCGGCGGCGGTGGCGGCGGCCGCGATGACGTCGCCCAGGGCGGAGGCGCGGATGCGTCGGCTCTTCCCGCGGCGCTCGACGCCATCTCACAGGAGCTGCACGTCGCGTGAGCGGCTTCCGCCGTGGTGTGCGGCTCGGCATCGACGTGGGTCGGGCGAGGGTCGGCGTTGCCCGCTGCGACCCCGACGGCATGCTCGCCGTGCCGGTCGAGACGGTGGCTCGTGATGAGGCGTCGATCGATCGTCTCATCCAGCTGGCGGGGGAGTACGAGCCCTTGGAGTTCGTGGTCGGACTGCCGGTGAACATGCAGGGCACCGACACGCCATCGACGACCGATGCACGGGAGTTCGCAGCCGCTCTCCAACAGCGCAGCGGCATCGTCGTGCGGCTCGTGGACGAGCGGCTGAGCACCGTTTCCGCGCACGCCGCCCTGCGCAGTTCCGGGAGATCTCAGAAGAAGTCTCGTAGCATTGTGGATCAGGTCGCCGCCGTGGTGCTTCTGCAGCAGGCGATCGACATGGAGAAGAGCACCGGAAACCCGGCCGGTGCCGCCATCTCGCCCGACGAGGAGCACGCCTGACGATGTCCGAACGCGACAGCGGAACGCCGCGGCACGACGCCGACTCCCGCCTGGGGGAACTGTTCGAGAACCTTCCCGAGCCGACCAAGCAGATCCCCACGGTCGACAACAGCGCGCCCGCCCCCGGTTCGCGTCGTGCAGCCCGTGAGGCCGCATCCGGGGATGGCGCCGCCGCTCCCGGTACGGGCGCATCGGGCATCCCCTTCCCGCCATCGACCGTTCCGGTGCGCGCTTCCGCCGACGAGGTGGTCGCTTCCGGCGGCGAAGCTCCGTCGCCGATCCCGGTGCGTGCGTCCGCCGACGCTGCCGACACACCGACGCGGGCCGTCCCCGTGGTCACACCGCCGTCGGCGACCGCCGCACCCGAACCAGTGATCGGCGGAGGTCTCGACGACCTCTTCGCCCCGCACGACGATCACGTCGACGCGAAGCCGAAGAAGAAACGCCGCAAGGGATGCCTGATCGCGCTGATCATCGTCCTCGCGATCATCGGCGGGCTCGCTGGAGCGGGCGTCTGGGTGGCGAACACCTACGGTGACAAGATCAGCGAGGCGATGGGCTGGGGCGAGCCGAAGGATTGGGAACCCGGGCAGGCGAGCGGCGAAGCCCTGGTCACGATCAAGGACGGCGACACCGGCGGTCCGGTCTCCGTCGCCCTCCATGAAGCGGGCGTCACGAAGACCGAGGATGTGTTCTACGACTACTTGGTGGACGAAGGCCTCAACCCGACGTTTTACCCCGGGGTCTACCGCCTGCAGGAGAAGATGACGGCCGAGGCGGCCCTCGCCGCTCTCGAGGACGAGGCCAACAAGCTCGAGAACACGGTGTCGGTCGGCGAGGGCGCCACGATCGTCTCGTCACTGCCCGGCATGGCGGAGACGCTCGGTCTTCCGCTCGCCGATTTCGAGGCCGCGGTGAAGGACCCGGCGCAATACGGAGTCGACGCCCGGAGCCTCGAGGGCTGGCTGTTCCCTGCCGTCTACACGTTCGATCCCGAGGTCACCCCGACGCAGGTCATCCAGCGGATGGTCGACCGCACCCGCCAAGCGCTCGATGAGGCCGGAGTGCCACCCGAAGACGCACAGCGCGTGCTGACGATCGCCTCCATCATTCAGCGCGAAGGCAGGTTGGACGACTTCCCGAAGGTGTCGAGAGTGATCCAGAACCGTCTGGACATCGACATGCTGCTGCAGATGGATTCGACGGCCCAGTACGGCTACGGATCGCTGCACGAGGGTGTCGTATCGAGCTCCAAGGAGGCGCTCGAGAGCGACAACGAGTGGAACACCTACAAGCGCGAAGGACTCCCCGCGACCCCGATCGCGAGCCCGAGCGATGCTGCCATCGATGCAGCGATGCATCCGGTGGACGGCCCCTGGCTGTACTTCGTCACGATCAATCTGGACACCGGAGAGACGCAGTTCTCGGAGACCATGTCCGAGCACGAGCAGGGGATCGAGAAGTGGCGCGAATGGTGCCGGGCGAACCCCGACGCTGGTTGCTGAGACGGTGACCGGTACCCGCCTGGCGGTCTGGGGAGACCCGATCGCGCACTCCAAGTCGCCCGACCTGCACGCCGCGGCCTACCGGGTGCTCGGCGTGGACTGGGAATACGGACGCCGTCAGGTCGCAGCCGACGCCTTCCCGGGCGCTCTCGCGGGACTCGACGACTCCTGGCGCGGTCTCTCGCTGACCATGCCGTTGAAGGAAGAGGCGTTCCGCGCGGCGGCGACGCGCGACGCCCACGCCGAACTCACCGGCGCCGTCAACACGCTGCTGCTCGGGGACTCGCCGGCGGGCTACAACACGGATGTCGGCGGGATCGTCGATGCGCTGGCCGAGGCGGGCGTCACCGAAACAGGAGCGGTGCGCATCCTCGGAGCCGGCGCCACGGCAGCCTCCGCCCTCGTGGCGGCATCCGAGATCGGTGCGAGCCGGGTGTTCGTGCATGCCCGTCGACCCGAACGGGCGGCGGGGCTCGTGGCTCTCGGGGCGCGCATCGATGTCGCGGTGGAGGCGCAGCCGCTCGATGCGAAGCCCTCGCGCGCCGATCTCACGATCGCGACTCTGCCCATTGGGACCACGCTCCCTGCCCACATCTCGACAGCACAGGCCGAGAGCGGGGGAGCGCTGTTCGATGCCGCGTACGCTCCGTGGCCCTCGGCTCTCGCGGCGAGCTGGGGCGACGGGGCCGTGATCTCGGGACTCGGCATGCTGTTGCATCAGGCCGTGCGTCAGATCCGGATCTTCCATCACGGCGACCCCGCGATCGCGCTCCGGGACGAGGGGTCGGTCATCGCCGCCATGCGCGCGGCACTCTGACGCGCTCGCACGACGAAACGCGGCGCAGCGGGGGTCCGAACCCGTGGGAGACTGGAGCAATGCTCCGCGTGCTCACGGCCGGCGAATCCCACGGCCCAGAACTCATCGCCGTCATGGAGGGTCTGCCCTCCGGCGTCCCTGTCTCCTCCGAGGCCATCCAGGCCGATCTCGCCCGCCGCAAGCTGGGCTATGGCCGCGGCTCCCGCATGAAGTTCGAGCAGGACGAGCTGACCATCTCGGGCGGCGTCCGACACGGCAAGAGCCTGGGAAGCCCGATCGCCCTGCGTATCGGCAACACCGAGTGGCCGAAGTGGATCGAGGTCATGAACCCCGAGCCCGTCGAGCTCACGGACAAATCCCGCGGGCGCAGCGCTCCGCTGACGCGTCCGCGTCCGGGGCATGCCGACCTCGTGGGCATGCAGAAGTACGACTTCGACGAGGCGCGTCCTATCCTCGAGCGCGCGAGCGCGCGTGAGACGGCCGCGCGCGTCGCGCTCGGCGCCATCGCCCGTTCGTTCCTCGGCGAGCTCGGCATCCGTCTGGTCAGCCACACGCTCTCGATCGGGCCGGTCCAGGTTCCCCCGGGGTCTGTTCTTCCCACCCCGGACGACGTGGACGCCCTGGATGCCGATCCGCTCCGCTGCTTCGACGCCGCGACGTCGGCGCTCATGGTCGCCGAGGTCGACGATGCGAAGAAGGACGGCGATACGCTCGGCGGCATCGTCGAGGTGCTGGCATACGGCCTCCCGCCCGGGCTGGGTTCGCACGTGCACTGGGACCGCCGTCTGGATGCCCGGCTCGCGCAGGCTGTGATGAGCATCCAGGCGATCAAGGGTGTCGAGGTCGGCGACGGTTTCGAGACCACTCGGCGCCGCGGATCCGCGGCGCACGACGAGCTGTTCGCCACGGCGGACGGCATCACCCGCGGCTCCGACCGCGCCGGCGGCACCGAGGGCGGCATGTCCACCGGAACCGTGCTGCGCGTACGCGCCGGCATGAAGCCGATCGCCACGGTGCCGCACGCGCTGCGCACCATCGACATCGCGACCGGCGACGATGCGACCGCTCACCACCAGCGCTCGGACGTGTGTGCCGTCCCCGCTGCGGGTGTGGTCGCCGAGGCCATGGTCGCGGTCGAGCTCGCGAACGCCGTGCTGGAGAAGTTCGGCGGCGACAGCATCCGCGAGACCCGGCGCAACCTCGACGGGTACCTCGAGGGCATCCCGGCGGAGCTGCGCACGACGCCCGCGTCAGAAGCAGCGCTCATCGCGCATGACGAGCGAGGCTGACCCTCTGACGCTGGTGCTGGTCGGCCCGATGGCCGCCGGCAAGACCAGTGTCGGTCGGCGCGTCGCGCGTCGACTGGGAGTCGCTTTCGTCGACACAGACAAGCGCATCGTTGCGGCTCACGGGCCGATCCCCGACATCTTCGCCGAGCACGGAGAGCCGCACTTCCGCGAGCTCGAGCGTGCGGCCGTGGCCGAGGCCCTGTCCGAAGGCGGCGTGATCTCCCTGGGCGGCGGAGCGGTGACGCAGGCAGCCACGCGTGATCTGCTGAAGGATCAGCCGGTCGTCTTCCTGACCGTGAGCGCTGATGCGGTGGCCGGAAGGATCCGCGGCAGCAATCGTCCCCTGCTTGCGGGTGAGGAGGATCCGGTGGAGCGCTGGACAAAGATCTTCGAGGAGCGCCGGAGGTGGTACGCCGAGGTCGCCTCGACGACCTTCGACACCTCACGTCGTCCGATGCAGAAGATCGCGGACGACATCGTGGCATGGAGGAGAGAGCAGCGATGAGCACGACGACCATCAGCGTCACCGGGAATGACGCCTACGACATCACGATCGGGCGAGGAATCCTCGACCAGGTCTCCGCCGCGCTCGCGCCGGGTGTGCGCAAGATCCTGGTCGTGCACCCGCCGACGCTCGCCGCGCGTGCGGCCGAGCTGCGCGACCGGCTCCTCGCCGACACGGCGGATGGGCGCCGCGACGTTCTTCTCGCGGAGATCCCGGACGCGGAGCAGGGCAAGCGCATCGAGGTCGCCGCGTTCTGCTGGCAGGTGATGGGGCAGGCCGACTTCACCCGCAGCGACGCCGTCGTGGGCTACGGCGGCGGTGCCGTGACCGACCTCGCCGGGTTCGTCGCGGCGACCTGGCTGCGCGGTGTGCAGCTGGTCCAGGTGCCCACGACCGTCCTCGGGCTGGTCGATGCCGCGGTCGGCGGGAAGACCGGGGTCAACACGGCCGAGGGGAAGAACCTCGTCGGCGCGTTCTGGGCGCCCAGCGCAGTGATCGGCGACCTCGACGAGCTCGCCAGCCTGAGCCCGAACGAGGCGACGGCGGGGTACGCCGAGGTCGTGAAGGCGGGGTTCATCTGGGTGCCGGAGATCCTCGACATCGTCGAAGCCGACCCCGTACGCGCCGTCGACACGACGACCGAGGAGTTCCGTCGAACGATCGAACTCGCGATCGACATGAAGGCGAAGGTCGTCTCGGACGACTTCCGTGAGGCAGGTTTGCGCGAGATCCTCAACTACGGCCACACGCTCGGGCACGCGATCGAGCATGCCGAGCGCTACCGCTGGAGGCATGGCGCGGCGATCTCCGTGGGCATGCTGTACGCCGCGGAACTCTCCCGCCTCGCGGGACGACTCTCCGATGCCGCGGCCGAGCGCCACCGCACCATCCTCGAGTCCCTGGGGCTTCCCACGTCGTACCGCGCCGGAGCGTGGCCGCAGCTGCTCGCCACGATGCAGCGCGACAAGAAGAGCCGCGGCGGGATGCTCCGCTTCATCCTGCTCGACGACATCGCGAAGCCGACCGTGCTGCAGGCCCCCGACGAGTCGCTGATGTTCGCCGCCTACCAGGAGGTGGGCGCGTGAGTCGCCGCATCCTCCTGGTCAACGGACCGAACCTGAATCTGTTGGGCACGCGCGAACCCGAGGTCTACGGCACAGCGACGCTCGCCGACGTGGAGCGGATCACCGCCGCTGCCGCCGCGGAGTTCGACTTCGAGGTGCGCGCGGTGCAGAGCAACCACGAGGGCGTCCTGATCGACGCCATCCATGCCGCGCGGGAGGACTGCGCGGCGATCGTGATCAACCCCGGCGGGCTCACGCACACGTCCGTGGTGCTGCGGGACGCTCTGACCGGTGTCTCGCTGCCGTTCGCCGAGGTGCACATCTCCGACGTCTACGCTCGCGAGGAGTTCCGCCACCACTCCTATCTGCATGATGTCGCGGCGGTGCGCGTCATCGGCCGCGGCGTCGACGGATACGCCGACGCCGTCCGCGAACTGGTCGCGCACCTCTGACCGAAGGGTCCTCAGCGCGCCAGCGGGGTCCAGACGATCATCACGCAGATCACCATTCCGACGAGTGCGATCAGCGCCATCGTCAGGAAGCAGCCTGCCAGCGCGCGCAGCCGGGGCGGTCCCTCACGCACCGTCCACCGGATCACCAGCATCGCGAGGAGAAGTCCGATCACGAGCGTCGCGGTCACCAGGGCGACGGAAGCCGCTCGACCCGCGTCCAGCACGATCGCCACCAGGGGCACGAGACTCATGACGGCGAACAGCGCTGCGACGACGAGCCAGACCGTTCCGGAGGATGTGCGCAGCGCCGGCTGACTGGCCACCAGCGTCGGATCCCATCCGGCGTCCGGACGTCCGCTCCGTCTGCGCGCTGCTCTTCCGGGCATGAGCGGCCCTCCTTCCGCCTCCAGGTTGAGCGTCGCGCGCGTGCGAGTCAACGGGGGTGCGCGGGCCGGAGCTGCGGGCGTATGTTCGGGTGCGACGGGCCGATTCGCCGCCCGCCCCCACTGGCGCACGATGGACCGTACGGCAGACAGAGTGCGGGGGTCATGCCGGTCATCCCTTAGACTCGACTGTCGGCCTCGTCCGAACCCGCAGACACACGAACGGAACTCGCAGCGCATGGCATCTACCGCAGACATCAAGAACGGCGTCGTCCTCAGCATCGACGGGCAGCTCTGGAGCGTCATCGAGTTCCAGCACGTCAAGCCCGGCAAGGGTGGCGCGTTCGTGCGTACCAAGCTGAAGAACGTCGTGTCCGGCAAGGTCGTCGACCGTACGTACAACGCGGGCGCGAAGATCGAGATCGAGAACGTCGACCGCCGCGACTACACGTACCTGTACACCGATGGTGACGGCTACGTCTTCATGGACCAGACCGACTTCGACCAGATCACGGTCGGTGCGGCGACGGTCGGCGACGCGAAGAACTTCCTGCTCGAGAACCAGGCCGTGACCATCGCCCTGAACAACGGCAACCCGCTGTACATCGACCTCCCGGCGTCCGTGATCCTCGAGATCACCTACACCGAGCCGGGCCTGCAGGGCGACCGCTCGTCGGCCGGCACCAAGCCCGCGACTCTCGAGACCGGCTACGAGATCCAGGTGCCGCTGTTCGTCGAGACCGGCACCAAGGTCAAGGTCGACACCCGCACGGGTGACTACCTCGGCCGCGAGAAGTAAGGCGTGAGCGCCCGGACGAAGGCGCGCAAGCGCGCTCTCGACATCCTGTTCTCCGCCGATGTGCGCGGGGACGACCTCGCGGTGACCCTGGCCGCCGAGGCGAAGCGCGCGGCGAGCGAGCCGGCCCGCGAGGCCTCCTGGCTCTATGCGCGCGAGATCGTCGACGGCATCATCGACCAGCGCGATGAGATCGACGAGCAGATCACGACCCACAGCCGCGACTGGAAGCTCGAGCGGATGCCCGCGGTAGACCGCGCGCTGCTCCGCATCGCCGTGTGGGAGGTCCTCTACAACGACGAGGTGCCGACGGCCGTCGCGATCGATGAGGCTGTGGAGCTCGCGAAGGAGTTCTCGACCGACGACTCCGGCGCGTTCGTGCACGGCGTCCTGGCGCGGGTGGCCCGCTCCGCCTGACCTGCCCCGCGCGAGGCACTGTCGGGGGTGCCGGAGAGGATGGGGGCATGTCCCTTGCGTCCGATCCGTCCCGCTCCGATGGGTCATCATCGGCGGACTGGCGGTCCATCCTCGGTTTGCCGCGCGACGACGCCGAGACTCCGCTCGCACTCGGTGTCGAACTTCGGTTGCGTGACGGCCGAGGCGCGAACCCGTGGGCGTCCCGTCCGCAACGCACGGCGACCGCTCGCGATGTGGCCAAGCGCACCGGTGAGATCCTGCTCGGAATCCGACCGCTCGAGAAGAGCGCGGCGACGGGGGCATGGGTGCAGGGCACCGCGACGTGGGACGCGGTTCGCCGCTCGCCCACGCAGTACGGTCGCGATCGGTCGCGGTGGTTCGCCGACCTGCTCAGCATCGCGCGCGACACGCTCCTCTCCGGAACGGCCGGCGACTGGCTGGTGGTCGACCTGATCGAGTCCGGCCTGCTCTGGGGGCACCTTCGTGCTGCGGCCGCCGTCGGGATCCCCCTGGTCGCCACCCAGAAGAGCACGACCGTCGTGCTCGCGGAGCACGCGTCGATCGGTGCGACCGTCGGACGCGGCGACGGCGGACTCATCGTGCAGACGGCTGTCACGATCGACGGCCGCGAGGTGGAACCCTCCGCCGTGCGGCCCATCGGGCACAGCGGGGTGTACGAGGTCGCGCAACGCGGGACGACGCTCCGCGTGACGCTGGCGGAGGTGTCGATCAGCCGACCCGTCCACGCTCTGCTCGGCGCCCGAGACGGCCTCGAGGTGCCCGCTCACGACGAGGCGGCGTTCTTCCGTGACGCCTATCCGCTGTTGGCGCGTCGCATCGACGTTCGCCCGGTCGGCCGGATCGAGCTGCCGCCGCTTCCCGCGCCGCGCGCCGTGCTGGCCCTGTCCTTCCAGCGGGGCGACACCGTGAAGTACACGTTCGAGTGGGACTACCACGGGTTCGGACTGGTTCCCTTCGCGCCGAGTGCCGATGCAGTACGCGACATCCCCGGTGAGCAGGCGATCCTGGGCGCTCTCCAAAGCGTGTGGACGGAACGGCTGGGGGAGGAGCTCGCACCAACGGGCGCGTTCCACGACGTCGCCGCCGCCGAGTTCGTCAGCCGTGTGGTGCCGGCGCTGGAGGCCGAGGGCGTCACGGTCACCGTGACGGGTCGCACCAAGAGCTATCACGAGCTGACGGGCGAGCCGGAGATCACGGTCACCACCGTCGAGAGCACCGACCCCGACTGGTTCGATCTCGGCATCCTGGTGACGATCGACGGTCGGACGATCCCGTTCGGTCCACTCTTCACGGCGTTGAGCACGGGGAAGAGGAAGCTCCTCCTCTCCGACGGGGGCTATTTCTCGCTGAGTCACCGCGCGCTGGATCGTCTCCGTGAGCTGATCGAGGAGGCTGGCGAGCTCGAGGAGTGGGAGACCGGTCCTCGCATCAGCCGGCACCAGACCGACCTCTGGGAGGAGTTCGAGGATCTCGCTGATGAAGCGCTTCCCGCTGTGACGTGGCGGGCCACGGCCGACGGCCTGCGTCGGGCGAGCTCGGTACCGGCGGTGACGGTGCCGCAGGGGATCACGGCCGAACTCCGCCCGTATCAGAAGGAGGGACTCGACTGGCTCTCCTTCCTGTGGGCTCACCGGCTGGGCGGCATCCTCGCCGACGATATGGGCCTCGGCAAGACGCTGCAGCTGCTGGCCCTCATCATGCACGCGCGCGAAGCGGGGGAGCGGCGACCGTTCCTCGTCGTCGTTCCGACGTCTGTCCTCGCGACCTGGCGTGGTGAGGCCGCACGATTCGCGCCGACGCTGCGCGTGCTGGTCAGAGCGAGCACGCAGGGTCCGGCGCTGACCGACTCGCTTCACGACATCGACCTGGTGATCACGACCTATGCGGTCGCACGGCTCGACGAAGACGTGTACGCCGGTGTCGAATGGGCCGGTCTCATCCTCGACGAGGCACAGTTCGTCAAGAACCCGGAGACCAAGCTGCACCGTGCGGTCGCGACCTTCCGCGCCGACGTCACCTTCGCGGTCACCGGGACCCCGATGGAGAACAGTCTGAGCGAGTTGTGGGCGCTGCTCAAGCTGACGGCGCCCGGTCTCTTCGCCTCGGCCCGGAAGTTCCGTGAGGACTACATCCAGCCGATCGAGCAGGGCAAGGTTCCCGAGAACGAGGAGGGTGGCGAGTATCGCCAGCGCCGCCTCGAGCGGCTGCGCCGCCGCATCCGTCCACTTTTGCTGCGACGCACGAAAGAGCTCGTCGCCCCGGAGCTGCCGGCGAAACAGGAGCAGATCCTCGAGGTCGAGCTGAGCTCTTCCCACCGGGCGCTCTACGAGGTCGTCCTTCAACGCGAGCGGCAGAAGGTGCTGGGGCTGCTGGAAGACCTCGACCGCAACCGCTTCATCGTGTTCCGCTCCCTGACGCTGATGCGCATGCTCAGTCTCGCTCCCGGCCTGATCGATCCCGAAGACGCGAAGATCGGCTCCCGCAAGCTCGATGTTCTGCTCGAGCGCGTGATCGAACTGCAGGCGGAGGGGCATCGGGCTCTGGTGTTCAGCCAGTTCACGTCGTTCCTCGACATGGCCGCGGCGCGCCTCGATGCCGCAGGCATCCCGTATGCGCATCTCGACGGTTCGACGCGACACCGCCAGAAGGTGGTCGACGGCTTCACGTCGGGGGAGCAGCCGGTGTTCCTCATCAGCCTGAAGGCCGGAGGTTTCGGACTCACCCTCACCGAGGCCGACTATGTCTTCCTGCTCGACCCGTGGTGGAACCCGGCTGCCGAGGCGCAGGCCGTCGACCGCACGCATCGCATCGGTCAGGACAGCCAGGTGTTCGTCTATCGAATGATCGCCACCGGCACGATCGAGGAGAAGGTGCTCGAACTCCAGCGCCGGAAGGCGCGCCTGTTCACGGCGGTCCTCGACGACGAGGCGCTGTTCGCGCAGTCCCTCTCCGCCGACGACATCCGCGGACTGTTCGACGCCTGACCGGATTACTCACGGAGCGTTTCAATGGAGGACGAGTGTAGGCGCGTCGTCTGGAGCTCGACCCTGAGGGGGTGGGTGGGGCGCACTACGAGAAGTTCGACGTGCAAGCGCTCGCAACCCGTGCGCAGCTAGAGTGTTACCGGTTAGCGGGAATTGAATAGAGAAGAGACGAAGATGCACATGAGAACGCACCGGACAGTAGGAATCGTCATCGCGGGAGCGTTGGCAGCAACTTTGGTGACGGTCACACCGGCTCTCGCCGAGGAAGGAACGCCCTCGTATAGGGAGGGGGATCAGGCGGTCGCAAGCGCTCTAGACAACCTGGATGAAGGTCTGCTCCAGCACCCCGTCGGCTCCCAGTCGCCAGCGCGGGACAATTCCGCTGCTGTCACGGGCGACGCCCATTTGGACGTGATCATCCCGGCCAATGCCGGAGATGGCGTTTCCATGACCGTAGGGGAGTTCTCGCTCGGGATATCTCTCCCCAATGCCGCAACCGCAGGACCCGCCAGCACGCTGGAGAACGGCGCCATCGCGTTTGCGTCCGGCGGCGAGAGCTCCAACGCCGTCGTTCCGACGGAGGGCGGCGTACAGCTCCTCTCCGTCATCGAAAACGAACGGGCGTCCGAGTCCTACGCGTATGAACTGTCGATTCCCGCAGGGCACATGCTCGTGGCGACTGACGAGGGCGGGGCGCAGATCATTGATGCGCAAGGTGCGACCAAGGTGGTCTTTGAGCCGGCTTGGGCCCGCGACGCCGATGGCGAGGCAGTACCAACGCATTACGACGTCGAGGGAACCACCTTGACGCAGATTGTCGAGCATCAGGCCCTGAGTGATGTGGCGTACCCCGTCGTCGCCGACCCTCTCCCCTTGGTCGTTATCGTCGTGACGACGATCGCGATGATCGTCGTTGCCGCAGCGGTACTCGGTGTCGCTACTTGGATCGTTGTCAGCTGGTGGAACACGTGCCGGGCAATGGGGAAGTATCCCGAGCTGTCTACGAAGAACGGCTTCACTGCCAGGTGCGTACGATGACGAGCACTGAAGCGGTGATCGGAATGCGTGGCTCGGCTTCGCCGACGGTTGGCTATTGCCTGGTCGTTCTTCATTCACTCCTCATCTCGGCCGGGATCGTGCTCGTGGGATGGATGCTATGCGCGGCCGCGGCATTCGGCGGCGGGACGACGATCTCTATTCCATTTGTGGCGACGTTTCGCGGCGCTGGCGGATGGGAAGATGCTCCGGCCGTGACGATCACCGGATCCCTAGGTGCCACTACTCTCCTGATAGCCGCACTGGCAGCGCTCATCAGTTTGTTGATCATCGGCTCGTCCCGGCAGCGATTCCCCCACGGCTCCAACGTCTGACGTGCGGCGCGGCGGCCTCGCGCGGCGATACGTCGGCGAGGCCGCCGCGGCATTCGACGCCTGACCGGATTACTCACGGCGGGGTCGACCGGTCCCACAGGGAGCCCTCGGTACAATCGAACGGTTCACTTTCGGGAGGAATGCAATGCGGATCACGGGACTCGGCCACGCCGGGATGTTCATCGAGACTTTGGGCGGGAACATCATCTGCGACCCGGTCCTCGGGCCGTCGTTCTACGGTTCCTGGTTCCCATTCCCCGACAACCGCGGCCTCGACTGGGAGCGCTTCGGCCGCGAAGCCGACTTCCTCTGGATCTCGCACCGCCACCGCGATCACTTCGACCCGAAGCTCCTCGAGCGGTACATCCGCAAGGACATCGAGGTGCTGCTTCCGGAGTACCCGACCGATGACCTCGAGAAGGACATCCGGGCACTCGGATACACGAACATCACCTACGCACCGGCCGGTCAGGTGATCCAGCGCGGCGAGCTCAAGATGATGATCACGCCGCTGCGCGCGCCCAGCGACGGCCCGATCGGCGACTCCTCGCTGAGCGTCGACGACGGCACCGGCTCGGTGCTCAACCAGAACGACTCGCACCCGCTCGACCTCGAGAAGCTGCTCGACTTCGGCAAGCCCGATGCCTACTTCACCCAGGTGTCGGGTGCCATCTGGTGGCCCATGGTCTACGACCTGCCGCTCGACGCCAAGCAGAACTTCGCCCGACTCAAGCGCGAGGCGCAGAACAAGCGCGCCATGTACTACATCGAGAAGGTCGACGCCCCGCACGTCTTCCCGATGGCCGGCCCGCCCATGTTCCTCCGCGACGACCTCTTCGACTTCAACGGGCTCGGCAACAACGGCGAATCGATCTTCACGGATCAGAAGCAGTTCCTCGCGCACATGAAGGAGCTCGCGCCGCAGTACGACGGCCAGCTGTTCATTCCCGGCACCGTGGTCACGGTCGACGGGGGAGCGGTCACGACCGAGCAGACCCTGTACACCGAGGCCGAGATCGCGCACATCTTCGATGAGAAGTGGGACTACCTCGAGGGACAGCGCGCGAGCCGTCAGCAGGAGATCCGCGACGAGGAGGCCTCTCGCGCCGAGATCATCCCGCCGGCGGAGATGCTCGAGGCGATCAAGAACTGGTGGGAGCCGCTGCTGAAGAAGTCCCGCACGATCCGGCTCGGGGTCGGCGGCTGCGTGCGCTTCCGCATCGGCGAGCTCGACATGGTCGTGGACTTCCCGCGGGCCAAGGTCCGCGAGTATGCGGGCGAGGAGTGCGTGTACTGGTACACGATCCCCGCCGACCTCGTCTCGACCAACATCGTCGACCACGAGATCGACTGGTCGAACTCGATCTTCCTCTCCATGCAGTTCTCCGTGGGACGAAGCGGCAAGTTCAACGAGTTCCTCACCACGTTCCTCAAGTGCCTCTCGGTCGACCGCATCGAGTACGTCGAGAACTGGTACCAGGAGCAGACCGACCAGACGGAGGATGCCGAGATCGGCGACTGGGTCGTGCAGCGCCGCTGTCCGCACCTGCGCGCAGACCTCACCCGTACGGGAACGGTCGACGAAGACGGCATCCTCACGTGCAGCATGCACGACTGGAAGTGGGACCTGAAGACCGGGCGCTGCCTCTCGACCGCCGGGCACGCGATCCGTTCGTCGAAGATCGACGACGTCACCGACCCGGTGCTGCAGGAGGCGAGCTGACCTGTACCACCTCGGCATTGCGGTGGTACTCTGACGGCATGCCCACAGCCTTGACGCGGATTCAGGTCACCCAGACCGCGCAGCTCCGAGATGCTGTGGAGCTCGCGGAGCAGGAGTGGCCCGGCCTGCCGAAGTCCGAACTCGTCGCGAGGCTGGCGGTGCTGGGCGCCGAGGCTCTCGCCAGCAGGCGTTCGGCAAAGCGGGCAGCGCGACGCGCCGCGCTGGAGGCGACGAGAGGAACGGTCGCGTATCCACCGGGGTATCTCGAAGAACTCCGGAAGGACTGGCCGGAGTGATCGTGCTCGACGCCGGTGTGCTCATCGCGCACCTCTCGGTGGATGACATCCATCAGGACGCGGCGTTCGAGATCCTCGACACAGAGGAGGATCTGCTGATCCACCCGCTGACGCTGGCGGAAGCCCTGGTGCACCCCGCTCGCATGGGCACGGAACTCGCCGACCTCGCGAAGATCGATTCCCTCGGGCTCTTGCGGCGCGAGGAGACGGTGGACGAAGCGGTCCACATCGCACGTCTGCGAGCAACATCGTCGCTGAAGCTGCCGGATTGCGCCGTCCTCGTCACAGCGGAAGAGTTCGGCGCCACGCTCGCCACCTTCGATCGTCGACTCGCGAGCGTGGCCCGCGAACGCGGCGTCGCTGTCGTGGGTGCCTGAAGGCTCCGATACACTGGCATGACAAGCAACCTTTAACACCGTCCTGTGAGGCGGAGAAGGGAGCGGCCGATGAGCATGCGCACCGTGCTGCACGAAGCCGACATCTCACGAGCGCTGACCCGTATCGCGCACGAGATCCTCGAATCCAATCGAGGCGCCGAGAACCTCGTCCTGCTGGGTATCCCGACCCGCGGAGTCACCCTCGCACATCGCCTCGGCCTGCTGATCAGCGAGATCGCACAACGGTCCGTCCCGGTCGGATCACTCGACGTCACGCTGTTCCGCGATGACCTCGCCAAGCACCCGACCCGATCGCCGCAGCCCACCGAGATCCCGGTGGGCGGCATCGACGGCAAGACGGTGGTGCTCGTCGACGACGTGCTCTTCTCCGGTCGCAGCATCCGGGCCGCACTCGACGCGATCCAGTCGATCGGCCGCCCCGCGGTCGTGCGCCTGGCGATCCTCGTCGATCGTGGGCACCGCGAGCTTCCGATCCGTCCCGACTTCATCGGCAAGAACATCCCCTCCGCCCGCACCGAGCGGGTCAACGTGCGTCTCTTCGAGAACGACGGCGCCGAGGAGGTGACGATCGGCGAATGAGACACCTCCTCGACACCCGCACGCTCGACCGAGCGACCGCCCTGCGTATCCTCGACGTCGCCGAAGACATGTCCGACACCCAGTCGCGCGAGGTCAAGAAGCTCCCGACACTGCGCGGTAAGACCGTCGTGAACCTCTTCTTCGAGGACTCGACCCGCACGCGCATCTCGTTCGAGGCCGCGGCCAAGCGCCTCTCCGCCGATGTCATCAACTTCGCTGCGAAAGGTTCGAGCGTCTCGAAGGGCGAGAGCCTGAAGGACACCGCGCAGACGCTCGAGGCCATCGGCGCCGATGCGGTCGTGGTGCGACACCCCGGCTCCGGTGCGCCGCAGACCCTCGCGACGAGCGGCTGGATCTCGGCCGGAGTCGTGAACGCCGGCGACGGCACGCACGAGCACCCGACCCAGGCGCTGCTCGATGCCTTCACGATCCGCAAACGCCGGTTCGGCGCCGACAGCCGCGGCCAGGACCTGAGCGGGATGCGCGTCGTGATCGTCGGCGATGTCCTGCACTCGCGGGTCGCCCGCTCGAACGTCTGGCTGCTCACCACGCTCGGGGCCGAGGTCACCCTGGTGGCACCGCCCACGTTGGTTCCGCAGAACGTCTCGCTCTGGCCGGTGCGGGTCGTCTACGACCTCGATCAGGCTCTGGCGGACGAGCCGGATGCGGTGATGATGCTGCGCATCCAGCTGGAGCGGATGAACGCCGCGTATTTCCCGACTGAGCGGGAGTATTCCCGACGCTGGGGTCTGGACGCACGGCGTGTGGCCACTCTTCCGGGCGGTAGCATTGTGATGCACCCCGGACCCATGAACCGGGGACTGGAGATCTCCTCGGAAGCTGCCGATTCCCCCCGCTCGACGGTGCTGGAACAGGTCACGAACGGGGTGTCCGTCCGCATGGCGGTGCTGTACCTGCTGCTGGCAGGAGAACGAGACGACGAACGAGGGGGAGACCTGTGAGCGAGACCCTCGTCATCACCGGTGCACAGCTGATCGGTGCCGAGAGCGCCGACATCATCATCGAGGACGGTCGGATCGCTGAGATCGGCAGCGGGCTGAGCCGTTCGGGCGCTCGCGTCATCGACGCGGCGGGCCTCGTCGCGCTGCCGGGTCTGGTCGACCTGCACACCCATCTGCGCGAGCCCGGCTACGAGGCATCCGAGACGATCCTCACCGGCACGAGGGCTGCAGCCGCCGGTGGCTTCACGGCCGTCTTCGCCATGCCCAACACGTCACCGGTCGCCGACACCGCGGGCGTGGTCGAGCAGGAACTCGCGCTCGGCGAGGCTGCCGGCTACGCCACCGTGCAGCCCATCGGCGCGGTGACCGTCGGCCAGAAGGGCGAGCGCCTCGCCGAGCTGGGCGCGATGGCGACCTCGCGCGCGCAGGTCCGCGTCTTCAGCGACGACGGCTTCTGCGTGTTCGACCCGCTGATCATGCGCCGCGCGCTGGAGTACGTGAAGTCCTTCGGGGGCGTCATCGCCCAGCACGCGCAGGATCCCCGCCTCACCGAGGGCGCCCAGATGAACGAGG
The DNA here is from genome assembly GCF_059758615.1 of Microbacterium sp. GQ128. Classification (NCBI taxonomy): domain Bacteria; kingdom Bacillati; phylum Actinomycetota; class Actinomycetes; order Micrococcales; family Microbacteriaceae; genus Microbacterium; species Microbacterium sp. GQ128. The sequence goes on from NZ_JCAXDY010000001.1 coordinate 497,607, forward strand.
GCACCGTCTCGGCAGAACTGGGCCTCGCTGGCTGGCCCGCTGTCGCCGAGGAGTCGATCATCGCCCGCGACGTGCTGCTCGCCGAGCATGTCGGCTCGCGCCTGCACGTGTGCCACCTCTCGACCGCGGGCTCGGTGGACATCATCCGGTGGGCCAAGAAGCGCGGCATCGACGTGACGGCCGAGGTCACCCCGCACCACCTGCTGCTGACCGACGAGCTCGTGCGCGGATATGACGCACGGTACAAGGTGAATCCTCCTCTGCGTCGCGAAGAGGACGTGCTCGCCGTGCGCGAGGGCCTCGCCGACGGCACGATCGACATCGTCGCCACCGACCACGCCCCGCACCCGAGCGAGCACAAGGCATGCGAGTGGCAGGCAGCGGCGAACGGCATGGTCGGGCTCGAGAGCGCGCTGCGGGTGGTGCACCAGTCGATGGTGCAGACCGGGCTGCTCGAATGGTCAGACGTGGCACGCGTGATGAGCGCCACGCCGGCGCGCATCGGCCGGCTCGCCGGCCACGGCACGCCGCTGGAGGTCGGTCAGCCCGCCCAGATCACCCTGTACGACGCCTCCGTCGACGGCGTCTTCACGGAGGCGGACCTGCACGGTCGCAGCGTGAACTCGCCGTACCTCGGCCGCGCTCTTCCCGGACGCGTCGAGTACACGATCCACGGCGGCATCCTCACGGTCGACGGCGGCAGCGTCGTCGAGGAGCTTCGCGCATGAGCGCTCGGGACCTCGCTGTCGCGATCACGATCGCGGTCGCGCTCCTGGTGCTGCTCGCGATGCTGTTCGCCTGGCGACGACGAATCCGCCGCGACTCTGTGTTCACGGCCCCGCTGGGGGTTCCGGAGCACGCGGAGGTCTCCCGCCGCGACGAGGTGCTGTACGTGTCGACGACACGGCACGAGCAGCCGCTCGAGCGTCTGGCGGTCTCGCCTCTCGCGTACCGGGCCCGCGGTGAACTCGCCCTCACGGATCGCGGCATCGCCCTCTGCCTCGACGGCGCGCCGACGGTGTTCCTCGCGAACGCCCGGCTCGTGGCCGTCGACCGCGCAACGGTCACGATCGACCGGGTCGTCGAGCCCGGCGGCCTCGTGCGCATCGCCTGGAACATCGACGACGACACGATCGTCGACAGCTACCTGCGGCTCGCCACCGGCGACCCGCAGACTCTCATCTCCGACCTGCAGCGGCTCGTCCCCGCCGCCCCCGACACAGGAGCAACGTCATGACACTCTCGACACCCCCCGGACAGGCCGCTGCGGCCCAGCTGCCCGATCCCGCCGTCCTCGTCCTGGAAGACGGTACCCGCCACACCGGACGCGCGTACGGCGCCCGCGGCCGCACCCTGGGCGAGGTCGTCTTCGCGACCGGCATGTCCGGCTACCAGGAGACGATCACCGACCCCTCGTACGCGGGGCAGATCGTCCTGCAGACCGCGCCGCACATCGGCAACACCGGCATGAACGACGAGGACGCGGAATCCCGCCGCATCTGGGTCGCCGGCTACATCGTGCGCGACCCTTCGCGCGTGGTCTCCAACTGGCGGGCGAACGCCTCGCTCGACGACGTGCTCGTCGCAGACGGCGTCGTGGGCATCAGCGGCATCGACACCCGTTCGATCACCCGCCACATCCGCTCGGCCGGCTCCATGCGCGGCGGGATCTTCTCCGGCGCGGACGCCGCCCTCGACTCGGAGGAGCAGGTGCGCATCGTCCGCGAAGCGCCCGAGATGGCGGGTCGCAACCTCTCCGCCGAGGTCTCCGTCGACGTCGCGACCATCACGACGGCCATGGGGAACCGGATCGGCAACCTCGCTGTGCTCGACCTCGGTGTGAAGCAGGCGACGATCGACAACCTGGCCGCCCGCGGCTTCGAGGTGCACGTGCTCCCGCAGGACGTGACGATCGACGAGATCCGCGCGATCGACCCCGTCGCCGTCTTCTACTCGAACGGCCCCGGAGACCCGGCGGCCTCCGGCGACCACGTCGAACTTCTCCGTTCGGTGCTGGACGACGGCCTCCCGTTCTTCGGGATCTGCTTCGGCAACCAGCTGCTGGGTCGCGCGCTCGGCCTCGGCACCTACAAGCTGCCCTTCGGCCACCGCGGCATCAACCAGCCGGTGCTCGACAAGGAGACCGGGAAGGTCGAGATCACGGCCCACAACCACGGCTTCGCGGTCGAGGCGCCCCTGGAGGGCTCGTTCGACAGCCCGAACGGCTACGGCAAGGTCGAGGTCAGCCACGTCGGCCTCAACGACAACGTCGTGGAGGGACTCCGCGCCCTCGACATCCCCGCCTTCTCGGTGCAGTACCACCCCGAGGCGGCGGCCGGCCCGCACGACGCCAACTACCTCTTCGACAGGTTCCGCGACCTGGTCATCGCAAGCCAGAAGGACTCCAAGTAATGCCCAAGCGCGACGACATCAACTCCGTCCTCGTCATCGGCTCCGGCCCGATCGTCATCGGCCAGGCCTGCGAGTTCGACTACTCCGGCACCCAGGCGTGCCGCGTGCTCCGCGAGGAGGGCGTCCGGGTCATCCTGGTCAACTCCAACCCGGCCACCATCATGACCGACCCGGACTTCGCCGACGCGACGTACATCGAGCCGATCACATGGCAGGTCATCGAGACGATCATCGCGAAGGAGCGCCCCGACGCGATCCTCCCGACGCTCGGGGGTCAGACCGCGCTGAACGCCGCGATCGAGCTGCACAATCACGGCATCCTGGAGAAGTACGACGTCGAGCTCATCGGCGCCAACTTCGAGGCGATCAACAAGGGCGAGGATCGTCAGATCTTCAAGCAGCTGGTCCTCGATGCCGGTGCCGACGTGGCGGACTCCCGCATCGCCCACACGATGGACGAGGTCCTGGCGGCCGCCGACGAGCTCGGCTACCCGTTGGTCGTCCGCCCGAGCTTCACGATGGGCGGCCTGGGCTCCGGGTTCGCGTACGACGAGAGCGACCTGCGTCGCATTGCCGGCGCGGGCCTGCGCGACTCGCCCACGACCGAGGTACTCCTGGAGGAGTCGATCCTCGGCTGGAAGGAGTACGAGCTCGAGCTCATGCGCGACACCGCCGACAACACGGTCGTGGTCTGCTCGATCGAGAACGTCGACCCGGTCGGCGTGCACACGGGCGACTCGATCACCGTCGCACCCGCGTTGACCCTCACCGACCGCGAGTACCAGAAGATGCGCGACATCGGCATCGACATCATCCGCGCCGTGGGCGTCGACACCGGCGGCTGCAACATCCAGTTCGCGGTGGACCCGTCGAACGGCCGCATCATCGTCATCGAGATGAACCCGCGCGTCTCGCGGTCCAGCGCTCTGGCGTCGAAGGCGACGGGATTCCCGATCGCGAAGCTCGCGGCCAAGCTGGCCCTGGGCTACCGTCTCGACGAGATCCCGAACGACATCACCGGTGTGACGCCGGCGAGCTTCGAGCCCACGCTCGACTACGTCGTCGTCAAGGTGCCGCGCTTCGCGTTCGAGAAGTTCCCGGCAGCCGACGCGACGCTGACCACCACCATGAAGTCGGTGGGCGAGGCGATGGCGATCGGCCGCAACTACGCGACCGCCCTCCAGAAGGCCCTGCGTTCTCTGGAGAAGCGCGGATCGAGCTTCCACTGGGGCGCCGAGGAGCGCTCGGTGGAGGAGCTGCTCGAGATCTCGAAGATCCCGACCGACGGTCGGATCGTGACGCTGCAGCAGGCCCTGCGCAAGGGCGCGACCGTCGAGCAGGCGTTCGATGCGACGGCCATCGACCCGTGGTTCCTCGACCAGATCGTGCTCATCAACGAGGTCGCCGAGATCGTGCGGACGGCTCCCGAGCTGGATGCCGCGACCCTCCGCTACGCGAAGGAGCACGGATTCTCCGACGCGCAGCTCGCCGAGATCCGCGGCACGAACGAGGCCGAGGTGCGCGGTGTCCGCCACGGCCTCGGCATCCGCCCGGTGTACAAAACGGTCGACACTTGCGCCGGCGAGTTCCCGGCCCTGACGCCGTACCACTACTCGAGCTACGACTTCGAGACCGAGGTCGCGCCGTCCGAGCGGACCAAGGTCGTCATCATCGGATCGGGCCCGAACCGCATCGGTCAGGGTGTGGAGTTCGACTACTCCTGCGTGCACGCCTCGTTCGCGTTGTCGGACGCCGGGTTCGAGACCGTGATGGTCAACTGCAACCCGGAGACCGTGTCGACCGACTACGACACCTCCGACCGCCTGTACTTCGAGCCGCTGACGCTCGAAGACGTGCTGGAGGTGCTGGACGCGGAGGCGGCGAGCGGAACGATCCTCGGAGTCGTGTGCCAGCTGGGCGGTCAGACGCCGCTCGGGCTCGCGAAGGGCATCGAGGCCGCCGGGTACACGGTGCTCGGCACCAGCCCCGAGGCGATCGACCTGGCCGAGGAGCGCGAGCTCTTCTCCCGTCTGCTCGACGATGCAGGCCTCGTCGCGCCGCGCAACGGCACCGCGATCGACGTCGAGGGCGCCGTGCGCATCGCCGAGGAGATCGGCTACCCGGTGCTGGTGCGCCCGAGCTTCGTCCTCGGCGGCCGGGGCATGGAGATCGTCTACGACACCGCATCGCTGCGTGACTACTTCGTGCGCACCGCGGGCGAGGTTGTCATCGAGGAGGGCAAGCCGCTCCTGGTCGACCGCTTCCTCGACGATGCGATCGAGCTCGACGTGGACGCACTCTACGACGGCACCGATCTGTACATCGGCGGCGTCATGGAGCACCTGGAAGAGGCGGGCATCCACTCGGGCGACTCCAGCTGCACGCTGCCGCCGGTCTCGCTCGGCCGCACCGACGTCGACCGCGTGCGCGAGGCCACCCTCGCGATCGCGAAGGGCGTCGGCGTGCGCGGACTGCTGAACGTGCAATTCGCCATCAGCGCCGGCGTGCTCTACGTCATCGAGGCGAACCCTCGCGCCAGCCGCACCGTGCCGTTCGTGTCGAAAGCTCTCGGCATCCCGATGGCCAAGGCGGCCAGCCGCATCATGACCGGATCCACGGTCGCCGAGCTGCGTGCCGAGGGCATGCTCCCGGAGCAGGACGGATCCCGCGTGCCCCTCGACGCTCCGGTGTCGGTCAAGGAGGCCGTGCTCCCGTTCAAGCGCTTCCGCACCGCAGACGGCAAGACGGTCGACTCCATTCTCGGCCCGGAGATGCGCTCGACCGGAGAGGTCATGGGCATCGACCGCGACTTCCCGACGGCTTTCGCGAAGAGCCAGGCAGCGGCCTACGGTGGCATGCCCACCTCGGGAACCGTGTTCATCTCGGTCGCCGACTCGGACAAGCGCGCCGTGATCCTGCCCGCGCACCGTCTGCAGCAGTTGGGCTTCAACATCGTCGCGACCGAGGGCACCGCCGAGATCCTCTCCCGCAACGGCATCGCCGTGACCCTGGTCGAGAAGTACAGCGCGACGCAGGAGTCGGGGGCGAAGAATATCGTCGACCTCATCAACGAGGGAGCGATCGACATCGTCGTGAACACCCCTTCGGGTGGGGCCGCTCGTGCCGACGGCTATGAGATCCGCGCGGCGGCCGTCGCCGCGGACAAGGCCCTGTTCACGACCATGGCCGTGCTCGGCGCGGCCGTGAGCGGCATGGACGCGGCCCACGAGGGCTTCCAGGTGAAGAGCCTGCAGGAGTACGCGTTGGACCGGAAGGCGGCACTGTGAGCGAACGCTTCGGCGAGCGGGTCCGCGCGGCGCTGCACGCGCGCGGACCGCTCTGCGTCGGCATCGACCCCCACGCCGCGCTGCTCGCGGCGTGGGGGCTGACCGACGACGCGCAGGGCGTGCGTGAGTTCGGTCTGCGCACGGTCGAGGCTGCTTCCGGGCGGGTAGGCATCGTCAAGCCGCAGATCTCGTTCTTCGAGCGCTTCGGTTCGCAGGGCATCGCTGCGCTCGAGGACGTCCTCGCGGCAGCGCGTGCAGCCGGCCTCCTCGTGATCGCCGACGCCAAGCGGGGCGACATCGGATCGACGATGGATGACTACGCGCGCGCGTGGCTCACCCCGGGTTCCCCGCTCGAAGCCGATGCGCTCACGGTCAACCCGTTCCTCGGCGTCGGCGCTCTCGACGGGGCATTCGCCCTGGCCGCCGACCACGGCAAGGGGCTCTTCGTGCTCGCAGCGACCAGCAACCCGGAAGCCGAGTCGCTCCAGCGCTCCGTGAACGCGTCCGGCGACACCGTGTCCGCGTCGGTCATCGCCGAGGTGACGGCCCGCAACGTCGAGTCGTCTCCGGCAGGGGAGTGGGGCAGCTTCGGCTTCGTCATCGGTGCGACGGTCGACTGGGCTCTGGCGGGAATCTCCGCATTCACTCCGGCCGCCCCCATCCTCGCCCCGGGCTTCGGCGCGCAGGGAGCGACGCCGGCAGACCTCCGCGCCCGCTTCGGCGCGATGACCGACGCGGTGATCGCGAGCGAGAGCCGCAGCCTGCTCTCCGCCGGTCCCGTCGACCTGGCCGAGGCGATCACCGCACGCGCCGCCGAGTACCTCGAGGTGGCCGGTGTCTGACGCGCAGCGCACGGTTCCCGAGGTCGACAGGGCCGCGGCGGCACGACGCGCCGTGGAGCGCCGACGCGCCAGGGCTTCGGTCAAGCGCGACCTCACGATGCGGGTGGTGACCCCACAGACGGTGCTGCATCGAGCCACGGCGGACGCCGACTCGGTCGAGGGATCGATGCGCATCACCGATTTCCTCCTCGCTCTCCCCGCGATCGGGGCCGGCAAGCGCGACCGCGTGCTGGACGAGCTGCAGATCTCGCCCGTGAAGCGCCTCGGTGGGCTCGGAGCTCGGCAGCGCCGAGTGCTGGAGGAGTGGCTCGACTCACGCTTCCCGGTGCCGACCCCGCGCGGTGCACGCAGCCGCCTGCTGGTGCTCGCCGGACCCACCGCCGTGGGCAAGGGCACCGTCGCCGCGCACATCCGCGAGCACAACCCGGAGATCCACCTGTCGGTGTCGGCGACCACGCGGCCTCCGCGCCCGGGCGAGATCGACGGCGTGCACTACTACTTCGTGGACGACACGGAGTTCGACCGGCTGATCGCCGAGGACGAGCTCCTCGAGTACGCCGTGGTCCACAACCGTTCCCGTTATGGAACGCCCCGTGCGCCGATCGACACCGCGCTGGCCGAGGGCAAGACCGTCCTGCTCGAGATCGATCTGCAGGGCGCACGTCAGGTGCGGGCCGCGGAACCCGCGGCGACACTCATCTTCCTGCTGCCTCCGAGCTGGGATGAGCTGGTGCATCGGCTGGTCGGCCGCGGCACCGAGGATGCCGAGGAGCGCGCCCGCAGATTGCGCACCGCGAAGGGTGAACTCGCCGCTCAGAACGAGTTCGATCACCTCATCGTGAACGAGGACGTCGCCACGGCGGCCCGCGAGGTCGTAGAATTGTCTTCAAGCTCTGCGCGCTGAGCGTCTTCGCGCGCCATTTCGCACCGACTTCGCGACGATCCCGTCGCCTGACCAGGAGGTCTCACCATGGCCGGACACAACAACGGCATCATCGATCCCCCCATCGACAACCTGCTCGACCGCGTCGACTCCAAGTACGAGCTCGTCATCTACGCCGCGAAGCGCGCGCGCCAGATCAACGACTACTACTCGGACCTGCACGAGGGCAACCTGTTCGACAACGTGGGTCCGCTCGTCGACTCCTCCGTCGAGGACAAGCCGCTCACCATCGCGCTGCACGAGATCAACGAGGACAAGCTCCGCCTGCGTCACGCAGAGTGATATTCGAGGCCGCGCCTCCCTCCTGTCGGAGGCGCGGTCCAGAATGGGTGCAACACCCTCCCTCTGTCCATCCCGTTCTGGAGTTTCGATGAGCGCCCTGCGTCTGTTCACGTCCGAGTCCGTCACCGAAGGGCACCCGGACAAGATCTGCGATCAGATCTCAGACAGCATCCTCGACGGGCTCCTCACCAAAGACAGAGGCTCCCGCGTCGCGGTCGAGACGCTCGTCACGACCGGCCTCGTGCACGTCGCCGGCGAGATCCGCACCGAGGCTTACGTCGACATCCCCACGATCGTCCGCCAGGTCGTGAACGGCATCGGCTACACGTCCAGTGAGACCGGCTTCGACGGCGACTCCTGCGGTGTCAGCGTCTCGGTGGGCGAGCAGTCGACCGACATCGCCCACGGCGTCGACAGCGCTCAGGAGCATCGCGACGGGTCGTCCGTGGACCCGCTCGACGCCCTCGGCGCGGGCGACCAGGGCATCATGTTCGGCTTCGCGACGAACGAGACGCCGCAGCTCATGCCGATGGCTGCCTGGACCGCGCACCGGCTCGCCGAGCGGCTGACCGAGGTGCGCCGCTCCGGCGTGCTGCCGTTCTTGCGCCCCGACGGCAAGACGCAGGTGACGCTCGGCTACGACGGCTTCACGCCGAAGACCGTCGACGCCGTCGTGGTCTCGACCCAGCACCACCCCGATATCTCGCAGGAAGACCTCCAGGCTCAGGTTCGCCAGCACGTGATCGACCCGGTGCTCGCCACGACCGGCCTCGACCTCGACGACGTCACCCTCTACATCAATCCGGCCGGTCCTTTCGTGACCGGTGGTCCCAAGGGAGACGCTGGGCTCACCGGCCGCAAGATCATCATCGACACGTACGGCGGAGCCTCTCGCCACGGCGGGGGAGCCTTCAGCGGGAAGGACCCGTCCAAGGTCGACCGCTCCGGCGCGTACGCGACCCGATGGGTGGCGAAGAACGCGGTGGCGGCGGGACTTGCAGACCGCCTCGAGGTGCAGATCGCCTATGCGATCGGCGTCGCCCGTCCGGTCGGCCTGTACGTCGAGACGTTCGGCACCGGGAAGGTGTCCGACGAAGTCATCACGCAGGCGATCACCTCGGTGTTCGATCTGCGCCCTCAGGCGATCATCGAGCAGCTCGATCTGCTGCGCCCGATCTACGCCCAGACGGCGGCATACGGCCACTTCGGGCGGGAGCTGCCTGATTTCACCTGGGAGCGCACCGACCGCGTCGAAGAGCTGCGCCGCGCTGCCGGCCTCTGATGGGACCGCGGTCCTGATGTCTCCGGCGAGCCGGCGCATCGCGCGCGTGCTCCTCGATTCCCCTCTTCCTCAGCTCGATCGGCTCTTCGACTACGCCCTCCCCGCCGAACTGGGGGAGGTGCCGCTCGGCGTTCGCGTCCGAGTGCCGCTGCGCACCGCCGGGCGCGTGATCGACGGCTACGTGGTCGAGATCGGCACCGAAGACGACGCCGACCGCGCGCTGTCCGAGGTCGAGAGCGTCGTGTCCGAGGTGTCCGTGCTCCCGGAGCGCCTACACACGCTCGCGCGCCGGGTCGCCGACCGTGCGGCAGGATCGGCGTCCGACGTGCTGCGCCTCGTGATCCCCAAGCGCCAGGTGCGCGTCGAGAAGGCGTGGACCGCCGACACCCCGGTCGAGACACCGGATGCGGAGGCGCGCGAGGCGGCGGAGAGCACTGTCGGACTGTACGAAGGCCTCGGCGCCGTCCTTGACACGGGCGGTCGCGCCGCGGTGGAGGCGATACCCCAGCTCGTCGACGGTGTGCAGGGGTGGGCTCGACTGCTGGCATCGTCCGCAGCCCGGATGCTCGCCGCGGGGAAGTCATCGATCATCGTCGTCCCCGACAGTCGTGATCTCGACCGGCTCCTCGCTGCGCTCGACACTCTCGTCCCTCCCGGAGCGGTCGTGCGTCACGACTCCCGGCAGACGAACCCCGATCGCTACCGCGGATTCCTGCGCACGCTCGAAGACGCCCCGTGCATCGTGGTGGGCAACCGTTCGGCGGTGTACTCCCCGGTCGTGGCCGGGCTGGTCGCGATCTGGGACGACGGTGATCCGCTTCTGGGGGAGCCGTTGGCCCCGTACGTCAACGCGCGAGACGCGGCTCTCCTCCGCCAGGAGCTCGAGGGGTCGGCGCTGCTCTTCACCGGTCACACGCGGACGACCGATGTGGAAAGGCTCGTCGTCATCGGCTGGCTGCAGGATGTCCGGGCGGCGCGTCGCGTGCTCCCGCGTGTCGTGCTCAGCACGCCGCAGGAGATGGAGCAGCCGACGGCCCAGCGGATGCCGTCCTCCGCGTTTCTCGCTGCCCGCACCGCGGCGGCTGAAGGACCGGTGCTCGTCCAGGTCTCGCGACCCGGTTTCTCCCCGTCACTGGTGTGCGCCGAGTGCCGGGCGCCGGCGCGATGTGCCCACTGCGGCGGGCCGCTCGGCGCGAAGCACCGGGGTGCCGTGCCGGTGTGCGGCTGGTGCGGCCGCGCCGCCAGCGCCTGGACGTGTCCTGCCTGCTCCTCGACCAAGCTGAGACTCGCCTCCTCGGGGAGCGAGCGCACCGCCGATGAGCTCGGGCGCGCGTTCCCGGGGGTACGGGTGATCGTGGCCGACGGTGCGCACCCGGTCGAACGCGTGCCGGCCAAACCCGCGCTGGTGGTCGCGACCAGAGGCGCCGAGCCGATCGCCGAGGGCGGGTACCGTGCGGTCGTGCTGCTCGACGGCCCTCGAATGCTCCAGGCGCCCGATCTCCGTGTCGCGGAGTCGTGTCTGCGCTGGTGGTCGAACGCGGCCGCGCTGGCGGCACCCGGCGCGCCCATCCACCTGGTCGGGGTGAACGGGGCGGCGGCGAAGGCGTTCGCGACGTGGAACCAGGCGGGCCATGCCCGCTCGGAGCTGGAGAGTCGGGCACCGCTGCACATGCCCCCGACGACAAGGGTCGCTCTGGTGCAGGGCTCGGTTCCGGCGGTCGCGAACGCTCTCGCCGCGCTCACCGAGCTCGCCTTGCCCGCCGACGCGGTGCTCGGCCCTGTCCCCGTCGAGTCCGATGACATCCCGCCACGGGTGCGGGCGCTCGTGAGGTTCGACTACGGCTCCGGCTCCCGCGTCGCGACCGCTCTGCGCGCCGCCGTCGTCGCCGAAGCGGTGAGCGGCCGCCGCCGAAAGGGGCGTGCGACCAAGAGCACGCTCTCCGTCCGCCTCGATATCCTCGAACCAGAGCTCTGACCCATCCGGAGAACCTTCATGCGCCTCGTCTTCGCCGGCACACCCGCTGCCGCCGTGCCCACCCTGCGACGTCTCGCGACCTCGCATGACATCGCCGCGGTCGTCACGCGGCCCGATGCCCCACTCGGCCGACGGCGGGTGCTGACGCCGTCCCCGGTCGCCCAGGCTGCCGTCGAGCTCGGTCTCCCCGTGATCAAGACGGCCCGGCTGGATGATGCCGCGACGGCCGAGATCTCGGCGCTGCAGGTCGAGCTCGGAGTGATCGTCGCGTATGGCGGGCTGGTGCGCGAGCCGCTGCTCTCCGCCCCGACCGCCGGGTGGATCAACCTCCACTTCTCGCTGTTGCCCGCATGGCGAGGAGCCGCCCCTGTGCAGCGGGCGCTCATCGCGGGGGATCGGGTACTCGGAGCGAGCGTGTTCCAGCTCGTCGCCGAGCTCGATGCCGGCGATGTCTTCGCCACCCGCGAGGTCGATGTTCCCGAGACGGCGACGGCGGGAGAGGCTCTCGAGGCGCTCGCGCTGGACGGAGCAGAGCTCACCGCCGATGTGGTCTCCTCGATCGCGGCGGGTACGGCTCGGGCGGTGCCCCAGGAGGGGACGCCGACCTTCGCCGCCAAACTCACGCTCGCCGACGGGCTGCTCGACTGGGACCAGGCGCTGGAGGCCGTGTTCGCGCGGTTCCGTGGTGTGACCCCCGAACCGGGAGCGCACACGACGATCGCCGGTCAGCCCCTCAAGGTGCTCGAGGCGGTTCCCGCGCCGGAGGCCGATTCGCTGCCGCCCGGGCATCTCCGGGGCACCAAGACGGCGCTCCACATCGGCACGGGCACCGCGCCACTCTCCGTCACCAGGGTGCAGCCCGCGGGCAAGGGACCGATGAACGCGGTCGACTGGTGGCGCGGTCTGCGCGGGGGAGATGATCTGGTGGCCGGATCATGAGCGACGAGCGACGGGACCGTCGACGCCCGCCATCGAACGGTCGCCCGCGTGGTGCGCAGGGCTCAGCAGAGGGGCATCGCGGCGGTCAGCGCGGCCCCGCCCGCACCGTGCAGCCCGCGAGAAGGGTGGCATACGACGTGCTGCGTGCGGTCTCCGAGACCGATGCGTACGCGAACCTCGTGCTTCCTTCGGCCATCGCCGAGGCGAAACTCACCCCTCAGGACGCGGCGCTCGCGACCGAACTGACCTACGGCACCCTGCGACGGCTCGGAACCTATGACGCGATCATCGCCTCGGCGGCCGATCGCTCGACCGACAGCATCGATCCCGCGGTTCTCGATGCGCTCCGGCTCGCCGTGCACCAGCTGCTCGCGACACGTGTCGCCTCGCACGCTGCGGTGAACGAATCCGTGAATCTGGTCGCCGTGGAGTCCGGTCGGGGAGCATCGAGTTTCGCGAACGCGGTTCTGCGGCGCATCACCCGGGATTCGGCCGAGGCCTGGCAGGAGCGCGTCGAAGAGCACGCCCGCTCCGACGACGAGCGTCTGGCGCTGCGCTCCGCACACCCGGTCTGGGTCATCCGGGCGCTCCGTCGAGCTCTCGCGGCGGAAGGCCGCGACGCCGAGCTCGACGCCCTCCTCGAAGCCGACAACGCCTCGCCCGAAGTGACGCTCGTCGCGCTACCCGGTCTCGCGGAGCCCGGCGAGCCCCGTCTGCCCTACGCACCGACCGCGTTCGCGTCTCCCGGTGGCGATCCGCGTCTGTCGGTCGAGGCCTCAGGCGGCACGGTCCGGGTGCAGGACGAGGGCTCGCAGCTCGTCGCGCTCGCCCTGGCCGGAGTCTCGCCCATCGCGGCGGGGGAGCGCTGGCTCGATCTCTGCGCCGGCCCGGGAGGGAAGACCGCGCTCCTGGCGGCGATCGCGCTCCGGGAAGACGTCATCCTCGAGGCCAACGAGGTCGTTCCCGTCCGAGCGCGCCTGGTGCGCAAGGCGCTCCGCGCCGTTCCCGGCGAGATCGTGGTGCACGAGCAGGACGGTCGCGCCCTCGCGGCTTCTCGGCCCGGTGAGTTCGACCGGATCCTCGTGGACGCGCCGTGCACGGGACTCGGCGCGCTGCGTCGTCGCCCCGAGGCGCGCTGGCGCAAGTCGCCCGCCGACGTCGCCGAGCTCGTGCCGCTCCAGGTGGAGCTGCTCTCGGCCGCCCTCGACGCGCTCGCCCCGGGCGGGATCGTCGCGTACGTCACGTGCTCGCCGCATCTGGCCGAGACCACGGGGGTCGTGCAGGAGGTGCTGCGCGGCCGCGGCGACATCGTCGAGCTCGACGCCCGTGCAGCGATCGCCGATGTCTCCCGGTCGCCGATCGACCTCGCGACCGAGGGGCGATCCGGTTCCGGCAGCGCTCAGCTCTGGCCGCACCGACACGGCACCGATGCCATGTTCCTCGCGCTCCTGCAGCGTTCCGCAACCGTCCCCACCGCAGAGAAGGAAGACTAGGACCGTGGATCTCCCTCGCGCACCGCGCATCAATCCGAGCATCCTCGCCGCCGACTTCGTGAACATGCAGGCGGATCTCGCCCGCATCGCGACAGCGGACTTCGCGCACGTCGATGTGATGGACAATCACTTCGTCCCGAACCTGACGTTCGGGCCGCAGATGGTCGAGCGCATTCAGGCGACCAGCCCCATCCCGCTCGACGTGCACCTGATGATCACCGATCCGGAGCGTTGGGCACCGGAGTATGCCGAGATCGGAGCCGCGAGCGTCACGTTCCACCTCGAGGCCGCCGACGATCCGGTGGCCCTCGCGCGCCGACTGCGCGACATCGGCTCCCGCGCCGGTGTCGCCGTGAAGCCGGGAACCCCGGTCGAACCGCTGTTCGAGGTGCTCGACGAATTCGATCAGATCCTCGTGATGACGGTGGAGCCGGGATTCGGCGGCCAAAGTTTCATGCCTGAGACGATGCCGAAGCTCCGGTCTCTCGCCGAGGAGGCGCGTCGGCGCGGCTCGTCCGTCTGGCTCCAGGTCGACGGCGGAATCTCGGACAGCACGATCGAGTATGCCGCCGCCGCCGGGGCCGATACCTTCGTGGCCGGTTCGGCAGTGTACGGCGCCGACGACATCGAAGCGGCCGTCACCCGGCTGAGAGACCTCGCCCGAGCCGGTAGCCTGGAAGCGTGAAGACTTTCGACGAGCTGTTCGCCGAGCTCAGCGTCAAGGCCGAGACCCGTCCCGAAGGATCGGGTACGGTCGCGGAGCTCGACGGCGGCGTGCACACGATCGGCAAGAAGATCGTCGAAGAGGCCGCCGAGGTGTGGATGGCTTCGGAGTACGAGTCCGACGAGGCCGCCGCCGAGGAGATCTCGCAGCTGCTCTATCACGTCCAGGTGATGATGCTCGCGAAGGGTCTCAGCCTGCAGGACGTCTACCGACATCTGTGATGCGCTCCGTTCCTCTCCTCTCGAACTGAAAGCACTCCATGCTGCGCATCGCCGTTCCCAACAAGGGCTCGCTCTCCGAGACCGCCGCCGACATGCTCGCCGAGGCGGGCTATGCGGGCCGTCGCGACCCCAAGACCCTCCATGTCATCGACGCCGATAACGACGTCGAGTTCTTCTTCCTCCGCCCCAAGGACATCGCGACCTACGTCGGCTCCGGTGCGATCGATGTGGGCATCACCGGTCGTGACCTGCTGCTCGACGCCCGCATGCCGGGCGCACGCGAGATCGAGGCGCTCGGGTTCGCCGGCTCCACGTTCCGCTTCGCGGCGCCCACCGGACGCTACACCGACGTGGCCGAGCTCGACGGGTTGCGCATCGCCACCTCCTATCCCGGGCTGGTCGACGCGTTCCTCGACGAACGCGACATCGCGGTCGACCTCGTTCCGCTCGACGGAGCGGTCGAGTCGGCCGTCCGTCTCGGTGTCGCCGACGCGGTGGCCGATGTCGTCGAGACGGGGACCACACTCCGTCAGGCCGGACTCGAGGTCTTCGGCCCGGTCATCCTGCAGTCCGAGGCCGTGCTCATCGCCGGCCCCGCCGACGCCGAGGGCGCCGAGACGCTTCTGCGCCGGCTTCGCGGTGTCATGGTGGCTCGCCGTTTCGTCATGATCGACTACGACCTGCCGGTGGCACTCCTCGACGAGGCCGTGAAGATCGCGGGCGGCGTCGAATCGCCGACCGTTTCACCGCTGCGGGATCCGGAGTGGGTGGCCGTGCGTGTCATGGTCGCGCGCACGCGTGTGAATCCCGTCATGGACGCGCTCTACGCGCTCGGCGCTCGCGCCATCCTGGTCACCGCCATCCACAACGCGAGGCTCTGATGACACTCGCCAGCCGTGTCATCCCGTGTCTGGATGTCGCCGAGGGCCGTGTGGTCAAGGGCGTGAACTTCGAGAATCTGCGTGACATGGGCGACCCGGTCGAACTCGCCAGGCACTACGCGGCGCAGGGCGCCGACGAGATCACGTTCCTCGATGTGACGGCAACGGTCGACGCCCGCGCCACGACCTACGATGTCGTGCAGCGCACGGCGGAGCAGGTCTTCGTGCCACTGACGGTCGGCGGGGGAGTGCGCAGTGCCGAAGACGTCGCGCGGCTCCTCTCGGT
The DNA here is from genome assembly GCF_059758615.1 of Microbacterium sp. GQ128. Lineage (NCBI taxonomy): Bacteria > Bacillati > Actinomycetota > Actinomycetes > Micrococcales > Microbacteriaceae > Microbacterium > Microbacterium sp. GQ128. The sequence goes on from NZ_JCAXDY010000001.1 coordinate 513,174, forward strand.
CGGCGCCGACAAGGTCGGAGTGAACTCGGCCGCCATCGCGCGCCCCGAGCTGATCGGAGAGATCGCCGACCGGTTCGGCGCGCAGGTGCTCGTCCTGTCGCTCGACGTGAAGCGGGCGGGGACCACGCCCTCCGGCTTCGTCGTCACGACGCACGGTGGTCGCACGCAGACCACCCTCGACGCGGTGGCCTGGGCGCGAGAGGCCGTCGAACGGGGGGCCGGCGAGCTGCTGGTGAACTCGATCGATGCCGACGGCACGCGCGACGGCTTCGACCTCGAGCTCGTGCGGCTCGTGCGGGAAGCGGCCTCCGTTCCCGTCATCGCTTCGGGCGGTGCAGGTCAGGTGTCCGACTTCGCTCCTGCCATCAAGGCCGGGGCCGATGCCGTCCTCGCGGCGAGCGTCTTCCACACGGGGGCACTCACCGTCGGCGACGTCAAGGACGCTCTTCGCGCAGAGGGAGTGGTGGTCCGATGACTTCCGTGGAGGAGCGCATCGCGCAGGTCGCATTCAATGCCGACGGACTGGCACCGGTGATCGTGCAGCAGTTCGACACGCACGAGGTGCTGATGCTCGCGTGGGTGGATGCCGAGGCGCTGCGGCGCACGCTGACGTCGGGGCGGGCCACGTACTGGTCGCGGTCCCGCCAGGAGTACTGGCGCAAGGGCGACACGTCCGGGCACATTCAGGTGGTGCACGAGGCGCGCCTCGACTGCGACGGCGATGCCATCCTGCTCCTGGTCGCCCAGACCGGCCCCGCCTGCCACACCGGCACGCGCACCTGTTTCGACACGACCGACCTCGAGGCGACGACCGGAACGGCTCAGGCATGACCTTCGCTCAGCGCGGTCGGTCGCTCTCCGTCTCCGGCTTCCTGCTCGCCGGTGCCATCGGCATCATCTCGTCGACCCAGACCTGGCTGACGGTCGAGCGTGCGGATGCGGGCGAGGCGATCCTGGTTCCTGGGGCGTCAGCTCTGGTGCTGCTCGCCCCCCTCAGCCTCGCGGTGCTCGCCCTCGGAGCGGCCCTCGCCATTTCCGGCAAGGTCGTGCGCCTCATCTTCGGCGTGCTGGCGGCTGCGACGGCGTTGTTCCTCGGCTGGTCGACCGTCCAGCTGCTCCTGACCGAGCCCTTCGACGCCGTCGCCGCTACCGTGACCGAGGTCACGGGGCTCGCCGGTGGCGGTGCGGTCCACGAGGTCGTCACGAGCATCGTCCCCTCGGCCTGGCCGTACATCGCCCTCGTCGGATGGGTGATCCTGCTCGCCGCGTCCGTGGTGGTCCTCACGACCTGGCGGGGGTGGAAGGCCGGTGGGCGACGCTACCGCACCGACCACGTCGAGGCCGCCCATGACGGGCCCGTGGACGCGGTCGATTCCTGGGACGAGCTGTCCCGCGGAACCGATCCGACGCGTTGACCCCGATAGACTGATTTCGAACTGCACGTCGTCCCCCCGGAGGAGAACATGACCAACCCGATCGCCGACCCCGGCCACGGACACTCGCCTGCAGCCTGGACCGCCGTCGTGATCATGCTGGTCGGCGTCGCCGCCGCCACCGTCGCATTCTGCTTCGAGCAGCCCACCCTCGTGATCATCTCGGTCGCGCTCGTCCCGATCGGTGCGATCGTGGGCTGGGCACTGGCCAAGGCCGGCTACGGCGTGAAGGGTCCGAAGTACGCTCCGAAGGCGCACTAATGGTCCTCGCCGACCTGACGGCCGGCGCAGTCGCAGACGCTGAGCGTCGCGCTCTGTCGCGCCCGCTGGAGGCCGTCGAGCGGGCAGCACTCGCGCGCCCCGCCGCCAAAGACGCCCTTTCGTTCCTCGCTCCCGCCGACCGGGTCAAGATCATCGCCGAGGTCAAACGCGCGAGCCCCTCTCGTGGAGCACTCGCTGAGATCCCCGACCCCGCTCTTCAGGCATCCCTGTACGAGACGGGTGGAGCCTCCGCGATCAGTGTGCTCACCGAGGAGCGTCGCTTCGGCGGCAGCCTGGCCGACCTCGAGGCCGTCACGGCCCGCGTCTCGCTGCCGGTGCTGCGCAAGGACTTCATCGCCACCCGCTATCAGGTGCTCGAAGCTCGCGCTGCGGGTGCCGATCTGGTGCTGCTGATCGTCGCCGGCCTCGAACCCGATGTCCTCCGCGACCTGTTCGGATTCATCGGCGAGCTGGGCATGACGCCGCTCGTCGAGACGCATTCGGCCGACGAGCTCGAAGCCGCGATCGACCTGGGAGCGCCGCTGATCGGTGTGAACGCGCGCGATCTGAAGACCCTCGAGCTCGACCGCGACCTCTTCGGACGCCTGGTCGAGCGCATCCCGGAGACCGCGGTCAAGATCGCCGAATCCGCGGTGCTCACGCCCGCCGACGTCGTGCACTACCGCTCCGCCGGTGCCGACGTCGTCCTGATCGGCGAGGCACTCGTGACCGGCGATCCCGTCGCCACCCTCAAGAGTTTCCTGGAGGCATGATGAGCCTGCGCGATCAGCACGGCCCCTTCTTCGGCGAGTTCGGCGGGCGCTACATGCCCGAGTCGCTCATCGCCGCGATCGACGAGCTGACCGTCGCGTACGAGGAGGCGATCGCCGATCCAGCCTTCCGGGACGAGCTCGCACACCTTCTGAGCTCGTACGCGGGCCGCCCGTCGGCGATCACCGAGGTGCCGCGGTTCGCCGAGCACGCCGGTGGTGCGCGCGTCTTCCTCAAGCGTGAAGACCTGAACCACACGGGGTCGCACAAGATCAACAACGTGCTCGGCCAGGCGCTGCTCACCAAGCGACTCGGCAAGACCCGTGTGATCGCCGAGACCGGTGCCGGACAGCACGGTGTCGCCACGGCGACCGCCGCAGCGCTCTTCGGCCTGGACTGCACGATCTACATGGGCGAGGTCGACACGGAACGTCAGGCGCTCAACGTCGCCCGCATGCGCCTGCTCGGCGCCGAGGTCATCCCGGTCACCTCGGGTTCGCGCACTCTGAAAGACGCGATCAACGACGCCTACCGCGACTGGGTGGCGTCGGTCGAGACCACCAACTACATCTTCGGCACCGCTGCGGGCCCGCACCCGTTCCCGGCGATGGTCCGCGATTTCCAGAAGATCATCGGCGAAGAGGCCCGCGCGCAGCTGCTCGACGAGGTCGGTCGGCTTCCGGATGCGGTCGTCGCCTGTGTGGGCGGCGGTTCCAACGCGATCGGTATGTTCGATGCGTTCCTCGACGACGAGGGCGTCAAGCTCTACGGCGTGGAGGCGGCCGGCGACGGCGTCGACACCGAGAAGCACGCCGCGTCGATCGAGCGCGGGCGACCGGGAGTGCTGCACGGCGCCAAGACCTATGTGCTGCAGGACGAAGACGGCCAGACGATCGAGTCGCACTCGATCTCCGCCGGCCTCGACTACCCGGGCGTCGGACCCGAGCACTCGTGGCTCGCCGACATCGGCCGCGCCGAGTACATCCCGGCGACCGATGACGAGGCGATGCAGGCGCTGCGACTGCTCAGCCGCACCGAGGGCATCATCCCGGCCATCGAGTCGGCCCACGCCCTCGCCGGCGCCCTGCGGATCGGACGCGAACTCGGCTCGGACGGACTCATCGCGATCTGCCTCTCCGGCCGCGGGGACAAGGACATGGACACCGCCGCGCGCTACTTCGAGCTCTACGACGAAGCCGCCCTCGCGCACGACGTCGCCGAGGAGAGCGAGGCCGAAGACACGGCCTCGAAGGGGGAGCCGCAGCTATGAGTCGCGTCGAACAGGCGATCCAGCGCGCACAGGATGCCGGTCGCAGCGCCTTCGTCGGCTACCTTCCCGTCGGGTTCCCCGATCTTCAGACGAGCATCCAAGCCGCCATCGCCCTGGCCGAGAACGGCGTCGACATCATCGAGCTGGGCCCGCCCTACAGCGACCCGGTGATGGACGGCGCGATCATCCAGGAGGCGACCACCACGGCTCTCGCCGCAGGGTTCCGGATGGCCGACCTGTTCACGGCGATCCGTGCGATCACGGCCGCGACCGACGTTCCGGTGCTCGTTATGACGTACTGGAACCCGGTCATGCAGTACGGGGTCGACCGCTATGCCGACGACCTGCTCGCCGCGGGCGGCGCGGGGCTCATCACGCCCGATATCACGCCGGAAGCGGCAGGGGAGTGGATCGCGGCCAGCGAGCGGACGGGTCTCGACCGCGTGTTCCTCGCAGCCCCCACCTCCTCCGACGAGCGCCTCGAACTCGTCGTGAAGTCGTCCACCGGCTTCGTCTACACCGTCTCGACCATGGGGATCACGGGGGAGCGCGCCGAACTCGACCGCGCCGCCCGCACCCTGGTCGGCCGCCTCCGCGCGCACGGGGCTCACCGCGCCTGTGTGGGCATCGGCATCTCCACCGCCGAACAGATCGCCGGAGTGTCCGAGTACGCCGACGGCGCGATCGTCGGAACCGCACTGGTCCGCGCCCTCCGTGACGGCGGCGTCCCCGCCCTCGCCGAGGTCACCCGAAACCTGGCAGCCGGCACCTCGTCGGCCCGCCCCGATACCGAGAACTAGAATCGCACTCATGTCACTCGCGTTCCCCAGCACCGTCACCAGCGTGCTCGCCAGCATCCCGAGCCCTCCGGTGTCGTACTTCGACCTCGGACCCGTACGGATCCACTTCTACGCGCTGTGCATCATCGCGGGCATCATCGCGGCGACGATCCTGACCAATCACCGCCTCACCAAGCGTGGAGCGGAGCCGTGGGTCGTGATCGACATCTCGATCCTCGCGGTGCCGCTGGCCATCATCGGTGCCCGCATCTTCCACGTGCTGACCCACCCGAACTTCTACTTCGGTGAGGGCAAGAACACCTGGAACCCGTTCGAGCCCGGCTCGGTGTGGGCCATCTGGGAGGGCGGGATCGCGATCTTCGGCGCCCTCATCGGTGGGGCGATCGGCGCCTACCTCGGCTGCCGCTGGACGGGCATCCGCTTCTGGACGTTCGCCGACGCTCTGGCGCCGGGTCTGCTCCTGGCTCAGGCCATGGGCCGCTTCGGCAACTGGTTCAACCACGAGCTCTTCGGCCTTCCCACCGACCTGCCGTGGGGGCTGGAGATCGAGTCGACGAACTCGGCATTCCCGGCGGGCCTGCCGGAAGGCACGCTGTTCCATCCGACCTTCCTGTACGAGGTGATCTGGAACGGCCTGGGCGTGCTGGTGCTCCTGTGGCTCGGTCGCAAGCTCTTCTTCCAGTGGGGCCGCCTGTTCGCGATCTACCTCATCTGGTACAGCGCCGGTCGCATCGTCTGGGAGTCGATCCGCATCGATCCGAGCGAGATCATCCTGGGGCTGCGCAGCAACGTCTGGGCCGCGATCATCGGCGTCGTCGTCGGACTCGTGATCCTCGTCGTGCAGACGCGTCGTCACCCCGGTCTCGAGCCGTCGCCCTACCAGCCTGGCCGCGAGAAGGTCGACGCCGACGCTGATGTACAATCGCAGAACAATCCCTCTGACTTCGTGGACGTGAGCGAGCCTCCGACCGAGGAAGTCACCGCAGGAGCCACTGCCACAAGCACTGCTTCCACGAGCGAGGACGGCTCCCGATAACAACGCCACCTCGTGGCGGGAGAACCATTGCACTGAACGAGCGGGCCGACGTCGTCCCCGGGTTTCACTGAAGATCTGAGGACGGTAACTGGTGTACTTCCAGCCACCCTACGGCGCGTCCGGCGCCTACCCCCCGAAGCAGGGCATGTACAACCCGGCGTTCGAAAAGGACGCCTGCGGCCTCGCCATGGTCGCGACCCTGCGCGGCGAAGCCGGGCACGACATCATCGCGTTGGCCCTCGAGGCCCTGCGCAACCTGGAGCACCGCGGAGCCATCGGCTCCGACGCGGGCACCGGGGACGGCGCCGGCATCCTGACGCAGATGCCCGATGCATTCCTCCGCGCAGTCGTCGGCTTCGAACTGCCGCCCGTGGGGGAGTACGCCGCTGGATTGGCCTTCCTGCCTCGCGATTCGAGCGAGCGCCGCCAGCAGAAGGCCGGGATCGAGAAGATCGCCCGTTCCGAGGGACTCCGCGTCCTCGGCTGGCGAGAGGTCCCCACCGCCAACGAGAACCTCGGCAAGCTCGCCGACGAGGCGCGTCCCGCCTTCGAGCAGCTGTTCGTCAGCGCCGGCGGAGCGACCCACACCGATGCACCGCTCACGGGCATCGCCCTCGACCGGGTCGCCTACCGGCTGCGCAAGCGCGCCGGCCACGAGCTCGGCGCCTACTTCGTCTCGCTCTCGGCCCGCACGCTCGGGTACAAGGGCATGGTCACGACTCTGCAGCTCGAGCCGTTCTACCCCGACCTGCAGGATGAGCGCTTCGCCTCCGAGCTGGCCGTCGTGCACTCCCGCTACTCGACCAACACGTTCCCGTCGTGGCCGCTCGCACAGCCGCTGCGGATGCTCGCCCACAACGGCGAGATCAACACGGTCGGCGGAAACCGCAACTGGATGCGCGCCCGGCAGTCGCAGCTCGAGTCCGAACTGCTCGGCGACATCGCACCACTGCTCCCGATCTGCACCGACGGCGCCAGCGACTCCGCCTCGTTCGACGAGGTCCTGGAACTGCTGACCCTCACGGGCCGGAGCCTGCCGCACGCCATCATGATGATGGTCCCGGAGGCGTACGAGAAGCAGGCCGACATCACGCCGGAGCTGCGTTCTTTCTACGAGTACCACTCCAACCAGATGGAGCCGTGGGACGGTCCGGCAGCCCTCATCTTCACCGACGGCACACTCGTCGGCGCCACGCTCGACCGCAACGGCCTCCGCCCCGGGCGCTGGACCGAGACGACCGACGGCCTGGTCGTGATCGGCTCCGAGACCGGCGTGCTGCAGTTCGAGCCCGAGCGCATCAAGCGTCGCGGCCGCCTGCAGCCCGGGAAGATGTTCCTGGTCGACACCTCGCAGCGTCGCATCGTCGAAGACAGCGAGATCAAGCACGACCTCGCCACGATGCACCCGTGGCAGGAGTGGCTGGATGCCGGCGCCGTGCGGCTCGCGGAGCTCCCCGAGCGCGAGCACATCGTGCACCCGCCGGCATCGATCACGCGTCGTCAGCGCACGTTCGGATACACCGAGGAAGAGGTCCGCATCCTCCTCACCCCGATGGGGCAGAACGGTGTCGAGCCGCTCGGGGCGATGGGGTCCGACACCCCGATCGCCGTGCTCAGCAAGCGTCCGCGCCTGCTGTTCGACTACTTCACGCAGCAGTTCGCGCAGGTCACGAACCCGCCGCTGGACTCGATCCGCGAAGAGGTCGTCACGAGCCTCAAGCTGGGTCTCGGCCCCGAGAGCAACCTGCTCTCCTGGGGTCCGGAGCACACGCGCACCGTCTCGCTCGACTTCCCCGTGATCGACAACGACGAGCTCGCGAAGATCCGTCACATCGACAAGGCCATGCCCGGTCGGTCGAGTGCGACGATCCGCGGTCTCTACCACTTCGACGCGGGCCCCCAGACGCTGCAGGACCGGCTCACCGAGATGTGCGCGGAGGTCGACGAAGCGATCGAGAACGGCACCGAGTTCATCATCCTGTCCGACCGGGACTCGAACAAGGACCTGACGCCGATCCCGTCGCTGCTCATGGTCTCCGCGATCCACCACCACCTCATCCGGCGCGAGAACCGGATGAAGGTCGGCCTGATCGTCGAAGCCGGCGATGTGCGCGAGGTGCACCACGTCGCGACGCTGATCGGCTACGGCGCCTCCGCCGTCAACCCGTACCTGGCGATGGAGTCGGTCGAGCACCTGGTGCGCACCGGCTACATCACCGGGATCTCTCCGGAGAAGGCCGTCAAGAACCTGATCTACGCGCTCGGCAAGGGTGTGCTCAAGATCATGTCGAAGATGGGCATCTCCACGGTGTCTTCGTATGCCGGGGCTCAGGTGTTCGAGGCGATCGGTCTCAGCCAGGAGTTCATCGACGCCTACTTCACGCGCACCGAGTCCAAGCTCGGCGGCATCGGCATCGAAGAGATCTTCGCCGAGAACCAGGCGCGTCACGACTACGCCTACCCGGAGGATGCCGCTGCCCGCGCGCACGAGCGTCTGTGGACCGGCGGCGAGTACCAGTGGCGGCGCGACGGCTCCCCGCACCTCTTCAACCCGGAGACGGTGTTCAAGCTGCAGCACTCGACCCGCACCCGGCGCTACGACATCTTCCGCGAGTACACGAAGCTCGTCGACGAGCAGGCTGCCGAGCTGAAGACGCTGCGCGGCCTGTTCCAGCTGCGCACCGGTACCCGCAAGCCCGTGCCCCTGGACGAGGTCGAGCCCGTCTCCGCCATCGTCAAGCGCTTCTCCACGGGCGCGATGAGCTACGGCTCCATCTCGCGCGAGGCGCACGAGACGCTCGCGATCGCGATGAACAGCATCGGCGGCAAGTCGAACACCGGCGAGGGCGGCGAGGATCCGGACCGGCTGCTCGACCCGCAGCGCCGCAGCTCGATCAAGCAGGTGGCCTCCGGACGCTTCGGCGTGACCAGCCTGTACCTCACCGAGTCGGACGACATCCAGATCAAGCTCGCCCAGGGCGCCAAGCCCGGCGAGGGCGGTCAGCTGCCTCCGACCAAGGTGTACCCGTGGGTGGCGCGCACCCGTCACGCGACGGCCGGTGTGGGGCTAATCTCGCCGCCGCCGCACCACGACATCTACTCGATCGAAGACCTCAAGCAGCTCATCTTCGACCTGAAGCGGGCGAACCCCGAGGCGCGCATCCACACGAAGCTCGTGAGCCAGTCGGGTATCGGTGCGGTGTCGGCGGGTGTGGCCAAGGCGCTCAGCGACGTCATCCTGGTCTCCGGCCACGACGGCGGTACGGGTGCGAGCCCGTTGAACTCGCTCAAGCACGCGGGAACGCCGTGGGAGCTCGGTCTCGCCGAGACGCAGCAGACGCTCATGCTCAACGGCATGCGCGACCGCGTCGTGGTGCAGGTCGACGGACAGCTCAAGACGGGCCGCGATGTGATCATCGGCGCTCTACTGGGTGCGGAGGAGTTCGGCTTCGCCACGGCTCCGCTCGTGGTCAGCGGCTGCATCATGATGCGCGTCTGCCACCTCGACACGTGCCCTGTGGGCGTCGCGACCCAGAACCCGGTGCTGCGTGAGCGGTTCACCGGCAAGCCGGAGTTCGTCGTCAACTTCATGGAGTTCATCGCCGAAGAGGTGCGGGAGCTGCTCGCGGAGCTCGGCTACCGCTCGCTCGACGAGATCATCGGCCGTGCCGACCTCATCGAGGTGAACGCCGCGGTCGAGCACTGGAAGGCCGAGGGCCTCGACCTGACGCCCGTGCTCGAGGGCCCCGTGTTCCCGGCGGGCGAGCCGCGTCGCAGCGGCCGCACGCAGGATCACGAGCTCGAGAAGCACTTCGACGTACAGCTGATCGACATCGCGAAGGGGGCGCTGCTCAACGGCGACCCCGTCGTGGTCGAGCTTCCCATCGCCAACACCGAGCGTGCGGTCGGCACCATGCTGGGCCATCAGGTGACTTCGCGGCACGGCGCCGCCGGTCTGCCCGAGGGCACCATCGACGTCACGCTTCACGGCACGGCCGGACAGTCGCTCGGCGCCTTCCTCCCGCCGGGGATCGTGCTGCGCCTGGAGGGCGACGCGAACGACTACGTCGGCAAGGGACTCTCGGGCGGCGACATCACGATCCGTCCGCCGCGCGGTTCCGCGATCGCTCCGCACGAGAACGTGATCGCCGGCAACGTGATCGGGTACGGCGCGACCTCCGGGACGATGTTCATCTCGGGTGTCGTCGGCGAGCGGTTCCTCGTCCGCAACTCGGGTGCGACCGCTGTCGTCGAGGGGGTGGGCGACCACGCGCTGGAGTACATGACCGGCGGGCTCGCCGTGATCCTGGGCTCGACCGGACGCAACTTCGGCGCCGGGATGTCCGGGGGAGTGGCCTACGTTCACGCGCTCGACACCAGCAAGGTGAACGCGCAGTCGCTCGGCAGCGGAGAGCTCCTGCTCGAACCGCTCGACCGTGCCGACCTCGAGGTGCTGCGCAGCCTGCTGGTCGCTCACGTCGAACGCACGGCCTCGCCGCGAGCGTCCGCGCTGCTCGAAGGGTTCGAGCAGACGGCTGCCGAGTTCGTGAAGGTGCTGCCTCGTGACTTCGCCGCCGTGCGGAGCATGCGCGAGGAGGCGCTGGCCGAGGGGATCGACCCCGACGGCGACATCGTGTGGAACCGCATCCTGGAGGTGACCGGTGGCTGACCCCAAAGGCTTTCTGAAGGTGACCGAGCGGGAGCTTCCCGCCCGTCGTCCCGTGCCCGTGCGCATCATGGACTGGAAAGAGGTCTATGAGCCCGGCGACAAGCAGGTGCTGCGTCGCCAGGCCGGTCGCTGCATGGATTGCGGTGTGCCGTTCTGCCACCAGGGCTGCCCGCTGGGAAACCTGATCCCCGAGTGGAACGACCTGACGTGGCGTGGCGAGGGTCGCGAGGCGATCGAGCGGCTGCACGCCACGAACAACTTCCCGGAGTTCACGGGGCGCCTGTGCCCCGCACCGTGCGAGAGCTCGTGCGTGCTCGGCATCAACCAGCCCGCCGTGACGATCAAGCAGATCGAGGTCTCGATCATCGACGAGGCCTTCGCGAAGGGCTGGGTCGAGGCGGAGCCGCCGGAGCGCCTGACCGGCAAGACGGTTGCGGTCGTCGGCTCGGGGCCCGCGGGTCTCGCCGCCGCTCAGCAGCTGACCCGCGCCGGTCACACCGTGGCGGTCTTCGAGCGCGACGACCGCATCGGCGGACTGCTCCGCTACGGCATCCCGGACTTCAAGATGGAGAAGTCGCAGCTCGAGTCGCGCCTGCGTCAGATGCAGGAGGAGGGCACCCGCTTCCGCGCGGGGGTCGAGATCGGCAAGGACATCTCGTGGGCCGACCTGCGGGCGCGCTACGACGCGGTCGTCATCGCGACCGGCTCGACCGTGCCGCGTGACCTCGCGATCCCCGGACGCGACCTTGACGGGGTCCACTTCGCGATGGAGTACCTGGTCGAGTCCAACCACGCAGTTGCCGGCGACAAGGTCCCCGACCAGATCTCAGCCGAAGGCAAGCACGTCATCGTGATCGGCGGCGGCGACACCGGAGCCGACTGCATCGGCACCGCGCACCGTCAGGGCGCGCTCAGCGTCACGAACCTCGCGATCGGCAAGCAGCCGGGTGACACGCGGCCGGACCACCAGCCGTGGCCGATGATGCCGACGCTCTTCGAGGTCTCCTCGGCGCATGAGGAAGGCGGAGAACGGGTCTTCCTCGCGTCGACCGTGGAGTTCCTCGGCAACGAGGTGGGAGAGGTCCGTGCGTTGCGCGTGGCCGAGACCGAGTACATCGACGGACGCCGGGTGCCCAAGAGCGGCACGGAGCGCGAGATCCCGGCCGACCTGATCCTGATCGCCATGGGCTTCACGGGGCCGGAGCAGGACGGTTACACGGAGGAGACGCTTCCGCAGGTCACCGACCGTGGCGCTTTCCGTCGCGATTCCAGCTACGAGTCGACGGTGCCCGGCGTGTTCGTCGCCGGCGACGCAGGACGTGGGCAGTCGCTCATCGTCTGGGCCATTGCCGAGGGACGCGCAGCCGCCGCGAACGTCGACCGGTTCCTGATGGGCACCACGGTTCTTCCCGAGCCGGTGCGCCCGAGCGATGTCGCGATCGGTCTCCAGCCCGCGTAGGCTGAGGCCGGCACCGTCGCCTGATTCACCTTCCCCACTTCTACCCTGGAGAATTCTTTGAGACGCGCGAAAATCGTCGCCACCCTGGGCCCCGCCACCTCCACCTATGAGACGGTGCGTGCACTGATCGACGCGGGGGTGGATGTCGCTCGACTGAACCTCAGCCACGGTGACTACTCCGTGCACGAGAACAACTACGCCAACGTGCGTCGTGCCGCAGAGGACGCCGGCCGCGCCGTCGCCATCCTCGTCGACCTGCAGGGACCGAAGATCCGCCTCGGCAAGTTCGAGGGCGGCCCGTACGAGCTCGCCAAGGGCGACATCTTCAAGATCACCACCGAAGACATCATCGGCAACAAGGAGATCTCCGGGACCACGTTCAAGGGGCTCCCGCAGGACGTCAAGCCAGGCGACTTCCTCCTCATCGACGATGGCAAGGTGCGCGTCGAGGTCGTCGAGACCGATGGCGTGACCGTGACGACGAAGGTCATCGTCGCCGGTGCCGTGTCGAACAACAAGGGCATCAACCTGCCCGGCGTGGCGGTGAACGTTCCCGCGCTGAGCGAGAAGGATGAGGACGACCTTCGCTGGGGCCTGCGCATCGGCGCCGACCTCATCGCCCTGTCGTTCGTCCGCAACGCCTCCGACGTCACCCGCGTGCACGAGATCATGGCGGAGGAGGGCGTTCGCGTCCCCGTCATCGCCAAGGTCGAGAAGCCTCAGGCCGTCGACGCGCTCGAAGAGATCGTCGACGCGTTCGACGCGATCATGGTCGCCCGTGGCGACCTCGGTGTCGAGCTTCCGCTCGAGGCCGTGCCGATCGTCCAGAAGCGTGCCGTCGAGCTCGCACGCCGCAACGCCAAGCCGGTCATCGTCGCGACGCAGATGCTCGAGTCGATGATCAGCAGCCCCGTCCCCACGCGTGCCGAGACCTCGGACGTCGCGAACGCCGTCCTCGACGGTGCGGACGCGGTCATGCTCTCCGGTGAGACCAGCGTCGGAGACTACCCGGTCGTGGTCGTCGAGACCATGGCGCGGATCATCGCCTCCACCGAGGAGCACGGTCTGGAGCGCATCGCGCCGCTGACGACCAAGCCCCGCACGCAGGGTGGTGCGATCACCCTCGCAGCGCTCGAGGTCGCCGAGTTCGTCGACGCGAAGTTCCTGTGCGTGTTCACGCAGTCCGGTGACTCCGCGCGCCGCCTGTCGCGTCTGCGTTCGCGCATCCCGATGATCGCGTTCACGCCGGAGCCCGACATCCGCCGTCGCATGGCGCTCACGTGGGGCATCCGCTCGACCCTGGTCGACATGGTGCAGCACACAGACTTGATGTATCACCAGGTCGACGAGTATCTGCTCGGCAACAAGCTTGCCGAGGAAGGGGACAAGGTCGTCGTGATCTCCGGGTCCCCTCCTGGAATCATCGGATCGACGAACGACCTTCGCGTGCACAAGGTCGGCGATGCGATCCGCGGTGCAGCACCGATCTACAAGGCCGGCGTCTGACACACAGCATTGAGAGGGGGCGGGACTTCGGTCTCGCCCCCTCTGTCGTGCGGCTGTGCAGCAGTCAACCCCGTGCTGCATATCCACGCGTTGCGGTAGCTTCACAGCATGAGCCCTTCCCGTCGTCGCGTCGTCGTCGACCGGATGACCTTCGGGCTCTGGGAGAGCCCACGGCCGCCCGGCACGGATTCGCCTGCGATCGTGCTCGTGCACGGAATCGGGATGTCGCATCGCTACCTTTCACGGTTGCAGGGCGTGTTCGCTGATTTCACACGTGTCGTGTCCGTGGATCTGCCGGGATTCGCGGGGCTGCCCAAGCCCTCCGGCGATCCCTACGTGGGGCGGATGGGACGAGCGCTCTCGGAGGTGATCGCCTCGCTGGGGGAGGAGCGCATCATCGTGGTCGGGCATTCGATGGGCGCGCAGTGGGTTGCTGAGGCCGTCCTGCATCGTCCGGAGCGCGTGCAGGCGGTCGTCGCGATCGGCCCTGTGGTGGACCAGCGCCATCGCAGCCTCATGGCTCAGGCCAGGGCACTTGCCGTCGACACGCTCGGCGAGACGCCTCTCATCAACCTGATCGTGTTCGCCGACTATCTGCGCTGCGGAATCCCGTGGTACCTGAAGCAGGCGCGGCACATGGTCGCGTATCCGACCGAGCAGCGTTATGCCGAGCTGCAGCCGCCCGTGCTGGTGATCAGGGGCGGGGATGACCCGGTGGCAGGTCGCGCATGGTGTCGTCGATTGCGCGATGCCGCGCGGGATGCGCGGCTCGTGGAGGTGCCGGGGCGTCACCACGTCGTGCAGCATTCCGCTCCTCGCGCTGTCGCTGCCGCCATCATGGCGAACACGGCGGGGCCGTGGCCGCCGAGCGCGCAATCCTCGGCGCGTCGAACGACCGGGAGCACATCATCGGCGTGCTGAGGAAGGCCGCCTGGTGGATCGCCGATTACGCATACGCGGGTTACTGGCAGTTGCGCGCGACGTTCGATCGCACCGATCCGGCGAGCTTCACCTCAGGGAGCGGGGCGCACATCGTCGTTCTCCCCGGAGTGTACGAGACGTGGAAGTTCATGCAGCCCCTCGTGGAGCAGATGCGCGCGAAGGGGCACGCCGTGCACATCGTCGACACGCTTCATCGGAACGAGCGACCGGTCGCCGACATCGCTGCCGCTGTGGCGGAGTTCCTGGAGCGACGCGAGCTCACCGACGTGATCCTCGTCGCGCATAGCAAGGGCGGGCTCGCGGGGAAGCTCGTCATGACCGGCGCGGCGGGGGAGCGGGTGCGGTCGATGCTCGCCATCGCGACGCCGTTCGGTGGCTCGCGCTACGCCCGCCTGATGCTGTCCCGTACCCTGCGGGCCTTCTCCCCGGAAGACCCGTCGATCGTGGACATGGCCCGGCAGCTCACGGTCAATGAGCGGATCGTGTCGATCTATGCGGTGTTCGACCCCCACATCCCGGAGGGGAGTGAGCTGGCGGGCGCGAAGAACGTCCGACTCGAAACGGGCGGGCACTTCCGGATCCTCGCCCACCCTCGCGTCCTGGCCGAACTGGCCGTGCTCGCCGAATAGCCCGGGGACGTTCTAGCGCGAGGCAACCACTGCGGCGGGAACGAGCAGCACGCCCCAGCCCCAGCCCGCGATCCAGCGCTGGATCTCTCATCGTGTGCCGGCGGTGGGACTCGAACCCACACGCCCTTTCGGACAAAGCATTTTGAGTGCTCCGCGTCTGCCATTCCGCCACGCCGGCTCGTGTGTCGCGTCTACGACTTTAGCGCAGGGGAGGGGCTCGATCCTCCGCACCGAGCACCTACGGCCTGCTCACAGAGCTCTCCACTAGGATGGTTCTGTGACAGAGCAAGAAGAGCAGGCCGAGCAGCCCACGTCATCCGCCCCGCGACGCGTCGTCGTCGCCGAGGATGAGTCGCTGATCCGCCTCGACATCGTCGAGATCCTCCGCGACAACGGCTTCGATGTCGTCGGTGAGGCCGGTGACGGAGAGACCGCGGTCGCACTCGCGACCGAGCTGCGTCCCGACCTCGTCATCATGGACGTGAAGATGCCTCAGCTCGACGGCATCAGCGCCGCCGAGAAGCTGCACAAGGGCAACATCGCGCCGGTCGTCCTCCTCACGGCGTTCAGCCAGAAGGAACTCGTCGAGCGGGCGAGCGAAGCGGGCGCACTCGCCTACGTCGTGAAGCCGTTCACGCCGAACGACCTCCTCCCCGCGATCGAGATCGCCCTCGCCCGTCACGAGCAGATCATCACACTCGAGGCCGAGGTCGCCGACATGGTCGAGCGTTTCGAGACCCGCAAGCTCGTCGACCGGGCCAAGGGTCTGCTCAACGAGAAGATGGGCCTGAGCGAGCCCGAGGCGTTCCGCTGGATTCAGAAGGCGTCCATGGACCGCCGCCTGACGATGCAGGACGTCGCCAAGGCGATCATCGAACAGCTCGCCCCCAAGAAGTAACGGTGAGCGCCGGAGTCCTCCGGCTGGATGGCGAGCACATCCTGCGACCCGTCCGCGTCGGCGACGGTGCAGCGCTTTCGAGGGCGTACCTGTCGAACCGGGATCACCTCGCGCCGTGGGAGCCGCTCCGAGACGAGTCGTTCTTCACCGTCGCCTCGCAGGAGCGTCACGCTCAGGAGAGTGTGTCCGACGCCGAGTCAGGGCGCAGCATCCGTTTCGTGATCGAGTCGGACGACGGTGAGATCCGTGGTCGGATGAACATCAACAACATCGTCCGCGGCGCGTTCTGGAGCGCCGACCTCGGCTATTGGGTCGATGCCGCGAGGCAGCGCAGACGATTGGCGAGCCGTGCTGTCGCACAGGTCCTGGAGTACTCGCGCACCGAGCTGCGTCTGCACCGCATGCAGGCCGCGACGCTGCTGCACAACGTCGGGTCCCAGCGGGTGCTGCTCGGAAACGGCTTCGAACGGATCGGACTCGCTCCGAAGTACCTCCGCATCGCGGGGGAGTGGCAGGATCACCTGCTGTTCCAGCGGCTGTTGGAGGAACCGCTCAGCGCGCGGCGGGAACGTCCTTGATCATGTTCGTGATGCGGATCGTCGAGCAGCGGCGCCCCTGATCGTCCGTCACGACGATCTCGTGCACCGTGATGCTCCGACCCAGGTGCACGGGTGTGCACACGCCCGTAACGACGCCCGAGGTCGCTGAACGCGTGTGGGTGGCGTTGATGTCGACGCCGACCGCCAACCGACCGGCGCCCGCGTGGAGGTTCGCAGCCATCGAGCCGAGCGATTCTCCGAGCACCACATACGCGCCGCCGTGCATGAGCCCGACGGGCTGAGTGTTGCCCTCGACGGGCATCGTCGCGACGCAGCGATCGACGCTGAACTCGACGAACTCCATGCCCATCTTCTCGGCCAGAGCCCCCATCCCGCGGGCCGTGGCCCAGTCGAGACCTTCGCTCGTCGCGACGTCGCTCATGCATCCTCCTCAGCGGGTGTCTGTCGTCCTCGTTAGGCTGACAGGGTGACGGACTCCGCAAAGCCTACCCTCATGGTCGTCGACGGCCATTCGCTCGCCTACCGTGCCTTCTTCGCCCTTCCGGTCGAGAACTTCACGACGAAGGACAACCAGCACACGAACGGCATCTACGGCTTCCTATCGATGCTGGTGAACCTCATCAAGGCCGAGCAGCCGACGCATCTGGCCATCGCCTTCGACACCTCACGGCACTCGTTCCGCACCGACGAATACCCGGAGTACAAGGCCACGCGCTCGGAGTCGCCACAGGAGTTCAAGGGGCAGATCCCGCTTCTGCAGGACTGCCTCGCCGCCATGTCGATCCCGGTCCTGACGAAAGAGGGGATCGAGGCCGACGACATCCTGGCTACGCTTGCCTCCCAGGGCGCGGAGCAGGGCTACGAGGTGCTCGTCGTCTCGGGCGACCGTGACACCATCCAGCTCGTCAACGACGATGTCACGCTGCTGTACCCGTCGGTTCAGGGCGTGTCGCAGCTCAAGCGCTACGACCCGACGACCGTCCAGGAGCGGTACGGTGTGCGTCCGGAGCAGTACCCCGACATCGCGGCCCTCGTCGGCGAGACCAGCGACAACCTGCCGGGTGTGCCGAAGGTCGGTGAGAAGACCGCGGTCAAGTGGCTCACGCAGTTCGGCTCACTCGACGAGCTGATCGCACGGGCCGACGAGATCAAGGGTGTGGTCGGTGGCAATCTCCGCGATCACATCGACGACGTGCGCCGCAACCGCAAGCTCAACCGTCTGCTCACCGATGTGGAGCTTCCGGTCGGGCCTGCCGACCTCGCGGTCGCGCCGATCGATGCGCAGGCCGTGCGCGACATCTTCGCGCGTCTGGAGTTCCGCACGCTTCTACCGCGAGTCTTCGAAGCTGTCGGAGCCGGCGAAGTCGCCGACGACCCCGCCTCCGTCGTCGTCCTTCCCGTCCCTGCCGAGGTCTCGCCCACCGACCTCGCGGCCTGGGCTGCAGCGCAGAGCGGCGATGTCGCACTTCGCGTCGCCACCCAGGGCGGCGTGCCGGTGCGCATCGGGGTCGCCACGCTGACAGAGCTCCGCGAGGCCGACTGGACGGATGCCGCCGCAGAAGCCCTGCGCGACTGGATCGAATCCGACGCACCGAAGGTCCTGCACGATGCGAAGCCGCAGGTGAAGGCACTGATCCGTCAGGGCATCCGGCTCCGTGGCCTCGCCTACGACACGAGCCTGGCCGGCTGGCTGCTGCGCCCGAGCTTCCCCGACAAGACCCTCGCCGACCTCGTCGAGCGCTATCTGGGCGAGAAGCTGCCTGAGGCCGACCCGTCGCAGCTCGTGCCCGAGACCGAGGGCGCGACGCCGTCCCAGGAGGCGTGGTTCGCCCTGCGCGTCGCCGATGCGCTGCGGGAAGACATCCCGGAGTCGGTCGGCAAGGTCCTCGTCGACATCGAGCTGCCGACGCTGCTCACCCTCGCCGACATGGAGGTCGCCGGTGTGGCGGTCTCCCACGAGGTGCTCTCGACCTTCTCCGGCGAGCTCGCCACGCGCGCCGAGGGGCTCGCGCAGGAGGCGTTCTCCGTCGTCGGGCGCGAATTCAATCTCGGCTCGCCCAAGCAGCTGCAGGAGGTCCTTTTCGAAGACCTCCAGCTCCCGAAGACCCGCAAGACGAAGACGGGTTACTCGACGGATGCGGCGGTGCTCGCCGACCTTCAGGAGAGCCACCCGCATCCTTTCCTGAGCCTGCTCCTGCAGCACCGCGAAGCGACCAAGCTGCGTCAGATCATCGAATCGCTCGACACGGCGATCGGCGACGACCACCGTGTGCACACGACCTACGTACAGACCGGCAGCCAGACCGGGCGCCTCTCCAGCACCGACCCCAACCTGCAGAACATCCCGGTTCGCACGGAGGAGTCGCGCCGCATCCGCAGCGCGTTCGAGGTCGGCGAAGGGTATGAGGCTCTTCTCACCGCCGACTACTCGCAGATCGAGATGCGCATCATGGCGCACCTGTCGGGTGACGAAGGACTGATCGAGGCGTTCAACAGCGGCGAAGATCTGCACCGCTTCGTGGGTGCGCGGGTCTTCGGCGTCGAGCCGAGCGAGGTGACGCCCGCCATGCGCACCAAGGTTAAGGCGATGTCGTACGGCCTGGTCTACGGGCTCTCGGCGTTCGGGCTCTCCAAGCAGCTGCGCATCGAGCAGGCCGAGGCCAAGCAGCTCATGGTCGAGTACTTCGCGCGTTTCGGCGCGGTGCGCGACTACCTGCGCGCCTCGGTCATGAAGGCCAAGGAAGTCGGCTACACCGAGACGATCTTCGGCCGCCGTCGCCCGTTCCCCGACCTCGCGAGCCCCAACCGTGTGCTCCGTGAGAACGCGGAGCGTGCGGCGCTCAACGCGCCGATCCAGGGCAGCGCCGCCGACATCATGAAGATCGCCCTGCTGCACATCCACGACGATCTGCGGTCCGAACAGCTCTCCTCGCGGGTGCTGCTGCAGATCCACGATGAGCTCGTGGTCGAAGTCGCTCCGGGGGAGTGGGATGCCACCGAGCGCATCGTCCGCGCGCGCATGGGCGATGCGGCCGAGTTGTCCGTGCCGCTCGATGTGCAGGTCGGTCGTGGTCGCGACTGGAACGAAGCCGCGCACTGACCTCCGGCGGGGGAAGGGGCCCGGGGATTAGGCTGGCAGTTATGACTTCAGCTCCCCGCACCCCCTCCGCCATCGACGCCGTCGCCGATGAATGGGTCGACAAGATCGCGGTTCTGGCGCCCACTCTCGGCACCTACATCGGCCGCGACGAGGTGAACGATCGTTTCGGCGATCTGAGCCCGGCCGGCCATGAGGAGATCGCCGCGGCGACCCGGTCGACCCTCGACAAGCTGTCTGCGCTAACTCCTGTCGACGCGATCGATGAGGTCACCAAGACCGATCTCAGCGCGGAACTCCGCCTCGATCTCGAGCTTCACGATGCGAAGTGGCATCTGCGCGATCTCAACGTCATCGCTTCGGCCGCTCAGGATGTGCGTTCGGCGTTCGACCTGATGCCGACGTCGACGGTCGAGGACTGGGACGTGATCGCGACTCGCCTCGCCGCCGTCCCCGGGGCGCTCCGCGGCTACGTCGAGACGCTCCGCACCGGCATCGCGGAGGGCGTCACGCCCGCGCGCCGCCAGGTGGTCGAGGTCGCGACCCAGATCGACCGCTACACCGCCGATGACGGCTTCTTCGCTGCGTTCGTGGCGCACGCCGACCCCGACGAGGGGCAGCTTCCCGCCTCCCTGGCGCGGACGCTCGCCGACAACTCCGCCGCCGCACGGGTCGCCTACGACGAGCTGCGTCGCTTCCTCGCCGAGGAGCTCGCCCCGGCGGCCGGCGATGTCGACGCCGTGGGTCGCGAACTGTACGCGCTCAACTCCCGCCGATTCCTCGGTGCGACGATCGATCTCGATGAGACCTACGAATGGGGCCGTGAAGAACTCTCACGCATGGTCGAGGAGCAGACCGCGATCGCGAACGAGATCCTTCCCGGAGCCTCGGTCGAGGAGGCGGTGGCTCATCTCGAGGCCGATCCCGCCCGCAAGCTCGTCGGCACGGATGCGCTCCAGAAGTGGATGCAGGAGACCAGCGATCGTGCCGTCGCCGAGCTCGGTACCTCGCACTTCGACATCCCCGAGGCGATCCGAACCCTGGAGTGCATGATCGCCCCCACGCAGGAGGGTGGGATCTACTACACCGGCCCGACAGA
Source organism: Microbacterium sp. GQ128 (assembly GCF_059758615.1). Classification (NCBI taxonomy): domain Bacteria; kingdom Bacillati; phylum Actinomycetota; class Actinomycetes; order Micrococcales; family Microbacteriaceae; genus Microbacterium; species Microbacterium sp. GQ128. The sequence goes on from NZ_JCAXDY010000001.1 coordinate 533,604, forward strand.
CGACTTCTCCCGTCCCGGTCGTATGTGGTGGTCCGTTCCCGAGGGCGTCACGGAGTTCGACACCTGGCGCGAACTCACCACCGTCTTCCATGAGGGCGTCCCCGGTCACCACCTTCAGATCGCGCAGGCGGTCTACAACCGCGCCGAGCTCAATTCCTGGCGCCGTCTGCTCGCGGGCACCTCGGGGCATGCCGAGGGATGGGCGCTCTATGCGGAGCGTCTGATGGAGCAGCTCGGCTACCTCGACGATCCCGCCGACCGTCTCGGAATGCTCGATGGGCAGCGGATGCGGGCAGCCCGGGTCGTGCTCGACATCGGTGTGCACCTCGGCAAGCCGCGGCTCGACGGTGACGGCGTCTGGGATGCGGACTACGCCCTCGAGTTCATGCGCCGCAACGTGAACATGTCCGATCAGTTCGTGCAGTTCGAGGTGAACCGCTACCTCGGCTGGCCGGGTCAGGCGCCGTCGTACAAGGTGGGTCAGCGCATCTGGGAGCAGGTCCGTGACGGTGTGCGGGCTGCCGAAGGTGACTCTTTCTCCTTCAAGGACTTCCACAAGAGGGCCCTCGACATCGGCGGCGTCGGCCTCGACACGCTGCGTACGACGCTGCTGCCGCGCTGACGGGAATGCTGTCCGGCCCTCGCGTGTTCATTCACGCGAATAGGAAGGGATGACATGAGCATCGAATTCGGGCTGGACACCTTCGGCGACATCACGAGGGATGCGGACGGAGAGCTCCTCACCGGGGCGCAGACGATCCGCAACATCGTGGCGCAGGCGGAGCTCGCCGACACGGTCGGTGTGAACTTCTTCGGGGTGGGGGAGCACCACCGCACGGAGTTCGCCGTCTCCGCACCGGAGATGGTGCTCGCCGCCATCGCTGCGCGCACCGAGCACATCCGACTCGGTACAGCGGTCACAGTGCTGTCCTCGGACGACCCGGTGCGCGTGTTCGAGCGGTTCTCGACGCTCGATGCGCTCTCGAACGGGCGGGCCGAGGTCGTGCTCGGACGCGGCTCCTTCATCGAGTCCTTCCCGCTGTTCGGCTACGATCTGCGCGACTACGACGCCCTGTTCGAGCAGAAGCTCGAGCTCTTCGTCGAGCTGCTCAAGGAGGAACCCGTCACCTGGTCCGGCACCATGCGAGCTTCGCTGGAGAACGCCAACGTGTTCCCGAAGACCGAGAACGGATTGCGCACCTGGGTCGGCGTCGGCGGCAGTCCGGAGTCGGTCGTGCGGGTTGCCCGCCACGGTCTGGGTCTGATGCTGGCGATCATCGGGGGACCGGCCCACCGCTTCAAGCCGTTCGTCGATCTCTATCACCGTTCGGTCGCATCCTTCGGAACGACGTCGCACCCGATCTCCGTACACTCTCCGGGGCACATCGCCGAGACCGACGCCGAAGCGTGGGATGCCGCCTACTCGGGCTTCGAGGCCATGAACAACACCATCGGGCGTGAGCGCGGATGGCCCGCGTACAGCCGCGCGCGATTCCAGAACGACGTCGGACCGGAGGGTGCGATCTACGCCGGCTCCCCGGACCGCGTCGCGGCGAAGATCGCCGATACCATCACCACTCTCGGCCTCGGACGCTTCGACCTGAAGTACGCCACCGGCACCCTGTCGCATGAGTCGATGATGCGCAGCATCGAGCTCTACGGCACCGAGGTCATCCCGCGGGTGCGCAGGATCCTCGCCGAGCGCGATTGAGACGTCATCCGGGGCAGGGCGGTCTTGGCGCGGCTCTACGATGAGGAGCATGGCCAACACCGCCCTGCCGAGCCGCGACTCGCTCGCTGAACGCCTGGACGGGCTCCCGTTCACGCGTCGCCACCTCCGCCTGCTGACCGGGTCCGGGCTCGGTTGGGCGCTGGATGCGATGGATGTCGGTCTCATCTCGTTCATCCTCGCGGCGCTCACGCAGCAGTGGGACCTCAGCAAGAGCGATGCCGGCTGGATCGCCTCCATCGGTTTCGTCGGCATGGCCATCGGCGCCACCCTCGGCGGGCTCCTCGCCGATCGCTTCGGACGACGACAGGTGTTCGCGCTCACGCTGCTCGTCTACGGCGTCGCGACCGGTGCGAGCGCACTCGTGGGCGGACTCGCCGCGCTTCTCGTCCTGCGGTTCCTGGTCGGTCTAGGCCTCGGCGCCGAGCTCCCCGTCGCCTCGACGTATGTGAGCGAGTTCGCTCCGGCCCGCATCCGCGGTCGTCTGATCGTCGTGCTGGAGGCCTTCTGGGCTCTCGGGTGGACTGCCGCGGCGGTGATCGGGTTCCTCGTCATCCCCACCTCCGACGCCGGATGGCGATGGGCCTTCGCACTCGGCGCCATCCCCGCGGTGTACGCACTGTTCGTCCGTTGGCGGATGCCCGAATCACCCCGCTGGCTCGCTTCTCGGGGCCGCATCGCAGAAGCGGACCGCATCGTGTCGACGTTCGAGGCGGATGCGGGAGTCCTCTCGGCACCGGCCATCCGGAAGGAGCCGCCCTCTCGAGCCATCGCGATCACGGCGCGCGCACGCCTCGCAACCCTGTGGAATCCGGAGTTCCGACTGCGGACGCTATGCCTGTGGCTGGTCTGGCTCGGAGTGAACTTCGCCTATTACGGTGCCTTCATCTGGATCCCCAGCATCCTCGTGGATGCCGGCTTCGACCTCGTCAAGTCCTTCGGGTTCACCCTCATCATCACACTCGCCCAGCTCCCCGGATACGCCGTCGCCGCCTGGCTTATCGAGGTCTGGGGGAGACGTCTGACCCTCTCAGTGTTCCTCGTCGGCTCTGCCGTGTCGGCCGTGGTCTTCGGCACGGCTTCCACCGAGGGAGCGATCATCGGCGCGGGAATGGCGCTGTCCTTCTTCAATCTCGGCGCGTGGGGAGCGCTCTACGCCGTGACACCGGAGATCTACCCCACGTCTCTGCGGGGGACCGGAGCGGGATGGGCGGCCGGAATCGGTCGGATCGCCTCGATCGTGGCGCCGCTGTCCGTCCCCGTCCTGCTTCTAGCCGGAGGAGCACCCCTGCTATTCGCGGTGTTCGGCGTCTGCTTCCTCGGCGCGGCCGCCGCCGCCTGGGGCCTCGTCGATCGAAGAGGCCAGGCTCTCGACGATCGTTGAAGCCCGGTGTCGTCGGGCCGCAATAGGCTGGGAGGATGGCAGATGTGCGTTTCGTGGCTATCGGCGACTCGTTCACAGAGGGCGTCGGCGACGTGCTCCCGAACGGGCAGGAGCGCGGGTGGGCCGATCTCGCGGCGCAGGGCTGGGCCGACGCCGCAGGACACCCCATCCAATACGCGAACTTCGCCATCCGCGGCAAGCTGGCCTGGCCGATCGTCGAGCAACAGCTCGAGCCCGCGCTCGCCCTGCGCCCCACACACCTGTCGTTCAACGGCGGCGGCAACGACATGCTGCGCCCTCGTACCGACGTCGAGCACATCGCGGATGCGTTCAGCCGGGTGCTGCGCCGTTGCGACGAAGAGGGGGTGACCATGATCCTCCTCTCCGGTGCGAACCCCAGTGGGCAGCTTCCGATGGGATCGCTCGTACAGCGTCGAGGAGATCTGCTCTCCGAGGCGGTGATGCGGCGGATCGAAGCGCGCCCCGATGTCATCCGAGCCCTCAACTGGCCGGATCGGGAGCTCTCCCGAGGCGCGTATTGGGCCGACGATCGCCTGCACATGAACGCCGCGGGGCACCATCGCGTGGCCGCCCGCGTGCTGCACGCGCTGGGCTTCGAACCTCCGGAGACCTGGTGGGCGCCGAACGATCGTCTGGGTACCGGTCCGTCCGGCCTGGCCTACTACCGTGAGTTCGTCGGCCCGTGGGTGCGGCGTCGCGTGACGCGCACGTCGTCCGGTGACGGCCGCACCGCGAAGTACCCCACGTGGGTCGAACGGGTTCCCTCGTGAGGCTCGCGCGGACGCTGCGGGTGGGTGCGTGAGCGACCTCGAACTCGCTCGCATCCCTGCGGGTGTCGTGACCCTGAACGATGCACGCCGCAGAGAGCAGCGTGTGGTCGAGCTCGAGCCGTTCGAGATCGGCGTCTACCCGGTCACACAGGAACAGCTTGCCGACGTCCTCGGTGTCCCGGTCCGGCATCCACGGCGCCCCGCATCGGATCTTTCCTGGCTGCGGGCTGTGCATTTCTGCAATGCCGCGTCAGAGTGGGAGGGCCTCGACCGGGTCTACCTGTTCGACGGCGAGGAGGTGACATGGGACACCACGGCCGACGGCTACCGGCTGCCGACCGAGGCGGAATGGGAGTTCGCGTGCCGCGCCGGATCGACCGGCCCCCACTATGCGCCCCTCGCCGACGCCGCGTGGACGAGCGCGGACGGTGTGTCTTCTCCACAGGACATCGGCGGCAAGCTCCCGAACCTCAACGGTCTCTTCGACACGCTCGGCAACGTCTGGGAGTGGTGCTGGGACCTCCTGGACCCCGCCCGCTACGACGGCTATCGCGTGTTCCGCGGCGGCGGATTCGCCGACGACGCGTGGAGCGTCCGGGCATCGGTTCGTCGTGGGGGAGCGCCGCGCATGCATCACGACGACGTGGGACTCCGTCTCGCGCGAGGGGCGTTCGATACGCCCGGTCAGGCGCAGGGCTGGTCGGCTCAGGGAGACCGCGAACGTGCAGTGCAAGACGGTCCGCTGCCTTCGGGCTGGACGCCGCGGAGGCGGTAGTCACACGCACGCCCCGCGTCCGCCGGTCACTGAGCGCGTGTGATCGGTCGCCAGTTTTGTCCGTCGTCACCCGGATGGAAAGCTGGATCCATGGCATCCGCATACTCGCTCATCGTCTCCCAGGGTCGCGTCGCCGACCGCACCGACGGGGCCCTCGTCGGCGCCCGCCGAGTCGGCGAGGCGGTGGCGTCATTGCTCGATCTCGAGCCACAGGTCGTCGGAACACCCACGGCGAGCACGGTCGATGACTGGTCCGTCGCGCTCCCGCAAGCGGAGGAGACCTTGACCGGTCTGCGCGATGCGTTGCGCAGCGCGCTGGGCGCCGGAACGACACCGCTGCTCATCACCAACACGTGCGCGGCGAGTCTCGGCACCCTTCCGACCGTCGCCGAGCGTCACCCCGACGCAGTGCTGTTGTGGATCGACGCGCACGGCGACTTCAACACCCCCGAGACGACGGAGTCCGGCTACCTCGGGGGAATGGTCCTCGCGGCCGCCTGCGGACTCTGGGACAGCGGGCACGGCTCAGGATTCGATCCTAAGCAGGTCGTCGTGGTCGGCGGACGCGATATCGATCCGGCCGAGGGGGAGCTGCTCGCCGGCGCCGGCGTGACGGTGCTGGCCCCATCGGACAGCACGCCGGAGCGGGTGCGGGAGCTCGTCGCCGGTCGCCCTGTGTGGATCCACGTCGACTGGGACGTGCTCGAGCCAGGGTACATCCCGGCTGCTTACCGGGTCGGGGGCGGATTGCTGCCGCACCAGATCGCCGCGATCTTCTCCGCGCTTCCGCAGGACTCCGTCCGCGGTGTCGAGCTGGCGGAGTTCGAAGCAGGCGACGCCGAGGTGCCCGAGCGCGTGAGTGTCGAGCTGATCGTCGAGACGATTCAGCACCTTCTTCGCTGAACCTCCGTATCCCCGATCGCGGAACAGTCAGCGACGGCGCTCCGGATCGAGGCCCATGCGGATGCGTGTGCGCTTGCGCTCGATGAGAATGAACGCCGTACCGATGATCCACAGCGGGATCGGCATGAGGAAGGCGATGCGGAACGCTTCGAGCGTGTATGTCTCGGGAGTACCGGCGCCTTGCATGTCGAGGACGAGTCCGATCAGGAAGATCGCGATGAGCGCGGCGATGAACCCACCCGCGTTGGTGACACCTGTCGCCGTGCTCAGTCGGTGGCTCGGGTTGTGCGTACGGGCATGGTCGAACGCGATCATCGATGCCGGGCCGCCGGTCGCGAGTGCGATCGCCAGTACGTAAAGCAGCCAGAGCGGAGCGGTGTCAGGAAGGGCGATGACGGCGATCCACGCCGCCATCTGCACGCCCACAGCGGGGAGGACGAGCGCCAGGGACCGGTGGTTCGGCAACCTTCGCGAGAGGTCGCCGATGATCGGTCCCAGAAGCATGCCAGCAACGACATATACCGAGATGATCCCCGCCGCATGTGCCGTATCGAGCCCTTCGGCTGCGGTGAGGAAGGGCATTCCCCAGAGCAGGACGAACGCGGTGCCCGCGAACGGCGTCGTGAAATGGGACCAGAAGGCGAGGCGAGTGCCCGGATGGGCCCAGGCGGCGCGGATGCCGACGCCCGTGTCGATCGCCGATGTGACGACGCGGATGACGCCCGTGTCGGTGTTCACCGTGACGTCGGCGCCGCGCTCTGCGGGGTGGTTGCGGATGACGAGCGCCACGAGGATGGTGAACAGCACTCCGAGGCCGGCGATGCTGCCGAAAGTGATGGTCCAGGTCGTCGCATGAAGCAGTGCCGCGAGCGGGACCAGGGCGATCAGCTGACCGGTCTGCCCGATGATCCCGGTGAACTGCACCATGATCGGACCACGCTGTGCGGGAAACCACGTCGCGACCAGACGCAGCACGGCGGGGAAGATCGCCGCGTCACCCGCACCGAGCAGAACACGCGCGAAGATCGCGATGCCGATGCTGGGGGAGAGGGCCATGGTGAGCTGCCCCGCCGCCATGAGCAACATGCCGATCGTCATGATGGGGCGGGAGCCGAAGCGGTCGAGCAGGATCCCGATCGGGATCTGCATCCCGCCGTAGACCGCGAGCTGCACGACGGCGAACAGCGCGAGTGTCGATGCGTCCGCCTGGAACCTGTCGGCCGCCTCCACTCCGACCGCGCCGAGGGAGGTGCGGTTCGTGATCGCCAGCACGTAGGCCGCGACGCCGACGGACCAGATCACCCCTGCGCGAAATCCTGGCGTGGACACGGGGGAGTGGGGGACCTGCGGCACATGTCAACGCTACTCCTGCGGCAGCGTCACCCGACCCGCAGCCGATGTCGGACGTGGCGGCTAATGTGACGCCATGACCAGTTCCCCTCTGCATCACTCCCTCGACTACGTCGAACTCGTGGTCACCGATCTCGAAGCATCGAGGCGATTCTTCGCCGAGGCGTTCGGGTGGACCTTCAACGACTACGGACCCGGTTATTCGGGCATCGTGTCCCCGCGTGGTGACGGCAGCGAGGTCGGCGGACTCATGCTCGCCGACGAGCCGCGTCCGGTCGGCGGACCGCTGGTGCTCCTGTACTCGGACGACCTCGACGCGACGATGAGTGACATCGTCTCGGCAGGTGGCACGATCCTGCAGGCGCCTTACGAGTTCCCCGGCGGGCGACGCCTGCACTTCTCCGACCCGACCGGCAACGAGCTCGGCGTCTGGTCCGCGCAATAGGTCCGGCTCAGACGCGGCTCAGGGCGGGACGCCGCGTTTGTCGTCGAACAGGATGACCCCCACAGTCTGCTCGGCCCCAAAGTTGGTGAAACGTCCTTCTTCCCGACGGACGTTGTCATGGCGGGGGTACCACTGGTCGGTCACCCGGCCGATGAACCCGTAGAAATACTCGAAGCCGTTGCCGGGCGTCGGCCATCCATCGAACGGGCCGATGGGGCTGGCCTGCCAGACCGGGACCTCGTGGCACTTGTCGAACGCGTGATTTTCGGGCACAGGTAGTGACAAGCTGCCACGACGGCCGTACCCTGCTCACACGACTGGTCTCTCGGGGGGGTATCCGATGGCTGCACAGTTCGGCGCGGCTTTGTCGGCGAGAATGACATCATTCTCGGTGATCGCAGTGGTGGTGATGACGACGCTGGCGCCTACGATGGCGCGTGCCGATGAGCTTCCGCCGCCACCACCTGTCACCAGCTCAGATGCAACAACGGCACATTCAGGCGTTGCTGATCCGTCCGGCGACGAGGGTTCAAGCGATGTTGCTGAGCCAAACCCGGAAACCTCGCCCCCGACGCCGGAGCCGCAGCCCGATCCGTCTCCGAGCGGAGTTCCCGACACTCCGGAGGAGCAAGGCACGGACGTTGGAGAAGCAGCGCCGGCACCGGCGCCGCGGTCTAACGAACCAGCCTCCGCGGCTCCTCCCGTGGCTTCACGCGAGGCAGCGGCTGCACCTGTCATCGCCGCGGTCACCCCTTCACCGCCTGCTGCGGCGTCGGACACTGCCCTGATCGCATGGTTGGGAGCCACGGAGCCAGCAACGAAGACAACGCTGCAAGCAGCCCTGAACGCTGTTCCCGACGGCGGTACAGTGGGGATCGTCCCGGGTTCATACAAGTTCACCTCGCTATTGACTGTTGCACGGTCGACCTCCATCGTCGCGTCAGGGGCGACGACTCTCTATGGTCGGGTCACGGTGAATGCCGGCGGTCTCTCGACGACTGGGTTGACCCTGAGCCCGGCGGCCAACAGCCAGGTCGTCGTCACCGTGCCCAGCGCGGCTGTGGGTGTTGTTCTCACCGATCTCCTCGTCGCAAACTCGACCTCCGACGGCACCACCCCGTTCACCCGTACGACAGGGATCGGGTTCACCGGGTCAACCGGCACGCAAGTGCTGGAAACGACTATCACCGACGTCGACACCGCACTCGCACTGGCGGGCTCCAGCGGCGCACGGATCGAAGGCATCGCCGTGAGTGCCGTCTCCACCGGCGCGTCGATCACCGCAGCGAACGCGAACCCAGGGCCGACGTTCGTCGGCGGATCGATGAACGTGACAGGCAATGCGGTGGCGCTAGGTAGTACCAGCGCACCGTCCGTGACGGGAATGACTCTGAGCGGGGCCGGTGCCGGAACCGCGGTGAACGTGAATCTCGCGACAGCCGCGAAGGTGGCATCCACCACCGCAGATGGCTTCGTGAACGGTGTGCTCGTCGCCGCGTCGAACACAGGAGCGGGCCCGAACCTCGAGGGCAGCTCTTTCGGCGCTTCTCTCACTGGCGTCGACCTCGGTGCCACGTCTGATGCTCGGCTGAGTGATCTCGACGTCCTTCGCACGGGTCCGGGCACAGCAGCGAGCAACTCCACCGGCGTGAACCTTCGACGCTCGTCCGGCGTCCAGGTGAGCGGCTCGGACGTCTCCGGCTTCGCCCGCGGCATCCACGCCGACGATGTCAACGCAGCCGCAGGGCCGGTGATCAATGGCGGCACCGTTTCGGCACGCACAATCGGCATCAGCCTCGGCGCGACAGCGTCTCCCTCGGTCACCGGCACCCAGGTTCAGGGCCAGGGGGCGACCGGCATCACCGACGGCATCAGAGTGCTCATGGCAAGCGACGCGGAAATCGCGGATGCGACCATCACGGGATTCACCCGCGGCATCTACGTCGACGGTCTGAACACGGGGGCAGGTCCCGAGATCACCGGTTCCACGATCAGCGTCGTGAACGTGAAGGCGTTCGGCATCACCCTTGGCGCCACCACCGGAGCGACGGTGACCGATGTCGACGTCTCAGGGACCAATGAACTCCCGCAGACGGGCATCACCGTCGCGAGGGCACCGGGTGCCGTCGTCACCGATGCGCGAGTGTCGAACGTGACCGTCGGGATCGGGGCGACCCGGGTCGCCCCGGAGCTGAACCTGCCCCTGATCGCAGGGCCGCAGATCATTCGCCCCGTCGTCACGGACTCCGGCAGCGGCATCCAACTTGCAAGCTCCGCCGACGCTCTCATCGAGGACGCCCGACTCGACGTTCGAGGCGACGGCATCAACGGCTGGGAAACCGAGAACGCACGCATCACCTCGCCCCACATCACCGGAGTCCCCGGACCCGGACCGACAGATGGCACTAACGCGATCCGCTTCTACACCTCCCGGGACGTCTTCGTCTCTGACGCTCTGCTGGTCGGTGGGGCCACCGGTCTCTACTGGGACATGACGTACGACGTGGTCATCGAGAACGCGGACATCTCCGGTATGGAGTGGTATGCCAGCTACACCGAGGGGGTGACGGGGTACGAGCTGCGAGACAGTGAAGTCCACGACAACGCGGCGATTGCCAACCTCACCATTAATCCCTCCGACGTCCCCGTGAACAATCTCCGTCAGGTGAGTAGCGGCATCGACTGGCACGACAACACGTTCACCAACAATCCCGCCGGCATCTACCTGCCTCAGGGTGTGGAGGACTTCGCATTCGAGAACAACGCCGTCACCGGCAGCGACCAGTTCGTGATCCTCGCCACCCCGGTGCACGGATTCGTCGTCGAGAACAACGCGATCCAGTTCGACTCTGCAACTCCCACCGCCGCCGCGATCAGCGTGACGACGTTCTGGGAAGACCTCGACGAGCCCGGCTCGTACTCCTCGAGCGACCTGTCCGTCACGCGCAATCAGTTCACAGGAGCCGGCCCGTTCATCCGCGTGGGTGCGGTAGAGAGTGTCCCGGACGCCACTCCTGTGGCGATCGAACTCGCAGCTGCGGAGCCTCCAGATGCGTCTACGCCATCGCCGGAGGTGCCTCAACCGCCGGATGAAGCCGAGGCTGCACAAGCGTTCGCTGTCGCGCCATTCCAGGCTCCCGCAGACCGGCGCGCGCTTCGCACCACGATGAGTGTGACCGAGAACTCTTTCCCGCAGGATTCCACCGCGATTGTGACACTTCCGAATGCTGAAGCCGGCGAAGACAGCAACACGGGGAACGAGCTGATCGACGGAGTGGTCGCCGTCGACGCCCGCGAGGAGACGCTTCCCGGACAAAACGACTGGGGCTCCGCATGCGGGCCCCGGGTCGCTGCAACCGGGTATGACGGTGGCGGCGCATTCATCACCGAGGGGCTGACCACACAGGTGCTGTACCCGGAGCTGTGCCTGTCCAGCGTGACGGTGGTCGCGAGCACGGTCTGCCGGGCGGACGTCGGATACCTGGAGTACGACGTCGCCCTAGAGGGAGTCGCCGCAGACCCGACACCTGTCGTCGCCGCGATCTGGTGGGGACCGGACGTCTACCCGACCCATGACGACTCCATCCCGGCCGCCGCCGAGCAGGCCATCCTCGACGATGGTGCGGACGCCGTACAGTATCTCCGAGTACCACCAGACTGGGAAGCGGGCGACCCGCTCACCGGGGAGGTCCAGGTGCCCGATGCAGTAATCGACGACGCGGGCATGGCCACACGCGACACCTGGACGCTCGAGGTGCGAGTGAACCCGTCTGCTGCCATCACCATCGACCCGCCGACGAACCTCGCCTCGTGCCCGACGCCCTCGCCCACCCCGACGGCCGCGCCGCCCGCGCCGCCAGCGAGCGGTCTCGCTGGCACGGGCGGGACGTTCTCTCCGCATCTACTGGCCCTCGCCGCTCTCCTCGTGCTCCTGGGAAGCGTCGCATTTGCCGATACAGCGCGGCGCCGGGCGGGTCGGTGACGGTGAGCTCGACAGGTGGTATCGAGCTCGTCGACGAGGTACTCGACACGCCCACGGAGTAGTGGCCCGGACCTGCAAGCACCCCAGCGCTGCGGGGGAGGAGCCGGGGCCCATGACCGGCGTCACTTGGATCGCTCCGCCAGCTCGCGCTGCCATCTTTCGCCCAACGCACAGTCCCCGTACGCCTCCAGGAGACGACTGTGAAGGGCGGCGGTTCCGGTTTCGAGAAATGCGGAGTACCTCCGTCAACCCACCCGCTTCCCGTCGATGAGCTGGAACGACGGGGAACAGCAAGACGCCGCCTTCGGCGAGGAGCAGACGCCGGCGCGGTATCTGTTCGGTGCCTAAGCGCGGGGAATGCCGATGCCCTCATTACGAACTGACATAATGTGCATTATCGGTTAATCGTCAATCACTAAGATTTGGCCGATCTCGCTTGTTCGTAGCGTTGGATCGCGCTGCAATAGGAAGAAGGCCGAGGTGCGATCGTGGGCCTTCTTCGTATTGCTGGTCAGCGGCGACGTGTCGACGTTCAGCCGGGACGATCTTGCCTCGCTCGACTTCCGCTGATGCGGACTCGAGTGCGTGGACGAGCGTCTTGTTCGAGAGCAGTCGTCGTTCGTAGTCCGAGATGACGGTGACGGGTTCGAGGGTGACGGGCCAGCTCGCGGTTCAGTGCAGCGATTGCTCACCGCGTCATGAGATCAGACAGTTCTTTAGCCGCACTGGAGCTTGTAATCGCCGGAGCTGAGCTGAGCTGACGCAGCGGTGACATCCTTGGCCCCAGAGGCTTTGAAATACGAGACAACGCGGAACGTGTGCTGCCCGGTCCCATTGCATTTGTACTGGACACTTTTTTGCACCATGTTCCACGTGCCAAAACTCTCGAAGGCTTTAGTAACGGGAACCCAGAGCCACCCGTTATGCATGAAAACGATGGACCTGATGTGCGTCTTGGTGACGGCTCCCCAAACTAGAGATTGCTGGCTTCGCGCCCACTGAACCGGAGGGGAACCCCTGTCCGGATGATCTCTTCCACATTTGCCCCACCGCAAACTTACAATTTCCTACTACCGTCGCTCTCGTGGTCGCACCTGGCCTCGATTCAGGAGCGCCGATGCTCGTGTCCGACCCAAGTGCATCCATCTCCGCGTCCGTCATCACCACCGCATCAGCAGGAAGTGGTGTTCCATCCGGGTAGACGAGGTACTCATCGGGAACGTCCGCCGAGCTCACCGCTGTGAGTGGCGGGAGGTCGGGCGCGTCGTTCCCTGATGATGCCGCGTAAGCCGGGCCGCTAGACACTCGAGCCGCTTGACGCGCGGGAGGAGAGTCGTAGCGTCTACTGCGAATAAAGAGGCCCATCTGTTCCTGCGACCCGATAAGGCACAGAGACGGGGGTAAGCAGAACTGAGAGTCCGCTATCAGCCGCATACTTTTCCTGGAATTCGTACGCGTCGCTTTCGACGTCAAAAAAGCCGATGAAACCAGGAGTTTCTTCCAAGTACACGATCCACACCATCATAAATGAAATGTATCACTTTCGACCTGGTGACCGTCCTCGGCTATCAGCGCCTTCGCCCCGCGTGACGATACTGTCAAGAACTTCTTCGTCATGAGCTATCTCCCTGAGTAACTGGAAGCTGTAGCATCGCCGACCCGCAAGCTCCGTGTCTGTAGGACGTTCGGCCGACAGACAAAGCCCTGCCAACCGACTAAGGTCTCTTGGCTGCTCCGTCCATCGATCGAAGCCAGCCTGATGCACTCGGCACACTGACTTCGTCCGACCCCGCAGCGTCCGACTGGAGTGAGTCCGCCACCTTCACGGTCGCCGACGGCACCGTCGCGATCAGCCTGGAGAATCCGGTGGCGGCGGTGCCGCCCAGCGAGCCGCCCGTCGCACCCGATACCCCGAGTGTGCCCGGGACGCCGAATGTGCTGACCGCAGCTGATGGGTCACTCGCCGTCACCGGTGCGGACTCCGGTCGCCTGTTGCTCATCGCTGCAGGCACGCTGCTGACGGGGACTCTGCTTCTAGTGGTGCGCAGAGTTGGCCGGAGGGACTGAAAGGCGAGGAGGCCTACGGAAACCGATCGGTTTCCGTAGGCCTCCTCCTCTACACGTCAGGCGCCGACGTACTCGGCGAGGTGCTCCCCTGTCACGGTCGACTTCTGGGATACCAGATCGCTCGGCGTTCCCTCGAACACGACCTTGCCGCCATCGTGGCCCGCACCGGGTCCGATATCGATGATCCAGTCGGCATGCGCCATGACCGCCTGGTGGTGCTCGATGACGATCACGGTCTTTCCGGAGTCGACCAGTCGGTCCAGGAGTCCGAGGATCTTGTCGACATCCGCGAGGTGGAGGCCCGTCGTGGGTTCGTCGAGGACGTAGACGTCGCCCTTCTCCCCCATCTGTATCGCGAGCTTGATGCGCTGGCGTTCACCGCCCGACAACGTGGACAGCGGCTGTCCGAGCGACAGGTAGCCGAGCCCCACATCTTCCATGCGCCCGAGGATCGCCGTGGCTGCGGGGAGCTTGGCCTCGCCCTCACTGAAGAACAGCCGCGCCTCAGCGACCGGGAGGTCGAGCACCTCGGTGATGTCCTTGCCCGCGAGCTTGTACTCCAGGACGCCCGCCTGGAAGCGCTTGCCGCCGCAGTCCTCGCACGGCGTCTCGATCGTGTCCATGAAACCGAGTTCGGTGATGATGACGCCCGCACCCTTGCAAGAAGGGCAGGCCCCCTCGGAGTTGGCGCTGAACAGAGCCGGCTTCACGCCGTTGGCCTTCGCGAACGCCTTCCTGATCGGCTCGAGCAGCCCCGTGTACGTCGCAGGATTGCTGCGCCGTGAGCCCTTGATCGCCGCCTGGTCGATCGCCACGACACCCTCGCGCTTCGACACCGAGCCGTGGATGAGTGAGCTCTTGCCCGACCCGGCGACACCGGTCACCACGGTGAGAACGCCGGTGGGAATGTTGACGTCGATGTTCTGCAGGTTGTTCGCCGTAGCGCCGCGCACCTCGATCGCACCAGACGCCGAGCGCACCGCATCCTTCAGCCGCGCCCGGTCATCGAGATGGTTGCCCGTCTTGGTGCCGCTCGTCTTCAGCCCCTCGACCGTGCCCTCGAAGCAGATCTCCCCGCCGGCGCTTCCCGCTCCGGGACCCAGATCGATCACGTGATCGCCGATCGCGATCGTCTCCGGCTTGTGCTCGACGACCAGGACGGTGTTGCCTTTGTCCCGCAGTTGGAGCAGCAGTCCGTTCATGCGCTGGATGTCGTGCGGGTGGAGGCCGATGGTCGGCTCGTCGAACACGTAGGTGATGTCGGTGAGGGACGAGCCGAGGTGACGCAGCATCTTGATCCGCTGCGCCTCTCCCCCGGACAACGTCCCCGACGGCCGCTCGAGGCTCAGGTATCCGAGGCCGAGCGTCACGAACGCGTCGAGGTTGGCGCTGAGCGCCTGCAGCAGCGGTCCGGCTCCGGGCAGGTCGAGCCCACGAACCCAATCGGCAAGATCCGTGACCTGCATACGGCATGCATCGGCGATGCTGATGCCATCGATCTTTGAGGAGCGAGCCCCCTCGGTCAGTCGCGTGCCGTCGCACTCCGGGCACACGGCAAAGGTCGCCACACGCTCCACGAAGGAGCGGATGTGCGGTTGCAGCGCGTCGAGGTCCTTCGAGAGCATCGCCTTGGTGATCTTCGGGATCAGACCCTCATAGGTCATGTTGATCCCCGAGATCTTCACCTTCGTCACCTCGCCGTAGAGGAAGAGGTGACGCTGCTTCTCCGTGAACTGTGCGATCGGCTTGTCGGCCGGGTAGAACCCGGACTGAGAGAAGCCCTTCACCATCCAGCCGTCCGCGGTGTATCCCGGCACCATGATCGCGCCCTCGTCGAGTGACTTCGATTCGTCGACGATCTGCGCCAGATCGAGGTCGGACACCGCTCCCCTACCCTCGCACCGCGGACACATGCCGCCGAGGTAGATCGCATCCTTGACGATCTTCTTCTCCCCGCCCGCGCCGGTCATCACGCCGCTCGCCTTCTGCGTGGGGATGTTGAAGGAGAACGCCGTCGGGCCGCCGATGTACGGCTGGCCGAGCTTGCTGAACAGGATGCGAAGCATCGCGTTGGCATCGGTGACCGTGCCGACCGTCGACCGCGGGTTGGCGCCGAGGCGCTCCTGATCGACGATGATCGCCGTGGTCAGCCCCTCCAGGACGTCGACGTCCGGGCGCGGCACCGACGGCATGAATCCCTGCACGAATGCGCTGTAGGTCTCGTCGATCATGCGCCGGGACTCGGCAGCGATCGTGTCGAAGACGAGCGAGCTCTTCCCCGAGCCGGAGACACCGGTGAAGACCGTCAGTCGCCGCTTCGGAATGTCGACGCTCACGTCCTTCAGATTGTTCTCACGCGCGCCCTGCACGCGGATCAGGTCATGGGTGTCGGCGGGGTGCTGATCGACGGTCATCTGCGTCCTTCGCGGATCGGTGGGTGTTCAGGCTGCCTGGTTGATACGCAGCAGGTTGCCTGCGGGATCGCGGAAGGCGCAGTCGCGCACGCCGTACGGTTGATCCATCGGCTCCTGCACGACGTCGGCACCGCCTTCGACGAGGCGCTCGAACAGGGCGTCGACGTCGTCGCTCGCCAAAGTGAGCGCCGCGTAGCTGCCCTTGGCGATGAGTTCGAGGATCGTCTGCCGCTCGGCATCCGTGATGCCGGGGTCGGTTGCCGGCGGATGCAGCACGATCGACGTCTCAGGCTGTCCCTCAGGACCGACCGTGAGCCAGCGCAGACCGTCGTACCCGACGTCGTTGCGCACCTCGAACCCGAGAGCATCTCGGTAGAAGGCGAGGGCTGCGTCAGCGTCGGTGTGTGGGAGGAAGGCGTAGTGGATGCTGATGTTCATGGTGTTCACGTTAGGTGCGCATGGGTGCGCGGTGCTTCTTGATTCCTGATCGGTCGGGTGACCTGTTTCGCCTGAAAGGACGGAATCCCTTCGACGTTCGCGGCGCGTTCACGGTACACGCTGGGTGCGACACCCACCAGCTCCGAGAACCTCATGCTGAACGTGCCGAGCGACGAGCAGCCCACCTCGAAGCAGACCTCGGTCACGGTCAGGTCGCCCCTCCTCAGCAGCGCCATCGCTCGCTCTATCCGGCGGGTCATCAGATAGGAGTAGGGCGATTCGCCGTAGGCGTCCCGAAACTGCCGGCTCAGGTGCCCCGCCGACATGTGCACTCCGCGCGCGAGCGCCTCGACGTCGAGAGGCTTCGCGTACTCCCGGTCGATGCGGTCCCTGACCTTCCGCATCACCGCGAGTTCGCGCAGTCGCGCATCATCCAGGGCTGTCACGACTCGATTTTGCCATGACGCTGCGAGTCCTGGGATGACTTCGAGAAACGCGGGTGAGGTCTCCTCCCCCATCGTGTGCCGCGAGGGCGCTACCCTGAGGGGGCATCCTCACAGGATCTTCTCAGAAAGGGGTCCCCACCATGTCTGAACCACTCACCCAGGCGAAGTCGCTGTTCAAGTCGATCCGGGTCACATTGGCCGTCGCCGGCGTCCTCGCTCTCATCGCCGGAATCGTCCTGCTGGTCTGGCCGGTGAAGTCCGCTGTCATCGTGACTGCGATCTTCGCGTCGTACCTGGTCATCGCCGGTCTCGTCTACATCGGGCTCGGAATCTTCTCGGGCGCGAAGGGCGGATGGGCCCGTGTGGGGCACATCGTCCTCGGCCTGCTCTACGTCGTCGCCGGCGTCATCGCGTTCTTCAACCTGAGCGCGGCTGCAGCCACCCTCGCCTTCGTCGTCGTGATCTTCATCGGCGTCAGCTGGATCGTCGACGGTGTCGTCGCCCTGACGCTCCTCGGCAGCGATGGCTCGCGTGTATGGACCGTTCTGTACGCGATCCTCAGCATCATCGCGGGAATCATCGTGCTGTTCTCGCCGCTGATCGCCGGTTTCGCCTTCTGGCTGCTCCTCGGCATCTCGCTGATCGTGCTCGGGATCATCCAGATCGTGCGTGCGATCACGCTCGGCAAGGACGAGAAGGAGTACGTCGCAGCCGTCAAGGGAGAGCCCGTCAGCTGACGACTCCCGATCGCCGAATCGGCCCCGCTCTGCAACAGCAGAGCGGGGCCGATTCTCGTCTACGGCTACTCGGCGACGAACGCGCTCACATCTCCGACGAGGCGCGTGTTGTCGGCGGGTACCGGATCCACCGCCGCCTTGGCGACCTCGGCCGCGAACTCGGAGACGTTGTAGAGCTTGCCGGCCGACTCGCGACGCTCGGCGATCGCGCCGGGGTTTGCGCGCTCGAGCAGGGTGGCCGTGATGGTCCCTTCGATCATGTCGCCGGAGACGACCGTGAAGCCGATCCCCTTCTCAGCGAGCCCGGGGATGAGCTCGCGCAGGGCATCCTCGCCCGCTCGCTTCGACAGCGCGACCGGCTCGTACTCGGGCATCGTCGGCGTCGTGCGGATGAAGTGCGCCTGGTGGCTCGTGACGAACACGACACGCGCCCCGTCACCGAGCAGGGGGATCGCAGCGTTCAGCACGTTGAGCTGCGCATCCCGGTTGAGAGTGAGGGCGTAGTCCTCGGCCATCCCCGACTCCATGCCGCCGGAGGCGTTGAGCACGAGGACGTCCAGACGTCCGTACTCGGCGCGGATCGCGTCGAACATCTCCGCCACGGATGCGGGATCGGTGAGATCAGCCCCCACCACAAGCGCCCGACGACCGAGCTCGCGCAGCTGAGCGGCGAGCTTCTCGGCGCGCGGGGCCTTGTTGCGGAAGTTGATGACGACATCGGCGCCGGCCTCGGCGAGATAGCGGACGGTGTCTGCGCCGATCCCGCGTGATGAGCCGGTGACCAGTGCCACCTTGCCGTCCAGGGAACCTGCGGGAAGAACGTCGGTCACGGTGACTCCTCATGATGCGCGAAAAGGCCGTGATCGCACGGCCCACTCACACTATCAAGGGAGCGCAGTGGCACCCGGATCGGCGGTCCCCCGCGTGATACGTTGACCACAAAGGAGGCCGCATGGACAACTTCACGACTTTCGTCACGTTCATCGACCAATGGGCTTGGATCGGCTGGCTGGTCCTGATCGCCGTGTTCCTCGTCATCGAGATGCTCTCGCTGGACTTCACGTTCCTCATGCTCAGCTTCGGCAGCGTCGTCGGGCTGGTGACCGACCTGCTCGGCGTGCCGGTCTGGGTGCAGGTGATCATCGCGGCCGCGGCGGCTGCGGTCTTCATCCTCTTCCTCCGACCACCGTTGCTCAAGCGCCTGCAGCGCGGGGAAGATCCCACCAAGTCCAATGTGGATGCTCTCGTCGACCTGCGCGGCATCGCGCTGGTCGAGATCACGCAGATCTCCGGCCAGGCGAAGCTCGCCAACGGCGACACCTGGACCGCGCGCGCCGCCACCCCGGTCCCCATCCCGCAGGGAGCACCGATCGCCGTGAGCGCGATCAACGGCGCGACCGCCATCGTCCGACCCGTCAACGACTAGGAGAACCCCGTGGACGACGCATCGTTCATCCCCGCAGCGATCGGCTGGATACTCGCCATCGCCGTGATCATCTTCGTGGTGGTCACCGTCGCGCGCGCCATCCGGATCATCCCGCAGGCGACCGCCGGCGTGGTCGAGCGCCTCGGCCGGTATCACAAGACCCTCACTCCCGGACTCAACATCCTCGTGCCGTTCATCGACCGTCTCCGGCCGCTGATCGACATGCGCGAGCAGGTCGTCTCCTTCCCCCCTCAGCCGGTCATCACCGAGGACAACCTGGTCGTCTCGATCGACACGGTGGTGTATTTCCAGGTGACGGATGCCCGGGCGGCGACCTACGAGATCGCCAACTATCTCGGCGCGGTCGAGCAGCTCACCACGACGACGCTGCGAAACGTCGTCGGTGGCCTCAACCTCGAGGAAGCGCTCACCAGCCGTGACAACATCAACGGCCAGCTCCGCGTCGTGCTCGATGAGGCGACCGGCAAGTGGGGCATCCGCGTGGGACGAGTCGAACTGAAGGCGATCGATCCGCCCATCTCCATCCAGGACTCCATGGAGAAGCAGATGCGCGCGGAGCGGGATCGCCGCGCCGCGATCCTGACCGCGGAAGGCACCAAGCAGTCGGCGATCCTCGAGGCAGAGGGCGCCCGTCAGGCCGAGATCCTCCGGGCAGAGGGAGACAAGCAGGCCGCCGTGCTCCGCGCACAGGGCGAGGCCGAGGCCATTCAGAACGTCTTCACCGCTATCCACCAGGGTGCGCCCGACGACAAACTCCTGGCTTACCAGTATCTGCAGATGCTGCCGAAGATCAGCGAGGGGCAGTCCAACAAGCTGTGGATCATCCCGAGCGAACTGACCGAGGCGCTCAAGGGCATCGGCAGCGCGTTCACCCCGAAGCCGGGCCAGGCCCCGACGAACACCCTTCCCGGCGCGTGACGCACCCGTACTTCACGAAGGCGCGGCATCCCCGAGTCCTCGCTCATCGCGGTCTGATCACCGCGGAGGGCGAGGACTCGGGCATCTGGGAGAACTCCGCCGTGGCATTCGCCGCCGCCCATGCTGCGGGCGTCGAGTACATCGAAACCGACTGTCAGGTGACGGCGGACGGCGACGTGGTGCTGTTCCACGACTCGACGCTCGAGCGGCTCGTCGGCGACACCCGAGCGGTACGTGAGGTCCGCACGCGAGAACTGCGAGAGATCTTCTCTGCCCACGGCGGGCTGCTCACTGTCGCGGAGGCGCTCGACTCCTTTCCCGAGGTCCGCTTCAACATCGATGTGAAGACGCCGACTGCCGTCGACCCACTCGGGCCGATCCTCGCCGAAGACACCCACCGCGTGCTCGTCACGAGTTTCTCGGACGCGAACCGCCGCGCCGCCGTCGCCGCCGTGCTGCGGGCCGGTGCCTCGCTTCGGCCTGCGACATCCGGCGGGAGCCGCACGATCGCGGCACTGCGTGCGCTGTCCGCACTCCGCCTCTCCCCCGCGCGTGTCCTCCGCGAAATCGACGCGCTGCAGATTCCCGAGCGACACGGAGCGCTCACGGTGCTCACCCCCGCGCTCGTCCGCGCGGCCCACCGCCTCGGCGTCGAGATACATGTCTGGACCGTCAACGACGCCGGCGACATGCGCCGCCTCGTGGCTGCGAGAGTCGATGGCATCGTCTCAGATCGTGCTGACGTCGCACTTCGGGCCCTCGCTGCGGAATAGCACCCGACGCGCCCCATAACCTCCGGCGCTGGGATTCCGCTGTGAATCGCGCCGAGAAGTCGCCCGCGTGGATGAAGCGCACAGGCTGGAGCGTTATACCTGACAGCGACGAGAGGACCACAAAATGGCAGATCGCAGCCTGCGCGGCATCCGACTCGGCGCCCAGAGCCTACAGAGCGAAGAGGGCGTCGTTTTCATGGAGCGCCGTGAGACCACCTACACCTGTGACACCTGCGGCCACGTAACGAACCTCATGTTCGCGGCGGACGCCGAACCGCCCCAGACCTGGGAGTGCCGCGCCTGTGGCGCCGAAGCACGCCTGAACGTCGACGGCCAGGCCGTCACGCTCGAAGCGAGCGACGAGAAGGCCGCTCGCACCCACTGGGACATGCTCATGGAGCGCCGTACCCGCGCGGAACTCGAGGAGTTGCTCGAAGAGCGCCTCGCCTTCATCCGCGCACGCCGAGGCGCCGGCGAAGACCCTACCCGCGAGAAGATCGGGGCATAACGCCCCGGGCGCGCCACCACCCGAGGAGCAGCGCGCCCAGACCGCCCCACAGCAGGAACTGCTGGATCCAGGGGCCCAGGACAACCCCCGCCGTGAGGCCGGAACGCAGCTCGACATCCTCGAGCAGTGCTCCGGCCTCTCCTGCGTCCAGGCTCGTGACGGTAGACCCGTTCGCCCGGATGACCTGGCTGGTGCCGACGGTCGACACGTTGACGACGCTGCGCCCTGTCTCGATGGCGCGCATCCTGGCGAAGGACAGCTGCTGGAGGTTCTCGTCGGTGCCCCGGAAGTCGGCGTTGTTGGTCTGGAAGACCAACACCTCGGCGCCGTCGTTCAGGCCTTCTCGGATCACATCGTCGTAGATGACGTCGAAGCAGATGGCGAGTCCGACCGGCACTCCCCCCACCTCGACGATCGGCGGATTCGAACCGGGCGTGTACTCCCGCTGGATCAGGCCGATCAGATCGGGCGCGAGGGCGTTGAAGAACGGCCGATCCGGCACGTACTCGCCGAACGGAACGGGGTGCCTCTTGTCGTGGATCTGGGTGGCCGTGCCGTCGGCCGTCCACAGCATCGAGGTGTTGAAGTAGAGACCGTCCCGCGCCGTCGCCGCGTTAGCGAGCAGCGGCGCATCGATCCGATTCGACACGAGAGTCATCCTGCGGGCGATCGCCTCGTTCTCGAAGGGGTCAGCGTCCAGCGAGCCCTCAGGCCACACCACGAGATCGACGTCTTCACCGTAGAGCGGCGCCGTCGCCTCCGTCTGCGCCTGGATCACGGAGAACGGCTCGCGCTCGTCGAAATAGCCGGTCGGCCCGTTGCCCTGAACCGCGGCGATCGTCATCGACCCCGAAGACGCGGTCGGGAAGAGCGGGGTGAAGAGCATCATGACCGCGAGTCCCGTCGGTACCAGCAGGACGAGCCGACGACGCCATGCCCGGAGGCGGACCACCTCGATCAGGATCGCCACCAGCAGCACCATGACGAAGCTGAGACCACTCACTCCCAACCACGATGAGATCGGCGCCAGAGGGCTCTCGGCCTGACTCATCCCGATGCGCGCCCAGGGGAACCCTCCGTACGGCCAGGAGCCGACGAACAGCTCCCGCCCGACCCACAGCGCCGCGACGACCAGGGGAAGCCCCAGAATGCGTCCTGCAGTGCCGGGAAAGGCGCGAGGCAGCCATCGGTAGGCCAGCGCGATCGGCACGAGGGCCACGCCGGTGAGGCCGCCTTCGACGACGCTGAGCGCTGCCCAGGGAATCGGGCCGAGGTAGCGGGACGTCCACGAGACCAGAAGCGCGAAGAAGAGGATGCCGTAGACCAACCCGATCAGAAGCGCACCCCAGAAACGACGGCCGATCAGGGCGACGAGCAGGAGTGCGGTCGCGGGAAACGCGAGAGCCCAGACCGCGGCACCCGGGTACGAGAAGTTCATCAGCAGAGCCCCGAGCGCGGCGGCGAGGGCCGCTGCCCATAGAGGCAAGGGGGCGCGCTCGGGCGCAGCGGCTTCCGCGGATGTCGGTGCCATCATCACATCGATGAGTAGGCGACGATGCCGCGGCGCACGCCGTCGAGAGCACTGCGGGCGGTGCGGGCGACAGCCGCATCCTCAGCCACGATGGACAGCTGATCGAGGAGGTCGATGGTCTGCTTCGCCCAGCGCACGAAGTCTCCCGCGGCCATGTCCGCGTCGATCAGCACCCGGTCGAGCATGCCGCCGCGAGCCCACGCATGCATCGCACCCGCGAGTCCGGCCGCGAGCGGTTCGCTTCCCGGCAGACGATGATCCTGCTCGAGGTCGTCGAGTTCGGCCCAGAGCGTGGTCGTCTTCTCATATGCCACTCGGAATGCACCGCGTGGGAGGCCGCGCTCCCCCGAGTTCGCTTCGTCACGTCGCGGCTCGTACACGAGGCAGCACGCCATCGCTGCGAGAGAGGGGGCATCGAGACCCGCCCAGAGTCCTTGCCGCAGCGATTCGGCGACGAGCAGATCGCGTTCTCCGTAGATCCGACGCATCGTGCGGCCGGCCTCCGTCAGTGTCGTCTCGCCGTCCACCTCCGTCAGATAGTCGAGTGTCTCCAGCACCTCGACGACACGGTCGAAAACGCGCGCCACCGTCCCGGTACGAGTCTCGATCTGGCGCCGGATCCGGTCGGTCTGTCGCTTGAGCTTCCAGTAGCGTTCCGCCCAGCGCGCGTGCGCTTCCCGATCGGGGCAGCGATGGCACGAGTGGCGCTGCATCTGCGTGCGCAGAGTCTGGATGCGCTTCATCCGCTTGTCGCGCGACGCCCGCGGCGCCTGGGAGTCCTGGCGATTCTTCTTCTCGAGATCGCTGAGTTCCCGGCGAATCGCGGCGTACTCGGCGAAATCCCCGTGCTCGCAGGTCATCGAACTCAGGTAGCCCGCCAGCGACTCCTCGGCCTCACGCACCTGGCGCGCCAGCCCGACGACCGAGCGATCGGCCTGGAACTGTGCGAAGGACGACTCGAGGATCTGTCGGGCCCTGGCCTTGCCGAACATGTCGATCAGATTCACGGCCATGTTGTAGGTGGGCCGGAAACTCGAATTCAGTGGATAGGTGCGTCGCGACGCCAGCGCGGCGACGGCCTGCGGGTCCATCCCCTCGGTCCACTGCACGACCGCGTGACCCTCGACGTCGATGCCCCGTCTGCCGGCGCGGCCGGTGAGCTGGGTGTACTCCCCCGAGGTGATCGCGACCCTGGCCTCGCCGTTGAACTTCTCCATCTTCTCGAGAACGACCGTTCGGGCGGGCATGTTGATGCCGAGCGCCAGAGTCTCCGTCGCGAAGACGACCTTGATGAGCTTGCGTCGGTACAGCTCTTCGACGACCTCCTTGAACGCCGGCAGCAGACCCGCGTGGTGCGAGGCGACGCCGCGCTCGAGGTTGTCGAGCCACTCCCAGTAGCCGAGCACGTCGAGGTCCTCGTCCTGGAGGGTGCGCGTCCGGTCCTCTACGAGGGAGCGAATCTCCGCCCGCTCCTCGGGGGAGGTCAGCCGAAGGCCGGAGCGCCGTACCTGCTGCACCGCGGCGTCGCACCCCACGCGGCTGAAGATGAAGAAGATCGCCGGGAGGAGGTTCGCCCGCTCGAGGAGATGCACGACCTCGGGGCGATCCATCCGCTCGATCCGGCGGGCATTGGAGGCGCGGACGGGTCGTCGCCCGCCGCGCGGCGGGCGCTTCGCCTGACGCCCGGCGTGACGATCGCTGCGATACGACTGCGCCTGCCGGTTGTTGTCGTAGTTCGACCCGGTCGACGAACGGATCCGCATCAACTCCTGGTTCACCTGCGCGGTCGCGATACCCGCGCGATCGTCGAACAGTGGGAGAAGATCATCGCGGACGAGGACGTGCTGCTCCAGGGGCACCGGCCGGATCTCGGAGACGATGACGTCGGTGTCACCCCGCACCGTGTCGAGCCAGTCGCCGAACTCCTCGGCGTTGGAGACCGTGGCGCTCAGCGAGACCAGCCGCACCCGCTGAGGCAGGTGGATGATGACCTCTTCCCACACGGCACCCCGGAAACGGTCCGCGAGGTAGTGGACCTCATCCATGATCACGTAGCGCAGATCGTCGAGCGCGGCGGAGTCGGCGTAGATCATGTTCCGCAGCACCTCGGTGGTCATGACCACGATGCGCGCATTGCCGTTGATGTTGGTGTCGCCCGTGAGCAGACCCACCTGATCTGCTCCGTACACCTCGACCAGCTCGCGAAACTTCTGGTTCGAGAGCGCCTTCATCGGCGTGGTGTAGAACGCCTTGTCGTTCGGCGTCCGCATCGCGAGATGGATCGCGAACTCGCCGACGATGGTCTTCCCTGCCCCCGTCGGCGCCGCCACCAGCACGCTGCGGCCGTTCTCCAGTGCGTGGCATCCCGCGACCTGGAACGGATCGAGCTGGAACTTCTGCAGCGCGGCGAATGCCGAGGACTCCGGGTGCTCCGCTGCCTGCTGCGCCTGCGCGTACCGATCGGAGGGCGAGCTCATACCGGGTCCGGCAACAGCCCGGTCGCCTCGTCGCGCTTACGCTTGCGTCGGTCGAACAGCAGGGAGAGGCCGGCGGCGGCGAAGAACAGGACGATCAGGATGCCGGCGAGCATCAGCATGCTGACCACGTCGGCGGCCGGGGTCGCGAGCGCCGCGAAGACCGTCGCGATGATGATCGCGATGCGCCACCCCTTGAGGATCGCCCTGCCCGACATGACGCCGGCGAGGTTCAGCGCGACGAGGAACACCGGCAGCACGAACGAGACACCGATGACGATCATCAGCTTGAAGACGAAGTCGTAGTACTCCTGCGCGTAGTAGAAGTTGGTCGCGCCGTCCGGCGTGAAGCTCCACATCAGCTCGATCACGTGCGGCATGATCATGACGCCCAGATAGCAACCGGCGAAGAACAGAGGGACTGCGGCGACGACGAAACCGACGGTGTACCTGATCTCCTTGCGGGTCAGGCCGGGCATGATGAACGCCCAGACCTGCCACAGCCAGACCGGCGCCGAGATGAACAAACCGATGGAGAAGGCGATCCGCATCCGCATGTCGAACGCGGCGGTCACCGTGCCGAAGTTGAGCGCACTGAAGTCATCACCGCGCTTCTCGGTGATGATGCGGATGGGCTCCGTGATGAAGTGGATGACCGGGTCGGCGACGATGAACGCCACGACCATGCCCACGACCAGAGCGAGCGCTGCGTACATCAGACGCTTGCGCAGTTCGACGAGATGCGCGCCGAGCGACATCCGCCGATCCCGATCCGCCTTCGGCATCACGGTCGGTTCGATGGCTGCCACGGCCGGTCAGGCGCGAGGCGGAGTCTCAGGGTCTGCGCCCGAGTCCTTGACCGACGTGGGTTCGGCGACGGTCGAGTCGGCGCGAGACGCGTCTTCGTCCTTCATCGCCTTCATCTCGCCCTTGAAGACGCGGGCGGACTGGCCCATGCTCTTCGCCAGAGCCGGCAGCTTGGCGGCACCGAACAGAAGGAGGATCACGGCGAGCACGATGAGGAGGTGCCAGCCTTGCATTCCAGCGAACATGTCAGGATTCCCGTCGTCGATGAGCGTTCGGTTCAGTCTACAGATCTCTGAGATATATCGGGTCGGCGATACAGCGCGAGTCCCGACGCGGCCCAATCCTTGGTCGCGGATCGGGCGATCCCCGGCTCCAGCACCTCCATCGCGCCGCCGAATCGCCCGGCGAGCCGCTTGACGCCACGAGGATCGGCGAGGTGCAGCGTGGTGGTCACCGCGCCGTCGACCACATCGGGCTGCCCGGTGGGAACGAAGCCGCTCAACAGGGGCTCGAGCCGCTCCGGCACGCGCACGGTGACTTCGCGCTCGTCGTCGAGACCGGCGAACGCCTCAGGGACGTGTTCGCCGCCGTGGGTGATCGGAATCTCGGTGAGGGTCGGCGCGCTGACGCGGTCGAGGTGGAACGTCCGCATCGCCCGCCGCATGTGGCACCAGCCCTGCAGGTACCACTGGCCGTTGGTGATGAGGATCTGCATCGGATCGACCGTTCTGGTCGTCGGCGCGGCATCGGGGGCCTGATAGGTGAACGCGATCGCGACGCCGTCGTGCAGGCCTCGCGCGACCGCTTCACGGACCTCGTCGACGGCGCTCGGGGCGACGACGACCTCGGCGGGCGCATCGGCTGCGCCGCGGGACAGCTTGGAGATGAGGCCGGCGACGAGGCCCGAGTCGGAGACCGCCGGCACTGCTGCGACCATCTGCAGTCCGGCCAGCAACGCTGCCGCCTCTCGCGCGGTGAAGCGGGGGACTCGACGCAGGGCCACGTCGTTCGTGATCTCGATGACGTCTTCGAGGTCGAGCAGGTCCCAGTTGATGTCGAACATCTCCTGCGGCTGCTGCCAGTAGCCGGACTCCCCGGGGAGCCCGATCACGGTCAGCTTCTCGACCATCCCGCGCATCTCCTGCGGCGTCACACCGAACTCCTCAGCAGCCTCGGCAAGGGAAACCTGACCGTGCTCGAGCAGGTACGGCACGAGAGTGAGGTAGAGACGGACACGATCGGCCGCGAGCAGCGGCTTGGACTTCGCACTCATGATGCCTCCGCCCGATCTGTGTGCGCGTCGACGACCGCCCGGAGCCGGTCGATGACCGCGTCGCGCAGCGCGGCCGGTTCGACCACCCGGACCTCCGGTCCGTAGGAGGCGAGCTCGTCGGCGAAGATGTGCAGGTCCACGAATGGCACATGGATCCCCTGCGGCGCAGCTGTCGCACGTCGTCCGAGCCGCAGCGCAGCTTCGGTGCCGGGCGTCACTTCCAGCAGTGCCGAGTTCGCAGCAGCGACTCGCTCCAGACCGGCAAGGGCCCGCTCCCCCGCTCCGTCTCGGAGCGCGGAGTCGAAGGTCGTCGTGCTCACCTTGACGGCGCCCACGATCCGGCTGAGCAGGAACGTGCGGTCCTCCTCGACATCCACATCGATGCCGAACACATGCCATCGGGCCTCGTAGTCGACCAGCGCCAACGGGCGGATCCTTCGTCGCCGTGGTGCGTCCTCGCCCGGCTTCAAGTAGTCGAAGGTGACGACGCGACTCCTCTCGATCGCGTCCTGGAGAGGTGTGAAAGCGGCGTCGCGGGCGGTGATCCGCGGAGCGAATCCGATGATCGGCTCGTCGCCATCGATCCCCAGCGCACGGATCTTCCGAACCCCCGACTGCGCATCGCCCGAGACGGACTCCGCACTCCACACGCTGCCCGCCAGCCGCAACACCGCGAGTTCGGCGGCGGAGAACTCGATGTCGCTGGGCAAGTCGTATTCCGCCTGCGGAATACGGTAACGAGCTTCTCTGAGGTCATTCGGATCGGCGGCATCCCCGATCGTCTCGATCGGCACGCCGAGGGTGCGCAGCTCGTCCTTGTCGCGCTCGAACATCTTCTCTAGCGCGTCGGATCGGGTGCCCGCGTCCGCCCGCTGCCGATATCCCGAGACGTTGTCGAGGATCTGCTGCTTGGTCAGCCCGATCTCCGTGGCCATCAGCGCCACGACGAGATTCGTCAGGCGCTCCTCCGCGGGGATCCGGCTGGCCATCACTGCGTCGGCGCCGTGACTGCGCCCAGGATGTCGACCACGTAGGCGACGGCAGGGCCGCCGTCACCGGCGGGAGTCACGACGAGGATCTGCGAGCCCACGGTCTTGCCGACGAGAGCCTCCGCAACGGTCGGAGCCGAGGTCGAGAGATCGCCCGTCGGTCCCTGGCCCCAGGTGCTGTTGATGACCTTCTTGTCGTCCCAGCCCACGGCCATCACGTTCAGAAGGGGGATCTGGCCCGCTTCGACCTCTTCACCATCACCCTTGATGAGGGTCTGCACCACCTGCTCCGTCGGTGCAGCGCTGTCGGGAATGATGACCCCGGGCGTGCCATCGGGGGCGCGCACCACCGTCGGCATACCCTTCGCATCGTTGAACTGGAGGGAACCCTCGGCGCGGGAGAGGAAGACATCGACCACGTCGATGACGAACACCGCGTTGTCGTCGGCCTCGAGACCGAAGCCCTGGAGGTTGTTGGCGCCGAAGTCTTCCGGGGTGAGGGCCGCGATGATCCGGGACCCCGCGGTCGCGCACGAGAACACCGACTCGAGTCCGGGCGACTGCGTCGCCCAGTAATCGGCCGTGGAGACCTGCCCCTTGGACTCGTCGTAGGAAGTCGCGTAGACCTGCTTGCCGGTCTCACCGCTGAAGATCGAGAGCTCCACCACGAGTGCCTGCGAGTTGTCGAGGATCTTCCGACCATCGCCCACCGTCGCGTCGGCGAACGCCGTCTTCGTGAGGTGCAGCGGGCTGAAGACGCTGACATCCGGAGTCGACCCTACGTCGCCCTCGACGGTCACCGCGTCGCGGATATCGGTCGACCCGGCCCCGCGATCGCAGGCGGCGTCGCTCTCGGGCGCCACGGCGGTGCAGCCGGTCAGAGCGAGGACGGCAAGGCTGAGGGAGGCCAGAACGGCGGACGTTTTACGCACGCGCTCCAGTCTATTCCGTCGCGTGCCCGGAATCGCGCGAGGCCGCAGCAAGGCGCGCCCCTTCGGCGGCCTTCTCGGCTTCTCGCGCGCGCTTGCGCAGGTTCTTGTCGCTGATCTCGCGATCACCGACGGCTCCGGGGGTCCACGCCTCGACATCCTCGTCGCCGTAGCTGCTCTTGGAGGCACGCCGCTTGACCGAAGGCGCGATGGCCCCGGGCGCGAGCCGCCGCGCCGTCAGCAGGAACCCGGTGTGAGCGACCATGCGGTGGTCGGGGCGCACGGCGAGCCCCTCGACATGCCAGCCCCGGACCATCGTCTCGGAGGCATCGGGATCGGTGAAGAGTCCGGTACCGCGGATGTACTCCGCCACGCGGGAGAGCTGCGTCGCGGTGGCCACGTAGCAGAGGACCACGCCGCCGGGGGTGAGCGCATCGGCGACGGCGTCCATGCACTCCCAGGGAGCGAGCATGTCCAGCACCACACGATCGACGGTGCCAGGCTGCACCTCGCTCGGGAGCGATTCGACGAGGTCGCCCACGACGACGCGCCAGGTGTCGGGGTGCTCGCCGAAGAACGTCTCGACGTTGCCGCGAGCCACATCGGCGAAGTCCTCGCGTCGCTCGAACGAGATCAGGTTGCCCGCCGGGCCGACGGCCCGCAGGAGGGAGAGGGAGAGCGCGCCGGAGCCGACTCCGGCCTCGACCACTGTCGCTCCGGGGAAGATGTCGGCCTGCATCACGATCTGCGCCGCGTCCTTCGGATACACGATCGCCGCGCCCCGCGGCATCGACATCGCGAAGTCCCTCAGCAGCGGACGGAGAGCCAGGTAGTCGTGGCCGGAGCTGTTGGCCACGACGGAGCCGTCGGGAAGGCCGATCAGGTCACGATGGCGCAGCACGCCCTGGTGGGTGTGCAGTTCTCCGTCTTCGCGAAGCGTCACCGTGTGCAGGCGGCCCTTGGGGCCGGTCAGCTGCACGCGATCGCCCGGACGGAACGGACCACTCGGCCTCGGAGCGCGGCTATCGGTCATCAGCATGCTCCCGTCGCGACGTTGATGCTGTCGAAGAGGTCGGTGAGGTCACCGGCGTTCCTGCCGGCGAGGGTCGGCCACAGCTCGTGGGCGCCCAGATGGTCGAGCGGCACGATGTGCGGAACGGCGAGAGTCAGCGCGCCCGACGCGAGGCCGGCGCGGACGCCCGTCGGCGAATCCTCGATGACGATGACGTCGGCGATGTCGACGTCGAGGAGTGCCGCCGCCTGCAGATAGGGCTCCGGATGCGGCTTCGGGTTGTCGACATCGTCCCCGGCGACGACGATGTCGAACGCGTCGAACTCGATCAGATCGACGACGCTCAGCGCCATCCTCCGCAGCGACATCGTGACGAGACCCGTCGGGATGCCGACCTCTCGGAGGTTTCGGAGGAGTTCGCGGGCGCCTGGCCGGAACGGGACGCCCTGGCTGCGGAGCGATTCCTGAACGGCATCGGTGAGGTGGTCGACGATCGCCTCCGCCTCCATCGCGACACCGGCGCCCTGCAGGATCACCGCGCTGTCGAGCAATCCGCTTCCGACAAGCTGCAGCGCATCCTCGTGGCTCCACGATCCGCCGAAGGATTCGACGAGTGCCGTCTCGGCCGCCATCCAATACGGTTCGGTGTCGACGAGTGTTCCATCCATGTCCCACAGGACCGCGCTGGGCTTTCTGCTCACTGAACCCATGCTAGCCGGGGTGCCGCCCGCATCCCGCCGTCGCGGACTAGCCTGGAGGGATATCGTCCACGATCTCGAAGGGAGCCCTCGATGGATGTTCTCGGTCAGCGCATCGTCATCGCCGCCTTCGACGGCTGGAACGATGCGGGTGAAGCGGCGAGCGGCGCCATCGAGGCGCTGCGGGCGTCGTCGGAGTACGACCTCGTGCATTCCGTCGATCCCGAACTCTTCTTCGACTACCAGTACACGCGCCCGTCGAGTCGGATGGATGCCGAGGGCCGCCGTCAGCTGACGTGGCCGGAAGCGGGCCTCTGGCGCCCGCGCGACCCGGGGCCAGGACCCGAGTTCTGGCTGCTCACGGGCGCCGAACCCGCCCGCACCTGGCAGGCGTTCGCCTCGGAGTTCATCGACGTGGCTCTGCGCGATGACATCACCGGACTCGTCACCCTCGGCGCGATGCTCTCGGACGTCCCGCACACGCGGCCGATCTCGATCTTCGCCTCCAGCCAGAACGAGCAGGTGCGGGAAGCACACGACCTCGAGCGCTCGCTCTACGAGGGGCCCGTCGGCATCCTGTCCGTGATCGAGCACTTCGCCGAGAACGCAGGGATCCCCACCGCCAGCCTGTGGGCCAGCGTGCCGCACTACGTCGCGTCCGCCACGCCATCGCCGAAGGTGACGCTCGCACTGCTCGACCGGCTCGAGGAACTGACCGGCGCCGACGTGGACCGCCAGACGCTGCGCACCGAGGCCGCCGCCTGGGAGGCTTCCATCGACGCGGCCGCGTCGGAAGACGAAGACATGGCCGAGTACATCCGTCAGCTCGAGCGCACGCGCGACACGTGGGATTCCCCCGAGGCGTCGGGCGATGCGATCGCGCAGGCGTTCGAACGGTATCTCCGCCGCCGTGACGACGGCCCGGGAGATCGCAAACGCTGAGCCGGGTCAGGCCGCGATCACACCGGTGCCGAGCAGGACCAGGAGCACCGTGCCGAGCAGGATCCGGTAGATCACGAACGGCAGGAAGCTGCGCTTCGAGATCCAGTTCATGAAGAACGCGATGACGCCGAGCGCCACGACGAACGCGATGCCGGTCGCTGCGAGAGTGTCGCCGAACGAGAAGAACGACGGCTCGTCCCAGCTCTTGAAGACCTGGTAGAAGCCGCTGCCGAACACGGCGGGGATCGCGAGCAGGAAGGCGTAGCGCGCAGCAGCGGCGCGCTCATAGCCGAGGAACAGACCCATCGTGATCGTGCCGCCGGATCGGGAGACCCCGGGAATCAACGCCAGCGCCTGCGCGAAACCGAAGGCAACGCCGTGCGGATAGGTCAGATCGTCGAGCTTGCGGCGCTTCGCCCCCACGTAGTCGGCGACGCCGAGCAGGATGCCGAAGACGATGAGCATGATCGCGACGATCCACATCGAGCGGAGCACGGTCTCGATCTGGTCCTGGAAGAGCAGCCCGAGCACCACGATCGGGATGCTGCCGATGATGATCATCCAGCCCATCCGCGCATCGGGGTCGTTGCGGGGGGCTTTGCCGACGAGCGAGCGGAACCACTGGCCGATGATGCGCACGATGTCACGCCAGAAGAAGACGACCACCGCCGCCTCGGTGCCGATCTGCGTGATCGCGGTGAACGCCGCCCCGGGGTCTTCTCCCGACGGGAGGAACGTGCCGAGGATGCGCAGGTGGGCGCTGGAGGAGATGGGGAGGAACTCGGTGAGTCCCTGGACGATGCCCAGGATCAGTGCTTCGAGCAGGTGCATGAAGAGGCTTTCGGTGTTGTGAGGGCACGGAGCGGGCGGCGCTCAGTACGTGCGAAGCAGATCGGCCAGCACGCGCTGGCCGAAGACAAGCGATTCTACGGGGACGCGCTCATCTACTCCGTGGAACATTCCTGTGAAGTCCAGTTCGGCGGGGAGCTTCAACGGGGCGAACCCGTAGCCGGTGATGCCCAGGAAGGCCAGTGCCTTGTTGTCTGTGCCGGCGCCCAGCAGGTACGGGATCACGGGAACCCCGGGGTCGTGACGGCCGATGCTGGCGACCATCGCTTCCACGAGCTCACCCTCGAACGGCGTCTCCATACCGATGTCGCGGACGACCGTCTCGATGACGATCTCATCGCCCACGATCTGCTGGAGCTCGGCCAGGACATCGTCTTCGGTGCCCGGGATGACCCGCACGTCGATGAGCGCCTCGGCACGCTCTGGGATCACGTTGTGCTTGTAGCCGGCGGTGAGGGCGGTGGGGTTCGTCGTCGTTCGGAACGAAGACCGCAGGAAGGCCTCGGCGGGCCCCGCGGCGGCGGCGAGGGCATCGGGATCGTCCGCGCTGCGCCCGCTGAGCGCGCTGAGGCCCTCCAACAGTGCTGTGGTCGTCGGCGTGAGACGGATCGGCCAGCGCGTGCGCCCGATCGCTGCGACGGCCTCTGCGAGCTTCGTCACGGCATTGTCGTCGTGCAGGCGGCTGCCGTGACCCGCACGCCCCTTCGCCACCAGGCGGATCCAGATCAGCGCCTTCTCGCCGACCTGCAGCAGGTACGCGCGCCGGTCATCCACGGTGATCGAGTAGCCTCCGACCTCGCTGATCGCGGCTGTCGCCCCTGCGAACCACTCCGGGCGGTTCTGCACGACGAGCGCCGAACCCTCGACACCGCCGTTCTCCTCATCGGCGAAGAACGCCAGGATCAGGTCGCGCTCCGGCTGCTCCCCCGCCCGGAGGATCTCCGCGACGGAGGTGAGGATCATCGCGTTCATGTTCTTCATGTCCACGGCGCCGCGCCCCCACAGCATCCCGTCCTGGACGACACCGGCGAACGGGTCGACGCTCCAGTCGTCCGCCATCGCCGGCACGACGTCGAGGTGTCCGTGCACGACGAGTGCCGGTTTGCTCCGATCACGGCCCGGAACACGAGCCATCACGTTGGTGCGGCGCTCGATCGGCTCGTAGTACTCGACCTCCAGCCCGAGCTTCTCGAGGTAGGCGCCCACGTACTCCGCGGCCTCGCGCTCGCCCTTCGCATTCCCTCCACCGAAGTTGGATGTGTCGAAGCGGATGAGGTCGCTCGCGATGCGCACGACCTCGGGAAGAGAGGGATCGGTCATGTGCTCAAGGCTATCGAAACGGCGAGCCACGCCCGGGCGTACCGCTCGGTTCGAGAGGCCGCAGGGAACGTGGTAATGTCATTCTTCGGTCGGCAACGATCATCCAAAACCTGCGCGGGTGGCGGAATGGTAGACGCGCTACGTTGAGGTCGTAGTGCCCGTAAGGGCGTGGGGGTTCAAGTCCCCCTCCGCGCACAAGAAGAAGAAGGCCCCGGATCCATGGATCCGGGGCCTTCTTCGCTGCATGGGGCAACCCCGCGGGGCCGGATCGTCGGCCGGCCCCGGGGTGTGCGCTCCGGACTCAGACCGCGCCGACGCCGAAGACCAGGCCCAGGACGTAGGTGATCGCTGCGGCACCGAAACCGATCGCGAGTTGGCGGAGAGCTCGGCGCAGAGGCGGGCCGCCCGAGAGCACGCCGACCATCGCCCCGGTGCTCAACAGTGCGATGCCGACCAGGACCAGGGCGACGATGATCGCCGTGGCGCCCTGGAGGCCGAAGATCCAGGGCAGGACCGGGATGATCGCTCCAGAGGCGAACAGAAGAAAGCTCGAGATCGCGGCTGTCCAGTCGCTTCCGACGATCTCGTGATCGTCTCCGGCCTGAATGTTCACAGGTCCGGTCGCCGCACGACTGACGCCCGCCTGCGCTGCCGAGACGATGCGTCGCGCGCGCGACAGCGATTCCTCCTGGTCCATGCCGCGCGCCCGGTACACGAGCGCGAGTTCGTTCTCGTCGATGTCGAGGTCACCGGCTGCGGCATGAGCGTCCTCATTCGCCTCCGTCGCGGCCAGCAGCTCACGCTGCGAACGCACCGACACGAACTCCCCGGCCCCCATCGACAGCGCGCCGGCCAACAGCCCTGCGATCCCGCTGAAGAGGACGAATCCGGAACTGACCCCGGTCGCACCGATGCCGAGCACCAGCGCGAGGTTGCTCACGAGACCGTCGTTGGCACCGAAGACCGCGGCGCGGAAGGACCCGGAGAGGCGTCTCCGCCCGCGCGCTGCGAGTCCGCGGACGACCTCGTAGTGCACCTTCTCGTCGGCACGCATCGCCGGGGTCGCGTACTGCTCGGAATCGTAAGGCGAACGCGCCTCGGCGCTCTGCGCGAGCGCGAGCACGAAGATGGATCCGAAGCGGCCCGCCATCCACCCGAGCAGCCGGGAGCGGACGCCGGCACGCGGCAGCCGTGGAGGCTCCGTGCCGAGAAGGTCGAGCCAGTGCTGCTCATGGCGGCGCTCGGCATCGGCGAGCCTCAGGAGGATGTCCCGCTCCTCCCCCGTGCGGCGCGCCGCGAGCTTCTGATAGACCGCGCCCTCGGCGCGCTCCTCCACGAGATAGCGAGCCCAGCGCCGGCGATCGGCGGGGGTCGGGTCGGCAGCAGCGGGCGCTGTCATGGATCCTCCAGGTGTACGGTGCCCGATGCGCGGGCAACCGTTCAACGCTAGCCGCGGCGGCTCGACGAGACCTCGCTCAGACGCGGATTGACAGCATTTCGGGGATCCGAAGCACCGCCGACGGGCGGGACCGCGGACGATCGCTCAGGAGCGTACGCGCTTACGCAGGACCTCGATACGCGACTGCAGCTGCGTCACGGTCGCCTGAGCAACAGCCGGTCCCCCGCAGATGCGCCGGAGTTCTGCGTGTACGGCGCCATGCGGCTCGCCCTTCTGCCGGGCATAGAGGCCGACCAGACTGTTCAGGAGCTGCCGCTGCTCCTTGAGCGTGCGGTGCAGGGGCGGAGGAAGCGTCGTCGTCTCGGTCGGCCCGGTGGAGGCTTCGCGCGCCTCTCGCAGCCGGGACTGTCGCGACTGGCGCTGCATGAGCAGCTCGTGCACGTGCTCGGGCTCGAGGAGGCCCGGAAAACCGATGAACTCCTCCTCTTCGGGGGTTCCGGGCTCGGCCAGTTGCCCGAACTCCTGGCCCTCGAAGACGACGCGGTCGAAGTGCGCGACCGAGGAGAGTGCCTGATAGCTGAACTCCTGCGTCAGCGCATCCGAGGTCTCCTCTTCGCGGTTGGCGCTCTCGAGCAGGGAGTCGTCGAGTCCGTCCTCTTCCTTCGACTGCCGGTCGAGCGCATGGTCGCGCTGCTTGTCCATCTCGTTCGCCAGGCCCATGAGCACGGGCACCTGAGGCAGGAACACGCTGGCAGCCTCGCCCCGACGACGGGCCCGCACGAATCGACCGATCGCCTGTGCGAAGAAGAGCGGGGTCGACGACGATGTCGCGTAGACGCCGACGGCGAGACGCGGCACGTCGACCCCCTCGGACACCATGCGGACCGCGACCATCCATCGGGAGTCGTTCGCGCTGAACTTCTCGATGCGCTCCGAGGCGGTCGCGTCATCGGAGAGCACGATCGTCGGCTGCTGCCCCGTGATGCTGTGCAGGATCTTCGCGTACGCGCGCGCAACGGTCTGATCGGTGGCGAGCACGAGGCCGCCGGCATCCGGAACGTGGTGGCGGATCTCGGTCAGACGGCGATCGGCGGCCGACAGCACGGCCGGCATCCACTCGCCTTCGGGATCGAGCGCGGTGCGCCAGGCCTGCGACGTCACGTCTTTCGTGTTGTCCTGACCCAGGTGCGTCTCGAGTTCGTCGCCGGTGGTGGTGCGCCAGCGCATCTTGCCCGCGTACATGTGGAAGAGCACGGGGCGAACGACCCCGTCGGCGAGGGCACGACCGTAGCCGTAGTTGTAGTCGGTGCGCGAGACGCGAGCACCGGATTCGTCGGGGTGGTACTCGACGAACGGGATCGGCGCCGTGTCGCTGCGGAACGGCGTTCCGGAGAGCAGCAGTCGGCGTTTCGCGGGGCCATAGGCGTCGCGGATGGCGTCGCCCCAGCTCAGCGCGTCCCCACCGTGGTGGACCTCGTCGAGAACCACGAGTGTCTTGGCGTCTTCCGTCAGATGCCGATGCACCGACGACTTCGCTGCGACCTGCGCGTAGGTGACGACGGCACCGTGGTAGTGACGTGCGGGCGCCCAGTCGCTGTTGCGGAATCGCGGGTCGAGCCGGATGTGCACGCGCGCCGCAGCATCCGCCCACTGCGTCTTGAGGTGCTCGGTCGGCGCCACCACGATGATGCGGTTCACTTCGCCGATGCGCATGAGCTCCACGGCGAGGGTGAGGGCGAAAGTGGTCTTGCCTGCACCGGGTGTCGCGGCGACGAGGAAGTCCCGCTGATCGGCTTCGAAGTACTGTTCCAGCGCCTCCTGTTGCCAGGCGCGCAGCTTGCTTGCGGTTCCCCAAGGGGCACGCTGGGGAAAGGACGGAGAGAGCATCGACTCCACGATAATCGGTGCTGCGGACACTGTCGCACGTACGGCGCTTCTCGCGCGTGCCCCTCCCCCGGGACCTCACCTGCGGGTAGGCTCGATCACTGCGCTGCGGCCATCGCCGCCCCGCAGACGTTCGCGAAGGAGAGCTGGATGACCGACCAGGATTCGACTCGGACCCCGTACATTCCCAACGAGACCGCCCACCCGTGGCGCCGTTTCGTCGCCGTCGGAGACTCGTTCACGGAGGGCATCGGAGACCCGGATCCGGCGCACCCGGGCAGCCACCGCGGCTGGGCCGATCGGGTCGCGGAGGTGCTCGCCGCCCAGGTCGACGACTTCGCCTACGCCAACCTCGCCGTCCGCGGGAAGCTCATCGCGCAGATCGTCGCCGATCAGATCGAACCGGCCGTCGAACTGCGTCCCGACCTCGTCTCGATCTGCGCCGGCGGAAACGATGTGATTCGCCCGGGCACCGACCCCGACGCCATCGCGAGTCAGCTGGAGGATGCCGTGGCGCGCCTGTCATCGACGGGAGCGGCCGTCCTCCTGTTCACCGGCATCGATACGGGTTTCACGCCGGTGTTCCGTGCCTTCCGCGGGAAGGTCGCGATCTACAACGAGAACATCCGCGCGATCGCCGAGCGCCACGACTGCATCGTCGCGGATCAGTGGGCCCTGAAGGTCGTCCAGGACATGCGGTTCTTCGACGACGACCGGCTGCACTACAACGCGCTCGGCCACCACGAGGTCGCGCGCATGGTGCTCCGTGCCCTGAACGTGCCGAACGACCTCGAGGCCATGCAGCCGGAGCCCTACCCGATGCGGACCTGGCGCGAGGCGCGGAGCGAGGACCTCGGGTGGGCGCGCGAGCACCTGATGCCCTGGGTTCTGCGGCGGCTGCGCCACCAGTCGTCGGGCGACAACGTGGCCGCGAAGCGTCCCGAGCCCTCCCCGATCATCTTCCCGGAGCGCGACTGACCACGGGTCAGACCTTCACCGCCCACAGCGCGACGGCGGCGGCGGAGGCGACGTTGAGGGAGTCGACGCCGCCGGACATCGGAATCGTGACGATCGTGTCGGCGTGGTCCATCACCGTTCGGGAGAGCCCGTCACCCTCCGAGCCCATGACGAGTGCGACACGCTCGGGGCGGTCGGCCACATAGGCATCGAGTGACACGGCGTCGTCGCGCAGAGCCAACGCGGCGATGTCGAAGCGCGCGGCATGGAGGTCTGCGACGGCCTCATCCCAGTCGGTGATGCGCGTCCACGGAACCTGGAAGACGGTCCCCATGCTGACTCGAACGCTGCGCCGGTAGAGCGGGTCGGCGCCGCCCGGCGACACCAGCACGGCATCCGCGCCGAGGCCCGCCGCCGCACGGAACGCGGCACCGACGTTGGTGTGATCGCCGATGTTCTCGAGGATCAGCACCACGGAGGCGCCCTCGATCACTTGTCGAACCGTCGGCAGCTCCGGCCGATGCATCGACGCGATCGTGCCGCGGTGCACGGCGAAACCCGTCACCGCCTCGGCCACATCATCCGGGACGACGTACACCGGGACCTCGAATTCGCCGACGATCCCGCGGATGTCGTCCACACGGCGCTCCTGCACCAGCACGGAACGCGGACGGTGCCCGGCTGCCACCGCACGGGCGATGACCTTCGTCGACTCCGCGATGTACAGCCCGCCCGCCGGTTCCCGGACTGTGCGCAGCGCCGTGTCGGTTAGGCCGCGGTAGTCGTCGAGGCGCGGATCGTCGGCTTCGGTCACAGGCACCAGTCGCATGCATCCACTCTGCCATTGCCCGCACCTGCCTCGACGACGACCGCGCGCTGCAGGGGGCTGCGCGGGGGCCCGGCCCCACCCCCACGCCGTAGACTGCTCGAGGAGGTCCTGTGAGCGTCTCGAACACCGCCGAGCTGTCGGCCACCATCGCCCACGCCGCCGAGCTGCTGCGCGACAGGCGCATCGCCCTCTTGACCGGCGCCGGCATCTCCACCGATTCGGGGATACCCGCCTACCGCGGCGAAGGTGCCAGAACCCGCAGCGACCCGATGACGATCCAGACTTACCTCGGCGACGAGGCGGCACGACGACGCTACTGGGTCGGCGGCCACCTCGGCTGGCGCGCGTTCGCGCGGGCCGAACCCAACGCGGGACACCTCGCGCTCGCGCAGCTCGAGGCCGCCGGAAAGGTGTCGGGCGTCATCACCCAGAACGTCGACGGGCTTCATCTGCGGGCCGGGAGCTCGCACGTGATCGAAGTGCACGGCACGATGCGTCGCGTGTTCTGCCTGCAGTGCGGGCAGGTCTTCGACCGCCGCGACATCGCGGTGCAGATCGAGGAGCGGAACCCCTGGATCACCATCCCGGAGAACGTGGCACTCGCCCCGGACGGCGACGTCCTCCCCGAATCCACCGAAGGGTTCATCGTGCCCGAGTGCACCGTGTGCGGCGGCATGCTGAAACCCGACGTCGTCTTCTTCGGCGAGTACGTCCCGCTGGACCGATTCCGTGCGGCGGAATCGCTCCTGCGCTCCAGCTCCGCCCTCATCGTCGCCGGCTCCTCCCTCGTCGTGAACTCCGGCGTGCGCCTGGTCGAGCGCGCCAGACGCCGCAACATCCCTCTGATCATCGTCAACCGCGAGCCGACGCGTGCGGACCCCTGGGCCGATGTCACCATCGCCGCAGGCACCAGCGACGTGCTCCCCGCACTCCAGGAACTGCTCTCGTGACCCACCTCACCCTCATCCGCCACGGCCAGACCGATTGGAACCTCGCTCGACGAATCCAGGGATCGACCGACATCCCGCTGAACGAGACCGGGCGAGAAGACGCGCGAAGGGCAGCAGAGAGCCTTGCCTCGAGCACGCACCACGCCGTCTACACCAGCCCGCTGCTGCGCGCCAAGGAGACGGCGGA
The DNA here is from genome assembly GCF_059758615.1 of Microbacterium sp. GQ128. Taxonomy (NCBI): domain Bacteria; kingdom Bacillati; phylum Actinomycetota; class Actinomycetes; order Micrococcales; family Microbacteriaceae; genus Microbacterium; species Microbacterium sp. GQ128. The sequence continues at coordinate 573,741 of NZ_JCAXDY010000001.1, forward strand.
GATTATCGCCGGCAGACTCGGGCTCGAAGTCGTCGGCGTTGTCCCTGACATCCGGGAACGCGAGTTCGGTGACGGCGAGGGCATGCTCGTCGAGGACTACATCTCCACATACGGCGACTGGCACGCCGAGGTCCCGGGTGCGGAGTCGCTGGAGCAGGTCGGCGAACGTGCCATCACGGCGCTCCACGCGATCGCCCGTGAAGCGCGACGCCGCTCGGCCCCACAGGCGGAATCGGTGCTCGTGGTGGCGCACGGTGGCGTGATCCGAGCCGTGATCGATCATGTCTCCGCTGGGACGCTTCCCCGCGACGGCGAGGTCCTGCGCAACGGCTCCGCACACCGCTTCGTGGCGGCGCCCGGCTATCTGCGACTGCTCGAAGAGTCGCAGGTCCTCTGATCAGCTGACGCGGGAGACGACCGATCGCGCGTGCCGGAGCACCGGTTCGTCGATCATCCGTCCCTCGAAACGGAACACACCGCGCTCCGTCGCCGCAGCCCCGAGCACCGCGCGTGCCCAAGCCACCGTGTCGTCGTCCGGACGATAGGCGGCCCGGATCGCCGCCACCTGGTTCGGATGAATACAGGCCGTGGCACGGAACCCCGATGCGATGGCGTCCATCGCCTCGCGCTGGAGCCCCTCGGCGTCGTCGATGTCGATGTGCACGGCATCGATGGCCGCCTTGCCCTGAGCGCCCGACTCGAGGAGGACACGAGCACGGGCATAGCGGGCGATATCCCGATAGCCGCCCTCCGCATTCCGAGACGAGGTTCCGCCGAGGGAGGCCACGAGATCCTCGGCGCCCCACATCATCGCGGTCACCCGGGGGTGCGCGGCGATCCGATCGGCGGCATGGATGCCGCGCGCGGTCTCGCACAGCGCGATCAGCGAGTACCGCTCATCGAACGCATCGAGGCTCTCGGCACTCTCCGTCTTCGCCACCATCACCGTGTGGAAGTCCGTCGCGGCGAGTGCGTCGAGATCGGCCGTGAACGCTTCGGTCCCCGGTGCGTTCACGCGCACGACGACCCGTGCGGCATCGATGTCCGCGGCGATCACGTTGCGGCGTGCCGCAGCCTTCTCCTCCGGCAGGACGGCATCTTCGAGATCGAGGATGATCGCGTCCGCCCGTTCCAGCGCCTTCCCGAAGCGCTCCGGTCGGTCCGCAGGGCAGAACAGAAGCGCCGGCCCGAGATCGAAAGTCACTTTGCGAGTCCTTCCGGGAGGCAGTGGACGAGAACGGACCGCACCGCTGTCGCCACGACGGTGCCGTCCTGATTGCGTCCGGTGTGGGCGATCTTGACGATTCCCTGGCCGGGGCGTGAGGATGACAACCGCTTCTCGACGATGACGCTCTCGGTATAGAGGGTGTCACCGGCGAAGAGCGGGTGCGGGAAGACGATGTCGCCGAACCCGAGCTGCGCGACCAGCGTGCCCTGCGTCAGTTGTGCGACCGAAGCGCCGACCATCGTCGACAGCGTCCACATCGAGTTCATGAGCCGCGCACGGAACGGGTCCTGCGCATCCGCGAATGCCGCGTCGAGGTGCAGCGCCTGCGTGTTCATCGTGAGCGTCGTGAAGAGCACGTTGTCGGCTTCTGTCGCCGTGCGCCCCGGTCGGTGCAGATAACGGGCGTCGACGACGAACTCCTCGTAGTACAGCCCCCTCTGGAGGATGTCATGCGTGGTCATATCGCCACGTTACCCGGCGAGTCCGAGTCCGCGGGCGATGACCAGCAGCTGCACCTCGGTCGTGCCTTCGCCGATCTCGAGGATCTTCGAATCGCGATAGTGGCGGGCGACCGGGAACTCGTTCATGAACCCGTTTCCGCCGAAGATCTGGGTGGCATCCCTGGCGTTGTCCATCGCGGCCTCCCCGCCGACGAGCTTGGCGATCGCCGCCGCCTCCGCGAACGGCTTCCCCGCATCCCGCAGCCGCGCTGCGTGATGCCAGGCGAGCCGCGCGGTGTGCACCCGAGCCCGCATGCGGGCCAGGGTGAACTGCGCGTTCTGGCGTGTGCTCAGCGCAGCGCCGAAGATCGTCCGACTCTTCGCGTACTCGACGGCGGCCTCCAGACAGCCCTCGGCCGCGCCCGTGGAGAGTGCGGCGATCGCGATCCGGCCCTCATCGAGGATGCTGAGGAAGCTCCGGAAGCCGCTCCCCCGCTCCCCCAGCAGGTTCGACGCCGGAACCCGCGCCCCCTCGAACGTCAGGGGGTGGGTGTCCGACGCGTTCCAGCCGACCTTGTCGTAGGGAGCCTCGACCGTGAAGCCGGGCGTACCGTTCGGGACGATGATCGTGGAGATCTCCTTGCGACCGTTCTCGTTCCCGGTCACCGCGGTGACCGTGACGAAGCGGGTGATCGGGGTTCCCGAGTTGGTGATGAACTGCTTGGAGCCGTCGATGACCCACTCATCGCCCTCCAGGCGCGCGGTGGTCCTGGTCGCCCCCGCGTCGCTGCCGGCTTCCGGCTCGGTGAGGCCGAAGCCCGCCAGCGCTCGCCCCGCCAGCAGATCGGGAAGCAGCTCCTGGCGCTGCTCCTCGGTGCCGAAACGGTAGATCGGCATGGCGCCGAGGCTCACTCCGGCCTCGAGCGTGATCGCGATCGACTGGTCCACCCGCCCCAGCGCCTCGATCGCGATGCCGAGCGCCATGTAATCGCCGCCCTGCCCGCCGTACTCCTCGGGGAACGGCAGGCCGAACAGGCCGAGATCACCCATCTGCGAGACGACGTCCATCGAAAGCGTGTGCGTGCGGTCGGCCTCGTACGATTGCGGCGCGACCACCGTGTCGGCGAACTCGCGCACCATCGACGCGAGCTCGCGCTCCTCCTCGGTCAGGTCTTCCATGTTCAGCTCTCCTCCGTCGTCACGCGGGCGACCGGTTGGTCACGCCGTACCTGGTCTCCCACTGCAACCAGCAGATGCACCACGCCATCGCGCGGTGCCAGCACCTGGTGCTCCATCTTCATCGCCTCGATCGCGACGAGCGGGTCCCCGGCCGCGACCGGATCCCCGTCCGCGACGAGCACGGCGACGACGCTGCCCGGCATGGGCGCGCGTCCCTCGGGTTCGGTCGTCGCCGACCCCGACTCGTGGGCGGCGAGCCGCCGCCGCATCCGCTGCCGCCGGTCGATGGGGCGGAGTCGGACCGTGCGGCCCTCCTCGGAGACCCACACCGCCCCGTCGGCGTCCACTGCGGCACGCAGGGGATTCCGGGCAGTCGCGCCGGCAGCCGATTGCGCCTCCACCATCTCGTCGTCGTCCGTGAGTGCGACGAAGTCTCCCGGAGCCGCGCTCTCGGCCCCGAGCCGCCAGCCCGGAAGCTCGCGCCACAGATCGCTCGTGCGTCTCGGCTCGCTCGGCACCTCGACGGCATCGGCCGCAGCCGCGAGCTGTGCCGGCGAGGGGCGTACGACGGCGAGCGGCAGCAGCGTTTCTATGAGGCCCGTGTCGAGGTCGCCCGCGACGACCCGGGGGTCGCAGCAGAGCGTGCGGAGGAAGGCGATGTTCGTCTCGACGCCCAGAACCACCGTGCGGGCGAGAGCCTCGTCGAGCCGGGCGAGTGCGGTTTCACGATCATCAGCGAAGGCGATCACCTTCGCGATCATCGGGTCGTAGAACCCGGTCACCTCGCTCCCCGTCTCGACGGTGGAATCCACGCGCACGCCGGGCGGCGGATCGAACAGGAGGATCGTGCCCGTCGAGGGCAGGAAGCCGCGTTCGGGTGACTCGGCGTACACGCGCGCTTCGACTGCGTGCCCCCGCAGTCGCGGCGTGACGTCCACGGGGAGCCCCGCGGCCACGCGCAGCTGCAGCGCGACCAGATCGAGCCCGGTGACCTCCTCTGTGACGGGATGCTCCACCTGAAGGCGTGTGTTCATCTCGATGAAGAAGACCTCGTCGGGCGCATCGGCGTCGATGAGGAACTCCACGGTGCCGGCGCCGACGTACTCGACGCTCTCCGCGGCGAGCACCGCGGCGGACAGCAGGCGCTCGCGGGTATGCGCGGGGATCCCCGCGGACGGCGCCTCCTCGATGACCTTCTGATGACGACGCTGCAGGGTACACTCGCGCTCGCCGAGGGCGACGACCGTCCCGTGCGCATCGCCGAACACCTGCACCTCGATGTGACGGGGGCGGCGGATGAGCCGCTCGAGGATCAGGGAATCGTCCCCGAACGCGGATGCCGCGACCCGACGCGCCGACGCGAGTGCGGCCCGGAGACCCGAGGCGTCCGCGACGACCTCCATGCCCTTTCCGCCACCGCCGGCGCTCGGCTTGACGAGGAGCGGGTACCCCACCCGATCAGCCTCCTCGGCGATCTCGAGATCGGACAGCCCTTTGGCGTCGAAGCCGGGGACGACGGGAACCCCGTAGCGCAGCACATGCTCACGAGCACGTGCCTTGTCCCCCATGATCTGCAGGGCGTCGACGGACGGACCGATGAAGACGATGCCGCTCTCGGCGCAGGCCTCGGCGAGACCGACGCTCTCGGACAGGAACCCGTATCCGGGATGGATCGCCTGCGCGCCGGTGGCTCGGGCGGCGGCGATCACGGCATCGATGTCCAGGTACGACTCGACCGCAGGAGCGGGACCGATCCGCACGGCGACATCCGCGTCGCGCACGTGGGGAGCGGATACGTCCGCATCGCTGTACACGGCGACGCTGCGGATTCCGAGGGTGCGCAGAGTGCGGATGACGCGGCGCGCGATCTCACCGCGATTAGCGACGAGGACGGTCTGGAAGGAAACGGTCGGTGACGACATGGCACTCACATCCGGAAGACGCCGAAGCGCGGTTCGGGCAGCGGACTGCGGGCGACGACGTCGAGCGCCAGCCCCAGCAGATCGCGGGTCTGCGCGGGATCGACGATGCCGTCGTCCCACAACCGCGCTGTGGCGTAGTAGGGCTCGCCCTGGTGCTCGTACTGCTCGCGGATCGGCGCTTCGAACTCGCCTCGCTCCCCGGCGCTCCACGACTCGCCGCGTGCGGACAGCTGGTCCTCCTTCACCGTGGCGAGCACGGATGCGGCTTGCGCGCCGCCCATCACGGAGATGCGACTCGCGGGCCAGGTCCACAGGAACCGCGGCGAGTAGGCGCGCCCGCACATGGAGTAGTTTCCCGCCCCGAAGGAGCCGCCGATGATGACCGTCAGTTTGGGCACCCTCGTCGTCGCGACCGCGGTGACCATCTTGGCCCCGTCCTTCGCGATGCCGCCCGCTTCGGCGTCGGACCCCACCATGAAGCCGGTGATGTTCTGCAGGAACAGCAGGGGGATGCCGCGCTGATCGCACAGCTCGATGAAATGCGCACCCTTGAGCGCGGATTCGCTGAACAGGACCCCGTTGTTCGCGACGATGCCGACCGGATGCCCGTGCAGACGGGCGAACCCCGTGACCAGGGTCGCGCCGTACTCCGGTTTGAACTCGAAGAACGTGTCGCCGTCGACGAGCCGCGAGATGACCTCGTGCACGTCGTATGACGCGTTCACGTCGACCGGAACCGCATCGTAGAGCGACGTCGTCTCGGAGGGCGGTCGCGTCCTCGCGACCTCCCACGCCGGGGCCGCCGGTGGCGGAAGTGTGGCGACGATGTCGCGCAGGATCTCGAGCGCGTGCTCATCGTCCTCCGCGAGATGGTCGACCACACCGCTCCGCCGTGCGTGCAGCTCTCCGCCGCCCAGCTCTTCGGCGGTCACGATCTCGCCGATCGCCGCCTTCACCAGGGGCGGCCCGCCGAGGAAGATGGTTCCCTGGCCGCGCACGATGACCGTCTCGTCGCTCATGGCCGGCACGTAGGCGCCGCCCGCGGTGCAGGAGCCGAGGACCGCGGCCAGCTGCGGGATCCCCTCGGCCGACATCCGCGCCTGGTTGAAGAAGATCCGTCCGAAGTGGTCGCGGTCGGGGAACACCTCGTCCTGTTTCGGAAGGAAGGCGCCGCCTGAATCGACCAGGTAGAGGCACGGCAGCCGGTTCTCGAGCGCGATCTCCTGTGCGCGCAGGTGCTTCTTGACCGTGAGCGGAAAGTACGTGCCGCCCTTCACCGTCGCGTCGTTGCAGATCACCATGACGTGGCGGCCGTGGACGAGTCCGATGCCGGCGATGACTCCGGCTCCCGGAGCGTCTCCCCCGTACAGGCCGTCGGCGGCCAAGGGAGCGATCTCGACGAACGGGCTGCCCTCGTCGAGCACCCGTGCGACCCGGTCTCGCGGCAACAGCTTTCCGCGGGCCACATGGCGTTCGCGCGACGCGGTGGGTCCGCCTCGCGCGGCGGTCGTGAGACGCTCGCGCAGCTCGTGCGCGAGGGACTCCTGCGTTGCGGGCATCGTGATGTCCTCCTCGACTCACGTCCGCGCGGGCGATGCCCTGGCGCGGTGCAGGCATTTTCGGTTAGTGTGCACTAACCCGTTGCTTCAGGTTAGCGAGGATTAACTGAGATGACAAGCCCGGTCACCGCCCGAGACCGCGCCAAGGCCGAACGGTCCGATGCGATCCTGCACGCCGCCGCCCGGCTCTTCGCCGCGCGCGGATACAGCGGTGTGAGCCTGGAAGACATCGGTGCCGCCGTCGGCGTGTCCGGACCGGCCGTCTACCGACACTTCGCCGGCAAGCAGGCATTGCTGGGCGCCGTGCTGGTCAAAGTGAGCGAGGACCTGGTCAGCGGCGGGCGGCAGGTGGTGGAGAACACCCCGACTCCGGACGAGCGGATGCGCGGACTGATCGACTTCCACGTCGACTTCGCCCTCGGGAACGCCGAGGTGATCCAGGTGCAGGACCGCGACGTCGCCCATCTGTCCGAAGCGGATCGGGCCGCCGTCCGCCGCCTGCAGCGTGCTTACATCGAGCTGTGGGTGGACACCCTGTCTCCCCTGCACACGGCGGGCGAGAGCGGGGCGGATCAGGAAGAGCTGCGCCTTCGAGTCCAGGCCTGCTTCGGCCTCATCAACTCCACGCCGCACAGCACACGCGCGGCGGCACGACGGCACTCCGCCACCGCGACCGTGCTGGCCGCGATGGCGGAAGCCGCGTTGCGCGCGACTACCTGAGCAGCATCGCCCGACCGGGTTCCTCGAGGATGTCCGCGACATCCTTGAGGAAGCGCGCACCTTCTGCGCCGTCGACGAGCCGGTGGTCGAACGAGAGGCTGAGCGTCATGACCTGACGGAGGGCGATCTCTCCTCGGAACTCCCACGGCTGACGACGCACCGCACCGACCGCGAGGATTCCGGACTGTCCCGGCGGCAGGATCGGGGTGCCGGCATCGACACCGAACACGCCGATGTTCGAGATCGAGAAGGTACCTCCGGCGAGCTCGGCCGGCGAGGTCTTCCCCGAGCGCGCGACCTCGGCGAGATTCCTCACGGCGTCCGCCAGCTCGATCAGAGTCAACTGCTCCGCGTCGCGGATCATCGGGACGATGAGTCCACGATCCGTCGCGGCCGCGATCCCGAGGTCGACGTAGTGATGCTGGACGATCTCGCCGGCGGCCTCATCCCAGCGGGAGTTGAGTCCCGGAGTACGACCGAGCCCGAGACACACGGCCTTCGCCACGACCGCGAGCGGTCCGATCCGATGCTCGCTGAGCGAACGATCGTCCCGCAGGCCCGCCAGCAGATCCATGGTCGCCGTCACGTCTACTGTGTGGAAGACCGTCACGTGAGGAGCCGTGAAAGCGCTCTGCACCATCGCCGCGGCCGTATGCTTCCGCACGCCGCGGATCGGTATGCGGGTCTCGCGGGTCTCGTCGCCGGTAGCCGAGGAGCGCGACGGGGCAGCTGCGCGGTCGTCAACGGATGCGGGACCTCGAACGCCGACCCTGTCGGCGTACGCGTCGATATCGGCGCGCGTGATGAGTCGGTCGCCGACCTCTGCCGCCACCAGGACGAGGTCGATCCCCAGACGCTTCGCATGTGCGCGGACGGGAGGCGTGGAGCGCGGTCGCTCCACCACGGACTCGACCGCGGCCGACGGGGTGGCGTCGTGCGGCGCGGCCTCGAGCACGGCTGTGTCGACCTTCGCCGGAGTCGCTCCGGCACGGCGCGCGCGTCGGGCGGGTCGACCGGCCGAGGTGGGGGCAGCCCCGTATCCCACGAGGTTCGGCTGGGCCTTCTCGGCTGCCTCCGGGATCGGCGCGGGTGTGGTCTCCTCATCACCGACGACCTCGAAGTCGATCAGCGCAGCCCCCACGGCGACGGTCTCGCCGGCTTCCGCGTGCAGAGTCGCCACGGTCCCTTCGTACGGCGACGGCAACTCGACCACCGCTTTCGCGGTCTCCACCTCGGCCAGGGTCTGGTTGAGGGCGACCGAGTCCCCCGGGGCGACCAGCCATTGCACGACCTCAGCCTCGGCCAGCCCTTCTCCGAGGTCCGGAAGCCGGAACTCCGCGATCATGCCTCTGCTCCCGTCAGACTGTTCGGCCGATCCAGCACCCGATCGACGGCGTCGAGTAGCCGGTCGAGATCCGGAAGGTGATACTTCTCGAGCTTCGCCGGCGGATAGGGCACATCGTGGCCGGTGACCCGCAGGGGTGCGGACTCGAGATACTCGAAGCAGCGCTCCGTGATGCTCGCGATCACCTCGGCCGCGACGCCGGCCTCGCGAGATGCCTCGTGAGCGACGACGACCCGTCCGGCCTTGCGGACCGATGCGGCGACCGAGTCGTAGTCGACGGGCGAGAGCGACCGCAGATCGATGACCTCCAGGGATACGCCCTCGTCTTCGGCGGCCTCTGCTGCCTGCAGTGCGGTGGAGACCATCGCTCCGTACGTGATCAACGTCGCGTCCGTCCCGGTTCGCACCACACGCGCCAGGCCCATGGGCGGCGCATCCGCGAGGGGCGCCTCGAGATCGACCTCTCCCTTGTGGTGGTACAGCCGCTTCGGCTCGAAGAAGACCACGGGATCATCGGAGGCGATCGCCTGACGCAGGCTGCGGTAGGCGTCTTCGGGATTCGATACCGCGATCACGCGGATGCCCGCCGTGTGCACGAAGTACGCCTCCGGCGACTCGGAGTGATGCTCGGCAGCGCCGATGCCTCCCGCCCAGGGGATCCGAATCGTGATCGGCATCTTGACGCGCCCCTGTGTCCGGTAGTGGAGCTTCGCCACCTGAGCGACGATCTGGTCGAAGGCGGGGTAGACGAAGCCGTCGAACTGGATCTCGACGACCGGACGATAGCCGCGGAAGGCGAGCCCCACAGCTGTGCCGACGATGCCGGACTCGGCGAGCGGGGTGTCGATCACCCTGGCCGCGCCGAACTCCTCGAGAAGTCCGTCGGTGATGCGGAAGACACCGCCCAGCTTGCCGATGTCCTCGCCGAGGAGGACCACCTTGTCATCGTCGCGCATCGCTTGCCGGAGACCGGCGCCGAGCGCCTTTCCGAGAGTGAGCTCTGTCATGTTCACGCCTCGCTCTCGAAGGAGGCGAGGTACGCCGCATACTCGTCACGCTGACGCTCGAGACCGGTGTGAGGTTCGGCGTAGACGCCGTCGAAGACCGCGAGCGGCGGACGGGTGACCATTCCGAGGCACGCAGCCCGCATCTCCTTCGCGACCGCGTCCGCGGCGGCCTGTGTCTCGGCCACGTGCTCATCGGTGAGCTCGCCGCTCGCCCGCAGGTGTGTCTCCAGCCGTGCGATCGGGTCACGGCGACGCCAGGAATCGAGCTCCTCGGCGTCGCGGTAGCGCGTCGGGTCGTCGGCCGTGGTGTGCGGTCCCATGCGATAGGTCACCGCTTCGATGTACGCAGGCCCCTTGCCGGAGCGTGCGTGCTGCAGTGCCCATCGCATGGCGGCCATGCAGGCGAGCACGTCGTTGCCGTCCACACGGAGGCTCGGAATACCGAAACCCGGAGCCCGGCCCGCGATCGGGTATTGCGACTGCACGGCGACCGGCTCGGAGATCGCCCAATGGTTGTTCTGGCACACGAAGACCACAGGTGCCTGGTACGACGCCGCGAAGATCATCGCCTCGTTGACGTCGCCCTGACTGGTCGCTCCGTCACCGAAATACGTCACCGCGACCTCGTCGGCACCGTCGCGCTGAATGCCGAGCGCGTACCCCACCGCATGCAGCGTCTGTGCGCCGATGATGATCTGCAGAGGGGCGACCCCCAGCGCCGCGGGGTCGTAGGCGGCACCCTCTTCTCCGCGCCACATGCGCACGTAGTCGCCCGGCTGAGCGCCGCGGGCGTAGATGACGCCGGTCTCGCGGTAGCTGGGGAACACGTAGTCCTCGGGAGCGAGCGCCCGTGCCGTACCGATCTGCGTCGCCTCCTGACCCTGACATGGCGCCCAGAGTCCCAGCTGCCCCTGCCGCTGAAGTGCGACACCCTCGGCATCGATACGACGGAGGATGATCATGTCGCGGAGCAGGGATCGCAGTTGCGCGGCATCGACGTCCGCGACGAGAGGGTCCAGACGGGGGTTCGGGACGCGGTGTCCGTCCGGGTCCAGTATCCGCTCCGAGAGCTCGAGATCCTGGGCGGTGTCTGCGATGGGGGTGATCTGCGGTGACATCGTCGTCCTCCTCGTCGGCGGCCCTCGTGAGGCTCCGCGCGCTGATGCCGGCGTCATCACCGACATGCTCTGAGGGTACGTCTGCTGAACACCTCGCTCAAGCATTCTCGTGGTGCTTGAGCATGTTGCTCAATTTGACGGGAGGGGCCCCTGCTAAGGTTTGGCACTATGCCAGGAATGGACCGCATCGATCTCGAGCTTCTCGCTGCCCTCGCCGACGATCCGAGGATCACCATCGTCGCCCTGGCGGAGAATCTCGGACTATCCCGCAATACGATCCAGGCGCGGATGGCGCGCCTCGAGCAGAGCGGAATCTTCCTCTCCTACGAGCGGTCCTTCTCACCGGACGTCCTGGGTTTCCCCCTGCAGGCGTTCGTGAGCATCGGAGTCCGCCAGACCGAACTGCCGCGCATCATCAACGAGCTCGCTCGGATTCCCGAAGTCGTGCAGGCACACGGTCTGAGCGGCTCGATCGACCTGCTCGCTCGTGTCGCGTGCAGGGACGCACGTCACCTCTTCGACACCGACGCCCGCATCCTCTCGATCGAAGGCGTCGAACGCACCGAGACCTCGCTGGCGATGGGTGAGGTCATCCCGTTCCGCGTCGCAGGCCTCATCGGCCTCGCGCGACGGGAATCCTGAGGAACTGCCGCACAGCGCCCGCAGCCTCGGCCGGCGTCTCGTAATGGATGAGATGCCCCACGTCGGCGATCTCCACGAGTTTCGCGTCGGGGAACAGAGTCGCGAGCTTTCGTTCCGCCTCGATCGGGGTGATGTCGTCGCGCTGTGCAGCGACGAGCAGGGTCGGAACATCGATCGCGGGAGCGAACTCCCGGACGTCGTGCGAGACACTCGCGACGAAGGCGTCGCGGAGCACATCTCGGTCCGAGAATCGCGAGAAGTACGTGTCGTGCTGGTCGTGGACGAAGCGTCGGAGTTCGGGATCCCTGGTCTTCGCCATCGTGATGCTCATCACGCGGACGATGACGCGGTTGCGCAGCAGAGCGGTGCCGAGTCTCACCGGAAGACGGGCACCGAGGGCGTAGTACACGACGGCCAAGCGAGTCATGACGCCCTTCGGCCCTTCCAGCGCCGGAGCGCCGATCGGGTTCAGCAGGACCAGTCGCGGAGTCCGCAGCCCTCGAGCGACCGCCGCCGAGGTCACGATCGACCCGAAGGAGTGGCCCAGGATGACGGCGCCGGGAGCGACTTCCATCGCGAAGTCGCTGAGCCAGCCGGCGTACTCGTCCAGGTCGTGCCGGCGCCCGGGCAGGGGCGCTGATTCCCCGAACCCCGGAAGATCCGGCGCGATCACACGCACTTCGGGGAGGTAGGCCAGCACGGGCTCGAGGCCATGATGATCGCCGCGGAAGCCGTGCACCGCGATGACCGTCGTCTCGGCCTTCTCCGGACCGTACACCCAATACGCCGTGGTCGCTCCGCGCACCTCGACCTCATGGCGCTGCACGGGAAGGCGGTGGAGGCGGTCCGCATAGGGGGAAGGCACGGTCATGCTCCGAGTCTACGAGTCGCCGTGCGCCTCCCCCTGGATGTCCGCGGCCGCGCATAGCGTGAAGGCATGCCATCCGGTCCCCCGCTTCCTGCGTGGCTCACCCGCGTCGGGGTGTTCGACCTGGAGACGACTGGCGTCGATGTCGAGTCGGATCGAGTGGTCACCGCGTACGTCGGCGTCCTCGATGCCGCAGGACGCCAGATCGCTGCACGCTCGTGGCTCGCGGATCCGGGAGTACCGATCCCGGAGGGCGCCACGGCGGTGCACGGCATCACCACGGAGTATGCCCGAGGGCACGGGCGATCGTCCCGGGAAGTCGTCGCAGAGGTCACGGCGGCCCTGCGTTCACTGCTGGAGCAGAACGTACCCGTGGTCGCCTACAACGCCGCGTACGACTTCTCTCTCCTGGCGCATGAGGCGGCCAGACACGGAATCGTCCCGCTGACCGATCCCTCCCCCGTCATCGACCCTCTCGTGATCGACAAGGCGTACGACCGATACCGCCGCGGGCGACGCACACTCGAAGTCGTCGCAGCCCACTACGCGGTCGTGCTCGAAGACGCTCACGAGGCGTCCGCGGATGCGATCGCCGCCGGCCGCGTGGCGCAAGCCCTCGCTCGTCGTTTCACCCTCCCCGCGACCCCGGCGGAGCTGCACACGAATCAGATCGGCTGGGCGCGCTCCCAGGCGGCCAGCCTCACCGAGTACTTCGTGAGCATCGGCCGTCTCGATCCGCAGGAGACGCTCGACGGCGGCTGGCCGGTGCGATCGAGTCGAACCGGTGCGGAGTGACGATGCCGCCAGCCGTCCAGCGGCTTTCGAGCTGGAGTACCGTTCACTGAGCTACGCTCCTGGAAGGCGTCGTCGAGTGGGATCGCGACGCGAAGAACAAGGAGCACCCATGCAGTTCACGTCCACCGACCTCGAGCAGGTCGAGTCCACGTGGCAGCAGTTCGTTCCCTCCTCGTCGCTCCAGGATGCGGACCCTCGCCGCTTCCGGTTCGACTGGCGTTCCGAAGAGCTGGGAAGCACCTCGCTGGTGAACTATCGGCTTGCGGCAAAAGTGCATTCGAGAGCAGAACCAGTGGACCAGATTCTGGTGTGCCGCGTCGACGCCCCGGATGCCCGTGTCTGGTCCGCGCGCGACACCCTGACCCCAGGAGCGCCGTGGATCTCCGACGGCACCCGAGTGGAGGCGAGGTGGGACCGATCCGCTGACGTCCGGGCCTTCGTGTTCGATCGACTCGCAGCCGAAGCGCGGGCACGGCAGTTGACCGGCGATGACACGCTGAAGCTGCGCACGACGGGACTCGCCCCGCACACAGCGGTCGACGCACGGCGCTGGGAGGCGATGTTCGCCTACGTGGACCAAGCACTCGCCCTCTCCGGGTCCGACCCGCTGATCGCCGCCGAGCTCGAACGTCATGCCCTGATGATGACGCTCTCCGCATTCCCCAACACCTTCACCGAGGCGATGCGCCGCCCGGCCCAGCGTGCGGGAGCGCCCGTGGCGGTCCGCCGGGCGCTTGCATACATCGACGAGAACGCGCACCGGCCCATCACCGTCGACGACGTCGCAGCGGCGGCCTACATCTCGACGAGGGGACTCCAGTACGCGTTCCGTCGCGCTCTCGACATCACACCCACCCAGGCCCTCCGTCGGGCACGACTCGAAGGGGCCCGCAGAGACCTGCAGAGCGGAGAAGGACGCTCCGTCGGCGAAGTCGCCCGCCGCTGGGGATTCACCCACCCGACCCGTTTCGCCTCGGCGTACCGAGACGCGTTCGGCACACCGCCGTCGCTGACCTCCATGTGACACCGGGCGAAGATTCTGTTCGCATTCCGCGGCGGGTCATTACGCCAGTGCGGTACGTGCTGCCGTCGTTGACTAGAGTTCGAGTACCCGGATACCCCCATCCGCGGCCACGCCGTCGAGGAGTCGCATGATCCCTGCCCCCCATCCCATCGCGATGATCGTTCGCTGATGGGGAGCCTCTATTACGGCGACGCGCAGACCCCGATCCAGATCGACGATCGCGCCCTCGCACACCTGAAAGTCGTCATCGCCACCAAGCTGCGACGCAATGAGAGCTTCACGCTCTCCTGGCGGCACCCGGAGGGTGACGCTCCCGGACGCTCGACCCTCTGGCTGCACCCGTCGATTCCGCTGCGGTTCGTCTTCCAGGAACCTGAGACGCCCGACCTGAGCCGGAAGTGGATCGAGGATCTCGCGCACTCGGCGAGTTCCAGCGGAGGAATCACACTCGTCGAGGAGCATCTCGAGAGCAGCCCCGCAGAGTGATGGCATCCGACGAACTCGATCGTCGGATGCCATCCGCATGACTCACACCGCTTCGTCGCCGCTGGAGCTGACGGATCGACGAGTGGTCGGTTCGCCCGTCGCCGGATCGACGAATGTGCGCGAGACCGTCTCCGTCCTGCGCCGCCGCGCGAGCAGCACGATCCCGATGAGGAAGATGACGACGCCGGCGCCCATCAGGATGTAGCCGACCATGTCGAGATCGACCCATTGGACGTCGACGTTCACCGCGAAGACGAGGATCGCTCCGATCACGAAGAGCGCGATTCCGCTGCCGATGCTCATGGTGCCTCCCGTTCTGCGGCGCGGTGCCGCACGTGGGAAGAATGGCGTCTACGGCGAGGTCCGGGGAGGGGCTTGACAGCGACCGCATCGCTCTGCGGCCGCTGTCGGGGTCGGGGCTCAGGCTGCTTCGGGCTTCGGCTGCTGTGCCCAGAGGTCCGGGCCGAACACCTCGTAGGAGATCCGCTCCGACGGCACGCCGCGTGCCAGAAGCGTCGATCGAGACGTGCGCATGAAGTCGAGCGGTCCGCACATGAACACCTCCGCGTCGTCAGGCAGGTGGACGTCGGCGAGGTTCATCCGGCCTGAGCGCGCGGGGTGGAGCGTCGGCGCGGATTCCGCTTCCTCCCGATACCAGTTCTGGGCACGGGCGTCGTCCATCGCCAGCACCTGCCTCCGCAATGATCCGTAGAGCGCATGGCTGGAATGCGAGCGATCGGCATGGAACAGTCGGACCGTGCGCGCCGGGGCACGACGGGAGAGGTCCTCGACGATCGCCGCGACCGGGGTGATGCCGATGCCGGCCGACACGAGGACGAGCGGTCGCTCGGAATCCTCGATGGTGACGTCACCGGCCGGCTGGGACACGTCGATCAACTGTCCCGGATGCGCGTTCTCATGCAACCACGTGGACACCTGGCCTTCCGGGGCGTCTCCGTTCGCGCGCACACGCTTGATCGTCACGCGCAGCGAATCACCACGGGGCCCGGACGAGATCGTGTATTGCCGCGGTTGGCGCGAACCGTCCGGCAGGTCGACGGCGATGGCCACGTACTGTCCGGCCCGGTATGACCCCACGTCTCCTGAGACGGGAGCGAGCACGAGTGAGACGACGTCGGAGGACTCCTGGATCCGCTCCACCACCCGGTGCTTCCTCCAGGGGAACTCCGGGTCGGTGCCGCCGAGCGCATACAGTTTCGCCTCTTCCGCGATCAGGGAGCATCCGAAGAGCCAGTAGACCTCGTCCCACGCCGCTCTCACCTCCGGCGTGACCGCGTCCCCGAGGACTGTTCCGACCGCGTCGAGGAGGTGGTGCCCCACGATCGTGTACTGGCGCGCCTTGACGCCCAGCGATACATGCTTGTGCGCGATGCGACGCATCACGGGGGCGAAGTCGGGTGCCGCGGGGTCGATGAGCTGCACTGCGAAGGCGACGATGGATGCGGCCAGGGCCTTCGGCTGCTCTCCGATCGCCTGATTCGCCCGGTTGAATACGCGGAGCAACTCCGGATGCGCCTCGAACATGGCGCGATAGAAGAGCGTGGTTATCTCGTCTGCGTGCTCGGCGACGACGCTGGCGGTCGCCCGCACGACGTTCTCGGATTCGGCTGTGAGCCTCATGGCTTCCCGCCCCTCGTGGTCATGGTGGTTCCACCATCCCGAGCCCTCGCGCACATCGCATTCCGTTCTACCGGTTTATTTCCGGTCCAACCGCAGGTACGCGACCTCTTCCGCGTCTACTCTCGCCACATGCCCCGCCGCGCACACGATTTTCGCGGGCTGACACAACCCCGTCGGCTCCAGTTGCTCCACGCCATCCAGCAGACGCCGGGATGCTCAGCAGGCGAGCTCGCCTCGCAATGCGGAATTCCCCTCAACACGGTGCGGGATCACCTCCGGGTTCTCGAAGATGAGGGGCTGATCCGCAGCGAGACTCTCGTCCTCGGCAGACGCGGCCGGCCCCCGGTCGTGTTCCACCCCGTCCGCGACGTCGCATCGAGCTCCGTGGCGCGCGCTCGAGTCGAAGGAGCAGTCTCACGGGGGCGAATGCTGCGGGCGATGTCGCGTGAATCGCCGCTCGGCCTCGAGGCCGATGCGCTGCGACAAGTCGACGTGCTCTACGAACACCTCGACGATGCGGGCCTCAACCCCGTCGTCGATGAGACCTCCCTGCGGTTCGACCTCACGCCGTGCAACTATCACGATCTGCTCGACGCGGATCAGGAACTCGTCTGCGGTGTTCACGCTCAGCTGGTGCGTGATGTCCTCCGCCACAGTGACGGCCCGCTCGAGGTCGAACGACTCGAACCGTTCGTGACGAGCCACGCGTGTCACCTGTTCCTCGCAAGAGGCGACTCCCGGGCAACTGCAGACGAAGAGTAGGGCGGGCGGGACTTGAACCCGCGATCGTTGGGTTATGAGCCCACTGCCTTAACCAGCTTGGCCACCGCCCCGTACCTGACTCAGCCTATCGGTCAGCGCCTTCAGGCCGACGTCGCGGCCTCATGGGTACGCGAGTGGGCGAGGTAGACGGCGGCGTTCGCGATCAGGCCGGACCGCTCATCCTCGTCGAGCGTGCGACGCACCTTCGCGGGAACACCCGCGACCAGCGATCCCGCAGGGATGTCCGCATCGCCGAGGACCACCGCGCCGCCGGCGATCAGACACCCGGCTCCGATCTTCGCTCCGCTGAGGATCACGGCCCCCATGCCGACGAGCGTGCCGTCTCCGATCGTGCAGCCGTGCACGACCGCGTTGTGGCCGATCGAGACCTGGGCGCCGATGGTCACCCCGTGCTCGGGATCCACGTGGATCGAGACGTTGTCCTGGACGTTCGAGTCCGATCCGATGCTGATTCCCGCAGAGTCACCTCGAAGCACCGCGTTGTACCAGACGCTGACGCCTGCCGCGAGTGACACATCCCCGACGATGCGGGCACCATCCGCCACGAACGCCGTGTCGTCGATGGACGGTGCGCTGTTCGACAGGGCGAGGACAGAGGCTCCGGCGGCGATGCTCATGAGGCGAGGCTACCCGAATCACCGCGGAATCACGCGGAAGTGAGCCCAGCCTCAGCTTGGTTGCGGAATGTCTGAGCCCGAGTAGCGTTGTCTACAACAGGTACGAGAAATCCATCCGGAGGAGCACAAGATGAGCAAGGCACAGACCGTTTCCACCACCGCCATCGACCCGACCGTGGCTGCAGGGGCGGCCCAGTTCCTCTCCCCTGTGGTGCTCGGCCTCCAGGCGCTGACCGTCAACGGCAAGCAGGCGCACTGGCACGTCCGAGGAGCCAACTTCGTCGGCGTCCATGAGCTTCTCGACACGGTCGTCGCGCACGCGGGCGATTTCGCCGACACCGCCGCAGAGCGGATCGTCGCCCTCGGACTGCCGATCGATGCGCGTGTGAGCGCCGTGGCAGAGAAGGCCGGCGCGACCACCGTCCCCGCGGGCTTCACTCAGTCGGACGAACTGATCCGCGCCGTGATCGCCGACATCGACGCGATCCTGGTCGATGTCAAGGCTGCCGTCGAAGGACTCGACGAGGTCGATCTGACGAGCCAGGACGTCGCGATCGAGATCCAGCGCGGGCTCGAGAAGGACCGCTGGTTCCTCGTCTCGCACATCGCAGCCTGATCGGTCCCGTCTGACCTCAGAAGGGGCGGCTCTCGGTTCTCCGAGGGCCGCCCCTTCTTGCGTTCGTTACGGGGATCACGCGGTGTGCGTGACGTACCCCGCGAGAAGCGTGGAGAGGACAGGCATCGATCGCAGCAGCTCCCCCGTAGCCGTTCGAGGATCCGCGCCGCACAGGACGATGTCCGCGGGCTCGCCGGGTCGCAGCGACGAACGGACACTCGCCTCGAGCGCCTGGTCAAGCGTGAGCCGCTCTTCCGGATGCCACGCGGCCCGCTCGTCGTCGGTGCGCGACACCGCGGCGGAGATGGCCTGCCACGGGTCGAGCTCGGCGACCGGTGCGTCCGATCCGAAGCGCAGCCGCGCACCCGCGTCCCGCAGCGATGCGAGCGGGTAGCCGATCGCGGTCTGCTCCGCCCAGTGGCGGTCCACCAGATCGCGGTCGTCCACCGCGTGCTGCGGCTGGACACTGGCGATCACGTCGAGACGGGCGAATCGTGCGAGGTCGGTATGCCGCACGAGTTGCACGTGCTCGATAGATCCGACGGCGCCCGTGGTGGCGAAGGCGTCCAGAGCCGAGGTGATCGCCCTGTCACCGATCGCGTGCACGGCCGCGGCCAGGCCCGCACCGGTCGCGCGGGTCAGCAGGGCGACGAGCTCGTCCGAAGGGACGGTCAGCACCCCGAAGTTGCCCGGATCTCCGGGATAGGCGTGCGAGCAGGCGGCAGTTCGTGTGCCCAGCGACCCGTCGGTGATGACCTTCAGCGGTCCGACGTGCACGAGACCCCTGCCTGCGGCCGGGACATCGGGCATCTCCCGCAGCTCGCCTGTGCGCAGCCCCTCTCCGATGGCCCTGTCGAGGTCGAAGGGGTACACCGCGAACTCGACGCGATGCGAGGCGAAGCCGGCGTGCACACGCCGGGGCCAGGCCTCCGCACTCCACGCCATGTCGAAGTCGACGAGGCCGGTGATGCCGCGCGCCGCGGCTTGCTCGCCTGCCCGCATCATCGCACGGTCGCCATGAGCGGCGTCGACGGCGTTCAGGCGGCGCGAGATCTCGAACGCCTCGGTCTCCCGAAGCACACCGTCGTCGCTCCGGAACCTCTCGCGAGCAAGAGCAGCGCTGTTCAACCAGACGCTGTGGACGTCGGCGTTGATGAGGTACGTCGGGACGTCCCCGGTCGCGGCATCCAAGAGATCCAGCGATGGACGATCCGACCACAGGGCGTCACGAAAACCGGTGCCGACGCGGCGCCCATCCGGCAGCGGGGCGACACCGCTCATCGCCGCGGCCGCCGAAGCAGCGGAGTCCGCGCGGCCGAGCGGAGCACGTTCGGACGTCAGTGCCCATTGGACGGTGTGGACATGGTTGTCCCAGAGCCCGGGAACCGCCCAGGCACCATCTGCTTCGATGACCTCGCCGCGTGCAGGCAGAGCCCCGGTCGGGGCGATATCGACGATCTGCCCGTCGGCGATGAAGATGTCGACGGGCTCCTCATCCATCAGGAACTCGCGCCCAGGGCCCGCGATCCGCGCAGCCGTGATGGTGTCGATGGCCGTTCCGCGCTCGGTCACTGCTGTCGTCCTTCTCTGCGCGCATCCTGAGCGCGCCGCATCTCCGCGGCGAGAGCCGGGTTCGAATAGGGGCCGTCGGTCGAGAGGGCCGCGATCACCGTCTCGATCGTCTCCGGCGGTTTGTTCTGGCTGAGCTTCCGCTTGGCGACGACGCGGGTCGGGGTCAACCGGAAGCCGACCGTTCCTGAGGCGAGGCGCTGGACGTAGGCCTGATCGTTCGGGCGTTCCCACATGCGTCGCGGCTCCGGCATCCGGGTTTCGAAGTGCGCGACGAGCTGGTCGAGCACGACGAGGTTCTCCTCGTCGGTCAAGAGCTCGGGCACGCCGGCGATGTGCACCGCGGTGTAGTTCCACGTCGGCACCGCCGGGACATCGCCGTACCACCCGGGCGAGACATAACCGTGGGGCCCCTGGAACACGACGAGCAGTTCGCGCTCCCCCAGTCCGTGGATGAGGTCGTCCGGGCGACCGACATGCCCGACGATGGTGAGGTCGTGCCGTCCCTCGTCCAGAAGCACCGCGTAGTGTGAAGCGACGAGACCGTCGTCCCCGGCACTCATGATCGTCGCCCACGGATTCATCTCGATCACCCGGCGGATCTCGCCCACGTCGGCGAGAGTGAAGCTCGGATTCTGTCGCATGCGATCAGCCTAGAACGGATGCGATGCCACGGCGCCCGGTCACGCCTGACAGCGCGGGCACCAATAGAGCTTCCGGGCGCCGATCTCCTCGAGGGCGATCTCGGTGCCGCAGACGCGACACGGCAGACCGGCGCGGTGGTACACCCAGTGCCGGTCGTCGCGGTTCGCCATCGCCGCACGGTAGTCCGCTCCCGTGAGGCCGTCCATGGTCATCATCTGGCCGGTCTCGACACCGATGGCCAGAAGCCGGACCCAATCGTGCCAGAGCGCCCGCACGACCTCCTCCGGGACATCTCGGCCCGGAGTGTGCGGGTTCAGCCGCTGCCGGTAGAGCATCTCGGCGCGGTAGACGTTGCCGATG
Organism: Microbacterium sp. GQ128; assembly: GCF_059758615.1. Taxonomy (NCBI): domain Bacteria; kingdom Bacillati; phylum Actinomycetota; class Actinomycetes; order Micrococcales; family Microbacteriaceae; genus Microbacterium; species Microbacterium sp. GQ128. Next base: position 594,305 of record NZ_JCAXDY010000001.1, read on the forward strand.
CCGCTGACGACGGACTGGTCCATCAGGAGCAGCGCGATGACCGTCGACTTCTTCCTGACCGCGCGGACGAACCGCTCCTCGTTCTCGACCGGGTCGCCGACCAGCGGGTCGGGACCGAGCTTGGCGATCGTCGCCAGCATCTCCTCCGGCGTCTGCAGAACACAGGCGGTCGGGCCACGCAGATCGGCGGCGGTGATGTCTGTCATGAGGCGGAGACGAACCTGTCCGACGACCGGCGGCGGCCATTCGAGCCCCTCATCGACGAGGCCCTTCGTCTGCTCCGACATGCGCACGTGCACCCGCGTGCGCCGAGGCGCCCCGATGGATGCGAGGGAGTTCTCACCGGCGTCATCGAGGATCTCCTCGTCGATCACGGTGCCGCGCTGGTTCGTCTGCCCCATCCGCCCATTGGCCGAAGCGATCGTGGGATCGACGAGGATCTCCCCGGCGAAATCCCACGCGCCGTAGAGACCCAGGTGCACTCTCAGCCAGAGGTCACCCTCCGCCTCGAGGAACATCTGCTTGCCGACGGCCTGCACACTCACCGCCGCACGTCCGTCCAGAACGGCGGCTCCCTCGGCGAACCGTCCCTGCGGGCTGGACGCGCTCAGCGTCTTGCCGACGAAGTTGCGATCGAACTGCCGCGCGATCCGGTGGACGGAGTGGCCCTCGGGCATGTCAGGCCCGCGGGTCCGGGAGCAGGGAACCGTCGCGCTCGAAGTCGGCGATCTGGCCGATCCTCCGCACGTGACGCTCATCGCCCGAGAACGGCGTCTGGATGAACCGATCGATGAACGACGTCACCTCGTCGAAGGTGTGCTGCCGCGCTCCGATGGAGATGACGTTCGCATCGTTGTGCTCGCGGGCGAGCTCAGCCGTCGAGAGATTCCAGACCAGCGCGGCCCGCACACCCTCGACCTTGTTGGCTGCGATCTGCTCACCGTTCCCCGAACCGCCGAAGACCACACCGAGTGCCTCGACACCGGCGCGCTGGTCGGCGATGACCGCCTGCGCCGCGCGGATGCAGAACGCGGGGTAGTCATCGACCGCGTCGTACTCGATCGGGCCGTGGTCGACCACGTCGTGCCCCGCAGCACGCAGGTGATCCTGCAGCTGCGTGGAGAAGTCGAGTCCCGCGTGGTCGGTGGCGATGTGGATGCGCATGGCTCCCATCCTAGAAGCGGCGTCGGTCGAGTCCGAGGTCACGGGGCGATGCCCGCGGCAGCAGGCTTGAACCCCGCGCGGACGTTCTCGCAGCATCCGGGACGGCAGACATCGAAGCCGCCGGGGAGCGACGTGACATGCGCGCGCTCCTCGTTGGGGCGACCCTGAAGACGCTCCTGGATCAGATCGACGATGCCGTCGACGAATGCCGGAGAGACACCGGGGGTCGGGGTACGAGTGAAGACGAGTCCGGCTTCTTCCGCTGCCTCGGCCGCCTCGGTGTCGAGGTCCCACAAGACCTCCATGTGGTCGCTCATGAAGCCGACGGGGACGACCGCGACTGCCTTGCGACCGCGGTCGGGCAGCTCGCCGATCACGTCGCAGACATCGGGCTCGAGCCACGGCTGCGAGGCGGGGCCCGAGCGGGACTGGTAGACCAGCTCCCACGAGACGTCGGCAGCTGCGGGAACCGTCTGCCGCACGCGATCCATGACCCACGCGGCCACGGCGAGATGCTGAGCCGCATATGCGCCGCCCTCGCCCCAGTCGATGTCTCGCGCTCCGGAGCGCTCGGCGTCGGCCGTCGGGATGCTGTGGGTGGAGAACAGGATCTGGATGTCCGCCGCTGCGATGCCGGCGGCCAGGAAGCCCTCCACCGCCTCGCGGACGCCGGTCTCGAAGGCCTCCACGAAGCCGGGGTGATCGTAGAAAGGCCGAATCTTGTCGATCGTCACCGTGTCGCCCAGCCCCGTCTCCTCGAGGATGCGGGCGAAGTCCTCACGGTACTGACGGCAGCTGGAGAACGAGCTGTAGGCGCTGGTGGCGAAGGCCAGCAGCGTGTTGTGGCCCTTGCTCGAGGCCTCGGTGACGACCTCTTCGAGATAAGGGGCCCAGTTCCGGTTGCCCCAGTACACGGGGAGCGTGATCCCGCGTTCGGCGAGGGCGTTCTCGAGCGCTTCCTTCAGCACGCGGTTCTGTCCGTTGATGGGACTCACGCCGCCGAAGTGCCGGTAGTGGTGCGCGACCTCCTCGAGCCGTTCATCCGGAATTCCTCGGCCGCGGGTCACATTCCGGAGGAAGGGGATGACGTCGTCCTGCCCCTCTGGTCCACCGAACCCGGCGAGGAGGATCCCGTCATAGGCCACCGGCGTGGTCACGAAGGGTGCACCGCCGGCGGCAGCAGGCGAGGCAAAGGGGACGACATTCGGCTCGATCGCAGTCACCCCTCCATCCTTTCACTTCGACGGAGCATCGAGGTCCCCACCGCTCCGTTTCTATCCCTCCGTCCTCCCCCTTCGATGCGAGGAGACACCCACCGCACTGGCGTAGGCTGTCAGGGTTGCCGTCGGCGCCAACTGCGCCGACCCCGGTGACATCCCCTCACCCCTGGGAGTAAAGCTGTGCCTGGAGAGAACCTCACCCGCATCGAAGCGCAGGAGCGCCGCGACGTCATCGACACTCAGTCCTATGAAGTCGCCCTCGATCTGACCAAGGGTGCCGAGGTCTTCGGCTCCCGGAGCGTGGTGCGCTTCACCGCGACTCCGGAGAGCTTCACCTTCATCGACCTGATCGCCCGCGACGTGCGCGAGATCTCCCTCAACGGCGAGCAGCTCGACCCGAACGAGGTCTTCGCCGACTCTCGCATCGCGCTCAGCGGGCTGCAGGCCGAGAACGTGCTGGTCGTCGACGCCGACTGCCTCTACACGAACACCGGCGAGGGTCTGCACCGATTCGTCGACCCGGTCGACGGGGAGGTCTACCTCTACTCGCAGTTCGAGGTCCCGGACTCGCGTCGTGTGTTCGCCGTGTTCGAGCAGCCCGACCTCAAGGCGACGTTCCAGTTCACCGTGACGGCACCGGCCGCGTGGAAGGTCATCTCCAACTCCCCCACGCCCGAGCCCATCGTGCACGACGACGACACGACGGCGACGTGGGGCTTCGAGCCGACCCCGCGCATCTCCTCGTACATCACGGCGCTCGTGGCCGGGCCCTACGAGTCCACGTTCTCCGAACTCACCAGCGCCTCGGGCCGCGTGATCCCCCTCGGCGTGTACGGCCGCAAGAGCCTGTGGCAGCACCTCGACGCCGACTACATCTTCGACAAGACCCGCGAGGGCTTCGCCTACTACGAGTCGAAGTTCGGGGTTCCGTACCCGTTCGCCAAGTACGACCAGCTCTTCGTCCCCGAGTTCAACGCCGGCGCGATGGAGAATGCGGGAGCCGTCACCTTCACCGAGACCTATGTCTTCCGCAGCAAGGTGACCGACGCCGTCAAGGAGCGCCGCGTCGTCACCATCCTGCATGAGCTCGCGCACATGTGGTTCGGCGACCTCGTCACGATGAAGTGGTGGAACGATCTCTGGCTGAACGAATCGTTCGCCGAGTGGGCATCCACCATCGCCACTGCCGAAGCCACCGAGTGGACCGAAGCCTGGACGACCTTCAACGCCATGGAGAAGACCTGGGCCTACCGGCAGGACCAGCTTCCCTCGACGCACCCGATCGTCGCCGAGATCAACGACCTGGAAGACGTGCAGGTCAACTTCGACGGCATCACCTATGCCAAGGGCGGATCTGTCCTGAAGCAGCTCGCCGCCTGGGTGGGCATCGAGGCGTTCTTCGCCGGAGTGTCCCAGTACTTCCAGAAGCACTCCTGGGGCAACACCGAGCTGAGCGATCTGCTCTCGGAGCTGGAAGCGACCAGCGGTCGTGACCTGAGCACCTGGTCGAAGAAGTGGCTGGAGACGGCGGGCGTCAACACGCTCGAGCCGGTCATCGCCGAGGACCATGACGGCACGATCTCGCGCTTCGCCATCACCCAGACGGCCCCCGCGGACTACCCGACCATCCGACCGCACCGACTGGGCATCGGCTTCTACACGCTGACCGACGGTGCGCTCACGCGCACGCACTACCTCGAGGTGGATGTCGACGGCGACCGCACCGAGGTGCCGGAGCTGCAGGGAATCGCCCGCCCCGACCTCGTGCTGCTCAACGACGAGGACCTCGCCTACGCGAAGATCCGCCTCGACGAGAAGTCGCTCGCCACCGCGATCGCCCACCTCGCCGACATCCACGATCCGCTCGCCCGCTCCCTGGTGTGGGGCGCCGCGTGGGATCAGACCCGGGATGCGGAGACGGCGGCGTCCGCCTACATCGACCTCGTGCTGGGGAACATCGGCCGGGAGACCGAGTCGACGACCGTGCGCACCACGCTCGCTCAGCTGCGGACGGCCGCCACGCTCTACGTCGCTCCGACCGAGCGCGAGGCGGCGCGTCTCAGGATCGCCGATGGGCTGTGGAACCTGGCGGAGGCGGCAGAGCCGGGCAGCGACAGCCAGCTGCAGTTCGTGACCGCCTTCGCGAATGCGCTGGTGACCCAGGAGCACGCCGGCATCGTCGGCCGTCTGCGCTCCGGGGAGGACACGCTTCCGGGCCTGGAGATCGACGCCGACCTGAATTGGCAGCTGCTCGTCGGTCTGGCCACCATCGGCGCCACGGATGCGGCGAGCATCGATGCGGCCCTGGCTGCGGACAACACCGCCAAGGGTGGGGAGTTCGCGGCGCAGGCCCGGGCCTCACTGCCGGACTCGGCTTCCAAGAAGGCCGCGTGGGCTTCGCTCATCGAACGCGACGATGCCCCCAACACGATCGTCCGCTCCGCCGCGCTCGGTTTCACGCATCCTGCCGGCGCCGCTGTGCTGGGCGAGTTCGTCCCCGCCTACTTCGACATGTTGCTTCCCGTCTGGGAGTCGCGCACCTACCAGATCGCCCAGTACCTTATCGTCGGTCTCTTCCCGACCGCCCTCGCCGACGCGGCGCTTCGCGATGCGACGCGCGCGTGGCTGGCTGCCAACCAGGAGGCGGCACCGGCTCTTCGACGCCTGGTCCTCGAGAACCTGGCCGACGTCGAGCGCGCACTCGCCGCACAGGCACGCGACGCGGAGGACTGAGCGCGGCCGCCGGCGTCACCACCGGCCGCCTCTCGAAACGGAGACCATCCACCCCGCCTTCGGTGTGTTCTGCTCGGACACGCCGGAGCGGGTGTGGATGGTCTCCGTTTTGGCACGGCACGTCCGTCCAGCCTGCACAGAGACCCGCTCGCTAGGATCGTGACTGATGATGCTCCCCTTCACGACAACCACTCCCCCCACCCCCGCTGAGCTTCCCGATTGGGTGACGAAGCTCCTCGCCTGGCTGGGCGCGGCCGGTATGAAGGCACTCACCGTCGCGATCATCATCGCGAGCTGCATCGTGATCGGGCTCATCCTCCGCCTCGTCATCCGACGGGTCGTGCACCGCATCGTCGACAGCGCGAAGAGCAAGGCATCGGTCGACGACACCCAGGCGCTGGAGCGATCCCCCCTCGCTGACATGCGACTGGTGCAGCGCACCAGGACGCTCGGCACCATCCTGCAGAACATCGTCAACGTGATGCTCGTCGTCATCGCGATCGTGCTCATCGTGAACGCTCTCGACCAGAGCCTGCTCGGTTCTTTGACTCTCCTCACCGCCGCGGTCGGCGCCGGTCTCGGTTTCGGCGCCCAGAACATCGTCAAGGACGTGCTCAACGGCATGTTCCTCGTGGCCGAGGACCAGATCGGCATCGGCGACGTCGTCGACCTCGGGCTCGCGAGCGGCGTCGTTGAGTACGTCAGCGTGCGCATCACCCAGGTCCGTGACGTCAACGGCACCCTCTGGTATGTGCGAAACGGCGAGGTCACCCGCATCGGCAACATGTCTCAGGGATGGGCGCGATCGATCATCGACCTCGGGGTCCCGGCCGACTCCGACCTCGAGCAGGTGGAGCACATCATGCTCGAGACCGCACAGGGGTTGGCGAAGGATCCCAAGTGGCGCACGCGCATCATCGAGAAGCCCGAGCTCTGGGGCCTGGAGTCGATCGACGGCGATGCTCTCGTCGTCCGCATCGTGATCAAGGCACGCGCCAATGCGAAGGACGACGTGGCGCAGGAGCTGCGTCGCCGTCTGCGCGCCGCGCTCCTCGAGAAGGAGATCAGCGTGCCGCGCATGGTCGATGTCGTGCCGACGGGGCTCGACGGCGCCCGTCGGGTTCGTGGCGCGAATCCTCCCCGGACGCGACCGAATGCGGTGACCGGCGTGCCGGTGATCCCTGATCGCGGGATCTGGCGGCGCAAGAAGCCGAACGACGACGGGAGTCCCCAGAAGTGACGTTCTACGACGAGATCGGCGGACACGACACGTTCGCGAAGATCGTGTCGGTCTTCTACCGCGAGGTCGCCCTCGATCCCGTGATGAAGCCGATGTACCCCGAAGAGGACCTCGGGCCCGCCGAGGACCGGCTCCGGATGTTCCTCGAGCAGTACTGGGGCGGCCCGACGACGTATGGCGACACCCGCGGGCACCCTCGGCTCCGTATGCGGCACATGCCCTTCCACATCGATGCGGACGCGCGCGATCGTTGGCTTCGTCACATGCGGACCGCCGTGGACGAGGCGAGGTTGTCTCCTCTGCACGAAGCGACGCTCTGGGACTACCTCGAGCGGGCGGCATATGCCATGGTGAACACATTCGAGCCTTCGGGGATCGGTGCCGCTCCCGGCGGTCGCCCCACGCTCGAGACCCGATCACGTCAGGAATCAACGGAGAACTCATGACGACCAAGCCCCTGTCCACGGATGTCCTGGTGATCGGATGGGGGCTGGCAGGGCTGGTGGCCGCTGCCGAGGCTCTCGACGCCGGCCGACGCGTCATCCTGGTCGACCAGGAGCCGCGGACGAACCTCGGCGGTCAGGCCTGGTGGTCGTTCGGCGGGCTCTTCTTCGTGGACTCCCCCGAGCAGCGCCGGCTCGGCATCAAGGACTCCCTCGAGCTCGCGACGCAGGACTGGTTCGGCAACGCCGGTTTCGACCGGCCGGAAGACGAATGGCCGAAGCGCTGGGCCGAGGCCTATCTGCAGTTCGCCGCTGGCGAGAAGCGCTCCTGGCTGCGCGAGCGCGGCGTCGGCTTCTTCCCGGTCGTCGGCTGGGCGGAACGCGGTGGCTACGGCGCCATCGGACCGGGCAACTCGGTCCCGCGATTCCACATCACCTGGGGCACGGGGCCGGGCATCGTCGCTCCCTTCGCCTTCGCCGTCGAGCAGGGCGAGCGGGAAGGACGCCTGACGGTCCTCCCTCGACACCGGGTCTCCGAGCTCGTGGTGACCGATGGCGCGGTCACTGGAGCGCGTGGAAACATCCTCGCCTCGTCGGGCGCGCAGCGTGGTGCCGTGTCCTCGCGCGAGATCGTCGGCGAGTTCGAGATCGAGGCCGGGGCGACCATCGTCTCCTCGGGCGGCATCGGCGGGAACCACAACCTCGTACGTGCAGCGTGGCCGGAACGCCTCGGCACTCCCCCCGAGCACATGCTCACGGGGGTGCCGGCCTATGTCGACGGATCGATGTACAGCGTCAGTGCAGCCGCCGGCGCGCGATTCATCAACGGCGACCGGATGTGGCACTACGTCGAAGGCATCACGAACTGGGATCCGGTCTGGCCGTCTCACGGCATCCGCATCCTCCCCGGGCCGTCGTCGCTCTGGCTGGACGCCACGGGCAAGCGCCTCCCGGTTCCGCTGTTCCCGGGTTTCGACACGTTGGGGACGCTCGCCCACCTCCGGACGACCGGCCACGATCACTCCTGGTTCGTCACCTCGCGGCAGATCGTCGAGAAGGAGTTCGCTCTCTCGGGCAGCGAGCAGAATCCTGACCTCACCGGCAAAGACGTCCAGCTGCTGCTGAAGTCGAGGCTCGCCAAGGGTCCGACCGGACCGGTGCAATCGTTTCTCGATGAGGGCGAGGACTTCATCGTCGAGAACGACCTCGAGTCGCTGCTCGAGCAGATGCAGCGCCACCCCGGGGGCGAGTTCCTCGACATCGAGAACGTCCGCCGCGAGGTGGTCGCCAGGGACCGTGAGATGGACAATGACTTCACGAAGGATGCACAGATCGGCATGCTTCGTTCGATGCGCAGCTATCGGGGTGACAAGCTGATCCGCACGGCAGCGCCGCATCGTCTGCAGGACCCGAGCGCAGGACCACTGGTGGCGGTCAAACTCCACGTCCTCACACGCAAGTCGCTCGGCGGCATCAACACCGACCTCGAGGGCCGCGCCCTCGATGCGACCGGCGATCCGATCCCCGGGCTCTACGCCGCGGGCGAGGCGAGCGGTTTCGGCGGCGGCGGGGTTCACGGCTATCGCGCGCTCGAGGGCACCTTCCTCGGAGGATGCCTGTTCTCCGGCAGAACCGCCGGCCGCGCTGCCGCAGCCGCGGGCTGACGCTCGAGAAGACGAGGTGTCAGCGCGCCGGGAACCGCGCGGCGCCCATGCGGCGGGTTCTCCCCCAGGCTAGAGGGCAGAGCCGGTCGTACGCACGCTCGTCAGTCCCGTGGCCACGGGACCGCGCACCAGCACGTGACCGCGGCGGAACGTCAGACGCGTCCACCTGCCGGATCGCGCAACGCGAACCTGCTCCTCGCCCGAGATGAAGCCCATCGCATCCGCGGCGAACGCCACGCCGCGGGGCAGCCCTCCGAGTTCCTCATCCGGCTCACCCCAGATCGCGGCGCGGAGTGCACGGACCGCTTCCTCACCCGAGCCGGGTCCCGCGCCTCGCGCGACGGCCGAGATACCCCATTGCGCGCGCTGCGCGATCACGGATGCGACCAGCGTCGTCTCGGGCGCCCAGGCGCTCCGAGGCGGCGCGACACCTGCCCATGCCGGGGCGAGCCCTGTTTCGGGGAGAGTCAGGCGGTCGGCCTCGTCCGTCTTCGAAAGCTGATCGACGACGACATCGCATTCGAGTTCGGGGTCGGCATGCACGATGCGCATCGCGAGGATGGTCGGCGTCTGATCGAACAGCGTCTGCGGCGCGAGCACGGCGGTGGTCAGCGCGAGCACGCCGTTCGCCGCCTGTAGTCGCACACCGTCGTCCGTGATCCTGGTCGCTCGACCGACGAAGGTCAGAACGTCCTTCGCGGTCTCGGGGTCGGCGAGGAGGAGGTGATGCGGCACGCGTTCTAAACTACCAACGGTGCGGCATGCGGGGTCGCGGAGAGGAACACATGAGCGCGGAGCAGCACGCCATCCAGACCGTCGAGCGACTTCTCGAGGTCCTCGATCTCGACGCGGCTCAGGCCCGCACGACGGAGGACATCTTCACCGGCTCGTCGCACCCGATGCCGAGTGGCCGCATCTACGGCGGCCAGGTGCTCGCCCAGGCTCTGCTCGCGGCAGAGCGGACGCTCCCGGAGGACCGCGCGGTGCACTCGATGCACGGGTACTTCCTGCGCCCAGGAGACGCGAGCCAGGGAATCACGATCGCCGTCGATCGGATCCACGACGGCCGATCATTCTCGACGCGGCGGACACAGGCCTACCAGAACGGTGTGCCGATCTTCTCGATGATCGCCTCGTTCCAGGATGCCGATCCCGGCGTGGAGCATGCACAGCCGATGCCGGCGGGAATTCCCGATCCGGACGACCTCACCCCGGATGAGGAGCGTGTGCACGGCCTGCCAGAAGGCACGACGCGGATGCTCAGCGAACGGGCTGCCGATGTGCGACACGTCGACTCTCCGATGTATCTGCCCAGCGACGATGCGCACGTACCGCGCCAGGCTGTGTGGATGCGACTGCGTGCGCCGCTCCCCGACGACCAGCGCCTGCACAGGGCGGCTCTCGCCTACCTGAGCGACATGACTATTCAGGAGTCGATCCTCCGGGCGCACGGCGTCTACTGGGCGCTCCCCGGCTTGAAGGTCGCGAGCCTCGACCATGCGATGTGGTGGCATCGACCCGCGCGCGTGGACGAATGGCTGCTCTACGTCCAGGAGTCGCCGAATGCGCGCGGAGGTCGAGGCCTTGCCACCGGGCGCATTTACACGCGCGACGGCGCGCTGGTCGCGAGTGTCGCCCAGGAGATCATGATCCGCGTCCCCGAAGAGGCGCGCTAGGGACGGACGCTCATCGCGTCGTCGGCTGTAGACGCCAGATCAGCGGTGGCTGTACTCGATCGAGTCACCCACGTACGGCTCCCACGCATCGCGCATCTCCTGCGTGAGCCGGGTGGGACGCCCGGTCTGAGCATCGACCAACACGATGATCGCGGTGGACCGAGCGTAGATCTGTCGCGGTTCGGCAGCCGGATCGTTGTGCACCTCGTAGCAGACTTCGACGCTCGAGCCGCCGAGCTTGCCGAACCACATCTGCACCTCGAGAGGACGTCGCTGATAGGGCACGGGTGCGAGGTACTCGATCTCCTGGCGCGCGATGAGGGTCAGGATGCCCTCGTCGATACCGGAGTCGAGCACCGCCGTCGACGGCGCCTCCTCGCCGGGGCCGGCACGCCAGAAGGCTCTGACTCGAGCCTCCTCGAGCAGTTTCAGCATCGACGTGTTGTTGACGTGATTGAACGCATCCAGGTCACCCCAGCGGAGGTGGATCGGGATGTGCAGACGCGGCCCCGGCGAAGCGGACATCGCGGCCTCAGTCGCGCGTCAGCTTGCGGTGCGTCGAGCGGTGCGGCTTCGCGGCATCCGGTCCGAGGCGCTCGATCTTGTTCTCCTCGTACGCCTCGAAGTTGCCCTCGAACCAGTACCACTGGCCGGGATTCTCGTCGGTGCCCTCGTATGCGAGGATGTGCGTCGCGATGCGGTCGAGGAACCACCGGTCGTGGGTGATGACCACGGCGCAACCGGGGAACTCGAGCAGAGCGTTCTCGAGCGAGCTCAGGGTCTCGACGTCGAGGTCGTTGGTCGGCTCGTCGAGGAGCAGCAGGTTGCCACCCTCCTTGAGCGTCAGCGCGAGGTTGAGACGGTTGCGCTCACCACCGGAGAGCACACCGGCCTTCTTCTGCTGGTCCGGGCCCTTGAAACCGAACTTCGACACGTAAGCGCGGGACGGGATCTCGGTCTTGCCGACGGTGATGTAGTCCAGGCCGTCGGACACGACCTCCCACAGGGTCTTGTTCGGATCGATGTTGGAACGCGACTGGTCGACGTAACTGATCTTGACGGTCTCACCGATCTTCAGATCGCCGCCGTCGAGCGGCTCCAGACCCACGATCGTCTTGAAGAGCGTGGTCTTACCCACACCGTTGGGACCGATCACGCCGACGATGCCGTTCGGCGGCAGGCTGAAGCTGAGGTTATCGATCAGCACACGTCCGTCGAAGCCCTTCTGCAGCTTCTTGGCATCGATGACGATGCCTCCCAGGCGCGGACCCGCGGGGATCTGGATCTCATCGAAGTCCAGCTTCCTGGTCCGCTCCGCCTCCGAAGCCATCTCCTCGTAGCGGGCGAGACGCGCCTTCGACTTGGTCTGGCGGCCCTTCGCGCTGGAACGGACCCACTCCAGCTCCTCCTTGAGGCGCTTGGCCAGCTTCGCGTCCTTCTTGCCCTGGACCTCGAGGCGTTCGCCCTTCTTCTCCAGGTAAGTCGAGTAGTTGCCCTCGTAGCCGATGAGACGGCCTCGGTCGACCTCGGCGATCCACTCGGCGACGTGGTCGAGGAAGTACCGGTCGTGGGTGATAGCGATCACGGCACCCTTGTACGCCTGCAGGTGCTGCTCGAGCCAGAGCACGCTCTCGGCGTCGAGGTGGTTGGTGGGCTCGTCGAGGAGCAGGAGGTCGGGCTTCTGCAGAAGCAGCTTCGCGAGCGCGACACGACGCTTCTCACCACCGGAGAGCGGGGCGATCGCGGCGTCGGCCGGAGGTGTGCGCAGCGCGTCCATGGCCTGATCGAGCTGCGAGTCGAGGTCCCAGCCGTCGGCGGCATCGATCTCCTCCTGCAGCGTGCCCATCTCGGCGAGCAGGGCGTCGAAGTCGGCGTCCGGCTCGGCCATCAGCAGCGAGATCTCGTTGAAACGGTCGACCTTCGGCTTGATCGCGATGCCGTCCTGGATGTTCTCGATCACCGTCTTGGACTCGTCGAGCTCCGGCTCCTGCATCAGGATGCCGACCGTGTAGCCCGGTGAGAGCTTCGCCTCGCCGTTCGACGGAGTGTCGAGACCGGCCATGATCTTGAGGATCGTCGACTTTCCGGCGCCGTTCGGACCGACCATGCCGATCTTCGCGCCGGGGAGGAACGCCATGGTGACGTCGTCGAGGATGAGCTTCTCGCCCACTGCCTTACGCGCACGCACCATCGAGTAGATGTACTCAGCCATACCGTTTAAACACCTTTGCTGATCAGAATCGAACCTGCCGTCGCACTGCTGAAGCGGTGCGGAAATCTACCTAAGACTACCTCCGGGTCGGCGGTCAGACGATTCCCCGGCGCCTGGACTGATCTCCGCCGTCTGCCGGGCTCCATGCGCGTCCGAGGTCATCGACGAGTTCGGTCGCGAACCCGCGGATCTTCCGCACACCTCGGATGACGGACTCGACCTCCTCTGGCACATCCTCCGGTCGTGCGCACTCCGTAGAGAACGCGCCCTCGGGCGCATCGATGACAGCAACCCAGCGCCGTGCCTCAACCGGAAACACCTCAACGCGCAACAGCATGTGCTCACCAGTCGATCGGACGTGTGGTGCCGACCAGGCAGCGCCCCTCGGCGAGTTGCGGCATCACGACCGTGACGACACGTCCGGTGGACGGGCCCACTTGACCGACGAGGCACTCGTTGTCGCCCCATCGCACGGAGAACTGCAGGCTCTCAGCCGGGTTGCCCACCGTCGACTGGTCTTGTGTCACCTGCATGGCTTTCCGATCGAATCCCGCTGTGACCAGAGCGTCGATGTACGCACGCCCGGCCCCGCGCTGATCAGTTGCCCAGACGCGCTCCGCGACCGCGGTGAAGACCGGGAGGTTCTCCTCCGCAGTGCCGTCGGGCACGAGCGTCGGTTCCGCAGGAGTCGTCGTCTCGGGCGTCGGCGACGCAACAGCCGTGGGAGAGGCAGAGGGGGCGGGAGTCGGCGCGCAGGCGGAGAGCACCAGGAGCGCGGCGATCGAAGCCGCGAGGGCACCGGCCGCGCGCGGCGACGAGAAGACCGAACGACGAAGCACATGCCGAGTCTACGTCGCCGCGCAATCGGTCCCTGCGCGCCGCCGGCGCCCCGCACACCCTGATCGGGCGCGGAGCCGGACCACCGTCAGGACATGGCACCCGCGGCCGGGCCCGGTGCGGCCCATGACAGGTCCAGCGGCTCAGAATCCTGCATCGCCTGCTCCGACCCGGGATCGTCATCCACCTCTTCCTCCGGGCTGTTCCCCTCGGCAGTCGACGTCGCATCGAGGCCCGCCGCAGCCGGACGTGACTGCGGTCGATAAGCCGTCGTGCCCCACCGAAGGTCGTGTCCGATGGCATCCGCGTCGATGTCGACGCTCGTGCCGTGCTTGCCGTTGCTCTCCCAGTTGCGGATCTTCAGCCGGCCGGTGACGATCACGCTGTCGCCGGTTCGCAACGATGCCTTCGCGTTCTCGCCGAGGCTTCGGAACGCGGCCACCGAGAACCAGTTGGTCCCGGCATCCGTCCACTCCTGCGTGGCGGCGTCGAAACGGCGATGGGTGCTCGCGAGACGGAAGTTCGTGACCGGCACTCCTCCCCCGGTCTGACCCTGGGTCGGATCCGTGGCGACTCTTCCCACGATGGTGACCATGTCGATCATGTGCTGTCCTTTCGTCGACCGGAGCGGTACTCGTCCGGATCGCTCCAGCCTGTCTCTCGCCGCACCCGGCCACCCACAGGAAAACCACGAAACGTGGACAGCCCTCGTTATCGCCGTCCTGTGCAGAAAGGGCAGATCACAGCGCGTGTCGCGACGGCCACTCGAATGTCGGTGGTCGGTCATAGCTTCGAATCATGAAAGGAGTTCCGATGTCCGAAAGCTTGACCACCTCTCTCCCCGACGTCCCGTACGCGACGCCTCGGCTCTCTTCTCCCCGCGAGCACCTGGTCCGCGCAGCCGATCACCTCTGGCGGGTGCAGGATCGGCGGGAGCATGTCCTGGGCCACCTGCGCGTCGTCGCCGATCCGCTCGGGCTCCGCTATCGCGCCGAGCGTCTGCACCTCGCCACCGGTGTCTTCCGCGTCGTCGGCGAGTTCTGGCGCGTGGACGACGCGGTCGCTGCCCTTCGCTACTCCTGAGTTGGGCGCACTTCGCCCCGCCGACGGGGTGACTCAGGAGCGACGTACTCGCGTCCCGTCCGACGCAGATCCGGTAAGGGTGCCCCCGGCAGGATTCGAACCTGCGACCAAGAGATTAGAAGGCTCCTGCTCTATCCCCTGAGCTACGGAGGCGCACTCTTCTAGAGTATCGCGGACCCGACGATGCTCGCGGAACGGCGTCACGGCGGACGATGTCCGACCCGTCGATAGGATGGCGGCATGGTATCTGCGTCCGAGAACGATCGTCTCGTATGGATCGACTGCGAGATGACGGGACTCGATCTCTCGGTCGATGAGCTCGTGGAGATTGCTGTCGTCATCACCGATTTCGAGCTCAATCCCATCGACCCGGGTTTCCAGGTGGTGATCCGTCCCGGCACCGCGGCACTCGAGCACATGAACGACTTCGTGACGAAGATGCACGAGACCTCCGGCCTGATCCAGGAGATACCGCACGGTGTCTCCCTCGAAGAGGCAGAGGCGCAGACTCTGGCATATATCAAGCGGTTCGTACCGCTCGAACGCAAGTCTCCCCTCGCGGGCAACACGATCGGCACCGACCGGATGTTCCTTGCGAAGTACATGCCTCAGGTCGACCAGTGGCTGCATTACAGGAACGTCGACGTCTCCAGCATCAAGGAGCTCTCGCGCCGCTGGTACCCGCGCGTCTTCTTCCAGGCACCTCTCAAAGACGGCGGACACCGAGCGCTCGCCGACATCCTGGAGTCGATCCGCGAACTCCGTTACTACCGCGAAGCCGTCTTCGTCGACGAGCCCGGGCCGTCGAGCGACGACGCTCGCGAGATCGCCACCCGCACGGTGTCCGAGTTCACTCCGAACATGTAATAGACTCGTATGGTTGCCTGCTCCGGCGGGCACATGGTGGGTATAGCTCAGCTGGTAGAGCGCTGGCTTGTGGTGCCGGATGTCGCGGGTTCGAGTCCCGTTACTCACCCTCTGGAAGAAGGCCCGAACCGTATGGTTCGGGCCTTCTTCGCGTCCCACGGCGGACGGCCCATTCACGACGACGCCGTAGACTTGCGTGGTGTCGCTCGCGGTCTGGTTCTCCCTCCTCACCGCGTCGGTGGTCATCAGCTTCACCCCAGGAGCCGGCGCCATCAACACGATGTCGAATGCGCTGAACCAGGGCTGGAAGCGCTCGATCTGGGGAATCATCGGGCAGCAGATCGCTTTGGTCGTGCATGTGGCGATCGTCGCCGCGGGGGTCGGTCTTCTCGTCTCGCGCTCGGAGTTCCTATTCAACGCCATCCGATACGCCGGGGCGGCCTATCTCGTGTTTCTCGGCATCCGCCTGATCCTCGCGAAACCCGCAGCCGCCCTCGATGATGCGCCGGTGCCGATCGACGACCGAGAGAGTCACTGGTCGATGATCCGCCGAGGATTCTGGGTCAACCTCTTGAACCCGAAGGCGATCGTGTTCTTCCTGGCATTCATCCCTCAGTTCATCCGTCTCGACGAGCCTCCGGTCCCGCAGTACCTGACCCTGATCGCCACGGTGATCGTGGTCGACGTGATCGTGATGTGGGGGTTCTTCGCAGCGGCGGCCCGCCCGTTCCGGCGGTTCACGCGGTCCCTGCGCGGCCAACGCATCCTCAACCTGGTGTTCGGCGTGCTGTTCATCGCCGTGGCCGGCGTGCTCGTCCTGCTGCACTGATCCGACGCGAGAGCCCGCGCGCCTCTAGGCTGGACAGGATGGACATGGATGCCGCGGCCTTCGAAGAACTGGTGATCGACGAGCTCGACCTCCTGCCCGATGACATGGTCGAGGGACTGGAGAACGTCGTGTTCGTCGTCGAAGACCGGCCCGAGGACGGAAGCCTGGACCTGCTGGGCCTCTACGACGGTCTGGCGCTCACCGAACGCACGCAATACGGGATGGGTGAGCTTCCCGACCGGATCGTGCTCTATCGCGAGCCGCATCTCGCCCAATGCGAGACCGAGCACGAGCTTCGAGACGAGATTCACACCACCCTGGTCCACGAGATCGCTCACTTCTACGGCATCGACGATGAGCAGCTGCACGAGATGGGCTGGGCATGATGCCATCTGCGGCACATCCCGAGCTCGATGAGATCGCCGACCTCAGCGCTGCACCGCTCGAACCGTGGCAGGTCGTGGTGTGGAACGACCCTGTCAACCTCATGAGCTATGTGGTCCGCGTGTTCCGGACGTACTTCGGGTACTCGCTCGACCACGCCACCGCCCTGATGCTCGCCGTGCACAACGAAGGGCACGCGATCGTCTCCACAGGACCGCGCGAGACGATGGAGGTGCATGCGCAGGCCATGCATGACTTCGGACTCTGGGCCACCGTCAGGAAGGCCCCGCTGTGAGCGCCGACATCATCGTCGTGCCCATCACCGTGATCGAGGAGTTCCACCTCGCCCGGCTCGTCGAGGACTTCATCGAACTCGTCGGCGAATCACGAGGCACCGACGACCCGGCCATCGCCCGACTGACCCCGAATCCCTACCCCGAAGACTCCGACGCCGCCGCCGAGTTCACCGATGCCACGCGAGACGACCTCCTCGATCGTCGTCTCGCCGACGCGCGCATCGTCCGCGCTGCACTGGCCGAGTATTCGACCGACGTCGACTCCCTCTCCCAAGAAGAGGCGCTCGACGGGCGAGAGATCCTCATCTCGATGGAGAGCCTCGACGCCTGGCTCCGAACCCTCACGGCGATCCGGCTCGTCATCGCCAGCAGACTCGGAATCACCTCTGACGACCAGAGCAGCGAAGACGGCCGTCACGACGTCTACGAGTGGGTCGGCTATCGACTCGAGCTGATCATCCAGGCCGCCGACGAGGCCGAGTCCGCCTCCAACGCCTGACCTACGGAATTTCGACGATCCGAGTGGCCAGTGCGCGAGGGTCGTCCCGATCGATGTGACGGCGTTCCTGAGCTGCCCAACGATCCCAATGCGGGCGGTAGGTGTCGCCGTCCCGGTTCAGCGCCCGAGCCTTGCGCGATTCCTCTGCAGACTCGACCCAGACCCGGACGTCGGCGAGAGCGGCTGTCGACGGCCGCAGGATTCCGCTGCCCTCGATGATGACACCGAGTGCCGGATCGACCGCGTGGCTCTCCGCCTCGGTCTCCGCCTCCCAATCCCAACGCCGCCAGGTGCCCAGGTAGCCGCGACCGTGCGGCCGCAGGATCCACTCGAGCGCACGTGCGGCCCCGTCGTCGAGCCCGTCCCACCCGGGGTAGATCGAGTCGAGGCCGATGAGCTGCACGTGACCGAGCACAGGCCAGTGCCGGACGAGTCGTGCGGCGAGGGAGGACTTCCCTGCGCCGCTGCCTCCGTCGATCAGCACGACAGGGTTTGCTGCCGCAACCGCACGAACGTCGTGTTCGATCAGGGACGCGGCGCGCTCCAGAGCCGTCGCGACGGGATCGTCACTTCTTGAGGGCACGGATGATACGTACGAGGGCCCGCCCGGTCACCCAGACGAACGGCACCGCCACGAGGAGCAGTGTGACGATGTTGGGCTCGAACCGGAGACCCTCTTCTCGCCGGACGTAGACCCCGACCGGAACGGAGACGCCACCACCGCCGCCACCCTCGGCGCCGTCTCCGCTGCCCCCGCCGAATCCGGAGTAGGTGAAGGCGACGGGAGTGATGCTGACTCCGTCGACGTCCTGCGGCTCTCCGTACGCGCTCTTCACGCCGAAGGACGCTGCTTGCTTTCCGAGTTCCAGTGCGATGTTCGGCATACCTCCACGGTAGCCGAGGAACGCGGCCCGCGTGAGATCAATCCAGACCGTGCGCCTTCGGATGCTGCGCGGCACCTCGGCTGCCTGCGCGACCGATGTGTCGTGCACGGCTGATCGTCGCCGTGCCGAAGCGCGCGACGGCCTCGTCGACGGCACCTTCGACCTTGCGCCAATCCTCGTCGTCGTCCCAGAGTCCCAAACCACCGCCACCGGCCGGGCGCAGGTTCTCGGCACGGACGCCGACGAGTCGCACCGGATCCCGGCGATCGATCTGCTCGAACAGCGTCTGGGCGGCCTCGCCGATCCGCTGGCCGACGGCCGTGGGCTCGCTCAGTGTCTGGGATCGGCTCAGCGTTCGGAAGTCGTCGAACCGGATCTTGATGGCTACAGTCGACGTCTCCCACTGTGCGCGACGCAGCCGGGCCGCCACCCGGTCTGCGAGGCGGAGCAGCTCGGCACGGAGGAACGCGCGGTCGAGGATGTCCGTCTCGAACGTCTCCTCGTGACCGATGCTCTTCTCCACGCGCTCGGTGTCGACGGCTCGGGCATCCTGCCCCATCGCGAGCTGCGCGAGTCGGTCACTCAGGGCTGGACCCACAGCGCGTTCGATCATCTCGCGTGGAGCATCACGGACATCCTGTACCGTCCGAATGCCTCGCGCCTCCAGCGCCTCTGCGGCCTTCGGGCCGACGCCCCACATCGCACGGACCGGTCGCGGCGCGAGGAAGTCGAGCGTGTCGTGCGCCGCGACGACGAGCATGCCGTCGGGCTTGGAGATCGTCGAGGCCATCTTGGCGACGTGCTTGGTGGCAGCGACACCCACGCTGCAGGTGATTCCGACCTCGTCGAGGACCCGTTCCCGGATGAGTTCAGCGATTCGAGCGGGACTCCCCCAGAGTCGGCGCACGCCCTGCACGTCGAGGAAGGCCTCGTCGACCGACAGCGGCTCCACGAGCGGTGTGAACGACTCGAAGATCGCCATCACCTGCCTCGAGACCTCCTGATACCGGTGGAAATGAGGGGGCACGATACGAGCCGAAGGACACAGTCGGAGTGCCTGCGACACGGGCATCGCCGCGCGGACGCCGTAACGGCGGGCCTCGTACGAGGCGCTCGAGACGACCGAGCGGCCGTCCGGTGCACCGATGATCAGAGGAAGCCCACGCAGGCCGGGGTCGTCGAGAACCGCGACGGCCGCGTAGAACGCGTCCATGTCGACATGGAGAATACGCGTTCCGGTGTCGTCAGCGTCGGAGGCGGAGACGATCCGCCCCCTGCCGTCACCGTGTCCCATACGACCATTCTCCCCCGGGCCTCCGACAGAAGGCCCGGGGGGCACGCGCTACTGGGCAGCGCGCTCGAGGATGAGTTCGCGGACGCGGGCGGCGTCCGCCTGACCCCTCATCGCCTTCATGACGGCTCCGATCACGGCGCCGGCAGCTTGTACCTTGCCGTCCTTGATCTTCGCCATCACGTCGGGCTGTGCGGCCAGTGCCTCGTCGATCGCCGCGATCAATGCGCCATCGTCCGACACCACGGCGAGCCCGCGAGCGTCGACGACCTCCTGCGGCGTGCCCTCGCCGGCGATGACACCCTCGAGAACCTGACGCGCAAGCTTGTCGGTGAGCGTCCCCGCGTCGACGAGCTGCTGCAGAGCGGCGACGTTCTCCGGGCTGATCAGCTCGGTGGCGTCCTTCTCCTGCGCGTTCGCGAGCCGAGAGATCTCCCCCGTCCACCACTTGCGTGCGGTGGCCGGCGTCGCGCCGGCCACGATCGTCGCCTCGACGACCTCGAGCAGTCCGCCGTTGCGGACGTCCTGAAACTCCAGGTCGGTGAAGCCCCACTCGGTCATCAGACGGCGACGACGGGCGACCGGCTGCTCGGGGAGAGCCGCGCGCAGTTCCTCGATCAGCTCGGCGGCCGGCTCGACGGGCAGCAGGTCCGGCTCGGGGAAGTACCGGTAGTCGTCCGCATCCGACTTCGGACGACCCGGCGAGGTGGTGCCGGTGTCCTCGTGCCAGTGCCGCGTCTCCTGCGTGATCGTTCCACCGTCGGCGAGGATCTGCGCCTGCCGCTGGATCTCGTACTTCACGGCCCGCTCGACGGAGCGCATCGAGTTGACGTTCTTCGTCTCGGTGCGGGTGCCGAGCTTGTCCGTACCCCGCGGACGCAGCGAGACGTTCGCGTCGCAGCGCAGGTTGCCGCGCTCGAGCCGAGCCTCGGAGATGCCCAGTCCGCGGACGATGTCGCGGATCGCCTGCACGTACGCCTTGGCGACCTCGGGTGCGCGGTGCTCGGTGCCGTAGATGATGTTCGTCACGATCTCGACGAGCGGCACTCCCGCGCGGTTGTAGTCGACCAGCGAGTACTCGGCGCCCTGGATGCGTCCGGTCGCTCCACCCATGTGGGTGAGCTTGCCGGCGTCCTCCTCCATGTGCGCGCGTTCGATCGGGATGGTGATGAGCGTCCCGTCCTCGAGCTCGACCTCGACCGACCCGTCGTACGCGATCGGCTCGTCGTACTGCGAGATCTGGTAGTTCTTGCCCAGGTCGGGGTAGAAGTAGTTCTTCCGGGCGAACCGGCTCGACTCCGCGATCGAGCAACCGAGAGCGAGGCCCAGGCTGATCGACGAGCGGATCGCGGTCTCGTTGACGACCGGCAGCGATCCGGGCAGGCCGAGGTCGACCGGCGCGATCAGCGTGTTCGGCTCGGCGGCGTGATAGGCCTCGTTGGCCGGGTTCGGCGCGTCGGAGAACATCTTCGTGTTCGTGTTGAGCTCGACGTGCACCTCGAATCCGAGGACCGGCTCGAACAGCTCGAGTGCCTTGTCGAAGTCCATGAGCTTGGCGGCGGCCATCAGCGGTTCCCTCCTGCGAGCTGCGGTGCGCGGGTGAGCAGCGGCGCACCCCACGAGTCGACGAGCAGCGTCTCGAGCGCGGCACCGACCTTGTAGAGACGGGCGTCCTCGCGTGCCGGAGCGATGAACTGGATGCCGACGGGCAGGCCGTCGTCGTCCGCCAGACCGCTCGGGATGGAGATACCCGGGACGCCGGCGAGGTTCACCGGGATCGTGGTGATGTCGTTGAGGTACATCTGCAGCGGGTCGTCGATCTTCTCACCGAGCTTGAACGCCGTGGTCGGGGCCGAGGGCGTCGCGATGACGTCGACCTCGGCGAACGCGTTCGCGAAGTCCTGCTGGATGAGCGTGCGGACCTTCTGCGCGCTGCCGTAGTACGCGTCGTAATACCCGGCCGACAGCGCGTAGGTGCCGAGGATGATGCGGCGCTTGACCTCGTCGCCGAAGCCGGCGTCGCGGGTCGCGGACATGACGTCCTCGACCGTGGGGTTGCCGTCGGGCGTCACCCGCAGACCGAACCGCACCGAGTCGAACTTCGCCAGGTTGCTCGATGCCTCGGCGGGAAGGATCAGGTAGTAGGCGGCAACTCCGTACTCGAAGTGCGGAGCACCGATCTCGACGATCTCGGCCCCCTGAGCCTCCATGAGAGCGAGAGCGCTGCGGAACGACGCCGCGACGCCGGGCTGGAAGCCACTGTCCGGCAGCTCACGGATCACGCCGACCTTGAGGCCCTTGAGCACGTCGCCCCGTGCGCCCTCACGGGCGGCTTCGGCGAACGACGGCCAGGCATCACGCAAGGACGTGGAGTCCTTCGGGTCGTGCCCGCCGATGGCGTCGTGCAACAGACCGGAGTCGAGGACCGTCCGGGAGACGGGACCGACCTGGTCGAGGCTGGAGGCGAGAGCGATCGCGCCGTAGCGGCTCACGCCGCCGTAGGTCGGCTTCACACCCACCGTGCCGGTGACGTGGGCGGGCTGACGGATCGAGCCGCCGGTGTCGGAGCCGAGCGCGAGGGGCGCTTCGAAGGCCGCGACGGCCGCAGCCGAACCGCCGCCGGAGCCGCCGGGGATCCGGTCGAGGTCCCAGGGGTTGCGCGTGGGGCCGTACGCCGAGTGCTCGGTCGACGAACCCATGGCGAACTCGTCCATGTTGGTCTTGCCGAGCGGGATGAGTCCCGCGGCACGCGAACGCGCGACGACCGTGGCGTCGTACGGAGAACGGTAGCCCTCCAGGATGCGCGAGCCGCTGGTGGTCGGCTGGTCCGTCGTGACGAGCACGTCCTTGATCGCGAGCGGAACGCCGGCGAGCGGGCCGAGGTCCTCCCCTGCGGCGCGTCGGGCATCGATCGCGGCAGCAGCCTGGAGGGCCCCCTCGTTGACGTGCAGGAAGGCGTGCACGTCAACATCGACGGCGGCGATGCGATCGAGGTGAGCCTGCGTCGCCTCAACGCTCGACACCTCGCGGGAAGCGAGCTTGGCGGCGAGATCCGCCGCGTTCAGCCGGATGATGTCGCTCACTGCTCTTCTCCCAGGATCGCGGTGACGCGGAAGCGGCCGTCGGCGGCATCCGGGGCGTTCTGGAGCACCTGCTCGTGCGTGAGCGTCTGCCCGACCACGTCGGGCCGGAAGACATTGCTCAGCGGGATCGGGTGGCTCGTCGCGACGACATCGTCGGTCGCGACCTCCGAGACCTTCGCGATGTTGTCGACGATCGCGTCGAGCTGGCCCGTGAGCCGCGACACCTCGTCGTCGTTCAGCTGGATGCGTGCGAGCACACCGAGATGGCGCACGAGTTCAGGGGTGATTTCAGACACTCCCCCAGTCTAGTTGGCGCGCTCCGAACTCCTCCGCCCCGCGAGCCGCGCGACATATGCTGGGCGGGTGAGCACGTTCCTGCCCCCTCGCCCGTGGACCGCCAGCTATGCCGCAGGTGTCCCGGAAGACTTGTCTCCCGTCGACGGATCGCTCGTCGACATCGTCGCCGCTTCCGCGCGCGACTATCCGGAGGCACCCGCCCTCCAGTTCTTCGGCCGCGAGACGACCTATGCCGAGCTCCAGGCGGCGATCGACCGCGCCGCAGCAGGCCTTCGCGACCTCGGGGTCCGCGCCGGCGACCCGGTCGCCATCGTGCTGCCGAACTGCCCTCAGCACATCGTCGCGTTCTACGCCGTGCTCCGTCTCGGTGCCGTCGTCGTCGAGCACAATCCGCTCTACACGCCGCGCGAGCTGCGGAAGCAGTTCGAGGACCACGGCGCGAAGCACGCGATCGTGTGGAACAAGGTCGTCTCGACGGTGCAGGAGTTCCCGGCGGATCTGGCCGTCACCAACCTCGTCTCCGTCGACGTGACGCGTGCCATGCCGTTCCTCACCCGGTTCGCCCTCCGGCTCCCCGTCGCCAAGGCCCGCGAATCGCGTGCGGCGCTCACCGAGAAGGTGCGCGGCACCGTCGCGTGGGATTCCCTCCTGACCTCGGAGCCGATTCCCGCCTCGCATCCAGCGCCGCGCACCGACGATCTCGCGATCATCCAGTACACATCCGGCACCACGGGAACGCCGAAGGGTGCCGCGCTCACGCACCGCAACCTGCTGGCCAACGCCGCACAGGCGCAGGCCTGGGTGCCCTCGATCCGACGCGGCAACGGATGCGTCGTCTATGCGGTCCTGCCCATGTTCCACGCGTACGGGCTCACGCTGTGCTTGACCTTCGCGATGTCGATGGGCGCCAGACTCGTGCTGTTCCCCAAGTTCGACCCGGACCTGGTGCTCGACGTCGTCAAGAAGCACCCCGCGACGTTCCTGCCGCTCGTGCCGCCCATCGCGGACCGCCTCCTCGCCGCGGCGAAGGACAAGGGTGTGTCCCTCGACGGCATCGAGGTCGCGATCTCCGGAGCCATGGCACTGCCGCACGAGCTGGTCGTGCCGTTCGAGAAAGCCACCCACGGCTACCTCGTCGAGGGCTACGGGCTCAGCGAGTGCTCGCCGGTGCTGATGGCGAATCCGGTCGCGGACAACCGCGTACCCGGGACCGTCGGGCTCCCCCTGCCCGGGACCGAATGCCGCGTGGTGGATCCGGAGAACCCGAGCGAAGACGTGCCGGCGGGCTCAGCCGGAGAGCTCGTCGTTCGGGGGCCGCAGGTGTTCTCGGGGTACTACGGCAAGCCCGAGGAGACCGAAGCCGCCTTCGTCGACGGGTGGTACCGCACGGGCGACATCGTCACGATCGACGACGCCGGTTTCGTGCGCATCGTCGATCGCATCAAGGAGCTCATCATCACCGGCGGCTTCAACGTGGCCCCCACCGAGGTCGAGAACGCGCTGCGTCAGCACCCGCAGGTCGCCGACGCCGCTGTGGTCGGCCTGCCGAGCGAGCACTCCGGCGAAGAGGTCGTCGCGGCCATCGTGGTCGATGCCGACACCGATGTCGACGTGGAGGCGATCCGTGACTTCGCCCGCAGCATCCTCACTCCGTACAAGGTCCCGCGACGCGTGTTCGTGGTCGACGAGCTTCCGAAATCGCTGATCGGCAAGGTGCTCCGACGCCAGGTGAAGGAGAAGCTGGTCGCGCTGAACACCGGCGCCTGAGGCCGCCTTCACAGGCACCGGGGGCTGCGGCGCGCTACCCTTGGGAAGTGACCCCTGAAGATGCAGTGCTGACCGACGCCCCCGAGGACTCCCCCGCGACCCCCGGATTCGAGGAGCTCGGCATCACCGGGCCCGTCCTCAAAGCCATCAAAGACCTCGGCTACGAGACCCCATCGCCCATCCAGGCGGCGACCATCCCCACGCTCCTCGCCGGCCGTGACGTCGTCGGCATGGCGCAGACCGGTACCGGCAAGACCGCGGCGTTCGCACTCCCCGTGCTCGAGCGCCTCGACGTCTCGCAGAAGACCCCGCAGGCTCTCGTGCTCGCTCCCACCCGTGAGCTCGCGCTCCAGGTGTGCGAGGCATTCGAGTCGTACGCCTCCAAGATGAAGGGCGTCCACGTCCTCCCCGTCTACGGCGGACAGGGCTACGGCGTGCAGCTGTCGGCTCTGCGCCGCGGCGTCCACGTCATCGTCGGCACTCCCGGCCGCATCATGGACCACCTCGCCAAGGGCACGCTCGACCTGTCGCAGCTGCAGTACCTCGTGCTCGACGAAGCCGACGAGATGCTGAAGATGGGCTTCGCGGAGGACGTGGAGCAGATCCTCGCGCAGACCCCCGAGGAGAAGCAGGTCGCGCTGTTCTCGGCGACCATGCCGCCGCAGATCCGCCGCCTCGCGCAGAAGTATCTGCGCGACCCGGAAGAGATCAGCATCAAGTCCAAGACCGCGACCGGCACGAACATCACGCAGCGTTACCTCGTGGTGTCGTATGCGCAGAAGGTCGACGCCCTCACCCGCATCCTCGAAGTCGAGAACTTCGACGGGATGATCGTGTTCGTCCGCACCAAGAACGAGACCGAGACGCTGGCCGAGAAGCTGCGCGCCCGCGGATACTCCGCAGCTGCCATCAACGGCGACGTGCCCCAGGTGCAGCGTGAGCGCAGTGTCAACCAGCTCAAGGACGGCAAGCTGGACATCCTCGTCGCGACCGATGTGGCCGCCCGCGGTCTGGACGTCGAGCGCATCAGCCACGTCGTCAACTTCGACATCCCCACCGACACCGAGTCGTACGTGCACCGCATCGGACGCACCGGACGCGCCGGACGTTCCGGCGACGCGATCAGCTTCATCACCCCGCGCGAGCGCTACCTGCTGAAGCACATCGAGAAGGCCACACGTCAGCAGCCCGCTCAGATGCAGCTGCCCAGCACCGAAGACGTGAACACCACGCGTCTGAACCGCTTCGACGACGCGATCACCACCGCGCTGTCCGAGACCGGCCGCATCGATGCCTTCCGCGACATCGTCGCCCACTACGTCCGTCACCACGACGTTCCCGAGGCCGACGTGGCAGCAGCTCTCGCCGTGGTGGCTCAGGGCGACAAGCCTCTGCTCCTCGATCCGGCCAACGACCCACTGACGAAGGCCGTCGAAGCAGACAATCGTCCCCCGCGCGAGCGCACGGGACGGGACACGCGTGAGTCCCGCGAGCCCCGCGAGCGTCGGGGTCGTGGCGACTACACGGCCTACCGCATCGAGGTGGGTCGCCGGCACCGCGTCGAGCCCCGCCAGATCGTCGGTGCCCTCGCGAACGAAGGCGGCCTCGGCCGTGACGACTTCGGTGCGATCAACATCCGTCCCGATTTCTCCGTCGTCGAGCTTCCGGCGAACATGAGCCCGGCCGTCCTGGAGAAGCTCCGCGACACTCGGATCTCGGGCCGACTGATCGAGATCAAGCCCGACCGCGGCCCCGCCGGTGCCCGCCGCAACGGCGCTCGCGAGGGTGGCCGCGATGCGGGAGACCGGTTCGAGCGTCGCGACCGCGACGACCGTCCGGCACGCGACAGCCGCGACGAGAAGCCGTTCCGCAAGCCCCGCCACAAGAGCTGACACCGCATCGCGCGCGGTTCGGACTATTCCGTTCCGCGCGCGAGTTGCGCCGCGACGTCTATCAGGGGCTCGGGGTGAGCCAACAACGCTCGTTGTTCCGGGTTCGCGATGAGGTGAGCGATCAGTCGATGCGCCCCCGCCACCGTCGGCTGCCAGTATCCGCCGACATGATGGCGGCTCAGCGGGAGCGTGGTGGCCTCCCCATCCACCGTGAGTGTCACCGCCCCATCGTCGGGATCGATGCCGGGGTCGCTGAGCATCGACGCCGTCAGCGCACCGAGCAGCAGAGTGCTCACCAGACCGGGCAACCGGAACCGTGTCGTCGGCACGTCGAGAGCGATCTCCTCCAGCCCATCCCACGGCACGATGCCACGGTTCTCGATGCCCTCACGGATGATGACGGCGTCGGGTGTGAGTCGAAGGTGGTGCCGCCCGGGGTCGCCGACAGCCAGAGCATCCGGGACGACGATCAGTGGTCCGTAGCGCTTCACGAACCGTCGCTCACGGGCGGGAGCCCCGCCGGCCCCTCCGTCACGAGGATGTGGAACTGAGCCGCGTCGAGGATCCGGATGCCGAGCTCCTCGGCCTTCGCGAGCTTCGACCCCGCTCCCGGCCCGGCGGCGACGAAGTCGGTCTTCTTCGACACACTGGACGCAGCCTTGCCGCCCGCGTTGATGATCGCCTCCTGCGCACCGTCGCGGGTGTAGCCATCGAGCGATCCGGTGGCGACCACCGTGAGTCCTTCGAGCACGCCCCCCGCCGCGACTGCCGCACCCGGTCCGGGGTGGCCCGGAGTCGACCACTGCACCCCTGCGTCGGCCCACTGCCGCACGATCTCCTGGTGCCAGTCGACCTCGAACCAGGCGAGCAGCGAGTCGGCGATGATGCCGCCCACGCCCTCGACGGCGGCGAGCTCGTCGCGCGATGCCGCACGGATCGCGTCGAGGGAGCCGAACCACTGCGCGAGCGCCCGGGCGGCGACGGGGCCGACGTGGCGGATGTTGAGCGACACCAGCAGCCGCCACAGGTCTTTGGTCTTCGCCTTCTCGAGCTCGGCGAGCAGCGTGAGCGCCTGAGAGGACGGCTGGGGACCGTCGAGTCCTGACTTCTTCTCGGCAGCGGTGGGGTTGCGTCGGAAGGGTGCGCGCGTCTTGACGATCCCGTCCTCATCCTCCTTCGGGAGCCCGGTCTCGGAATCTCGCACGAAGAGCTCGATGGGTACGAGCTCTTCGAGCGTCAGCGCGAACAGCCCTGCCTCGGTCTCGAGCGGGGGAACGGCAGGTGAGGTCGGCTGCGTGAGCGCGGCAGCCGTCACCTCGCCCAGCGCTTCCACGTCGAGGGCACCGCGGGAGCCGATGTGCTCGACGCGGCCGCGGACCTGAGCAGGGCACGAACGCGCGTTCGGGCACCGGAGGTCGATGTCGCCCTCTTTCATCGCGCGCAGCGGGGTGCCGCACTCCGGGCATTCCACGGGCATCACGAACTCCCGCTCGCTGCCGTCGCGCTTCTCGACGACAGGGCCGAGAACCTCGGGAATCACGTCGCCGGCCTTGCGCAGTACGACGGTGTCGCCGATCAGAACGCCCTTGGCCTTGACGACGTCCTTGTTGTGCAAGGTCGCCTGTCGGACCACGGAACCGGCGACGTGCGCGGGCGCCATGACGGCGAACGGCGTGGCGCGTCCGGTGCGTCCGACCGACACGACGATGTCGAGGAGCTTGGTCTGGACCTCTTCCGGCGGGTACTTGTAGGCGATGGCCCAGCGCGGGGCTCGGCTCGTCGCGCCGAGCTCGTCGTGCAGCTCGAGCTCGTCGACCTTGACCACGATGCCGTCGAGCTCATGCTCGATGTCGTGACGGTGCTCACCGAAGTACTCGACGAACGCGACGACCTCGTCGACGGTGTGGCAGACCTTCGTGTGCGGGCTCGTGGGCAGGCCCCACTCGGAGAGCAGGTCGTACACCTCGCTCTGCGCGGCGACGGGAGGGTTCGTCCACGCGCCGATGCCGTGCACGTAGAGCGCGAGCGACTCGATGCGCAGGAGCCCGGCCTCGAGTTCGAGACCGTTCTTCTTGTCGATCTGCTGGCGGAGCCCCCCGCTGGCGGCATTGCGCGGATTCGCGAACGACGGGAAGCGCCTGGCGGCCGCCGTCTGCGCCTTCTCCTCATCGAACGCCTTCTTGGCCCCGCCTCGGGCCTCCCAGCGCGCGAGAGCATCGGCGTATGCGCGGTCGCGGAAGGCGGCCTGCGCGGCGTTGAGGCGCTCGAAGGCCGCGACGGGGATGAACACCTCGCCGCGCACCTCGACGATCGACGGATGGCCCTCGCCGCTCAGACGCTGCGGGATCTCGGGCAGCCGGAGCGCGTTCTCCGTCACGATCTCGCCGACACGACCGTCGCCGCGAGTCGCCGCAGAGGTGAGGACGCCGTTCTCATAGCGGAGGTTTATCGCGAGCCCGTCGATCTTCAGCTCGGTGAGCCACGCGACCTCGCGCCCGGCGGCGGCCCTGGTCTTCGCGGCCCACTCCCGCAGCTCGTCGACGGAGAAGACGTTGTCGAGGCTGAGCATGCGCTCGGCGTGCTCGATCGTCGCGAGACCGGTCGCCTCGGCGGCTCCGACCATCTGCGTGGGCGAGTCCTGCCCCTGCAACTCGGGGTGCAGCCGCTCCAGTTCCTCGAGCCGATGCATCCATCCGTCGTAGGTGAAGTCGTCGACGACCGAGGTGTCGCGACCGTAGTAGGCCTCCTTGGCCTCGAGGATGCGAGCCGTCAGCTCGTCGGCTTCGGTTCGGGCGTCTTCCAGCGAGATGTTCTCCGGCACCCCGCCAGTCTACGAGCGGGCACCGACACCGGAAGCGCCTACGCGCCGACGGGAACCGCCGAGACCGTGGTGTCGATGGTGAACTGCCCGAGTACCCGTGTGCCGACGTAGAGCACGGCGGTCTGTCCCGGCGCGACGCCGTCGATCGGCGTCTCCGGCGTCACCCGCACCCCGTCGTCCGAGACCACGGCACGCGCGGCGACCGGCTCGGAGTGCGCACGGATCTGCACGTGACAATCGAACGAGGACTCCGTCGGTGCGGCACCGGCCCAGCTGAACCGCTCCCCCGCGATCTCCGCGATCGCCAGGGCTTCCTTGGGTCCGACCACGACGGTGTTCGACACCGGTCGGACCTCGAGCACGAAGCGAGGCTTGCCGTCCGCCGCGGGGACACCCAGCTTGAGGCCGCGTCTCTGACCCACCGTGAACGCATGCGCCCCCTCGTGCGATCCGACGACCTCTCCACTGCGATCGACGATCTCGCCCGTGGCAGTGCCGACCTTCTCGGCAAGCCATCCGCGGGTGTCGCCGTCGGGGATGAAGCAGATGTCGTGGCTGTCCGGCTTCTGGGCGACGGTCAGGCCGCGTGCTGCCGCCTCGGCGCGCACGATCGCCTTCGAGGGGGTGGACCCGAGCGGGAAGTAGGTGTGCGCGAGCTGCTCCGCGGTCAGCACGCCCAGGACGTAGGACTGATCCTTGGCATTGTCGGAGGCACGATGCAGCTCCAGTCCGTCGGCACCGTCCACGAGCGTGGCGTAGTGCCCGGTGCACACGGCGTCGAAGCCGAGCTCGATCGCGCGTTCCAGGAGGGCCGCGAACTTGATCTTCTCGTTGCACCGCATGCAGGGGTTGGGGGTGCGCCCCGCCTGATACTCGGCGATGAAGTCGTCGATCACGTCATCGCGGAATCGCTCCGAGAAGTCCCACACATAGAACGGGATGCCGAGCAGATCGGCAGCTCGCCGCGCGTCGAGGGCATCTTCGATGGTGCAGCATCCGCGACTGCCCGTGCGGAGCGTTCCGCCGGCTCTGGAGAGTGCCAGGTGCACACCGACGACGTCGTGCCCCGCCTCCACGGCTCTGGCTGCCGCGACGGCGGAGTCGACGCCGCCACTCATCGCCGCAAGAATCCGCATGGGAACAGTCTACGAGCGTGTGCCTGTACCGGCGCCGGATGCCCGCGTGTACGCGTCGGCGATCGCGGCGAGAACTGCGTCGACATCGGCGTCGGTCGAGGTGCGCCCGAGCGAGAACCGGAGAACACTGCGCGCATCGCGTTCGCTCCGCCCCATCGCCATCACGACGTGCGACGGTTCGGCGACGCCCGCCTGACACGCCGATCCGGTCGACGCCGCGACCCCGGCGACGTCGAGGAGGAACAGCAGGCTCTCCCCCACCGCACCGGGGAAGAGCAGATGCGCGTTGCCTGGCAGACGATCGACCGGGTCACCCAGGAGTTCCGCCGCTGGAACTGCGGCGCGGATCCCGGAGACCAGACGGTCGCGCAGTGCGCGGAGTCGTGCGGCCTCCTCGACCCGCTGGGCTTCGGCGAGCTCGAGCGCGGTGGCGAACGCCGCGGCCCCGGCGACGTCCTGGGTTCCGGCGCGGAGTCCTCGTTGCTGCGCGCCGCCGCGCAGGAGGGCCGTCATGCGCGCGGTACGGGCCGTGACGAGCACCCCGACGCCGACGGGAGCCGCGATCTTGTGCCCGGCGAGGCTCATGGCCACGAGGCCGACTCCCCCGGCTGCACCCCCACGCAGACCACGGAACGACAGCGGTACATGTCCGAGCGCAGCGACCGCATCGAGGTGGAGCGCCACTTCGGCCGTGGCGGCAGCGGCGGACAGCGCTGCGGCGTCGTTGATCGTACCGGCCTCATTGTTGGCGACGAGCGCGGTGGCGAGAGCCGCCTCCGGAAGCTGCAACGCGAACTGCTCCGGCTCGATGCGCGCGCGGTCGGTCACCGGCACCCGGCGCAGTTCGGCGCCATCCTCCACGAGTGCGGCCACGGTGTCCATCGTGGCGTGGTGCTCGGCTTCGGGCATGACGATCGCCGATGTGCCCTCGGGGCGGGACCGCCACAGGCCCTGCAGCGCGAGATTGATCGACTCGGTGCCCCCCGAGGTGAACACGATCTCGATCGGGTCGGCATCGAGGCTCGCGGCGACGCGCTCGCGGGATTCCTCGAGCAGTCGGCGGGCGTCCTGGCCGGCGCCGTGCGTGGACGACGCGTTGCCGACGGTCTCCGTGGCGGCCAGCCAGGCGTCGCGCGCTTCGGGGCGCAGAGGCGTGGTCGCCGCATGATCGAGATAGTGCCGCATCCTTCGATTCTCTCGCGAAACGCGCCCTGCCGGGTCTGCGGCCATGGAACCCGGTACGCCCTGACATGAGACTGCAACACATCGCGCCTAGTGTGTACTCATGCCCGCGTCCCGAGACCTCACCGTGCCCGGCGGCACCACCCTCGACAACCTCGGCGTCCGTCTGCACGACGGCGTCGGCACACTGCGCGTCTGGTCCCAGAACGCCTCGTCGATCGAGCTGGTCGTGTTCGATGCCACCGACCTGGACTGGGCGACCGACGAGGTCCCGCTCGAGCGACTGGCCGGAGGTGTCTGGGAGGTCACCACGGAACTCCTGCAGCCGGGCGTCCGCTACGCCATCCGTGTCGGCGGCCCTCACGGCCCCGGAAACACCTTCAACCCGGAGACGCTCCTGCTCGACCCGTATGCGCGCGGTCTCGCCCAGGGCGACGGGTACGAGGAGTGGCGTTCCGTCGTGATCGTCGACGGATTCGACTGGGGCGACTCCCAGAAGCCGCGTATCCCCCTCGACCGCACCGTGATCTACGAGGGACATCTCAAGGGACTCACCAAGCGGCACCCCGATGTCCCTCCTGCACTGCACGGCACGTATGCCGGCCTCGCGCATCCCGCGATGATCGAGTACTTCCACTCGCTGGGCATCACCTCCATCGAGCTCCTCCCCGTGCACGCCTTCGTGCCGGAGCCGCGGTTGCTCGAACGCGGGCTCACCAACTACTGGGGCTACAACACCCTGAACTTCTTCACTCCGCACACCGCCTATGCGACGGAGGACGCGCGCAAGGAAGGCCCGGAGGCCGTGCTCGCGGAATTCAAGGGGATGGTGCGGCTGCTGCACGAGGCCGGCCTCGAAGTGATCCTCGACGTCGTCTACAACCACACCTCGGAAGAGGGCATCGGCGGACCCCGTTCGAGCCTGCGCGGCATCGACAACGCCGTCTACTACCGTCAGGACGAGGCCGGCGTCTACGTCGACACCACCGGGTGCGGCAATACGCTGAACACCGCGACCGACGCCGGGGCCAGACTCGTGCTCGACTCGCTCCGCTACTGGGCGCAGGAGATGCAGATCGACGGTTTCCGCTTCGATCTCGCCACCGCGATCGCACGGGACGAGTCCCACGCGTACACACCGGAGCATCCGCTTCTGACCGCTATCGCCGACGATCCGATCCTCGCGGACACGAAGCTCATCGCAGAGCCGTGGGATGTGGGCCTCGGCGGGTGGCAGACGGGGAACTTCCCCTCGGGGTGGCACGAGTGGAACGATCGCTACCGCGACCGCGTGCGCAACTTCTGGCTGAGCGACATCGACTATGCACGCCGTGCGTCGGCACCGGTGGGCATCGGGGGGTTCGCGACGCGTCTCGCCGGTTCCTCGAACACCTTCAGCGAAGATCGGGGTCCGCTCGCCAGCGTGAACTTCGTCACCGCCCACGACGGTTTCACCCTGCATGACCTCGTCTCGTACGACGTCAAGCACAACGAGGCCAACGGCGAGCAGAACCGCGACGGCGCTGACACCAACCGTGCGTTCAACCACGGTATCGAGGGGCCGACGGACGACCCGACGATTCTCGCCGCGCGTCGCAAGGCCATGCGCAACCTGCTCGGGACTCTGCTGCTTTCCGCCGGCATCCCGATGCTCACCGCCGGCGACGAGGTCGGCCGCACCCAGCGCGGCAACAACAACGCCTACGCTCAGGATTCCGCTCTCACCTGGCTCGCCTGGGAGTTCGAGCCCTGGCAGGAGGACCTGCGTGCGCATGTCTCCCACCTGATCCGGTTGCGGCAGGATAATCCGGCGCTCCGCCCGAGTCGCTATGCACGGCTCGGCGAGCACATCCCCAACGCCTCGGTCATGGACTGGTACGACCAGAACGGCGAGACGATGGAGCAGGGGCAGTGGGCAGATCCCGGGAACAGGACGCTGCAATACGTCGCCGCGTCCACGCCCGACACCGAGGCGTACAACCGGATCCTGCTCATCGTGCACGGGACGGAGGCGCCGATCGACGTGCGTCTCCCCGAGGAGATCGAAGGCGCGACCCGCTTCGTGTCCCTGTGGTCGAGCGCTCAGGAGCGGCCCTCCGATGAGGAGGAGGTCTTCGCACCCGGCGATGTGCTGCCGGTGTCCGGAACGTCGATGAGGCTGTTCCGCGTCGAATGAGCCCCGCTACCGACGCACCACGCGGCGCGCTACCCGCGACCACGTCCGCGCGGTACATTCGGGATGTGGCTGCACGCGCTGGTACCCGGTCCTCGGCTCTCCGGAGCCCCGCTCAGATCCCGACGCGCGTCTTCGTCGACGCGGATGTTCCGGGCTCCCTCCGCACCACGCGGATCCCCCTGCTCGATCCCAGTCCGGCGGTTCCCGGCGGCTTCGCGCCGAAGGCGTTCGTGGGCGAGGTGGTCCCGTTCAGCGTGGTCTCGTTCCGCGAGGGGCACGACATCATCGGCGTGCACGTCCGCCTCACTTCGCCGTCCGGCGAGGAGAGCCTCCACCGGTTGACCGCCCGGAACGACGGCACGGACCGGTGGTCGGCCGAGATCGCGCTCGATGAGCAGGGCGCATGGCGCTATCGGTTCGAGGCCTTCTCGGACGACTTCGCGACCTGGGCCCATGCCACGGAGCTGAAGGTCGCGGCCGGGGTCGACGTGCCGGTGATGGCTGCGCTCGGAGCAGAGCTGCTCGCGAGAGCCGCCACTGAGAAGGAGCGTCCCGCTGCGCAGCGAAAGCGTCTGCTCGCGGATGCGGAGTCACTGGAGGGCGGGGACGGTGCGACGGCGCTCGCGCTTTCCACGGATCCCGGATTGGCCGACCTCTTCCGCGCCCGCCCCCTGGTGACCCTGTGCTCCGCGACCGAGAGACACACACTCGACGTCGAACGGCATGCTGCGGGCGTCGGTGCCTGGTACGAGTTCTTCCCCCGATCGGAGGGGGCGAAGCGGCTCAAGGACGGCACGGTGAAGAGTGGGACGTTCCGCACGGCGGCCAGACGCCTGCCGGAGGTCGCCGCGATGGGTTTCGACGTGGTCTACCTGGTTCCGATCCATCCGATCGGAACCACCAACCGCAAGGGACGCAACAACACCCTCACCGCCGAGTCGGGTGACCCCGGCTCGCCGTATGCGATCGGCTCCGCGGAGGGCGGCCACGATGCCATCCACCCCGACCTGGGTTCGTCCGCCGACTTCCGCTCCTTCGTCCGGGCGGCGCACGGGGTGGGCCTCGAGGTCGCCCTCGACCTCGCACTCCAAGCCTCCCCGGATCATCCCTGGGTGAGCGCGCACCCGGAGTGGTTCACGACTCTCCCCGACGGGACGATCGCGTACGCGGAGAACCCGCCGAAGAAGTACCAGGACATCTACCCCCTCAACTTCGACAACGACCCCGACGGCATCGCGGCCGAGATGCTGCGCGTCGTGCAGCACTGGGTTGCCCAGGGGGTGAAGATCTTCCGGGTCGACAACCCCCACACCAAGCCGCTGCAGTTCTGGGAGTGGTTGATCCGCGAGGTCAACACCGTGGACCCGGATGTGATCTTCCTCGCCGAGGCGTTCACCCGTCCGGCTGTCATGCGTGCCCTGGCCGCCGTCGGGTTCCAGCAGAGCTACAGCTACTTCACCTGGCGGAACACCAAGAGCGAACTGGAGGAGTTCCTCACCTCCGTGTCGCAGGAGACGTCCGACTACATGCGGCCCAATCTCTTCGTGAACACGCACGACATCCTGACCGAGTACCTGCAGTTCGGCGGTCGCGCGGCGTACCGCATCCGTGCCTGCATCGCCGCCACCGCTGGTCCGGTGTACGGGGTGTACGCCGGTTACGAGCTCTTCGAGAACGTGGCGCGGCCCGGCTCCGAGGAGAACATCGACAACGAGAAGTACGAGTACAAGTTCCGAGATTGGTCGGGCGCCGAGGCTCGCGGAGAATCCCTCGCTCCGCTGCTTCGACGGCTCAACGAGATCCGCACCGCCCACCCGGCACTCCGTCAGCTCAGGAACTTCCGGGCGCACTGGAGCGATGACGATGCCGTCCTCGTCTACAGCAAGCACCTGGCCGCCCCGTTCACCGGCACGGGCCACGCGGACACCATCATCGTGGTCGCGAACGTGGACCCGCACTCGGTCCGCGAGACGACCGTGCATCTCGACAGCACCCAGTGGGGCGTTCCGCTCGGCGAGTCGTTCGAGGTCGAAGACCTGCTCACCGGCGCCGTCTGGACCTGGAGCGACCACAACTACGTGCGACTCGACGCCTTCGCCGAGCCGGTGCACATCCTGAAGGTGAGGGAGCGAGCATGAGCTACGCAGAAGATGTCACGGCGTCCACCGAGTGGGAGGCCATCTCCTCGGCCACGCACCACGATCCGCATGCCGTTCTCGGCGCGCATCCCCGCAAGGATGCGGCCGATCGCACGGTGACGGTCATCCGCGTCCGACGGCCCCTGGCCAGCAGCGTGGCCGCGGTCTTCGGCGACGGCAGTCGGCTCGAGCTCGTCCATGTCGCGCACGGCATCTGGGAGGCGCAGCATGTCGGTCCCCCGCTCCCCTATCGCGTCGCCACGCGATATGCGGACCACGAAGAGACGCTGTCCGGAGATCCGTACCGACACCACCCGACCCTCGGAAACCTTGATCTCCATCTGATCGCAGAGGGCCGCCACGAACGCCTCTGGGAGATGCTCGGGGCGCACCCGCGCACCCTGGGGGGCGAACAGGGCGTCTCGTTCGCCGTCTGGGCGCCCAACGCCACAGCCGTGCGCGTCGTGGGAGATCACAACGACTGGAACGGCGAAGCCCATGCCATGCGCTCGATGGGCGTGAGCGGGGTCTGGGAGCTCTTCATCCCCGATCTCCCGCTGGGCACGCGGTACAAGTATCAGCTCCGCACCCGCGAGGGCGCCTGGATCCTCAAGGCCGACCCGATGGCTCTCGCCGCCGAGGTGCCGCCGGACACGGCATCGGTCGTGACCTCATCCTCGTACGAGTGGGCGGACGGCGCATGGATGACCCGGCGCGCCGCGACACACGCTGTCGCGCAGCCGCTGTCGGTCTACGAGATCCACGTCGGCTCCTGGCGCGAGGGACTCGGATACCGGGACATCGCCGAGCCGCTGATCCAGCACGTCACGGATGCCGGATTCACCCATGTGGAGTTCATGCCCCTGGCGGAGCACCCGTTCGGAGGCTCCTGGGGCTACCAGGTCAGCGGGTACTACGCGCCCACGAGCCGGTTCGGCACCCCCGACGATCTGCGGTACCTGATCGACAAGCTGCACCAGGCCGGTATCGGCGTGATCATGGACTGGGTCCCCGGGCACTTCCCCAAGGACGCCTTCGCACTCGCCCGCTTCGACGGCCAGCCGCTCTACGAGCACCCGGACCCGCGTCGCGGCGAGCACCAGGACTGGGGCACGCTCATCTTCGATTACGGCCGTCCCGAGGTGCGGGGATTCCTCGTCGCCAACGCGCTGTACTGGCTCAGGGAGTTCCACGTGGACGGGCTGCGCGTCGACGCGGTCGCCTCGATGCTCTATCTCGACTACTCCCGCGAAGCCGGCGAATGGGAACCGAACATCCACGGCGGTCGCGAGAACCTCGAGGCGATCCGGTTCCTGCAGGAGGTGAACGCCACGGCGTACCGCCTGCACCCCGGCATCATGATGATCGCCGAGGAGTCGACCAGCTTCCCCGGCGTCACGGCACCCACTGATCACGCGGGGCTGGGATTCGGGTTCAAGTGGAACATGGGTTGGATGAACGACTCGCTCCAGTACATCTCCCGCGACCCGATGTACCGGGCGCACCACGAGGGCGAGATGACGTTCTCGTTCGTGTACGCATTCGGGGAGAACTATCTGCTGCCGATCAGCCACGACGAAGTCGTGCACGGGAAGGGCAGCCTGATGGCGAAGATGCCCGGCGACCATTGGCACAAGCTCGCCAACGTCCGCGCCTACCTCGCCTACATGTGGGGACACCCCGGCAAGAAGCTCCTGTTCATGGGGCAGGAATTCGGTCAGCTCGCCGAGTGGTCGGAAGGGCGTGAGCTGGACTGGTGGCTCCTCGAACAGCCGTCGCACGCGCAGCTGCAGGACTTCGTCGGAGCGATGAACCGTGCCTACAGGTCCCAGTCCCCTCTCTGGGCGCGCGACAACGATGGATCGTCGTTCCACCGCCTCGGTGCACCCAGCTGGGACCCGAACGTGATCGCCTTCGAGCGGCGGGATTCCCATGGAGGCCGTCTGGTCGTCGTGAGCAACTTCGCCGGCGTGGAACGCGCGGGATATCGACTCGCACTTCCGCAGGACGGCGTCTGGCAGGAGGTGCTCAACACCGATGCTGCCGAATACGGCGGACGAGGGTCAGGAAACCTGGGCATGGTCTTCGCGTCGGGCGAGGATGGTGGCGCCCCCACCGCGACGATGACGCTTCCCGCGCTTTCGACGCTGTGGCTACGCCACCAGTCCGACCCGCACGTACCCACCGTCAGTCACGGATGACGGTGACCCGCCCCGAACCCTCCAAGGGCTAGAACAGCAGCGACGAAAGCCGGTTCCGGGCGGCCACGACTCGCGGGTCACCCGTCCCGATGAGGCCGAACAGCTCGATCAGGCGCTCCCGCACAGGGGTGCGCTGGTCGGACGGCAGCTGCGCGAACAGGTCGAGCAGTCGCGCGAAAGCGTCTTCGACATGCCCGCCGGCAAGATCGAGGTCGGCCACATCGAACTGCGCCTGAACATCGAGCGGTCCCTCCGCGGCCGCTGCGCGCGCCGTCTGCAGATCGAGTCCCTGCACGCGGTCAAGCAGACGCACCTGGCCGAGGCCCGCGATCGCCTCCTCATCGCGAGGGTTCTCGGCGAGGGCCTTCTCGTACGCGCGGATCGCGGCTGTGTAGTCGCCTGCCTCGATCGCAGCGAACGCTTCGGCGTGCAGCGGCGGCAGCTCCGGCTCCTCCGGGGTCGCCGGTGCTTCGGCATCCGCATCGACCGAGAGCGATCCGGTGACGCCGTTCTGCGCGGCCACCTGCAGAAGCTGGGCGAAGACCTCGCGCACCTGCTGCTCCGGCACCGCGCCTGTGAACATCGGTACCGGCTGGCCGGCGATCAACGCCACCACCATCGGGATCGACTGCGCGCGGAAGCTCTGCGCCAACTGCGGGTTCGCGTCGACATCGACCTTGGCGAGCAGCACCCGGCCGCCGAGCTCACGAGTCACCTTCTCGATGATCGGGCTCAGCTGCTTGCACGGTCCACACCACTCGGCCCACAGGTCCACGACGACGGGAACCGTGCGTGAGAGTTCGAGGATCTGCCCGAACGTCTCGTCGGTCGCATCGACGACGACATCGACCACACCGGGAGCAGGAGCGCCCTCGGGCGGCGACGCCGGGCGGTTGCGGAGGGTCGACAGGTCCACCGCGCCGCGCAGCGCGGACGGAGAGATTTCACTCACTTGATCACCTTCACGGAAAGGAGGTCCTGGTGGACTGCCAGGAGCCTGATCTGCTCCGTCGACCCCTGAGCGGGGACCGAGAAGAACAGTTGGAACTCATAAGTCGTCTCGACGCCCTTCGCGGACTCGGTCGCACCGGTGAGCGCCTTCGCCTGAGCGTTGTCCCCGAACCGGATCACCACGTCGGACGACACGGGCGTCACCGTCTCGGTATCGGTCAAGGAGACCGCGACGATCGCACCGCTGTCGAGCGTGGTCATCGAGATGGGCTCGTCCGTCGTCGGCGCCATGTCGAATGCCGCCTCGGATGTCTTGGAGGCGCCCTTGTCGGCGAGGCCCTTGACCACGGCCTGCCGACTGTCGGTGATCGACGTCGCAAGGTTCAGCGCCAGATCATCGAACAGGCCGTAGAACTCGCTCTTCTCCCCCGAGTCGACGACATCGGCGAACGCCGGGGCGAGTTCGGCGGGAGGGAGCGTGAGGAACGCGGAGTCCGATGGGACGAGCGACGTACCGAGCCAGGCAGCCGCGACGTCGGGGAACACCGCATCCGCGGACATCTCGGCCATATTGCGGACCTTGTAGTTCGACCACGGGTCGGCCTGGGTCATCGTGAGCACGACGGGCGGCTCGGTGTCGTCGCCCTTGGTCTTCGCAAGCATGAGCACGGTCCTCGGCCATGCGTCGGTCGCCTCCGGAAGCACGACCTCGACATCATCGGTCGGGATCGCCGCAGGAACGGCCATGTCCGTGAGCTTGGTCCGCAGCGCGTACTCGGTCGTGCGAGCAGCGAGAGCCGGTCCGGCCAGACGGGTGGACGCCAGGTCGAGGTCGAGTGCGGTGTCTGCCTCCACCACCGTGTCGGAGACGGACTTCAGGATTCGCTTCGCCTGGGACTCGGTCACGGCCGGCGGCTTCTGGTTCTCCGGAGCGATCACCGTCGGGCTGGGCGAGGGCGAGACAGAGGCACCGCCGAACTGCGGCCAGGAGTCTGCGGAACACCCGGCAGCGAGAAGAGCAGTGAGCCCGAGCGCGGGAATCGCAAGCAGCCGGCGACGACGAGCGGGGGTCTTCGCGCGCATCGACGTCTTCGAGTCGTTCTCCTTGGGGTCCACGATCTCCCCCTCTTCGATCTCGGTATCCGCGGTGTCGGCGGAGGGCCTCGGGTCGGCGGAGGTCGGTGTTTCCGCCGAGCCTTCGATCGCCGCGCGCTCCTCCGGAGGAAGCACCGCGATGTCGATCGGCTCGGTCGCAGGAAGCGGGCCGGGGCCCTTGCGGCGCGGCCCACGGCCACGACGCTGGTGGCGGATCCCGAGCACGTACAGGACGAGTCCGATCAGCAGGACGACGCCACCGGCGACCATGAGGGGCCCCGCCAGGGGGGTCGAGGTGTCGAGCGGCCAGGAGACGACGATGTCATCAGGAGCATCCTGCGTGCCGTCGTAGGCGACCAGCATGCTCGTTCCCTCGGGGAGCTGCATGTTGTCGGCGACGAGGCGGTTCTCTTTCTCGAAGGAGTCCAGCCACAGGTCGGATCCCCGGGGGTCACGGCCCGTAGCCGCCTCGCCCTCCTCACCTGCGCCGCCGTCCGCCTCGTCCGCATCTTCGGCCGCCGACACGTGCTCGACCGCGAAGCCGCCGTCGTCGTCCACCGTGACGTGGTTGTAGTCGGAGTCTGCGAGCCAGGCCTCCATGTCGGCGGTCCTGCCGTAGCTGCCGAAGATGTCGCCCTGCCCGCGGACGATCAGGGTCTGAACACCCGGGTTCGTCCGGAGCACGTCTCCATCCAGGAGGACGAACGGCGCGGGCTCCTCGATCTCGACGGGCGTCTGCTGCGAGTCGGGGCCAACGAAGGTGCGCTGGGCGATCCCCGCCCCGATCAGCACGGCGGCAAGAACGAAGGCCACCACGGCCCATACGAAACGCACGAATAGTCTCCTCACGCATCACCGGCATCTGCCCGCGACGCAACACTCGACATTTCAGACTAGCGAAATCAGCTGTGTGTTGCCCACGTACACGTGCAGTGCAGGCTGGACCGGCACGTCGCGCGCGGCGTTGCGCGGCGTCTGGATACCCTTGCTGCAGCCGTTTCGAGGAGTCGTCGCATGAAGATCCACAATCCGTTCCGCACCGCCCTCGTGGCGACGCTCGGCGTTGGACTGGGGATCCTCCTGATCAACAGCGTGGAGACTCTCTCCAGCGTCCTGCTCTACGTCGGCACGGCGCTGTTCCTGAGCCTGGGGCTCGATCCGCTCGTGTCCTTCCTCGAGCGCCGTCGACTCCCCCGCTGGCTGGCCGTGCTGGTGACGATCCTCGCCGTCCTCGCGATCTTCAGCGGGATCGTGCTGATCATCCTTCCCGTGCTCGTGGATCAGATCTCCCAGCTGATCGCCCAGATCACTGCCATCCTTTCGCGAGGGGACCTGATCCCGGATCTCAAGGAGTGGATGCAGGACACCTTCCCGAATCTGCAGGTCGATGTCGTCTTCACCTACGTCACCGACTGGCTGACGACGAACCTCGCCGAGATCGGCGGGTCCATCGGCCAGGGCGTCCTCGTCGCCAGCGGCGCCCTTGTCAGCGGACTGTTCGGCGCGTTCATCATCCTCATCCTGACGATCTATCTCACCGCCTCGACGCCGTCGCTCAAGCGCGCCGTGTACCAGCTCGCCCCGTCCTCGAAACGCGACCGCTTCATCGACCTTTCGGAACAGATCACCGACTCGGTGGGGTATTACGTCATGGGGCAGGTGTCCCAGGGCGTGATCAACGGCGTCCTCAGCGCGATCTACCTCTCGATCATCGATGCGCCGTTCCCGGCGGTTCTCGCGATCATCGCCTTCTTCTTCTCGCTGATCCCGCTCGTCGGGACCCTGACCGGCTCGACGATCATCGTCCTGGTATGTCTGATCCCCGGGCTCGGGTCGCCAGGGATCGCGATCGCCGCGGCGATCTACTACCTCATCTACATGCAGATCGAGGCGTATGTGATCTCGCCGCGCATCATGAGCCGTGCAGTCGCCGTCCCCGGGGCAGTGGTCGTCGTCGCAGCCCTCGCAGGTGGAAGCCTGCTCGGTCTGCTGGGTGCGCTCATCGCGATTCCGGTGGCGGCAAGCATCCTGATCATCTATCGACAGGTGCTCATCCCGCGGATGAACGAACTCTGAGCGTCCGGCCCTCGATCAGTCCGCCGGCGGCCAGTGCGTGGCGAGGGGCAGCGCCGACGGGTTCACCGCGGCCACGATCTCGGTGAGCACGCGCCGCGTCTGCGTCTCGCCGACCCACAGGTGCTTCCCGCCCTCGACAGCGATCAGCTGCGCGTGCGGTATCGAAGCGAATCGTTCCCGTGCCTCGTCGGGCCGCAGGTAGTCGTCCAGCTCCGGCACCAGCACGACGAGCGGGACATCGGTGGCAGCCCAGGCGGCGACCTCTGCTTCCGTCGCCCGATGCAGCGGCGGAGACAGGAGGATCACACCGGCGATGTCATGGTCGCGCCCGTACTTGAGCGCGAGTTCGGTGCCGAAAGACCATCCGAGGAGCCACGGTCGCGGGAGCGCCCGTGCACGGACGAAGTCCATGGCCGCCGCGACATCGAACTGCTCGGCCGCACCCCCGTCGAACGCGCCGTCACTCGTGCCGCGGGGCGACGTGGTTCCTCGCGTGTTGAACCTCAGGACCGCCAGGTCAGCCAGTGCGGGAAGCCTGGCTGCCGCCTTGCGGATGATGTGGGAGTCCATGAAGCCGCCGGCTGTCGGCAGCGGATGCAGGGTGACGAGCGTCGCGACGGGCGGCACGCTCTCCGGGAGGGCGAGCTCTCCGACCAGCGTGAGACCGTCCGCCGTCTTCAGCTCGATGTCCTCCCGCTCGGCGGGAAGCTCCAGCGGCCCTCGAATCTCCATGCTCACGCGATCCTCCAACAGTGTGTGTGCCAGTGCCGGCGCGCGGCGAGATCAGCGGCATCGCCGAGGACGCCGTCAGCCCGCCAAGCGACCAGGTGTGCGGTTCCCGCCACGATCGGCTGCGCACAACCAGGGCAGACGTAGTCCTTCTGGGCCTGTGCGGACGAAACCGGCTGCACGGTCCATTCGTTGCCGCGACGGATCTCGGAGCGCTTCCATCCGGCGAGCAGCCGCTCGAACGAGTCGTCGGCTTCCGGGCGCGCCGGAGGGCGTCTGCGTGAGCGAGGCATCGCTCCTGCTCACCACCAGTGGTTGTTCGTCCAGAAGGTGTAGGCCCCGGCCCAGCTGCCGTAACGACCCGTGGCGTAGCCGGTTGCCCAGCGCAGGTTGTCCACCGGGTCGTAGCCGTTACCGGGCACCTTGCTGCAGGGAAGGGCTTGAACCAGGCCGCACGCGCCCGAGGACGAGTTCGTCGCGTTCGGGTTCCAACCGCTCTCGCGCGACACGATGTAGTCGACGTACTGCCAATCGCTCTGCGCGATCCCGGCGGCGGCCATCCAGTCCGCGGGAGCGCCACCTCCCGAGTACGGAGGCAGAGTGCCCCCGGAGGATCCACCCTGCGAGCCCGTGGAGACAGTGGCAGCCGGCTTGGGTTTCGGCTTGGGCTTCGGCTTCACGTACACCTCGAACGTGCCGCGCTCGATCGGCGTGATGGCAGCACCGCTGACGGTGACCGTGAGGTTCTGCGTGTCGGCGAGAGCCAGCGAATAAGCCGAATCCGGGGTGTCGGACTGCACGGGTTCGGCCAGAGCGACCCCGGTCGGTGCCACGAGTGCCCCCGCGAATCCGACCACGGCGAGAGCGCTGACCACGCTGACGACGCCGCGTCGGCGAGACGCTCGACGAGAGCCCGTGCGCGCGGATCCGACCCTCGCTGCGGGCATCAGCGAAAGGTCGCGTCGTTGGGGGTTCATGTCGTTTCGGGAGTTCACGATGAAGGACAGTCTACGCAAAGGCGCCTGTGACGACCATCAGGAACTCAGCGAACGGCCAGAATCACGTCGATCGTGGCGTCGAGGAGCGCATCGACCTGCTCCTCGCGGTAGCCGCCCCGCTGCATCCGAAACGCTGCCGATCGCAGCTGCTCGGCGGAGAGCGGGTCGCCATCCCGGAGATAGCGGATGATCCTGGTCGAGACATGGTCGACCTCGTCGATGCGGTAGCCGAATGTGAGCACCCCGGTGCGGGCGAAGCGCCGGCGTCGAGGTCGCGCCAGGTGGTCCAGGATGACCTGCGCGTCGGCTCTCGCCTGCTCGACCCACACCTCGGCTCCCTGCGCGCGCACCACACGCTCGCGCTCACGCGCGGCGAAGGCGTCTTCCACGCGACCGAGCGCCGCGTCGACGTCGGCCACGACATAGCCGCCCTTGACAAGCGGAAAAGACGCCGCGCGCACATCATCGGCGCCCAGCTCATCGGTACCGGACTCGAACGCTCGTCGAGCGGACGCGAGGAACGCGTCGACGGCAGCACGGTGATATCCGCGCTCGCGCCCGGATGTCAGTGCGAACGCCGGCAGAGCATCCGCCGTCCGTTCCGCGATCTGCTCTTCGTTCATCACAGCACCACCCAGGGAGAGAGGAGGAAGTAGAGGCCGAGCGCCGGGATCGTCGAGGGCAGGATGCTGTCGAGCCGATCGAGAAGACCGCCGTGCCCGGGAAGCCAGGAACTCATGTCCTTGATGCCGAGGTCACGCTTGAGCATGGACT
The DNA here is from genome assembly GCF_059758615.1 of Microbacterium sp. GQ128. Classification (NCBI taxonomy): domain Bacteria; kingdom Bacillati; phylum Actinomycetota; class Actinomycetes; order Micrococcales; family Microbacteriaceae; genus Microbacterium; species Microbacterium sp. GQ128. The sequence goes on from NZ_JCAXDY010000001.1 coordinate 638,943, forward strand.
CACCGAGATCGCCCAGTGTCGCCGACAGCAGGATCGAGACGCCGAAGACCACACCGGCCCACCAGGGCAGCTCGAGAAGGAGGATGGCCAGCAGCACGCCGGCGACCAGGGAGGCGAGCACGGCACCGCCGAACCCTTCCCACGTCTTCTTGGGGCTGATCTTCGGGGCCATCGGGTGCCGCCCGAACGCGAGACCCGCCGCATACGCACCCGTGTCGGCGGCGACCGCGATGGCGATGAAGCTCAGAACCCACCATTGGCCGCCCTCCTGTTCAAGGAGGATGAGGGCGACGCCGGCGAGGAAGGGAACGTAGACCTGGACGAATCCGCTGATGACCGCATCCGCGAGAACGTCTCCGTAGGTGCGGCCGTCTTTCGCGACCATCTGCGCGATGAGTCGCCACACGATGACGAACGCGACGGCGACGAAGAGCATGACCCAGGACAGCCACGGCTCGGCGAAGTAGGCCGAGAGCACCAGGAAGGCGCCGGCAACGAGCTGAGGAATGACGTCGATCCGGCGGCCGGACGCCCGAAGCGCCCGGGAGAGTTCGTACACGCCCAGCAGCGCCGCAGCGAGAGCGAACGGCACGAACAGCGCCTTGACGAAGAGCAAGGATGCGAGCAGCGCCGCTCCGAACGCCAGACCGATCAGGATCGCGAGGACGAGATCACGTCCCGTGCGCTGCTTGATCCGTTCATTCGCCTGATCGATCTGATCCCGTGCATGGGAGACATGGTTCTCGAGCTCGTCCCTCGCCGCCCGCCATTGCTCGCGGATCGCATTGTGGTCCGCCGTATCCAGCGGACCACCGACGACGGATGTCCCGCCGCCCGCCGACGCCGGAAGGGGTGGACGAGGCGGGATGGCTTCCGCATCGAACGTCGGGAAGGCCGCGTCTGCGAGCGGGACGCCGTCAGCAGGCGTGCCGTCACGCGCGTCTCGGCGCGTCAGCGGCTGCCTGTCCTCCTCGGCGTCACGCGTTTCGTCAGACATCCCGACTACACCTCGAGGAGTTCGGCCTCTTTGCGCTTCAGCGCGTCGTCGATGAGGTCGACGTGCTGACGCGTCAGGCCGTCCAGCTCCTTCTCGCCGCGGGCGATCTCGTCCTCGCCGAGCTCGCTCTTGAGCGCATCCAGCTCGTCCTTCGCCTTGCGGCGGATGCCACGGACATGGACCTTCGCATCCTCGGCCTTGGTCTTGACGAGCTTGACGTACTCCTTGCGACGCTCCGCCGTGAGCTCGGGCATCGTCACACGGACGAGGTTGCCGTCGTTCGTCGGGTTGACACCGAGGTTCGGCATGTCGCGGATGGCCTGCTCGATCGCCTTCAGGGCCGACTTGTCGTACGGCGTGATGATGAGCGTGCGTGCCTCCTGGTTCGCGAGCGAGGCCAGCTGCGCGATCGGGGTCGGCGTGCCGTAGTAGTCCACGAGGACCTTCTGGAACATCTGCGGGTTCGCACGCCCGGTGCGCACCGTGGAGAAGTCCTCCTTGGCAGCTTCGACCGCCCGGTTCATACGAGTGGTGGTTTCAGCGAGGACGTCCGCGATCACGGTGGCTCCTATCGTCGGGGTGTTCTGCAAATTCTATCGGGCGAAGCAGTCTCCGCCGTGTCACACGCTCAGGCGGTGACGAGGGTTCCGATGGGCTCTCCGAGCAGGGCCCTGGTCACATTGCCCGCCGGCTCCATCCCGAAGACGCGCATGTCCATGCTGTTGTCCATGCACAGGCTGAACGCGGTCGAGTCGACGACCTTCAAGCCGCGCTGCAGCGCATCGCGATACGTGACACGCTCGATGCGCTCCGCGTCGGCGTGCTTGTTCGGGTCGGCGGTGTAGATCGCATCGACGCCGTTCTTGGCGACGAGGACCTCGTCGGCCCCGATCTCGAGGGCACGCTGCGCAGCCACGGTGTCAGTGGAGAAGTAAGGGAGTCCTGCGCCGGCGCCGAAGATGACGACCCGCCCCTTCTCCAGGTGACGCTCGGCGCGACGCGGGATGTACGGCTCGGCGACCTGTGTCATCGAGATCGCCGACTGCACGCGGGTGGCTGCGCCGGCCTGCTCGAGGAAGTCCTGGAGAGCGAGGGCGTTCATCACCGTGCCCAGCATGCCCATGTAATCGGCACGGCCTCGATCCATGCCGCGCTGGCTGAGTTCCGCGCCACGGAAGAAGTTGCCACCGCCGACGACGATCGCGACCTCGACCCGATCGACGGCCGCGGCGATGTCGCGGGCGATCTGCGAGACGACATCGGGGCTGACACCCAGCTGCCCCGCTCCGAAGGCCTCTCCGGAGAGCTTGAGAAGGACGCGTCGGCGTCCGGTGCGTTCAGTCATGGGTGGGTGTCCTCTCGTCCCGATTCAAGATAGTGCCTCGTGGGCATGAAGAAGGGGTTCGGATCATGGCGATCCGAACCCCTTCGACCTTGCTACGCGCCGACCTTGAAGCGCGCGAAGTCCGTCACGGTGATACCGGCGTCCTTCGCCACCTGGGCGACAGAGAGCTTGTTGTCCTTGGCGTAGTCCTGCTCGAGCAGGGCGACCTGCTTGATGAACGCAGAGACGCGACCTTCGACGATCTTCGGGAGCGCCGCTTCCGGCTTGCCCTCGTTGCGAGAGATCTCGGTGACGATCTCGCGCTCCTTCTCGACAGCGTCCGCCGGCACGTCCTCGCGGGACAGGTACGACGGGTTCGCGAACGAGATGTGCTGGGCGATGCTGCGCGCGGTCTCGGCGTCATCACCCGAGTAGGCGACGACGACGCCGATCTGCGGCGGCAGGTCCTTGCTCGTGCGGTGCAGGTAGACCTCGACCTTGTCGCCGGCGATCGTGCGCACGCGGCGCAGTTCGACCTTCTCGCCGATGATCGCGGCCTCTTCGGAGATGACCTGCTCGACGCTCTTGTCGCCGGCGGATGCGGCGAGGGCAGCATCGACCGAGTCGGCCTTGACCGCTGCTGCGGCGTCGGCGACCTTGTCGGCCAGCGCGATGAAGCGCTCGTTCTTCGCGACGAAGTCGGTCTCGCATGCGAGCTCGATGAGCGTCACAGCGCCGTCCTGCTCGCGAGCGACGATCAGTCCCTCGCTGGTCGAACGGTCGGCGCGCTTCGCGTTGCCCTTCGCACCCTTGAGACGCAGGATCTCGGTGGCCTTCGCGACGTCTCCGTCAGCCTCCTCGAGCGCCTTCTTGGTGTCGACCATTCCCGTGCCGAGCTGCTCACGCAGGGCCTTGAGGTCAGCGATGGTGAAGTTGGCCATGTGTGGTGGCTCCTTGCTTCGTTAGGTGTGTGTACGAGGGGATTACTTGGCGTCAGCTGCCTCGGCGGCGGCGACCTCAGCGGTCTCCTCACCGGAAGCGGCGGCGATCGCCTCGTCGTGAGCCTCAGCACCGGCCTCGTCGGCAGCGGTCTCGTCGGCAGCGGGCGTCTCGGCGACCGCAGCAGCGTCGCCTGCGTCGGCGACCTCAGCGGCGTCAGCGGACTCCTGGACCTCCTGGGCCGGAGTCTCGAGGAGCTCCTTCTCCCAGTCGGCGAGCGGCTCGGCGTCACCCGTCTCCGGGTTGTGCTTCTGCTGCAGGCCCTCGGCCGCGGCGTCGGCGATGATGCGGGTCAGCAGCGAGACGGAGCGGATCGCGTCGTCGTTGCCGGGGATCGGGTACTGGAAGTCGTCGGGGTCGGCGTTGGTGTCGAGGATGCCGATCACCGGGATGCCGAGCTTCTTGGCCTCATCGATCGCGAGGTGCTCGCGCTTGGCGTCGACGACCCAGATGGCCGACGGCGTCTTGGTGAGGTTGCGGATACCGCCGAGGGACTTGTGCAGCTTGTCGAGCTCACGCTTCTTGAGCAGGAGCTCCTTCTTCGTGAAACCACTGTTCGCCGGGGTCTCGTAGTCGAGCTCCTCGAGCTCCTTCATGCGGGCGAGACGCTTGGAGATCGTCTGGAAGTTGGTGAGGAGTCCACCGAGCCAGCGCTGGTTCACGAAGGGCTGGCCGACGCGCGTCGCCTGCTCGGCGAGGATCTCCTGCGCCTGCTTCTTGGTGCCGACGAAGAGGATCGTGCCACCGTGGGCGACGGTCTCCTTGACGAAGTCGTAGGCCTTGTCGATGTAGCCCAGCGACTGCTGGAGGTCGATGATGTGGATGCCGCTGCGCTCGGTGAGGATGAAGCGCTTGACCTTCGGGTTCCACCGACGGGTCTGGTGTCCGAAGTGCACGCCGCTGTCGAGCAGCTGGCGGATGGTGACCACAGCCATGGTCGTCTCCTGGTTCTGGCGCGTTTCTGCGCCGTTGAGGTTGTCAAGCCGATCGGATGATCGGACTTCCTGGTGCCCGGCGCACACCCGCCCTCTGGTGAGAAGGACCTGTGGATGTGGATGCCGCGGATGAACCGCTCTGGGCACGCGTAGTCACCCCGATATCGAGGTGCTCCTCCAGCATACAGGATGCCGCGACGACACCCACCCTGCACCGGGGGCGCTTCAGCGGAATCGTGCACGGCTGCCGCTGAACCTGCCGAGACCTCGCGACCGCCGTTCGGTCGAGAGGAGACACTCTGCTCATGCGCCCTCTTCTCCGAGTGGTTTCCGGAACGACCACGGCCCTGCTCATCTTGCTCGCCCTGTACACGGCCGACGCCTCGGCGACATCAGGCGATCCTGCCGAGTCGCCGCACTGGCGATGGCCACTGACCGGCGTGAGGGCGGTCGTCGAACCGTTTCGCGCACCGGCGCACGAATACGGTGCGGGTCATCGCGGCGTCGACCTGGCCTCGCCGATAGATGCGCCCGTGACAGCTCCTGCGGATGGCACTGTGGCATTCCGCGGAACCGTCGTCGACCGCCCGCTCCTGACGATCCAACACGCCGACGGGCTCGTCAGCACCTTCGAGCCCCTCCGAACGACACTCGATCCGGGCGATGCCGTGTCGGCCGGGCAGGAGATCGGATTCGTCGACCTGGGCGGTCACAGCCCGGCAGGAGCGCTGCACCTCGGCGTGCGACGAGATGGCAACTACATCAACCCGATGCTCCTGTTCGGCAGCGTCCCTCGGGCCGTCCTGCTCCCCTGCTGCGACAGCCTGTGACCGATTCCCCGAGACCAGGACCGACCGCGTTCAAGCATGCCGGGGGCATCAGGCGCGGGGATGCGCCAGCCGATAGGTAGCGGTCAGGCGTTCGGCCGAGACGTGTGTGTATATCTGGGTCGTGCCGAGGCTGGCATGACCCAGTATCTCCTGGACCGCTCGCAGGTCGGCGCCCCCGTCGAGAAGGTGCGTGGCGGCCGTGTGCCGTAGTGCGTGCGGGCCGATCGTCTCCGCACCGACGACGGGTGCCAGCACCCTGGCCACCAGCTCGTAGACCGCGCGCGGTCCGATGCGGGCGCCTCGGCTCCCCAGCATCACCGCCGGTGTGAAGGTTCGCCCCCTGGCCACCAGGACGGGCCTGCCGCGACGGAGATACGCTTCCAGCGCGTCCCTTGCCGGAGCACCGTATGGCACGACCCGCTCCTTGGCTCCCTTCCCGAGCACACGGGCTGTGCCTCTGTCGAGGTCGAGGTCGTCGACGTCCAGCCCGCACAGTTCGGAGACGCGGATGCCGGAGCCGTAGAGCAGCTCGAGGATCGCGTGATCGCGCAACGCGATCGGATCCCCCGCCCCGGCCGCCGCGCGATGCGAATCGAGCAGCCCAGTCATCGCGTCCCTGGACGCGACCGTCGGCAGCGTACGACCCTTCTTCGGTGCGATCAGCCGGAGGCTCGGATCATGGGCTATGAGCTCACGCTCGTGCGCCCAACCGAAGAACGACCGGGCAGCAGCGGCTCGCCGGGCGAGCGTCGATCTCGCATCCCCGCGCTGCGTTGCACGCCAGAGCCAGTCTCTGAGCACCTCGAGGTCGACGTCCTCGAGGTCGACACCACCCGCCGACGTCCGGAGGTCTCGGAGATCCGACCGATACGCCTTCACGGTCGCCGGCGAGAGCCGACGCACCCGCTCCAGGTGGTCGACGAACGCCTCGGTGGCGACCGAAAGATCCATGACTTCAGCATGCCGCTGTGCGGGGTATCCCCTCTTGAGCCTCGCCGAGCCCTCCGCGGATGTCGCTCACGTGCTCTGCGACGACTGCGCCCGGTGCCACCCCTTTTCATCGAGTACAACATCGCCTTCCAGGTGCAGCAGCCCGAGGCAAGACCGCACCCGGTCCGGAGACAGACCCGACCTTCGGGCGATCTCCTCGACCGAGAGCCGAGACCTCGTACTCATCGCGTCGAGGACTCGCGTGCGATTCGGGTCGTGCTCTTCGCGCTCGGCGCGCGGCTGCTCGATCGGCCCCCACAGCTCTCGCACCTCTCGCGCCGAGGTGACGCACTGTGCGTCGTACTCTCTGAGCAGCCGGTGGCACCCCGCAGATGAGGCCGATGTCACCGGTCCGGGAACCGCGCCGAGCGGGCGGCCGAGGGCGGCTGCGTGCCCCGCGGTGTTCAACGAACCGCTGCGCCACCCGGCCTCGACCACCACAGTCGCCTGCCCGAGCGCCGCGATCAGTCGGTTCCGCGCGAGGAAGCGCCATTTAGTCGGGGCTGCTCCGCACGGGGGTTCGCTCACCACAGCGCCCTCGACCGCAATCTGCTGCAGGAGCGTCTGATGACCGATCGGGTAGGCGCGGTCGACCCCTCCGGCCAGGAAGGCCACGGTTGCTCCGCCCGCACCGAGGGCAGCGCGGTGCACGGCACCATCGATTCCATACGCGCCCCCCGAGACGATCACCGCTCCCGAGGCCGCCAGATCTCCGCTGAGTTCCGCCGCGACATGTTCGCCGTAGCTGCTGGCAGCCCGCGCTCCGACCATGGACACGCGCGGCTCCCTCACGAGCAGATCGACGTGCCCGCGCACCCACAGCGCGCTCGGCGCATGGGGCCCGAGGTCATCGAGGCTCACCGGCCACTGCACATCGCCCGGGATGACCAGCCGCGCTCCGACATCACGGGCGCTGTGAAGGGCTTGCCGCACCGCTCGAGGATCTGCTCGCGGGCGCCACCGGGCCCTGGCCGCCGCCAACGCCCGAGACGCCTGCCCACTCCCCGCGCCTGAGGGGATCAGCGCAGAGCCATCTCCCAGAGCTGCCGACAGCGCCTCACCGGCGCCCAGTGCCTCGATCAGCGCGCCCGCGACCGCATCGCCGGGCTCGGCGATGACACTCCATGCCGCGCGAGCCACGCACTCCGCGACGGCATCGCCCGGGTGGATGCGGCGGACCGCGGCGACGGTCTCAGGGTCGTCCAACAGTTCGTCCATCATCATGAAAGCCCTCTCCGCAGATGCAGCGCACGGCCGATCTCGTCTGATCCGGGTCGGTCGATCCCTCCCAGGTCGGCCATGGTCCACGCGACTCTGAGCACGCGGTCATAGCCCCGCAGCGTCAGTGCTCCGCGTTCCAACGCACGATCGAGCGGCGAGCGGATCGCTGGCGAGAGTCGCTGAGCCCCCTGACGGAGCCACGTCCCCGGCACATCGGCGTTGCGCTGCCAGGGCGCGCCTTCCCACCGCTGGGCCGCACGCTCGCTTGCCGCGAGGACACGAGCCCGCGCCTGAGCAGTCGTGGTCCTCACCCTCCGCTCGTCCGTCGCGTAGGACGAAGCCACCCGGGCGACGTGCAGGTCGATGTCGATCCGATCGCGGAGCGGTCCGGACAATCGTGTCGAGTACCGCCGGATCGCCATGGGTGGACACACGCACTCGCCTCCCCGTACGCCGTGATTCCCGCACGGACAGGGATTCATCGCGAGCAGCAGCCGGAACTTCGCGGGAAATCGGGCCGTGAACCCCGCGCGGTGCACCTCGATGACCCCCGCTTCGAGCGGCTGGCGCAGTGCATCAAGGGCGACACGAGAGAACTCCGCAGCCTCGTCGAGGAAGAGCACGCCGCAGTGCGCCCGCGCGATGGCCCCCGGACGCGCGGTGCGCGACCCGCCTCCGATCAGCGCTGCAACGGATGCACTGTGGTGCGGGGCCTCCAGCGGTGGAGTCCGGTTGAGCGCCGGGATGAGGTCGCCACTGAGCGAGCGTATCGAGGCGACCTCGAGTGCCTCCTGCTCCGCCAATGGCGGCATGATTCCGGGGAGCCGTCGGGCCAGCATCGTCTTTCCCGCACCAGGAGGGCCGCTCAGGAGCATGTGATGCCCACCTGCGGCCGCGACGACGAGCGCTTCGATCGCCTCTTCCTGTCCGACGACGTCGGACAGATCCAGGACGGTCGGTTCCTCGACCACCGGCGAGGCCATGTCGACGGCCTCGACCTCCGGTGTTTCGACATCGGCCCCGTGCCACACCGCGACCTCGGCGAGGGAGGCGGCAGCGCGCACGTCGATCCCGGGTACCAGCCTCGCCTCCGCTTCATTGGCATGAGGAACGATCACCGTTTCGAACCCCGCACGCGCGGCGGCGAACACGGCCGGGAGCACACCCGGTACGGGGCGGATCCGCCCGTCGAGTCCGAGTTCCCCGACATGCACCGTGGCTGCGATCGAGCGCGGTTCGATCGATCCACCAGCAGCCAGAGCTGCCACGGCGATCCCGAGGTCGAAACCCGCTCCGTGCTTGGGGAGACTCGCCGGAGACAGGTTGACCGTGAGCCGTCGACGAGGCAGGTCGAGTCTGGCGTTCTTGCACGCGTTGTGCACCCGCTGGACCGCCTCGGCGAGCGACTTGTCGGGTAGTCCGATGATCCGGAACTCGGGCGTCTGGTTCGAAAGGTCGGCCTCGACTTCGACGAGATGTCCATCTACACCGGTGAGCGCGACGGCCCATGTTCGCGCTGTGCTCATGCGATGTCCACGAGATGCTCGAGCGAGCCCAGAAAAGGGTCCGGGCCGATGATCCCGATGACCTCGAGACGCACGGCGCGGGCGCGAGCCACGTCGGGATGTGCGGCGACCCACGCCTGCGCGAGCTGCCAGAGCCGGCGGCGCTTTCGTCGATCGACGGCTTCGAACGGGTGACCGAATGCTGCTGTGCGCCTCGTCTTCACCTCGATCATCGCCAGCTGATCGCCCATTGCGGCGACGATGTCGATCTCTCCCTGCGCACACCGCCAGTTCCTGTCGAGCACGGTGTAACCGTTGCCCGTCAGGTACTGCGCTGCGCGCTCTTCTCCCGCTCGGCCGAGGTCATCTTTTGCTGCCATGCCCTCAGCATCGCGATCCCCTTCGCGGCCTGAGAGGTGCCTTCACGCACTCGCGCTGGACTGGGGACTATTCAGGGACGCCGCATCATGGTGCAGGAGCAGCACCGCGACCGAGGTTCGACAAAGCGGCTCACTCCCCGTCGAGCGACAGTTCCTGCGGGAGCTCGAACTCTCGACGCTGGAGCTCCTCGACGTTCACGTCCTTGAACGTGAGCACGCGCACGGCCTTCACGAAGCGGTCCGCACGGTAGATGTCCCACACCCACACATCGCTCATCGAGATCTCGAAGTAGAAATCGTGCTCGGTATCGCGGCGAACGACGTTGACCTCGTTCGCGAGGTAGAAGCGGCGCTCGGTCTCGACGACGTATTGGAACTGCGACACCACATCCCGGTACTCCCGGAACAGTGCCAGCTCGAGCTCGCGGTCGTAGTCGTCGAAGGCTTCCTCATCCATGATGACTCCATCCTAGAGTCGCGGCGCACCGGGCGCGGCATCGCCGACCAGAGCTGGCCCCGTCAGAACAGGGTCGGGGCGTCGGTGATGGCCCACGATGCACGGTGGAAAGGAGACAGTCCGTTGCTCCGGATGGCATCGCGGTGCTCGGGGCTCGCGTAGCCCTTGTTGCGGTTCCACTGATACGCAGGATGGCTCTCGTGGAGTTCGGCCATGTACCCGTCGCGGGCGACCTTCGCGATCACCGAGGCTGCCGACACGGAGGCGCAATCGCGGTCGGCCTTGATCACCGGTCGCACGCGCAACGGCGACGAATGCACCCGTGAGACGTAGTCGTGGTTGCCGTCGAGCAGGATTAGTGCCTCGTCCATCGCCGCACCCTGGGCAGCGATCGCCGAAACCGCCCGCGATGCGGCGAGTCCGAGGGCTCGCATGATGCCGACCTGGTCGACTTCTTCGGCACTCGCCCATCCGACGGCGGAGGCCTGCACCCAGGCTGCTGCGCGAGCGGCGACCTCGGGGCGACGCTTCTCCGTCACGAGCTTGGAGTCGCGCAGACCTTCCGGCACGCGACGTCGCGCGCCTGCGGCATCCATCAACGCCGCGCCGACGGCGACCGGTCCGGCAAGCGCTCCTCGGCCGACCTCATCCAGCGCGATGATCACGCCGCACTCCCCCAGGAGCTTGCGTTCCAAGGTCAGCTTCGGAGTGATCACGGTCATTCGGGGTCCGGAACTCCGTTGAAGGTGTCGTGATGCCCGTCGATCGGACCCATCCGATCCAGGGGCCACGTCGTCAGGAACGCCTTCCCGACGATGTTCTCCATCGGGACGAAGCCGCCGCTCGGAAGATCCTGATGCGCGCGCGCATCACGTGAGCGATCGCGGTTGTCGCCCAGCAACCAGACCGAGCCCTCCGGCACGACGACGTCGAACGGCTCGTTCGAGGCGGCGGTGTCGCCCTCCGGGAGATTCAGGTAGCTGAGTTCGTCGATCGGGGCGCCGTTGATCGTGATCTGGCCGAGAGCGTTGCAGCACACGACATGATCACCCGGCAACCCGATCACGCGCTTCACGAGGTGGTCCTGCGAGTCCGTCGCCGAGATGCCCACGAAGTTCAGCACCCAGTCGACCGCCTGCACGAGCGGGGGCTGTGCGGGCGTCTGCGGCTGTGGGTCGAGCCAGCCGCCCGGGTCCTTGAAGACGACGACATCGCCGCGTTCGTAGTCGGTCCACCGAGGGGTCAGCTCGTCGACGAGAATCCGATCCTTCACGAGAAGCGTGCGCTCCATCGACGCCGACGGAATGTAGAAAGACCTCACGACGAAGCTCTTGACCACGAAGGACACGAGAGCGGCGATCACGATGATCACCAGCACGTCGCGAAGGAAGACCAGGAACCCGCGTCGTCTGGAAGTGCGCGTGGCCGGCGAATCAGTCATCAGGTTCCTTCTCGAGTCATACACCGCTCTGGCGCGACGGTATCAAGGTTCGCACACCGGGGACAGAACACAGCACCCCAGGACATCGTGTCCTGGGGTGCTGTGGAGAACCTGCGACTCAGCGGTCGCGCTTCTCCTTGATCTTCGCCTTCTTGCCACGCAGCTGGCGGAGGTAGTAGAGCTTCGCGCGACGCACGTCACCGCGGGTGACGACCTCGATGTGGTCGATCACCGGGGAGTGCACCGGGAAGGTGCGCTCGACGCCCACCTGGAAGCTGATCTTGCGGACCGTGAAGGTCTCGCGCACGCTGTCGCCCTGGCGGCCGATGACGACGCCCTGGAAGACCTGGATACGAGAGCGGCTGCCCTCGGTGATGTTGACGTGAACCTTGACGGTGTCACCGGGGAAGAAGTCCGGGATGTCCGAACGAAGGGAAGCCGCGTCGACGGCGTCGAGGATCTGCATGATCATCTCTCTCTGCACCCGCCACAGGTCGCATGCATGTTTTCAAAGGAACAAGAAGGGAGTGAGCTGTACGAAACGGTGAACGTCCGCGGGCTCCCCTGTGGCAGAGCCGGTCACAGCACAAACACCCATTCTGCCATGGATGCCGCGCCCGGCCAAAACGCTGACGTCAGTCGCGTGTATCGGTCTCCCGCACCACGATGACCTCGTGCGCTCGTGTAGGTGGCGCCGGTTCGTCGACGCTCGGGATCGTGGACCACGTGATGGTCTCGCGAAGTCGGGTCCCGCTCCCCTTCGCCTCGTTCCACAACTGCCACAGCTGCAACCAGATCAGGGCGATGCCGGCGACGATCGCACCGGTCAGCAACCACGGGAACGCACCGTCGATGAAGAAGCCGACGGCGATCGTGAGTCCGTTCCAGATCGTGAAGCCGACGACATCCCACCACGACACGGCACGTTCGATGCGAACGGATGGGCGCGAGCGCGTGAGAAGAGTGAGCAGGAGCTGACCGACGAAGACGGACGGCATCGCGATGAGCAGTACCCAGAGGATGGACCAGCCGCCCTGGAAGACTCCCCAGCCGATCAGCAGCCAGAGCGGCAGGAGGAAGGCCGCCGGAAGGAGCCAGCGGAAGAAGGCCTGTCGCAACCACATGCTCAGATCGTACGACGACATGCGCCGCCACGGCCCGGTGTTCGCTGAGAGCGGTCGGGCACCCTGCCGCGCAGGATCAGGGAGAATGGAGACGACGAGAGGACACCCGATGATCGAACTGCGCACCCCTGCCGAGATCGACGAGATGCGCGCCGCAGGACGTTTCGTGGCCGAGACGCTGGCGACCCTGCGCGACGAGACGAAGGTCGGGACCAATCTCCTCTCGATCGATCGCCGTGCACACGACATGATCCGCAAGGCCGGGGCAGAGTCCTGCTACATCGACTATCACCCCTCGTTCGGAGCGAGTCCCTTCGGCAAGGTGATCTGCACTTCCGTCAACGATGCCGTGCTGCACGGCCTCCCCCACGACTACACGCTGCGCGACGGCGACCTCGTCACCCTCGACTTCGCGGTATCGGTCGACGGCTGGGTCGCCGACTCGGCGGTGTCGTTCGTCGTCGGCGCAGCGCGTGACGAGGATCTCCGACTCATCGACACGACCGAGCGCGCGCTGACCGCGGCGATCGACTCCGCGACGATCGGAAACCGCATCGGCGACATCTCCGCGGCTGTCGCCGCCGTCGCGCACGGTGACGGCTATTCGATCAACACCGACTTCGGCGGTCACGGGGTCGGACGCACGATGCACGGGGACCCGCACGTACCGAACGACGGCCGCGCCGGCCGAGGCTTTCCCCTGAGGGCGGGACTGGTGCTCGCACTCGAGCCCTGGTTCCTCGCCACGACCGATGAGCTGGTCACCGACCCCGACGGATGGACTCTGCGCAGCGCCGACGGTTCCCGCGGTGCCCACTCGGAGCACACCATCGCGATCACGGAGGACGGCCCGATCATCCTGACCGACCGGTCCTTCCTCGGCGTCGACTGACCGCTGCCACGAGCCGAAACGTGACGGCTTATGCCATTCTGAGTCCATGATTCCGCAGGACCGTCACGTGCCGGAGCGTCTCCTCCTCGCTCGGCATGGGCAGACGGTCTGGAACGTCGAACACCGGCTGCAGGGGCAGCTCGACTCCCCCCTCACCGACGAGGGCATCGCCCAAGCCCATGCGATCGCCGACCGTATCGGTCATGTCGGCGTGCTCACCGTGTGCTCCAGTCCGCTCGGCAGGGCGCTGCGCACCGCCGTCATCATCGCCGACCGGCTCGGAGCCGAGGTGATCGAGGTGCCGGAGCTCGCCGATCTCGACCATGGCGCACTGGCCGGGATGACCTGGGACGAGATCGACGCGGAGTATCCCACGGCCAGAGAGGAGCGCGCCGCCAATCGCTACGGCTGGGCGTTCCCCGGCGGTGAGAGCTATGCGCAGGCCAGGTCCCGGGCGCGAAAGGCCCTCAGCAGCTGCGGATGGGCGTCCGAGGGGACACCGCTGGTCGTGAGCCACGAGATGATCGGGCGGATGCTGCGCGCCGAGCTCCGCGGACTCGATGCGTCCAACGCACTCGGTCTCCGGCATCCGCACGGAGTGGTGTTCGAGATCGACGGCACCTCGGAGCGGATGCTCTGACGCGTGCGCCGGATCTCGTACCGATCCCGACCTCGGTCAGGACCGGGAGGTCTCGTCGCCCGGGAGCAGATCAGGGCGACGCGCCCTGGTGCGTTCGATCTGCTGCTCACGGCGCCACGCGGCGATCGCCCCGTGGTTTCCGCTGAGCAGGACGTCCGGCACCGGACGGTCGCGCCACGAAGCGGGCTTCGTGTACGACGGGTACTCGAGAAGTCCGTCCTCATGTGATTCCTCGACGAGGCTCTCCGGGTTGCCGACGACGCCCGGGATGAGCCTCCCGATGGCCTCGATCATCGCCATCGTGGCGACCTCTCCCCCGTTGAGGACGTAGTCCCCGAGGCTGATGAGGCGCACCTCGCCGAGCTCGGCGGCGTACTCGAACACGCGTTCGTCGATGCCCTCATACCGTCCGCACCCGAAGACGAGGTGCTCGCGGGTCGCCAGCGCACGCGCCGTCTTCTGCGTGAAGACCTCGCCGGCGGGCGAAGGGAAGATGATGGTCGGCCGCTCGGCACCGGACGACTCGGAAGGGCGGGCGACATCGTCGAGGGCGAGGCCCCAGGGGTCCGGCTTCATGACCATGCCGGCGCCGCCGCCGTACGGGGTGTCATCGACGGTGTTGTGGCGATCGGACGTCCAGGCACGGAGATCATGGACGCGAAGGTCGATGATGCCGGCGGCCTGTGCCTTCCCCAGGAGGGAGAGCGTCAGCGCGTCGAAGTAGGACGGGAAGATGGAGAGGACGTCGATGCGCACGGGGGAACCGTATCAGCGGTCACTCAGGCGCTTCGGCGTCCGAGCCCGACGGCTGCTCGACATCCGCGGCGTCAGGGAGTTCTTCGAAGAGTCCGGGCGGCGGCGTGACGATCACGCGCCCGCCGGGGACGTCGACGGTGGGGACGATAGCGGCCACGAAGGGCACCATCACCTCCTGCTCGCCGGACTTCACGATGAGCAGATCCTGCGCCGGGAAGTGCTCGACGCGGATGACGCGACCGATGACCGCGTCGTCACGGACGACATCGAGACCGACCAGCTGGTGATCGAACCACGCGTCGTCCTCGACCTCGTCGACATCCTGATCGATCCAGAGGATCGCCTTGACGAGACTCTCGGCGGCTTCGCGGTCATCGACGTCTTGGAAGAAGACGACCGGATTTCCGTTCATCAAGCGATACTCGCGAACGGTGATGTCCTTGCCATGCCACGGCGATGCCTCGGGCACCTGCACCGTGAAGCCGGCACCGGGGGTGAAACGACCCGCGGGATTGTCGGTGTACAGCTCGAGCTTGAGCCCGCCCTTGAGGCCGTGCGCCTTCACGAGACGCCCGACGCGCAGCTGATTCTTGCCCTGGTTGCGGTCCTTCGGCACCACGTCAGTCGTCCGCGACGTCGACGCGGACCCGACGCCCGTCAGCGAGAGCGCTGACGAGGGTGCGAAGGGCCTTGGCTGTGCGGCCGCCGCGCCCGATCACGCGTCCACGGTCATCGGGGTGCACGCGCACCTCGAGGAGGTCGCCTCGCGGCGACGTGGATTCACTGATGCGGACATCTTCCGGGTGATCGACGATCCCCTTGACGATGTGTTCGAGCGCGGCGGCGAGCACGGCGGATTACTCTGCGTCGGCGGCGGGAGCCTCAGCGGCCTCCGCGTCGGCCGCGGCGGGAGCCTCCTCAGCGGGGGCCTCCACCTTCTTCTCGGCCTTGGGCTTCACGACGGACTTCTTGGATGCGTCGATCTCGAAGGGGACCTTCGGCTCGGCGACCTTGAGCGTGGACTTCGCGTCCTTGTCGCCCTTGAACTTGCCCCAGTCACCGGTGATCTTGAGGATGGCGGCGACCTGCTCGGTCGGCTGCGCGCCGACGGAGAGCCAGTACTGCGCACGCTCGGAGTCGACCTCGATGAACGAGGGCTCCTCGGTGGGGTGGTACTTGCCGATCTCCTCGATCACGCGACCATCGCGCTTGGTCTTCGAGTCGGCGACGACGATGCGGTAGTACGGCGCACGGATCTTGCCCAGGCGCTTGAGACGAATCTTGACAGCCACGATTCTCCTGAATTGTGTGGAAGGAAACGAACTGATCGCCTGGAGAGTGGGGTGCACACCCGGCGGAAGCTCAAATGAGTGTGGACACCTGCTGGATAGAGGGTCGAGCAGGTGGTCCGACCCTCTATTCTGCCAGATCCTCGCGCCCGGCGCGAAACGTGGCGAAACCGCCGTTGTCGTGTCGCCCCGCCCGCATGTCAGACTGTGCGGGTGAAGCTCGAGTTCGCCTCTTCCGCCCGTTCCACCGTCGGCCTCGAATGGGAGATCATGCTCGCGGATCCCGCGAGCGGTGACCTCGTCGGACGCGCCCCGGAACTGCTCGCCGCGCTCGAAGCGCAGAGTGAGGACGAGCGCCACACCGTCACCGGCGAGCTGCTGACGAACACGATCGAGGTGACCAGCGGCATCGGCGATTCGGTGGCGCACGCGGTGGATGACATCGCGAACGCCATCACGGCCGTGCGCACCGCGACGGATCCGGCGGGGATCGAGCTGCTGTCGGCGGGCAGCCATCCGTTCGCGCAATGGTTCGACCAGGAGATCACCGACAAGTCCCGGTACCACACACTGATCGAGCGCACCCAGTGGTGGGGTCGCAACATGATGATCTGGGGAATCCACGTGCACATCGGCGTGGAGGACCACCGCAAGGTCTTCCCCATCATCAACGCGCTCTCGGCATACCTCCCCCACCTGCAGGCTCTGTCGGCATCGAGCCCGTTCTGGGCCGGCGAGCGCACCGGGTACGCCTCGAACCGCGCCCTGGTGTTCCAGCAGCTTCCGACGGCCGGGCTCCCCTGGCCGTTGCGCGACTGGTCCCAATACGAGTCCTACCTCGATGACATGGTCCGCACCGGCGTGATGGCCGACGCCACAGAGGTGCGCTGGGACATCCGTCCCGCTCCGCGCTGGGGAACCATCGAAGTGCGCGCCTGCGACGGTCTCTCGACGCTGCCGGAGCTGGCATCGGTCGCGGCGCTCGTGCAGGTGCTCGTCGAACACTTCTCGCGTCAGCTCGACGAAGGTCGGACCCTCCCGGAGCTTCCCGCCTGGTTCCATCGGGAGAACAAGTGGCGAGCGGCGCGATACGGACTCGATGCACGCGTGATCGTCGATGCCGCCGGAACGCAGCGTCCGGTGCGTGAGCATCTCGCCGAAGTCCTCGATGAGCTGGCCCCCGTCGCGGTGGAGCTCGGCTGTGTCCGGGAGTTCGGCAGCAACGCCCTCACTCTCGAGAACGGGGCAAGCTACGAGCGCCAGCTCGTCATCGCCAACGCGACGGCCGGGGATCTCACCGCCGTCGTGCAGCACCTCATCCGCGAGTTCCGCTCCGGGCCGGAGTCCTCGACGGAGGGCGACTAGCCCGAAGACGTCGGGGGCTGCGGGTCAATCGTCGACGAGACGCCGCGCGAGTCCCTCGTCCAGGACGACGTCGGTGATGAGACCCGCCGAGAGTGCGGCCCGCAGGCTCACCAGCTTCGGGATACCCGACACGACGCAGATCCGTCGCGGGACACGGCGCAGGCGATCGAGCCCGGGACCGGTCGCCCTGGCGTTGACGCGGATGTCCCGCCACGACCCGTCGGAACGGAAGAACACGGTGGCGACGTCGCCGATCGCGTGGTCCTCGCGCAGGCTGCGGTAATCGTCGCGTCCGAGATAGCCGCCGACGTACACGCGGCTCGGGACCTCGGCAGCGGGGGAACCGAGGCTGAAGACGGCCACGTCCATCTTCGCCTGCAGGTCGAGAACGCGGCGGGTGCTGCGCTCGCGCCACATCGCCTCGCGGGTCGCCGGGTCGTCGAAGAACGCGGGCACGGGGAACTGCTGCACCTGCGCGCCGAAGGCACTGCCGAATCGCTGCAGGATGTCGCTCGAGTACTCCACACCGGTGGTCTGGGTGTTGCCCGCCCCGTTGAGCTGCACGAACGTCGTGTTGTGCGTCTCCTTCTGCGTGAGGCCACGGCTGACGGCGCTGATCGTCGATCCCCACGCCACACCGATGATCATGTTGGAGTCGACGAACTGCGACAGCAGACGGCCGGCTGTGAGCGCGACGCGCTCGAGACGTTCCACCTCGCTGAGGATCTCGGGCATCGGCACGACGTGTGCCGCGACCCGGTGCCGATCGCGGATGCGCTGCTCGAGCATGCCCAGCCGCTCCAGCGGCGAGTTGATGCGGATATCGACCAGACCGCTCTCCCGTGCGAAGCTCAGGAGGCGGGAGACCGAGGAGCGGGATGTGCCGAGCTCCTGCGCGATCACCTCCATCGTCTTGTCCTGCATGTAGTAGAGCTGCGCGGCTGTGAGCGCCGCGATCAGCTTGCTGTCGCGGGTTTCCGCGCTCTGACCGACCATCGTGACCTCCTCGACCTCGATCCTTGCACATATGTGCAGTGAGCTTGCGCGGGATGCCACACAGGTCGATGCTGGTTGGCAAGTAAGGAAGAGAGGGTCGACGATGATCGATTCCACACACTCGTCAGCGGAGCGCGCAGAGGTTCGCGCCGTCCGCGAATCCGGACGCACCGGCGTGCTCGTCATCGGTGGCGGTATCAACGGCATCTCCACATTCCGCGACCTGGCACTGCAGGGCGTCGATGTGGTGCTCGTCGAGCGCGGCGACTTCGCCTCCGGCGCATCCGCGGCATCGAGCCACATGATCCACGGTGGTATCCGCTATCTCGAGAACGGCGAGTTCCGACTCGTGCGGGAGTCCGTCGAGGAGCGCAACGGACTGCTCAAGATCGCCCCTCACTACGTGAAGCCGCTGCAGACGACCATCCCGATCTACTCCACCTTCTCCGGCATCCTCTCCGCTCCCCTGCGATTCCTGACGCACAAGAGCGGCAAACCGCAGGAGCGCGGCGCCTTCCTCATCAAGGTCGGCCTGACGATCTACGACACGTTCTCGCGCGACGGCGGCATGGTTCCCCGACACCGCTTCCTCGGTCGGAAGAAGTCGCTCGCCGAGTTGCCCTCGCTCGACCCGCACATCAAGTACACCGCGACCTACTACGACGCCTCGATGCACGACCCGGAGCGCCTCGCGCTGGACGTGCTCCAGGACGGTCGCGCCGCTCACCCCGAAGCGCATGCGCTCAACTACGTCGAAGCGATCGCACGCGACGGTGACGAGGTCGTCCTCCGGGATAGGGAGAGCGGCACCGAATTCCGCGTTCACGCGGATGTGGTCGTGAACGCCTCCGGCCCCTGGACGGATCTCACGAACGACGCGCTCGGCGAGGACACCCGCTTCATGGGCGGCACCAAGGGCTCGCACATCGTGCTCGACCACCCCGAGCTGCTCGAGGCGACGCAAGGCAGGGAGATCTTCTTCGAGCACTCCGACGGCCGCATCGTCCTCATCTACCCGCTCAAGGGACGCGTCCTCGTCGGCACCACCGACATCGACGCCGACCCGCGCGAGGTCCCGGTGTGCACCGAGGAGGAGGTCGACTACTTCTTCGACCTGATCCACCACGTGTTCCCGACGATCCCGGTCACCCGCGATCAGATCGTCTACAAGTTCTCCGGAATCCGCCCGCTGCCGCGCCACGAGGACACCGCCCCCGGTTTCGTGTCCCGCGATTACCGCATCGAGGTCGACGAGAAGGGTGCCGTCCCCCTGGTCAGCCTCGTCGGCGGCAAATGGACGACGTTCCGCGCGCTCGGCGAATCGCTCTCCGACGTCGTGCTCGGCCTCATCGGTCGCACCAGGACCGTCTCGACGACCGGACGAGCGATCGGCGGCGGCCGTGAGTTCCCGCGCACCGAGAAGGCACGCCGGATCTGGATCCAGGAGAACCTCCCGGGCGCCGGAGCGCGGGCAGACCAGCTGCTGGCCCGATACGGAACCCGCGCGGCAGATGTGTGGGCGTACGTCGAGCAGGGACCGGACGCGTCCCTCGCCGGCGGCGACCTCTCCACGCGCGAGCTCGAGTGGATGGTGCAGAACGAGATGGTGGCGCGCCTCGAGGACATCGTGCTCCGCCGCACCAGCATCGCCTTCACCGGCAACGCGGACGCCGAGGTGCTCGATGAGATCGCCGACGCGCTCGCACCGATGCTCGGCTGGGATCGCGCGCGCCACGACGCCGAACTCGACCAGACCCGCCAGTTGCTGAACGAACGACACGGACTCGATATCCGCTCCCGCACCCGCGGCTGACAGGACTTCGAACTGCCGCCCTCCTCGCGGTGCAATCCCTCATAACGTGTCGGGGCAGAGGGGCCTCGACACACAAGAAAGGTCAAAGAAGACATGGCTGATGTGAATCTCGGTCTCTATTTCCTCTCGGAGCTGGTCGGCACGGCGATGCTGATCATCCTCGGATGTGGTGTCGTCGCCAACGTGGCTCTTGCGAAGAACAAGGGCTTCGGCGGCGGCTTCCTGATGGTCAACTGGGGATGGGGCCTCGCGGTCTTCGCCGGTGTGCTCGTCTCCGCGTACTCCGGTGCGATCCTCAACCCCGCCGTCGGCATCGGCCTCCTGGTGGCCGGCAAGATCAGCTTCGTGATGTTCCTCACCGCGACGGCTGCCGAACTCGTCGGTGCGATCCTCGGTGCGATCATCGTCTGGCTCGCCTACAAGCAGCACTTCGATGAGGAGCCGGATGCCGCCAACAAGCTCGGCGTCTTCTCCACCGGTCCCGCCATCCGCTCCTACGGATGGAACCTCGTGACCGAGATCATCGGCACGTTCGTGCTGGTCTTCGGCATCTTCGCGTTCGCGGACTACGGCGACATCGAGATCGGCGTTCCCGGGGGCCTCGGCCCGCTCACGGCGCTCCCGGTGGCTCTGCTCGTGGTCGGCATCGGCGCCTCGCTCGGTGGACCGACCGGCTACGCCATCAACCCCGCCCGTGACCTCGGTCCGCGCATCGCTCACGCGATCCTCCCGATCAAGGGCAAGGGCGCCAGCGACTGGTCCTACTCGTGGGTTCCCGTCGTCGGTCCCCTCATCGGTGGTGTGATCGCCGCCCTCGCCGCACCCGTGCTGCTCGGCCTCGCCGCCTGACGCACATCTCATCGCACTGAATTCAAAGGAGAGCACAAGTGGCTGACTACATCATCGCCATCGACCAGGGAACGACGTCGAGCCGAGCGATCATCTTCGACAAGAAGGGCAGCATCGTCGCGACCGGCCAGAAGGAGCACGAACAGATCCTTCCGAAGGCCGGTTGGGTCGAGCACGACGCTGCCGAGATCTGGCGCAACGTGCAGGAGGTCATCGGTCTGGCCCTCGGTCGCGCCGATCTGACCCGCCATGACATCGCCGCCGTCGGCATCACGAACCAGCGCGAGACGGCTGTCGTGTGGGACAAGAAGACCGGCAAGCCGGCATACAATGCGATCGTCTGGCAGGACACCCGCACTCAGGACATCGTCGACCGCCTGGCAGCCGACGGCGGCGTCGAGCGGTTCAAGCCGGTCGTGGGCCTGCCGCTGGCGACGTATTTCTCGGGCACCAAGATCGCGTGGATCCTCGAGAACGTCGAAGGTGCGCGCGAGAAAGCGGAGGCGGGCGACCTGATCTTCGGCACCACCGACAGCTGGGTGCTCTGGAACCTCACCGGTGGCGTCGACGGCGGAGTGCACGTCACGGACGTCACCAACGCCTCGCGAACGATGTTCATGGACCTCGAGACGCTCGAGTGGCGCGACGACATCCTCGAGGCGTTCGGCGTGCCTCGCTCGATGATGCCGGAGATCCGCTCCTCCTCCGAGGTGTACGGCACCGCCGAGAGTTCGTCACTGCTGCGCGAGACGCCGATCGCCGGAATCCTGGGTGACCAGCAGGCGGCGACGTTCGGACAGGCAGCGTTCCAGACCGGCGAGAGCAAGAACACCTACGGCACGGGCTGCTTCCTGATCTTCAACACGGGCGAGGAGATCGTCCACTCGAAGAACGGGCTGCTGACCACCGTCGGCTACAAGCTCGGCGACCAGCCCACGCATTACGCGCTGGAGGGATCGATCGCCGTCACCGGATCGCTCATCCAGTGGCTGCGTGACCAGCTCGGCATCATCTCCTCGGCTCCCGAGGTGGAGAAGCTGGCCGAGCAGGTCGACGACAACGGCGGCGTGTACATCGTCCCCGCGTTCTCCGGTCTGTTCGCACCGTACTGGCGCTCCGACGCCCGTGGCGCGATCGTCGGCCTCACCCGATACGCGAACAAGAACCACATCGCGCGCGCCGCGCTGGAGGCCGTGGCCTTCCAGACCCGTGACGTGCTCGATGCGGTCAACGCCGACGCCGGAGTGGATCTGACCGAGCTCAAGGTCGATGGCGGCATGGTCGCGAACGACGCGCTCATGCAGTTCCAGGCCGACGTCCTCGGGGTTCCGGTCGTACGTCCGGTCGTCGCGGAGACCACGGCGCTCGGTGCTGCCTACGCGGCCGGTCTCGCTGTCGGATTCTGGAACGGTCTGGACGACCTGTCCGCGAACTGGCAGGAGGACAAGCGCTGGGAGCCGTCGATGGACGGGGATGAGCGCGACCGCCAGCTGCGCCTGTGGCGCAAGGCCGTCACCAAGTCGATGGACTGGGTCGACGACGACGTCAAGTGATCTGACGTCAGTCGGAAGCGGGTCCGGAGTTCTTCTCCGGGCCCGCTTTCGCGTTCCCGGGAACGAAGTGGTCGATGACGGCGAGGAAGGCTCTCGCCACATTCCGCGGTGCCGCGCCGTCCCATGCCAGGTACTCCACGCGTACGGGGCCGTCACGGACCTCCGCGGTCGCCACATCCGCCGCTGACCGTGCGATCGTCCCCGGCGCGAGCAGAGTCACCGCCAGACCGGCGGCGACCAGGCCGAGGAGAAGGGTCGCGGAGTCCGCCTCGAAGGCGACATCCCGCGTCAGTCCAGCGGCGGCGAAGGCGGCATCACTCTGCGCGCGCCCCGATGTGCCTGCCGGGAAATCGGCGAAGGTCGCACCGGCGAGATCGTGGAGAGCCACGACGTCCCTCTCCGACCGCTCGTCTCCACGCGGAAACGCCGCCACCAGCCGGTCCCGCGAGAGGACGCGCGATGCCACTCCGCTCGGCTCCACCCCTTCACGCAGGCCGAGCAGGGCGACATCGAGCTCACCATGACGGAGGTGCGCAATCAGCACGTCGCTGTTCCCCACCTGCAGCTCCACTCGTGCGAGCGGGTGCGCGGCACGGTATGCGACCAGCGCCTCCGGGATGTCGACAGCGGTGACCGTCGGGATGACTCCGATCCGGAGCGTGCCGGTCACCACGCCCGCGGCCGCGGCCGCTCCCTCACGCGCCTGTTCCGCCGCCCGGAGCGCGATTCGTGCGTGACCGAGGAACGCCTCCCCTGCCTCGCTCAGCCGGACGCTGCGACTCGATCTCACGAACAGCCGCTGACCGAGCTCACGTTCGAGAGCGGCGATCTGGTGGCTCAACGCCGACTGCGTGACGAAGCAGCGTTCGGCTGCCCGGGTGAAGCTGGACGTCTCGGCCACCTCGACGACGTACCGGAGCTGTTGGAGTTCCATTCGCCGATGATCTCACTTCATGAATATGGTGACAAGGATGCGTTGGACTCATGCGAGAGGGCGGCGCACGCTGGAGACATGAACCGCCTGGTGCTCGTGCTGCTGACCGCACTCGCCCCCATCGCGTGGGGAACGACGTACCTCGTGACCACGGAGCTGCTTCCGCCGGGGCACCCGCTCTTCGCCGGACTGCTCCGCGCCCTCCCGGCCGGCCTGTTGGCCGTGCTCATCAGCCGCCGCCTGCCGCACGGCTCATGGTGGTGGAAGTCCTTCGTGCTCGGGGCGCTCAACATCGGCGCGTTCTTCCCCCTCCTCTTCCTCGCGGCCGAGCGGCTTCCCGGCGGAGTCGCGGCGGCGGTCGCGGGGGCTCAGCCCCTTATCGTGCTGGCGCTCGGTGCCCTCGTCCTGCAGGAGAAGATCAGACCCCTCACCGCAGCGGCCTCCGTCATCGGAGCGGGCGGGGTGGCGCTCGTCGTCCTGGGGCCGGCTGCAGAGCTCGACTTCTGGGGGGTGCTGGCCGCGATCGGCGGCGTCACGGCCACGGGAGCGGGCATGATCCTCACCAAGCGCTGGGGACGACCGGCCGGGGTCGGTCCGGTCGCGTACGCCGGATGGCAGTTGTCGGCCGGGGGCCTGCTGCTCCTCCCGCTCACGCTCGCTGTCGAAGGCGTGCCCGCTGAGATCGATGGTGGCGCCGCGCTCGGGTATCTGTGGCTCGGCACAGCCGGTGGGATCGTCGCCTACACGCTGTGGTTCCGCGGTGTCCAACAGCTCCCCGTGATCGCACCGGGCCTGCTCGCGCTGCTCTCCCCCATCGTCGCGACCACCCTCGGTGTGCTGGTGGCGGGCGAGCGCTTCACCGGAATCCAGGCGATCGGCCTCGCGCTGACGATCGGCGCGCTCGTCCTCGGACAGATCGTCGCCCGGCCGTCGGCCGCGGACGCCAGGAGATCGCGGAAGACCTCGTCCGCAGCCCTGGCCGCTCCGCGCTGAGAGCGATCAGCCCTTGCCGAACAGCTTCTGGATCTCGGCCAGGTCCGCTTCGCTCGGCGCCTGACCCGCGCCTCCGCCGAGGCCGAAGCCGGAGCCGGTCGGCGTCGAGGTCGCGGTGATCCCCGCGTTCTCCGCCGCACGCTTTGCCGGGTTGCCCGAACGGGAGCCCTTCGATGCCTTGCCCTTCTTGCCACGCTTCGAGGAGGCTCCCGGGCGGCCCATCCCGGGTACCGCGCCCATGCCGGGAATGTTCGGGGTGCCACCGCGCGCAACCGTCTTCATCATCTTCGCGGCCTGCTCGAAACGCTGGACGAGCTGGTTGACGTCGGTGACGGTCATGCCGGAACCGCGCGCGATGCGCAGACGACGCGAGCCGTTGAGCACCTTGGGGTTGCGACGCTCCCCCGGGGTCATCGAACGGATGATGGCCTCGGTGCGGTCGATCTCGCGCTCGTCGAAGTCCTCGAGCTGCTGCTTCATCTGCCCCATGCCCGGGAGCATCCCGAGCATCTTCTTCATCGAGCCCATCTTCTTCATCTGCTGAAGCTGGTCGAGGAAGTCCTCCAGGGTGAAGGCCTCGGTGGCGAGCTTCTCGGCCATCTTCATGGCCTCTTCCTCGTCGAAGGCCTGCTGGGCCTGCTCGATGAGGGTCAGGATGTCGCCGAGGTCGAGGATGCGACTCGCCATGCGGTCCGGGTGGAAGGGTTCGAGGTCTTCGAGACGCTCACCCGTCGAAGCGAAGATGATCGGGCGGCCGGTGACCGAAGCCACCGACAGCGCCGCACCACCGCGGGCGTCGCCGTCGAGCTTCGAGAGGACGACGCCGGTGAAGTCGACGCCCTCCTGGAAGGCCTTCGCCGTGTTGACGGCATCCTGACCGATCATCGCGTCGATGACGAACAGGACCTCATCGGGGTCGACGGCCTTGCGGATGTCGGCGGCCTGCTTCATGAGCTCGGCATCGACGCCGAGACGACCCGCCGTGTCGATGATCACGACGTCGTGCTGCTGACGGCGCGCGTACTCGACGCCCTCGCGCGAGACCTTCACGGGGTCGCCGACGCCGTTGCCGGGCTCGGGCGCGTAGACCGCGGCACCCGCCTGCTCGGCCACCACCTGCAGCTGGTTGACGGCGTTCGGGCGCTGGAGGTCGGCCGCGACCAGGAGGGGGGTGTGCCCCTCCCCCTCGAGCTGCTTAGCGAGCTTGCCCGCGAAAGTCGTCTTACCGGAACCCTGCAGACCCGCGAGCATGATGACGGTCGGCGCGGTCTTCGCGAACTGGAGACGCCGCTGCTCGCCGCCGAGGATCTGCACGAGTTCCTCGTTGACGATCTGCACGACCTGCTGCGCGGGGTTCAGCGCCTTGTTGACCTCGTCACCGAGGGCGCGTTCGCGCACCTTCGCGGTGAACTCCTTGACGACGACGAGCGCGACGTCGGCGTCGAGCAGAGCGCGACGGATCTCGCGCACGGTGCCGTCGACGTCGGCAGCAGTGAGCTTTCCCTTCGTGCGCAGGTTGCGGAAGGTCTCGGTGAGTCGATCGGAGAGCGTGCCAAAGGTAGCCATGGTGCTGTCGATTCTACGCGAGTGGAGCCTCCACACTCAGCGCGGCACGGAGTTCCGCCTTCGCCCTCTGGTAGCGCCCTCGCGCCGTCGAGGCAGGAATACCCATCAGCTCCGCCGCATCCGTCAGCGAGAAGCCGTCCCAGTGCACCAGACGGACGAGTTCGGACAGGTCGGGGTCGAGTCGAGCGATGGCGTCGCGCACCTCGCTACCGGTATCGGCCGGTGCCGCTGACAGCTCCTCCACGGTGTGGGAGCGGATGCGGTCAGCCAGTGCCCACCGCCTCCGCTCCCCCCGTGCGTGGTTGAGCAGCGTTCCGCGCGCGACGCCGAAGAGCCACATGCGTGCACGCTCCGAGTCGGTCGGAAGCTGGCGGACTCGCCGCCACGCGACGACCATGGTCTCCCCCAGGAGGTCTGCGGCGTCGTCAGGGCCGACTCGTCGAGACAGGTACGCGAGCAGGTCCGACGCGTTCGCCTCGAAGACGGCGATGAGCGCCGCGTCCTCCGGGTGCCGGCTCACAGCGCACCACCCTCGCCGCCCCAGTCCTCACCCTCGCAGTGCAGCTGACTGTGCGCGTCCGAGCCTTCCAGGTCACCGCGTCCGGTATCGAAGCCGTTCGCCTTCAGCTCCTCGTGGAGCGCCATGGAGAGGGCCTGATCGTGCGCCCGCCACGCATTCAGGTCGGCAGACCGCGGATCCGAGATCGCCTCCTCCGAACCGGCCATGTCCGCCTCGACGGCGGCGAGATACTCCGCCACGTAGGGTGCTGCGGCCGCCTCGACGTCCGTGTTCGCGAACCACTCGTCGATGATCCGATCGACCTGGGACTGCGTGAGCGGGTCGTGTGTATCCCAACCGCTGTAACGGATCTCGCACTCGCCCCAGGTGGGTGACGTGTAGGAGTAGCTGCGGTCGGGGTTTTCCAGCCCCGCATTCCAGAGCCAATCCGACGACGCGGTCGCGATACCAGCTCCGCCGGCGAGGAGGAGCCCCAGCGCTCCGCTCAGCACCGCGGTGCGACGCTTCTTCCGTGGCGGACGCACGACGGTCTTCGCTTCGGCGAGCATCGCGCGCAGGTCCGCCCGTTCGATCGCCGCGTGGGGCGCCGGGGCCGACGACGCCAGCAGTTCGTCCAGATGGTCTCGCATCATGAGTTCCTCCTCAGGGGTGGGTTCACTCATGACCTGTCCGGTTCGCGACGTTTCGTCCGCGGAGTCACTCTCGCCAAGGAAGGTCGTTGATCACCTGGAGCGCGTCGTGCAACACCGCCTCCGGCGTTCCTCGCCCCGCACCCTGCTCGGCCCAGACACGCAGGGCCGACAACACCGCTGCGGCATAGGCCGCGCCGAGGATGTCGGCACGGATGACGTCGATCCCCGCAGTCCGCGCCGCGGCGGCCACGGCATCGGACAGCCTCGCCAGGCGGAGCCCCGTGTCCCGCACGAGCTCATCCTGCAATCCCATCGCCGTGGCGTTGCGGAGCGCGAGGGCGAGCGGGTCCGGCTCGAAGCCGTGCACGACGAGCAGCAGGATCCGGCGCACCGTATCGCCGGATGCCCCACCCCCCAGCGCGCCGAGCGACCGGATCGCCTCGCCGATGCGCTCGTCCACGCCGGACCAGAGGACGTCGCTCTTCGATGTGAAGTAGTTGAAGAAGCTCGACCGGCTCACTCCGGCGCGCTGGGTGATGTCCGCCACCGAGGTCGAGTCGTACCCACGCTCCAGGAAGAGCTCACACGCCGCCTCGGCGAGCGTCTCTCGCGATGACGCCTTCGGGCGCCCCGCCCTACCGGTGGAATTCATGCCCTCACGCTACCGCGGCGCGGCCCGAAGGCCCCTCGATGACCAACCGAGGAGTATTGTTGCCCTCAGTCCATTTATAGAGAAGGAGAGCGTGATGCTCGACATCCTCACTCCGGGGTTCGCTCCGACACCCGTGCCGTACGTCGAAGGGTGGGAGCTGCAGAGACGCGTCCATGCCGACGTGGTCGCGGGCATCCGTCCGGACACGCTGATCCTCCTCGAACACGAGGCCGTCTACACCGCGGGCAAGCGGACCGAGCCTCAGGAGCGGCCGCAAGACGGCACCCCTGTGATCGACGTGGACCGCGGGGGCAAGATCACCTGGCACGGCCCCGGCCAGCTGGTGGGATACCCCATCGTCCGACTCATCGAGCCCATCGACGTCGTCGCGCATGTGCGCCGACTCGAGCGGATTCTGATCGATGTGCTGCGACCCTTCGGCGTCGAGGGGTACCAGGTCGACGGCCGGAGCGGCGTGTGGGTGCGCCGCCCGCTGGCGGAGGACAAGGTCGCGGCAATCGGCGTGCGCGTCCAACAGGGCGTGACCATGCACGGCTTCGCGATCAACTGCGACAACTCCCTCGCCGGATTCCGCGGCATCATCCCGTGCGGCATCACCGACGCCGGGGTCACGACTGTGAGCGAGGTGACGGGGTCGAGCGTCTCCCCGATCGACATCGTCGAGGCCGTGCGGGAGGCGTTCATCCTCGAATACGCGGGAACGACACTGGCGGGAGCACGCGCATGACCGCCGCCCCTGAGGGGCGCAAGCTCCTCCGTCTCGAGATCCGGAATGCCGAGACGCCGATCGAACGCAAGCCGGAGTGGATCAAGACCAAGGCGAAGATGGGTCCGGAGTACACCGCACTCCACTCCCTCGTGAAGAGCGAGGATCTGCACACCGTCTGTCAGGAAGCCGGCTGTCCGAACATCTACGAGTGCTGGGAGGATCGCGAGGCGACATTCCTCATCGGCGGCTCGCAGTGCACCCGTCGATGCGACTTCTGCCAGATCGACACCGGCAAGCCCGACGCCTACGACACCGACGAGCCTCGCCGCGTCGCCGAGAGCGTGGCCCGGATGAACCTGCGTTATGCCACGGTGACGAGCGTCGCCCGCGACGACCTGCCCGACACCGGCGCCTGGCTCAATGCGGAGACCGTGCGGAAGATCCACGAACTCAACCCGAACACCGGAGTCGAGCTGCTGGCGAACGAGCACAACGCCGACCCTGCCTTCCTCGGCCAGATCTTCGCCGCCCGTCCCGAGGTGTTCGCCCACAATGTGGAGACGGTGCCCCGCATCTTCAAGCGAATCCGTCCCGCGTTCCGCTACGAGCGCTCGCTGAACGTCCTCACCCAGGCACGCGACGCCGGACTGATCACGAAGTCGAACCTGATCCTCGGCATGGGCGAGGAGCCGGAGGAAGTCGTCCAGGCCCTGAACGATCTGCACGAGGCCGGGTGCGACATCATCACGATCACGCAGTACCTCCGACCCACGCCGCGCCACCTTCCGGTCGCGCGATGGGTGAAGCCGGCGGAGTTCGTCGAGTTCAAGGAGGAGGCGGAGCGAATCGGCTTCCTCGGCGTGCTGGCAGGTCCCCTGGTTCGGTCGTCGTACCGCGCGGGACGCCTGTGGGCGCAGTCGATGGTGTCCAAGGGACGAGAGATCCCCGAGCACCTGTCGCACATCGCGGAGAGCGCCGACCTCGGGTTCGCGCAGGCCGTCTGATCGACCGCCGTCCCGGGTGCGCCCCGGGGCGGCGGCTCAGTCGGCGCTCATCACCGACTGCACGGTGCCGTCCGAGCCGAGGTTCACGAGCAGGACATCATCGGATGAGCTGTCGTCCAGGGCGTATTCGAGGACGGCGAACGGCTCCGAGCCGCCGTGCTCGTCGGCGAGGATCGTCATGCTCATCAGTCGCAGCGAGCGGATGATGTCCACGGCCGCATCCCCCGACACATCGACGAGGACCTCGGGGAGATCATCGCCGTATGCCTCCTGCTGCTGGAGGATGTACTCGGTCACCTCGCTCGTGCGGTCATCGACCTCGGCGAGCATGCCGCGACGTGCGGTGTCGTCGACGTTCTCCAGTCCGGCGATCAGACCCGCGGCGATGTCCAGTGCGTCCGACGACACGTCGTCCTGGTCCGGAGCGGTCAGGTCGACGGTGACGCTCTGGTCTCCGAGCTCAACGGTCTCCGACCAGAAGATCGAGCCGTCAGGGCCCGAGGACAGGAGTCCGAAGTAGTCGTGTTCGATCGCCATAACGCTATGAAACCAGCCTCGTGCTCACGGCGGTAGTCCCGTCATCAACCGACCAGCGATTGGACGAACACATGGGGGGTGAATCCGGTGAGATCATCGATTCCCTCGCCCTGGCCGAGCAGCTTGACCGGGATACCCGTGCGCTCCTGCACCGCGAGCACGAAACCGCCCTTGGCCGACCCGTCGAGCTTCGTGAGGACGAGGCCCGTGACACCCGCGTGCTCGAGGAACGCCTCGGCCTGCATCACGCCGTTCTGGCCCGTCGTGGCATCGAGGACGAGCAGCACCTCGCTGATGGGAGCCTGCTTCTCGATGACGCGCCTGACCTTGGAGAGCTCGTCCATGAGCCCGCCCTTGGTGTGCAGACGCCCGGCCGTGTCGATGATCGCGATCTCGATGCCCTCGCGTTTGGCGTACTCGACGGTCTGGAAAGCCACGGATGCCGGGTCCTGGCCCTCCTGCTGCGGGCGCACGATCGCCGCTCCCCCGCGGTGCGCCCAGGTGGCGAGCTGATCGACAGCTGCCGCACGGAATGTGTCCGCGGCGCCGACGACCACACTGCGCTGATACCCACGCAGGAACTTCGTGAACTTTCCGATGGTCGTCGTCTTGCCGACGCCGTTGACGCCGACGACCAGCACGACTGCGGGACGCTCCGTGAGCTTGAGCGTCGTGTCGAACTTCGCGAAGTGCTCCTCGAGAGTCTCGCGGAGCATGCGCTGGAGGTCCCGAGGATCGGTCGTGCGGTACTTGTCGACCTTGGCCCGTAGTTCGTCGACGACGCGCTCACTGATGTCGGGGCCGAAGTCCGCGGTGATGAGGGCGGTCTCGAGGTCCTCCCACGTCGTCTCATCGATGGTGGGCTTGACGAACATGCCGCGCAGTGCGCGACCGAGAGACCAGGACTTCTCCGCCATCCCTCCAGCCTACGGGTAGCGCGGGCCGAACAACGCCTCCCCGAGCGAGGCGGGTCAGACGGCAGCTGCGGCGCGATCCCCCACACGCTGTCCCACGACCGCGGACACGCCGTCCTGGCGCATCGAGACACCGTAGAGCGCGTCGGCGATCTCCATCGTGCGCTTCTGGTGCGTGATGATCAGGAGCTGCGAGCTCTCGCGCAGCTGCTCGAACACCGTGAGCAGGCGACCCAGGTTCGCATCATCGAGCGCGGCCTCGACCTCGTCGAGGATGTAGAACGGGCTCGGCCGCGCTTTGAAGATCGCCACGAGCAGGGCGACCGCGGCAAGTGAACGCTCGCCGCCGGAAAGCAGCGACAGCCTTTCGATCTTCTTCCCGACCGGGCGCACCGACACCTCGATACCCGTGGTCAGCATGTTCTCGGGATCGGTCAGGGAGATGCTCCCCGTGCCGCCAGGGAACAGCAGCGGGAAGACCTGGCCGAAAGCCTCCTTCGTGTCCTCGAAGGCGCTCGCGAAGATGGTCTGCATGCGCTCATCGAGGTCGGCGATGATCGTCAGCAGGTCCTGGCGCGTCTGCGTGAGGTCGGCCAGCTGCTCGGTGAGGAAGGCATGGCGCTGCTCGAGCGCGGCGAACTCCTCGAGCGCCAGCGGATTGACGCGCCCGAGCTGGGCGAGCTTGCGCTCGGCGTCGGCCAGCCGGCGCTGCTGGATGCGGCGGTCGAACGGGATCGCCGTGTCGTCGATCAGCTCATCCGCCGGGGGTTCGACTCCCGGATCACGAGGTACCAGCTGATCCGGGCCATATTCCGCAACGAGAATATCTTCGTCGAGGGAGAGCTCCGACGACACGCGCTCGAGCAGACTGTTGAGGTGCAGCTTCTTCTCGTGGATCTGCAGCTCGAGGCCGTGCACGCTTTCGGTCAGACCCGCGAGGCGCTCCCGCAGCGACGTCTCCTGAGCGCGGAGCCCGACGAGCTCCTCGTTCTGGGCCGAACGCGCGGCCTCCGCCTCGGCCAGGGCCACGCGGGCCTCTGTGACCGATCGGTCGAGGGAGTCGAGGATCCGCGGCAACTCCTCCGCGACGCCCGACGCCGCTTCGCGCTGAGCACGACGGATGACGGCTCGCCGCGCCGCTTCGGCCGCGGCGTCGCGCTCCTGCTCGCGCTGCCGTTCGAGGCTCGTGACCCGCGCCTGAGCCGCACGCACGCGTTCACGGAGCGTCTCGATCTCCAGCCTCGCCCGCACCTCACCCTCGCGCGCCAGCTCCAGTGTTTCGAGCAGCCCGTCTCGCGCAGAGGCGTCGAGGACGGGACGCGGAGCCGCGATCGCCTCGTCCAGCGCTGCCTTGGCAGTCTCCGCCTTCGCCTCGGCATCGGACACGGCGGCCTGCGCCTGTGCGAGTCCGGTCTCGAGCCGCTCGCACTCGGCCACCGCTGATTCGTGGCGGACGGTGACCCGGTTCACCTGCTCGGCGTGGGTGGCGAGGGCCGCATCGTGCTCGCGCAGTGCGCGGAGCGCTTCCTTGGCCTGTCGTCTGGTCGTCTCGACCGCTTCGTTCGCGTCCTCACGCGCCTCGCGCAGCGAGTCCACCACGATCTGGATCTCTGCCAGCCGCTCAGCCGCCGCATCCCTCTCGGCCGCGAGCTCCAGACGAGATCGCTCGCCCCCGGAGCCGGTGCGCAGCGTCTGGGCGGTGATCACGTCTCCGCCGACCGTCACGATCGTCGTGGAGGTATCCCCTGCATCGTCGAGTGCGGTGCGCGCGGCACGGGCGGAGTCCAGGTCGACCGCGATCAGCACGTGCGACAGGATGCCCAGCACACCATCGGGGGCCGTCACGGTCTCGACCGCGGGTGTGACCCCTTCGATCGGAGCGGCCACCGGCTCCGGACGCCGTGCGTCGGCGACGACGAAGTCGACCACTCCCCGGCGGTTCTCCGCCGCCTCCGCCGCCTGGGCGAACGCATCGGCCTCGGTGTCGATCAGTACGCCCTCGGTGAGCGGACCGAGCACAGCGGCGATGGCCGCTTCGAAGCCGGCGCGGACCTGAACGGCGTCTCCGACGAGTCCGCGAACGCCCTTTCCGCCGGCCTTGACGATCTCGGCGGCGCCGCCCGACAGCGCCAGAGCACTGCTCAGGGCTGCGGCCTTCGCGGTCAGTGAGTCGACCTCGCGCTCAGCCGCGTGCAGCCGTTCCCGCAGAGTCTCCCGCTCGGCCTCCGCGGCCGTCGCCGCCCGCTGCGCACTGTCATAAGCGGCTGCGTGTTCGACGGCGGTGCCCTCGGGCGCTTCGGCATCGTCGATCGCCTCGAGCGCCTCGGCCGCCTCGCGCCTGCGCGCGTTCGCCGCCTCCAGTGCGTTCTCCTGGCGAAGCACCGCGCCGCGCACGGCGGCGAGAGCCGATGCCGCAGCGTCGGCCGTACCGCGCAGCGTCGAGAGACGCATGTCGTACTCCGACACGAGCGCGCTCTGTTCGGCGATGTCCACATCGAGCGTGTCGAGCTCGGCCCTGGCATGGACGACGTCCCGGCTCGCCGACGCGGCGGCATCCTGCGCATCGCCGAGGCCGGCGGAGATGACGTCGATCTCCTCCTTCGCCTCGTCGATCGTGGCCTGGGTCACGGTGACGGCGGTGACGGCGGCGTCATCGTCTTCGGAGCCGAGGAGCGCCAGGCGCTGGTTCGCGAGCGTGTACAGCCCGCGCATACGCTCCTGCACCTGCTCCAGACCGAAGGTCACGCTCCGGGCCTGATCGACGGCGACCGAGTTCTGATCCTGTTCGAGCCGGGCGATGCTCGCTCGCACCGTCTCCGCCTGGTCGGAGAGGACGAGCCGCTCCGTGTGGCGTTCGTGCTCGGTGCGGGTGTGGTCGGCGAGGGCGGTGCGCAACGCGACGACGTCGTCCGCGAAGATCCGCGCCTTCGCATCACGCACGACGGCAGCGATCGTCTGCGCCTCCCGCGCGATCTCGGCCTGGCGACCGAGCGGCTTGAGCTGACGGCGGATCTCCCCCGCCAGGTCGCTGAGGCGCGTGAGGTTCGCCTCCATCGCGTCGAGCTTGCGGAGGGTCTTCTCCTTGCGGCGGCGGTGCTTGAGAATCCCCGCCGCCTCTTCGATGAAGCCTCGTCTGTCCTCCGGAGACGCCTGGAGCACCGTGTCGAGGCGCCCCTGGCCGACGATCACGTGCATCTCCCGACCCAGTCCCGAGTCACTGAGCAGCTCCTGCACGTCGAGGAGTCGGCATCCTTCGCCGTTGATCGCGTACTCGCTCGACCCGTTGCGGAACAGCGTGCGACTGATCGTCACCTCGGCGAACTCGATCGGGAGGGCACCGTCGGCATTGTCGATCGTCAGCTGCACCTCGGCACGACCCAGAGGACCGCGCGTCGAGGTACCCGCGAAGATGACGTCCTCCATCTTGCCGCCGCGGAGCGTCTTCGCGCCCTGCTCACCCATCACCCAGGCGAGGGCGTCGACGACGTTCGACTTGCCGGATCCGTTCGGACCGACGATGCAGGTCACGCCGGGTTCGAAGACGAAGCTCGTCGGCTGCGCGAACGACTTGAACCCTTTGAGCGTCAGGCTCTTCAGATGCATGCGGGCACCGCTCGTCCGGGGAGAATCACGCCGCTACGCTACCGGAATCCCGGGCCTCAGCCGTCATCCCGCGCGGGCGTTCATCGAACCGGTACCGCTCGGCGACACGCCGTGCGAGAGGAAAATGCTTGACGCTGCCCGACGGAGTTCGCTACCGTGTCCTCCGGATCGACGCACGAAAGGAGGTTACCGATGATGATGATTCAGCTCAACGCACAGGCCACTGGCCTCAAAGCGCCAGCGCACTTCGCGCCGCGCCCTGCGTTCTCGGTAACCGCCGGCGTCCGCTTCAGCGCGCTCTCGTAGCAGCGCACCCCGAGAATCTCGGCCCGTAGTGGGCCTTCTCCGGTCGGTGCACCCGCGCCCCACCCTCTGATCCGCGTCCGGATCACGGATCTCGCCGCCTTCGGTGCCCACGTCCCGTGGCCCGAATGCTGCTGGCTCTCGCACCCACGCGTCACGCGCCCCACCGGCGCGCGACGCCTCCTGCTCTTGCACTCCCTCACCTCTTTCAAAGGACTCTCTCGTGAACACCACGTTGCGCCGCAACATCACCCACCCGCCCGATACCGAGGACCGCGAGGTCTTCCAGATCCCCCGCGACGACGAGCTCCGCCGATTGGCGCTCTCAGATCGCATCTCCCTCCGGATCGGCCTCTGGCTGCTCCAGCGATCTCAGCGCCCGCGGCGGCAACGTCGCACCGTGCACATCGAGTCGGCGGAACTGCTGATCACCGAACAGCGTCGCCGCGCCGAGCATGAACTGGGCGTCCTCACGGCATTCGCCCTGCAGCGCGGGATCCGCTGATTCTCGGAACCAGCGGACGACGCCCCCCCCCTTCCCGTTGAACCCCCACAGTAAGGACTGACATGACCATCGTTGAACCGACGATCACTCCCCTGATCGTGCCGGCCTCGATCGACGACGACACGGCAGCGGAGTTCCGCGCATACGGCGAGCTCAACCGTCAGATCTGTGATGAGCAGGTCGGACTTCCCGGACTCGCTCTGGAGGCCGCACAGGTCCTGCCTGGTTGGCAGGACGACACCGATTCGCTGGACCGCGGCTTCGTCGCCCGCGTCGACGGTGAGATCGTCGGCATGGTGACCATCTCCTTCGCGCAGGAGGAGGAGGCGAACGCCGGCGAGATCGACATGCTGGTGCCCGAGGCGAACTGGGGCCGCGGAATCGAGAATGCGCTGCTCGCGCACGCCGAGGACGAGGCCCGGGCGCGCGGTCGCAGCGTCGTGCAGCTGTGGAGCCTGCACCGACCGGAGGAAGCCGAGCGCATGCTCGAGCCGCGGACGGGGTGGGGCCGGATTCCGGCCACACCCCTGAGCGATCTCGCCGAATCCGCCGGGTACACGCTCGAGCAGGTCGAACGGAACAGCGAGTTCGACCTGCATTCCGACCCGACGCTCCTGCGCACGGCGTTGGCGGAGGCGAACGCTCACGCCGGTTCGGAGTACCGCACCCTCGAATGGATGCTTCCGACGCCGCCGGAACTGCGCGCGGCATACGCCGACATCCTCGCGCGGCTGTCGACGGACGCCCCGAGCGGCGAAATGGACTTCGTCGCCGAGGTGTGGGACGCGGATCGCGTGGCGCGGCGAGATGCACGGATCATGGAGTCCGGGCGCGTCGTCTCGGTCGTGGCGGTGCAGCACGTCCCCACCGGGGACATCGTCGCCTACAACGAGCTGCTCATCGGGACCGACCCCACCGGCGTCACCCATCAGTACGGTACCCTGGTGTCGAAAGACCACCGAGGCCATCGGCTCGGGACGGTCGTGAAGTGCGCCAACCTTCTCCGGTGGAAGGAGTTGATGCCGGAATCGCCCGTCGTCTCCACGTTCAATGCGGAGGAGAACCGCCCCATGCTCAGCATCAACGAGAAGATCGGGTTCCGTCCGGTCTCGTACGCGGGAGCGTGGCAGAAGAAGCTCTGATGGGCGTGCGGACCCGATCTCATTCTGGAGGATGAGGCCGGGTCCGCATCCTCATCCGCCGGAGCGACGACACCCGCCGGCGCGGTGACGAGAGTGGAGACATGAACATCCCAGTGATCGAAGCCCATGCCCTGACCAAGACCTTCGGGATGACGCGCGCTCTCGCCGGAGTCGATCTCGCGATCCACCGCGGCGAGTCCGTCGCGATCATGGGCGCCTCGGGTTCGGGCAAGACGACCCTCTTGCACGTGCTGGCCGGAATCACCGCACCCGATGCGGGCAGCGTGCTCTTCCGCCCCGCAGAAGGCGCACCGATCGAGATCACCGCACTCAACGAGTCAGCGCGTTCCCGTCTGCGCCGCGAGCGGTTCGGATTCGTGTTCCAGCAGGGACTGCTCATCCCGGAGCTGACGGCAGTGGAGAACGTCGCCCTCGCTTCGATGATCAACGGTATCCGTAGGCAGGACGCCATCCAGCACGCGGCGTCCTGGCTCGCCGCGCTCGGCCTCGCGGGCATGGAGGATCGCCGGATCGGCGAGCTCTCCGGCGGCCAGGCGCAGCGCGTCGCGATCGCCCGCGCGCAGGCGACCGGCGCGGAGCTCGTCTTCGCCGATGAACCGACCGGTGCGCTCGACTCGCACACGTCGTCCGAGGTCATGGATGCCCTGCTGTGGTCGACCACGAGCCAGGGTCGGACCCTCGTCGTGGTCACCCACGACCCCGAGGTCGCCAGCCGCTGCACGCGCACGATCTCCGTCCGCGACGGACGCATCGTCTCCTCGGCGGTGGCCGCGTGAACCGCAACGTCCTCGCGCTGCTGCTGCGCCCCGCCCCCGGGCAGAACAGCGTTCTCGCCCTTCCCGTCGTCGCGTTCGGCGTGGTGACCACCCTGGTGTTGACGGTGATCGGCGGCGCCCAGTCGTTCTGGGGCTGGACCGATCCTGAGGCCCCCGTCTACCAGGCGCTCGCCGCGATCGCGCTCGTCCTCCTGGTCGTTCCGCTGATGTCGCTCGGCGGCGCAGCCGCCCGACTCTCTGCCCGGCGACGAGATGAGCGCCTCTCGACCCTGCGTCTGCTCGGGGTCTCCCCCGCAGGGGTCACGGGCGCCACCGTCGCCGAGTCCGTTCTGGTGGCCGCAGTCGGAGCCCTCGCCGGTGTCGTCGGCCACCTCGCGCTGAGTCCGCTCATCGGGCTGATCCCGTTCCGCGGTGAGGCTCTCGGCTTCGGCGCGGTCGTGCTGCCCCCGGCTCAGATCGCGATGGTTCTCGCGAGCGTGCTCCTCCTCGCCTCGGCGAGTGCGGTCGTCGGCCTTCGTCGTGTGGTGATCTCCCCGCTCGGAGTCCGCACCCGTGCCACGACCAGCAACGTGCACTGGATCCGCGCACTGATCGCGGCCGGAGCCATCGCGATCGCCGTGGTGCTCATCAAGGTCTTCCCTTCCATCGGAGGGTTGGTCACGACCATCGTCGTCCTGGCCGGGCTTTTCGGTGCCGCGCTCGCCGTGCTCAACGTCGTCGGTCCGTGGGTCCTCAAGGTGACGGCGACACGCCAGCTTCGCCGCGCCGAACAGCCGGAACGGCTGCTCGCCGCACGCCTGGTCTTGGACTCCCCGAAAGCCGCGTGGCGACAGGTGGGCGGCATCGCGATGGCGAGCTTCATGGCTGTCTTCGCCGGCACGGGCGTGGCGTTGATGAACGTGATGACGGGGCCGGAGGCGTCGGAGTCCGACTTCGCCCTCGCCGGCGACATCCGCACCGGGCTCATCATCACCCTGATCGGCTCGTTCCTCATGGTGGCGGCATCCGTCGGAGTCAACCAGGCGTCCGACGTGCTCGATCAGCGCGAGCTGCACCGCAGCCTCCACCATCTGGGCATGCCGCTGGACACCGTGGACCGAGCACGGAGGCGTGCGATCATGTCACCGCTACTGGTGACGGCGATCGGCTCGGCGCTGGTCGCGGCCGTCCTCGTGATCCCCCTGATCGGGATCGCGCTGATCACGGCTCCGCTCTCGCTCCTCACGATCGCCGCCGTGGTCGCTGTGGGGATCGGCACCGTCTGGGCGAGCACCTGGGCGACCCGTCCGCTTCTCCGTGGAGCGTTCCAGACGGCGTGACCGACCTCGACGCCGTCGACCCGCTCCGTCGGAAGCAGGTCAGCGGCGTCGTTGGCAGGACGGGCAGAAGTGCGAGCCCCGGTTCATGAAGCTCTCGCGCACGATGGCGGTTCCGCAGCGCGGGCAGTGCTTTCCTTGTCGCCCATAGGCATTGAGAGAATGTGCGAAGTACCCCGCCTGCCCACCATCTGTCACAGTCATGTTCGCGTCAATGACGACTTGCATGATTCTCAGGCTCGTCTCGATCGCTTTCGGCTTCACCGTCCTCGTACCCAACGTCGGTTTCATCCTCGGTATCATCGCGCTACGCTGCGCACTAGCCCGACGCGGCATAGCAGTTGCCGGACTCGCACTCGACGAACTGTTCGTCATCGGATGGGCTCTCGTCGCGCTGCTCTTCCTCGGCATCATCGGTCGGCCGCAACCACGGCGCCCCTCAGCGCGCTTTAAGGTGCGAGCACGCCACCGATCGAATGGCCGACTCGAACGAGCATGTGAACAGAGAGGTCTAGAACTAGCTGGCCGTCTCGCCGCACCTTGGCTCAAAGCGTTCCATGCATCAGCTGGATGAGCACCGGCATCGCACTCGATGGATCCGGACCTTTCCTGTTGGCAGCAAGATCCGGATCTGCTCTGTAAGCGTTCTTTACAGCGCGGTCGACACCATCGAACGGGAAGTTCTGAGCGAGGTGCTTCTCCTTCTGGAAGAGCGAGTGCGTCTCCATGAGTGCGTCGAGCTCGTGCGAGGTCTTGGCTCCCAAGCTGTCATTGACGTGCCAGAGGAGCCAGACCTCGAACTTCAGGTTCGTGACGATGAGTTGGATGCCGTGTTCGCCGGCCAGGGCGATCGCATCGTCAAGATGAGCGTGGGAGTCCACGTCAACAAGGCACACACAGTGATCGAACGGTTCCCGCCGGGACTTCTTCTCACGCTCGCGCTCGTCGATGCACTTCTCGACGACCGAGACCGGATCAGATGCTCCGTGAACGGTCGAGACGGACACGTTGACGTCTTTCGAGCGCAGGATCTGGCTCAACCGCTGAACATACTGCTTCTCCGTGATCTCACCTTCACTAGCGACGAGAATCCTGCGGTACATCTGCCGTTTCAGCCTGCTGGAGCGCCCGTATGAGCCCGACCGTCGCGACCCTGCTCCCTTCGACTTACCCGCCAATTCAGGCATCCTTGGTCACGAGAAGCGACGCCAACATGCTCGGCGCCAACTTTGGCGTCCCGCCGTAGCGGCCGGCCAGGTAGCGCTTCGCGACGTTCGCGTCCGCGTGCCGTGGGAAGTCGGCAAGGCACGTCAGCTCAGTCACTCCCTCATAGCTCTTGTCGGTGAACCAGACCTGCTCCGGCGCGAGCTGCGTACCGCTCAGGGGCGAGAGTATGTATGTCTCATGACTGGTGAAGAGCAACTGTGCATGGTTTCCATTCAGCGCCGGATCCGTGAAGAGGCCGAGAACCACGTCGAGTAGGTGTGGATGCAGACTGGAGTCGAGTTCGTCGACGAGCAGCAAGCCCCCCTTCCGGAGTGTGTCGATAACCGGAACCATGAGTGCGAGCCAGGCGATCGTTCCGTCGCTCTCCCGGGCCACCGAGAACGGTTTAACGTCGCTAGATTCGCCGCGGTGCGTGAACAGCAGGTTCCGGACGATCTGCTTGGAGTCTTCCTCGTCTAGCTCACTCGAGTCGATGGCGGCCCCATCCGATTCGTCATCGGACTGGTCTGGCTCCTCGGCCCGCCCTGCACTAACGCCAGCATTGCTTTCCGGCTCAACCTTCAGAGCACGCTCGAACTGCGCGAGCGCTTTCCGGACGTGAGCCGGTAAATCGTCCTCTTCAACTGTGACCTTCTGGATGCCGATGTCGGCAACCTGCAGCAACGTCTCGATGTCGAGCGGCGACACGGAGCCGTCAACGAGCGACTCGGCGATGCTCCTCAGCCGATTCTCGCGGTGCACGTCTTTCACTGAAACGATGTCAAACGACTCGGTAAGGTCGCGCGCGATCGGTGCAAGAACGTCGTCTCCAATCACTAAGGCGCGGCTGAGTGCGAGCTCCCGATCACTCACGCTGCCGAGCGCCAGGAGCGCACGTTGACTCTTGACGGGCTTCTCACCACGGTGACGCTCAAGCAACGTCCGCCAGCGGAGGGGCGCATCACGGAGCCACTCGCTCACGACGCCCTTGGCATCGACCTCAAAGCCGTACTCATAACGACGTTCCTCGTGGACGAACTGGAGCACGTAAAGGCTCGACTCCTGCCCGGAGTGAGCATCGAGCCGGAACGGTTCTCGCGTGAACGACGACCGGGCTTGCCACAAGGTTGACGAATACTCGATTGCGGCCATGGCGTAGAAGAGTGCATCCAGCACAGCTGACTTACCGGAAGCGTTGGGTCCGAAGATGCCCACGAGGGGGTAAACGTAATCGACCCAGTCCCCACCCTTCACGGCGAGAGTGCGTAGCGACGGCTTGATGAAGTCAATGGTGATCTCGTCACGAATGCTCTTGTGGTTGCGCACAGTGAAGCTCAGAAGGATCATGAAACCATCATAGGGCTCTGAACATCGAACTCTGCACGATTTTCGCTCTGGGCGAGTAGCTCAGCGGTGAGACGTGAAGCCGCTGTGATCGTTCGCGCCCGTTGGCGGGAGAGAGTGCAGGGAGGGAGACAGCGGGGTCGCCAAGGCTGACAGACACGAATCGTCGTGCTCGTGCGCGCCGACTGAGTCCGGAACGCAGCGTCGACGGCGAGCGGCGGCCGCCACGCCGGAGGGCCCGACCGACGGGTTGCGGCGTCGCCTGACCGAAGCCCGATCCACGCCAATGTATGGATGATCGGCCGCTGGTAGCACCGATCACTCGAAACCCATCAACATCGAGCGCCATCCGCCGTCTCACCGTCGGAGAGTTCACCGAGATTAACGCAACGGAACGAGCAACCGTTGCGTCTCCGCACTCGTCCTGAATCGGCCCCGCCCAGTCGTGAACGAAACGCTACCGAGACCGCCTCTGACACCGGGGGCAGAAAAAGCTCGAGCGGTTCATGAACTTCACTCGCACGATCGGTGCCCCGCACCGCTCGCACGGCACGCCCTCACGACCATATGAACGTAGACTCCTCGCGAAGTACCCCGCCTGCCCGTTGACGTTGACGTACTGCGCGTCGAAGCTCGTCCCGCCCTCGGCCAGTGCCTTCGCGAGCACGATCCGCACCTCCGCCAACAGGCGATGGACCGCCCGGGAGGACAGGTGATTCGCGGGTGTCTCCGGATGGATGCGGGCCGCCCAGAGGGACTCGTCCGCGTAGATGTTCCCGATTCCGCTCACCACCCCCTGATCCAGGAGCACGCGTTTGATCGCGCTGCCGCGTCGGGCGAGAGCCGCGCGGAACGCCGCGTCGTCGAACTCCTCGTCCAGGGGATCACGCGCGATGTGCGCGACCTGCGTCGGGATTGGCGACTCCCCGTCGTCGATCAGAGCGTCGACGGCGAGGGATCCGAAGGTGCGCTGATCGGAGAACACGATCGCGAGTTCGCCGTGCGCGGGGTGCTCGATGCCGATGCGCACGCGTTCGTGCCGTTCCGCACCGGCGCCAGGTGCCCGAAGCAGCATCTGCCCGCTCATGCCGAGATGTGCGATCAATGCCGACCGGGAATCGTCGAGCGGGAGCCAGAGGAACTTGCCGCGGCGGGAGGCCGCGGTGAAGCTCCTCCCCTCCAGCCTGCCGACGAAATCGACGACACCGGCCGTGTGGCGGGTGAGCGCACGCTCATCGAAGACGCTGACCGACGTGATCAGAGAACCGACCGCGGCCGGCTCGAGGCCGGCGCGGACGACCTCGACCTCGGGAAGCTCAGGCACGCTCGCTGAGCGTGCGCCAGGCGCTGAGGGCCGCCGCCATCTCAGCCGTCTTCTTGCTGCTGCCGCGGCCGGTCATGCTGACGTCGCCGACAGACACCGTGGCGGTGAAACGGCGGTCGTGATCCGGGCCGCTCGCCTCCACCGAATACTGCGGCGGCGTCGCGCCGACGCGAGCGGCGAGCTCTTGCAGGCTGGTCTTCGGGTCCATGGCCGCGCCGTAGCGTTCCGGATCTGCGAGCAGGGGCTTCGTCAGACGCAGAACGAGTGCGGTGGCAGCCTCCGGGCCGGCCGACAGATACGTGGCGCCGATCACGGCTTCCATCGTGTCGGCCAAGATCGAATCCTTATCCCGACCGCCGGTCTGCTCCTCGCCGCGTCCCAGCAGCAGATGACTGCCGAGTTCGATGCCGCGAGCGACCTCCGCGAGAGCGACGGTGGAGACGACGCTCGCGCGCCGCTTCGCCAGTTCCCCCTCGTCGAGGTCGGGGTGCGTGGTGAAGAGCATCACCGTCACGGCCTGACCCAGCACCGAGTCGCCGAGGAACTCCAGGCGCTCGTTGTGCGGGATCCCGCCGTGCTCGTACGCGTAGGAGCGGTGGGTGAGGGCCAACTCCAGAAGCTCCGCGTCGATATCGACGCGGAGCTTATCTGGGAGAGGTCTCCTCCCCCCGGGGACCTCCGTCACGGTACGCGACTCAGACGTCGGCGACCTTGCGGCCCTTGTACTCGAGGAAGAGCTCGGTGCCCTGCGAGTCGGTGACGACCTTCGCCTGGTGGGGACGGCTGTAGACGACCTGGCCGTTCTCGATGGTCTTCACAAGGGCGACCGGAGCCGCCTTCCACTGCGCGCGGCGCGAGCGGGTGTTCGAACGGGAAACCTTGCGCTTCGGGGGGTTACCAGCCATGACTAGCTCTCTTCTTTCTCGGCGGCACGAGATTCTTCCGTGCCGTCTTGGTCTGTGAT
The DNA here is from genome assembly GCF_059758615.1 of Microbacterium sp. GQ128. Classification (NCBI taxonomy): domain Bacteria; kingdom Bacillati; phylum Actinomycetota; class Actinomycetes; order Micrococcales; family Microbacteriaceae; genus Microbacterium; species Microbacterium sp. GQ128. The sequence continues at coordinate 682,285 of NZ_JCAXDY010000001.1, forward strand.
GTTCTGGAGCGCGCTCCACCGAGGATCGATGGGAGCCACCTGCTCCGTTCCGGTGCTCATGGCCAGTCGTTCACCCGTTTTCGGGTCGAGACCCGGGCAATCCGGCTGACACACCGGCTGAAAAGGAAGCGACAATACGGCCGCATCCCTGACGAGAGTTTCAAGATCCACGTGGTCGTCTTGAACCTCGAAGTCAGTTTCTTCCTCACCAGGATACGCGAAAAGCTCCTGGAACTCGACTTCGACGGGCCGGGCGATGTCGATCAGGCATCTGCCGCACACTCCGACGTATTCCGCATCGGCGGTTCCGGACACCAGGATGCCCTCGTGGACCGACTCCAGGCGCACATCGAGATCGATGTCGGAGCCCGCTTCGAAGGTGACGATTCCTTCCCCCCACGTCTCTTTGAGAGCCACGGTGAACTCGTGTTCCCGCATCTCTCCCGGACGTCGGACGATGTCACGGACGGGGAGCACGAAAGGGCCGTTCATTCGAGAGCGCACTGTTCCATGCTACTCGGCTGCACCTGCGGCCGGGCTGACCGTCGTCCTCGAGGAGAACTCAGATGCCGCGCCCACCGGTGTCGAGGAAGTCTGCCACCGCGGGAGGAACGAACGGTGTCACGTCGCCGCCGAGCGAGGCGACCTGACGCACCAGCGAGCTCGAGACCATCGCATGAGACGGATCCGGCAGGAGGAACACGGTCTCGATGTCGGCGAGATGGCGGTTGACGATCGCCATCGGCGATTCGTAGGCGACGTCGATCTGCGAGCGGATGCCCTTCACGAGAACGCCAGCGTCGACATCGCGCGCGTAGTCGACGAGGAGACCCATGCTCCACGAACCGATCACGATGTTGCCCGGCATGCCGTCCTCGGCGATCGACCGCTCGAGGAGAGAAAGCCGCTGCGCGATCGGGAGCATCGCCTCTTTGCCGGGGTTGTGCACCACCAGCACGTGCAGTTCGTCATACAGGGCTGCTGCCCGGCGGATCACATCGAGATGACCCAGGGTCGGCGGATCGAAGGAACCCGGGACGACGGCGATCCGGCTGCTCATGCCACCAGCCTAGGGCAGGAACGGAAGTCAGTTCTTCGCGAGCGCCGCACGATCTTCATCGGTCACCCGCCGCGCGATGGCGTCACGAAGACCCGGGTGCTGCTGGAGCGTCGGGTCGGCCGCGAGGATCGTCTCGGCCACCTCACGGGCGCGGGTGATGAGACCCGCATCCTTGACCACGCGCAGCAGCTTGAGCGACGAGCGGACGCCGGCCTGCGCCGCACCGAGCACGTCGCCCTCGCCCCGCAGCTCGAGATCGACCTCGGCGAGAGCGAAACCGTCGAGCGTCGCCGCGACGGCGTCCACACGATCTCGCGCGAGCGAGCCCGACTCGGCCTCGGTGACCAGCAGGCAGAGCCCGGGAACACCGCCTCGACCCACGCGCCCCCGCAACTGGTGCAGCTGGGAGACGCCGAATCGGTCGGCGTCGAGCACGATCATCGTGGACGCGTTCGGGACATCGACGCCGACCTCGATCACCGTGGTGGCCAGCAGCAGGTCGATGTCTCCCCGGGCGAAGGCCTGCATCACGGCATCCTTCTCATCGGACGGCATCCGGCCGTGGAGCACGGCGCGACGGATGCCGCCGAGAGTGGGATGGGTCGCGAGCGCCTCGTCGAGTTGCACCACACCCCAACGGGGACCGGATGCACCCTCCGGCACCAGCGCGGAGGGCTCAGCCGGCTCCGCGGTCTTCTTCGTCGTGTCGATCGCCGCACACACGGCGAACACCTGCCGCCCCTGGGCGATCTCCTCTGCGGCGCGTTCCCAGACGCGGTTGAACCATCCGGGGTGCTCGGCCAGCGGGGCGACGAACGACTCGATGCCCGCGCGACCGGCCGGCATCGTGCGGATGACGGAGGTGTCGAGGTCGCCGAACACGGTCATCGCCACCGTCCGCGGGATGGGGGTCGCCGTGAGCACCAGCGCGTGGGGGCTCGACCCCTTCGCGCGCAGGGCCTCCCGCTGCTCGACGCCGAACCGGTGCTGCTCGTCGACCACGACGAGGCCGAGGTCGGCGAAGGTCGTCTTCTCGCCGAGCAGCGCATGCGTGCCGACGACGATGAGCGCTTGACCGGAGGCGACCCGGAGCGCAGCCTTGCGTCGCTCCGCGGCCGGGAGCTGGCCCGTGAGCAGTGTCGGCATCAGCTGTGGGGCGAGGTCGGGACCGAGCATCTTCGCGATCGAGCGCAGGTGCTGGCCGGCCAGCACCTCTGTCGGAGCGATCAGCGCCGCCTGCCCGCCGCTCTCGGCCACTTGCAGCATCGCCCGCAGCGCGACCAGCGTCTTGCCGGAACCGACCTCACCCTGAACCAGCCGATTCATCGGCCATGAGCCCACGAGATCTGCGGCGATCTGCGCCCCGACGGTCTCCTGATCCGGCGTGAGCGTGTAGGGCATCGCGGCGTCGAACCGCTCGAGAAGGCCGCCCGGCCGAGCGGGCCTCGACGTCGCGGAGAGCGCGCGCACCGCATCGCGCTGCTGCAGGAGCGCCGTCTGCAGCGTGAGCGCCTCGTGCATGCGGAGGGTGCGAACCGCCGGATCGATGTCATTGCGCGTGCGTGGGCGATGGATCCGCTCGAGTGCCTCGTCGGCGGTGAGCAGCTCTTCCTGTTCCCTGATCTCGGCCGTGAGCGGGTCGGGCACCCTCTCGAGATCGTCCAGCACCCGACCGATGAGTCGAGCGATCTGCCATGTCTGGATCGCCGAGGTCGCGGGATAGATCGGAATCGGAACCGCCGCACGCGCATCAGCGCTCCGTCGGGCGGAATCCTCATCGTCGAACAGCTCGTACTCGGGGTGCGCGAACTGGGTGACGCCGTTGAACTCCCCCACCTTGCCGGAGAACACGCCGCGGCGCCCGACGGCGAGGTCTTTGGAACGCCACTCCGCCGCCCCGACGTTCTTCGCGAAGAACGTGAGGGACATCCGCCCGATGCCATCGCCGATGACCACGTCGACCATCGCCCCCGGCCGATTGCGCATGCGTCGGAAGCTCGACGACAGGACCTCGGCGACGATGGTCACCGTCTCGCCGAGGGGAAGGTCGCGGATCGGGGTCAGCTCACCCGGATCGGCGTAGCGCCGCGGGTAGTGCGAGAGCAGGTCGCCCACGTTCTGCATGCCGAAAGCGCGTCCGAGCGTCTTGGCAGACGCCGCACCGAGCGCATCCTCCAACGAGGAATCGAGCGTGAGCGACATGCTCCGAGTCTAGGGAACGCGACCGACACCGCCGGGCACTCGCGCTGTCGTATCGTGAAGTGGTGACGAGGATCATCGCAGGGGCTGCCAGGGGCGCCCGGCTGGAAGTACCGGGGGCCGGCACGCGACCGACCAGCGACCGCGTCCGGGAGTCGCTCTTCGGGGCGCTGGGGGCGCTGAGCGCCATCAGCGGCGCACGCGTCCTCGACCTGTATGCCGGCTCCGGCGCCCTGGGCCTCGAGGCGCTCAGCAGGGGTGCCGTCAGCGCGGACCTCGTCGAGCGCGGCCGTCCGGCTGCGGCCATCGTCCGCCGCAACGCCGCCGTCGTCGCCAAGGCCGGTGGCGTTTCAACCGGTCGGGTGCATGAGGGCACGGTCCATGCGTTCCTGCAGCGCGCGACCGGCCCCTTTGATCTGGTCTTCACCGACCCGCCATACGACCTCGACGACGCGACCATGACGGCCGACCTCGTCGCCCTCGCCCCGCTGCTGTCCGCGGACGCGGTCGTCGTCGTGGAACGAGCACGCCGCTCGACGCCTCCGGACTTCGGCACCGCGGGTCTGGAGCTGTTCCGGGAAAAGTCCTACGGCGACACCACACTCTGGTGGGCGGAGCCCGCGGCGGACGAGAGCTCGTCAGCGGATGGTCAGCCGGAGACCGAGTCCCAGTCCCGATAGGGATCCCATCCGCTGAGGTCGACGGGAAGTCCGTCGCACAGCAGATCGTCGTCGCCGCTCGGGATGACCCGGCCGATCACGCGGAACCCGGGCGGGAGCAGTCCCTCGGGGAACGTCGCGAGCAGTGCATGGTCTTCTCCCCCGGCGATCGCCCGCTCCGGATCTGTGCCCAGCGCCGCCCGGTCGAGAGCGATCGTGACTCCGGATGCCGCCGCCATCCGGCGCGCATCGAGAGCGAGCCCGTCGGAGATGTCCATCATCGCCGTGGCGCCGACCGTCGCCGCCACCGTGCCGAGACCGATCGGGGGCGAGGGGCGCAGCTGCGCGGCCACAGCAGCGGACTCCCCCGCGGCCAGCTGCGCGACATCGACCGGTACCGGGACGTCGCCGTCGCGGAATCGTCCGAACAGCACGGCGAGCCCGCGTGCAGCGTGGCCCAGCTCGCCGGCGACGGCGACGACGTCACCGGGACGAGCGCCGCTGCGGGTGACCGGAGCGCGACCCTCGAGATCCCCGAGTGCCGTCACCGCGATGGTCAGCACATCGGACACCGTGAGGTCTCCGCCGACCACGGCACAGCCCGGCGCCAAAGCGTCACACGCGTCACGGAAGCCGTCGGCGAGACGCTCGACGAACGAGAGACGCAGATCCCGCGGAACAGCCAGCGCGACCAGAAGAGCCGTCGGCCGGGCCCCCATCGCCGCGACATCCGCCAGGTTCACGGCTGCGGCCTTCCAGCCGAGGTCGTACCCACTGGACCACGCGAGGCGGAAGTCGGGTCCGTGCACGAGGGTGTCGGTCGTTGCCACCACGCTGCCCGACGGCGTCGCGATCACGGCCGCATCATCACCCGGCCCGATCAAGGTGTGCGCGGCCGGTGCGGTGCGGGTCAGGATCGCCTGCAGGATGCGTCCTTCGGAGACATCGCCCAGGCGCGGATCATCGGCATCGGGTCGGGAGGGCATGCTGTCAAAGGTAGCCTGGAAGCATGCTCCGTTCCCGTCGCCTCGCTGCCCTCGCAGGCGCGGTGATCCTCTCCGCCGCCCTCGCCGGATGCTCCACGACCGTGCACCTCGAGCCGGCCGATGATGCGAACGATCCGGCCTGCGCCTCGGTCTCGGTGCTGCTGCCGGACAGCGTCGGCGGCTTCGACCGGGTCTGGACGGATGCTCAGGCCACCGGAGCGTGGGGAGAGCCCACCACGGTCGCGCTGCGCTGCGGCGTCGAGCCGCCCGCCCCCTCCGCACTCGTCTGCACGACACTCGGGGGTGTGGACTGGCTGGTCCTCGAGCAGGAGGAGGAGCGGCAGCGCCTGGTCACCTACGGGCGCGAGCCCGCCGTCGAGGTCAACATCCGTCGCGGCGAGCAGGTCGACTTCCAGTCCATCGTGGACTCCATCTCCACGAGCATCCAGTCCGGACTGGCGCCGGCGACGGCGAAGTGCACCGACCGCGTCGAGTTCCCCGCGAGCTGACCGCGGGCGGAGGCGCCGACGTCAGCGGCGCAGACCCGCCTCGATGAGCTCGGTGATCAGTTCGCCGTAGCTCAGGCCGGATGCCACCCAGCACTTCGGGAACATCGAGATCGGCGTGAAGCCCGGCATCGTGTTGAGCTCGTTGACGACCAGCTCGCCCTCGGGCGTCAGGAACATGTCGACGCGGGCGAGTCCCCGGCCGTCGACAGCCTCGAACGCGCGCAGGCCCGCCTCCTGGATGGCCGCGGTCTCGTCTGGACTCACCTCGGCCGGGCAGACGACGTCGACGCCGTCACCGCCGAGGTACTTGCCCTCGAAGTCGTAGAACCCGCGCGAGGTGAGCACGACCTCCCCCGGAAGAGAGGCACGCACGCCTTCGGCGGTCTCCAGCACGGCGACCTCGATCTCGCGGCCGCTCACACCGGTCTCGATGAGCACCTTGTCGTCTTCGGCGAACGCCACAGCCAGTGCCGCATCGAGTTCCTCGGCGACGTCGACCTTGGACACGCCGACGCTCGAGCCCGCACGAGCCGGCTTCACGAACAGCGGCAGGCCGAGGACGGCGGCACGCGCGCGGATGTCCGCTGAATCGCGATCCCAGTCCGCGCGGCGCACGGTCACCCAGGGCGCCACCGAGATGCCCGCGGCCTGAAGGGCGATCTTCATGAAGTGCTTGTCCATGCACAGGGCGGAGTCGAGGACACCGCCGCCGGCGTACGGCACCTCGAGTGTGTCGAAGTACCCCTGGATGGTGCCGTCCTCGCCGTGCTGCCCGTGCAGGATCGGGAGCACGACATCGACGGCGCCGAAGCCCTCGACGGAGCCGTCGACCTGCACGACGCGCAGTGTGCGGTCGCCACCGGGCTCGGGCCACAACACGCGGGTGCCGTTGTCGACGACCTCGGGAAGGTGTGCGGCGTCCAGCGGGAACTTCGCGGGATCGTCGTCTTCCAGGACGAAGGCTCCCTCGCGGGTGATCCCCACCGGGATCACCGTGTAGCGGTCGCGATCAATCGCGCCCAGCACGCCCCCCGCCGTTGCGGAACTGATCGAATGCTCGCTGGAGCGCCCGCCGAAGAGCACCACCACCGTCTGCTTGTCCATGGTTGGTCCTCTCACCCTGCGGGGTGTCGTCGTCCGTCGTCAGGTGGGGTGCGATGTCTCGCGGATCCATCTTGCCGTCGAGCACCATCTTCACCTGCTCGACGATGGGCATGTCGACCTCGGCCTCGCGTGCGAGCTGCAGGATCGGCGCGACCGATGCCAGCCCCTCCGCCGTCTGCTGCATCTGCTTCACGACGTCCTGGAAGCTGTATCCCTGACCGAGCAGGCGCCCGGCCGTGTTGTTGCGGCTCAGCGGCGACTGGCAGGTGGCGATCAGGTCACCGAGGCCGGCGAGCCCCTGCAGCGTCTCCGGATGCGCGCCGTTCGCCACGGCGAAGTCCGTCATCTCGACGAGACCTCTCGTGATGATCGACGCCTTGGTGTTCTCGCCGTAGCCGACGCCATCGACGATGCCGATGGCGACCGCGATCAGGTTCTTGAGCACTCCACCGAACTCGGTGCCGATCACGTCGGTGTTCACGAACGTACGGAAATAGGTGTTGCGAGCGGCACGTGCGACGATCTCGGCCGTCTCCTGGCTGCGCGACGAGATCACGGCAGCGGTCGGCTGCTCGCGGGCGATCTCCAGCGCGAGGTTCGGGCCGGACGCCACGGCGATGCGGTCAGGGTCGCAGCGGAGCTCCTGCTGGATCACCTGACTCATCCGCAGCCCCGTGCCGCGCTCGACGCCCTTCATGAGGCTGATGATCTTCGTGTCGCTGTCGGCGAGCAGCGGACGCAGCGCCTTCAGGTTCTCGCGGAGCGACTGGCTCGGTACCGACAGGTACACCTGTTCGACGCCGTCGAGCGATGTCGCGAGCTCATGAGTGGCGGCCATAGTGCGGGGAAGATTGATGCCGGGCAGGTAGCGGGAGTTGCGCTTGGCCTCGTTGATCTCCTGCGCGAGCTCGGCGCGGCGGGCCCACATCGTCACCTGGGCGCCGCCGTCGGCGAGGATCTTGCCGAAAGTCGTCCCCCAGCTGCCGGCTCCGATGACGGTGACGCGCGGCCCGACAGGCGCTGTTCTCTTAGGAGTCAAGGCGTCCGGTCTCCTTCTGCCCATGGCTTGCCGGGTTCCAGCGCTCGGCCGGCGCCTTCTCGTCACGCAGCTCTTCCAGGAGCGCCGTGATCGCGTTCATCAGCCGGTTCGTCGCCTCGGTGAGCGCCGCCGGTTCGCCCGCGCGTCCGCGCAGGTCCGACACGTCGACAGGATCGCCGACGAGCACTCGCACGGGCTTGCGCAGCGGCCAGAGGCTCAGGCCCTTCTGGTAGCGCCCCATGATCTCCTGGGTACCCCACTGCGCCATCGGGATCAGGGGGATTCCGTCGGCGAGGGCCAGACGCACCGCACCGGACTTGCCGCGCATCGGCCACAGGTCGGGGTCGCGAGTGAGGGTTCCCTCGGGATAGACGATCACTCCGCGACCGTGCTCCACCAGCTCCTCGGACTGCTTCATCGTCTGCCGCGCAGATGCCGCGGAAGAGGCGCGTGCCACCGGGATCATGCCCGTACGACGCAGGAACCAGCCGAGGACGGGGACCTTGAAAAGGCTCTCCTTAGCCATGAACCGCGGCGCACGACCGATCCGCCACACGGCGACCGCCACGATGAGCGGATCGAACTCCGAATAGTGGTTCGGCGCGAGGATGAACGACCCCTCCTGCGGGAGCTTCTCGCCGCCGGAGACGCGGATCTTCGCGATCAGCGCGACCGGCGGGATCACCAGTGCCGCGAGCGGCCAGAAGACGCTCGGTCGCGTCGTCTCCGCCGACCGTCGTGCCATCCGGCTCACCGGATGACGTCGAAGTCGGCGCCGAGCGCGTCGAGCTTGGCGAGGAACTTCTCGTAGCCGCGGCTGAGGATGTCGACTCCCGACACCTGCGACTCGCCGGTGGCCGTGAGGGCCGCGATCACGTGGCTGTAACCGCCACGAAGGTCGGGAACCACGATCTCGGCTCCGTGCAGCGGCGTCGGACCGGTGATGACAGCGGCCTGCTCGAGCTCGCGGCGCGGAACGCGACGCGGTCCCGCCTGCAGTCCGTGCGGGTGCACGACGATGTCGGCGCCCATCTTGACCAGCGCGTCGGTGAAACCCATCCGGTTCTCGTACACCGTCTCGTGCACCACCGAACGCCCGTGGGCCTGCGTCAGCGCCACCACGAGCGGCTGCTGCCAGTCGGTCATGAAGCCGGGGTGCACGTCGGTCTCGACGACGACGGGCTTGATCTCGCCGTCACGGCGGAAGAGGATGCCGTCCTCCTGGATGTCGAACCAGCCGCCCGCCTTGCGGAAGACGTTGAGGAACGTCAGCATCTCCTGCTGCTTGGCTCCGCCGACGAAGATCTCGCCGTCGGTCGCCAGAGCTGCAGATGCCCAGGACGCCGCCTCGTTGCGGTCGAAGATCGACCGGTGGTCGTAGCCGCGGAGCTTCTCGACGCCCTCGATGACGATGACGCGATTCGGCTCGTAGGAGATGATCGCGCCCATCTTCTGGAGGACCGCGATCAGGTCCATGATCTCGGGCTCGATGGCGGCGTTGCGCAGCTCCGTGACGCCCTCGGCTCGGACGGCGGTGAGCAGCACCTGCTCGGTCGCACCGACACTCGGGTAGGGGAGGTGGATGTTCGCCCCGTGCAGTCGGCCTCCGCCGGTGGAGAGGCGGATGCCGCTGGGAAGCTTCTCGACGATGGCGCCGAACTTGCGGAGGGCGTCCAGGTGGAAGTCGATCGGACGGTCTCCGATGCGGCATCCGCCGAGGTCGGGGATGAACGCCTGACCGAGACGGTGCAGGAGCGGTCCGCAGAACAGGATCGGAATGCGCGATGCACCGGCATGCGCGTCGATCTCCTCGAAGTGGGCGGATTCGACGTCGCTCGGGTCGAAGACGAGGGAGCCGGGCTCATCGCCCTCGCTGACACGGACGCCGTGCACCTCGAGCAGCGAGCGCACGACGGCGACGTCGCTGATCGCCGGCACGTCGCGCAGGGTGCTCACGGTCTCGCCGAGGAGCGAGGCGACCATGGCCTTGGTCGCCAGGTTCTTCGCCCCCTTGACGTCGACGCGACCGCGAAGCGGGCGTCCGCCTCGAATGGCGAGGACGTCTCCGGTGAGTGCAGGGACTCCGTCCGGGAGAGCGTCGCGCACAGGTGTCGTCATTCGGAGCCTCACTTCATCTACGGATTTCGGGGGCGGGTTGCCCCTGGGCTCCCCCGCCCCCACCGTCTACTGAACGGGGAGGGTTCGGGGCCGCCACGACTCGCGACGGGCCTCGAACTGCGCGATCTTGTCTTCGTTGCGCAGCGTGAGCCCGATGTCATCGAGCCCTTCGAGGAGCCGCCATCTAGTGTAATCGTCGATCCCGATCTCGGCCTGGACGTCGCCGATCGACGCGGTGCGTGCCTCGAGGTCGACGGTCATCTGAACCCCGGGATTCCGGTCGACCTCGGCCCAGAAACGTTCGAGATCCTCTCCCGAGATCGTCGCCGCGAGCAGACCCTGCTTGCCGGAGTTCCCCCGGAAGATGTCGGCGAAGCGAGGGCTGAGCACGACCTTGAAGCCGAAGTCCCGCAGCGCCCAGACCGCGTGCTCACGGCTGGATCCCGTGCCGAAATCGGGTCCGGCGAGCAGCACCGAGGCACCCTGGAACGGCGCCTGGTTGAGCACGAACTCAGGGTCCTGGCGCCAGCCGTGGAACAGCGCATCCTCGAAACCCGTCTTCGTGACGCGCTTCAGGAAGACAGCCGGGATGATCTGGTCGGTGTCGACGTTCGAGCGCTTCAGCGGTGCCGCGATGCCCGTGTGCGTGATGAACTTCTCCATCAGTTTCCCTCCTGGGTTGCTGAGCCTGTCGAAGCATCCGTCAGGTCGCTCGGGCTCGAAAGCGTGCCGCGGATCGCGGTCGCGGCGGCCACGAGCGGCGACACGAGATGCGTGCGCCCTCCCTTGCCCTGTCGTCCTTCGAAGTTGCGGTTCGACGTGGAAGCACAGCGCTCCCCCGGTGCGAGCTGGTCGGGATTCATGCCCAGACACATCGAACAGCCGGCGAAGCGCCATTCCGCTCCGAAGTCGGTGATGACCTTGTCGAGGCCCTCGGCCTCGGCCTCGAGGCGCACGCGCGCGGACCCGGGGACGACCATGACGCGCACGCCGTCGGCCTTCTTCTTGCCCTGGATGATCGAGGCGAAGGCGCGCAGGTCCTCGATGCGACTGTTGGTGCACGAGCCCATGAAGACCGCGTCCACCGGGACCTCCTTGAGAGGCGTTCCCGGCGTGAGGTCCATGTACTCCAGCGCCCGCTCGGCCGCAGCCCGCTCGTTCGGGTCGGCGATCTCGGCGGGATTCGGCACCGACGACGACAGCGAGCTTCCCTGACCCGGATTCGTCCCCCAGGTCACGAACGGCTCGAGCTCGTCGGCGTCGATGAAGACCTCCGCATCGAACGTCGCGCCCTCGTCGGTCGGCAGGGTGCGCCAGTAGGCCACGGCGTCGTCCCAGTCCGTGCCCTTCGGAGCGTGCGGACGGCCCTCGAGGTAGGCGAACGTGGTCTCGTCGGGAGCGACCATCCCGGCCCGCGCTCCCGCCTCGATCGACATGTTGCAGATCGTCATGCGGCCCTCCATGGAGAGGGCGCGGATGGCGCTGCCGCGATACTCGAGCACGTAGCCCTGACCGCCGCCGGTGCCGATCTTCGCGATCACGGCGAGGATGATGTCCTTCGCGGTGACGCCTTCGCGTAGTGTGCCTTCGACGTTGATCGCCATCGTCTTGAACGGCTTCAGCGGCAGGGTCTGCGTGGCCATGACGTGCTCGACCTCGCTGGTCCCGATGCCGAAGGCCATGGCTCCGAACGCGCCGTGCGTCGAGGTGTGCGAGTCGCCGCAGACCACCGTGATGCCGGGCATCGTCAGTCCGAGCTGGGGTCCCACGACGTGCACGATGCCCTGCTCCGCGTCACCGAGAGAGTGCAGACGCACCCCGAACTCGGCGGCGTTGCGGCGCAGGGTCTCGATCTGCGTGCGGCTGGTCAGATCGGCGATCGGCTTGTGGATCTCCAGCGTCGGGGTGTTGTGGTCCTCGGTCGCGATCGTCAGGTCCAGGCGACGCAGCGGCCGCCCCTCGCTGCGGAGGCCGTCGAACGCCTGCGGGCTGGTGACCTCGTGCACGAGGTGCAGATCGATGTAGATGAGGTCGGGCTCGCCGTTCTCGCCCTTGACGACCAGGTGGTCGTCCCAGACCTTCTCGGCGAGGGTCCGGCGGCGTGCGGAATCGGCACCGTTTGCGGGGGTGGTCATTGCGTGTCTCCTGTGGCTGGCGGTTCGGCCCACGATGGACTCCGCGACGAGGAGGGGCTCAGATCGAGGTCTCGTCGCGGCCGCTAAGAAGAAGGAGCACGGTCCGCATGACGACAGATTACCACCGCTCGGACGCGCTCCGACCCGTCATGACACTCTGTTGACACCCGAACGACTGAGAGGCACCGCATGACCGTCGACACCGCCCGCTTCGCCACCCGTGCGGTCCACGCGGCGAGAAGCCGTGAGACGGCGTCCTCTCGCGCGACCCCGATCTACCTCACGGCAGGCTTCGAGTTCGATGACTTCGATCACGCAGCGGACCACTTCAGCACCGGCACCGGCTTCGGATACACCCGCACGGGCAACCCGACGGTTCGGGCCGTGGAGCGTCAGCTCGCGGCTCTGGAGTCGGGCGCGGACGCGGTGCTGGTCGCGAGCGGACAGGCGGCGGTGGCGACCGCCCTGCTCACCGTCGTGGGCGCCGGCGATCACATCGTCTCCTCCACGCACATCTATGAGGGCACCAGGGGCCTCTTCCTCGACAACCTGGCGCGTCTCGACATCGACGTGACGTTCGTCGAAGACATCTCGGACCCGGATGCCTGGCGTGCGGCGATCCGTCCGAATACGCGCGCGCTGTTCGCCGAGTCACTCGCGAACGCGCGCAACGATGTGCTCGACGTGCGTGCCATCAGCGACATCGCCGATGATTTCGCGATCCCGCTGATCGTGGACAACACCCTGGCGACCCCTGCCCTGCTGCGACCGATCGAGCACGGCGCGGCGATCGTCGTCCACTCCGCGTCGAAGTTCCTGGCCGGCCACGGATCCGTCCTCGGCGGCGTGATCATCGACGACGGTCGCTTCGACGCCGAGCTCGCGGGACACAACGCGCCGCACCTCGTCCTTCCCGGACGCGGCGACGCGCCCAGCGTCTTCGCTCGTCACGGCGGTCGCGCTCGCATCGCCTATGCCCGGGAGTCGGTGGCACCGCGTTTCGGAGCGTCGCCGTCTCCGCTGAACGCCTTCCTGATCGGCCAGGGTGTGGAGACGCTCGGCCTCCGCGTCGAGCGGCAGTCCCGCAACGCCCTCGAGATCGCCCAGTGGCTGGAACAGCACGACGCGGTCGAGAGCGTCGACTACGTCGGGCTTCCCTCGCATCCCGACCATGAGCTCGGGAAGCGGTACCTCGACGGTGGATCGGGGTCGATCTTCACGTTCACCCTGCGCGGCGGGCTCCCCGCGGCACGCCGATTCGTCGAGAACGTGCAGGTCTTCACGCACATGACCCACATCGGCGACGTCCGCTCCCTGGTCCTGCATCCAGGGACGACGAGTCATGCGCAGCGCACCCATGAGGAGCGCGAGGTTCTCGGCGTACGACCGGGAACCCTGCGTCTGTCGATCGGCATCGAGGATGTCGACGATCTCATCGCCGACCTGTCGCACGTGCTCCAGGGCGTGCGGGAGACCGTGGCATGAGCCGCCCCCAGCACTTCGGCTGGTTCCTGGCGCGCGGTTTCGGTCCGCAGGGCTGGGGCTATCCCTCGCTCGACTGGGACTACGACTGGACGCGTCCCGAGGTGTACCAGGACGCTGCTCGCACCCTCGAGCAGGCGGGTTTCGACCTGGTCATCATCGAGGACGCACCGTCGTTGGGGTCGCCGTCCACGATCGACCTGCGGGTCCGCCATGCTTTCGGCGGCCCCAAGCACGATCCGCTCCTCCTCGCTCCGTACCTGTTCCAGGCGACGAGGCACCTGGGCGTGGTGCCGACCGTCAATCCCGCCGCGTATCTGCCATACACCGCGGCGCGCCAGTTCGCGACGCTGCAGCACCTGAGCGGGCATCGGCTCGGTCTCAACGTGGTCACGGACACCGGAAGCGCGCGACACTTCTCCGACGCGCCGCAGCTCGGTCACGACGAGGCGTACGACCGGGCGGAGGAATGGCTCGCCGGCATCCGCGCCCTGTGGCACAGCTGGGACGACGGCGCACTCGTCGCCGACCGAGACACCGGCGTCTACGCAGACGGCGCGAAGTTGCAGCCGGTCCGCCACCGAGGCGAGCACTTCGCCTTCGACGGCCCGCTCAACGCGCTCCCGTTCCCTGACGGGGATCCCGCGATCGTCTCCCCCGGCGGCTCCGGGCGCGGACTCGGCTTCGCGGGCGCGAACTCCGATGTCCAGCTCGCTCTGGCCCCGTTGAACGAGAAGTCCGTCCGCGACTACCGCGCCAGAGTGCACGAGGCGGCGATCGCGAAGGGGCGGCGGCCCGAGGACATCAAGATCCTCTTCGCCATCCAGCCCGTGATCACCTCATCGAGCGAGGAGGCGGATCGCATCGTCGCCGCCTCCGCCCACCCCGACGACGCAGCACTGGTGCAGATCGCCCGCAAGCAGTCCAGCGACCTCGAGACCGACCTGACGTCCCTCGACCTCGACAAGGCGCTCGACCTCTCGATCTTCGGCGCCCACGTCTCGCGCGGAAGCATCCAGCGTCTGATCGGAGACCGCGGCGAGGAGGCCCCGCTGCGCGCCCATCTGACGGCGCTCGCACGCACGGGCCGGATCACGGACCGCTCCGGCTTCGTGGGAACGGCCGAAGAGTTCGCCGACCTGATCGATGAACTCGGCGAGTGGGGCAACGACGGCGTGCTGCTCTGGGGTGATTTTCACCCGGTCACCCTGCACCGCACGCTCGACGAGCTCGTGCCCGTCCTGCGCCGCCGTGGCATCCTCCGTCGCGAGTACGCGGACGGCGGCCTGCAGGCGAACCTGCGCGCGTTCTGAAGCGCGCAGGTCCGCCGCAAGGACTACTCGCTGAGCGCGGCCTTCTTCTCTGCGCGCTTGTCACGCGAGGAGGCGATGAGGCTCGCGACCGTCGCGATGGTCATCGAGGCCAGGATCACGCCGAGCGAGACCATGTTGCTGATGTCGGGAACCCACTCGACGTGCTCTCCGCCGTTGATGAACGGAAGCTCGTTCACGTGCAGCGCGTGCAGGATCAGCTTGATGCCGATGAAGCCGAGGATCACCGCGATGCCGTAGTGCAGGTAGCGGAGGCGATCGAGCAGGTCGCCGAGCAGGAAGTAGAGCTGGCGCAGACCCATGAGCGCGAAGATGTTGGCCGCGAAGACGAGGAAGCCGTTCGTGGTGATCTCGAAGATCGCGGGGATCGAGTCGATCGCGAAGATCAGGTCGGTGACACCGATCGTGATGAAGACGATCACCATGGGCGTCCACATGCGCTTGCCGTTGACCGTGGTGCGGATCTTCGATCCGTCGTACTCCTCGCTGATGTCGACGCGGCGACGCAGCAACCGCACGATGAAGTTCTCACGCTTGACCTCGCCCTCGTGGTCGCCGTCGGGCATGGCCTGACGGATCGCCGTCCAGATGAGGAACGCACCGAAGATGTAGAAGATCGGCGAGAAGTTCTCGACGATCGCCACACCCGCGAGGATGAAGAGGCCACGAAGGATCAGCGCGATGATGATGCCGACCATGAGGACCTGCTGCTGCAGGCGTCGTGGTACCGCGAACTGGGCCATGATCAGGACGAAGACGAAGAGGTTGTCGATCGACAGGCTGTATTCGAGGGCCCAGCCGGTGATGAAGTCGCCGGCGTTCTGCCAGCCGCCGACGTTGCCCAGGAGCACCGCGAACAGCAGTGCGAGGCCCACGTAGAAGACCACCCACAGGGTGGACTCCTTCGTCGAGGGGATGTGCGGCCGCAGCCGGATGAGGAGCAGGTCGCCGATCAGGATGATCGTGAGGACGACCATCGAGGTGATCTCGAACCAGACAGGGATTTCCAAGGGCGCACGGGGCCTTTCGCGGAGGGGTCGGGAATACGTCGAAAGTCTCTCCCCCGCACAGATGTGCGTCGCGCGCCCGGAGCAGCGATGACGGTGCTCGTGATGACGTTACGCGCGGATCCGGGATACTCCCTCTCGCCCGGGCAATGCTACCGGAGCCGCGGCATCTCGGGGAACAGCGAACACGCGAACGCGACGACCGAATCTGAGACGATGAGGCAGCGATCGACACTTCCCTGGTGAGAGACACCGAACGGAATCAGGATGCCCGTGCAGACGAGTGATCAGAAATGGGCGGCGCAGGCCGCGGCCGGCGACGAGAACGCCTTCCGCGAGCTGTACCGCGCACACGTGCGGCCGGTCTACTGGATCGCCCAGGGCATCCTCGCGTCGCCCGCCGACGCGGAGGACGTCACGCAGGAGACGTTCGTCGTCGCCTGGCGCAAGCTCCCCGCCCTCGAGCTCCAGGGCGAGTCGATCCTGCCCTGGCTGGCCACGATCTGCCGCTTCCAGGCCGCGAACCGGCTGCGCCAGCGACGCCGTGACCAGGCGCACACCGCCGACGCCGTCGATGGGACCCTGCTCCCCGACACCGTCAGCGTGGAAGAACAGGTCATCACGGCCGAGCTCGCCGCGCGGATCGCTGCCGAGGTGGGCACCCTGAACGATCTCGACCGCGAGATCTTCCGCCTGTGCGCATCCGAAGGGTATGCGTATCAGGCCGCGGCCGAGGAGCTGGGCATCACGCACGCCGTCGTCCGTAACCGTCTCTCCCGAGTGCGCACCCGGTTGCGCGGCGCCGTGAAGGAAGTGAGAGACGCATGAACGACCAGAGTCCCCGCAGCGATCTGCCCGTGCTGTCGGACGAGACCATCGCCCGCATGGAGACCGCCGTGTTCACCGAGATCGCCGCAGAACGCTCCCCTGCGCATCCGAAGTCCGAGCGCGCCAGGAAGCGCCGCCGGCGCTGGCTCACCGGCGCCGGCATCGCCGCCGCCTTCGTCGTCGGCGTCCTCGTCACTCCCCCGATACTGGGCGCCGTCGGCGGCGGTGCATCGTCGACGGCCGATGGGGGAAGCCTCCCCGGCGGCGTCTCGATGGATTCCTCGTCGTCATCCCCGGATCAGATGTCCGAGTCGGCACCCGAATCGCTTCCCGGGAACGTCTCCGACTCCGCCGTCGTCGGCACCGACAGCGCCGAGGCCGACCGGGAGATCATCGCGACCGCGCAGGCGACCGTCCAGGTGAAGAGCGTCGCGGACGCTGCGTCGGCGATCGCAACGCTCGCGGAGGAGCACGACGGCTACGTCGAGAGCACCGAGGTCGGGAAGTCGGTCGCCGTCGACGGCACATCGGAGCCTGCACCCGCCGACTCGGCGTACGGCTGGATCAGCATCCGCGTGCCCTCCGCCGATCTGCCGGAGGTCATCGCCGCGCTCGGCGAGACCGGTGAGGTCCTCTCGTCGTCCACGTCGAAGCAGGACGTGACGTCGGTTTCCATCGATCTCCAGGCGCGCGTCGACTCGACGCGGGCCTCCGTCGATCGTCTCACCGAGCTGATGTCGCAGTCGGGCAGCGTCTCCGAGCTGATCGAGGCGGAGGTCGCACTGACCGACCGGCAGGCGCAGCTCGAGTCGTATGAGCAGCAGCTCGAGTCCCTGCAGGATCAGGTCGCCATGTCATCGCTTCAGGTGCAACTCACCCGAGAGACGACGGCCACGGCCGACCCCGCGGGATTCGCCGACGGGCTGCTCGCCGGGTGGAACGGCCTCGTCGTCTCGCTCAACGCCCTCGTGATCGCGGCGGGCTTCGTCCTTCCCTGGCTCGCGGTCGTGGGCGTCGTGGTGCTGATCGTGTGGCTGATCCGTCGAGCGCGCCGGAACCGTCGTTCCGCACCCCCGACGAATGCGGAGCAGGCGGGCGCCGAGGACGCCTGACGTCGTCGGGCGAAATCCCCGAAGAGGCCGCTTCCGAGAACAGGAAGCGGCCTCTTCGCATGTGCGGAAAACAAGAAAGCCCCCGGCGAACCGGAGGCTTTCTCATGTTGTGTGACCCCAGCGGGATTCGAACCCGCGTTACCGCCGTGAGAGGGCAGCGTACTAGGCCGCTATACGATGGGGCCGTCTGGCGGACGTTTCCGTCGCGCGACAACCGTTCAAGTATGCCATGGCATTTCTCGGTCCGCCAAATCGACGCCACCCCGACCCGACTCCCGGGCGTGGCGCGCAGAATCCGTTTGCCGTGCGCCGGATGAAGGAGTTGACTCGTCCCATGCGCGTCACCAAGTTCGAACATGCCGCCCTCCGCCTCGATGTCGGCGGGAAGACCCTCCTGATCGACCCGGGCTCCTTCACCGCACCGCTGGTGGATCTCGACAGCCTGGTCGGGATCGTGATCACTCACGAGCACCCCGACCACTGGACGTCCGATCACTTCGACCGCCTCCTGCGCGCCGCGCCGGGCACGCCCATCTTCGCGCCGTCGGGGGTGGCTCGCGCGGCCGAGGGATACGACATCACCGTGGTCTCCCCCGGGGACTCGGTCGAGGTCGGCGACTTCTCACTCCGGTTCTTCGGCGGCACGCACGAGGTCATCCACTCGTCGCTGCCCGTCGTCGAGAACGTCGGTGTGCTGGTGAACGACGAGCTCTACTACCCCGGGGATTCCTATGCGGTACCGGAAGGGATCGCAGTCGGCACGCTCGCCGCGCCGCTCGGCGCGCCCTGGCTGAAGATCGGCGAGGCGATGGACTACGTGCTCGCCGTCGCGCCGCGTCGCGCCTTCGGCACCCACGACATGACGCTCTCGGTCATCGGCAAGAACATGCACCGTCAGCGGCTGCAGTGGGCCACCGAGCAGGGCGGCGGCGAGTTCTTCGTGCTGGAGCCCGGCGAATCGCTCGATCTGTGAGCGGCACGACCCGACGGCTCCTCCCCTCACCGACCGAGCGACTGGTCTTCCGGGAGATGACGGAGAACGACCTGGACCTGATGTCCGATCTCCTCGGCGATCCGGAGGTGATGGCGTTCTATCCGGCGCCGAAGAGCCGCACCGAGACAGCCGAGTGGCTCGCGGGCATGCAGAAGCGGTACCGGGAGCACGGCCACGGATTGTGGATCATCGAGACGCATGCGGGCGCGTTCGTGGGCGACTGCGGGTTGACCTGGCAGTCCGTCAACGGCGATCCGGTGTTGGAGGTCGGCTATCACGTGAGCCCGTCCATGCAGCGCCAGGGGTATGCGACCGAGGCCGCTCGCGCCTGCGTCGAACTCGTCGCCCGTGAGTTCGCGCCGACACTGCTGACCGCGATCATCCACCCCGCCAACGGCGCCTCGCGGGGCGTCGCGGAGAACGTCGGCATGACGCACATCGACGACGACCACGCCCACCCGTGGATCGTGCGCACCGTGATGGGGATGCAAGTCTCTCCCGCCTAGTCGAGTTCGGTGGCACCCTGCGCGGCGCGTACCCTGAGGTCGCGCTCCAGGTGATCGCGCTGCTCGACGATGAGCCGCCGCAGAGCCGCAGGCGCCTCCGTATTCTGGGCGAGCCACTCGTCGACGGCGTGCAACGACTCAGTCGCAGGGAACAGACCGAGCACCAGTCGCCGAGCGATCTCGATGCTGCGATCCCCCCAGACTCCCGCGATACGGGCGAAGTACTCGGCGTCGAACGCCTCGGTCAGATCGCGGCGGCCACCGGCCCGGAATCCTTCGATCTCGGCGTCGAGGTGATCGTTGCTGAGCGAGAGGTCGTTCCACGCGGAGTCCCAGGCCTCGCGCCGGACGGCGGCATCGGGCCGCGACGACCGTGCGCGCCGCGCTGCCGTCCGTCCGCTGCCCGTGTCGTCGCGCTCCTGCTCGGCGCTGATGTCCGCGAGGTCGGCGTGTCCCGTCGTGACGAGCGCCGTCAGCAACTGCCAGCGCAGGTCGGGGTCGACCACGAGACCTGTGGGCACGTCGCCGTCGAGGAGGGCGCGCACCTGCTCGTGGTGCGCGTCGTCGTATGCGGATGCGGTCGCGAGCGCCCGCGCCCACGACAGCTGCGCGTCGCTGCCGGCGTCCGCGGCCTGCAACGCATCCCACACGGCGTCCGTCCAGCTGCGCTGTTCTGCAGCACGGTCGTCGTCCGCGACGAAGTGCCGGATGGCGTACGCGGCGTTCGCGAGGACACCCGTCAAGAGCCCGATGTTGGACTCGGCGGGGCCGTGAGTGCGCACGATCGCCACGTACCGCGCTGCATCGAGCTCTCCGTCTCTCGTGGCGTTCCACAGCGACGACCACACCAGCGCCCGCGCGAGGGGCTCCTCGATCTCCGAGAGCGACGCCTCGACCGTACGCAGAGACCGCTCGTCGAGCCGCGCCTTGGCGTAGGTGAGGTCGTCGTCATTGAGGAGCACCAGATCGGCTTCGGGCAGGTCCAGCGGGGTCCGCTCGCCGATCACGTCGAGTTCCCGTTGCTCGCGCCGGGCGACGCGTCCGTCCTGGCGCTCGTACAGCCCGATGCGCAGTCGGTGCGGGCGCGGATCGGTCTGCACGAGGACGCTGCGGCCCTCGTCATCCTTCTCGGTCCACAGCGTCGACACACCGGAGGTCTGCAGCCATGCCGCCGACCAGTCGCTCATGTCGCGGCCGGAGACGGCGCTGAGCTGCACCAGGAAATCGTCGAGCGTGGTGTTCCCGAACGCGTTCGCCGCGAAGTACCGCCGAGCGCCCTCGAAGAACGCATCATCGCCGACGAAGGCGACCAGCTGCTTGAGGACCGCGGCGCCCTTGGCATACGTGATCCCGTCGAAGTTCAGCTTCGCGGCCTCGAGGTCGGTGATGTCCGCCACGATCGGGTGTGTCGTCGGCAGTTGGTCCTGTTGATATGCCCAGGCCTTGCGGCTCGCGGCGAACTTCACCCAGGCGTCATGGAAACGGGTGGCGACGGCGGAGGCGTGCGCCCCCATGTAGTCGGCGAACGACTCCTTGAGCCAGAGGTCGTCCCACCAGGTCATCGTGACGAGGTCGCCGAACCACATGTGGGCCATCTCGTGCAGGATCGTGTTCGCCCGTGCGGCGCGCTGCGCATCCGTCGCGGCGCCGCGGGAGAGATACGACTCCGTGAACGTCACGAGGCCGGGGTTCTCCATCGCACCGAGGTTGTACTCGGGAACGAAGATCTGGTCGTACTTGCCCCACGGGTACGGGTAGGCGAAGGCGTCGGTGAAGAAGTCCAGTCCCTGCCGGGTGACGTCGAGGATCTCGTCGGCCTCCAGATACGGCGCCAGCGACCGGCGGACGAAGACCCCCAGGCGGATCTGCTGCTCCTCGCGCCGCCACTCGCCGTCGACACGCGTGTAAGGGCCGGCGGCGACCGCCGTGATGTAGCTCGAGATCGGCAGGGTGGGCGCGAACTCCACCCGCTGCACGCCGACGCCGAGGTCGACGTGCGCGGGCGACTGGTTGGAGAGAACCTCCCACTCGGAGGGGGAATCGACGACGAAGGTGTATTCGGCCTTCATGTCGGGCTGCTCGAAGCACGCCATGACGCGACGTGAATCCGCCGGCTCATACTGCGTGTACAGGTACGTCTCGTCGTCGGCCGGGTCGTGGAAGCGGTGCAGTCCCTCGCCGGAACGGCTGTACGCCCCGATCGCTTCCACGCGGACGACGTTGGAGGCGGCGAGACCGGCGAGCGAGATCCGTGCTCCGTCCCACACGACATCCTGGTCGACGCCGTTCACCTCGACACGGCGGACATCTTCGCCGACGAAGTCGAGCCAGGTCGACTCCGCCGCGGCGTCGAACTCGAGCGTCGTCACCGTCGGGAACCCGGTGCGGGCCCGCTCGGGCGCCCCCGTCAGGTCGAGTTCGACGCGGATGCGATGCAGGGTGACCGCGGCGGATCGCGCGGCGGTCTCCTCCCGGGTGAGGTTGGCGGTGTCCATTCCTCCATCCTGGCATCCGGACGAGACGCGGACCGCCCCACCTTCACACCTCAGGCACCGCGCAGGCGATGGCCGATCTCCGCGTAGAGCCGCGCCGAAGCCGCCGCCAGCGTCTCCGCCGTCGCGCCATCGCCCCGCAGAGCTGCGATCGACGAGAGGACGGCGTCGCTACGTGCCACCTCCGCCCGATCACCGGTGGCCTCAGCGATGCTCCGCGCCTCCTCGGCGTGCCGCTTCCCATCGTCGAGCAGGTGGTGGGCGGCCGTCGAGTCGCTCACCGCAGCGCGCACCAGGATCTCGGCCAGCGAGTTCGCCGCCTCGGTCGCGATCAGCGGCGAGCCGGCGCGTTCGGCCTCGCGCAACGTCCGTTCGGCGATGGATCGCGCGCTCACGAAGTCCCCGGCGCGGCCGTCCATCCGTGCTTCCAGGAGGTCGAGGTCCGCCGAGGTCGCGAACTCCCCGGCCGTCTGCAGCGCCTGTCGCGCTGTCGCGCACAGCTCGCGGGCACGCTCGTCGTCGCCCGTCGCCTCGGCCACCAGGGCCAGGGTCCTCCGCACGAACGGCAGCGAGTCGACGCTCGACTCGTCGAGCAGCTCGTGCAGCTCGCCGGCCGCGTCATCGAGCTGCCCCGTGGCCAGGAGGAGCAGCGGCCGGTTGCCGCGGACGACCGCGACGTTGAGGTCATCACCCTCCTCCTGAGCCATCCTCAAGGCCACCGCATAACGGTCGCGTGCCTCCGGGTAGCGGGCGAGGATGCGCAGCGTGTCGGCATGGTTGCCGGTCGCCCGCCCCTCCACGATCCGATCCCCCGCGGCCCGCGCATGACCGATCGCGACCTCGTACGAGCGCAGCGCCTCGTCGAGATGGCTCATCCACCGCTGGACGTTGCCGATCTGATTCCAGGTGCGCGCGAGGGACGCCCCGGTCGCGATGCGTCGCACCCGGTGCAGCGTGATCAGCGCCTCGTCCAGGCGCCCCAGCTTCTCGGCGCAGTGCGCGACGCCCAGTGCGATCTCCGGCACAAGGTCGAGCCCCTCCCCGCGCGCTGCGAGGTCATGCAGACGCAGCGACTCGTTCCACAACGACCACCGGGAGAGTCCGGGGTGCGCCTCGATGGCGAGCTGTTCCACCGCGGAATCGGCGGTGTGCTCTCGCGCCGCCGCCGCCACGGCGAGCACGGTCACGACCTCCCGCGCCGCATAGTCCGGATCCGAGCGGATCCGCGCCAGCACCGCGGCCGCTGCCTTCCGCACGAAAGCCCTGCGCTCCGAGGACGGACGAAGCGAGCGCGATCTCTCCGCGGCGAATGCGAAGACGGTGGCATGGATGTGCAGATGCCCGTCACGGAGCTCCACGAGATGGCGGGCGTGCAGGCGACGCAGATCCGCCTCGGCCGACGGATCGCCGGCAGCGAGCAGCACCCCGGCGTCGACGTCCCTGTCCAACAGCGCAGCGTCTGCGAGCAGATCGGCCTCGCTCGGTGACAGCGAACGGGTGGCGGCTTCGAGCACAGGACGGATCCGCGCATCACGCGGCTCGTGCTCGAAGCGCGACGCGAGATCCTGGAACGACCACCCCTCGTGCTCCCGGACGATCCCCGCGAGCATCACGAGGTCGAGCGGGAGACCACCCCCGACGGCCACGATGCGTCGGAGCGCGCCTGCACGGACGTCGACGTCCGAGCCGGCGAGCGGCTCCGTCCCCTCTACCGGGATGAGATGCGAGAGGAGCCGTTGCGCGTCGGCATCCGTCATCGGCGGAACGACGACACGAGCGACGGTCAGGGTCAGTGGGCGCAGGCGCTGCTCGAGCTCGGCGAGGTCGACCCGGGAGGTGACGAGGAACCGCACCCCCGGGACGATCAGGGCCGCAAGGCGCCGTGCGTCACCCGCATCCTCGACGATCACGGTCGTGCCGCGAGCGACGAGCTGGAGAGTCTCGCGCAGCCGGGGCAGCTCGTAGGGCAGCGAACGGACGCCGAGCGCACCCAGCATGCGTCTCAGGATGTCGATGGGGTCGGCGTACGGACGATCGGGTTCGGATTCGCGCAGCTGCACCGTGAGCACGGATTCCGTGCCGACCAGCGCGGAGGCGAAGGTGCTCTTCCCCGAGCCGGGCAGCCCGGTGAGAACGAGCACGTCCGCCGCGGGCACGGAGGCGAGCAGCGCTTCCCGACCGATCTCCGCACCGGGAGCGTTCCGCGCAGCGTGCGCGACCTCGATGTGCACTCCCGACCGCTCGCCGTTGAGCACGCGCGCCGTCTCGCGCCAGAGCTCGGAATCGGTCTCCTCGCCGCCGAGGGCTCGGACGATGTCTCCGACGAGCCGATCGTCGACCCGTCTCCTGCCAGGACGGAAACAGTCGTAGACCGTGACCTTCGCCGGTTCCGCTCCGCCGCGCAGCCGTCCGATACGCCGGGCGATCTCCGCGTACGAGGGGGACCCGGCATCCGTACGCATCCGCCCCAGCCCGGCGCAGAGCTCATCGAGGGTGCGCGGGGCGGGCATGAGTCGAGCCTATGGCAGGCTGCGGCGGCGTCTGCGCGGAGCTTCGTTCGGACTCGTTCGGGGTCCGACGGCGCCTCGACGCCGGCGCCTAGGCTCGCTCGACGGAGAGGCCGCCCGACCTCCCGGACAAGGAGAGACTCCCTCATGACTACACGCGCAGAGATCGCCGCGAAGCTCGACGACTTCGCGTTCCAGAAGGTGAACTTCGGCGGGTTCCTGATGAACAAGCGCGCGAAGAACTCGCACGCGCTCTGGACCCGAACCTCCGACAAGGGGGTCACGGAGTTGACCATCCTCACCACGCGGGACTTCGGCGAGGGCAACGTGTACGACGTCGCCGCGTTCACCCTCGACGGAACGGTTCCCGCCGACGTCGTCGCCGAGCTCCGGCAGGAGGCGGAGAGTCTCACCGACCGGATCAATCTCCGCGAGCACGGGTATGTGTACACGTGCCTCGAGCCGTGGGACGGCGGGGGCACCATCTGGATCTCGAAGAAGCCGGAGTTCCGCGCATTGAGCCGCATCGATCAGGGCATCTACGTCGTCCCGATCCAGCGTCTCAACGGGCTGAACGAACCCCGCTGGCTCGCCTGGGCACGCGAGAAGGGCCAGCTGAACATCGCCATCGTCTACAAGCCCTGACGGTGCTCGCGCGCTCGGACCCGATGCCCGCCCCGCACGCAGGAACCCGCGTGCGGGGCGGCGTCCGACTGATCACCGCGTCGGCGGCCTACCTGGCGATCGCCGGCAGCGTCGCCTTCTATCTGCTGCCGGTCGGGTTCGGGCTCGACGGCACCGCCCTGCTGCTCGCGCAACTGGGGACGATCGTCGCGGGCGCCGCACTCGTCGTCTCCTCGACCTTCACGATCGTGCAGCATCGGCGGCGACGCGCCAACCTCGAAGCCATCGCGCACACGCTCGGGTGGGCGTACTGCGCAGACGTCGGCGACCGCATCTGGGGTGGATCCATCGATGAGCAGATCGACCGCGGGAGCAGGACCGCCCAGGATCATCTCGATGCGCTCCACACCGATCTCCCGTTCGACAGCGTCGAGCGCATCTTCGTCGTCGGCGATCGAGAGGGAGCGACGACACACGCCGCGCGAGCGGTGCGCATCCCCCTCCCCGCGGAAGCGCCGAGGATCACGCTCCGTTCGCGACGGGGAGGCGGAGCGCTCAGCGTGCTTCCGCGGCGACCGACCGGCCGCTCGCAGCTGCGGCTGGAGGGCGACTTCAGCGACGTGTTCGAGGTGTCGGTTCCGCACGGCTATGAGACCGACGCGCTGTATGTCCTCACCCCCGATCTGATGGCGATCCTCCTCGATGAGAGCGCCGACCTCGATCTGGAGATCGTCGACCGCACGCTGCACCTGTACCTTCCCGCGGTCGACCTCACAAATGAGATCGAGCTCCGCAGGTTCCTCACCGTGATCGCCGCGCTGCACGATCGGTTCGGACGGCGGACGCTGTTGTACCGCGACGAGGCCGCGGAACCTCTCGATCCGCAGTCCTACCGCCGCGAAGGCGACACCCTCACCGAGCGCGCCCGGACCGTGGACACCCGCGTGCGGTGGTGGCCGGTGATCGCCGCGGTGGTCACGCCACTCATCCCGATGCTCATCGCGGTCGTCTGGCTGCAGCTCGCCGGGTGACCTTCTTCGAGATCTCCGGTCCACCCAGGAGCCGTCGGATGGCCGTCTCCGGCGTCACCGAGAGGTCGAGCGTGCGTCCGCGTGCGTACTGGCGGAAGACCCGTGGATCGATGTAGCTGCCGCGCGCGACGGCGGTCGTGTTCCCGAGAGCGGTCGCGGCCGCTTGCACGGCGAGCCGCTCAGCCTGGTCCCGATCCTTGCGCCGGTCGAGCTCGCCGATCCGCGCCAGTGCATCGGCCGCGATGACGGTTCCGTGCAGGGTCCGGAAGTCCTTGGCGGTGAAAGACGCCCCCGTCACCTCGCGAAGATACGAGTTGACCTCGGCCGGGGTGATGCGCACGCGGCGGCGACCGCGTCGATAGGCCAGCAGGAAAGCTGCCGACTTCCCCGCGGCGAAATCGGTCAGCGCGTCGGCGAGGGATTCGTCGGTGATCTCGATCGAGGCGGTTCGGCCGCTCTTCGCGGGGAACGACAACGCCACGTCGCTGCCGGACACGCGCACGTCGCGCCGGCGGAGCGTCGTGAGCCCACGGCTGCCGTGCCGCACGAGGTAACGCTCGGAGCCGATGCGGAGCGCCGCGTCGTCGAGCAGGCGGAAGGCGATCGCCAGAGCGCGCTCCTTGGTCTGCCCCTCTTCCTTGAGCGCCCTGGTCACCTGAGCTCTGGCGCTGGGAAGCGCGGCGGCGAGGTCGAGCGCTCGCACGAACTTGCGCCGGTCACGACTCACGCGCCACAGCGGGTGATACAGATACTGCTTGCGCCCCGCGCCGTCGATCCCCACCGCCTGGATGTGCGCGAGCGGGTCCGCCGCGATCCACACGTCGTGCCACGCGGGCGGGATGACCAGATCGCTGATGCGTTCGCGGTCCGCCTCGGGTGCGGTCTCGCCTGCGGGGTCGACATAGCGGAAGCCCGACCCCGAGCGAACCCGCCGGAACCCCGGATCCTCATCCGGTGCGACTCGAACCAGTCTGGCCATCCGTGTTCCTCCCCTGATGTCGTCTCCGTCGAGGATGCAGGTCCCGGCAAGACAGCGGTAGGGAGTGGCGTCGCACGCCCCGCCGTGCTATTCGATATCCGGGCTTAACGCGGCGAGCGGCATCGTCAGGAGCGAACTGACGATGAATCTTCGGCCGCGGCGTCGGTGACGGATACACCGTTCGCCGCAGGAGTGACGGATCGCTCGAGCACGAGCGCCAGCACTCCGATCGCGAGGCTCCCCGCGATCATCACGCCGATGAACCACTCGTCCAGGCCGCCGCCGAGCATCACACCGGCGACGAGCGGACCCGAGATGGCACCCGCTTGGAAGGCAGCGGAGTTGATGGCGTTGTACCGGCCCCGCGTGCGGTCCGAGGCGAGATCGTTGTAGATGGCGGGGATCGTGGGCTGCATCATCGTCTCGCCGAACGCGAAGATGCCCATGAAGGCGATCACACCGATCGCCGCCGCGAGTGAGCCGGGGAGAAACCCCGTGGCGCCCAGCACCACCCAAGACAGCGCCCAGACGAGCGCCATGAACTGCATGACCCTGGTGCGTCTCTTGCCGGAGATGAGTGCGAGAACGGCGAACTGCAACAGCACGATCACCGCGGTGTTCACGGCGAAGGCCAGACCCACGACCTGGGTCGAGACTTCCGAGACCTGTCGGGCGAAAGCGGGCAGCCCGGCCTCCATCTGCCCGTAGCCGATGAAAATCGCGAGGAACGTGAGAAGCGTGAGCCACAGGACAGCAGGTCGGCGCAGGATCTCGCGATAGCCGCCGACCGGGGGCGCGCCGACCTCGGCCTCATGCTGTGTCCGCACGCGCCGCAGCGGTCCTAGCAGCAGCGCGAGGGGGATCAAGCTGGTCGCGGCATCGACCAGGAAGATCGTCGTGAACGTCGAAGGGTCGGTGACGTCGACGAAGAAGCCGCCGATGATCCCGCCCACGCCGATACCCAGATTTACGAGCGCGAAGTTGACTCCGAAGTATTGTTGGCGCACCTCTCCGTCGACCACGGAGGCGATGAGGGCATTGAATCCGGGCCATGAGACCCCGAAATTCACTCCGATGAGCATCACCGCGACGGCGGCGACGACCGGATGGGTCGCATACGCCAGCAGCGTGCAGCCGGCGATCATCGACAGGAGGCCCACGACCAAGACGCGACGTGCACCGAACCGGTCGATGAGTGTTCCACCGGGGCCCGTCACGATGAGGCCGGTGATCGCGATGAGACTCATCAGCGCACCCGAGACTCCGAGATCGAAGCCGCGTACCTCGTGGAAGTAGATGATGGTGAACGGCAGCGTCATCCCGCGTCCGAGCGTCTGGATCGCCGCGGTCGACAGCAGCCACCGCCCCTCGGTGGGCAAGGCGTTCCAGAAGCTCTTCATTCCGATCACCTCGACATTCTTCCGGATGCCGGGGACATCGCCGACCAGGGCGTTAACGCCCTCCGCCGAAACGGCTGCTGGCCACGGCATCCGACGGAGCCCTCGGCGCCCAGTTTCTGAGGACTCTCGCCCGCATCGAAGAACCGCTGCAGCTGCTCATGTGACGCCGCCCCGCACCAAGAGAACCGACCTCCGGAAACGACGAAACCCCCGCCTGAGCGGGGGTTTTCGTCTTGCTGGGGTACCTGGACTCGAACCAAGAATAACGGAACCAGAAACCGTCGTGTTGCCAATTACACCATACCCCAAGGGCGAAACAGGAGCCTCGCACCGAGAATCAAGCCTACCCGAGCGGCGGCCGAACACCAAAACCACCGGCGTCTGCTGCCGCTCGGGCGCGTCGCGCTCAGCTTCCGAGGAACGCCGACAGAGAGCGCAGACGACGCAGCGACTCCTCCTTGCCGAGGAGCTCCATCGATTCGAACAGCGGCGGAGAGATCCGGCGGCCCGTGATCGCGACGCGGGGCGGGCCGTAGGCAACGCGCGGCTTGAGCTCGAGCCGCTCGACCAACGCGGTCGCCAACGCCTCCTGGATCTTCTCGGGCGTGAACTCCTCCACCGGCTCGAGAGCGCTGACACACGCATCGAGAACCTCGGCGGCATTCGCCGGCAGACCCTTGAGGGCGTCTTCGGCGTAGGACACCTCGTCCTCGAACAGGAAGCCGACCATGCCGGGGACCTCGCCCAGCAGTTGTACGCGCTCCTGCACGAGCGGTGCCACACGGAAGGCCATCACCAGCTGCTCGTGCGTGGGCTCGTCGAAGAGGCCGGCTGCGGCGAGATACGGGATCGTGCGCTCGGCGAAGTCCTTCTCCCCCAGCATCCGGATGTGGTCGCCGTTGATCGACTCGGCCTTCTTCTGGTCGAAGCGGGCCGGGTTCGGGTTCACGTTCACGATGTCGAATGCCGCCGTGAACTCGTCCAGCGAGAAGACGTCGCGGTCGGGGCCGATCGACCAGCCGAGCAGCGCGAGGTAGTTGAGCAGACCCTCCGGAATGAAACCGCGGTCACGGTGCAGGAACAGGTCGGCCTGCGGGTCGCGCTTGGAGAGCTTCTTGTTGCCGGTCTCACCGAGCACGAGCGGCATGTGGGCGAAGCGCGGCACGAACGTCGTGACACCGGCCTCGATCAGCGCCGCATACAGCGACAGCTGGCGCGCGGTCGACGGCATGAGGTCTTCGCCGCGCAGCACGTGTGTGATGCCCATGAGCGCGTCGTCGACGGGATTCACGAACGTGTACAGCGGCACGCCGTTCGGTCGCACGACCACGAAGTCGGGGAACGAACCGGCGGGGAAGGTGACCTCGCCGCGGATGAGGTCGATGTAGGTGAGGTCCTCGTCCGGCACGCGCAGTCGCAGCGCGGGCTGACGCCCCTCGGCGCGGAACGCCGCCTTCTGCTCGTCGGTGAGGTCGCGATCGAAGTTGTCGTAACCGAGCTGCTTGGCACGGCCGGCGGCCTCGTTGCGGGCGTCGATCTCCTCCGCCGTGGAGTAGCTCTCGTACAGCGCTCCGGTGGCGATGAGCTTGTCGATCACGCCGCGGTAGATGTCGTGGCGCTCGGACTGCCGGTAGGGCGCATGCGGTCCGCCGACCTCGACGCCCTCGTCCCAGTCGATCTTGAGCCAGGTGAGCGCGTCGACGAGCTGACGGAAGCTCTCCTCGCTGTCGCGGGCGGCGTCGGTGTCCTCGATGCGGAACACCATCTTCCCGCCGTTGTGGCGCGCGTACGCCCAGTTGTAGAGCGCCGTGCGGACCATGCCGACGTGCGGCAGCCCGGTCGGCGATGGGCAGAAGCGGACGCGGACGTCGGCACCACTGACAGTCGTGGTGAGGGGGTGAGGGGTAGCCATAGCCCTTCGATTCTACGGGGGCGGGGTCGTCTCCGCTGGCGGGTGGTGGGCGCTCAGCCGGCCGTCGCCACGGCTATCGCTGCCCGGTGCTCGAGGGGCAGAACACCACCCGTGCGCCGCTCCTCGATGACGAGGTCGAACGCCGCGCGGAATCGTCGACGATCCCCCGCATTCAGTCCGGTGTATAGAGCGCCCGCACCGGCCACTCCGCCTTCGACCGAGAGCCAGAGCGCATCGGGCTCCGCGTTCCAGGTCCAAACATGCTCGGCGACGGTGACGCGCTCCAGGCCCGCCTCCCGCAGCATCCGCGCGAATCCGTCTGCCGTCCGCTCGAAGTCCTCAGCGCCCGAGAGCTTCGCGCCGGCGAACGGCTCCACCCCGGCGCGTTCCGTGATCTCGGCCCAGAACCACGACGGCGAGAGCGTCCACGTCGTCGCGACCACGGCGCCACGGCTCACGCGTCGCAGCTCGGCTGCCGATCTCTGCGGAGATGCGACGTGATTCAGGACGAAGTTCGCGACGACCACGTCGAACGCGCCGTCCTCGAACGGCAGATCCGGGAGTGCCCCGCTGACCGTGTCGACCTGCGGATGGCGGCGCCGCGACACTGCACGCATCGATGCCTCGGGCTCGCACGACCGGACGATCCACCCCGCATCTGCCCAGGCAGCAGCGAGCCGGCCGTCGCCTGCACCGACATCGAGCAGGCTTCGACCGTTCGACGCGCCGACTGCGCGTTGCATCGTCGAGAAGGTCCCGGCGCAGAGGTCCGCGTATGAGGCGGAGAAGGCCTCGCCGACCCCGGCCCAGTCCTTCATCGGGCGCCGGAGCGGGCCAGCGGAGAAAGCGCGACGATCGCGATGACCAGGATGAACGCCGCCACACCGAGCCCCGCATACTGGAAGTTCGCCAGCACGACCCCGGCCAGCACTGATCCTGCTGCCGCGGACAGGCTCATCAGCGAGTCGCTGCGCCCCTGCCGACGGGTGCGCAGCTCGGGCGCCGAAGCCTCGGTGAGCAGTGCGGCGCCGGCGACCGTCGCCGCACTCCATCCCAGCCCCAGCAGGATGAGCGCGACCATGACGCCCCACGCCTCCGTGCCGGTGAACACCGCGAAAGCCAGTGCGCCGGCGAGCAGCGCCTGCCCCAGCAGCACCACGCGCAGCCGCCCCCAGCGGTCGGCCAGCACGCCGAACACCGGCGACAGGGCGTACATGCCTCCGACATGCAGGGCGATCGTGACTCCCACGAGCGCAGAAACATCGGCCGGGGTGGCCGCCATGCCGTGCGCACCGTGCGCCATGTGCGACAGGTGCACAGGGGTCATTGCCATCACGGATGCCATCACCACGTGGGATCCGGCGACCGCGAAGATCGCGTAGCGGGCCACGCGAGGACGGTCGAGCACCACCGCTCCGGTCGTCGCCGCCGCCACCTTGGCGAGGCGCTGCGCTGCCAGCAGCGGATCCGGTCGGAGGGCGACGATGTACAGCACCAGAGCCGCGCACTGCGCGACGAACGAGAAGAGATAGGAGCCGGTCTGCGGCGGCATGCCCACCGCCTGCCCCACGATCTCTCCGGGTCCGAGGAGCAGGGGCCCGGCGACGCCGCCGATGGTCGTCGACCAGACGACGATCGAGAGATCACGGCCCCGGTGCTGCGGAGCTGCCAGGTCGGTCGCCGCGAATCGGGATTGCAGGTTGCCCGCGTTTCCGGCGCCGATCATCAGGATGCCGGCGAGCAGCAGGGGGAAGACGCGCAGGGAAGCGGCGAGGATGACGACGGCGATGCCGACCAGCGCGAAGAGGTTGCCGAGGGTGAGTGCTCGCCGACGTCCGACGCGCGCGGCGAGCCGTGCGAGCGGGATCGCGCACGCCGCCGCCCCCAGCGTGACCGACGCCGTCGCCAGGCCCGAGAGGGCATCGTTCCCCGAGATGTCCGCGGCCAGGAGCGCACCGAGTGAGACCGTGGCCCCGAAGGCGATGCCGCCGAGAACCTGCCCGACCGACAGCACCAGCACGGTGCGTCGCTGGACCGCCGTCTGCTGCGCCGCCGTCAGGGCGACATCACTCATGGCGCGGGGACGGCGTCGCGCGCGGTGTTGCGCAGGATGCCCAGCCCGGAGATCTCGACCTCGACCACATCGCCCGCCTCGAACGTGCCGACTCCGGCCGGGGTACCGGTCATGATGACGTCACCGGGCAGCAGCGTGAAGACGGCGGAGGCGTACTCGATGATCGCCGGCACCGAGTGGATCATGTCGGTGAGCGGCGCGTGCTGCCGCACCTCGCCGTTCACCCGCGTCTCGATCGTGGCGTTCGCCGGGTCGAAGTCGGTCTCGATCACGGGGCCGAGGGGACAGAACGTGTCGAAGCCCTTCGCGCGGGACCACTGGCCGTCTTTGCGCTGCAGGTCACGAGCAGTCACGTCGTTTCCGATCGTGTAACCCAGCACGTAGTCGAGCGCGTTCTCGGCTTTCACGTTCTTCGCGATCTTCCCGATCACGACGACGAGCTCGCCCTCGTACTCGGTCCGCTCCGAAAGGGTCGGACGCACGATCGCGTCGCCGGGGCCGATCACGGAGGTGTTGGGCTTCAGGAAGAGCAACGGCTCCTCGGGAGCGACTCCCCCCATCTCCGCCGCGTGATCGTGATAGTTCTTGCCGACGCAGACCACCTTCGACCGTGGGATCACCGGGGCGAGCAGAGCAGCATCCGCGAGCGGTACACGCGCGCCGGTGGTCTCGTACCCGGTGAACATCGGGTCTCCGGCGAGCACCACGAGCTCGCGCTCGTCGATGATCCCGTACATGATGGCTTCGTCGTGGCTGAACCGGGCGATCTTCATGGCATCCAGCCTAGCGAGCGCTCCCGCTTCCCCTCGCGGTCCCGCTCCCCCTCGCGCTCCCCGCCCCCTCCCGCTTCTGCTGCCGAGACCCCATGTTGACGCCGAGGCCCCGTGTTTCAGACGACGGTAGGTCGGGGCTTCGACGCGAAGCCGGGGCGTCGGAGCGCATTCACCCCGGCGGGCGAATGCCGAATGCGGCGAGCCGCGCGCCGAGAGCCTCCGCCGTCCGGATGTGCGCCCCGCCCCAGCGAACGACACGCCACCCGGTGACCCCGCGGATGTCGTCCTCACGACGCTTCTCCGCGAGGACGGCGTCTACGGGCGTGGGCGCGAGCCGCAGGTCCGACTCGAGGTATTTGCCCTCACCGTCGAACTCGCCGAATGCCCGGGAGCGGCGGAATCCGAAGTCTGCGAAATAATCCGCTCCCGCTGCGCCCACGATCGGCACCTGAAGCTCGATGTCTCGGAACCCGAGCCGGTGGAGTTGAAGTCTGCTCACGCTCTCGCCCGGCAATTGTGCTCGACCGTCCGCGAAGTCCCCCACCCATCTGGCGCGCCGAACACCACGCAACCCCGCGGCGCACCTCCCTCGGAAATCATCTCGCCAGGCGGAGTCGGCCTCGAGGTCGATGTCATGCCCCCGTACCGAGACGAGCCGAAGAGCAGCATCCGCCGCGGCGACCGCGGCCTCAGGTCGAAGCACTCGGGCGACGTCGAAGACCGTGCGCGCAAGCGACGTGCAGAGCATTCCGTGGTGCCGCACGATGTCCCCGGTGTCGAGCGATATGGCGTGACGCGCGACCCCCGACTCGCTGCGGCTGTGGCGACGACCCCGGATAACTGTGTGGACGACGTCACTGATCGGTCCCACCAACGGCAGACCCCACAGTGCCGCGGCGGAGGCGTGCGAGAACACCGGACCGTCACCTGGGCTCGCTCGCCGGACTGCGACAAGGCGAATCAGCTGCCGTCCCTCCGGCCAAAGGTCCTCCCAGGCGGCACTCTCGATGTAGTGCCCCCGGTGGACACGGCGCAGGGCACCGCGATCGACCGCGCCCCGCAGCGTCCTCTCCGAGAATCCTCGAAGCAGTAGCTCCTCCCGCGACTGCAGCAGGCACTCGGCGCGATCGAGGTCGATTTTTCGTGGCATCCACCATTCTGGCCCCACGGAATGCGGGACAACCCGGGGTCCACAGGCTCGTCCACGCAGATCACCGATGTGCAGGAGGACTGGCGGCCGCCGAGGCCCCGAGTAAACGCCGAGACCCCGCCTTCCTGGAGTTGAGAAGGCGGGGTCTCGACGGAAAGGCGGGGTCTCGGCGGAGGAGCTCAGGCGTCGAGGCGCAGGAGCCAGCCGTGCTTGTCTTCCCGGCGGCCGTACTGGATGTCGGTCAGCTCTTCGCGCAGCGAAAGCGCGAGCTCGCCCAGCGGCTGCGGCTCGTCGAACCCGTCGCCGACGAGTGCGCCGATCGGGGTGACGACCGCGGCCGTCCCGCACGCGAACACCTCGACGATGTCGCCGGAGGCCACACCCTCGCGCCACTCGTCGATCGAGATCGGCCGCTTCTCGACCGTGTAGCCGCGGTCCTCTGCGAGCTGCAGCAGCGAGTCGCGGGTGATGCCCTCGAGGATGCTGTCGGACTCGGGGGTCACCACGCGGCCGTCCTTGAAGACGAAGACGACGTTCATGCCGCCGAGCTCCTCGACGTCGCGCTTCTCGTTCAGGAACACGACCTGGTCGCAGCCCTTCGCGCTGGCCTCGCTCTGCGCGAGGAGGCTCGACGCGTAGTTGCCGCCGGTCTTCGCCTTGCCCGTGCCGCCCTTGCCTGCGCGCGCGTACTCCTCGGAAAGCCAGATGCGCACCGGCTTCACACCACCGGTGAAGTAGGCGCCCGCGGGGCTGGCGATGACGTAGTAGGCGACCTTCTGCGCGGCGCGGACGCCGAGGAAGGCCTCCTTGGCGAACATGAACGGCCGCAGGTAGAGGCTCTGGTCGGCGCCGGACGGCACCCAGCGGCCGTCGACGGCGATCAGCTCACGCAGCGACTGGATGAAGTACTCGGTCGGGAGTTCCGGCAGCGCGAGTCGGCGGGCGCTGGCCTGCAGGCGCGCCGCGTTGCGGTCGGGGCGGAACGTGTGGATCGAGCCGTCGGCGTGGCGGTAGGCCTTGATGCCCTCGAAGATCTCCTGCGCGTAGTGCAGGACGGATGCCGCGGGGTCGAGCGGGATCGGACCGTACGGCTGCACGCGCGGACGGTGCCACCCGCCCTTGGCGGACCAGCAGATGTCGACCATGTGATCGGTGAAGACCACGCCGAAGCCCGGATTCTCCAGCGCCTCGGCGAGACGGTCGGGTGACACAGCGTTCAGGTTCTTCATGACGAGGAACTCCAGTGGAGCCACGGTCGCCTCGGCATCGATGGTCGTCATCTCATCATCCATTCCTCGTGGGTGGGCGCATCTTCGCGCCCGTTCAGCCTACGCCTGCAGTCAGAGGCGTGCAGTGATCGCGGAGCCGATCTCCGCGGTGGTGCGCGCGCCGGAGCGGGCGGCGATATCGGCCTCGACCGCGGCGCTCACGCGAGCAGATTCTTCGGCGAGGCCGAGGTGGTCGAGCAGCAGTGCGATCGAGAGGATCGCGGCGGTCGGGTCGGCCTTCTGCTGGCCAGCGATGTCGGGCGCCGAACCGTGCACGGGCTCGAACATCGAGGGGAACGCGCCGTCGGGGTTGATGTTCCCCGAGGCGGCGAGGCCGATGCCGCCGGTCACGGCTCCGGCGAGGTCGGTGAGGATGTCGCCGAACAGGTTGTCGGTGACGATCACATCGAAGCGCGCGGGATCGGTGACCAGGAAGATCGTGGCTGCGTCGACGTGCAGGTAGTCGACGGCCACGTCGGGGTGCGCGGCGGCGACCTCGTTCACGACGCGCTGCCAGATCGCGCCGGCGTGCACGAGGACATTCGTCTTGTGCACGAGCGTCAGCTTCTTGCGACGGCGCTCGGCGAGCTCGAACGCGTAGCGCACGACACGCTCCACACCGAAGGCCGTGTTCACCGAGGTCTCGTTCGCGACCTCCTGCGGCGTGCCCTTGCGGATCGCGCCCCCGTTGCCGACGTACGGACCCTCCGTGCCCTCGCGGACCACGACGAAGTCGATCTCTCCGGGAGCTGCCAGCGGGCCGGGGGCACCGGTGAAGAGCTTCGACGGCCGCAGGTTCACGTAGTGGTCGAGCGTGAAGCGCAGCTTCAGCAGCAGTCCCCGCTCGATGTTCGCATCCTTCAGGCGCGGGTCGCCCGGAGTGCCGCCGACCGCGCCGAGGAGGATCGCGTCGTTCGCCGAGATCGACGCGAGGTCTTCGTCCGTGAGGGTGTCGCCGGTCTCGAGGAAGCGTCCGGCGCCCAGCGAGAAACGGGTCTTGTCGAAGACCACGCCGCTGGAGGCGGTGACGGCGTCGAGCACCTTCTCCGCCTCGGCGATGACCTCGGGACCGATGCCGTCACCGGGGATGACGGCCAGCTTCACGACACGCGACATGACACTCCTTGCGCACTGCACGGGGATGGACCGGCCGGGCCCGACGAGGTCGAGCGGGCCGGTCCTCCCAGCGTACTGGTCAGTGCGAGGGGGCCTTGCGCAGTGTGACGGCCGCGATGACGCCGGCGACGACCACGAGGCCGGCGCCGATCAGCGACGTCACCATGACGCCCGAGCCGAACGCCGCGGCCGCGGCATCCCAGAGCGCCGTGCCGAGCGCCGCGGGGAGCTCCTGCGCCGCGGTGTAGGCCCCGGCCAGGGTCTCCCCCGCCGCGTGCGCAACGTCGGCCGGCAGCCCCTCCGGAAGCACGAGTGCACCACGGTAGAACGCCGTGATGATGCCGCCCAGCACCGCGGTGCCGAGCACGGCGCCGAGTTCGTAGGCCGTCTCGGAGACGGCACTCGCCGCACCCGCCTTTGCGGCGGGGGCGCTGGAGAGGATCAGCTCGTTGGAGATCGTCTCGGCCGCGCCGATGCCGATGCCGAGCACGACGAAGGCGACCACGAGCGGGAGCACGCCATGCTCATGGGTCGTGAACGCCACGATCAGGTAGCCCGCCACCGAGAACGCGAGTCCGACCGGGATCACGATGTGCGGCGGGACACGGCGCGAGACGGGCACGACCGAGAGGCCGGCGACGATCATCGCGAGCATGCCGGGCACGAGCGCCAAGCCCGCCATCATCGGCGACAGCCCGAGGACCAGCTGCAGATGCTGCGACACGAAGTAGAGGAAGCCGACGAGCGCGACGACGCTGAGCAGGTTCACCAGGATCGCCCCGGAGAACGAACCGCGCCGGAACAGCGCCATGTCGAGCATCGGCGTCCGGGAGCGCAACTGGCGACGGACGAACAGGTACCCCATCCCGAAGCCGAGCAGAGCCCAGGCGCCGGCCGTGAGGCTCGGTCCGTCGACGGCCAGCGACTTGATCGCGTAGACGACGGGGATCATGGTCGCCATCGACAGCGCGATGCTGATCAGGTCGATACGGCCCGGGTTCGGGTCGCGGCTCTCCGGGACGAGCAGCGGTGCCGCGATCAGGAGCGGGATGAGCACGGGGACGGCGATGAGGAAGACCGATCCCCAGGCGAAGTGCTCGAGGAGGAATCCGCCCACGATCGGGCCGAGCGCGGACCCAGCGGAGAACGCCGACGCCCACACCGCGATCGCCATGCGACGCTGGTCGCGGTTCTGGAAGATCGAGCGCAGCAGTGAGAGGGTCGACGGCATCAGCATGGCCCCGAAGAAACCGAGGAGCGCGCGGGCGGCGATGAGCAGCCCCGCCGTGGGCGCGAAGGCAGCGAGGGCCGAGACCGCGGCGAAACCGGTGGCGCCGATCAACAGCATCTTCCGGCGGCCGAAGCGGTCGCCCAACGTGCCCATCGTCACCAGGAGGCCGGCGAGCACAAGCGGGTACACGTCGATGATCCACAGCTGCTCGGCCCCGGTGGGAGCGAGCGCGATGGAGATCTCCGGGAGCGCGAAGCTCAGCACCGTGTTGTCCACCGACACCAGAAGCACCGGCAGCATGAGGACGATCAGGGCCGCCCAGCCTCGGGCTCCGACGCGGGGAGCATCCGTCTCTGTCGTCGGGATCGACGCAGTACGGGTCATGGAACACCTCTCAGAATCTTGATCGCACGGTTAGTGAACCGTCCGGATGGTATAGTAACAGAGTTCCCGCCCCTTCCCTGTGCAGAGGATCCACGATGCCCCGACCTCCCCTCGCCCGCGAGAAGGTGCTCGACGCCTTCGAAGCGATCCTCATCGAAGACGGCGAACGCGCCGCGACGCTCGACGCGACGGCCAAGGCTGCGGGGGTCTCCAAGGGGGGCCTGCTCTATCACTTCGGTTCGAAGGACGAACTCGAAGCCGGGCTGATGGAGCGCCTCGACCGCCTGACGACTCTGGATCTGGAACGGATGTCCGCCGCCGAGGAAGGGCCCGTCGCCTACTACGTGCGCACATCGGTCATGGAGGACGATGCGCTCGACCGCGCGCTCATCGCCGCGACCCGACTCGCCCAGGGCGGATCCGTACCGGCAGCCGACATGCTCCGCGACACCCGACGCCGCTGGGCGGAGACGATCCGTCCGCACGTGCGGGACACGGCGAGCCTCGACCTCGTGATGCTGGTCAGCGACGGCCTCTATTTCAACAATTCGCTCGACGTGCACGGACCCGAGCGATTGGTCCCCCGCAGCGACGAGCTCGCCGAGCTGATCGCGCTGGTCCTGAAGGCGACCGGCTGACCGCACCGGAACACGCAAGAGGGCGGGAGCATCACGCTCCCGCCCTCTTGTCTGAAGCCGCCGATCAGACCTCGGTGATCTCGATCTGACGGAACAGGTCGGCGTCGATCGCGTCGCGCACGTCGTCGAGCAGCTCGTCGGACACCGGGGAGTCCAGCGTCAGCACGCTGAGCGCCTGCGCGCCGGCCGCCTTGCGGGCGATCTGCATACCGGCGATGTTGATGCCCGCCTCGCCGAACTTCTGACCGTAGACCGCGACGATGCCGGGGCGGTCGGTGTAGAGCATCACGACGTGGTGCTTCTCGATCGGCAGCTCGAGCGTGTGGTCGTTGATGCCCACGAGCTTCTCCGTCTGCTTCGGACCGGTGAGCGTGCCGGAGACCGAGAGCTGCGAGCCGTCGGACAGGGCACCGGTGAGCGTGATGACGTTGCGGTACTCGTCGCTCAC
Source organism: Microbacterium sp. GQ128 (assembly GCF_059758615.1). NCBI lineage: Bacteria > Bacillati > Actinomycetota > Actinomycetes > Micrococcales > Microbacteriaceae > Microbacterium > Microbacterium sp. GQ128. Next base: position 721,381 of record NZ_JCAXDY010000001.1, read on the forward strand.
GTCGTCCTTGAGCAGACGCACGGCGATGCCGCGCTGGTCGGCGAGGAGCGGCGCGTTCACATACGACACCGTCTCGCTGACGATGTTCGTGAAGACACCCTTCAGCGCGGCGAGCTTGAGCACGCTCACGTCGTAGTCGTTGAGCTCGCCGTGCACCTCGACGTCGAGGCTCGTGAGCGGCGAGGTCGCCAGCGAGGCGAAGATCTGACCGAGCTTCTCGACCAGCGAGATGCCGGGGCGCACGTACGGATCGATGACGCCGCCGGCCACGTTGACAGCGTCGGGCACCAGGTCTCCGCCGAGCGCGAGACGCACGGAGCGGGCGACCGAGACGCCGGCCTTCTCCTGTGCTTCTTCGGTGCTCGCGCCGAGGTGAGGCGTGACGACCACGTTGGGAAGCTCGAGCAGCGGACGAGCGGTACCGCCCTCAGCCGGGGGCTCGGACGTGAAGACGTCGAGACCCGCACCGGCGATCTCCCCCGCGACAAGGGCGGCGTGCAGTGCCTCTTCGTCGATGAGGCCACCGCGCGCGACGTTGACGACGAAGGCGGTCGGCTTCATGGCCTTGAACTGCTCGGCGCCGATCATGCCGGTGGTCTCCGGCGTCTTGGGCATGTGGATCGTGAGGAAGTCGGACTCGGCGACGAGCTCATCGAGCGAGAGGAGCTGCACGCCCAGCTGCTGGGCGCGCGCCGAGGTGACGTAGGGGTCGTAGGCCACGACGCGCATGTCGAACGCCGCAAGGCGCGCCGCGACGAGTGCACCGATGCGGCCGAGACCCACGATGCCGACCGTCTTCTCGAAGAGCTCGGCTCCCGTGAAGGAGCTGCGTTTCCACGCACCTGCGGAGAGCGAGGCGTGCGCGGCCGGGATGCGGCGGGCGAGGCTGAGGATGTGGCCGACCGTGAGCTCGGCGGCGGAGACGATGTTGGAGGTCGGCGCGTTGACGACCATGACGCCGGCAGCCGTGGCCGCCTTGATGTCGACGTTGTCGAGGCCGACTCCGGCACGGGCGACGACCTTGAGCTTCGGCGCGTGCGTGAGCGCTTCCTCGTCGATGCGGGTCGCCGAGCGGACGAGCACGGCATCGGCATCCGCCAGCGCCGCGAACAGCGCCTCGCGGTCGGTGCCATCGACGTCACGGACGTCGAAGTCGGGGCCCAGGGCCTCGATGGTGGCGGGAGAGAGTACTTCGGCGATGAGCACGACGGGCTTCGGCACAGTGGATCCTTCGGGGCAGCGCGGCAGGCGGGAGTGGCCGATGCGCCGCACACCATGGGGGCGCGATCGCGTCAACTCTACCCGAGCGCTCGAGGGCCTCCGTGCCGTGTGACCGTGAGCGACTCAGGCGCTCGGCATCGTCAGGCTGAGCGCGATGAGGCTCATCCAGAAGACCGCGACGACGCCGAGTCCCGCGAGGAACACCAGCGCGAGCTCTCCCACATTGCGTCGTCGCCCGATCACGAACGCGAAGGCGAAGACGATGGCGGGAAACGCGACGCCGAACAGAAGTGTCGCCCATCCCCCTCCGGTCAATCCGGTCTGCGCCATCGTGATCAGGTGCGCGACGGCGTTCCACACCGCGTAGGCGTAGAAGAGCCCGGCCAGACCGATGACTAGTCCGACGAGCCAGCGAGGCGAACCCGCCGAGACCTGCTGAGGAGCGGAAGACGCACTCACGATCCGATCACCCCCACGGTGACGAAGGGCCAGGGAACGAGGAGGACCACGCCCGCGAGTAGCACGGCGACGCGGACCCACGCGGCCCTCCCCCGGGTCAGGACCCAGGTCGCGAGGAACCACAGCGCCGGCGCGGCGATCGCCAACACGAACCACGGCAGGAACATCGCGTCGTCGACGAGGAACGAGGCCAGCGGCTTCAGACGTAGCCCGCCGACGATCCAGCCGATCGTGTACAGGAGATAGACGCCGCCGACGATCCCGAGGATCAGGAGCATCGGCGTGCTCAGGCCGGCGGGCTCGTCAGGCGCAGCGGCGGTGACGGTGCCGTCTTCCTCGACCCTCCCCACGTCTTCGCTGCCCCTGCCCACGGCGTTCCAGCCGTGCGGGAGCGCGCGATCCTTCGGCGCTGCGGCCTCGTCGCCCTCCCAGTTGAGGGCGTCGTCGGAATCGGAAGTCATCTCCCCAGAGTAGGACACCCGGTCCACTATGCTCGGGGTTGCCTCGAGCCGGTATGGCGGGCATCGGAGGGAAAAGGGGAGCACCGTGGCCGACAGCGACAAGAAGAACGCCGACGTCGAGCAGCCTGCGGCGAGCAGCACGAATACCGAGCCGCCCGCCGGATGGGTCCCCACTCCTGAGAGCAAGGCGAAGGCGACCCGTTTCCGCTGGATCGCCGCCGGGCTGTGGGCCATCGCGATCGTCGGCGAAGCCGTCGGCATCTTCTGGCTGCTGCGTCAGCGGGAGTTCGTCGGTGAGGACGGGAAGCTCGTCCGTGACCCCGATACCGGCCTGTTGGAAGAGCAGGGCGTCACCGCGACGTTCCCGCAGTGGGCGTTCATCGCCCTCCTCGTGCTGCTGGTCGTGATCGCCGCACTCTCGATCACCGGATCGGTGCTCTGGAAGAAGGCCAACCGCCTCGACCCAGCGCGCAAGTCCGACAAGACTCGGTTCTTCGTGCAGAACCAGCTCGGTGCGATCATCGCGATCGTCGCCTTCCTCCCGCTCGTCATCCTGATCTTCCTCAATAAGGACATGGACAAGGGGCAGAAGACGACGGCCGGCATCGTCGGAGTGGCCCTCGCGGCTCTCGCCGTCGTCCTCGGCGTGGACTTCGCTCCGCCGTCGGTCGAGCAGTACACGGCCGACCAGTCCGCCGTGATCCAGCTGCTCGGCAAGGACGAGGTCGTCTGGGTCGAGGGCGGCAAGGTCTATCACGTCTGCGACGAGGTTTCGGCGATCCAGACCGGCAGCGAGATCATCACCGGCACGACGGCGGAGGCCGTGGAAGCGGGCAAGAACCGACTGACGCTGCAGTTCGCCTCGGAGCTGCGTGCGTGCGACCTTCCCGTTCCCGAGAACGACGAGGAGATCACCGAGGCACTGCGGGCGATCCAGGCGGGGCAGGTCGACACCGTCCTGCCTGCACCGGAGTGGGCGGATTCCGCCGAAGCACCCATCGTGGTCGAGGAAGCCCCGGCCGAGTGACGGCCGGCACTCTCTAGTCGGCGTCGAGCGCTTCGACGAGCCTCTCCTCGGCTGACGAGAGATGTGCGTCGAGAAGGGCGGCCGCACGCTCGCCTTCCCCTGATTCGACCGCGTCGAGGATGTCGGCGTGCTGCGCGGCGATCACTGCGGCATCGAGCAGGCGCCGCCCCTGCACCTGCGCCATGCACAGCCGCACCTCGTCGAGGACACTGCGGTACATCCGACCGGTCCGCTCGCTCTGGAGCGCGTCGATGAGAGCGGTATGGAACCGGAGGTCGGGGCCCACGGTCGCCGGGTCGGGGCCACCGGGCATCGCGAGGATCTCGGCGTTGGCGTCGCGGGCGGCATCGGGAACCGTCCCCATCACGGCGAGCTCGCGCAGCGCCGCACTCTCCAGCCTCACCCTCGTGCGATAGACGTCGCGCACGGTATCGGAGTCGATCCCGACGACGCGTGCGCTTCGATGAGCGGTGCGCACCAGCAGACCGGTGGCGACGAGCTGTTCGATGGCGGCCTTCGCGCTCGGCCGGGCCACGCCGAACGTCTGCGAGACGGCCGCCTCCGTGAGGGGCGCACCGGAGCGGATCTCCCCGCTGAGGATGCGTCCGCGCAACTGAGCGGTGACGGCGTCGACCACGCCGACGATGCCGAGCGGCGCGTCCGAGGTCGTGGTCATCCGGTCAGTCTAACGAACGCCCCGGCGTCGGTACACTTGTCTGACAATCTCTCGACGGAGCAGAGGAGCACCGTGCCGACCACACTCGCCGAACCGCTGGACCCCGCGCTGCTGGGCCCCACGACCGAGGTGCACTCCCGGTCCATCGACCGGTTCGCCCGCGCACACGACGCCTCCCACTACCTGCTCATCCCGGATGCGGTGCTCTCCCCCGCGGATGCCGAGGGCGTCGCGCGCGCATTCGGCGCGGTGCGAGCCGCGGGACGCACGATGACCTTCCGCTCCGGTGGGACGAGCCTCTCGGGTCAGAGTGTCAGCGGCGACATCCTCGTCGATACGCGCAGCCACTTCCGCAGCATCCGTGTGGAGGGCGACGGCGCATTCGTCCGCGTCGGTCCCGGAGCCACGGTTCGCCAGGTCAACACGCGTCTGACACGCCACCGCCGCAAACTCGGCCCGGACCCGGCGAGTGAGATCGCCTGCACGATCGGCGGTGTCGTGGCCAACAACTCCAGCGGCATGGCCTGCGGCATCACCGAGAACTCCTACCAGACCATCGAATCGATGACGATCGTGCTCCCGAGCGGGACGATCCTCGACACTGGACGCCCTGACGCGAACGAGCTGCTCCGCGCCGCGGAACCGGCGATCGCCGACGGGCTCCTGGCTCTGCGCGCACGGCTGCTCGCCTCGCCGGAACACGTCGCCTTCCTCCGGCAGCAGTTCTCGATGAAGAACACCATGGGATATGGCCTCAACGCCCTGCTCGACTTCGACGATCCGGTGCGCATCCTCGAGCACCTCATCATCGGCTCCGAAGGCACTCTCGCATTCGTCGCCGAGGCACGGTTCCGCACCATCGAGGTGCGTCCGGCGATCGCGACCGGGTTGTTGGTGTTCGAGACGCTGTCCGCTGCCATGACCGCGCTTCCCGATCTGACACGTCTCGGCCTCGCGACGATCGAACTCATGGATGCCGCATCGCTCCGCGTCGCACAGGGGCTGAGCGATGTTCCGGCGACCATCGCGGCGATCGACGTCCAGGGGCATGCAGCCCTCCTCGTCGAAGTCCACGCGTCCGATGCCGCGTCCCTCACGGAGGCGACTGCCGCCGCCCAGGCGCATTTCGAGGAGCTGCCGCTGGCCGTGGCGCCCCGGCTCACGACGGACGCCGCCGAGCGCGCCGCCCTGTGGCACGTGCGCAAGGGCCTCTACACCGCGGTGGCCGGAGCGCGTCCCTCCGGCACGACCGCTCTGCTCGAAGACATCGTCGTCCCTGTCCCCCGCCTGCTCGCGACCTGTGAACGTCTGATCGAGCTGTTCGCCGAGCACGGCTACGAGGGCTCGGTCATCTTCGGTCATGCGAAGGACGGGAACGTCCACTTCCTGCTCAACGAGCGCTTCGACGACGCCGACAGCGTGGCCCGCTACCGCCGGTTCACGGACGACCTGGTCGACCTGGTGCTGTCCCAGCAGGGTTCGCTGAAGGCCGAGCACGGAACCGGTCGCATCATGGCGCCGTTCGTGCGCCGCCAGTACGGCGACGAGCTGACGGACATGATGTGGGAGATCAAGCGGCTGCTCGATCCCGACGGCATCCTCAATCCGGGCGTCGTGCTCTCGGATGATCCCGACTCGTACCTGCACGACCTCAAGCGCGTCCCCACGGTCGAGAACGAGGTCGACCGCTGCGTGGAGTGCGGATACTGCGAGCCGACGTGTCCGAGCAAGAGCATCACGCTCACCCCGCGTCAGCGCATCGTGATCCGCCGCGACATGGCCTGGGCCGAAGAGCAGGGCGATACCGAGCTGCTGCGCGAGCTGCAGAAGGACTACGACTACGACGGAGTGCAGACCTGCGCCGTCGACGGCATGTGCGGCGTCGCGTGTCCGGTCGACATCAACACGGGCGACCTGGTGCGCCGACTGCGGGCGGAGCAGTCGAACGCGATCGAGGGAGCCCTGTGGGGCACGGCGGCGAAGCACTGGAGTACGGTCACCCGTGCCGGTGGCGTCGCCCTCACGGTCGCCGACGCGCTGCCGGCTCCGCTGGTCCGTGGCGTGACCCAGGTGGGACGGGCGGTGCTGGGCGCCGACACCCTCCCTCTCTACGACGGCGGACTCCCCCGCGGCGGGTCGAAACCTCCGCGCCCCGAATCCCCGAGCGACGCAAGGGCTGTGTTCTTCGGCGCGTGCATCGGCACCATGTTCGGCGCGGAGGGCGAAGGTCAGGGATCGAGGGACGCGCTGCGAGAGCTGCTGGACCGCGCCGGGATCCCCGTCGTGATCCCGGAGGAGAACGGCGGCCTCTGCTGCGGCACTCCCTGGAAGTCGAAGGGTCACCTCGACGGCTACCGGCTCATGTCCGACCGGGTGCTGGATTCCCTCTGGGAGGCGAGCCGGCAGGGCGAGTTGCCCGTCGTGTGCGACGCGGCATCCTGCACCGAGGGCCTCGATGTGATGCTCGCGCAGTCGGTGGCGGCGAACCCGAAGTACGCCGGGCTCCGGATCGAGGATGCGACGACCTACGTCGCCCGCGAGGTGCTGCCGCGGCTGACCGTGCGCGCGAAGCTTCCGACGGTGGCCGTGCACCCGACGTGCTCGACGACGGCCCTCGGGGCGACCGGAGCTCTGACCGCGATCGCGGCCGCCGTCGCGGACGACGTGTTCATCCCCGAGGGCTGGGGATGCTGCGCCTTCGCCGGTGACCGCGGGATGCTGCATCCGGAACTCACCGCCAGCGCGACCGCGCAGGAGTCCGCGGAGATCGCCGCCGCAGAGAGCGAGCGCGGCGGCTTCGATGCCTTCGTCTCGGCGAACCGGACGTGCGAGATCGGGATGACCAGGGCCACCGGTCGCCCGTACCGCCATGTCATCGAGATCCTCGCGGAACTCACACGACCCTGACCCCCGGCAAACGAAGAACGGGCGCCCCCGAGGGGACGCCCGTTCTTTCGAGAATCGAATCAGCGCGCAGCACTGCCGTCGACGTAGTCCTCGTCCTGCTGCTTCCAGGCGAAGAGCGAACGCAGCTCCTTGCCGGTGACCTCGATCGGGTGCTGCTCCTCCTTGGCACGCAGCGCGAGGAACTCCTCCGCGCCGTTGTCCTGGTCGTCGATGAAGCGCTTCGCGAAGGCGCCCGACTGGATGTCGGCCAGCACGCCCTGCATGCTCTCCTTGACGCGCTCGTCGATGACGCGCGGGCCCGAGACGTAGTCGCCGAACTCGGCGGTGTCGGAGATCGACCAGCGCTGCTTGGCGATGCCGCCCTCCCACATCAGGTCGACGATGAGCTTGAGCTCGTGCAGCACCTCGAAGTAGGCGATCTGCGGCTGGTAGCCCGCCTCGGTCAGCGTCTCGAAGCCCGCCTGCACCAGGTGGCTCACGCCGCCGCAGAGCACGGCCTGCTCGCCGAACAGGTCGGTCTCGGTCTCTTCCGTGAAGGTCGTCTTGATGACGCCGGCGCGGGTGCCGCCGATGGCCTTCGCGTAGGAGAGGGCGAGGTCCCAGGCGTGACCCGATGCGTCGCGCTCCACGGCGATGATGTCCGGGATGCCACGGCCGGCGACGAACTCGCGGCGAACGGTGTGGCCCGGCGCCTTCGGGGCGACCAGGATCACGTCGACACCCTCGGGTGCGTCGATGTAACCGAAGCGGATGTTGAAGCCGTGCGCGAAGGCGAGCGTCTTGCCGGCCGTGAGGTTCGGCGCGATGGACTCGCTGTAGATGATGCGCTGGTGCTGGTCCGGCGCGAGGATCATGATCACGTCGGCCCACTCGGTGGCCTCGGCGACGGTCTTCACGGGGAAGCCGGCCTCTTCGGCCTTCGCGGCGGACTTGGAGCCCTCCTTCAGCGCGATGGCGACCTCGACGCCCGAGTCGCGCAGGTTCTGCGCGTGGGCGTGGCCCTGCGAGCCGTAGCCGACGATCGCGACCTTCTTGCCCTGGATCAGGGACAGGTCTGCGTCGGCGTCGTAGAAGATCTCGGTGCTCACGGTGTGTTTCTCCTTGTTCTTTGCGTTTCGTCTGGCTTCGCGTGCTACATAAGCGGCGAAAAGTGGGGACTCGGGTCGGTCAGCCGCGCAGGACGCGCTCGGTGATGCTCTTGCCGCCGCGCCCGATGGCGAGGAGACCCGACTGCGCGATCTCCTTGATGCCGAAGGGTTCCAGTGCACGGAGCATCGCGTCGACCTTGCCCTTGTCGCCGGTCACCTCGATCACGAGCGCGTCCGAGGCGTAGTCCACCACGGATGCGCGGAAGAGGTTCACCACCTCGATCACGTTCGAGCGCGTGGCGTTGTCGGTGCGGACCTTCACGAGCATGTGCTCGCGCTGGACCGAGGTCGAGAAGTCGAGCTCGACGATCTTGATCACGTTGATCAGCTTGTTGAGCTGCTTCGTGACCTGCTCGAGCGGCAGCTCATCGACGTCGACGACGACCGTGATCCGGGAGATCCCGGGCACCTCGGTCACGCCGACGGCGAGGGAGTCGATGTTGAAGCCGCGACGGGCGAACAGCCCGGCGACACGGGTGAGGAGGCCGGGGGTGTTCTCCACCAGCAGGCTCAGCACATGAGTCGACATGGATCAGTCCTCCTCGTCGAAGGCGGGCGCGTGCTCGCGGGCGTACTGGACATAGCTGTTGCTGACTCCCTGCGGGACCATCGGCCACACCATGGAGTCGGCGCTGACGACGAAGTCGATCACCACGGGGCGGTCGTTCGTCTCGAGCGCGAGCTGGATGGCGGCATCCACCTCTTCCTCCTTCTCCACGCGGATCGCCAGGCACCCGTAGGCCTCGGCGAGCTTCACGAAGTCGGGGATGCGAACAGTGCCGTGCCCGGTGTTGAGGTCGGTGTTCGAGTGGCGGCCGTCGTAGAACAGCGTCTGCCACTGGCGCACCATGCCCAGCGAGGAGTTGTTGATGATCGCGACCTTGATCGGGATGTTGTTGATCGCGCAGGTCGCGAGCTCCTGATTGGTCATCTGGAAGCAGCCGTCGCCGTCGATCGCCCAGACGTGCCGCCCGGGCTCTGCGACCTTCGCACCCATCGCCGCAGGGACCGAGTAGCCCATGGTGCCGGCGCCGCCGGAGTTCAGCCAGGCGTTGGGGCGCTCGTACTTGATGAACTGCGCCGCCCACATCTGGTGTTGGCCGACGCCCGAGGCGTAGATGCCCTCGGGGCCCGTGAGTTCGCCGATGCGCTGGATCACGTACTGCGGGGCGAGGAGCCCGTCGGTGGTCGGCGCGTAGCCGAGCGGGAACTCGGTGCGGAGGCCGTCGAGGTACGACCACCACTCCTCGATGTCGGGCTTCGCGCTGGCCGTCGCACCGCGGAACGCGGCGTCCAAGTCCGTCAGCACATCGCGGACGTCGCCCACGATCGGCACATCCGCGGTGCGGATCTTCGAGATCTCCGCCGGATCGATGTCGACGTGCACGACCTTGGCGTTCGGGGCGAAGAGCGCCGCCTTGCCTGTCACGCGGTCATCGAACCGTGCACCGAGGGAGACGAGGAGGTCGGCCTCCTGGAGCGCCAGCACGGCGGGAACGGTGCCGTGCATGCCGGGCATCCCGAGGTGCTGCGGGTGGGAGTCCGGGAACGCGCCGCGAGCCATCAGCGTGGTGACCACGGGCGCACCAGTGGACTCCGCGAGTTCGAGGAGCTCCGCCGACGCCTTGCCGCGGATCACGCCGCCGCCGACGTACAGCACCGGCTTCTTGGCCTCGGCGAGCAGGGTCGCGGCGGCCTGGATCTGCTTGCCGTGCGCCTTGGTCACCGGTCGGTAGCCGGGGAGATCGATCTTGGGCGGCCACACGAACGGCGCGGTGGCCTGCTGCGCATCCTTCGTGATGTCGACGAGCACCGGACCGGGACGACCGGTGCCGGCGATCTCGTAGGCCGCGGCGATCGCGCCCGGGATGTCGGCAGCGTCCTTCACCAGGAACGAGTGCTTGGTGATCGGCATCGTGATGCCCACGATGTCGGCTTCCTGGAACGCATCGGTTCCCATCAGCGTCGAGAACACCTGGCCGGTGATGGCCAGCATCGGCACCGAGTCCATGTAGGCGTCGGCGATGGCGGTGACGAGGTTCGTGGCACCGGGACCGGAGGTCGCGATGCACACGCCCACCTTGCCCGAAGCCGAGGCGTAGCCCTCGGCCGCGTGCCCGGCCCCCTGCTCGTGCCGCACCAAAATGTGCCGCAGATCCTCGGCATCCATCAGCGGGTCGTACACCGGGAGGATCGCGCCGCCGGGAAGACCGAAGACATCGGTGACACCGAGCAGCTCGAGCGAGCGGACGACGGCCTCGGCGCCGGTGATCTCCGGAGCAGAGGATTGACGGGCGGGCGGCCTCGGCACAGCCGGGGCGGAGTCAGCAGTCATGACTTTCCTTCTGATGATCTGTGGAGGACACCGGACGCCGGGCGGCCGGGTCAGCCGGTGGTCGCTCCCTCGGCGGCGGACCGCACGAGGCGCGAGTACTTGGCAAGAACGCCTCGGGTGTAGCGCGGGGGAAGCGGCTCCCAGCCGGAACGGCGGGAGGCGAGCTCTGCGTCATCGACGAGTAGATCGAGAGAGCGAGCTGCGATATCGACCCGTATCAGATCACCATCGCGCACGAAGGCGATAGGACCTGCGTCCACCGCTTCGGGTGCTATGTGGCCGATGCACAGGCCGGTTGTGCCGCCTGAGAATCGTCCGTCAGTCAAGAGTAGTACATCTTTTCCGAGCCCCGCGCCCTTGATGGCCGCCGTGATGGCGAGCATCTCGCGCATACCCGGTCCGCCCTTGGGGCCTTCGTAGCGGATGACGATGACGGTGCCGGGCTCGATCTCGCCCTCGGCGACGGCGTCCATGGCGGCACGCTCGCGCTCGAACACCCGGGCAGGGCCCTCGAACACGGCGGCATCGAAGCCGGCTGTCTTCACGACGGCGCCCTCGGGAGCCAGCGAGCCGTGCAGGATCGTGAGTCCGCCCGTCGCGTGGATGGGGTTGTCGAACGTGTGGATGACCTCGCCGTCGATCGGCTGCGGGTCGAGGTCGGCGAGGTTCTCGGCGAGCGTCTTGCCCGTGACGGTGAGTGCATCACCGTGCAGGAGGCCCTCGTCGAGCATCGCCTTCATGATCACGGGGATGCCGCCGTGCCGGTCGACGTCGTTCATGACGTACTTGCCGAACGGCTTCATGTCGGCGACGTGGGGAACCTTGTCGCCGATGCGGTTGAAGTCGTGCAGGCTCAGCTCGACGTCGGCCTCGCGCGCGATCGCCAGCAGGTGCAGCACGACATTGGTGGAGCCGCCGAGGGCCATCGCCAGGGCGATCGCATTCTCGAACGCCTCCTTGGTGAGGATGTCGCGCGTCGTGATCCCCTGACGGAGCAGGTTCACGACCGCCTCGCCCGAGCGGTGCGCGAAGTAGTCACGCCGGCGGTCTGCGGCGGGCGGCGCTGCCGACCCCGGGAGGCTGAGTCCGAGCGCCTCGGCGACGGATGCCATCGTGTTGGCGGTGTACATACCGCCACAGGCACCCTCACCCGGGGCGATCGCGCACTCGATGCGCTTGAGGTCCTCTTCGCTCATGAGACCGGCACGGCACGCGCCGACCGCCTCGAACGAGTCGATGATGGTGACGTCCTTCTCGGTGCCGTCGGAGAGCTTGACCCACCCCGGTGCGATCGAGCCGGCGTACAGGAACACGCTCGAGAGGTCGAGGCGGGCGCTCGCCATGAGCATGCCCGGGATCGACTTGTCGCAGCCGGCGAGCAGGACGGAGCCGTCGAGGCGCTCGGCCATCATCACGGTCTCGACGGAGTCCGCGATGACCTCACGCGACACCAGCGAGAAGTGCATGCCCTCGTGGCCCATGGAGATGCCGTCCGAGACGGAGATCGTGCCGAACTGCAGCGGGTACCCGCCGCCCGAGTGCACGCCCTCCTTGGCGCCCTGCGCGAGCCGGTCGAGGCTCAGGTTGCAGGGCGTGATCTCGTTCCAGCTGGACGCGATGCCGATCTGCGGTTTGTCCCAGTCGGCGTCTCCCATCCCGACGGCACGGAGCATGCCTCGGGAGGTCGTGGCCTCGATGCCGTCGGTGACGACGCGGCTACGGGGCTTGATGTCGATGGGCGCGCTATTGGAGGGATCATGCGAGGACATGACGGAAGTCTATTGCTGCGCGGAGGTGCGTTCGTCCGCCAGCGCCTCCAGAAGCGCGGCGATCTGTTGTGGAGTGTCCACACGAAGCGCCGCAGCGCTCTCCCCCGGGCCGACACGCACTCCGAGGTCACCGGGCCCGAGCACGCGCATCGCGTCCTCGTCCGTGACATCGTCGCCGGCGAACAGGATTCCGGTGGCGTCGAAGCGCTCCCGGAGCGCGGACATCGCCGCGTCCTTGCCCTCCGCGCGCGAGGAGAACTCCAGCACGCGGTGTCCGGCTCGACGGCGCCAGTGCGGGAATCGTTCGGCGACGAGAGCGTCGATCTCGGCGAAGACGCGCTTCTCGGTCGCAGGGTCCGCGCGGCGGGTGTGCACGCCCATGCCGAAGGTCTTCGGCTCGAACTCGGCACCCTCGTAGCGCTCGATGATCGGCTTCGCGGCCGCCCACAGCTCTTCGCGCGAGCCGTCCTCGGTGACATCGCCCGCGATGTCGGCGTCCCCCTCGCCGGGGAACCAGTACTGCGCGCCGTGCGAACCCGCCAGCGCGATCGCGGAGTCGTCGGCGTGCTCGGTGATCACGCGCAGGTCGTGCATGCTGCGTCCGGAGACGTAGGCCACGACAGTGTCGGGAAGCGACGCGAGGCGCTCCACCTGGATGGCGACCTCCGGAAGCGCGCGCGCAGCCATCGGGTCGGGCACCAGCGGTGAGGCGGTGCCGTCGAAGTCGAGTGCCACGACCAGGCGCGGCGTCGCCGCCAGGGCGCTCAGGTCGTCGTCGGCGGTTCCGGGGATCCAGGGGCGCGTCACAGGTTCTCCAATCGCAGGGGGTTCGTTCCCAGTATCGCGGCCCCGCGGATGCTCAGCGTCCGCGCACCTCGGACAGGGCGGTGAGGAACGAGGAGGACCAGGCGTTCACATCGTTGTCCAGCACGCGACGACGCAGCGACCTCATGCGCCGCCCCTGCTCGGCCGGGGGCATCTCCACCGCGGTCATGATCGCATCCTTGAGCCCTTCGATGTCGTGCGGGTTGACCCGCACCGCTTGCCGCAGCTCGTCCGCCGCACCGGTGAACTCGCTGAGCACGAGGACGCCGCGATCGTCGACGCGCGTGGCGACGTACTCCTTGGCGACGAGGTTCATGCCGTCGCGCAGCGCAGTGACCAGCATCACGTCGGCGGCCAGGTAGAGCGCGACCATCTCCTCGCGCGGATAGCCCTGGTGCAGGTATCGGATGGCGGAGTGGCCCATCGTGTCGGTGTCACCGTTGATGCGGCTGACCGCGAGCTCGATCTCGTCACGCAGGTGCACGTAGGCGTCGACGCGCTCCCGGCTGGGGCTCGCGACCTGGACGAGCGTGACGTCTTCGACGTTGAGCCGTCCCTCCGCGAGCAGCTCCCCGTAGGCCTTGATGCGGTGGCGGATGCCCTTGGTGTAGTCGAGTCGGTCGACGCCGAGCAGGATGCGCTTGGGGTTGCCGAGGCTCGCGCGGATCTCGGCGGCGCGCGCGCGGACATCCTCGCGCGCTGCGAGCTCGATGTACGGCGTCGTGTCGATGGAGATCGGGAACGCCCGCGCCAGCGCGGTGCGTGACCCCTCGCCCTCTGGGACAGACACGTGGGGCCCCTTGACCTCGTAGCGAAGTCTGCGGCGCACTGCCGTCAGGAAATAGGTGGCGTCCTGAGCCCGCTGGAAGCCGATGACATCGGCACCGAGCAGTCCGCGCAGCACCTGATCGCGCCATGGCAGCTGGGCGTAGAGGCCGTGAGCCGGGAACGGGATGTGGTGGAAGTAGCCGATCGTCACATCCGGCCGCAGTTCGCGCAGCATCTGCGGGACGAGCTGCAGCTGGTAGTCGTGAACCCAGACGGTGCCCTCCTTCGCGACGGCCGCAGCGGCGGACTCGGCGAACCGGCGGTTGACCCGGACGTACGCATCCCACCATTCGCGGTGGTACTGCGGCGGCGCGATCACGTCGTGGTACAGCGGCCAGATCGTGTCGTTCGCGAAGCCCTCGTAGTACTCCGCAACCTCTTGCGCGCTCAGCGCGACGGGAACCAATTCGATGCCACCGGCTTCGAACGGCTCCAGCTCGACATCCGCCTGCCCCGCCCAGCCCACCCACGCACCGTGCACGTTGCGCATCATCGGCTCGAGAGCGGCTACGAGCCCACCGGGCGACGTGCGCCAGACCTCCTCGCCGTCAGGGCCCTCCACCCGGTCGACCGGGAGGCGATTGGCGACGACGACGAAATCTGCGGCGGTCAAGGGGGACTCCTCACATCAGCGATGAATCAAACCTACCCAGGATCGCGGAATACCGTTGCCGGAGGTCAGACCGTCACCGACGAACGGGGGCGCCTCTCACTGCTGAGAGCCCAGTTCGCCACGCCTGCACCGAAGGCGATGAATGCCGCGATCATCGGCAGCAGGAGCGCAGCGGACGTTCCGACGTTCTCGGCGATCTCGCCGGCCACGGCGGCGCCGATCGACTGCCCGACCACGACGCCGGAGCCCAGCATCGTCATGACCGTCGCGGAGCGTCCACGCGGACTGCGCGCGGCCCCGAAGCTGTACTGGGTGACCAGGGTGGGTCCGATGCCGATTCCCATGATCGCCAGCGCGAGCATCATCGTTCCCGGCGAGTCGACGAAGCCGAGCAGAAGCGTTCCGGCGAGCAGGATGCCGGCGAAGACGAGCCACCGTGCGCGCATCGAGAACGACGGAGGAAGCCAGGCGACACCCAGCGCGAGCACCGCCGAACCGACACCCATCACTCCGTAGAGCAGACCCGCCTGCTCGGGCGCACCGCGGTCGGCCATGAACGACGTCAGCGACGTGAGCATCGTCCCGAAGAAGATTCCCACGCCGAGGATGCCGAGGACGACGATGAGCAGCTGTGGCCGGAACAGTTCCGAGACCGCGGACGGCGCCCGCCCATCCGCGTCGCGGTCCTGCGAGACGTGACGTCCGCTGGGGTGCAACGCGAAAGCGCCGACGAAGACGACGGTGAGCACGGCAGCGCCCACCAGCGGAGCCCAGGGCGCGAACGCGGACGCCAGGATGCCGACCAGGAAGGGCCCGAAGACGAACACGGTCTCATCGGCCGCGGACTCGTACGCCATCGTCCCGGACACCGTCTTGGCGCGACGCGCCTCCGGCATCCGATCGGCGATGATGGTCACCAGACGCGAACGCGAGAGCGGAGCGACCTGCGGCGCCGTGGCGCCGATGCCGACCGCCGCCAGCAGCACGAAGCCGTCTGCGGCATCCCCGTAGACCACGAAGGTGAAGAGCAGGAGCATGGCGCCGTTCGCCAGTGCGAGCACGACCAGGACCACCCGCTGGCCGAACCGGTCGGCGGCGGCACCGAGAAGGGGACCGAAGCACGCCGTCCCGAGGCCGACGGCCGCCGACGTGAGCCCGCCCAGCGAGAGCGACCCTCGGGCCGAGACGACGACGGTCAAGACGCCGACGACCATCATGGCGAACGGAAGCCGCGCGATGAAGGCGATGAGGAAGTAGGGAAGTCCGGCGAGACGCAGAAGGCTCGGGCTCGGCTCGATGATCTGTGGGGGTGCTGATTCGCGTGTCATGGCTCTCGCGCGTCGAAGACGCGATGTCGGGTGCCGCCGCTGTCCGCCGGGATGCCGACGGCCGGTAGATACACGGTTTTTGCGGCCGCGGCGAGCCGCGACGAGCCCAGGATAGCGGATGCGCCCGGGGATCTGCCGGGAGGAGACCATGACGAGCAACGTTCGAGACGGGTCTATTCTGGGCGACACCGCCGCACTGCAGTCCCGCACCTCACTCCTCCGAGGAAGTCCTCCGTTGACCACCGCCCCGCATGCCGCTGCCACCGCACTCTCCCTGCCTCCGCGCTCGCAACGCGCGGGCACCGCGAAGACCTCCCCGGTGCGCGACCTTCTCGCGCTGACCGCGCGCCCAGAGGTCATCTCGTTCGCGGGCGGCCTTCCCGCACCCGAGCTCTTCGACGTCGACGGCATCCGCGCAGCATTCGACGCCGTGCTCGACTCCCCCGGCGTGCTGCAGTACTCGACGTCCGAGGGAGACGCGCAGCTCCGGGAGGAGGTCGCCCGGCGGTACTCGGAAGACGGGCTGCCCACCACGGCATCCGACCTCATCATCACGACGGGTTCGCAGCAGGGGCTCGGTCTGATCTCGACGACGCTCCTCGACCCGGGCGACACGATCCTGGTCGAGGAGCCGTGCTACCTCGCGGCGCTGCAGACCTTCGCGCTGGCCGGGGCGCGCGTCATCGGCGTCCCTTACGACGGGGACGAGCTGGATCTCGAAGCGCTCGACCGACTGGCCACCGCGCACAGACCGAAGTTCTTCTACACGGTGCCCACCTTCCAGAACCC
This sequence comes from Microbacterium sp. GQ128, assembly GCF_059758615.1. NCBI lineage: Bacteria > Bacillati > Actinomycetota > Actinomycetes > Micrococcales > Microbacteriaceae > Microbacterium > Microbacterium sp. GQ128. The sequence goes on from NZ_JCAXDY010000001.1 coordinate 737,767, forward strand.
CACCGGTCGCACCCACGGACTCGAGGCGCGCCACGACATCGCCGCCGTCGCACAGCGATGGGGATTCCGCATCGTCGAGGACGAGCCCTACCGCCAGCTGCGGTACTCCGGCGAGCCCCTCCCCTCTTTGGCTGCGCTGGCACCGGAGCACGTCATCAGCCTCGGCAGCTTCTCGAAGGTGATCGCGCCCGGGCTGCGCATCGGATGGATCCGCACGACGGCGGATATCCGCCCCACCGTCACGATCGCGAAGCAGGCAGCCGACCTCCACACCTCCACCATCGACCAGGCCGCGGCGGCCCACTATCTCGTCTCCGGTCGTGGGGAGCCCGCGCTCACGCGCATCCGCGATGCCTACGCTGCCCGGCGCGACGCGATGCTCGAAGCTCTGCCCACCGCGCTGCCGAGCGGCAGTACCTGGAATCGCCCCGACGGCGGCATGTTCGTCTGGGCACGACTTCCTGAGGGGATGGATGCCGCCGAGTCGCTCGGGCCCGCCCTGGCCAACGATGTCGCGTACGTCCCCGGCGTCTCGTTCTACTCCGGGACGCCCGATCGGCGGACGCTTCGCCTGTCGTTCACGACATACTCCCCTGACAGGATCAGGGAGGGGTTGTCAAGGCTCGGGACGACCTGGGGCACGGGAAGGTAGCGTGGGGGCATGCGCTACCTCTTCAGCACCGGACTCGTCGCTGCGATCTCTGCAGGGGTCTCGCTGCTCCGCGGCACCCGCGAGCAGCCGATCACCTGGCGCTCTCTGCTGTCCTGGCTGAGCTGGGGCATCACGATGGCGCTCGCTGTCGGCGCGGTGATCGACATGAACCGCGAACGACGCGGTGTGCTCGTCGACGCCGACTCGCCGCAGTCGGTCAAGAAGGCGAAGAAGGCCCAGCGACTCCAGTTCCGCTCGCAGAAGGCCCTCGCCGACACGCAGGACCACGCCAAGGACGCACGGCGCTGACGCCGCGCGCCCCGAGCGCATCGTTCACCGTGTGAGGATCAGCGCCTCGCCCTGACCGCCACCGCCGCACAGGCCGACGGCAGCGGTTCCGCCGCCGCGACGCACGAGCTCGTGAACGGCGTGCACCACGAGTCTGTTGCCGGATGCACCGATGGGGTGTCCGATCGCGATCCCTCCGCCGTGGACGTTCACGATGCCCTCGTCCAGCCCGAGTTCGACCTGCGAGCGGGCCACCACCGCACCGAACGCCTCGTTGATCTCCACGAGGTCGAGCTGCGAGGGTGCGATCCCCTGCTTTTCGCACGCGCGCTCGATCGCGCGTGCCGGCTGCGCCTGCAGGGAGTTGTCCGGGCCGGCCGTCTGGCCGCTGGCTCCGACCGTCGCGAGCACCGACCACCCCTTCGCCGCGGCCGTGCGCCGCGCGGTGACGACCACGGCCGATGCACCGTCGGAGATCTGGGACGAGTTCCCCGCGGTGATCGATCCACCCTCCGCGAAGGCCGCGCGCAGGCCGCCGAGAGTTTCGACCGTCGTGTCGGGGCGCACACCCTCGTCCTTCGTCACGCGAACCGGCTCGCCCCGACGCTGGGGCACGTCGACGGCGACGATCTCGGCCTCGAACAGACCTGCGTCCTGCGCGGCGGCCGCTCGTTGGTGCGACAGCGCGGCGACGCGGTCCTGCGCCTCCCGCGTGAGCTCGTAACGCGCGTTGTGGCGTTCCGTCGACGCGCCCATGCTCTCCCGGTCGTAGGCGTCGGTCAGACCGTCGTACGCCATGTGATCGAGCACTTCGACGCTGCCGTATGCCCAGCCGTCGCGGGATCCCATCAGCATGTGCGGGGCCCGCGTCATCGACTCCATCCCCGCCGCGACGACGACGTCCGCGTCGCCGGTGCGGATCATCCGGGCGGCGTCGATGATCGCGGTCAAACCCGACAGGCAGACCTTGTTCACGGAGTGGGCCGGGACGTCCCAGCCGATGCCGGCCCCGATGGCCGCCTGCCGCGCGGCGTTCTGACCCGAGCCGGCGGCCAGCACCTGTCCGACGATCACCGCGTCGACATCCCCCGGATCGACGGCGCCCTGCTCCAGCGCGCCTCTGATGGCGAAGGAACCGAGCTGAGGTGCGGTGAAGGCCGCCAGCTGGCCCTTCAGTCGCCCCTGCGGTGTGCGGGCGGCGGCGACGATGACGATGTCGTTGTCATTCATGGTGCGAGGTCCTTTCGTGGAGGAGATCCGGATGGATGGTGAGCGGCGGCTCTGTCGCGGCGATGACCTCGTCCACGCTGACTCCGGGGGCCGTCTCGACGAGTGTCAGCCCCTCTGGCGTGACGTCGATCACGGCCAGGTCCGTGATGATCCGGTCGACCACCCCGCGACCGGTCAGAGGCAGCGAGCACTCGTCCACGATCTTGGCCGATCCGTCCCTGGCCACGTGCTCCATCAGGACGATCACCCGAGCGGCACCGTGCACGAGATCCATGGCACCGCCGGGGCCCTTCACCATCTTGCCCGGGATCATCCAGTTCGCGAGATCCCCGCTCGTCGAGACCTGCATCGCGCCGAGGATCGCGGCATCGATCTTGCCGCCGCGGATCATCCCGAAGCTGGTGGCGGAGTCGAAGAACGCCGCGCCGGGCAGGGTCGTGACCGTCTCCTTGCCCGCGTTGATCAGATCGGGGTCGACGGCGTCTTCGCGAGGGTAGGGCCCGACGCCGAGGATGCCGTTCTCGGACTGGAGCACCACCGTGACGTCGCCGGGCACGTGGTTGGGAACGAGCGTCGGCAGCCCGATTCCGAGGTTGACGTAGGAGCCGTCCTGCAACTCGGCTGCCGCGCGGGCCGCCATCTGGTCTCGCGTGAGTGCCATCTCAGGCTCCTTCCACGGCGACGGTGCGTCGCTCGATGCGCTTGGGGATGTCCGTGCCCACCTCGACGATGCGGTGCACGAAGACACCGGGAAGATGGATGCTGTCCGGGTCGAGCTCCCCCGGCTCCACGAGCTGTTCGACCTGAGCGATGCAGATGCGTCCGGCCATCGCGGCGAGCGGGTTGAAGTTGCGCGCCGCTTTGTTGAAGACGAGGTTTCCGTGTCGATCGCCTCGGGCGGCGTGCACGAGCGAGAAGTCCGTGGTGATCGCCTCTTCGAGCACGAAGTCCGCAGGGTTGCCGTCGACATCGAAGGAACGGACGTCTTTCACCGGGGAGGCGACGGCGATCGTACCGTCCGCGTTGTAACGGCGGGGCAGCCCGCCTTCTGCGACCTGGGTGCCCACCCCCGTCTGCGTGTAGAAGGCCGCGATCCCCGATCCTCCTGCCCGGAGCTTCTCGGCCAGAGTCCCCTGGGGAGTGAGCTCGAGCTCGAGCTCGCCGCTCAGGAACTGGCGCTCGAACTCCTTGTTCTCCCCCACGTACGACGATGTCATCTTGCGGACGCGCTGCGCCGCGAGCAGGACGCCGAGCCCCCAGTCGTCCACGCCGCAGTTGTTGCTCACGACACTGAGGTCTGTCGTGCCCTGGGCCAGCAGGGCTTCGATGAGCGCGATCGGGTTGCCTGACAGCCCGAACCCGCCGACCGCCAACGAGGCTCCGTCCGGAATGTCGGACACGGCGTGCGCTGCCGAGTCCCATTGCTTGTCGATCACGTCTGCTCCTTCGAATTCGTGCCTCCCTCCAGCATCCGCTCTTCGGCCCTCGGCGCAACGATCAAGTCTTGCGATGTGGTCAGATCCGGAGGTAGCGTCCACGATATGGAATCCACGGCCCGCTCCGTCCCCGGCGCGCAGGCCATCGCTCGCGCGGCTCGCCTGCTCCGATTGGTGACCGCCGCCGGCGCGGAGGGCGCCAACCTCCAGGACCTCGCCCAGGCGGCTGAGCTGTCGCGCTCGACCACTCATCGCCTGCTCAGCGCGCTCAAGTTCGAGGGGCTGGTCGACCGCGACGAGGACAGCACCCGCTGGATGCCCGGCCCCGAGCTGTTCCTGATGGGTTCGGTCGCCGCCGCGCGCTACGACGTGACCGCGCTCGCACGGGACATCGTCCGGTCGCTGGCGGTCAAGACCGAGGAGAGCGCATTCTTCTCCGTGCGTCGGGGCGACGAGACGGTGTGCCTGCTTCGGGAGGAAGGCCCCTTCCCGATCCGCTCCTTCGTCCTGAGCGAGGGGGTGAGGTTCCCCCTCGGTGTCGCGAGTGCGGGGCTCGCGATCCTGGCTTTCCTGCCTGACCATGATGTGGACGCGTATCTGGAGCGGCATCCCGACCTCGAGAGCGCGTGGGGGCCCACGCACCGCCCGCGCGCACTGCGCGCGCGACTGACCGAGACCAAGGAGCGCGGGTACGCCGTCAATCCCGGCCTGATCGTCGAGGGCAGCTGGGGCATCGGCGCCGCTGTCTTCGATCGCTCCGGTCGCCCGGAGTGGGCGTTGAGTCTGACCGGCGTCGAGTTCCGCTTCGGTCCGGATCGCATGGCCGAGCTCGGTCGCACTCTGCTCGCACACGCCCATCAACTCTCTGCACGGATAGCGAACGCGCGACGCTAACCGACACATACATACCGCACGGTATATACTTGTTGGTATGAATCGTTCGGACGTAATCGCGTCGCTGGTGCTTTCCGGCTACGCGCTGGGCCGCATCGCGGCGCAGGATGCCGGCAACGACGCACCCGCCGCGCAATGGCGGGTGCTGAGCCTCCTCGAACAGGAGGGGGCCCGGCGCGTGGGCGAACTGGCCGCCGCTGCGCGCACCACCCAACCCGGCATGACCCGTCTCCTCGGCATGCTGGAGAAGGACGGGCTCGTGCGGCGCTCCCCCGACCCGGACGACTCGCGAGCGACCGTCGTCGACATCACCCCGCAGGGGGCTGCCGCCGTCGCGGCCTGGCGCGCCGAGTTCCGCGAGACCCTCGCGCCCCGGTTCGCCGCGCTGAGCGACGACGACTGGTCCACGCTCACACGCGCGGCCGAGATCCTCGCTGCGCACACCACTACGGAACGAACAGGAGAATCTCGGTGAACACCACCGCCACCCCCTCGGTGTGGAAACAGCCGGCGCAGGTCTGGGCCGTCGCCTTCGCATGCGTCGTCGCCTTCATGGGAATCGGACTCGTCGATCCGATCCTCCCCGCGATCGCGGAGTCGCTTCAGGCCTCGCCGGTGGAGACGGAACTGCTCTTCACCAGCTACCTGCTCGTGACCGGCCTCGCGATGCTGGTGACCAGCTGGATCTCCAGCCGTATCGGCGCCAAGGCCACATTGCTCATCGGCCTCGCACTCATCGTCGTGTTCGCTCTCCTGTGCGCGCTCAGCGGCAGCGTCGATGCCGTCATCGGCTTCCGCGCAGGCTGGGGACTCGGCAACGCGCTGTTCATCTCGACCGCGCTCGCCACGATCGTCGGTGCCGCGTCCGGTGGGAGCAGCGCCGCGATCATCCTGTACGAAGCAGCGCTCGGCCTCGGCATCGCGGTGGGGCCACTGCTCGGCGGCCTCCTCGGCGAGCAGAGCTGGCGCGGCCCCTTCTTCGGTGTCGTCGTGCTGATGGCCGTCGCGTTCGTCGCCGTGCTCGTGCTCCTGCGCGGGCCGGGCGAGAAGCGAGTCCCCGTGCCCTTCTCCGCCCCGTTCACGGCCCTTCGCCGTCCCGCGCTCGCGATCCTCGCGGTCGCCGCCCTGTTCTACAACATCGGGTTCTTCGTGCTGCTGGCCTTCTCGCCGTTCCCGCTGGGTTTCGGCGCCATGGGCATCGGATTCACGTTCTTCGGCTGGGGCGTCGCCCTCGCCGTCACGAGTGTCTGGGTGGCGCCGGTGCTGATGCGCCGCATGCCGCGCACGCGGATCATCCTCGTGGTGCTGCCGCTGCTCGCGCTCGATCTCGTCGCCGCCGGGCTCGTGGTCGAGAGCGCAGCCGCCCTCGTGGTCTGCATCGTCATCGGCGGGCTGTTGCTCGGGGTGATGAACACCGTGCTCACAGAGGCCGTCATGGAGGCGACGGATCTCCCCCGGTCCGTGGCATCGTCCGCGTACTCCGCGGTGCGATTCCTCGGTGGCGCGATGGCGCCTCCCATCGCGGCGCTGCTCTGGCACGCGTTCAACGCGACCGTCCCGTACCTGTTCGCGGCGGCATCCGTCCTCCTCGCGGCACTGACGGTGTTCCTCGGGCGTCGCGTGCTCGCACACATCGACGACGAGCCGGAGGATGCCGCGACCGAGGACGCCGCAGCGATCCTCGTAGGTGACGCCGCCTGAGTCACCGCGTGGGTGCCGGATCGGTCGGAGTGGCCCGGTCCGGCGCCACTCCCCTCCGATATCGTGGGGCGATGAGTGAAGACACGCCCCTTCCCGAGCGCAGCAGAGCCGTGCAACAGCACCTGGAGGCCGCGGGTGTCGACACCTCCATCCGCGTCCTGCCGGACTCGGCTCGCACGGCGGCGGAGGCGGCGGCAGCGATCGGATGCGACGTCGCCGCGATCGCGAACAGCCTCGTGTTCGTCGCAGACGGAGAGCCCGTCCTCGTCATGACCAGCGGCGGCCACCGTGCGGAGCTCGCGGTTCTCAACGCGAGCATCGGCGCACGCGATGTGGCGATGGCACCGGCGGCCGTCGTCCGTTCGGCGACAGGTCAGGCCATCGGCGGGGTCGCCCCGGTCGGGCACCCGGCGCCCCTGCGCACCTTCCTCGACGACGCCCTCCAGGAACATGACGAGCTGTGGGCCGCGGCCGGCCACCCGCACACCGTCATGCCGCTCACGTTCGACCAGCTGCGCCTCCTCACCGAGGGCACGGTCATCGCCGTGGCCTGAGGGTTTCTCCGGACCCGGGCGCGTTCAGCGTGCGCACGGAGCCCCGCGCACGTTGCGGGGCCGACGCCGCGAAGCGAATCCTCTGACGACGTCGACCCCGATGCGTGGATCAGCTCTGCGTCGCGCGGCGCCGGGCGCGCACGGCAGCCAGCGTGGTGAGTGCGACACCGAGAACGAGCGCGGCACCGGCACTCCAGAGCATGACGGCGGGCACATCGCCACCGGTCGTGGCGAGCGACTCGCCGGTCAGCGGGAGCTCCGTCGGCGGCGTCACGTCCGTCGGCGGTGTCACGGGAGTCTCCGGTGTGGGAGGCACGGTCGGCGGGACGACCGGCGGCTTCTCGGTCGCGGTGTTGGTGAGGGCGATCGCGAGCGTCGAGCCCTCGCCGACGGTGACCTGTGCACCGCCATCCGCAGTGACACGTACCCCGGTGCCCGAGAACGCCGGGGTGCCCCAGTCGATGCCGTCGATGGCCGGCGGGGTCAGCTCTTCGAGCGTGACGACGGTGCCGGCGGGGAGGCGCACAGGAGCGGTCGACGCTCCTGTGGTCACGGCGACGGTGTTCTCCACCGCCGGGTCACCGTAGCTGTAGCGGACCGTGTACTCGGTGCCAGCAGGCACGTCCGTCGCTCCGGAGCCGGCGACGGCCTTGGTCAGGGTGAATGCGCCGGTCGCGGTTCCGTCTCCGTCACCGCCACCGGTGACCTGCCAGACCTCGCGGTCCTGCAGGACGATTCCGTTGACGTTGGCGACGTTGCTGAACGAGGTACCGTCGGCCTGCGAGCTCGGGACCGTGAGGTAACTGACGGAGTACGTCCGCGCGGTGTCGATCGCGCCGGGGATCTCCAGGTGGAACGCGGTGCCCGCCTCGTTCCAGGAGCCGGTCCAGTTCGTGATCGTCCGGTAGTCACCGTTGCCGGCGTCCGTGCTCCACACCACGAGCTTGCCGTCTTCGTTGTGGTGTTCGGCGAACCCGCCGCCAGGTGCGGTCAGCACGTCGTCGATGATGATCGACTCTGCTCCCGGGAACTTCGCCCCCGGGAGATCGAGCTGCCACGCGATGTTGCCGTCGTCCGTCTGCCAGGAGACTTTCCGAGGGTCCGTCGGCGGCGACGCCGGGGGCACGATCCCGCCGCCGGGAGTCTCGACGCGGGTGATCTGGCCGTTGACGACGAACTCCAGCGTCGTCTGCGTGGTCTGCTCGTCCGCGCTGGCGAGGAACCACAGCGAGCCGTTGACGTCGGTGCGCCCGTTCACATAGTCCGTGAGCGTGCAGGTCACGACGGGTGCCGCGTCGCTGCTGACGGCGCATTCGGCGACGATCTTGCTCGGGTCCTCGGTGGAGGGCACCGAGAAGGTCAGGCCTGAGCGCGCGAATTGGCTCGGGAGCGTGAACCCGAACGTTTCGCCGCCGAGCGAACCGTCCGGCACCGACCAGTCGGCGTCGACGCGGACCTGGTCGTACTGCGCCAAGGTTTCATCGCCGTCCACGGTGGTGACCGTGATCGATGCCGGATCTATCGCTGCAGGATGGTCATATTCGGCAGCGACCGCTGTTCCGGCTCCCCCGAGCGCCATCGAACCGATGAGTGCCACCGCAGCGGCAGCGACGAATGTGATGGATGTGCGGCGCGCGCGGGCGCGTCGGTCTCTTCTGTACACGGTGTTCCCCAGTTTCTTGTCGAAGCCCCACCGCCTCGGATGCGCTGCTTCACAGCGGCCCATTCGATGACGGCGACGCGGTTGTCCCCGTGTGAGAGACGGCCCTGAAGAGGACCCATTACGCGATATAACGGCATTCTCTGCGAGTCCCCAGAATCGCGGTGTCGGGGCCGGCGCCTGAACGGCGAACGCACCCACATCGACAAGAAAGCAGAAAAGCCCCGGAAACTGGCGAGAGTTTCCGAGGCTGATCCGTGCACCCCCTCGGACTTGAACCGAGAACCCAGTGATTAAGAGAGCTTGGGGCTGGGCCACCAATGCTCCCCGACATCCCCGGATGACCCCGAAAACACCAGCGGGCAAGCGCTCCGCGCCAATCTCCCGAGCTTTGCGCGAGGAACTGGGCGAAATACCTCGCTGGGCGCCCGCACGCAGCCGACCCGAGCGCAGCGCTGTGGCCGGGTCGTGTCCCCGGCAGTATGGGTGACCCGCGCAGGCTGGACTACGACCAGCAGTTCGATGTCGGCTCGGTCATCCGCTACTACTTCAAGCCTGCGCTCAAAGAGCTTGGGCTGGTCGGCGTCCGCTGGCACGATCTCCGCTACTACTACGCCACGGTCATGATCTCCAAGATCGGCAAGGGTGCCCAGTACACGCTCTACGAGGTCAGCCGATGGATGGGCCATGCGAGCTACCAGACGACAGTAGACGTATACGGCCACTTGCAAGACGCCGCCCGAACGTCGCCGTGCTGGACGACATCATGGCTGCGGCTGAGGCGGACTCAGGCGTTATCACTCCGCTCAGAAGACTTGGCTAGCGTCGGGGTGGACGTGGCGGCAACGGATAGCGCCACGTCTGCTCTTCGGCGTCAGCAGCGTTGCGCCACTGCACAGTGATGGTCGAGTCGCGAGTGCCCATGGTCCGCACGGCTCCGAACTGCACCACCTCACCGGACTTGAGTTCGGGGGTGGGCTCCCACTGCCTCCCGAACCGCATCAAAGTTGGATCGGCGTCGAGGCTAACGTCGTAGGCCGTCGCGTCACCGACATTCTCAAGCAAGTACATGTCGCCCTCAAAGTGCCTGAGCACCCAGGCGACCTTCGCAGAGGCAGTCTCGGTCCCGAGAACGTGCAGATCGCCGACATGAATACCGTCCGCAGCTAGCTTGTCGAGCGCGTCCGCGATGCGCGTCATCGTGTCGATGCTCAGCCGACTCGCGGCCTCGGATCGCTCGGATGCGGCTTGGCTCGCAGCATCGGCTCGCTCGGCCCTGTCCGCCTCGCTTCTGGCGAGCTTGAGGTCGCTCTTCTGTCCGCTCCGCGCGATCCAGATGGACGCGATGATACCGCCCAGGGTCACCAACGCGATGATGGCTTGAATCCAGACGTCCGCCATCGAAACTGCGACGACCGCGTCGTCTAGATCCGTGTGCATGTGCTCATACTGCCCTAGCCCGCCGACTCCCGCGCAGCTGAGGCGGACGCCGCGAACGTCACGCCGCTCAGGCGTCCGGGCTAGCGTCCGTCGGGCCGTCGCTCGGTAGCGTTATGCCCATCACGACGGTCTGAGGGTCATCGACGTTATTTGCTCGCAATCCTGGCGTTGACCTCGCTTCGCGCATGTTTGCGAGCGCTGCCCTACGCTGTCGGATGTACTGGGGGTTGATCAACACCGGCCGGGAAGATCCGTAGCTCCGCTGACTGCCGGTCGAGCGGTCGGCTTCAATACTCCTCCTCGCGGCAGGGACCGCCAGGAGAAGCTTGAGCAGCGCCTCCTCGTACGCGAAGAGATCGAATCGCTCGGCGCCATAGAGGATCTCGCCTGAAACCGGCAGGAATGTCCGCATGTTGGCGTGCAGCGGGCCGCTCCCGGGAGCTGGCGAGCTGTTGAGCCAATCGTCTTGGTACATCAAGTGAGCGATGTAAAGGTCGCTTATGGAGTGAACGTTGGCATTCTCAACTGCCCCATCGAATCGTTCGTCGATGTGTTCAACCGGGTCGCGTACCGCGCTGATAGCGAGCAGGACAGAGTCGTCGGAAACGTCGAGCAGGCTCCGAAGCCGGTCGCCCCTCGCGTTCGAGTTTGCTTGCGATTGTTTCTGGGTCAATGGCCGCCGTGGATGCACACCTGGCGGCTTCAGCAGGCGCGACATCACTATCCCAGCCGTCAGCGCACCCTGCAAGTCTGCCCAGACCTCCAGAGGATCGTGGACGGAACTCCAAACGTCGAGATCGGGCGGATTACCTTCCCGCGCCCAGATGCGCTGCAGATGAATGAGAGCGATCTGGGCCTGCGAGGCGCAAGCCGTCACCAACGAGTGTTCCCCCTCGACCCGGTCCCCCGGATTGATCGACGTCAACGGTATGAGATATCTGGACGGACTCACACCTTCACGTTCTGACATTGCGTTCCGTTCCCAGCTATGGTCGCCGGGCGAGGGCGCCAGAACTGAACCACTGGACCAGCGAGACCGCCAGAAGTACCGCAGCCTCCGCCTCGGCCTGGGTCGGCTTCCGGTATCCATTGCCCCCGTGGCGGCCCTCCTGATCAACCCAGAGCGCATCCGCCATCTGAACAGCCACGTTGCTTTGCGTCGGGCCGAACGCAATCGCCCAGTCCTTCTGAGCCTTCATATCGCGCACCATCGATCCCAGAGTGGCCTTCTGATTCTTGGGTGAGACCTTGTCCCAGCCCGCTTCCTCGACGGCTTTGATCGCCTTCTCGTAGGCCTCCTCGGGGTCAGGCGATCTACCGAATGCGGCATGCCAGGCCTCCGCCAGTAGCGCACCCGCGTCCCCCGAGTGGGCGATCGTCTCCTCCGCAGCGAGAGCGACGCCATCCGGCACTCGCTTCTCGAGCGAAGCGAATCCATCCCGAGCGCCCACGCGCCACTCAGACCCGGCAGCCGCCAGATACCCTTCGAGCTTTGCGAGAAGTTCCCGTGCCCCTTGACGTTCTTTCTCCACCTTGAATACGAGGAAGTCCACGAAGTCAAGAAACTCGTCTTCTCCCATCTGCTGGAGCAGGTACGAAGCTCCCCCGTTGCGAAAGACGGTCATCAGCGAAGTAGAACGCCTGACCGCCGTCTCATACTCAGCTAACCAACGCAGATTTGGCACACGCCCGGTGCCATATGGAGCTTCCCGCCCGTCGTAGGCGACTGCCTCGACCCAGTTCAAGAGAAACTGCTTCAGCCACGAGGGGACCCCTGGGTGCAGCGCCTCCAGTTCGGCCAGGTCTGCGCCACGTCGTCTCCAGTTCACGTCATCATCATGGCTCATCCGTGACACGCCACACCCGAGACACGCACGCTGTTCTCGCGCTGTTCGGCGTTTCCGGCGACTGGCGCAGACAGAGAAAAAGCCCCGGAGATGGCGAGATCTCTGAGGCTTAATCCGTGCACCCCCTCGGACTTGAACCGAGAACCCACTGATTAAGAGTCAGTTGCTCTGCCGATTGAGCTAGAGGTGCGTGGCCCGGGATAACCCCGACCGAGGAATTACATTACCAGCCGACCGGCCCCATGCGAAATCGAGCCGGGCCCGGGCGCGCCGGTCCCCGTCGCACTCGGAAACATGGCCGTTCGGCCCTCAGCGCCCGTTCTTCCGCCGACTATCCTGGGAGCGTGACCGCCTCCCCTCACGCCGATGACCTGCGCAGCGATCTCCTCCTCGCTCTCCGCCTCGCCGACGCCGCCGACGCCCAGTCGCTCCCGCGGTTCGACGCCGCCGACCTCGAGGTCTCGACCAAGGCCGACAAGTCGCATGTGACCGACGCCGACCTCGCCACGGAGCGTGCGATCCGCGCCATCCTCGAGACCGAGCGGCCCGACGACGGAATCTTCGGCGAGGAGTTCGGCGCGCAGGGCGGGACGCACCGGCAGTGGATCGTCGACCCCATCGACGGCACGGCGAACTTCCTCCGCGGCGTTCCGCTGTGGGGCACGATGATCGCTCTCGCTATCGATGGTGTCCCCCAGGTCGGTGTCGTCAGCATGCCGGCACTCGGCCGACGCTGGTGGGCAGCCGACGGCCAAGGCTCCTGGACGGCCGCCGACGGCGAGCCCCGCCGGCTCCAGGTCTCCGCCGTGTCATCACTCGACGATGCCAGCGTGAGCTTCCAGAGCATCGCACAGTGGTCCGACGCGAGACGACTCGACACTCTCCTCAGGGTCGCGGCGCGCGTCTGGCGCGACCGAGCATATGGCGATGTGTACTCCTACATGCTTCTCGCCGAGGGGCGCATCGATATGGTCGCCGAGTTCGACGTCAAGGAGTACGACATCGCCGCAGCGGTGCCGATCGTCCGGGAGGCCGGAGGACGCATGACGGCTATCGACGGCGCCGAGACGATATCGGCGCGCTCGACACTCGCCACCAACGGCACCCTTCACGAAGAGTTCCTGAACCTCTTGCACGACTGACCCGGATCACGAGACGCACCATGACCCCCCGCAACATGTCCGCCGCTGCCGGCGTCCTGTTGCTTCTGGCGGCACTGACGGCGTGCGGAGCGCCTGCGGAGCCGCCGGCCACGCCCACACCCACGGCAGAGGCCGTCGCCCCCAGCCCCGTTGCGACGCCCGAACCCGCGAGCTCGAGCGCGCCGGAGCGTCCCGCGGAGCTCACGTGCGAATCCATGATCTCGGAGGGAACGGTCTCCGCGTTCACCGATATGGGATGGACGGCACAGCCGAAGGAGTTCGTCGTCGGGGGCGAGGCGTTGACCGACGGGCTGCTGTGCTTCTGGGCCGACTACAGCGTCGCGTCCGACCACGGGCAGCTCTATGGTTGGTCGGCCCTGAGCACGGAGGATGCCGCACAGGCTCAGGCCGGTCTCCTCGCCGAGGGCTGGAAACGGGAAGACGGCTCCGACGGCGTCTACTTCACAGAGGATCCGCGATACGCGATGGGACTCGATGAAGACGGTTACGGGATGACTTATCTGTTCGGAGACGGATGGGTCCGGTTCGCGGACACGCGTCAAGGCTTGATCCTCATCGAGTGGACCGGCTGAGCTCCACTCGAGCGCGCGACGTCGCTACGGCGCTGCCCTCCCCATCGAGCTCTCGAGGACGGGCCGGAACCCCCGGGCGACCGGTGGCGTCCACAGCAGGACGACGATGAGGGCAGCGACCACGGCGGTGACGGCTGCTCCCCAGTCCCACCGCTCTCCGAAGACGAGGACGACCGCACTGAGCGCGATCACGACCCCGAGGAAGATGGTGAGCAGCAGCCGCGAGAGCCCACTTCCCCGGCGGACACCGGCGGCGACCGCGAACACCAGCAGGCCGAACAGCGCGATGGCCGCGCCCGCGAGCGAGAACGCGGAGGCGCTCACGTCCGGATCGTAGCGTCCGAGGAAGACCACGATGCCGAAGCCCGTCGCGAAGATCCCGAACACGTAGGAGAGCACCGCGACCGTCGTCGTGATGACCGTCGCCAGCCCACGATCGGCGCCGACGCCCGGCTCGGCCGCCGGTGCAGGCACCGTTGTCGGCTCCTCCCTCAGGACGAGCCGGCGATGCACGATGCGCACCAGCTCGATCGCAGCGACCATCACGATCGTGATCCCGGTGAGCGCGATCGCGACGTCTTCCCCCGGATCGACGAGGACGAAGAACCGTCGTGCGAGGGGAAGCGAGAACACGGCGATGAGCAGGACGAACATCGCTCCCACGACGAGCACCTTGAAGCGGTTGAGGGGGCGGGCGAGGACAGCCAGCACCCAGATGCCGACGACGGCGAGGATGACGGTCGCTCCGGTGCGCAGCTGCTCCTCATCTGCCCCGAGCCCGCGCGCGACGAAGGTGAACCACGTGAGGCCGAGCGCCACGACGATCCCCGAGGGGATGGCGAAGCTCAACGATCGCCGGAGGAACCCGGGCACATAGCGCGCCGCGTTGGGCATGAGCGCGAGGAAGAACGCCGGGATGCCGATCGTGAGGCCGTCGGTGATGGAGAGCTGACGCGGGAGGAACGGGAACTCGAGCACGAACACCCCGAAGATGATCGCGAGCAGCGTGGCGTACACGGTCTTGTTCAGGAAGAGCATCGAGACGCGTTCGATGTTCGCGATGACCTGGCGCCCTTCCGCGACGACATCGGGCAGGTGCGAGAACTGACCGTCGAGCAGCACCAGCCGCGCCACGGCCTTCGTGGCGGGCGACCCCGAGTTCATCGCGATGCCGATGTCGGCGGCTTTGATCGCGAGAGCATCGTTGACACCGTCTCCGGTCATCGCCACGGTGTGTCCGCGGCTCTGCAAGGCCGAGACCATGCGCTTCTTCTGCTCGGGCGAGACGCGTCCGAACACCATGTGCGCGTCGAGCACGTCTGCGAGTTCGACATCGTCGTCGGGAAGGCGACGTGCATCGAACCCCTCGTCGACGTCCAATCCCACCTCGCGCGCGATCGCCGCCACAGTGCGCGGGTTGTCGCCCGAGATGATCCGGATGCCCACGTCCTGCCGCGCGAAGTACTCGAGCGTCTGTGCGGCGTCGGGGCGGACCTGCTCGCGGAAGGTCAGGACGATGGAAGCGGCCACGCCGTCCGGAAGCCGCTCGGAATCGACATCCGCCTCGGACAGCGCCGTTTCCGCGTGACCGAGGACCAGCGTGCGACGTCCGGTCTCTGCGAGGGCGGTGACAGTGCGCCCGAGCTCGGTCCCGTTCGAGGTCGCGGCATCGCCGAACACCATCTCCGGTGCACCCATCACCCAGGTCCCTGCAACCTCCTCGAAGGAAACCGCGCTCCACTTGCGCGCGGAGGAGAACGGGATGTACTCCGCGACCGTGAGCGGAGACCCGGCCGGATATGCCGATCGCATCGATCGCGCCGTGGCATTCGCATCCGGAGACGCGGCATACCAGCCCAGCGCCGCTGCTGCAGCCTCCGCACGCTCCGATGTGAGGCCGGCGAGTCCGTGAGCTTCGTCGAACCCGATCTCCCCCACCGTGAGCGTGCCCGTCTTGTCGAGGCAGACGACATCGACCCGGGCGAGTCCTTCGACCGCGGGGAGTTCATTCACGAGAACCTGCCTGCGCGCCAGTTTCGATGCGCCGACGGCGAATGCGATGCTCGTCATGAGCACCAGCCCGAGCGGGATCATGGCTGTCAGTGCGGCGATGGTGTTCACGACGGCCTGCACCCAGGCGCCGCTGGAGAAGACGGTGGCGTACCCGCCGGTGACGATGATCTGCGCGTTCAGGACGAGCAGCCCCACCGGTCCGATCACCCAGCTCACCCACTTCAGGACCCGGTTGACCGACGAACGGAGCTCGCTGGAGACGAGCGAGAAGCGCTTCGCTTCACCCGCGAAGTGGTTGGCATAAGAGTCGGCGCCCACGCGGGTCGCCTGCGCGGTGCCCTCGCCCGCGACGACCACCGCGCCCGAAAGCGCCTCGTCGCCCGGCTGTTTCTCCACCGGGTCCGACTCGCCGGTCAGCATCGACTCATCGATCTGCAGCCCACGCGCCGTCAAGATCCGAGCGTCGGCGGGCACCTGCTCACCGGCGCGGAAGACGAGCACCTCATCGAGCACCACCTCGGTGGGGGCGATCTCCTCCTCGGCACCGTCCCTGAGCACCAGCGCACGCGGTGCGTTCATCAGCGCGAGGCGATCGAGGGCCGACTTCGCTCGGAACTCCTGAACACAGCCGATGATCGCGTTTGCGAAGGCCGCAAGCCCGAAGAGCGCATCCTGCCAACGCCCGACCAGGAAGAGGACGAAGAAGCACGCGAAGACGATGCCGTTGAAGAGCGTGAACACGTTCGCGCGCACGATGCTCCACGCGCTTCGGCTCGTGTCCGCCACGAAGGCGTTCGTCCTCCCGGACGCGACGCGCTCGGCGACCTCGGCTCGGGTGAGACCGGTCGAGTCGGTTTCGGGGGTCGATTCCACAGACCTCAATATAGGTCCCCGTCGAAACCAGCGGAGTACACCCGTCCCCGCACACGAAGAAGCCCCGTGACCTCCTTGAAAGGAGAGCACGGGGCTTCTTCTGTGACAACGGCTTGGTGGAGCTGGGGGGAATCGAACCCCCGTCCAACGCTGAGTCTCCACGCCTTCTCCGGGCGCAGTCTGTGAAGACGTTCTACTCGGCTCCGACCTTTGTCACAGACACCTAAGTCGACGAGCCCAGCCTGGGAAGAGTCCCACGTGACGTCCAGACGCCATCACGCAGCAAGATTCCTAAATGACGCCAGGATCCGTATCGGAATCACATACGGCCTGACGGACTATCGGGCTCGCTTATGCAGCGAGGGCGAAGTCGTTGCGCTTGGTTTCGGCAACTATTTTTTTGCAGAGAGCGTTAACGAGATAACTCTGCATCCTCGGCCCGCTTCTCGTGGATTCACAGGCGCTGTCGAAACCGATCAGCCCCGTGGTCCTTCTCTCGAAGGAGCCGCTGTCACACTGTGGAATTACCATCTCGAGCGACGAACACCCGAGCATCACAGACTACAACGTTCCCCGGCTCTCCGCCATTCCGTGGAGGTCGGAACTGCTGGCGTAGAGTCGGCCCATGAGCGAAGTCACCGTCACCGTCCGCGGCGAGCACGAGGCGCGTATCGCCCCCGAGCGCGCCACCATCCGTGTGAGCGTGCGGGCGGAGGGTTCCGAGCGAACGACCGTCGTCGAACACGTGATGCGGCTGGCCGAGCCCGTGCGCGGCAGCATCACCGAGCGGGCAGACGCGGGCAGCATCGTCGACTGGACCAGCAAGCGACTCTCCGTGCGAGCCGAGCGCCCGTGGAACAACGACGGCAAGCGCCTCGCACCCGTCTATTACGCGAGCATCGACTTCACCGCGACGTTCGCCGAAGCATCCGAGCTCTCGATCTGGGTGTCCGACATCTCTCCGTGGGACGGCGTCGATGTGGGGTGGGTGGATTGGCACCTCACCCCCGTGACGCGAACTCAGGTCGAGCGGGAGGTGGCCTCCGAGGCCGTCAGCGTCGCCGTGACCCGCGCCAAAGCCTATGCGGGCGCTCTCGGCCTCGACGAGGTCACGCCGCTCGAGATCGCCGACGTCGGCCTCATCTCGAGCGGGCAGCCGATGCCGGGTGCCCCCATGATGAAGGCCCGCGGAGGGGTCGCATTCGCCGCCGACGCAGCACCGGCCATGGAATACGAGCCGGAGGAGATCGTCATCTCCGCGACGGTCGAAGCGCGCTTCCTCGCCCGCTGAGCCCGGGTCAGCTGCCGACAGTGAAGGGGGCGAGTTCTGCCGCGAGGCGTTCGGACACCCGTGCGTGCACAGCCGTGCCGGCCTCCTGATGCTCCACCCCGAGGAGCATCCCCGTCTCATGGATGGCCGCCACGAGGTCGCCGCGATCGTAGGGGATCACCGCGTGAACCTCGATCGCCGGCTTCGGGAGGGCTTCCTCGATGACGGCCCGCAGTTCTCCGATGCCCTCGCCGGACCGTGACGACACGAAGTGCGCATCCGGTTGCAGACCGCGGAGCACCAGTCGCTCGTCGTCGTCGATCAGGTCGGCCTTGTTGAAGACGACGATTTCCGGGAGGTCCCGCACGCCGACATCGCCCAGCACATCGCGCACCGTCTGCAGTTGACCGGCCGGGTCGGGGTGCGACGCATCGACGACGTGCAGCACGACGTCTGCCTCTCCGACCTCCTCCAGCGTCGACCGAAAGGCCTCGACGAGCTGATGTGGGAGGTTGCGGACGAAACCGACGGTGTCGGTCAGCGTGTAGACGCGGCCGTCTTCGGTCTCCGAACGGCGTACGGTCGCATCCAGGGTCGCGAACAGTGCGTTCTCGACCAGGACGCCGGCGCTGGTGAGCGCGTTGAGCAGACTCGACTTGCCCGCGTTGGTGTAGCCCGCGATCGCCACCGACGGGATCGTGTTGCGCTTGCGCTCGGCACGCTTCGCCTCGCGAGCCGGCCCGAAGTCGCGGATCTGCCGGCGCAGGAGAGCCATCTTGGTGCGGATCCGTCGCCGGTCGAGCTCGATCTTGGTCTCACCGGGGCCGCGGGAACCCATGCCCGCACCGCCGGCACCGACCTGACCACCGGCCTGGCGGCTCATGGAGTCACCCCAGCCGCGAAGACGAGGGAGCAGATACTCGAGCTGAGCGAGTTCGACCTGGGCCTTGCCTTCGCGGCTCTTCGCATGCTGGCTGAAGATGTCGAGGATCACGGTCGTGCGGTCGATGACCTTCACTTTGACGACATCCTCGAGCGCGCGTCGTTGGCTCGGTGCGAGTTCTGTGTCGGCGATGACGGTGTCGGCCCCGACCGCGGCGACGATGTCCTTGAGCTCCTGAGCCTTGCCACGCCCGAGATACGTGGCCGCATCGGGGTGCGGGCGGCGCTGCAGGACACCGTCGAGGACGACAGCACCCGCGGTCTCCGCCAACGCGGCGAGCTCGCGCAACGAATTCTCGGCATCCTCCTGAGCACCCTGCGGGTACACGCCGACGAGCACGACGTTCTCCAGGCGCAGCTGGCGGTACTCGACCTCGGTGACGTCTTCGAGCTCGGTCGAGAGTCCGCCCACGCGACGGAGCGCGTGACGGTCTTCGAGGTCCCATTGCGCCCCGTCCGTGCTGGCGTGCGCGGCGGTCGACTCGTCCTGCAGCGCCTGTGCTGCTCCGAACACGTGGAGGTCCGAGCGCTTCTCTGCGTTCGCGAGCACGCGATCGACGGTGTTGTCGCCGTTGGAGGGTGTCGTGGTATCCGTCATCCGTTCCTTGTCTCTGGGGTTTTGTAGCGAGCCTTAACCTTAGCCCGCGCTGTCCGGTACGCTCACCGTATGGGGTCTGACCACTACTTCACTGCGGCCCCGGCAAGCCCCGAGAATCTGCGCAGGATCCGTGTATCGCTCGCAGGCCGAGAGCTGGAAGTCACCACCGCGGGTGGCGTCTTCAGCCCGGATCGGCTGGATGCCGGCACTGCAGTGCTCCTCGCCAACATGCCCCCGGTTCCGCCGGGAGGCAACCTTCTCGACCTCGGCAGCGGTTGGGGCCCCGTCAGCATCTCGATGGCCCTCGCCGCACCGCATGCGACGATCTGGGCCGTCGATGTGAACGAGCGTGCCCTCGATCTGGTTCGGCGCAATGCCGCCTCCCTCGGGCTCACCAATATCAACGCATCTCTGCCCGACGATGTTCCCGAGCACATCACGTTCCGCACGATCCGCTCGAACCCGCCCATCCGCGTCGGCAAGAACGAGCTGCACGGCCTGCTTGAACGGTGGATACCGAGGCTCGACGAGCGCAGCGATGCCTGGCTCGTGGTCCAGCGCAATCTCGGTGCCGATTCGCTGCAGCGCTGGATCGGCTCGACCTTCCACCCCGGCTACAGCGTCTTCCGCACTGCCACCGGCAAGGGCTACCGCATCCTCAAGGTACGCAAGCATGGGACACCGCCGACCGAGCCGATCGCGCTATCCGGACTCTGACCGCTTCGTCGGCGGGTCGCTACTGCCGTCGGCCGCGTCAAGCTCCCGTCAGAGCAGGTCGATCTCTCCGCTGTAGACGAGTTGCGCCGGACCCGACAGGGCGACGTGCTCTCCGTCTTCTGCCGGGAACATGCGCACTCCGAGAGTTCCGCCTGGCACCTCGACCTGCCAGTTGTTCGGCGCATTCTCCCCCGCCCAGTACCGCACGGCGAGTGCGGTGGCGGCCACACCGGTGCCACAGCTCAGGGTCTCGCCGACGCCACGCTCGAACACACGCATGCGGACGTGCCCGACTCCGTCGCGCACCAACGGCTCGCCCGGAACGACGAACTCGACGTTGGCGCCAGCAGGCAGAACGGGGTCGAGGTCCGGCGTGCGATGCAACTCGAGCGACGCGAGTTCGTGTTCGGACGCGATCGCCACGATCACGTGAGGGTTGCCGACGTTGATTCCGAGACCAGGGCGGGTGACCGGCAGTCCGTCGACGCGCACCAGCGGATCGTCTCCGGAGAGCTTCCACAGGCCGAGGTCGACCTGATATCCCGCGGCGCCACGGGTCACGTCGCGCACACCGGCTCGGGTACCGATCGGCAACGTCGATCCCGGTTCGATGGTCGCGAGTCCTGCACGCACGAGGTAGTGCGCGAACACCCGGATGCCGTTGCCGCACATCTCTGCGATCGAGCCGTCGGCGTTGCGGTAGTCCATGAACCACTCGGCCGCGGGCTCCTCCGCGAGCGCAGCCGCGCCGTCGGGGATGGCCGCAGAGCGGACGACCCGAAGGATGCCATCGGCGCCGATTCCGAAGTGGCGATCGCACAGCACGGCGACCTGCTCGACCGTCAGATCGAGCGCCCCGTCGGGGTCAGCGATGATGATGAAGTCGTTGCCCGTGCCGTGACCCTTGGTGAATGCGACCATCCCCCCAGTCTAGAGAGCGAGACTACTGGTCGGAGACGAGGCGCTTGCCCGTGTTCAATACAGTGAAGCGCTCGTAGCCGAGCGAGTCGTAGAAGCCGAGAACACCCTCATTTCCCTCCCTGACCATGAGCTGCACCTTCGGGCATCCCATCGCCTCAAGCACACGCTCGGCCTCCCCCACGAGTGCCCGCGCGATTCCGAGGCCACGGTGCGAACTTGCCGTGGCGAGATAGTACAGCCAACCGCGATGACCGTCATATCCGGCCATCACCGATCCGACCACTTCAGCGTCCTGCGTCGTGGCGACGAGGAAGCCGTCCGGCTGCACCGCGAGCTTGCGTTCGATGTCGAGGTGCGGATCGTTCCACGGCCGCGTGAGTCCTGCTTCTTCCCAGAGCACGACGACAGCCTCCGTGTCAGCCTCCTCGAAAGCACGAACCGTCCACTCGACGGCCGTGTCTTCCCGCGGCTCGGCCGACCCGCTCACCCCGTAGCTCCCGTCGAGACGACGGCGTAGCGTCCACAGAGGAAATTCCGGTTGCGTGCGACCTCCAGGAGCTCCAGATCGAGCCTGCGCGGGAGCAGCGGCGCGCCGGACCCCAGCGTCACGGGCGCATACTGCACCCAGATTTCATCCAGCAGTCCTGCGTCGGCGAACTGCCCAGCGAGGTCTCCCCCACCGACGATCCAGATGTCCTTGCCGTTGGCAGCCTCGAGCATCTCGGCGTGCACCCTCTGCACGTCGTCGTGTGTCAGCCGCACATCGGCACCACCAGGGAGCGGGATCTCACGGTGCGTGAACACCCAGGTGGGCTGGGTATAGCCCCATCGCCCTTCTTCGTGCTTCATCACCCATTCGTACGTGGACGACCCCATCGCCAGCGCGCCGATGTTCTTCTCGAAAGCGTTGTAGCCCATCGGGCCATCGGGATCGACGTCTTGCGTCAGCAGCCAGTCGAGCGAGTGCTCGTCCGTCGCGATGAAGCCGTCGAGGCTGGAGGCAGTGAAGAAGTGGGTGGTCATGCACCCAGCCTCGCAGTCCTCACCGACATCGCGGAAGTTCGGTCAGTCCGAGGCGGTTCCGGTGCGAAGCAGCGCCTCCGCATCGGCGGGTGCGGACCACCACTCCAGCTCCGGATACCGCTTGAACCACGACACCTGCCGCCGCGCGTAACGGCGGGTGAGTGCCTGTGTCTGTGCGATGGCGTCGGCTTCGGTGAGGGCGCCGTCGAGCTGTCCCAGCGCCTGGGCGTAGCCGATGGCCCGCGGAGCCGTGATACCGCGTTCGAGGCCCTGCGCGCGCAGATCGGCGACCTCCGCGACGAGACCTGCCTCCCACATCCGCTCTACACGGGCATCGAGGCGCACCACCAGGTCCTGCCGTTCGACGTGCAGGCCGATCACGCGTGTCCGAGGATGCCACAGGACGGGGCGTTCGGGGAGCGCGGCGCCGTGCGTGCTGCTTCCCTGCTCGAGAACCTCGAGCGCTCTGATGACGCGCCGGCTGTTGCGCGGGTCGACCTTCGTCGCAGCCGCAGGGTCTTGGGCGCGGAGACGTTCGAGCAGGCCCTCGAGACCCTCGGATTCCAACTCGCGCGAGAGACGTTCCCGGATCGCGGCGTCGCGGGGCGGGAAGTGGAACTCGTAAACGACGCTCGACACGTACAGACCGGAGCCTCCGACGAGGATCGCGTCGCCGCCTCGCCGATGGATCGCGTCGATCGCCTCTCGAGCCACCGGCTGATACCACGCGACTGCGGCCTCCTCGTAGACCTCGCGCACGTCGAAGAGATGGTGCGGGATTCCGCGTCGCTCAGCCAGGGGCAGCTTCGCGGTGCCGATGTCCATCCCGCGATACAGCTGCATCGCGTCGGCGTTCACCACCTCGGCCGGATTGCCGCGAGCACGGAGCGCTTCCGCCAGGTCGAGCGCGAGGTCGCTCTTCCCTGTCCCGGTTGCTCCGACGATCGCCCAGAGGCGCGGTGCGCTCACACCCCGACGCGAAGTGTGGGCAGGCCGAGCGACACGGCACGAGGGCCGCCATCCGACGCCGGCGTCGGAACCGCACACGACTCCGCCTGCGAGCGATCCCATGCGTCGCCCCCGCGCGTCCGACGGATCTGCAACGGTGCTCCGGTCGAGTCATCCGCGAGCAGGTGGAAGGGGGCCGCACGCGTGACGGTCACGGTCACGATGTCACCGGGGCGCGGCAGGTCTGAGCCGGCCGTGACCTCGAAGTGGACCAGGCGATTGTCTTCGGCGCGGCCGGTGAGGCGGTGCGTCTCGGCGTCCTTCTTACCTTCGCCGGTCGAGACGAGCACCTCGACCTGGCGCCCGACCTGCTTCTGGTTCTCTTCCATGGAGATTCGCTCCTGGAGTGCGATCAGGCGGTTGTACCGTTCCTGGACGACCTCCTTGGGCACCTGGTCCTCCATCGTCGCGGCGGGAGTGCCCTCTCGGATCGAGTACTGGAAGGTGAATGCCGACGCGAAGCGGGACTGTTCGACGACGCGCATCGTGTCTTCGAAGTCCTCATCCGTCTCACCAGGGAAACCGACGATGATATCGGTCGTGATCGAGGCGTTCGGGATGCGCGCGCGAACACGATCGAGAATCCCGAGGAAGCGCTCGCTGCGGTACGACCGTCGCATCGCTTTGAGGATTCGATCGCTGCCGGACTGCAGCGGCATGTGCAGTTGCGGCATCACACTCGGAGTCTCAGCCATGGCGTCGATCACGTCGTCGGTGAACGCAGCGGGGTGAGGGCTCGTGAAGCGGATGCGCTCGAGCCCCTCGATCTCGCCGGCCGCACGCAGCAGCTTTCCGAAAGCCTGCCGGTCGCCGAATTCCACACCGTAGGAATTCACGTTCTGCCCGAGAAGCGTGACCTCGATGGCGCCGTCTTCGACCAGAAGCCGGATCTCGTTCAGGATGTCACCGGGCCGCCGATCCTTCTCCTTGCCACGCAGGCTCGGGACGATGCAGAACGTGCACGTGTTGTTGCAGCCGACCGAGATCGACACCCATCCGCTATGCGCCGAATCGCGCTTCGTCGGAAGAGTCGACGGGAAGACCTCGAGCGACTCGAGGATCTCCAGCTCTGCATCGCCGTTGTGACGCGCGCGCTCCAGCAGCCCGGGCAGCGACCCCATGTTGTGCGTGCCGAACACGACGTCGACCCAGGGCGCCTTGTCGAGGACCGCCTGCTTGTCCATCTGGGCAAGGCAGCCGCCGACCGCGATCTGCATTCCCTCCTTGCGACGCTTGACGGAGGCGAGATGCCCGAGCGTGCCGTAGAGCTTTCCTGCGGCATTGTCGCGAACTGCGCACGTGTTGATGATCACGACGTCCGCTTCGGCCCCGTCCAGAGCGCGGACGTAACCGGCGCTCTCCAGCGAGCCGGACAGCCGTTCGGAGTCGTGCACGTTCATCTGGCACCCGAAAGTGCGCACCTCGTACGAGCGCTGGCGGCCGTCTTCGTCGACGGCTGCCGACGAAGCGCTGATGATCGTCGGTTCACTGCGCGGAATAGTCATGATCGACCCATTCTACGAGCCGTGCGGGTGCGGTTGCTGCGTCGCCTACTCACTCCGAATCGACGAACCGGACGCCGGAGCTCGACGCATTCGAGCCTGTCTCCCGCAGCGCCTGCTTGGCCGCCTTCATCGCCACGGACCCGTTGTATCCGCGTCGTGAGAGCTGTCCCACCAGACGCCGGAGGGCGGTGTCATTGTCGAGTCGGCTCAGAGAACGCGCCTTGGTGCGCGCGAATTCCAGAGCGCGCTCATCGTCGTCGTCCGGCAGCTCGTCGAGTGCACCGTCGATCACGTCCCGCGGAATACCTCGTTGAGCGAGCGCGCGCGCGAGCGCAACCCTCCCCTGACCCTTCCGCTCGACACCGGACGTCACCAGAGAGCTGGCGAGTGCAGCATCATCGAGGTAGGCACGACGACAGAAATCCTCGATCACGTCATCGATCACGCCGTTCTCCAGACCGTGCCCTCGGAGAGCCTGACGGGCTTCGGAGACCGAGAGGGACCGGGTCCGCAGCTTTCGCACGAGGGATTCCTCGGCTGCGGTTCGAATCTCGTCGGAATC
The DNA here is from genome assembly GCF_059758615.1 of Microbacterium sp. GQ128. Lineage (NCBI taxonomy): Bacteria > Bacillati > Actinomycetota > Actinomycetes > Micrococcales > Microbacteriaceae > Microbacterium > Microbacterium sp. GQ128. Next base: position 762,636 of record NZ_JCAXDY010000001.1, read on the forward strand.
GACCGACTCCTCGATATCGTCCTGAGACGCGGTCAGAGCCCCGAGGGCATGAAGTCGGGGCGTGGAACTCGATGTCGGCGAACACGATCTGGCGGATGCCCCTCGCGCGGGATGACGATCGCTCGGACTACCGGATTCCGCCCGGTTCGCCGCGGGAGCGGCACCCTCAGGCGAATGCCACGTCGACCGCCACAGGCCTGCGTCGGCTGCGCGCTCGGGAGAGTCACCAGAGTTGTCGTCACCAGCGCTCGCGGTTATCGAAACCGGGTCGACATTCTTCGTGGCCCGCCCGAAAAGGGGAATGATGGGGGCGATCCGTTCAGGATCGCCCCCACGAGTGTCATTCATCAGGCCGGACGACGCTCAGCGAGCTCGTCTGCCGCAGCAGGCACCGCCGCCGGTCCGCCGATGCCGAGCTTCTGCTTGATCTGCGTCTCGATCGCGAGCGCGATGTCGGGGTTGTTGAGCAAGAACGTGCGTGCGTTCTCCTTGCCCTGACCCAGCTGGTCGCCGTCGTAGGTGTACCACGAACCCGACTTCTTCACGATGGCGTGCTCGACGCCGAAGTCGATCAGGCTGCCCTCGCGCGAGATGCCGACACCGTAGAGGATGTCGAACTCCGCCTGCTTGAAGGGCGGGGCCATCTTGTTCTTCACGACCTTGACCCTGGTGCGGTTTCCGACCGCGTCGGTTCCGTCTTTCAGCGTCTCGATACGACGGATGTCCATGCGGACCGACGCGTAGAACTTCAGCGCCTTACCACCGGCTGTGGTCTCGGGCGAGCCGAAGAAGACGCCGATCTTCTCACGGAGCTGGTTGATGAAGATCATGGTGGTGTTGGTCTGGTTGAGACCACCGGTCAGCTTGCGCAGCGCCTGCGACATGAGTCGCGCCTGCAGACCCACGTGGGAATCACCCATCTCTCCCTCGATCTCGGCGCGAGGCACGAGCGCTGCGACGGAGTCGATGACGATGAGGTCGATGGCGCCCGAGCGCACGAGCATGTCGGCGATCTCCAGCGCCTGCTCACCGGTGTCGGGCTGCGACACCAGAAGTGCATCGATGTCGACGCCGAGCTTCGCCGCGTAGTCGGGGTCGAGCGCGTGTTCCGCGTCGATGAAAGCCGCGATACCGCCGGCGCGCTGGGCGTTGGCGATCGCGTGCAGCGTGAGGGTCGTCTTACCCGAGGACTCGGGCCCGTAGATCTCGACGATACGGCCACGCGGGAGACCTCCGACGCCGAGGGCGACGTCGAGGGCGATGGAGCCGGTGGGGATGACGGCCACGGGGGCGCGCTCATCGCTGCCCAGCCGCATGACCGAGCCCTTTCCGAACTGACGATCGATCTGAGCGAGGGCGGTCTCGAGGGACTTCTCGCGGTCGGCGGGTGATGGCATGATGTGCTCCTTCTGCGCGCGTGGTGCCGCCTGTAGGCTGTCGCGGCTCGTCCCGGTTGGGAAGAACTCTCCGACAAGGCGTATGGCTCTTCGGCTTGTTTTCCACCGTACGAGAGGCCACCGACATCGTCTCGGTGAACCCACATTCGGTGGAGAGCAGAAGCTCTGAACCACTTGTGCAGAAGACTACGCCCGTTTCGAACACATCTTCGACGACACGCCGAAGATCGCGCGCCGTGTCCCGTAACCTGCGGACATTCCGTCGGGGTTCAGCGCCCGCGCGGCTCCTGCCGTCCGACACCGTGTCGCCGGCTCTCGGGAACGTCCATCTCGGCGCACAGCGCCAGCCAGATCTCCCGCGGCGGCGTACCGTTTTCCAGCGCTTCGAGTGCCGTACGGCCATGCAAGGCCGACAACCCGAGATCGTTCACCAGCGAAGAAGCTCGGGCTTGGAACTCGGTATCGACGGCGCGAAGGAACTCGCTACGACGCATTGCTCACACGCACGCTGCGGCTCAGTGCAGCGAGAGCTGGGGCTCGATCGACGCCACAAGGTCGTCGGGAACGACATCCGGGAACACCTGGATGCCCTCGAGAACGGAGATGCGATCTCCGACCTCGCGCATGATTGTCGAGATCGGAACGTCGAGGGCATCGGCGACGGATGCGAGGATCTCGCTCGACGCCTCCTTCTGGCCCCGCTCGACCTCACTGAGGTAGCCGAGCGCCACCGACGCCTTGCTTGCGACCTGCCGGAGCGTGCGCCCCTTCTGCAGGCGGAAGTCCCTCAGCACATCGCCGATTTCCTGCCGTACAAGAATCATCGGAACCTCCTCCCCGTGTGATCGTTCGAGGTCTCCCCCGATGAGACAGCCAGTCTAGTACTCCTGGTCTGCACGAAATCTACCCCTGCACTCTGTGGTTTGAATGTGAGCACATCGGTAATAACCGTCATCGGGCCGTCGCTATTCCGAGACCATCTCGAGCAACGCCGCCAGAGCCGACGTCACCGTGTGCGTACGGATCGCATCACGGTCACCGCTCAGGTGCAGTGCCTTCGTCGAGGAGCCTTCCGGCGTCACGATCCCGATGTGAACCGTTCCCACCGGCTGGCCGTCGGGAGAATCCGGGCCGGCGATACCGGTCGTCGACAGCCCGACATCGGCCGCGAGACCGTCCACACTCACGACACGGCGCACACCGTCGGCCATCTGCAGGGCGACCTGCGGATGGACCGGTCCGTGTGCGGCGAGAAGCTCGGTGTCCACGCCGAGGACCGTTGCCTTGACCGGGGTCGCATAGGCCACAACGCCGCCGAGCAGGACCTTGGAGGCTCCCGGAACGGATACGAACTCGGCGCACAGCGCACCACCCGTGAGTGACTCCGCGACTCCCAGAGTCCAGCCGCGGCGAGTCAGTGCCGACAGCAGTGCGACGGTGACCGCTTCGCTCATGCTCGCTTCTGGCGCGATCCACGCATCTGCGCGACGACGTAGTCGATACCGCTGGCCACCGTGAGGACCAGCACGATGAGCATCAGGACGAACGTGATGATCGTCCAGGCCTCGAGGCCGATGAGGACATGCAGCGGCAGCAGCGCCCAGCCGAGGGCGACGCCCTGGAAGGCCGTCTTGATCTTGCCCATCCAGGCTGCCGCGACGACATGCTCGCTCGCGACCATCAAACGGTGGATCGTGATCCCCCATTCACGGACGAGGATGACCGCGACGATCCACCAGCTGACCTCGCCGAGGATGGCAAGACCGATGAAACCCGCTCCGGTGAGCATCTTGTCGGCGATCGGGTCCCAGAGTTTTCCGAAGTCACTGACGATGTCGTACTTGCGTGCGAGGTAACCGTCGACCCAGTCCGTGGATATCCCGACGATGAAGATGATGGCGGCCGCCCAGCGGAGGCCGGGCTCGGGGAGGCCATAGGTGCCACCCAGCAGGAGCAGCACGAAGAAGATGACCGCCAGCGGGATGCGCGCGACGGTGATGGCGTTGGGCAACTGCCGAGGAATCGCCATCAGTCGCGCCCCGTCAGACCCCAGGCGTCTTCATCGCCGCCCTCGGCCTCCACCTCGGGGAGACCTTCGTACTGGGCGGCGATCGGATCGTGCGTCTGAGGCATTGGCGGCACCGGAGGGGCTGCCGGAGCAGACGGAGCCGGGGACGACGCGGGAGCATCCTCTCCGCGCAGCTTCGCCATCACCTGCGGGAGCTGCTCAGCCGTGGCCAGCACATCGCGGGCCTTTGACCCCTCGGAGGGTCCGACGATCTCGCGCGATTCCAGAAGGTCCATGAGACGACCCGCCTTGGCGAAGCCGACACGCAGCTTTCGCTGGAGCATCGACGTCGATCCGAACTGCGAGGAGACGATGAGCTCGGCAGCCGCGAGCAGCAGCTCCAGATCGTCGCCGATGTCTTCGTCGACTTCCTTCTTCTTCGTCGGCTCCATCGCCTCCTGGACGTCGGGACGGTAGTCCGGACGAGCCTGGCGGGTGACGTGCTTGACGACCGCGTCGATCTCCTTCTCATCGACCCATGCGCCCTGCAGACGGAACGGCTTCGAGGACCCCATCGGCGAGAACAGCGCGTCTCCCTGCCCGATCAGCTTGTCGGCACCGGGGCTGTCGAGGATGACGCGGCTGTCTGTGACGCTGGTGACGGCGAACGCGAGCCGCGACGGGACGTTGGCCTTGATGAGACCGGTGACCACGTCGACGCTGGGGCGCTGCGTCGCGAGGACCAGGTGGATGCCGGAAGCACGAGCAAGCTGGGTGATGCGGACGATCGAATCCTCGACGTCGCGCGGGGCGACCATCATGAGGTCGGCCAGCTCATCGACCACGACCAGAAGGTACGGGTACGGCTTGAGCACCCGTTCGCTGCCCACCGGCACCTCGACCTCGCCCGCACGCACGGCCCGGTTGAAGTCGTCGATGTGGCGGAAGCCGAACGATGCGAGGTCGTCGTACCGCATGTCCATCTCCTTCACGACCCACTGCAGCGCCTCGGCTGCCTTCTTCGGGTTCGTGATGATGGGCGTGATGAGGTGCGGGACGCCGGCGTAGCTGGTGAGCTCCACGCGCTTCGGGTCGATCAGGACCATACGTACGTCAGCGGGGCGCGCCCGCATCAGCAGGCTCGTGATCATGGAGTTCACGAAGCTCGACTTACCGGAGCCCGTTGAACCCGCGACCAGGAGGTGCGGCATCTTGGCGAGGTTCGCGATGACGATGTTGCCGCCGACATCCTTGCCGACACCGATCGTCATCGGGTGTGTGCTCTTCTGGGCGGCGGGCGAGCGCAGCACATCGCCGAGCGCGACCATCTCCTTGTCGGCGTTGGGGATCTCGATGCCGATCGCGCTCTTGCCGGGAATCGGCGAGAGGATGCGGACGTCGTTCGACGCCACGGCGTAGGCGAAGTTGTTGCTCAGCTGCAGGATCTTCTCGACCTTGACGCCGTGACCGACCTCGACCTCGTACTGCGTGACCGTCGGCCCGCGCGAGAAGCCGGTGACCTTCGCGTCGACCTTGAACTGGGACAACACGCTCGTGATCTGCTCGATCACCTTGTCGGTGGCCTCGGAGCGCATGACGGGCGGCGGCCCCTCGACCAGGAGGCCGGGAGAGGGCAGGATGTACGGCGTGACGGGAGCCTGCGGCCCACGGTCGCCCGGGCCCTCCGTGCCGAAACCGTCGAGGCCGGGAAGCTCCGGCACCTCTCCGGTGTCGGAGGAATCATCGAGCAGAGCCGTGGTCTGCTGCTCGGCCAGCGAATCGGCGACCGACCGGACATCGGACAACACCTCGGTGGCGGCGTCATAGGGATTCTCGACGACGACAGCCTGGTCGTAGGCCGGAGTCGGGTCGGAGGTCGTGAGGAGAGCCGTGATGTCATCGGAGCCCAGAGTGCCCTCGTCGGGGTCTTCTTCGCGACCGGTCTTGTTCCGTCGCCACCACGGCAGCACGTCGGGGTCATCGACCTTGTCGGCGTCGTCGATCGCAGCGACGTCCTTCGCAGGCTTCTCCGGACGCTCGGCGTCGAACATCCACGCATAGAGGTCGCCGAGGCGGGCGCCGATGCGGTTAGGCGGGGTCTTGGTGAGGATCAGGATGCTGAGTGCGGTCAGCAACGCGAGCACGATGTAGGCAGGGATATTCGTGAGGTAAGTCAGCGGCTGCCCCACCAACCACCCGAGCAACCCGCCCCCCGTGTTCAACGCCGTTATGTTCGGCTGGGGCTGTGGCTGTCCTCCGGCGACATGGCAGAAACCTGCCAGGGAGATCACGAACAGGCCGAAACCGAAGCCGATGCGTCCGTTGTCGTGAACCGACGCGGGGTGGCGGAACAGCCAACCGGCCAGCACCAGCAGAAGCAGGGGCATGATGAACGCCACTCTGCCGACGAGCAGCCCCACGGAGTAGGCACTGATGTTCTCGGCCACTTCGTTGCCGATGAAGACCCACTCGTTCACGGCGCCGAGAGACGCGAGCAGCACGAGGAGGAACGGGAAGCCGTCGCGGCGGTCGTCCTTCTCCAGCACCTCAGGCCCGAAGGCACGGAAGAGCCCGCCGACGCCGTGGGCGAGTCCGATCCAGGCCCGGACTGCAACCGGAGGCTTGTCTGCCTCGTCGATGTACTTCTTCGGTGCGGGCTGGGCCTTGGGAGCCGTCTGCCGCTTGGGGCGCGACGGTGCGCTGGTCGACGCGCGCTCTGTCTTCGTGGTACTCCTGGCCATGGTTCTCACGTTACGTCCAACAGCCGACATCTCCGCGTAATGACGCGGCTTTCCACCGATCCGGGCAACGCCGGCTATCGGGTGCGACGTGCCATCGTGTCGCGGGTCGCACCCTCCCCCGCGACCGTGAATCCCTCGGCGCGATACAGGTTGCGCGCGAAGTTGTCCCGTTCGACGCTCAGGCTGATCCGCAGGTGCCCCTCCGCGCCTGCGAGCTGCACGACGCCGCGCAGGAGAGAGCGTCCGACCCCCCGAGCGCGCCAGAGCGGGTGCACTCCGATGATCAGCTCAGGGACAGCGGCACCGACGAAGCCGAATCCCGGGGCATCTTGGGGCAACACCCGATACCAGGCGGCACCGACCGAGACGCCGTCGCCGCCGGTGGCGACCAGACCGTCATCGGACAGGCGCTTCCAGCCCGCGAGATACCGCAGATGCTCCGGGGACGTCAGCACCTCGTGGCGCGGACGCACTCCCCCGGCGCGCCAGTTGGCGGCCTCGACGAGCATGTCGCCGAGGAACTTCGCATCCGTCTGCGCAGCCCTGCGAAGGGCAATGCCCCTGTCCATGACGCGAGCCTAGGACGACGGTGTTACGCCGGGATGTCGGGCAGCCGTGAGTGGGAAGAGGTCTTCCCTGTCGTCACGCCTCGATGACGAGCGGGACGATCATCGGCCGACGGCGGAGTCGCTGGTTGACCCAGCGACCGATCGTGCGTCGCACTACCTGCGACAGCGAGTGGGTGTCGCGCACCCCGTTGCCCGCCGCCTCCTTGAGCGCCGCGACGATCTTCGGCGCGACGTCATCGAACACGGAATCATCTTCGGCTACACCGCGCGCGTGGATCTCGGGCCCGGAGATGATGCGGCCCGTCGCGGCATCCACGACGACGATCACGGAGATGAAGCCCTCTTCGGCGAGGATGCGTCGGTCCTTGAGGTCCGCATCGGTGATCGCGCCGACGGACGAGCCGTCCACGTACACGAACCCGAGATCGAGCTGACCTGTGACCTTAGCCACGCCGTCCTTCAGGTCGATCACCGTGCCGTTGGAGGCGATGATCGTGTTGTCCTCGGGGACGCCGGTGTCCTGCGCGAGCTTGGCGTTCGCGATCAGGTGACGGTATTCGCCGTGCACGGGGAGCACGTTCTTCGGCTTCAGGATGTTGTAGCAGTAGATCAGTTCGCCGGCGGCGGCGTGCCCGGAGACGTGCACCTTCGCGTTCGCCTTGTGCACGACGTTCGCGCCGAGCTTGGTCAGCCCGTCGATCACGCGATAGACGGCGTTCTCGTTGCCCGGGATGAGGCTCGAGGCGAGGATGACGGTGTCGCCCTCGCTGATCTCGATCGCGTGGTCCATGTTCGCCATGCGGCTCAGCACCGCCATGGGCTCACCCTGGGAACCGGTCGACATGTAGACGATCTGCTCGTCGGGGAGGTCGCGCGCCTTCTTGAAGTCGATGAGGACCCCGTCGGGGACCTTCAGATAGCCGAGCTGCTCGGCGATCGTCATGTTGCGCACCATGCTCCGACCGAGGAACGCGACGCGGCGACCATTGGCGTACGCGGCGTCGATGACCTGCTGCACACGGTGGACGTGGCTGGAGAAGCTCGCGACGATGACACGGCGAGGCGCCTTGGCGATGACCTGATCGAGAACGGGACCGATCGAGCGCTCGGTCGGCGTGAAGCCGGGGACGTCGGCGTTGGTCGAGTCGACGAGGAACAGGTCCACGCCCTCCTCACCGAGGCGTGCGAAGGCCCGCAGGTCGGTGATGCGGCCGTCCAACGGCAGCTGGTCCATCTTGAAGTCACCCGTGGCGAGCACCATGCCGGCGGGGGTGCGGATGGCGACAGCCAGAGCGTCGGGGATCGAGTGGTTGACGGCGACGAACTCGAGATCGAACGGCCCGACCCGCTCCTGCTGCCCTTCCTTCACCGTGAGGGTGAAGGCCTTGATCCGGTGCTCCTTGAGCTTCGCCTCGACCAGCGCGAGAGTCAGGCCCGAACCGATCAGCGGGATGTCGCTCTTCAGGCGCAGCAGGTACGGAACGGCGCCGATGTGGTCCTCGTGGCCGTGCGTCAGCACGACACCGACGATGTCGTCGAGCCGGTCACGAATGGGCTCGAAGTCCGGAAGGATCAGATCGACGCCCGGCTGATGCTCCTCGGGGAAGAGCACTCCGCAATCGACGATCAGTATCTTGCCGTCGTACTCGAAGGCGGTCATGTTGCGACCGATCTCGCCGAGCCCGCCGATCGGGATGACCCGCAGCGTCCCTTCAGCGAGAGGGGCCGGTTCTACCAGGGGAATGGACATGCTGTCTCCTCAGTCGGACACTCCGCGCGTCCGTTCGTTCATGGGGACGCGACTCAGCGCGTCGTGCCGTGCACCTTCGGCAGGGCACCACCCGCAGCCGCGTTGCGGTCGGGTCGGAAGTTCGAGAAATCGGCTCCGGGAACGTTCTTGACGAGGTCGAGCTCATCCTCGATGAGCGCAGCCTCCCATTCCTCGGGACCGACCAGGGGAAGGCGGACGCGCGGGCTCGAGATGCGTCCCAGCCCGTGCAGGATGTACTTCGCCGCGACGGTTCCCGGGACATGCGTCATGACAGCGCGTACGAGCGGCTCGAGGCGCTTGTGTTCGGCTGTCGCCGTGGCCAGATCACCGGCGTTCACCGCGTCGATGATCGTGCGGTACGGCGCGGCGGCGACGTTCGCCGTGACGCCGATGAGGCCGGTGGCCCCGATCGCGAGGTGCGGCAGCACGTTCGCATCGTCGCCGGAGAAGTACATCAGATCGGTCTGGTTGAGCACGCGACTCACCTCGGAGAAGTCGCCCTTGGCGTCTTTCACCGCGAGGATGTTCGGGTGCTTCGCGAGGCGCAGGATCGTCTCGTACTTGATCGGCACACCGGTTCGGCCAGGAATGTCGTACAGGATGACGGGCAGGTCGGTGGCGTCGGCGACGAGGCGGAAGTGCGTGAGGATTCCGGCCTGCGTGGGCTTGTTGTAGTACGGCGTGACGATCATGATGCCGTCGGCGCCGGCCTTCTCGCTGGCCTTGTAGAGCTCGATCGCGTGTGCCGTCTCGTTCGAGCCACCACCGGTGATGATCTTGGCGCGGCCTGCCGAGACCGACTTGCCGACCTCGACGAGCTTGAGCTTCTCGGGGTCCGTCAGAGTCGAGGTCTCGCCGGTCGTTCCCGTCACGACGATGCCGTCCGCACCTGCGGTGATCACGTCATCGATGTGCTTCTCGACGGCGGGCCAATCGACTTCTCCGTCGGCCGTCATCGGAGTGACGAGCGCGACGAGAACCTGTCCGAAAGGGTTGCCCGAGTGCGTCATAGACCCAGCGTATCGGTTCGGGTCACCGTCATGCGGACGCGGTGACGCTCGTCAGACGCGACCACGACGGGCGACGCCCGACGTCAGCGAACTGGGCAGCACACGCGTCAACCCCACGATCGCCTTGTATCGCAGCGACGGGATGGACACGGACTTGCCGCGGGCCGCATCACGCAACCCCGTGCGGACGACGTCGCGCGCGTTCAACCACATGAACCCCGGCACGCCCTCCTCGCCCACCGCCAAGCCCATCCGCTCGTGGAATGAGGTGTGTGTGAATCCTGGGCAGAGGGCGGTGACGCTCACTCCGTCGCGCGCGTACTCCGCGTTCGCCCAGCGGCTGAAGCCGATCAGCCAGGACTTGCATGCGGAATAGGTGGAGCGGGAGATGAAGCCGGCGACGGAGGCCACGTTGATGATGCGGCCTCCGCGTCCGCGCATCGACTGCAGAGCAGCATGCATGAGACGCATCGACGCCTCGACGTGCACCCGGAGGTGCCGGACCTCGTCGTCGATGTCGTTGTCGGCGAACTGGAGCGGCAACCCGAACCCGGCATTGTTCACGAGCAGGTCGACCGGGTCGGCAGTGTCGCGCAGCCGTGCGGCGATGCCCTCGACCCCGGCCACATCCGCCAGATCGGCGGGAAGCACCTCGACCGCCACCCCGTATTCACTGCGCAACTCGGCTGCCAGCTGCTGCAGCGCGTCCTCGGATCGCGCGACGAGGATGAGGTCGGCTCGGCGCCTGGCGAGCTGGCGGGCGAACTCCGCCCCCAGTCCGGCGCTGGCTCCCGTGATCAGAGCGGTGGGCATCAGCGCTCGTATCCGAGGAAGCGACAGCGGATGCCGGTGCGCGAAGTCTGCCACTCCCCCTCGTCGACGAGTCGCCACCCGGTCTTGGCGGGCGCGTAGGCGTCACCGTCCACATCGAGATCGAGCTCGGTCACCTCGAGTCGGTCGGCGTCCCCGATCACCTGGCGGAAGATCTCCGCGCCGCCGATGATCCACACCCGGTCCAGGCCGCGGACGGCTTCGGCGACGGTGGCGGCGCGGCGCGCACCATCCTCCGACCAGTCCTGCTGTCGGGTCACCACGATGTTGTCGCGCCCCGCGAGCGGCCGGAATCGTTCAGGCAACGAGTCCCAGGTCTTGCGGCCCATCACCACCGGCGCTCCGAGGGTGACGTCCTTGAAATGCGCCAGGTCTTCGGGCACGTGCCAGGGCATGCCGCCCTCTGCGCCGATCACGCCGCCGTGAGCCTCGGCCCAGATGAGCCCGACCCAGGTCATACCGCCACCGCCGCGCGGATGGGGGCGTGGTGCTGATAGTCCTCCACGACGAAGTCCTCATAGCGGTAGTCCGAGATCGACTCCGGCTTCCGAGCGAACCGCAGCGTCGGGTAATCGAAAGGCTCGCGGCTCAGCTGCTCGCGCACCTGGTCGACATGGTTGTCGTAGACGTGGCAGTCGCCGCCGGTCCACACGAAGTCACCGGGCTCGAGCCCCACCTGCTGCGCGATCATCATCGTGAGCAGTGCGTAGGAGGCGATGTTGAACGGCACCCCGAGGAACATGTCGGCGCTGCGCTGATACAGCTGGCACGAGAGCTTGCCATCGGCCACGTAGAACTGGAAGAGCGCATGGCAGGGCGCGAGCGCCATGTCGGGGATGTCGGCCGGGTTCCACGCCGACACGATCAGCCTGCGCGAATCGGGCGAGCGGCGGATCTGCTCGATCACCTCGGACAGCTGGTCGATGCTGCCGCCGTCGGGCGTCGGCCACGACCGCCACTGCACACCGTAGACGGGACCCAGATCGCCCGACTCATCCGCCCACTCGTCCCAGATCGTGACGCCGTTCTCCCGCAGCCATCCGACGTTGGAGTCGCCCTGGAGGAACCAGAGCAGCTCGTAGGCGATGGACTTGAAGTGCACACGTTTCGTGGTGATGAGCGGGAACCCCTTCGACAGGTCGAAGCGGATCTGTCGTCCGAAGACGCTCGTGGTCCCGGTTCCCGTCCGATCCGACTTGTGCGTGCCGGTCTCCAGGACGTCGCGGAGCAGGTCTTCGTAGGGAGTCGGGACGGCTGCGCTCATGACAGCCACGATACCGTCCCACCCCGGTCCACGGGCGGAACCGCCCCGGGCGGATCAGGGTTCGTCATGCTCGGAAACATCGGCCGCGCACCCCGACCGAGCACGTAATCTCGACACATGTCGCCCGCCCTCGCTCTCGCCGTCGCCGCTGCGCTCCTCGCGCTCGCGACGGTCGTGGGCATCGTGCTGCGGCGTCGCGACGGTAGACGCCTCGACGGCGGGACCCTGCGGTTCGATCCCGCCGACGCACCGTCGAACGGGCTCGGTGATCGTGCCACCCTCGTGCAGTTCAGCACAGAGATGTGCGCACGGTGCCCGCAGGTGCGCCGACTGCTGCGCGACTACGCCTCCGACCACGCTGGGCTCACCCACGTCGAAGTCGACCTGACCCACCGTCCCGATCTCTCGACGCGCTACCGAGTGCTGCAGACGCCGACGACCTTCCTCGTCGACGGCACCGGCGCGGTCCGCGCACGATTCCATGGCGTGCCCCACCGGCACGCCCTCGCAGAAGCCCTCGCCACCGTCTGACGTGGGAAGACCGGAGCACACATGAGCACACCCGCAGGCATCGATCCCCGTGGTCCGCGCTTCGCCGCGACGATCACGGCGTTGCTGTTGCTCGTCGCGACATTCCTGGCGCTGATCGGGATCTCGACGGAATCCGCCAGTACAGGCTCATTCGGCTGGTTCGCCTATCAGCCGCTCGCGGATTCGACGTTCGTCCCCGGTGGTTTGGTGATCTCATCGTCGACACCCGCTCAGCGCGCGCTCGACCCGGGCTTCCTGCTCACGGTCGCGATCGCCCTCCTGTTCCTGTGGGGTGTCGTCTCGCCGCGCACGGCGCCGTGGAGCGTCGTCTTCCGCACGCTGGTCCGCCCGCGACTCTCGCCGCCGGCAGAGCTCGAAGACCCGCGCCCGCCCCGGTTCTCCCAGGGGGTGGGGCTGTTCGTCGTCGGCATCGGCCTCCTGCTGCATCTCGCCGGCGTCCCGTGGGCGCTTCCGATCGCCACCGCTGCGGCTTTCATCGCCGCGTTTCTGAACGCGGCGTTCGCCTTCTGCCTGGGATGCCAGCTCTACCTCCTGCTTCAGCGCGCGGGCATCGTCGGTCGCGCCGCGGCCATCTGATTCCTGTTCCGTCCCAACCGGCCCGTCGGTAGGCTGGCCGCTACGTGACCCGCACACCGAGCGGGGACGAGAAGCGGAGGAATCATGCCCGTCACCAGCGAAGCCGCCAGCACCTGGACCGGATCGCTCATGGAAGGATCGGGCACGGTCGCGTTCTCCTCGTCGAACCTCGGCACCTTCCCGATCAACTGGAAGGCCCGCAGCGAGGGCAGCGACACCACGACCACGCCCGAGGAACTCATCGCGGCAGCCCATTCCGCGTGCTTCAGCATGGCGCTCTCTCACGCGCTCGCCGAGAACGGCACCCCGCCGGAGCGCGTCAACACGACGGCGTCGGTCACGTTCAAGCCGGGTGTCGGCATCACCGGCAGTCACTTGAACGTCAACGCGACGGTGCCGAACCTCACGCCCGAGGCGTTCCAGGAGATCGCGGCCGGCGCCAAGACCGGCTGCCCGGTGTCTCAGGCGCTTGCAGGGATCGAGATCACGCTCGAGGCCACCCTCGCCTGAGGGACGAGGCTGGGGTCAGCGACGCGAGAGGCGGATGGCCTCGCGGATGCTGGCCCTGGCATCCTTCCGACGCCCGGCGGCGTCCTGCACGACCCCCAGTCGGTAGCGTGCGCGCCAATCGTCGCCGGCCGCATCGGCCTCTGCGGCGTATCGCGCGATGAGCGGATCCGCGTCGGCCCGTGCGATGCGACCGCTCGGCGTCAGCTCCGTCTCCACCGGAGGCATCCCGCCTTCGCTGTCGAGGAGCCGTCCGAGGCGATCCGCTCCGAAGCCGAACATCATCTCCCGGACCAGCGCCCAGGCCCCGATCGGTGCCAGCACCAGCAGCGTGACGCCCATGCCGATCGAGACCGGAGAGCCGACCGAGATGAACATCACGGCCAGCCAGATCGCGACGGCGAGGTAGACCAGGAGCGCCGCGGCCATCAGCCCGACGCCGATCCGCGACATCACGAGCGGATGCCGATATCGATCATGTGCTCGAGGCCGACGATCACGCCGCTGGCCTGAGCGGCGAAGGGGACGGCGAGCCGGATCCCCGGCGCATACGCGAGCGCTGAATCCGTGGTGTCGTGCGTGAAGGTCAGCGACTCGCCGGGTCCCGAGAGGATGACCTCCTGCTTGGCGACGACTCCGGGGCGCCGCAGCGAATGGATCGGCACGCTGCCCACCTGCTGCCCACGCGCGCGCTGATCGGCGTGCGGAGCGCTGACCGGCCCCTGCTCGGCGCGGGCCGCTGCGATGAGCTCGGCCGTGCGCACAGCGGTGCCGCTCGGCGAATCGATCTTGGTCTCGCGGTGCGCTTCGATGATCTCGGCGGAGCCGAAGAACGGGGCGGCGGCAGCAGCCAGCGCCGATCCGAGCACCGAGCCGAGCGAGAAGTTCGGGATGAAGACCACGCCGGTGCCGGCGGCCTCGACGAGCGGGCGCACGAGAGCGATCCGTTCCGAGGACCACCCGGACGTTGCGACGAGGACGTTGATGCCTCGTTCGACGGCGGCTCGGACGACCTCGATGCTGACCTGCGGCGTCGAGGCATCGACGACAAGGTCGGCGCCGTCCAGTTCGGAGAGATCACTCGACGAGGTCAGCACACGGCTCACCTCGAAGCCCTCGAGCTCATCGATCACCGCACCGATGATCGTGCCGAGCTTCCCGGTTCCGCCGACGAGGGCTACCTGCGTGGTCATGCGTCCAGTCTATTTCGGCGGCGACGCCGTCCGGCCGGGGGCGCGCGGGGCGGGTCACACCCTGGCCCGGACGTGAGAGATCTCAGACGAGCAACGCGTCGGGAATGCCCGTGCGGAGCTCCACCGGAAGGTGGCCGGTGTCGTTGTGGGTGAGCAGGGTCCACGGCCGCCCCTGCTTCTGCGCGATCACCGTCAGGCCGCAATGCGACTGGTTCAGCGTCATCCACCGCCATTCGGGTGCGGCGAGCACCTCGCGGACGAACCAGGAGATCACGAAGTTGTGCGTGATGAGGACCTCGTGCACATCCCCGGTCTTGCGCACGAGGAACTCCTCGACCGCATCCGACATCTGTGCGCGCCCCGCTTCGATCTCCGCTTCGGTGACCGAGCCGAAGAACGGTTCGAACACGGCGGGAGTCTCTTCGGTCATCCCGGTGGGCACGCAATCGAACAGCAGCGCGGTGGGCTCCGGGTCGACCGACGGCAGACGAGCCGCGATCGCTCGAGCCGTCTCGTTGGCGCGGAGCAACGGCGAATGCCACACTGCGTCGAGCGGAAGCCCGGACAGCCGGTCGGCGATCAACTCGGCTTGACGCTGCCCTCGAGGAGAGAGGGGTCCGTCGGCGAGACCATGCTCCGCATCCTGATGTTCACCATGTCTGACCAGATATATGTAGTGCGTCACAACTCGCTCGCTTCATCGCCAGCATCCGCCGGGCCTCCCTCCCACCCTATGTCACGGGTGGGACGATGCTCAGTTGCCGGCCCGGGTCAACTCGGCGACGTGGCTCCGCGAGAGCGAGACTCCCGCACCCTGCATGAGCTCGTCGACGTGATCGGTCGCGAAGGTGTTCACGATCGGTGCCGCGATCGTGCGCTGAGCGAGCAACCAGGCGATCGAGACCGCTGCGACGGGAACGGCCAGCTCTTCGGCCACCTGGTCGAGCGCGCGCAGGATCTTGATTCCCCGCCGATTCAGGTGCCCACGCAGCTGCTCGCCGCGCACACCACGAGAGGTGAGCGCCTTGTTGCGGTGGCGCCCTGAGAGGAAGCCGTGCTCGAGGGCATGTGACGGAGTGACCGCGAGGTTCTGAGCGCCGGCGACGAGGCGCAGGTCTCCCTCGAACGGCTGACGACGGATGAGGTTGTACGGCGCATCGATCACCTGGATGCGCGGGTAACCGGCCGAGGCGAGGATCCGCGCCTCGACCAGGCGCTCCGGTGACAGGCCGAAGGCTCCGAGCGCACCCACCTTTCCCGCGTCCGACAGCCATTCGACGGTCGCCAGGGTGTCTTCCAGATTGGTGGTCGCGTCGAGCGTCGCGTCGAGGTAGAGGACGTCGATGCGCTCGACGCCGAGCCGTGTGAGCGAGCCCTCGACAGCCCGCACGAGGTTGACGGAGCCCAGCCCGGGATTGTCGGCGTGGGCGCCGATGCGCACGCTCAGCAGGGCACGATCACGTCGCCCGCGAGACCGCAGCCACTGGCCGATGATGTGCTCGCTGCGTCCGCCGGAGAAGCCGTCGGCCGTGTGGATGGCGTTGCCGCCGAACTCCAGGTAGCGATCGAGGATGCCGTGGCTGGTCTCGAGGTCGACGTTCCAACCGAACTCGGCGGCGCCCAGCATCAGAGGGAAGGTCTCGAAGCCGGTCTCGCCGAGCGGGACGCGGATGGTCTCCCCTATCCCCGGTCCGACGATGGGGATCGGGGCAGACGGGTGCTCGGCGTGCTGCTGGGCGCGATCAGTCGACGCTCCTGCGCCTACGCTGAACAACCGCATACTCTCTCACCCCCGCGTCGATCGGTGCGTGCCGACCTGCGTACCTGCTGGATCTGCACCCCCCGGTGCGTACTTCGAGGGTAAGCGAATTCATCGAACGCCCTGACCAATCCGGGGAACGGCGCGGAAACGGCCGATAACGATTTGGTCACGCGGATACTACGGAACCCGGGCCCGTCCTCGACGGACAGACCCGGGTTCCGGTTCGACTCTTCGCGCTTACTCGGCGGCCGCGTCCTCTGCAGGAGCTGCCTCTGCGGCGGCGGCCGCGTCGTCGAGAACCGGCTCGAGCGACAGCTTGCCGCGGTCATCGATCTTCGTGATCTTGACGAGGATCTTCTGACCGACCGACAGCACGTCGTCGACGTTCTCCACACGCTTGCCACCGGCGAGCTTGCGCACCTCGGTGACGTGCAGAAGACCATCCTTGCCCGGGAGCAGCGAGATGAACGCACCGAAAGTGGCGATCTTCACGACGGTGCCGAGGAACTGCTCCCCGACCTCCGGGTTGGTGGGGTTGGCGATCGCGTTGACCTGAGCGCGGGCGGCCTCGGCCGAGGGGCCGTCGGTCGCGCCGATGTAGACGGTGCCGTCCTCCTCGATGGAGATCTGCGCGCCGGTCTCATCCTGGATCGCGTTGATCGTCTTGCCCTTCGGCCCGATCAGCTCACCGATCTTGTCGACCGGGATCTGCACGCTGATGACGCGCGGCGCGGTGGGCGCCATCTCGTCAGGTGCGTCGATCGCGGCGTTCAGGACGTTGAGGATCGTGAGGCGAGCCTCGCGAGCCTGCGTCAGCGCGCCCGTGAGCACCGACGTCGGGATGCCGTCGAGCTTCGTGTCGAGCTGGATCGCCGTGACGAAGTCGCTCGTACCCGCCACCTTGAAGTCCATGTCGCCGAGAGCGTCTTCCGCACCGAGGATGTCGGTCAGCGCCGCGTAGCGGGTCTCACCGTCGACCTCGTCGGAGACGAGACCCATCGCGATACCGGCGACGGGGGCGCGCAGCGGCACACCCGCGTTCAGCAGGGACAGGGTCGACGCGCACACGGAGCCCATGGACGTCGAGCCGTTGGAGCTCAGCGCCTCGGACACCTGACGGATCGCGTACGGGAACTCCTCGCGGCTCGGCAGCACAGGCACGAGTGCGCGCTCGGCGAGGAAGCCGTGCCCGATCTCGCGACGCTTCGGCGAACCGACACGGCCGGTCTCACCGGTCGAGTAGGGCGGGAAGTTGTAGTGGTGCATGTAGCGCTTGCTCGTGACCGGCGACAGCGAGTCGATCTGCTGCTCCATCTTGAGCATGTTCAGCGTGGTGACGCCCAGGATCTGGGTCTCGCCCCGCTGGAAGACCGCGGAGCCGTGCACGCGCGGGATGACCTGCACCTCGGCGTCGAGCGGGCGGATGTCCGCTAGCCCACGGCCGTCGATGCGAGCGCCCTCGGTGAGGATGCGACCACGGACGATCTTCTTGGTGACCGACTTGTACGCCGCGGAGAACTCGAGCGGAGCCGCAGCCGGGAGCGAGCCCGCCTCGGTGGCCTCGATGAGCTCGGCCCTGACGCGGTCCTTGATCGCGTCATCAGCGGTCTGACGCTCGACCTTGTCGGCGATCTGGTAGACGCCGACGAGCTCGTCGTAGGAGCGGCCGGCGACGAAGTCGTAGACCTCCTGGCTGTACGCCGGGAACACCGGGTAGACGCCCGGCTCCTTCGACGCGGTCGCAGCGAGCTCGGCCTGAGCCTTGACGAGCTGGGCGATGAAGGGCTTCGAGGCCTCGAGGCCCTGGGCCACGATCTCCTCGTTCGGCTTGGTGGCGCCGGCCTTGATCAGGTTCCAGCTGCCCTCGGTCGCCTCGGCCTCGACCATCATGATGGCGACGTCTTCCGTGCCATCGGCCTTGGTGACGACGCGACCGGCGACGATCAGGTCGAACACGGCCTCCGAGACCTGCTCGGCGGTCGGGAACGCGACCCACTGGTCTTCGTTCTGGCCGTTGCCCGGGATGAACGCGAGGCGCACACCGGCGACGGGGCCCGAGAACGGGAGACCCGAGATCTGCGTGGACGCCGACGCGGCGTTGATCGCGAGAGCGTCGTAGAACTCGCCGGGAGCGATCGACATGACGGTGATGACGACCTGGACCTCGTTGCGCAGGCCGTCGACGAACGACGGGCGCAGCGGGCGGTCGATCAGACGGCAGACGAGGATCGCCTCGGTGGAGGGGCGGCCCTCGCGACGGAAGAACGAGCCGGGGATCTTGCCGGCGGCGTAGGAGCGCTCCTCGACGTCGACCGTCAGCGGGAAGAAGTCGAAGCCTTCACGCGGGTGCTTGCCTGCGCTGGTGGCGGAGAGGAGCATGGTCTCGCCGTCGAGGTACGCGGCGACTGCGCCCTGAGCCTGCTGCGCGAGGCGGCCGGTCTCGAAGCGGATGGTGCGGGTGCCGAAGCGGCCGTTGTCGAGAACGGCCTCGGTGGCGGTGATTTCAGGACCTTCCAAGAGGTCTCTCCTTCTTTGTTTAGACTCGCGAGTCCATGTGACGCGCGAGCATGTTCAAAGGAGCGGAACGGAAGGGTTCGGGCGCGCGGGCATTCCCGCGAATGTCGCCTGCGCTGGCCACCAGTAGAAAGCCACCCGACACGTCCTGCCGAGGAACCCACCACAGGGGACCAGCTTCTCCGCCGCTCGCTCCATGAGTCGATATTCGATTGTGCGGTTGACACACGCCAACCGCCTCCACCCTACCAGCGCGTGCCGTAAAACCCACGTCGCCCCCGCATCGCGCGGCGGACATGCGCCGGCCACGGAACGTTCACCGGGCGGATGCCACGCCGTGGCGGGAGTCGGTTGTGCTGTGTCCATGCGCATGTCAGTGATCGGCTGCGGGTACCTCGGTGCCGTGCACGCCGCAGCCATGGCCTCCATCGGACACGACGTCGTCGGCATCGACGTCGACGAGCGGAAGGTGGCGGCGCTCGATGCAGGCTCCGCGCCGTTCTTCGAACCACAGCTGACCGAGCTGCTCGCCAAAGGGCGGGAGTCCGGACGGCTCCGGTTCAGCGATCGGATGGCGGACGCCGCGGGCGCGAAGGTGCACTTCCTCGCGGTCGGGACGCCGCAGATCCCGGGCGGTCACGCCGCCGACCTCCGATACGTCGACGCGGCGGTGGACGGGCTTCTCCCCCATCTGCGTCCCGGCGACGTTGTCGCAGGCAAATCGACCGTTCCGGTCGGCACTGCCACACGACTCGCGACCCGCATCGTCGACTCCGGTGCGACCCTCGTGTGGAACCCCGAATTCCTCCGAGAGGGCTGGGCCGTGCACGACACTCTGACACCGGACCGACTCGTCGTCGGCGCCGAACCGGACGCGGCCGGTGCACGCGCCGTCGAAGTGCTCCGCGAGGTATACGGGGCGGCCGTGGAGACGGGGACGCCGTTCCTGGTCACCGACCTCGCCACGGCCGAACTCGTCAAGGGGGCCGCGAACGCGTTTCTCGCGACCAAGATCTCGTTCATCAACGCGATGGCGGAGATCGCCGAGGCCTCCGGCGCCGACGTGGCGTTGCTCGCGGACGCCCTCGGCCACGACTCGCGGATCGGTCGACGCTATCTCGGCGCCGGCATCGGCTTCGGCGGCGGGTGCCTGCCGAAGGACATCCGTGCGTTCGCCGCGCGTGCGGAGGAGCTGGGTCGCGGCGAAGCGGTCGGCTTCCTCCACGAGGTGGACGCGATCAACCTCCGACGGCGCGAGCGGGCGGTCCGACTCGTCGTCGACGCGCTGGGCGGGCTCGTGTTCGGACGTCGGATCGCTGTGCTCGGCGCCGCGTTCAAACCGTTCAGCGACGACATCCGCGACTCCCCGGCCCTCGACGTCGCTGTTCGCCTGCGCGGCCTCGGAGCAGATGTCGTGGTGACCGATCCCGCCGCGATGGAGAACGCCGCCGCCGCGCATCCGCAGCTGGGCTATGCGCGGGATCGCGACGATGCTCTTCGGGAAGCCGATGCGGTCGTCGTCGTCACCGAGTGGGACGAGTACCGGCGCGACCTCTCCCCCGCGCACGCCGGCGGTCTGGTCCGTGGCAGGGTCATCATCGACGGGCGCAACTGCCTCGACGCCGCAGCCTGGCGCGCAGCCGGCTGGCAGTATCACGGGATGGGCCGCCGCTGACCACCGGCCGAGAGGATCAGCCGACGTTCGCCCATCGCGTCGCGGACGAACGCCCGAGATACACATAGTCGTCGTGCTTCGCGGTTCGACCATCACCTGCCGCACGGCCATGCAGGCGACGCCAGACCCACGGCAGCGCATGCCGGCGCCACCACACGCCCGCGCCGATCGGCTCGTGCTCGTGCAGGGCGGCGTCGAGGACGCCCAGCGCATCCGCATCGGGAACCCCCAGCATCTCGGCGGCACGATACGCCAGGAAACGGTGCCCCCGACTGCTCAGATGCACCAGATCCTCACCCCAGTTCGGCCGCTCGCCCAGTGAGGGATGCAGATCCGTGTCGATCAGGATCGCTCCGGTGCGCGCCGCGATCCCCGTCATCGCGGTCGCGAATGCCGCGAACCGCCGTGCGTAGATGGCAGCCGCTCGACGACCCGGCAGGAAGGGAGTGACCAGCAGCACATCCGCACCGACCGCCCGGAGCCGCACGACGGTGTGCTCCAGCTCCGCGGCGAGCGCTGCGACGTCGACATGACTCTTCACCAGGTCGTTCGCACCGATCAGGATCGACACGAGGTCAGGATGCAACTCGAGCGCACGCTCCAGCTGTCGACCCGACACATCGCTCACGCGCTTGGATCGGATCGCGAGATTCGCATAGTGCAGCCCGCCCTGTGCGGCGAGCAGCAGCGCGAGCCGATCGGCCCATCCGCGCAGGGCTCCGTCCGGCGCGGGATCACACAGGCCCTCGGTGAGCGAATCGCCCAGGGCGACGAAGCGGCGCCAACGGCGTGCGGGGACAGGCGGCGGCGACTCGGGCCTCGCGACGCGGCGAGCGCGCGAAGACGCATCCACCCGCTGCAGCAGCTGAGCCTCCTCGAAGTGGCCGAGCAGCTGCTCGCACACACTCGCCCAGCTGCGACTCTGCACCGCTTCTCGGCCGGCTTCGCCGAATGCACGCCGTTTGCGGGCATCCCCTGCCAGATCGGCCACGCGCATGCGCAGGTCACCGAGGTCACCGGGACGGTACAGCCACCCGTCGACCCCCATGCGGACGAGATCGAGGGGTCCGCCGCGACCGGTCGCGACCACCGGAACCCCGCTGGCGTGCGCCTCCTGCAGGGTCTGCCCGAACGTCTCGCTCTCGCCGGGGTGCACGAAGACGTCGAACGATGCCGTGGCCGCGGCGAGCGCAGCGCCGGCGAGGTGGCCGAGGAACAGCGCGTTCGGGAGCAGCGCCTCCAATCGCGCCCTGCTCGGGCCGTCTCCGACGATCACCAATCGAGTGCCCGGGATGTCGTGGAGCACGGCGAGGTCCTCGACCTGCTTCTCCGGAGCGAGGCGGCCGACGTAGCCGATCACGGTCTCGGCGTCCCACCCGGCACGCAGCGCAGCATCCCGGCGACTCGGTTGGAAGCGTTCCGCGTCGACGCCCCTCCCCCAGCGGCGCACACGATCGACTCCCAGTCCGGCCAGCTGCCGGGCGGAATCCGCAGAGGGCGCGAGCGTCAACGTGGCTCGTCGGTGCAGTCGCGCGATGTGTGTCTGAGCGATTCCGGTAGCCGCGGCGACCCGATAGCGCTCCGTGTAGGCCGCGACGTCGGTCTGGTACGCGGCGACGCGGGCGACACCGATCCGCTCGGCGGCGAGCACCCCGCGCCAACCGAGTGCGAACGGCGAGGCGAGATGCACGACGTCGGGCTGGAACCGGCGCAGGGAGGAGGCGATGCGCGAGACTCCCGACGTGCCGACCCTGACGCTGTGATACCCCGGAAGCGCGAGACTCGGGATCGCCTCGATCGGCACACCGTGCACCTCCTCGGGCATTCCCGCGGCGGCGGGCGCGATCACGTGGGCGTCGTGCCCATGTTGCTCGAGGTGTCGCAGGATCTGCAGCACAGACCCGGTGACGCCGTTCATGTGCGGAAGGAAGGACTCCGTGACGATCGCTACTCTCACAGCCTCAGGATGACCGAGCTCCGAGAGCGCACCTGCCGTAAACGGCCTGAGGCACCGGATGTTCACCGGATGCTGGGCGACGGGTCACCGGCTATGTGCTCTTTGGTTGCCGTTCACCGTGCGAGGGCACAGTGGGCGACGTGTCGACGGATCTGCTCGCCGAAACCCTCACCGGCCCATGGAGCCTGGCGCTGATGAGCCTGCTCGTGGTCGGGGACGCCTTCTTCGTCGTCGTGCCGGGCGAGATCGCGGTGACCGCGCTCGGGGCGCTGGCTGTGACGACCGGAACCCCGCCGCTGTGGGGTGTCATCGTCTGCGCCGCGGCGGCCGCGACCATCGGAGACGCCTGCTGCTACCTGGTCGGCCGGATCGTCGGGACCGATCGCTGGCGGTGGATGAGGGCGCCTCGTGTGCAGCAGGCACTGGGATGGGCACGGCGGCGCCTGGACGACGGGACGGCCACTGTGCTCTTCACGGCGCGGTTCGTTCCTTTCGCACGGCTGGCGGTCAACCTGGTCGCCGGGGCTTCGCGCATCCACCCATCGCGGTACCTCGCGCTGGTCGCCGTGGCCGCGACCGGATGGGCGCTGTACCAGGCAGCTGTGGGCGTCCTGGTCGCCGCCGTCCTTCCCGGCGGGCCGTTGGTCGCCGTCCCGGTGTCGATCGTCATCGCGCTCGGTCTGGGCGTGCTGCTGGATCGCATCCTGCGCGGCACGAGAGGGTGACCCGCCGCGGCCGGTGCTCTAGGCTCGGGTCATGAGCACCGAAGAAGGCGCCTCCTCGTCTGAGGAGATGAAGCGCAAGTTCAAGGAAGCGCTCGAGAAGAAGAACGCGCACCACCGGCAGGGCGAGGCGCACCTGGATGGCGACTCCGCCGTGCACAGTGCGAACGCCCCGCAGACCCGGCGCGAGTTCCGACGCAAGAGCGGTTGACCGCGCGGATGCGGGAGCCCGTTCACCGCGGCTCCCGCATCCCTCACTCCTCTCGTCAGCGTTCCGCGCGCGCCCTTGCCCGCTCCTCCTTCGCCGCCATCTCCGTCACGGCTGCCTCCCGCAGCTCCTGCACGTCCGCGCCCTGAGGCGCATCCGGATGCCCGTGCGCGTCGACGCCGTCGAGCAGCGACTCATCGAAGGGAAGCTCACCGCTCAGCACCCGACGCACGCGGTCGCGGTCGATCTGCTGGGTCCACGTGCCGATCAGGAGCGTCGCCACGGCATTGCCGGTGAAGTTCGTCAGCGCGCGCCCCTCCGACATGAAGCGGTCGATGCCGACGATCACGCCCACCCCGTCGACCAGATCGGGGCGATACGCCTGCAGACCTCCGGCGAGTGTCGCCAGTCCCGCACCGGTCACGCCGGCCGCTCCCTTGCTCGCGATGATCATGAACACGAGCAGTCCGATCTGTTCGCCGATCGACATCGGCTGCCCCATCCCCGTGGCGATGAAGAGCGAGGCCATCGTCAGGTAGATCGCGGTCCCGTCGAGGTTGAACGAGTATCCGGTCGGCACCGTGATGCCGACGACGGGCTTGGACACACCGACGAACTCCATCTTCGCGATGAGGCGAGGCAGGGCCGACTCCGAAGACGATGTGCCGACGATCAGCAGGTACTCCCGCGCGAGGTACTTCATGAGGGCGAAGATGTTCACCCGCGTCACCGCCCACAACATCACGCCGAGGATCACGACGATGAACAGGATGCAGGTGATGTAGAACGCGACCATGAGCGTCCCGAGACTCCAGATCGCCGCCACGCCGGTCTTGCCCACCACGGCGGCGATCGCCCCGAAGGCGCCGATGGGTGCGAGCCAGAGGATCATCCCGAGGATGCGGAAGACGAGCTTCTGGAGCTGCTTGACCGCCTCCATGATCGGCGCGCCGCGCTCGCCGAGTCCCTGCAGGGCGAACCCGACGAGCAAGGCGATGAACAGCACCTGCAGCACGCTCTCTCCCGTGAAGGCGGAGAAGAACGTGGTCGGGATGATGCCGAGGATGAACTCCTGCGTCGTCTTGGCCTCCGCCTCGACCGCGTCATAAGACGAAGACGCCATGTCGAGCCCCGCACCCGGATGGATGAGGTTCCCGACGACGAGTCCGATCGCCAGGGCGAACGTCGACATCACCATGAAGTAGAGGAGTGCGAGGCTGCCGATCTTGCCGACCGTCGCGGCCTTGGCGATGGATCCGACGCCCACCACGATCGTGCAGAAGATGATCGGGGCGATCATCATCTTGATCAGTGCGACGAACCCCGTGCCCAGCGCCTCGAACCCACGGCCCACCTCCGGCCAGATGAGCCCGACCACCGCGCCGAGCACGACGGCGATCAGCACCGACACGTACAGCCAGGTGTGCCGGTCCCACGCGTGCTTACCTCGTCGCCAGTTGAACTTCGGCAGTGCGAATCCTGTTGTGAGCGCCATGGCTTCCTCCTCGATCGTCGACGGCTTCGTCGGAATGGCGGCTTCTGCACCGCCGATCGGTTCTCACGGTGGTCCACCGCCCACCCCGATGCGATTTGTGGTCGTATTGGTCTCGACACCGACCATCGACGAGCGGAGGAAGCGATGCCGCACACCTCCGGACGCAGCATCGCCTCGCGTGTGTTCCTCGTCGTGCTCGGCGCGGCAGTGGTCGTCGGTGCACTGGTGGCGGTGTTCCTCGTGGTCGAGGCGCAGCGTGCCATCCGGGCCGAAGCCGAGCGCGTGACCGCAGCCACAGCTGTCGCACTCGCGCACTCCCCCGCCGTCGTCGCCGGTCTGCAGGCGGAGGTCGATGACGAGGATGAGGCGGTCACCGCTGCGCTCGAACCGTATGCCAACGTCGTCGTCGAGGACGCAGAACTGGACTTCATCACGATCATGACGCCGGACGGCATCCGGATCACGCACCCCGACCTCACCCGGATCGGTGAACAGTACCTCGGCACCATCCCGACGACAGCTCGCACGTTGACGGAAGAGTTCACCGGCACGCTCGGACGATCGGTTCGCACGATCGCGCCGGTGACCACATCCCGCGGAGAGCTCATCGGGTGGGTGGCCGCCGGCGTCACGACCGAATCGATCAGCGACACCCTGCTCCGACGACTGCCCCTCTCACTCGGTATCACCGTGGGGCTGGTCGCGCTCGGTGCCGGCGGGGCCGTGATCGCTCGGCGGCTGACCCGGCGCATCGCCGGCGACCTTCCGCCGGGGCAGCTGCGGGATGCCGTGTCGTCGTACGAATCCATCCGGACGCTGGGCGAGGCGCTGCGCGCGCAGACCCACGAACACGGCAACCGGATGCACGCCGCGGTCGCGCTGCTGGAGCTCGGGCGCACAGCGGAGGCGATCGAGATCCTCACGGAGACGTCGCGCCAGAGTCAGTCGCTCGTCGATCAGGTGACCGCCCGCCGCCACGGGGACCCCGCCGTGGGCGCTCTCCTGCTCGGCAAGGCGTCCCAGGCGAAGGAGCGCGGCATCGATTGGCGTGTCCGCATCGAGCCGGACACACCGCGCACCCCGCTGTCACCCGTGAACGCGGTTTCGGTGCTCGGCAACCTCGTGGACAATGCGATGGATGCGGCAGCGGAGTCCGACGACAGGTGGGTGCAGGTGCTGCTGCGTCCGACCGGCGACGGGGGCATCGTGCTGGAAGTATCTGACAGCGGCCCCGGCATACCGGAGTCCCTCCGCGAGCGGATCTTCGACCAGGGTTATTCCACGAAGCCCGCCGATGCGCAGGGACGCGGCGTGGGGCTGGCACTCGTGCGCTCCGTGGTCACGGGTGTCGGCGGTTCGGTCACGGTGAGCGACGACCCCACGATGTTCCGCGTCGTGCTCCCCGGCGCGCAATCCCGGACGTCGCAACCATGATCCGCACACTGATCGTCGACGACGACGCCCTGACCCTCGAACTGCACCGGGACTACGTGGCCCGGCTCGACGGATTCATCGTTGCCGGGGAATGCAGCAGTGCCCGCGCAGCGATGCATGCCGTGCTGAGGAACCCCGGTGCCGTCGCGTTCGACCTCGTTCTCCTCGACATCACCATGCCCGACGGCTCCGGGATCGACGTCCTGCGCACACTGCGCGCCCGTGCCGCCGCCACCGACGTGATCGCGATCACCGGCGTCCGCGATGCGGAGAGCGTCCGACAGATGGCGGCGCTGGGCGTGCACCAGTACCTCGTCAAGCCGTTTCCCTTCGCGGTGTTCCGAGAGCGGATGGAGCAGTACCGTGCTCATCGGGAGCAAGCGCGATCGACCAGAGGCCAGGCCACGCAGGCGGAGATCGATGCGCTGCTCGGCCGTGCGACCGGAGCGATCCCGCTCCCCAAGGGACTGTCGTCCACGTCTCTGGAGAGCGTCACGGTGGAGCTGCGCGCGCACGGGCCGCTGTCGGCACGCGAAGCCGCTGATCGGCTCGGGCTCTCCCGGGTGGCGACCCGCCGGTACCTCGAGCACCTGACCGCCGAGGGGGTCGTTCTCCGAACCGCCCGTCGTGGCGCACGAGGCCGCCCCGAGACGGAGTATGCCTGGCGACAGGAAGCGGACGGGGTGGGCGACGGTGGACTCGCGGCCCGGTGACCGACTGATCTTCGCGGACCGGTCCGATGCAGGGCGACGCCTGGCCGATCTGCGGGTCGTGATGTGATCTCCCCGAACGATGAAACGCGCCGCACGCCCTCTTCGGGCGTTCGGCGCGTTTCTGGTCGGAGGAAGGCGGATCACTCTCCGGCGAGACCGCCCAGCATGTGCCCGAAAGAGCGCCCTTCGCCCAGGTACGTCGCGGGATCGTAGGGGTCCACGACCGTCGTCGCTTCCTTCCGTGCGATCGCATCAGCGAGTTCCCGCGCACCCTTCTCCACGCGCTTGGCGAGCGGAGCGACGTCGTCACCCGAATCGCCCCAGTCGCTCGATGCCGCGAACACGCCCGTCGAGACGGCCTCGGCGTGCAGATAGGCGAACAGCGGACGGATCGCATAGTCGATCGCCAGCGAATGCCGAGCCGTACCTGCGTTCGCGCCGATCAGAACCGGCTTCCCGGTGAGCGCATCGGGGTCGAGCACGTCGATGAACGACTTGAACAGCCCCGAATAGCTCGTCGAGAAGATCGGCGTGACGGCGATGAGCGCGTCGGCGGAGACCACCGTGTTGATCGCGGTCTCCAGCGCCTGGGGCGCGAACCCCGTGAGCATGTTGTTCGTGATGTCGTGCGCATAGTCGCGCAGTTCGATCACGTCGACGGTGGCTTCGATGTCGCGCTCCGCGAGGGCCTTCACCGTCTCCGCGGCCAGCCGATCGGCGAGCATCCTGGTGGACGACGGGTTCGAGAGCCCCGCCGCCACGACGGCGATACGACGCGAGGTCATCTCACGCCTCCTTCCGGCCGAGCCCGAACGCCGCCCCGGCGGGTGCCGGGCTGTCCTGGTAAGGCGAGTCGCCGGTGAGGTTGTCACCGCGGTTGGCGCCGGGGCGAGCCTGGCGCGTCGGACCGTCACCGAACTCGGCCTTGACCCGGGCGGCGTGGGTCGGTGCGTCCGGCACGGAGGACGGGCGGTCCTTCGCCAGCTCCTTGCGCAGCACCGGCACGACCTCGGACCCGAGGATGTCGAGCTGTTCCAGAACCGTCTTCAGCGGGAGACCGGCGTGGTCGATGAGGAAGAGCTGACGCTGGTAGTCGCCGTAATGCTCGCGCATGCCGGCGTAGCGATCGATGACCTGCTGCGGCGAACCGACCGTCAGCGGCGTCATCTCGGTGAAGTCCTCCATGCTCGGCCCGTGACCGTACACCGGCGCATTGTCGAAGTACGGACGGAACTGGTTCACCGCGTCCTGCGACTTGGCTGCCATGAACACCTGTCCACCGAGGCCGACGATCGCCTGCTCCCGAGTGCCGTGACCGTAGTGCTCGAAGCGCTGACGGTACAGCTCGATGAGCCGCTGGTAGTGCTCCTTCGGCCAGAAGATGTTGTTCGCGAAGAACCCGTCGCCGTAGTAGGCGGCCTGCTCGGCGATCTCCGGAGTGCGAATGGAGCCGTGCCACACGAAGGGCGCGATGCCGTCGAGGGGGCGCGGCGTCGAGGTGAAGCCCTGCAGCGGGGTGCGGAACTTTCCTTCCCAGTCGACGACGTCTTCACGCCACAGCTTGTGCAGCAGCGCATAGTTCTCGATCGCGAGCGGGAGTCCCTGACGGATGTCCTGACCGAACCAGGGGTAGACCGGTCCGGTGTTGCCGCGCCCGAGCATGAGGTCCATGCGCCCGTCGGACACGTGCTGTAGCATCGCGTACTCCTCGGCGATGCGCACCGGGTCGTTCGTGGTGATGAGCGTCGTCGAGGTCGACACGATGAGGCGCTCGGTCTGCGCGGCCAGGGCCGCCAGGAAGGTTGTCGGGCTGGAGGACCAGAACGGCGGGTTGTGGTGCTCGCCGATCGCGAAGACGTCGAGGCCGACCTCTTCGGCGTGCACGGCGATGGCCGTGGTCGCCTTGATGCGCTCCTGCTCGCTGGGGGTGATGCCCGTGGTGGGATCGCGGGTGATGTCGCTGACCGACATGATGCCGAACTGCATCGCCTGCGCGCCTGACTGCTCGCTCATGATTGCTCCGTGTTCTCCGAACCGGATGACCCGCATCCGTTTCTATTCATTTGAATGTATATGTGTCAACGCGCTCATCGCAACTTTATTCCCGGCCTGTAGCCTCGAACGATGAGCAGTACCGGCGCGGACATCTCAGGGCCCACCACAGGATCGATCCCGCGAAAACGCCGGCGCGTGCCCTTCTGGGACAACGCGCGATACATCTGCATCGTCCTCGTCGTGCTGGGGCATGCGATCCAGCGACTCATCTACGATTCGGACATCGCCTTCGCCTTCTACCTGGCGCTGTATGCATTCCACATGCCGGCGTTCGCGATCATCTCCGGCTACTTCTCCAAGTCGGGCACGCCCACCAAGACGCAGATGGCCCGGGTGATCACGGACATCATCCTCCCGTACGTGATCTTCGAGACCCTGTGGACGCTCACCAAGTGGCTCGTCGAGGGCGAGGCGACACCGAACTTCACGAAGCCGAGCTGGACCCTGTGGTTCCTGCTCGCGCTCGGCATCTTCCGGCTGGTGCTCCCCTATCTCGCACTGCTGCGCTGGCCACTGCTGTGGACGGTCGTGATCTCGATCGGCTCCGGCTATCTTCCGAACGTCGACAGCACGTTCTCGCTGTCCCGCACTCTCGGTCTCCTGCCGTTCTTCGCGCTCGGCTGGTGGCTGCGCGAGCACGACATCGTCGATCGGCTCCGCCTGCTCGATTTCCGTCCCTGGTGGATTCGGGTCGCCGCGGTCGCGGTCTTCGCGGGGGTCGGCTGGGCGGCGTGGAACTGGCTGCCACTGTGGCAGGCCGTCGACCTGCGTCACTGGCTGTTCTACGAGGACTCGTACTCCGACCTGGTCGGCGACCAGTGGTGGGCCGGCGCGATCCGCATCGCCCTGATGCTGCTGGCGGTCCTGCTGTGCGCCGCCTTCTTCGCCCTGATCCCGCGCGGCTCGTACTGGTGGACCACGTTCGGCCAATACACGATGTACGTCTACCTCCTCCACTCGTTCGTGCTCTATCCGTTCCGCGAGACGGGCGCGCTGCGCGATCTGGAGCCGACGTGGATCTGGCTGCCGCTGGTGACGGCGCTCTCCGTGGTCGTCGCACTGCTGCTGGCCACGAAGCCGGTGCGCTGGGTGTTCCGGCCACTCGTCGAGCCTCGCCCCCGCTGGCTCTTCGCCGACCCCGCGCTCACATCGCGGGAAGGACGCCGAAACGACCCCACCGGATCGCGACGACCGCGGGCCGACTCTCGATGACCGTCGCCGAGGCAGTCCGCGACCGCATCGTCGAGGCCGCGTCCGTTTCGGGGTTCGACGCGCACGGACTCCACGTGCGCATCGGAACCGGCGAGGCGGACCACCGCTGGACGCCCGATGTGCGCGAGGACGTGCATTCGGTCGCCAAGGGCGTATGCGTGCTGGCGGCCGCGATCGCCGCCGATGAGGGCGCGATCTCCTTCGATGTGCCCGTGGCCACGTACCTGCCCGACTTCGACCTCGGTGACGACGCCGACGCGGTCACCCTGCGCCACCTGCTCACGATGTCGAGCGGCATCGACCTGCCGTGGTCCGAGACGTTGATGACGGACTGGCCGGACCTCGCCCGCGAGTTCCTGAGTCGGCCGTCGCGCGGGCGGGTGTTCCAGTACTCGAACGCCAGCACCTACACCGCGATGACGGCACTCGCCGCGCGAGTCGGAGATGTGGGGGATTACCTGGACGCCCGATTCTTCCGCCCGCTCGGAATCGATGGCGTGGCCTGGGCGCGGAGCCCGAACGGACGCATCGAAGCGGGCGGCGGGCTTCCGTTGCGAACGAGTGAGATGGCGCGGATCGGCCTGCTGATCCGCGACCGCGGGAGGTGGCGGGGCGAGCAGCTGGTTTCGCCGCAGTGGATCGATGCGATGCACGAGAACGGCGTCGTCGCCGGGCCGAACCCCGGCTACGACCGCTACGCCCTCGCCGGCTGGGGCGGTCCCGGACGCGGGTGGCGGCTGCACGGCGCACACGGCCAGCTGCTGATCTTCCTCGACGACGCGGTCGTGACCATCACCGCTGCCGACCACTTCCGCGCGGATGAGATGGCCGCCACGGTGGTCGACATCCTCGAGACCGCCCGACACGGGGTCTGAGCAGAGTCAGGCGAACAGCTGCGCGCCCACGTACGAACCGGGGGTCGCTCCTCGCGGCACGGCCCAGATCCCCGAGCCGACGTGCCGGATGTACTCGTTCATCAGATCGGTCGACAGCCGCCTCTGCAGCGAGATGAACTGCGCGGGGTCGCGCTGGTATGACAGGAAGAAGAGTCCGGCGTCGAGGCGTCCGAGTTCGTTGTTGCCGTCGACGTAGTTGTAGCCGCGGCGCAGGATCCGCACCCCGTCGTTCTGTTCGGGATGCGCCAGGCTCACGTGACTGTTCGGGTCGATGGCACGACCGTGGAAATCGGGCGGGGTGAACTCGTCTCCACCCGAGAGCGGCGCACCCTCCCCCTTGTCACGTCCGATGATCGCGTCCTGCTCCGACAGGCGCACACGATCCCAGGTCTCGATCAGCATCGCGATCTTGCGGGCGACGAGGTACGAGCCACCCGCGAGCCAGGCGGGTTCGTCCTTCTCAGACACCCACACATGGTCGGCGAGGGCCTCGGTGTCATCGGCGAGGATGTTCGCGGTGCCGTCCTTGAAGCCGAAGAGGTTGCGGGGCGTGGCCTGCGCGGCGGTCGTGCGCGAGGTCTTGCCGAATCCCAGCTGCGACCAGCGCAGGCGCGCACGCCCGAAGGCGATACGGCTGAGGTTGCGGATCGCGTGCACGGCGACCTGGGGGTCGTCGGCGCAGGCCTGGATGCAGAGGTCTCCGTGGGAGGCCTGCGGGTCGAGATCGTCGCCGAGGAATGGCGGGAGCCGTTCGAGACCCGGTGGACGCCGCGCGGCTATCCCGTAGCGGTCGCCGTCTTCGTTCTCGAAGAGGCCGGGCCCGAACCCGAACGTGATCGTGAGGCCGGAGGCCGGGAGTCCCTGCGCCTCGCCGGTGTCGTCCGGCGGTGCTTCGGCGGGTCCGCCGACGGCGCCGCTCGCGCTGACCTCGAGCCCCTGCGACATACGGGCCGCGGCGTACGACCAATCCTGCAGCAGCGAGATCAGATCGTCGCGGTCGCTGCGCGGCATCATGTCGAAGCTCGCGAAATGCAGATGATCCTGCACCGGCGTGGTGATGCCGGCCTGGTGCGTCCCGAAGAACTCGTACGCCGAATGCGCGTCCTCCGCGGCGCGCGCCCGGCCCAGCGCCACTCCCCCGGTCAGGCCCGCGCCAGCCCCGACCGCAAGCCCGGCCACGCCACCGCCGATGGCGAGGCCGAGGAGTCCGCGTCTGCTCAGCCCGCCGGAAGCGGAGACCTCACCCGCCGATGAGGTGTCGGGCGAGGCCTCCGCTGCTGGTTCGTTCACGTCCGTGATGGTATCCGTTCGATTCCGCTCGACGCTGTTCAGTCGAGGACGGTGCTGGTGAGCTGCGAGAGCGGCTCGGCCAGTGCGTTGATCAGGTCGGTGAACTCGCGCTTGTCGTCTTCGGTCAGTTCGGCGTAGCCGACGAAGCCGTCGGTCAGTGAGCCGTGAGCGGCGAGAGACTCCTCGAGCGCGGCGTAGCCGCCCTCGATCTCCGCGACGAGTGCCTCACCGTCGTCGCCTTGTGCCGCGGCGAAGTCCTTCACCAGCGAGAACGCCATCTTCGAGCCTTCGACATTCGCCGCGAAGTCGTAGAGGTCGGTGCCCGACCACCAGTCCTCCTCGCCCGAGATCTTGCCCGTGGCGACCTCGTCGAGCAGTGCGATGGAGCCGTTCGAGATGCCTCCGATCCCCTGATCGTCGAGAGCCGTCGTGAAGTCGTCGGAATGCACATAGTCGTAGAGCTCCTGCACGTCGGCGAGCAGCAGGTCGCCGAAGTCAGCGCGCTCTGCCGGCGTCGACGGAGCCCAATCCTGCCAGGCCGGGGTCTCACCATCGGCGTTGAGCGCGTCCTGCGCCGGCACCCACAGGTCTTTCTCGATGCGGTGGAACCCCGTCCAGTCCAGGCCCTCGGCCACCGCGTCGACCTCGCGGTAGTCGATTCGCGGATCAAGGTCTCCGAGCGCCTCGGCGACCGGCTCGATGCGCTCGTAGAACGCACGGGTCAGCGGGAACTTCGCGCGGGCGGCCTCATCATCTCCTGACTCGTACGCCGCGACGAACTCCTCGACGGCCGGGACGAGCTGGCCGACCTGGTCCTTGACGAACGCGGCGTAGAGGTCGACGGCCTGCTGCTTCTGCTCGGCATCGGGACCGTCGACGGCGATGCGGTCACCGGTGACGGTGAAGGCCGCCTTTCCGACGCCGTCGCCGAGCATGCCGGGCTTGCACAGCGTGAAGTAGTCGCCGGGCTGCGCGACCACGGTCAGCGTGCGCGAGGCGGCCGGCGCGATGTTCTCCACCTCACCGACGATGCGCAGACCGTCCTCGGCCAGCAGGTAGAACTCCGAGACCTGATCCGTGTCGTTCTTCACGTCGAAGGTGAGGGTTCCGCTCTTCGCCGTGGCCGCCGAGACCGCGCAGTCGCCATCGGTCGACGAGACGTCGAACGCGGCACCGGCCGCGACATCGCTCTTCGCGACGCAGCCGCTCAGGACGAGGACGGCAGCGCCCGCGGCGGCGAGCGCCCCCAGGACACGATGAGAGGTGGTCATACTGCTCCTTGTGGTGAGAGAGGGGTCGTGTCGGATTCGAGCTCGGTCGAAGCACGGGGCTTCGGCGCACGGCGCGACAGGAGACCGCGGACGTACAGCGAACCGACGATGAGGATGTAGAGAGTCCAGGCGATGACCTGCAACCAGGTCATCGCCGGCATGAAGCCGACGGTGGCCTGCAGCACGGCGGCGAGCGCACCGCTGGGTGCGATGGCGGACGACACGTCGAACGCCCAGCCGAACGGGCACGCCGCCCACCCGATCGCGACCGCCCCGGTGGCGGGATCGAGCGGCGCCGCGCTGGTGAACGGGCCGGGGAAGGCGCCGGCCTCCTGGAGATCCATCAGAGCATAGGCGAGAACCCCGGCGGCGACGATGACCAGGAAGCCGCCGGTCCAGGCGAAGAAGCGGCGGAGATCGAGCTTCACGGCCCCGCGCGAGATGAGCCAGCCGATGATGACGGCGGCCGCGAGCCCGAGCAGAGCGCCGAGGAGAGCGGACGGCGCGTCGCCGAAGGCCTGCACCATCGACCAGAGGAGGAGCGTCGTCTCGATACCCTCCCGCGCGACTGACACGAAGCCGATCGCGATCAACGCCCAGAGTCCGCCGACCGTGAGCGCACGATCGATGCCACCCTCCAACGTCGCCTTCATGGTGCGTCCGGCACGCTGCATCCAGAAGATCATCCACGTGACCATCGCGACGGCGAGCAGCGAGAGCCCGCCGCCGATCAGCTCCTGCGCCTCGAAAGTGAGCTCGTAGGCGCCGAAGGTGAGCACGGCACCGATACCCAGGGCCAGGACGATGGCGAGGCCGACACCGACCCACATCTTCGGCAGCGCGTCCTTCCGGCCGAGGCGGCGGAGGTAGGCGACGAGGATGCCGACGACGAGCGCGGCTTCCAGACCTTCACGGAGGCCGATGAGAAAAGTGGCGAGCACGGAGACGATTTCTATAGCGACGATTGAGGTAAGGCAGCCCTTACCTAAAGGACTCTAGCACCGCGTTCGCATCATTCCGGAACACCGAATGCTGCCCACCGGTGACCCCGGACGGTAACGCGGCGCAACAGTCGCCCTCCCGTCACGAAAGCCGACATACCCTCGGTCCATGGCTGAACTCTCGCTCCCCATCCTCGACCTGTCCCAGCTCGATGAAGGCCCGGAGGCCGCCGCACGATTCCGCGACGACCTCAGGGCGGCGACGCACGACGTCGGCTTCTTCTACCTCACCGGCACAGGCATCTCCCCCGAGCTTGAGGCGCGCCTGCACCGCGCCGCCCTCGACTTCTTCGCGCTCCCCGAGGCCGACAAGCTCGCCATCGAGAATGTCAACAGCCCGCACTTCCGCGGCTACACCCGCATCGGCGGCGAGCGGACCCAGGGCCAGGTCGACTGGCGCGAGCAGATCGACATCGGACCCGAGCGCGAGCCCGTCGAGGGCGGTCCGGCGTTCAACCGTCTCGTCGGGCCCAACCTGTGGCCCGCGGCACAGCCGGAGCTGCAGGAGGTCGTCGCCGAATGGCACGCGACCCTGTCCGACGTCGCCCGGCGTCTCCTGCGGGAGTGGGCGCAGACGCTCGGAGCCGATGAGACCTACTTCGACGATCACTTCGGTGAGCCCTCGACGCTCATCAAGATCGTCCGCTACCCGGGAACCCACGAACCCGAGCCGCAGCAGGGCGTCGGAGCGCACAAGGACTCGGGCGTCCTCACGCTGCTCTGGGTCGAACCCGGAAAGGGCGGCCTGCAGGTCGAGCGCGATGGCACCTGGGTCGATGCGCCCCCGGTGCCCGGCGCCTTCGTCGTGAACATCGGCGAGCTGCTGGAGTACGCCACCGGCGGATACCTCAAGGCGACGAACCACCGCGTCGTGTCACCGAAGGCTCCGAACGACCGGATCTCGATCCCGTTCTTCTTCAACCCCGCACTCGACCAGCGCCTCCCGCTGATCGAGCTTCCCCCCGAGCTCGCGGCAGAGGCGAAGGGCGTCACGAAGGATCCGAACAACCCGATCCATGCCCTCTATGGGGAGAACGCCCTCAAGTCGCGCCTGCGCGCCCACCCCGACGTCGCTGCGATCCACCACGCCGACCTCGTGGGCGCGACGGCCTGACCCGAACGACCGTCGCTACCAGTCGAGCGCCTTCGCGAGAGCTTCGATGATGGGTTCGCGCCCCTGGTCGATGTGCGCGTAGGCCTGCGCAGCCGCCACCTCGCCGCGACCGGCGACGATGGCGTCGAGCAGCTGCTGGTGCTCCACCGCGTGCTCCTGCTCGCGCGTGGCGTGCGTGATCCCGAAGATCCACTGCATCCGGCCGAGCATGGGCAGCAGACTGCGTTCGAGGATGCGATTCCCGGAGAGGCGGACGATCTCGAGGTGGAACCCGAGATTCGATTCCCCCAACTCCGCCGTCTCACCCGGAGCGAGCGCACGCTCGAGGAGCTCGCGCAACCGGTCAGCGCTCGCCGCTCCCGAGTGGACACGCTGCGCGGCATGGCGCGTCGCATAGGGCTCGATGCACAGCCGCGCGTCATACAGCTCCTCGACGTCTGCCCTGGTCACCGGCGTCACACTCGCCCCTTTGTTTCGGGTCGTGACGACGAAACCCTCCACCTCCAGCCGCTGGAGCGCCTGCCGGACCGGGACGCGGGACACCTCGAACCGCTCCGACAGATCCCGCTCCTTCAGCCAGGATCCCGGCGTGAGCTCGCCGATGATGATCCTGCGCAGCACGCCGCGATAGACCCGCTCGGCGAGGGCGGATCCGTCGGTGATCATGCTGTCGGAACTCATCGCGGAACCTCTCGGGTGTCAGGCATGAAGGGGGTAGACCGGAGGGAAGAGTTCGTCCGTCGTTCCGCTCAGATGGTCGCGCCCAGTGTAGGCGTTCCGCATCCGCGCGAAGAGGATCTGCGTGTCGGCGCGGATCGCGTCGAGGTCGATCCCGTCGATCTTCCCGTCTCGCATGACGACCCGACCGGCGACCATCGTCAGACACGCATCGCGCGCCGTGCCGTTGAGGACCAGGGTGCGCAGCGGGTCATCGACGGCACCCATCCGCACGTCGTCCAGCCGGAACGCCGTCAGATCGGCCTGGGCGCCGAGGGCGATTCGACCGAGATCCGGCCGATGAAGCGCCTGAGCCCCTCCGAGCGTCACCGCGTCGACATAACCCGCGAGGTCGCCGGCAGCCAGACTGCCATTCTGCACCTTCGCGACCGACACCCCGGTGTCGATGCCCCGGACGAGGTCGGGCGGGAACGAATCCGTACCGAGCGCGATGTTCACTCCGGCCTGCCGGTAGCGCTGGAACGTCTCCAGCTCGGATCCGTAGCGGGCGTTCGTCAGCGGGCAGTGCACGATCGACACCCCAGCATCGACCAGTCGGGCGAGGTCGCCACGGTCTTCGCCGTGCACCCGCGGGTTCACGTCGAGGAACACGCCGTGCGGCACGATGAGGCGATCGTTCAGCAGACCCATCTTCTCGATGAAGTCGAGCGGAGTGCAGCCGTGGGCATGGAGGACGAGCTCGCGCTCGACCTCGCCCTGCAGCGCATGCAGCCGGACGATCGCGCCGCGCTCGGCAGCCGCCGCTGCGGTCGCCGCAAGCAGCGCAGGAGTCAAGGTCTCGATGCGGCAGGGCAGGAAGACCGGAGTCAGCAGCGGATCGTCGAGTGCAGCCAGTTCGTCGTGGAATCGGACGGCGTCGGCGAACCCGACCTCACCCTCCTCCGGAGCGAACCGCACCACGCGTTCGCCCGACGCCGTCACGACGTTCACGCCAGACCGATAGGACGGACCGAGGAAGCCGCGCAGCCCGAGCTTCCGCGAGAACTCCGCCATCCGGTGAAGGTCGGTCGCCGACTCGGCCCACGCCGAGTGCACCTCCGAGGCGATGGGCATGTACGAGGTGATGCCGTGCAGCGCGAGCTGGACGAGCGCGATCTCCCGGACTCGCGCGCGTTCCTCCTCGTCGAACACATGCCGTCGACGATCGAAATAGCCTTCTGACCACTGCAGTCGCGCCGCCTGCTCGTGGGTGCCCCACGCGTCCAGGATCAGATGGTCGATGTCCGTGAGCGCGTCCAGGTCGATGAGCCCGGGCATCAGCAGGCTCTCCCCGAGGTCGATGCGCTCGTCGACGTCCGACGGCGCCTCCTCAGCCGGACCGGCATAGGCGATCACATCGTCCTCGACGATCACGGCCCCCTGCCGAAGTTCTGCATGTGAGGTGCCGTCGAACACCAGGACGTGGTCGGCGGTGAGCAGTGTGCGCATGAGAGCCCCGATGATCTGAGATGCGGTTTGGTATCCAAAAACTATCTCACGCGCCTACCCCCCTCAACCGCCCCCCCCTTGAATCCCCCACTAAATTGGCGCCGTATTGACGTCTCGAGAATTTGGTATCCCAAGTTGGCCAGTGCTGGTATACAATTCTGAGCACCCGCTCCCCGAGCCATCAAGGAAGATCGTGACGGACACCCAGACGCTGACCCCGAAGACGGAGGCGCTGCCCACCGCGCCGCCGCAGATCGCGACCGGACGCTCGCTCCTCGGGACGGCGTGGCTGCGCATTCGTCGGAGTCCGGTCGCACTCGCCTCCTTCGGGGTCGTCGTGGCGATCGTGCTCTTCGCCCTGCTCGCCCCCGTGCTGGTCGCGATCGAGGGGCAGGATCCGTTCACCACGAACACCGGGCCCGAAGTGCTCGACAACTTCAACACCCCCGGCCTGCCGCTCCCCGCGTACATGTACCCGTCCGTGGAGCACTGGCTCGGGGTCGAGCCGGGACTCGGACGCGACATCTTCGCGCGCATCGCCTACGGAGCGCAGGTCTCGCTGCTGATCGCCCTTCTGTCTACCGTGGTCTCGGTCGTCCTCGGCACCGTGCTCGGCGCCGCTGCCGGCTACTTCGGTGGCAAGGTCGACATGGTCATCAGCCGCATCATCGATCTGTTCCTCGCGTTCCCGCATCTTCTCCTGGTGCTCTCGCTCACCCCGATCCTGCAGTCGCGGCTGCGGGACACCCCGCTCGGTCAGGGCAGCTTCGTCCCCATCGCCTCCCTCGTGCTGATCCTCGGGTTCTTCGGCTGGGCGTACCTGGCCAGAGTCGTGCGCGGCCAGGTGCTGAGCATCCGCGAGCAGGAGTACATCGAGGCGGCGAAGTCGTACGGCGCCTCGCACCGGACGATCATCTTCCGTCAGGTGATCCCGAACGTGCTCGGGGTCGTGCTCGTGTACGCGACCATGATGATCCCCGCGAACATCTCCGCCGAAGCCGCACTGTCGTTCCTCGGCGTGGGCGTGAAGGACCCGACGCCCTCCTGGGGGCAGATGCTCAACGCCGCTCAGGCGGGCAACTGGTATCTGAGCGACCCCTGGTTCCTGATCGTGCCCGGCACCGCGCTCATCATCACGGTGCTCGCCTTCAACCTGCTCGGCGACGCCGTGCGCGACGCGCTCGATCCCAAGGCCTCCCGCAGCTGACCTTCCCCGACCTGACATCCCGACCCCCACCGAAAGAGAACGCGTCATGAGACACCGCAGTCCCCTGCTCGCCGCTGCGACCGTGGCCATCGCCCTGGTCGTCACCGGTTGCACCAGCGTCACCGCACAGAACGGGCAATCCGCCCCCACCGGCTCGAAGGACCCGTATGCGGCACACATCGTGCAGCCGGGCTTCGACGAGGCCGGCGGCAACGTCAACGTCCTGATGTCGAGCGACTTCATGACCCTCGACCCCGGCAACAGCAACTACGTGCAGACCGCGAACGTCGGCCAGCTCTACTACCGCACGCTCACGATGGCGAAGGAGACAGCCGGAGAGCCGCCCACGATCGTCGGCGACCTCGCGACCGATACCGGCACCGCCTCGGAGGACGGCCTCACCTGGACCTACACCCTCAAGGACGGGTTGAAGTACGAGGACGGCACGCCCATCACCGCCGCCGACGTCAAATACGGCATCGCCCGCACGTTCGCGCGCGACGTCTTCACCCAGGCGCCGCAGGAGTTGAACTCTGCTCTCGACGCCGATGACTACAAGGGCCCGTACTCGGGCGGCGGCGAGCTGACGGCCGTCGAGACCCCCGACGACAAGACGGTGATCTTTCATCTGAAGCAGCCGAACCCCGACTTCGCCGCACTCGTGTCGCGTTCCAACACGGCGCCGGTCCCGCAGGCGAAGGACACGATGCTCGACTACACGAACCACCCGATCTCTTCGGGCCCGTACATGATCTCCAGCTACGACCGCGGCCGGGAGCTGAAGCTCGTGCGCAATCCCTCCTGGGACCCCGCGACCGATGAGAACCGGACCGCCCTCCCGGACACCTTCACGTTCTCCCTCTCGACCGCGCAGGCGACCATCAGCCAGCAGCTGATCTCCGACGCCGACCCCACCGCGATCACACTCGACTCCAACGGCGCCCTGCAGGCCTCGGACACGTCACGACTCACCGAGTCGTCCGTTGCCGACCGCACCGCTTCCGGGCTGCTCGGCTGCACCGACGTGCTGAACTTCAACACCGAGACCATCACCGACCCCGACGTGCGCCACGCGCTCGCCCTGGCGATGGACCGTGCGGCGATCCAGGTGCAGTACGGCGGTGCGCGCTTCGGCAAGCTCACCAACTCGTACCTCAACGATTCTCAGGTCGGCTACGTCGCCGAGACCACCGACCTCGACATCGACGGCGCCCCGCAGCTCGACGCCGCGAAGAAGCTGCTCGAGGGCAAGGACGTTCCGGCCTCGCTCACGTACGGATACTCGAACGCGATCGACCGGTACAAGAACCTCGGCACCGTGCTCCAGCAGAACTTCGCCGAGCTCGGCATCGATCTGCAGCTCGTGCCGATCCCGGCGGCGAACTACTACACGGTGCTCGCCAGCGACGAGATGCCCGACATCGCCCGCGCCGGCTGGTGCGGTGGTGCGGCCTCCGGATCCACCCGGACCACGGTCGATCCCAACATCGGGCCGAGCCTCGACGGAACGACATACGGCTTCAGCAACATCTCGCGCTTCTACGACGAGAAGCTCTCCGGCGACATGTACGAGCTGCGCAACACCAACGGCACCTCCGAAGAGCTGAACACCCAGTGGGCGGAGCTCTACAACGAGGCCATGGAGTCGTACCCGCTCGTTCCGCTGATCCGCACCTTCACCAACAGCGTCGTGGGCTCGAAGATCCACAACGCCCAGGTGGGGTACTTCTTCGGAAGCATCGACCTGTCCACCATCGGCGTCGAGCAGTAACGCCCGACACGACACCTCCGGAAAGGACGGGGCCGACCGCTTGGTCGGTCGGCCCCGTACGGGACAGCAATGTTCGGATTCATCGTCCGCCGCGTGACCGCGCTGGTCATCCTCCTGCTCGTCGTGAGCTTCGTGACGTTCGCCCTGTTCCAGATCGGCCCGGCAGACCCTGCGGCAGCCGCCTGTGGCCAGGAGTGCACCCCTGACCGCATCGACCAGGCGCGCGTCGCTCTCGGCATGGACAAGCCGTTCCTGGTGCAGTACTTCACCTACCTCAGTGGATTCTTCAGCGAACGGCTCATCGGAGCCCCCGGCGCCGAGCAGGTGTGCGCCTGGCCCTGCCTGGGCAAGTCGTTCCAGACGAACGAGAACGTCACCGACGTCATCGTCCGGGCGCTCCCCTACACGATCTCCATCGCCGTCGGCGCTGTCGTGCTGTGGACCGTGGTCGGCGTCGGCCTCGGGCTCCTTGCCGCGCTCCGCAAGGGCAGGGCGACGGACAAGATCATCGTCGGCGCCGCATCCGTGGGCGTCTCGCTCCCCGTCCCTGTCACCGGGCTGCTGCTCCTGCTCGTGTTCGTGAGCGCACTGCACTGGCTGCCGTTCACGAGCAATCAGATCTCCTCCCCGTTCGGCCCCGCGGGACCCGGGGCGTGGTTCACGAACTACCTGCTCCCCTGGGTCGCGCTGGCCATCCTGTTCAGTGCGCAGTACATCCGCATCACGCGGAACAACATGATCGAGACCTTCGGCGAGGACTACATGCGCACGGCGCGTGCGAAGGGTCTGAGCCCCGGACGCATCACGACCCACGGGGTCCGTGCCGGCATCACTCCGATCATCACAATGCTGGGCCTGGACATCGGCGCCCTGCTCGGCGGTGCCGTGCTGACGGAGCAGATCTTCTCCGTCCCCGGTCTCGGGTTCACCGCGGTGCGGGCAGCCACCTCGGGAGACCTGCCGGTCACCATGGCGATCACGATGCTCGCCGCCTTCTTCATCATCACCGCGAACGTCATCGTCGACCTCGTGTATGCCAGCGTCGACCCGAGAGTGAGAGTCAACTGATGACCACGCCGATCCTCGACATCCGCGATCTGCGGGTGACCTTCCCCACCGACGATGGTCTGGTCAATGCCGTGAACGGCATGGACCTCGTCGTGCAGCGCGGAGAGACCGTCGGCATCGTCGGCGAGTCCGGTTCCGGGAAGACGGTGACCGGTCAGACCCTGATGGGGCTCCTCAAGGGCACCAGCGCCCGGGTCACCGGAGAGGTCCTCTTCGACGGCACGGATCTGGTGCCGCTCAGCGAGAGCGAGATGCGCCCGTATCGTGGTCGCAAGATCGGGATGATCTTCCAGGATCCGCTCTCGGCCATGCACCCGTTCTACACTGTGGGTCGGCAGATCTCCGAGGCGTATCGCGTGCACAACCGAGTGAGCGCGAAAGCCGCGAAGGCCCAGGCGATCGAGATGCTGAACCGCGTCGGCATCCCCGACCCCGTCGCACGATACGACTCGTACCCGCACGAGTTCTCCGGCGGTATGCGTCAGCGGGCGATGATCGCGATGGCTCTCATCTGCGAACCGGAGCTCCTGATCGCCGACGAGCCGACCACGGCGCTCGATGTCACGGTGCAGGCGCAGATCCTCGATCTGATCGGATCGCTCCAGGCGGAGACCGGTTCCGCCGTGATCTTCGTCACGCACGACCTGGGCGTCGTCGCCGAGGTCTGCCGGCGCGTCGTCGTCATGTACGGCGGCCAGTGCGTCGAAGAGGCCGGCGTGCACGACCTGTTCTTCCGGACCGCGCACCCCTACGCCCAGGGCCTGCTCGCATCCATGCCCTCGATGGTCGACGAAGCAGGGCGCCTCACGCCCATTCCCGGCTTCCCGCCCTCGCTGCTCGATCTCCCGCAGGGCTGCCTCTTCGCCGATCGCTGCCCCGTCGCAGCGCTCGTCCCGGACGACAGATGCCGCACCGAGCGCCCCGGCCTCACGGTGGTCGGCACCGACCACCGTGCCCGC
This sequence comes from Microbacterium sp. GQ128, assembly GCF_059758615.1. NCBI lineage: Bacteria > Bacillati > Actinomycetota > Actinomycetes > Micrococcales > Microbacteriaceae > Microbacterium > Microbacterium sp. GQ128. The sequence goes on from NZ_JCAXDY010000001.1 coordinate 805,545, forward strand.
TGCCACCTCACGGACATCGACGTCACGACTCCCACGCTCGATCTGCAGGAGGTGGCCCGATGAGCGAACCGCTGCTGAGGGTCGAGAACCTCGCCAAGCATTTCAGCGTCAGCAAGGGGTTCCTGCGCGGTTCCTCGCAGGTGAAAGCGGTGGACGGGGTCTCCTTCACGCTCGAACGCGGATCGACACTGGGCTTGGTCGGTGAATCCGGCTGCGGCAAGTCCACCACCGGACGGCTGCTGATGCGCCTGCTCACTCCCACGTCGGGGCGGATCCTGCTGGACGGCGCCGACGTCTCGCAGTTGCGCGGAGCGGACCTGCAGCAGTTCCGGCGCCGCGTGCAGATGGTGTTCCAGAACCCTTCCTCGTCGTTGAACCCGCGGCAGAGCGTCGGTGCGGCGATCGCGGCCCCCCTTCAGGCCCAGGGCATCGCCCCCAAGGAGGGTATGAAGAACCGCGTCGCGGCTCTGATGGACAGGGTGGGTCTGCGCCCGGAGCACTACAACCGCTTCCCGCATGAGTTCTCGGGTGGACAGAAGCAGCGTGTCGGCATCGCCAGGGCGCTCGCTCTGGAGCCCGACGTCGTGGTCTGCGACGAGCCGGTATCAGCGCTCGACGTCTCGGTTCAGGCGCAGGTCATCAACCTGCTGCAGGACATCCAGGCCGACACCGGCATCTCCTACGTGTTCATCGCGCACGACCTCTCGGTCGTCAAGCACTTCGCGGACGAGGTCGCCGTCATGTACCTCGGGCGCATCATGGAGCACGGCACCAGGGACGCGGTGTTCGGCGCTCCACAGCACCCGTACACGCAGTCGCTGCTGTCCTCCGTTCCGAGCCCCGATCCCACAGCCGATCGCAGTCGGCGCATCCGTCTCGTCGGCGACCTGCCCCATCCGTCGAACCCGCCCAGCGGGTGCGTGTTCCGCACACGGTGCCCGGTGCTGCCCCTTCTCGACGAAGACAGGCGCCGGCAGTGCGTGGATCAGGTTCCCACCGGCGACGCCGCGTGCCATCATCTCGCTGAAGCCGCCGACCTCGCGTCGCGGCTCGGCTCCCCCGAAGAAAGGAAAGTCCATGCTGATTCGTGACGTGCGCCCCTGGGGCGGCTCCGCCTCCGATGTCCTGATCGAGGACGGGCGCATCACCCGGATCCTCCCTCATGAAGAGGCGCCCGCGTCCGGCGATGACGTCGACGGACGTGGCCGGCTTCTACTGCCCTCCTTCAGCGACGTGCACGTGCACCTGGATTCGACCCGGATCGGACTGCCGTTCCGTGAGCACACCGGCGCTCCCGGGGTCTGGGGCATGATGATGAACGACCGCGAGAACTGGCGCAATGCGGAGATCGACCTTCCCACCCGCGTGGCCGGCACCCTCGAGCGCATGATCGCGCGGGGCACGACCCGCGTGCGCTCCTATGCGCAGGTCGACGTCGACTGCAAGCTCGAGAAGTTCGACGCGGTGATCGCGGCGAAGGAGAAGTTCGCCGCGCACGCCGACGTCCAGGTCATGACCTTCCCCCAGGCCGGCATCCTTCGCGAAGAAGGGACGGTCGAGTACTTGGAGGAGTCCCTCAAGCAGGGCGCGGACGTGATCGGCGGCATCGATCCGTCACAGCTCGACCGTGACCCCGCCAAGCACCTGGACATCGTGTTCGGTCTCGCCGAGAAGTATCAGGTCGAGGTCGACATCCACCTGCACGAACCCGGTGCGCTCGGGGTGTTCAGCACCGAGCTCGTGATGGAGCGAACACGTGCGCTCGGCATGCAGGGCAAGGTGACGATGTCGCACGCCTACGAACTCGGTTCGGTGAGCGAGGCCACCAGCCGTCGTCTGATCGAGGAGTTCGCCGAGCTCGACATCTCGATGGCCACGGTCGCCCCGTCGACCAGCAACCAGCTCTCGCTGGTGCAGCTCGTCGAGGCCGGAGTGCGGATCGGGCTCGGTCAGGATGGCCAGCGCGACTATTGGAGCCCGTACGGCAACACAGACATGCTCGACCGCACCTGGCAGCTGGCCTTCACCAACGGTTTCCGCCGCGACGACCACATCGAGATGGCTCTCGCCGTCGCGACGATGGGTGGCGCGAGCATCATGTCCGCCTCGTCTCCGCGCCTCAAGGGGGTCGACGACCGACCCGGCCTGGCTGTCGGCGACCGGGCCGATCTGATCCTGGTCGATGGCGAGACGCCCACCAGCGCGGTGATGGACAGAGGAGTCGACCGACTCGTCATGCACGACGGCCGTGTGGTCGCCGATGGCCTTCGTGTCCTCGCGCTCTGAGCGTCGAGGCAGCGAGTTCCGCGATCGCGCGGTCGGGCTCGGCGCAGCCCTGCTGATCGGGCTCAACCTGCGCCCGGCGATCACCTCGGTCGCCGCTCTGCTCGAGCCGGCGAGGGCGGCGTTCGACCTCGCACCGGTACAGCTGAACCTCCTGGCGACGCTGCCGGTGATCGCCTTCGGGATCAGTGCGCCGGTCGGGCCGCTGCTCGCCCGGCGTCTCGGCGTGACCAGGGCGCTGATCTGGAGCATGGTGGCGCTCGCCGGGGCGCTCGCGCTGCGGGTCGCCGTTCCCGGGGGCATGCTCGCGGGGACGTTCCTCGCCGGGGTATCGATCATGGCTGCAGGGACCCTGCTCCCGCAGTACCTGAAGTCCCTTCGGGCGGGCGGACTCTGGATCGGCCTGAGCAGCATGTCGTTCAGCGCAGGCGCCGCGCTCGGGGCGGGACTCGCCGTGCCGCTGAGCCAGGCAGTCGGCGGGCCCGCCGTGGCACTCGGGCTCTGGGCCGTGCCGGCTCTGATCGCCGCGGGCGCCATGGTCGGCGTGGCACTGCGCTCGGATGCTCCTCCGCCTTCTTCGTCTCGGATGACGTTGCCCCGGTCGGCCCGACCGACCGTCGCACTGATCACCGCGATGTTCGGCCTGCAGGCCATGCTCTTCTTCGCAGTGGCCTCGTGGCTCCCCCGCATCCTCGGAGATCGCGGTGTGGACGCGCAGACCGCCGGCTGGCTGCTCGCGCTGACCAGCGTCGCGGGCCTGGTGCCGACGCTCGTCGCGCCGATCCTCGCCCGACGCCGCCGTGTGCTGCTCTGGTTCGGTCCGGGCCTCGGCATAGCGATGCTGGCGGCGTTCGTCTGGCTCGCTTCCGGCGACGAGTCGTACATCGCGATCACCGTCGTGCTCGGCGCCGTGCAGAGCGCGACGTTCGGGCTCTCACTCGCGCTCATCGTGATGCTCGCCGCCAACGAGGCCTCGGCGGGCGTGCTGTCAGCTGTGGCGCAGGGTATCGGCTACGCCTTCGCCGGCGCGGGGAGTCTTCTCGTCGGAGTCCTGCACGACCTCACCGCCGGCTGGACGGCGAGCCTCGTGTTCATGACCGTGTGCGCCGCAGCGCTCGCCCTGGTCGTGGGGTTCGTGATCCGCTGCCGCCCGGTCGACCTGCAGGTGCCGTCTGTGGTGCCCGCACGCCCCTGAACACGACGAAGGCCGCCCCACACCGTGGGGCGGCCTTCTCAAGAATGTTCTGCGCGATTGAACGCAGGATCGCCTTGCTTTATCGACGCAGGCCGAGACGCTCGATGAGCGACCGGTAGCGGTTGATGTCGATGTCCTGCAGGTAACCCAGCAGGCGACGGCGCTGACCGACGAGCAGGAACAGACCACGACGCGAGTGGTGGTCGTGCTTGTGCTCCTTGAGGTGCTCGGTGAGGTCCTTGATGCGCTGCGTCAGCATTGCGACCTGCACCTCGGGGGATCCGGTGTCACCGGGGTGCGTCGCGTACTCTTCGATGATCGCCTTCTTGACGTCTGCTTCCAGTGCCATAGATTCGATCCCCTCTCTGCTTGTTGCGCGGCGCCCGACGCCTGATGCGAGGGCTCTCTTTATCCGCGGCCGATCGAACGGCAACCTGAAGAGTCTACCAGCCGAGGGCTCCCCCGCGTGACAACGCCGAGGCCGCGGCCCGATCGGGGTCAACTAGGCTCGAACGGTGCAGAAGAAGATCGACGAGTGAGCGGCCGACGCGGTCACCTGATCGACCTCACTCCTCTCAAGACCAGTCCCGCCTTCGCGCGGATGTGGATCGGATCGACCCTCGCCGGCATCGGCGGCCAGTTGACGATCGTCACCGTGATGCTGCATGTGTTCGTTCTCACCGAGAGCACGTTCGCCGTCTCGATGATCGCGGTCGCCGGACTCATCCCGATGATCCTCGCCGGGCTGTACGGCGGGATGCTCGCGGACGCGTTCGACCGGCGCCGGGTGGCCCTGATCGCGGCGACCATCACATTTGCATCGACCGCACTGCTCGCCGCGCTCACCTGGACCGGCACCGAGACGATCTGGTGGCTGTACGCACTCAGCATGATCAACTCCGCCGCGAACTCTGTGGGCATGGCCACGCGTACGGCGATCGTGCCGCGCCTCATCCCCCGGGAGCAGCTGGCCGCGGCATCCGCACTCAACGGAGTCGCCTTCGGCCTGACGGTCATGGCAGGCCCCGCACTGGCCGGCCTGCTCGTGGCCCTCACCGGCTATGGCTGGACCTACACGATCGACGTCGTGCTGATGCTGTCGATGTTCCTCGGCCTGTGGACGCTCCCGGTGCTGCGGCCGGAGGGCGAGATCGTGCGCCCCGGGCTGGAGTCGCTCGTCGACGGCTGGCGCTTCCTGCGCAAGGCGGGCAACATCCGGATGCAGTACATCATCGACATCATCGCGATGACGTTCGGGCAGCCCCTCGTGCTCTTCCCCGCCCTCGGCACCGTGCTCCTGGGCGGTGGCGCCGTGACCACCGGAATCCTCACGGCGGCCGTCGCGGTCGGAACCTTCGCGTCCAGCCTGTTCTCCGGCCGCGTCGTGCAGTACCGGTGGCACGGACGCGGCATCGCGCGTGCTGTGGAGGCCTACGGTGCGTCGATCCTGCTCTTCGGTGTGGTGCTGCTGATCGGGGCGTTCTCCGCACCCGCGGGCGAAGACGCCCCGAACATCGGCCTGATCGTCGCCGCATGCGTGGCGCTCGCACTCTCGGGGGCGTCCGACAACGTCAGCTCGATCTACCGCAACACGATGATGCAGGCGGCGGTGCCCGATGCGATGCGCGGACGACTGCAGGGCCTGTTCGTCGTGGTCGTGGCCGGTGGTCCGCGGGTCGGAGCCCTGTACGCCGGGACTCTCGCCACGTTGACCACTCTGTGGTTCCCGCCGCTGCTCGGCGGGGTCCTGGTGATCGCCCTCGTCGCGATGCTCTCGCGCCGCAGCCGCCGCTTCCACGACTACGACGCAGAGAACCCCGAGCCCTGACGGGCCCGGGGTTCGAGGAAACTGCCTGACGGGATCAGTCCTGCTGCAGGGCGCCCTGCAGGTCGAGGTTGATCGTGATGTCCTTGCCCACGAGCACGCCACCGGTCTCGAGTGCGGCGTTCCAGGTGAGGCCGAAGTCCTCGCGGTTGATGACGGTCTTGGCGGAAGCGCCCGCCTTGTAGTTGCCGTACGGGTCGGTGCCGAAGCCGCCGAAGTCGAGCTCGAAGCTGACCGGCTTGGTGATGCCGCGGATCGTCAGGTCGCCGTCCACGAACAGGTCGTCGCCCTTGACGCGCGCGCCGGTGGAGACGAACTCCATCGTCGGGAAGTTCTCGGTGTCGAAGAAGTCCGCGGAGCGCAGGTGGGCATCGCGACCCTCGTCGTTCGTGTCGACCGAGGTGACGTCGACAGAAGCCTCGACCCTGGCCTCGAGCGGGTTCTCGGGCGCGACGAGGGTCGCGTTCTTGACGCCGAAGGTGCCGCGCACCTTGGAGATCATCATGTGGCGGACACTGAACGTCACCTCGCTGTGCGAGGGGTCGAGCACCCAGGTGCCGGGACGGTAGCCGGGAATGTCGATGCTGGTCATGGTTTCTCCTCCGGAGACATCGGCCGCTGATGCGGCTTCGGACAGGGGCCGCGTTCGCTGCGACCTCTGTGACAACTTACATTCATTCGCATATATTCCCCTGAATGCGGATGTTCTTCCGATATACAGCAGAGACGCCCCTCCTCCGAAGAGGAAGGGCGTCTTTGCGTGCGGGCCGGACTCAGCCGACGGCGACGAGATCGATGATGAAGATCAGCGTCTTGCCGGAGAGGAAGTGGCCGCCGCCCACCGGGCCGTAGGCCAGGTGCGGCGGGATGACCAGCTCACGGCGTCCGCCGACCTTCATCCCGGGGATGCCGTCCTGCCAGCCCTGGATCAGTCCGCGCAGCGGGAACTGGATCGTCTCGCCGCGACCCCAGGACGAGTCGAACTCCTCGCCGGATTCGAACTCGACACCGGCGTAGTGGACGGTCACGGTGTCACCGGGCTTCGCCTCGGCTCCGTCACCCTCGATGATGTCGCGGATGACGAGCTCCGCGGGAGCGGGGGCGCTGGGGGCATCGAACTCAGGCTTTGTGCGATCAGTCATGCCTCCATCAAACCCGAGCCCGCAGGAGGGGTCAACGCGATCGCACCTGCTCACAGCGAACACTTCGAAAGGGTGCAGCGACAACAGCCTCTTGACACCCTCCGTGGTCGGGTGCACCCTGATTACAGATCAACTCAGCGCCCGGGAGACTCGCAGGCATCGCCGCAGCACCGGGCGCTGAGTCTTGCCACTACAGGGTTCCTCCGCGTCAGTCGACGTAGCCGGCGAGCAGTTCCGCGAGCTCCATCGGCCTGCTCAGCATCGCGCAGTGTCCGCCCGGGACCTCATCGGCGACGACCCCGAGACGCTCGCGGGCGAGGTCGCGGAGAAAGCTCGGCGGGAAGAAGCGGTCGTCCGCGAACACGATAAAACGCGTCGGCACCTCCGGCCATTCTTCCCGCGGCCACGGCTCTTCCATGGCCGCTGCGGACGGATGGGCGCGCTCCCGCCGCAGGGCTTCGTCCGCCAACTCCCGCGGCACGTCGTGGTAGAAGCTCACGTACGGGTCGTCATTCCCGGTCAGCCCGCCGTCGATCGCCGCCTGTGCCTCGGCGGCGGCGAGGTAGCCGGACTCGGACCACCACCGCTCCGGGGGTTCACCCGGAGCAGGGATCATCCCCGCGACCAGCACGAGCAGGTCGGCGGACAGCCGCTCGGCGACCAAGGGCGCCGTGAACGCCCCGAACGAGTGACCGACCACGACGACGTCGCCGCGCTGCCCCACGGCCGCCACCACGGAGTCCGCGTAGTCCTCGAGAGCGAGGGACTCGTCATCGGCGGGGAGGTCGGGCGCGACGACCTCGTGTCCACGCGCCACGAGTTCTGCGGCGACGAGATGCCAGGACCACCCGACGTCTCCCCCACCGTGGATCAGGACGAATGTGCTCATCGCGACCGCCTCCTCACGACGAGTATCGCGGAGCCGAGGTCAGTAGGCCAGCAGGGCCGCCCTGGCGGCGCGGGTGCGGATCAGCAGCGCGCGCTCATCCTCGACGGCGAGCGGGTCGCGACCCGTGATCGCCCGCTGACGGACCGCGGCCAGCGCGGTCGCGTCCCTGATGAACTCCTGCATGATCGGTCGCCGGTCGCCGCGAAGACCTCGTGCCCAGTTGAGACCGGCCTTGCGCCCACTCGGTGTGGCAAGCATCGTGACCTCTTCGGGCGTGAACCAACCGGCATTCGCATACTCGGCGAGCCGCGCACGAGTAAGGCGCGCCTCCTCGCGGCGGAGGGCGACGATCCCGAGGATGAAGCCGATGAAGAGCGGCACCTGCAGGGTGAAGTACAGCCCGAAGAAGTCCGCGAAGGTCGCGGAGCCGTTCCAGAGTGCGTGCAGGAGAACGGCTCCGAGCATTCCGAGCAGGCCGGCGCCGATCGCGGAACTCGCGGATCCGTGGCGACGCGCGACCAGTCCGATGGCGAAACCGGTCACCGCGGTGAACATGGCGTGTGCGAACGGGGACAGGATCGCGCGCACGGCGAAGGTGACGGTGAGCTGCTCGCCGCCTCCCTCGATCAGACTGAGCGCGAAGTACTGGACGTTCTCGGTGAAAGCGAACCCCGCCCCCACGAGCGCTCCGTACACGACACCATCCACCGGGCCGTCGAACGCACGCCGGGCGAGCAGGAAGATCAGGAAGATCCCGAGCCCCTTCCAGAACTCCTCGACGATCGGCGCCTGCACGACCGCCGTGAAGGCATCGGACGTGACGCCGAGGAGGATCGTCAGCCCCACGTCGACCAGAAGCGTCAGTCCCGCAGCCGCCACGGCACCCCAGGCGATCGCAAAGAAGACCAGGCGCTTCGGTTCGGGCTCCCAACGGTCGATCATCCGGACGCCGAGGAACACGACCGTGAGTGGGATGAGGGCGAGCACCAGACCGACGACCGAGGCGAACACTCCGAGGGCCCACCCGAAGTAGCCGACCAGAGCGAGCAGCAGGAAGCCGAGGAAACCGAAGAGCCAGAGGGAGATCGTGCGTCCCTTGCGTGTCGGCACGGGCAGCGCGGGCAGCGACTCGGCCGGCGACGGCGCGACCGGCGCGGGAGGCGTGTACGGCGTCGGCTGCGCCAGGGGTGAGGCGTACGACGGCTGCCGCGAGGGCGGCGGCATGTACGGTGAGGGCTGCTGCGGCGGCGGGGGTCCTCCGAAACTCATAGCCAAAGCTTATGGGGAACAAACCAGGCGGCCCGGGTATGGCTGACTCCTCCACCCGCTCGCCGTGCGCCAGCCGGTAGCGTAGAACCATGCGGTTCGCTCACCTGCGCCGTCCTGACTCCCCCCGTGCCGTTCTCGCGGTGGTGCAGGACTCGGACGCCATCCTCGTCTCTGATCTCCTGAACGACCCCCCTGCCACGCTGCAGCAGCTGATCGAGGGAGGAGACGCCCTGCTCGAGCGACTGCGCGCTGCGCTGGCCGCAGGAGACGCGGTGCGCCACCCCCTGGGCGACTGGGCGTTCTCCTCCGCCGTGATCGCTCCCCCGGCCGTGCTCGCCGTCGGGCTCAACTATGCGGCTCACTCCAGCGAGCTGGGCCTGAAGACCGATGCCGCGCCGACCGTGTTCACGCTGTGGCCGAACTCGCTCACGGGGCACGAGCAGACCACGTCGTGGCCACGGTCCCTCAGCGAGGCGGTCGACTACGAGGCCGAGCTCGGTGTGCTCATCGGCACCCCCGCCAAAGACGTCCGCGAAGCGGATGCGCTCTCGTACGTCTGGGGCTACACCGTGGTCAACGACATCACCGCCAGGAACATCCAGTTCTCCGAGGCCCAGTGGTCGCGCTGCAAGTCGTTCGACGGCTTCACTCCGACCGGACCGTTCGCCGTGACCGCCGACGAGGTCGCCGACCCGCAGGATCTGCACATCTGGGCTGTCGTGGACGGCCACACCGTTCAGGACGCCAGCACGGACCAGATGGTGCGCTCCGTCGCGAAACTGATCGCGCACCTCTCGCAGTCCCTCACGCTGCTGCCCGGAACCCTCATCTCGACCGGAAGCCCCGGCGGCGCCGGCTATTCGCGGGATCCGCAGATCTTCCTGCGCGATCACTCCACCGTGACCGTCGGCATCGACGGCATCGGCGAGCTCACGACGCACTGCCGCATCATCGACTGAGCAGTTCTACGCACGAAGAGGGGGATGGATGCCGCGGCATCCATCCCCCTCTCGCGTTCGCAGCCGGTCAGACCTCGATGCGGTCCTCCGGCGAGATCACCGGGATCGCCGCGGTGATCGTCTCGAGTCCGGACAGACGCGCAGGCGAGAGCTGCTTGACGACCTCGTCGCGCGACATCAGACCGGCCTCGACGACCAGGTCCGCGACGCTCCGGTTCGTCAGGAGCGCAGTTTTCGCGAGCGCCGCGGCTGCCGCGTATCCGATGAAGGGCGTCAGGGCGGTGATGACGCCGACCGATGCTCCGACCATCGCGCCGAGACGGTCGCGGTTGGCGGTGATGCCGTCGACGCAGTTCACGCGCAGAGTCCACATCGCCTGGCGCATCCACGTGATCGACTGGAAGATCGAGTGTGCGATGACCGGCTCGAACGCGTTCAGCTGCAGCTGACCCGCCTCGGCGGCCATCGTCACCGTCATGTCGGCGCCCGCGACCGCGAAGGCCACCTGATTCACGACCTCGGGGATGACCGGGTTCACCTTGCCTGGCATGATGCTGGAGCCCGCCTGCATCGCCGGCAGGTTGATCTCGCCGAAGCCCGCCTGCGGGCCGGAAGAGAGCAGACGGAGGTCGTTGCAGATCTTCGACAGCTTCATCGCGTTGCGCTTGAGGGTCGAGGAGAACGACATGAACGAGCCGGTGTCGCTGGTGGCCTCCACCAGGTCGCCGGCCGTGCGGAGGTCGAGCGACGTGATCTCCCGCAGGTGCTTGAGCACGGCGGGCGCGTAGCCGGGGTGCGTGGTGATGCCGGTACCGATCGCCGTGGCGCCCATGTTGATCTCGAACATGAGCGAGGCGTTCTCGGTCAGCCGCGTGTGGTCGTAGCCGAGGGTCGTGGCGAAGCCGTTGAACTCCTGGCCGAGCGTCATCGGCACGGCGTCCTGCAGCTGAGTGCGTCCGACCTTCAGCACGTCGTGGAACTCGCGGGACTTGCCGAGGAACGACAGGCGCAGCAGGTCGAGCTCCTCGAGCAGCGAGCGCAGCGTCAGCGACAGGCCGATCTTCACGGCGGTCGGGTAGACGTCGTTGGTGGACTGGCTGCGGTTGGTGTGGTCGATCGGCGAGAGGAACGCGTAGTCGCCCTTGTCGCGGCCGGCCAGCTCGAGCGCGATGTTGGTGATGACCTCGTTCGCGTTCATGTTGGTCGAGGTTCCGGCACCGCCCTGGATGACGCCCACCGTGAACTGCTCGTGGAACTCGCCGTCGATCACGCGCTGCGCCGCACGGTCGATCAGGTCGGCACGCTCGTGATCCAACACGCCGATCTCGCGGTTCGCCCGCGCGCTCGCCTGCTTGACCATCGCCAGGCCGACCACGAGGTCGGGGTAGACCGAGATGGGCCGTTTCGTGATCGGGAAGTTCGCGTCGGCGCGGGCGGTGTGGATCCCCCAGTACGCGTCGACGGGAATCTCCATGCTCCCGAGCGAATCGGTCTCGGTGCGGGTCGGGGTAGGCGTGGCAGAAGCCATGTCACATCCTCGTGGGTCGTGGCGGGTGAGAAGGGTGGGGGATGCTGCCAGTCTACGCCGCTCACCGACCGGGCTTGCGGGAGAACGCCTCGAGTCGCTCCTCCGGCGTGAGGGCGGCCATCCTTTGCAGCCAGGCCTCGGAGAAGTAGTCTCCCGTCGGAGCCTCGGTCACCGGCACCACCGTGTGCGTGATCGTCTCCGGATACACATGCACGAGCTGGAACGCCTGCGCCGCGTCCATACCGTTCACCTCGGCCGACGGGCGCGCCACGTTCATCGTGTAGCAGGTGGCCGATGCGACGCTCACCGGGACTCCGGCGAACGTGCCCTGGGACGAATAGTGCAGATGCCCGGCGAGGATGCCGCGGACATCTGTTCCCCGGATGACCTCGGCGAGCTCGTCCTGATGCCGCAGCTCCAGGATGTCGAAGAGCGGCAGATGGCTCGGGAGTGGTGGATGGTGCATCGCGAGCAGGGTGCCGTGCGGAGCGGGGTCCGAGAGCACATCAGCGAGCCAGGACAGCTGGTCCTGGTCGATGTCGCCGTGATGCCAGCCGGGGACGCTCGTGTCGAGGGCGATGAGACGAAGACCGTCGAGGTCCCAGACGCCCGTCACCGGGTCTTCGGTCGCCTGCGCATCGAGCAGTCCTGCCCGCAGTGCCGGGCGTTCGTCGTGGTTGCCCGCGACCCAGATGAGCGGAGCGTCCAGCTCGTCCGCCACCGGCTCGACCGCGGCTCTCAGCCGGCGGTACGCGTCGGGCTCGCCCAGATCGGCGAGGTCGCCGGTGACGACGATCGCCGACGGATGCGGATGCACGGATCTGATGGCGTCCAGCGTTCGGGCGAAGTTCGCTTCGACGTCGTAGCGGCCGCCGAGCCGGGCCCCCTCCGCGAGGAAGTGCGGATCGCTGACGTGGATCAGCACATGGCTTGCGGGCTCATGGCGGCCGAAGGCGTACGTTCTCCCCGTTCCTGCGGACATGCCAACAGCCTAGGCCTCGGCACCGACGCTCGACGTGCCGGCGCCGAGCTCGGATCAGTGTCCGATGACGAGGAGCAGGATGCCGGCGACCACTGCCGCGGCACACAGCGCGAAGCAGCCGTACGCGCCGAGGAGTGCGACCCGCTTCTGCCCCTCGGTGAGCGGACTCTTCCGCGCGGCTTTCGCCGCCTGCTTCTCCGCGCGCTTCAGCTCTTTCTCGGTGATCACGGTGATGGCATCCGTGAATTCCGCAGGGCTCACCACCGGTGCGCGACCGCTGCGCACCAGCAGACGAAGACCGAGGGCGTAGAAGGTGACGATGGCGGCGGCGCCGATGAGCGCCGCGAGGAACACCTGGAGGAACGCGATCCAATCGATGACGACGTTCATTCCGAGTCCCCGTTCCGAATCGCGTCCGTGTTCTTCGAGGAAGAGTCGACCTTGGCGCTCGCCTTGGCCTGTGCCTTCTTCTTCGCCTTGGCCTGCGCGTCCTTCTTCGCCTGAGCCTTGACCTTCTCACGGGCCTCGGCCCGGGCCTTCGCCTCCGCCTTGGCCTGCTGGATGCGCTGCTGGCGACGCGTCGGCGGCGGGGTGTCCGGCAGCTCGATGGCCATGCCCGATTCGGCCACGTCACTCATGGCATTCGCCGACGTGACCGCGTTGCGGCGCGAGCGCATGAAGAGGCCGAGGATGATGGCCAGGGCGATGACCGCATCGATCGCCACACCCCAGTTGCCGAGCCAGACGACGAGAAGAGCAGCCAGAGCGCCGACGGCTCCCGCTGCGGGGAGGGTGAGGAGCCATCCGATGCCGATTCGACCCGCCGTCCGCCAGCGGACCGTGGAGCCTCTGCGACCGAGGCCGGAACCGATGACGGAACCCGACGCCACCTGGGTGGTCGAGAGGGCGAAGCCGAGCGCGCTGGAGGCCAGGATGGTCGCGGCGGTCGAGCTCTCCGCTGCGAAGCCCTGGGCGGGCTTCACGTCGGTGAGCCCCTTGCCGAGGGTGCGGATGATGCGCCAGCCGCCGAGGTACGTGCCGAGCGCGATCGTGAAGGCACACGCGACGATCACCCAGAGCTGCGGTTCGTGGTGCACGCCGGACTGCCAGCCGATCGTGATCAGGGCGAGGGTGATCACACCCATCGTCTTCTGCGCGTCGTTGGTTCCGTGCGCGAGGGCGACCAGGGAGGACGTGAAGATCTGTCCCCACCGGAAACCGTCGCGACCGTCGGGCTTGCCGTCGTAGCGTCGCGTGACCGAGTAGGCGATCTTCGTCGCCGCGAAGGCGATGAGGCCCGCGGTGACGGGGGCGATGAGCGCCGGCAGCACGATCTTCGAGAGCACCATGCCGAAGTCGATGCCGCCGAGACCTGCACCCACCAGGGTGGCGCCGATGAGGCCACCGAACAGTGCGTGCGAGGAGCTCGACGGGAGCCCGAGGAGCCACGTCAGCATGTTCCACGTGATGGCACCGATGAGGCCCGCGAAGATCAGCGAGAGGAACAGATCCGCTCCCGCAGAGATGATCGCGTCCTCACGGATGATGCCGCCGGAGATCGTCTTGGACACCTCGGTGGACAGGAATGCACCCACCAGGTTCAGGACGGCGGCGAGGAGGACGGCGGTCTTGGGCTTGAGCGCACCGGTGGCGATCGGCGTCGCCATGGCGTTCGCCGTGTCGTGAAAGCCGTTGGTGAAGTCGAAGAAGAGTGCCAGCGCGATGACAAGCACGACGATGAGGGCTGCGGTTTCCACCGTTCGCTTTCGGTCGTTGAGGAAGAAGGAGATGTCGACGTGATCGACGTGACGAACGAAGAGTTCACCGTGGGTTTGACTTCCGTTAACCGGCCCCGGTGAATTCTCCCACCCTCCCCCGTGCCGGTCAACTCGACCTGGGATAGCGTGGGACGGTGACTGACGCTCCTCTCGCTGCCCGCCGCTCCGCACTTCGCACGCACCACGGTGACACGTTCGACGACCCGTACGAGTGGATGCGCGCGAAGGACTCCGCAGAGGTCATCGCACACCTCGAAGCGGAGAACGCCCACACCGACACCGAGACGGCGCACCTGGCCGATCTCAGAGAGCGCCTCTTCGAGGAGATCAAGAGCCGGGTGCAGGAGACCGACCTGTCGGTGCCCACCCGACGCGGCGACTGGTGGTACTACAGCCGCACCGAGGAAGGCGCCCAGTACGGCATCCACTGCCGGGCTGCCGCGGAACACGACGACTGGACTCCCCCGAAGCTCGAGGCCGGCGTTCCGGTCCCCGGTGAGGTGATCCTGCTCGACGGGAACGTCGAGGCCGAGGGGCACGAGTTCTTCTCGCTCGGGGCGTTCGACACGTCGGACGACGCGACGAAACTGCTCTGGTCGACCGACTTCGAGGGTGACGAGCTGTACACGGTGCACGTGCGCGACCTCGTCTCGGGCGACACCCTCGACGACGAGATCCCGAACACCGGCGGCGCGTTCTTCACTCCGGACGGCACCGGCGTCCTCTACACGACCCGGGATGAGGCGTGGCGTCCGGACACGCTCTGGCTCCACCGCCTCGGCACCCCGATCACCGACGACGTGCGGCTGTTCCACGAACCCGACGAGAAGTTCTGGCTCGGCGCAGGGATCACCCGCAGCCGGCGGTACCTCGTGATCGGGGTCGGTTCGAGCATCACGAGCGAGGAGTACCTCGTCGACCTGACCGGCGACCTGACCGCGGCACCGCGCCTGGTCTGGCCGCGCCGGGAAGGAGTGGAGTACTCGATCGATCACGCCGTGGTGGACGGCGAGGACCGGCTCTTCATCCTGCACAACGACGGAGCCCTCGACTTCGAACTCGTCTCGGTGGCGGCGTCCGACCCTGAGGGCGAGCGGCACCGGGTGATCGCCCACGAAGCCGGCCGGCGTCTGCTCGGCATGGATGCGTTCCGCGACTTCGCCACGATCGAGTACCGCAGCGAAGGTCTCGAGCGTGTCGGACTGCTCGACTACGCCACGGATACTGTCGACGAGATCCCCTTCGACGAGCCGCTGTACTCGGCCGGGGTGAGCGGGAACCCGGAGTGGCACTCCCCCTTCCTGCGGCTCGGATACACATCCTTCGTCACGCCCGGCACGGTGTACGACCTCGACCTCGCCAGCCGCGAGCTGCTGCTGCGCAAGCAGGCCACCGTCCTCGGCGGCTACGACCCCGAAGAGTACGGCCAGCGGCGGGAGTGGGCGACGGCCTCCGACGGGGTGCGGGTGCCGATCTCTCTCGTGTGGAAGCGGTCATTCGGAGAGCCGGGTGCGGAAGCACGTCCCGTGCATCTCTACGGCTACGGCTCCTACGAGCACTCGATCGACCCCGGTTTCTCGGTCGCGCGGCTCTCGGAGCTCGATCGTGGCGTGATCTTCGCGGTCGCTCACGTGCGCGGCGGCGGCGAGATGGGCCGCCAGTGGTACGAAGACGGCAAGCTGCTCAACAAGCGCAACACCTTCACGGACTTCGTGTCGTGCGGCGAGCACCTGGTCGCGACCGGTGTGACCTCGCCGAGCCGGATGGTGGCCGAGGGCGGCAGCGCCGGCGGACTGCTGATGGGTGCCGTGACCAACCTCGCGCCCGAGCTCTTCGCGGGCGTCCTCGCGGGCGTGCCTTTCGTGGATGCACTGACGACGATCCTCGATCCCTCGCTGCCGCTCACCGTCATCGAGTGGGACGAGTGGGGCGACCCTCTCCACGACGCCGACGTCTACGAGTACATGAAGTCGTACTCCCCGTACGAGAACGTGCGCGACGGCATCCGCTACCCGCGCATCCTCGCGGTGACATCGCTCAATGACACCCGCGTGCTGTACGTGGAACCGGCGAAGTGGGTCGCGCGCCTGCGCGAGGCCGGCGCATCCGATGTGCTCCTCAAGTGCGAGATGGTGGCAGGGCACGGCGGCGTGAGCGGCCGCTACAACTCGTGGCGCGAGCGTGCGTTCGAGCTCGCCTGGCTGCTCGACACGCTGGGACTCGCCGAGGCCTGATCCGACGCGGCCGCATCAGGCGATCCCGCCGAATCAGGCAGATCCCGCCCGGAACTGCCTGTCCCGGCGCGATCGCCTGTCTCGGCTCTGCCGCCCGGCGCGCGCGACGCCCTCTCCACAGATTCGCGCGCGAGGGCGTCTCTCCCCCAGCGCCGGGACTGCGGCTCCGCCACGCCCGCCGGCACGGGCAAGCTGACCTCATGCCTGATCTGACAGCTGCGGAATGGGTGCGCGCGCAGAACGGTGCCGCGCACTCCTCCGCCCTCCGCCGTGCGGGTTTCACCGATCACGCGGTGTCGCGAGCAGTGGAGGACGGACGGCTCAGGCGTGTACGCCGATCCTGGCTCCTCACCCCCGAGTGCGACCCGAGGCGTGTCGCGGCTGCGAAGGTCGGCGGACGCGTGACCTGCGCGAGCGCGGCCAGTCTCCGCGGCTGATGGGAGCTGAAGACGGATGCCGTGCACGTCGCACTCGCGCACAGCGCATCGCGGTTCGATGCATCCGGCATCCTCGTCCACCGCAGCCAGGGTCCCGTTCCCGTGCATCCGCGCTCGACGGAGGAGCCTGTAATCAACGTCCTGTTCCAGATCGCCCGGTGTCTGCCTGAACCGGATGCCCTGACGGTCTGGGAGTCCGCGGTGCGCCGAGACGGGGTCGATGTCGATGTCCTCGAGCGAGTCGCGTGGCGCTCGGCGGCGGCATCCGGTCTCACCATGCTCGTCGGCGATCGCTCGGACTCGGGGCCGGAGACCACCTTCGTCTCCCTGATGCGCGGGATCGGCGTCGTCGTGCGCCAGCAGGTCTGGGTCGACGGGCACCCGTTGGACGGGATGATCGGTGACCGCCTCGGCATCCAGATCGACGGGTTCGCACATCACAGCTCCCCGAAGGATCGTCGCCGCGACATCCGCGCCGATGCGCGCCTGGTGCTCCGCGGCTACACGATCCTCCGATTCGACGTGCACCAGGTGATGAACGACGCCCGCTACGTCGAACAGACGGTGCTGACCGCGATGGCGCAGGGTCTGCATTGCCGTCGCGCGCACGCCTGAACGCCCGCGAGATCAGGCAATCAGCCGGATTCAGGCATCTGAGCGGCGAAACTGCCTGTTCTCGCAGGATCGCCTGAACCGCCGAACAAAGCGTCGAGCCGAAGTCTCAGCCGAAGAGCGCAGCGGCCTCGTCGTAGCGGTAACGCGGAACCGTGTTCAGCTCACCGAGCGCGTCGGCGAACGGGACCCGCACGATGTCGGTGCCCTGCATCGCCACCATCTGACCCCAGGCTCCGTCGACGAGCGCGTCCGCGGCGTGGAGGCCGAGACGCGTCGCCAGCACGCGGTCGAACGCGGAAGGCGACCCGCCCCGCTGGATGTGGCCGAGGATCGTGGCGCGCGTCTCGATGCCCGTGATGCGCTCGATCTCGGGAGCGAGCAGATCGCCGATACCACCCAGCCGCGGCCGGTTGAAGGCGTCGAGGCCCTTGTCGCTGTAAGCCTCGTCCATGCCGAGGAGCTTGAAGCCCTCGGAGACGACCACCAGGGGCGCGCGGCCGCGGTCGTGCGCGCTCGTCACGAGTTCGGTGATGTCGTCGATAGACATCGGCACCTCGGGGATGCAGATCACGTGTGCGCCGGCGGCCATGCCGGCGTGCAAGGCGATCCAGCCGACGTGGCGCCCCATGACCTCGGCGACCATGCACCGCTGGTGCGAGTCGCCGGTGGTGCGGAGCCGGTCCATCGCGTCCGTGGCGATGTTCACGGCCGTGTCGAAGCCGAACGAGTAGTCCGTCGCCTGCAGGTCGTTGTCGATCGTCTTCGGGACGCCGATGACCTTGATGCCGTCCTTTGCGAGACGGTCGGCAGCGGCAAGCGTGCCTTCACCACCGATCGCGATGATGCCGTCGATCTTGTGCCCGTAGAGCGTCTTGGCGATGTTCTCCGCCCCTCCGCGCTCGCCCTCGTAGGGGTTCGTGCGGCTGGTGCCGAGGATCGTGCCGCCGACCTTGGACAGGCCCTTCACCTCGTGACGCGTGAGCGGCATGAAGTCGCCGTCGACGAGGCCCCGCCATCCGTCACGGATGCCGACGAACTCCAGGTCGTACGTGGTGGTGCCCTTGAGCACGATGCCGCGGATGACCGCGTTGAGGCCGGGGCAGTCGCCGCCGCTCGTCAGGATGCCGATCTTCATGCTGGTGCCTTCAGACGTTCGGGAGATATGGGGGAAAGGCGACGCTGCCTTCGATCGACACTAGCGTCCCGGCTCCCCCCGCGCCATTCGATGCCGACGAAAACCACCGATCTTGACACCGGGACTCGCCGATATCGACGAACTTCCCGATCCCGGTCGTCGGAGAGGGGAAACCAGCGTTAAGAAAGGATGTTCTTCGCGCTCAGGCCGAGCCCAGAGCCTGACGAAGCAGGTGCATGAGCGCCGCCAGCTGCACGGGCTCTGCGGCCGACTCCTCGACAGCCTCACCGTCGAGCGCGCGGGCTGCGAGACCCTGCTTCTGATCGATCAGTTCCGCGATCTTGGTGTCGATCGTATGCGCGGCGATGATCCGCCACGCGGTGACCGGCTCGTCCTGACCGATGCGGTGGACGCGGTCGATCGCCTGCGTCTGCTCGGCAGCCGTCCACGACAGCTCGGCGAGCACGACGTTCGACGCCGCCTGCAGGTTGAGCCCGACGCCGGCGGCAGTGAGCGAGCAGACGGCGATGCCCACGGCGGGGTCGCTGTTGAAATCGTCGATCGCCTGCTGACGTGTCGTCGAGGTCTGGTCGCCTCGGATCGACACCGACCGGATGCCGACGGCGGCGAAGTGCGCCTCGGCCTGGTCCATCACGTCGATGTGCTTCGCGAAGAAGACGACCTTGCCGACCGAGCGCTGCAGCTGGGCGGCGTAGTCCGCGGCCAGCGGCGCTTTGGCCTGACCGATGCGGCGGACCATGCTGAAGACGTTGTCTCCCCCGGTGCCGGCGGCCTTCGACTCCTCGAGCTCGTTCTGAGCGACGAGACGCACGATGTCGTCGTCGATCTCTCCGGGGGCGAACCCGCGGTCGCCACGGGCCTCGATGATGCGGCGATAGCGAGCGGCGAGCCGCTCCCCCAGCTCGCGCTCGGCCTGACGGATGCTGCGTCCGAACTCGTCGTCGAGCTGCACCGGCAGATCGGCGATCAGCTTGTCCGGCAGGTCGGCGGCGACGTCCTTCTTCTTGCGGCGGACGATGCCCATCGAGATGACCGCGTCGCGGGCTTCGGGGTAGAACGCCTTGTCGGCCGGGGTGAACCCGGTCGCATCCAGCTTCTCCATCAGCTCGGGACCCGGTTTCTCACCCGTGGTCCACCCCAGGAAGCGCCAGATCGCGTCGAAGTCCTCGACGTCGTTGATCAGCGGGGTGCCCGTGAGAGCGAGCATGAGCGGATCGTGTCCCGGGGTGCGCTCACGAACCTGCGCGGCGAGCGACAGCACGTTCTGCGAACGCTGCGAGGAGAGGTTCTTGATGAAGTGCGCCTCGTCGACGACCATTCCGCGCAGACCGATCGAGGCCAACCACGACATGTGCCGGTCGAGGATCTCG
This sequence comes from Microbacterium sp. GQ128, assembly GCF_059758615.1. Lineage (NCBI taxonomy): Bacteria > Bacillati > Actinomycetota > Actinomycetes > Micrococcales > Microbacteriaceae > Microbacterium > Microbacterium sp. GQ128. The sequence goes on from NZ_JCAXDY010000001.1 coordinate 825,207, forward strand.
TAGTTCACGATGAACACGTCGGCGAATGCGTCGATGTCGGTGCCATCGCCCTGGATGACCGTGGCCCGTCGCTGCGGCGTCCACCGCTCGACCTCCCGCGCCCAGTTCATCTTCACGACGTTGGGCACGACGACGAGCAGCGGGTAGGCACCGGCCACCGACGCGGCCAGCACCGACTGCGCCGTCTTGCCGAGGCCAGGCTCATCGGCGAGGAGGAAGCTGCGGTGGCCCGCCTTCACGGCCTCGAGGAATCGTGACTGATGCACCATGACCTCGAGGCCCTTGGGCGAGATGTGGTCGTGCTCCGGCGCGGGTGGCAGATCCATGGACGCAGCGGATCCGCCGGCGCCGGTCTCGAAAGCCTTGTACAGCGGGCCCATGAGCTCCCAGCCGTCGAGGCGGCGGCGCGGGGTCGCGGCCGGTCGCGGCGTCAGGTCGGGAGCAAGGAACGGGTTCGCCAACTGCCGGGACTCGACCGAGGGCGGCGTGACCTGTCGCTCGGCGATGGCCGCGGGGATCGTGGAGATCTGGACCGGTGCGGCATCCGCGATGATGAGCTCTTCGGGAGCCAGCTCCGCACCGGATTCGAGCAGCCAGTCGCGTCGCATGCGCTTGGCCACCGGCGACGTCGCCTGGTCGGCCTCGAGCAGCTGGATGAGCGAAGTGTCGCGTGCAGCCGTCTTGGCGAGGATCGTGGCCACACCGTCGAGCCGCTTCAGCAGCTCAGCGCGGGCGGGTTCGCCGATCTCGGCATCCGCCTTCACTCGGGCGCGCTCCTCGCGCACCAGGAACGCGATCACCTGGAACTTCACCCGATTGGTCGGGCCGAGCTTCCCTCGCTGCGACTTCGCCTCGATCTCGCGCACCTTGCGCGCGAGGATCGGGATGAGGGGTGCCTCGTCATCTCGACGGGACGTCTTCTTGCGCCGTGTGGTGGCGGTTGCCGTGGTCGGCATGCTCCTCCTGAGCGTGAAGGCTCCGGCTTCCCCATGAAGCCGCGGGCCGTTCTCGATGTCCGCGTGTGGCGTGAGCCAGGACCGTACGAACAGTGGGTCTTCTTCCCGCCGAAGCACGCGAGAAGCGTGAGAATCGGCGGGAGCCGAGTCCATTCTATGTCATCCGACGCGACACCTGCGGATCGCCCACGCCGAGTCGTCCGAGGAGGGCGCGGACGGCGGCCGGCGGAGACTACTCGAACGTGACGCCGAGAGCCCGAGCAGCTTCCGTGACGTCCGCCCCCATCTGCTCCATCAGCTTCTCGATTCCCTCGAACGCCACCATGCCCCGCAGCCGCGCCACGAACTCGACCGTGACGTCGTGTCCGTACAGGTCGAGGCCGGTCTCACCCAGCACATGCGCCTCGACCTGCCGCACGAGGACGTCATCGAAGGTCGGATTCGTGCCGACGGAGATCGCGGAAGGATGACGGATGCCGGTGTCGTGATCGACGAGCCACCCGGCGTAGACGCCGTCGGCGGGAACGAACGCGTCGACGATGGTCGAGAGGTTGGCGGTCGGGAACCCCAGCTCCCGCCCGCGCTTCAGGCCGTGGACGACCTCGCCGCGGACATCGGGATAGCGCCCGAGAACCGTGGCCGCCGACGCGACGTCTCCCTCCATCAGCAGCTCACGGATCCAGCTGGATGAGACGCGTCGGGTGGATCCCGGAAGGTACACGTCGTCGACGACCTCTACGGAGAAGCCGTAGCGGGGGCCGAGCTCGCGCAGCAGGTCAGGGGTGCCCGCGCCGCGGTGGCCGAAACGGAAGTCCTGGCCGACCAGCACGGTCGACACCTGCAGTGCACCGACGAGGATGTCGACGACGAAGTCCTCGGCGCTGCGGGCGGCCATCTCCTCGTCGAACGTGAGCACGAGGGTCGCGTCGAGGCCGAGGCCACCCAGCAGCTCGAGCTTGCGATCGACGGTGACGACGTTCTCGGGACACCGATCCGGGCGGATCACGGCCAGCGGATTGCGGTCGAAGGTCACGGCGACCGCGCGACTGCCGGTGGACGCGGCCGTTTCCTTCAGCCGTTCGATGACCGCACGATGACCGGCGTGGACACCATCGAATTTGCCGATGGCGACCGCGCTCGGCCCGAATCCCGCCGGAACCTCCTCGGGGCTGCGGAAGACGATCACGCGTGCACCTCGGTGGGAACCGGGGCGTCGACGGGGCGGTGCGTGCGCAGCCACCAGATCCCGAACACCGGGAGGACCAGGGGGATGAACAGGTATCCGCGCCCGAACAGCGACCACACCGTCTCGTGCTGGAACAGCGCCGGCATCAAGATGCTCAGCAGCCCGACGACGAGCACACCGGTGAGCTCGAAGACGATCGCGACCCAGGCGACGGTGTACCACCCGCGACGACGGGCCAGGATGAGCGCGAGGGTCGCGAGGATGTATACGACGGCAGCGAGTGCGGAGAGGGAGTACGCCAGCGGCGCCTCGTCGAATCGACGGACGATCTGCACGAAGCTGCGGCCGGTGGCCGCCAGCGCCATGACGGCGTAGACGATCACCAGGACGCGACCGATTCCGGTCATCCGAGTGGAGGGGGCGGTGGAGCTCATAGCGCATTCCATCCTAGAGCCGCGGGAGAGAGGCGGACTCCGCCACGACGCCTCGCGTCACGCGATCTGGACGGTCCAGATGACCTGCATGCGCCACAGCATGATCGCGATGGCGAGTGCCGCGACTCCGAGGATGACCGTGCTCCACCGGCTGCGCTCCATGAGCGCCCACAGCACGGCTCCGATGGGAAGGAGCACCGCCGACACGAGGTAGACCCAGTACTCGAGCAGGTCTCCCGTGGGCGGGTTTCCCGCGAGCGGTGCGACGATCGCGACGATCACCTGGACGACGAGCAGCACCTCCACGAGGGCGAGAGCACCGACGCTGATGTCGCTGGGTCGACGCCCACTCAGCCCGGCGACGACGCAGAAGACCCCGGCAGCGACGGCGACGGCGATCTGCGCGATCGTCAGCCACAGGATCATCGGTCACCCTCGGGCATGTTCATGGCGCTCTTCAGATCGGCGCCGCGCTTCTCGACGATGCCCACCAGGACGCCGTCCGGGTCGATGGCCGCGGTGTTCGCTCCTGCGCCGTCGAGGCGACCGGCCTGATCGAGGAGTCGCTTTCCGTGACGGAGATCGCGTGCCTCCTCGGCCGACACGTCGAGCACCGGAAGGATGCGGCCGGCGGCGGCGGCCGGAGTCAGTGTGCGGGCCCCCTCCAGCGCATCCAGGCCCACGGCGTCGCTCACCTCGAAAGGCCCCACTCTCGTGCGCCGCAGTGCGGTCAGGTGTCCGCCGACGCCGAGGTACGCGCCGAGGTCGCGGGCGAGGGACCGGATGTACGTTCCGGACGAACAGTCGACGATCACATCGAGGTCGAGAAAACCGTCCAGCTGACGCCGTGCCGACACTTCGAAGCGAGAGACCACGACGTCCCGCGCGGCGAGCACGACCTCTTCGCCCGCACGAACGCGATCGTATGCACGCCGTCCGTCGACCTTGATGGCGGACACCGAGCTGGGAACCTGCGAGATCTCACCGGTCAACGCCAGGATGCCCTCGTCGACCGCGGCATCCGTGACAGCGCTCAATGCCTCGGAGTCGGCGGTGGTCAGGACCTCGCCCTCGGCGTCATCCGTCCCGGTGGTCTGTCCGAGACGGATCGTCGCCTCATAGGTCTTGTCCGCGCCGACGATATAGGTCAGCAGTCGGGTGGCTCCTTCGATGCCGATGACGAGGAGTCCAGTCGCCATCGGGTCGAGAGTCCCCGCATGGCCGACTTTCCGCGTGCCGAACGCGCGCCGCGTGCGTGCGACCACGTCGTGGCTGGTCATCCCAGCGGGCTTGTCGACGAGAAGGATGCCGGGCGAGACCATCCCCCCAGCCTACCGACGACGTGCGCGCCACCTGATCGGCCCCGACCACCGGCGCCGCGCCGGGATCCGCCGAACGGCGAGGACTCACGGCTCACGTACGCTGGAGGGATGCCCGGACCGCAGGCCCCTTCCGATGTCGTATCGCGCCTGCCCACGTGGTACCGAGCGACCGCTCGCGACCTGCCGTGGCGCCGCACGGAATTCCACGACGAGTTCGGCGCGTGGGGTGTTCTGGTGAGCGAGTTCATGCTTCAGCAGACCCCGGTCGCAAGGGTCATCCCGCATCTCGAGGCGTGGCTTGCCCGATGGCCCACGCCGACGGCGATGGCCTCTGCCTCGGCAGCGGAAGTCGTGCAGCAGTGGGCCAACCTCGGATACCCGCGTCGCGCGCTCTGGTTGTTCCGGGCAGCCGTGGAGATCACCGAGCGGCATGGCGGGATCGTGCCCCGCGACGTCGATTCCCTCCTCGCCCTGTCCGGCATCGGCGACTACACGGCCCGCGCCGTCGCGGTATTCGCCTACGGCGACCGGCACCCCGTCGTCGACACCAACACCCGACGCGTGCTGGCCAGGGCTGTGCAGGGGCGAGCCCAGCCGGCACCGCCCTCGCGGCGGGACCTCGACCTGATGGACTCCCTCCTGCCGGAGTCGCTTGCGGACGCCGCGCAGTTCAACGCCGCCATGATGGAGCTCGGCGCGACCGTGTGCACGGCGCGTTCCCCGCGGTGCGAGCTGTGTCCGCTCGCAAGCGGCTGTGCGTGGCTGGCAGCCGGCAGGCCGGACACCGGGGACGAACGTCGTCGCCAGGCCGCCTACGAGGGTTCGGACCGACAGGCGCGGGGTGCCGTGCTGCGGCTGCTGCGCGATCGATCTCCCGGGGCCGTGCAGCTCGACCTCGTGCTCCCTGACTGGCCGGACGCCCGTCAGCGGGACCGCGCGATCGACTCTCTCATCGCCGACGGCCTCGCCGAAGCCGATGGAGCCGCCCTCTCCCTGCCTCGCTGACAGGCTCAGAGGTGGTGGTCGGTGCGATGCGCGAGCACCGTCAGCTCGACTCGACTGCGGACGTCGAGCTTGGTGAAGATGCGACCGAGGTGCACCTCCACCGTGCGGACCGAGAAGTTGAGGTGCTCAGCGATGTCGCGGTTCGCCGCTCCCCCGACGGCGCACATCGCCACTTCCAACTCGCGCGCGGTCAGCTGAAGCGACCATGCGGCTCGGCACGCCGACAAGGGATCGACAGCGGGAACGATGCTCCCTTCCTTGGCGTCGAGCCTGTCCAACCGTCCGCGGATCGTCCGCGCCCATGCCGTCGCGCCGCACAGCTCGAACAGCCTCTCGGCATGCTGCAGGTGGATGCGCGCCGAGCGATGGTCATCGCGTATGGCGTACTGGGTACCGAGCATCGTCTCCACCCTCGCCCGCGCGAACGGCGAACGGAGCGTCCGTGCCGCCTCTCGCACCTCGATGCACTCGGACCGCCAGCGACCATCTCCGGCCGTCGCGAGCCGGACCCGCAGGCGCTGCGCGAGAGCGATCTCCGGCGGCTCGATGGATGGCGCCGGCGTCGAGCCACCCTCCGGGTCGAGCGCGAGTTCATCGAGCGCCGGAACCGTCATGGTGGTCCGCGCCGACCCGAGATCGGCCCAGAGGCGGATCGTCGCTGCAGCATCGTCGAAGGAACCCGCGAGAAACGACTGGATGCCCCGATCCACGAGACGGTCGATCCTCGCACCGGCCGGCAGCGCGGCGGTGAGCGATCGCGCGTACGGTCCCAGTTCGCCGAGCACGGCGAGATCGAGACGTCTGGCGAGCACCACGCCCAGTCCGGCGAGGGGCAACGAGACCGGCAGCACGAGTGCGGCCTGGATCAGCCGGTCGCGCGCAAGACCGATGTCACCGCGCCACACCAGGAGCAGCACCTCGATGACAGCTCGATACGCCTGGACGACCGGACTGTGCTCGAATCCCGGGACGAACGGGTCCGCCTCGGCGGTCATTCCGGATCCGCCCCGCGCCAGCACCCGGAGTCCCAGATCGACGTCGCCGTCCATCGCGGCCTGCAGTGCGCGCAGCATCCCCCCGGCCACCGGCCCCGAGCCCGCAGTCGCGTCGATGTCGCGCTCTCCGGAGATCAGCCAGCTCAGCGCGATGACGGGGTCTGCGAGCTCGCGTTCTCCACCGATTCGTGCGGTGCCCTCCCGCACGGCGTCGAGCCATACCCGCATCGCGCGACGATCGCCCCGCTCCGCGCACATCACGGCGGCCAGCGCGGCAGCCCTCGTCCAATGGCACCAGTCCGCGGCGTCATCCGTGCGCGGGCGCAGGGCTTTCGGTTCGACCTCCGGCACTGCGCCCTGCTCGAACGCCTGGGCGACGAGCAGGCCGCCGAGGCCCATGAGTCGCCAGCGCTCCGCGGAGTGCGGATACAGCCCGCTGAACCACGCGATCGCCTCCGTCGCGAAGCCGGCGCCGACGGCCGAGGCCCCCGCGACGAGATGCGCTTCGTCCCGGGCCTCGCCGAGCGCATGCTCCGCTGCCTCCCGCGCGAGCAGCAGCGCCCGTTCCGGGTGGCCGGCCTCACTGAGCTGCCTCGCGATGGTCGTCAACTCGGCTGCGCTCTCGGGAGCGCCCTCGAGGGAAGCGCGAGCGCGGTGCCAATCCTCACTCACCCGGTCTCCTCGACGGCGGAAGATCACGCTGAGCCGCGCATGGACCCCGGCGACGGCTGCGATGCCGGTCGTTGCCCTGATCCAGATGGAGAGGCGGGGATCGGCGAAGCGCGCGTGACCGGCATGGAGCCGCATGTGCTCCCCCAACGGGCCCGCGGCGATCGCGGCCGCGGACCTGCCGTCGAACTCCAGGAGGGCGTCGAGTCCACCGTCCAGCGAGAGCGCAAGCGCCGTGAGCAACTCGCGGTCTCTGGCCCCGAGCTCCGTCGCCTCGAATCTGCGTGCGATGGACGGTACGAGCGGCAGCGGGTTGGGCAGCGGGCGCAAGCCATGTCGTTGGTCCGCCGACAACCGCTCGGCGACTTCGAGGATCGCCCGGGAGTCCGCATCCAGCTCGGCGGCGAGGCGGGCGAGCACATGGGGCACACAGCCGAGATCGACATCCAGGAGCTCGTCGAGCAACAGGCCCAGCGCGGCAGGCGCGACGAAGAGAGCCCCCTGTGTACCCGTACCCTCGATGCCGTTCCCCCAGCTTCACGGAAGCATTCCCGCGAAGCCGAGCGTATCAAACGGTGATCACTCCGGCTCGTCCTCGGTGCGGTACGGATCCGCGTCGCCGGCGTGTGATGCGGATGACGCGAGCTTCGCTACGTCGGCATCGCGCTGCTGCGCCTCGCGAAGCAGCGCACCGATGTGGTCCGCGTTCTCGGGGAGCGCATCCGGGATGAACTCCAGTGTGGGCACCAGACGGGTGCTCAGCTGCCGTCCGACCTCGCTGCGCAGCATGCCGGTGGCCGAGGTGAGGGCCGCGCCGCTGGAGATGCGCTCCTCCTCCGTGCCCAGCACCGTGTAGAACACCGATGCGTGCTGAAGGTCTCCGCTCACACGCACGTCGGTGATGGTGACGAAGCCGAGGCGCGGATCGCGCAGCCCCTTCTCCAACCGCTCTGCGAGGATCACGCGGATTCGGTCCGCGAGCCGGGCCTGTCGTTCGCCTGCCATTGTTCTCTCCCTGTCCAGGAACCCTCAGGGCGCCCTTCCTCTCCGCGCTCCGGAGGAGCGGGAGGGGAGGACGCCCGAAGGTGTTCGAAATTGATCAGCCGCGAGGCTTCTCGATGAGCTCGGTCGTCTCGATCTCATCACCGATCTGGATGTCGTTGTACTTGCCGAGACCGATACCGGCCTCGTAGTCGGTACGGACCTCGGTGACGTCGTCCTTGAAGCGACGCAGCGACTCGATGGCGAGACCATCGGCCAGCACGACACCGTCGCGGATGACACGAGCCTTGGCGTTTCGAGTGATCGTTCCCGATCGCACGATGACACCGGCGATGTTGCCGAACTTCGAGGAGCGGAACACCTCGCGGATCTCGGCGACACCCGACTGGACCTCTTCGTACTCCGGCTTGAGCATGCCCTTGAGCGAGCTCTCGATCTCATCGATCGCGTTGTAGATGACGGAGTAGAACCGGATGTCCACGCCCTCACGGGAAGCACGCTCGCGCGCCTTCGTGTCAGGACGGACGTTGAAGCCCACGATGATCGCGTTGTCGATCGTCGCGAGGTTCACGTCGGACTCGGTGATGGCACCGACGCCGCGGTGGATGATGCGCAGCTGGACCGAATCGTCGACCTCGATCTTGAGGAGCGACTCCTCCAGCGCCTCGACGGCACCGGAGACGTCACCCTTGATGATGAGGTTGAGCGACTCGACCTTGCCCTCTTCGAGAGCGCGGGTGAAGTCCTCGAGCGAGATGCGCTTGCGGGCCTTGGCCAGCTGGGCGTTGCGCTCGACTGCCTCGCGCTTCTCCGCGATCTGGCGGGCCATGCGGTCTTCCTCGGTGACGATGAAGACGTCACCGGCACGCGGCACGGAGTTCAGACCCTGCACCTGGACCGGACGCGACGGGTAGGCCTCGAGGACCTGCTCGCCGTTCTCATCCGCCATCGCACGCACGCGGCCGTATGCCGTACCCGCCACGATCGCGTCACCGATCCGAAGCGTTCCGGACTGGATGAGCACCGTGGCGACCGAACCGCGACCCTTGTCGAGCTTCGCCTCGATGGCGACACCGCGAGCGGCCTTGTTCGGGTTGGCCGTCAGGTCGAGACCGGCATCGGCCGTGAGCAGCACGGCGTCCAGGAGTTCCTGGATACCCGTGTTGGCCCGCGCGGACACGTCGACGAACATGACGTCGCCACCGAATTCCTCGGCGACCAGACCGTACTCGGTGAGCTGCTGGCGCACCTTCGACGGGTTGGCGTCGGGCTTGTCCACCTTGTTCACCGCGACCACGATCGGCACATTGGCCGCCTGGGCGTGGTTCAGCGCCTCGACCGTCTGCGGCATGATGCCGTCGTCGGCTGCGACCACGAGGATCGCGAGGTCGGTGACCTGCGCACCACGGGCACGCATGGCGGTGAACGCCTCGTGACCCGGGGTGTCGATGAACGTGATGGCCCGCTCGATGCCCTCGTGCTCGGTCCAGACCTGGTAGGCACCGATGTGCTGGGTGATGCCACCGGCTTCACCCTCGATGACGTTGGTCTGGCGGATCGCGTCGAGAAGTCGCGTCTTACCGTGGTCGACGTGACCCATGACGGTCACGACCGGAGGACGGATCTCGAGGTCGTCTTCGCTCTCGGCTTCCAGTTCGGCCTCGAGGTCGAGACCGAAGCCCTCGAGGAGCTCCTTGTCCTCGTCCTCGGGCGAGACCATCTGGATCTTGTAGCCGAGCTCAGCGCCCAGGACCTCGAACGTCGCCTCATCCAGCGACTCGGTGGCCGTGGCCATCTCGCCGAGGTTGAAGAGGATGGTGACGAGGGTTCCGGGCTGCACCGTGTAACCGGTCAGCGTCTCGATCTTGTCGGCGAAGTCCGCGATGGACGCGCCGCGGCGCATGCGAATGATCTCTCCGTTGCCGCGGGTGACGTTGACGCCGCCGACGACCGGAGCACTCCGCATCTCGAACTCTTGCCGCTTCGCCCGCCGCGACTTGCGCTGCTTGCTCTTGCCGCCGCCCTTGCCGAAGGCACCTGCGGTACCACCGCCGGGACCACGGCCACGACCACCGCCGCCACCGGGACGACCGGCGAAGCCGCCGCCACCGCCGGGACGTGCACCAGGACCACCGGCACCACCGGGGCCACCGGCACCGCCGGGACGACCGGGGCCGCCGGGACGCTGCTGGAACGGAGCGCCGGGACGACCGCCACCGCCGCTGCGGGGCGCACCCGGACGAGGCGAGCCGGGACGCGGAGCACCCGGACGGGGTGCGCCGGGGCGCGGAGCCTGCGGACGCGGGATGTTGCCCGGCGTCGGGCGCTGGCCCATGCCCTGCGCGGATGCGAACGGGTTGTTGCCCGGACGGGGTCCGGCCGGGCGCTGACCCATCCCCTGCGCGGAGGAGAACGGGTTGTTGCCGGGACGCGGGGCGCCGGGCGTCGGTGCATTGCCCTCTGCGGGCTTGGTTGCTTCCGCTGCCGGTGCTGCGGGGGCCGCTGCCGCGGGGGCAGGAGTCGGTGCAGCGGGCGCGGGCGCCTCGGGGGCCGGAGCCTCCGGAGCGGGCTTGGGGCCGGGCTTCGGGCCCGGGGTCGGCGCGGGCTTGGCGCCCGGCTTCGCAGCCGACTTGGCGGCAGCGGGCTTGGCCGCGGGAGCGGCCTCGGCCGCACCCTTGAGCGACCCGTCGGCCTCGATCGCCGCGCGCAGCTTGCGCGCCACCGGCGGTTCGATGGTCGAAGAGGGGCTCTTCACGAACTCGCCGAGTTCCTTGAGCTTTGCAAGAGCGACCTTGCTGTCGACGCCGAGTTCGGCGGCGATCTCATGTACGCGTGGTTTACCAGCCACAATTCTCCTGTCTGAGTCGGTCCACCCAGACAGGGCAGACCACTAGTCGCGGACGGGTCTCATTTCGAGCCGTTCACTTTGTTTCCATAGCTGTTCAGCCTTTGTTTCTTGGTGGGTGCTGTTCGAAGGTCCGCGTGTCCAGCTCAGTGGTCACGCGCAGTGCTCGTCCGAATGCGCGGCGCCGCAGAGCGGCATCCATGCATTCCCGAGTCGGATGGACCCACGCGCCGCGCCCCGGCAGCACAGCACGCTCATCGATGATGAGAGTGTCGTTCTGGGACACCACCCTGAGCAGGGTGGAGCGGGGAGCACGCGTGCGACAACCGACGCACGTTCGTACGGGTTCCATCTTACACCTGCGTTTCACCCCGCCTCGCCCGCGCGCCGGGCGAGGCGGAAGGCCGGAGCCGGTCAGTCGAGGACGCTGTCCGGCTGGATGTCGATCTTCGCGCCGGTGAGCTTGGCGGCCAGACGCGCGTTCTGACCCTCCTTGCCGATCGCGAGCGACAGCTGGTAGTCGGGCACCAGGGCCCGAACGGCCTTGGTGCTCGCGTCGAGCACGAAAGCGCTCGTGACCTTGGCCGGCGACAGCGCGTGCGCCACGAACGTGGGCAGGTCGGCGTCGTAGTCGACGATGTCGATCTTCTCCCCCGCAAGCTCCTCCGTCACGGCGCGCACGCGGCGTCCGAGCTCCCCGATGCAGGCGCCCTTCGCGTTGATCGACGGGTCGTTCGCCTTGACGGCGATCTTCGTCCGGTGACCGGCCTCGCGGGCCAGCGCCACGATCTCGACGAGACCGGCGGCGATCTCCGGCACCTCGAGCGCGAAGAGCTTGCGGACGAGCCCCGGGTGCGTGCGGGAAACCGTGATCTGCGGTCCCTTGAGCCCCTTGGCGACGCTGGTGACGTACACGCGCACACGCGATCCGTGGGTGTACTCCTCGCCGGGCACCTGCTCCTCGGGGGGCAGGATCGCCTCGACGGCACCGAGGTCGACGTGGATCATGCGCGGGTTCGGACCCTGCTGGATCACGCCGGCGACGATGTCACCCTCTTTGTCCTTGAAGTCGCCGAGCACGACGTCGTCGGCGATGTCACGCAGTCGCTGGCTGATGACCTGCTTGGCGGCGAAGGCCGCGATCCGACCGAAGTCGTCGGGGGTCGCATCCTCTTCGCCGATGATGGCGTCTTCCTCGTCGCGGACGACCTGCAGGATGGCGACATGCCCGGTCTTGCGGTCGAGGTGCACGCGGACGCCCTCGGGCGTCACACCGTCCTCGGAGACATGCTTGGAGTACGCGGTCAGGATCGCCTGCTCGATGATCGCGACGAGTTCGTCGAAGGGGATCGCCTTCTCCTTCTCGATCCCTCGCAGAAGACTCAGTTCGATGTCCATGACGGCCTCTCTATTCAGCTCTCGTCGCGCCTGTTCGCACGCGCGACATCCGTACCACGATACCCTGTGCCAACCGGCCCCTGCCACGACGGCGGCAGTTTTCCGCGCCGGAAGTCGAGGAGGACGCATGGGATCGTTCGACACGATCGTGATCGGTGCAGGGATGTCGGGTGTCACGGCCGCGCGCATGCTCGCCGATGCGGGGCATCGAGTCGTGGTCCTGGAAGGTCGTGACCGCGTCGGCGGGCGGATGCACACCGATCGGGAGGCGGGGTTCTCGGTAGACCGTGGCGCCTCGTGGATTCATGGAATCGACGGATCGCCACTGTGGGATCTCGTCCAGGCACTTCGGATTCCGACGATCGAGTACACAGTGGGCAGCTTCCAGGTCGGCGGGCGGCCCATCGAGAACTTCGACGGGGACGGACGACCCATGGGTGCCGACGCCACCGCTCAGTGGATCGACGATGTCGATGCGGTCGATCGACTCCTCGTCGAGGAGGTCGGCGCCTCCTCCCCCGGCGACACATATCTCGACGTGACGGAACGAGCTCTCGACCGGTCCGGCCTCGCGCCGGAGCGCATCGACGACGTCCGCGAGTTCTTCCGTCACCGGGTCGAGGAGCAGTGCGGTGCCTGGATCGGAGACCTCGACGCACACGGCCTCGACGAGGACGCGATCGACGGGGATGAGGTGATCTTCCCGCGTGGATACGACGAGGTTCCCCGGCGCATCGGCGCGGGTCTCGACATCCGCTTCGAGACGACCGTGACGAGGGTGGATCACTCGAGCAGCGGCGTGGTGGTGCACGCCGGCGACGCAGCCTTCACCGCGGATCAGGTCGTCGTCACCGTCCCCCTGGGTGTGCTCAAGGCCGGCTCGATCGAGTTCGAGCCCGCGCTGCCGGAGGCCGTGGCCGGTCCTCTCACACGACTCGGGATGGGAGTCTTCAACAAGGTCTTCATCCAGTTCGACAGGCGGTTCTGGAACGAGGACAGCTATGTGCTGCGTGCGCTCGGCGAGGCCGGCGAGCACTGGCATTCCTGGTACGACGTCTCCGCTGTCAGCGGCCTGCCCACCCTGTTGACCTTCGCCGCCGGCCCTTTCGGACGACGGATGCAGGAGCTCCCCGACGAAGACGTCGTCGCCGATGCCGTGCGCGCCCTCCGCGTGCTCTACGGGGATGCGGTCGGCGAACCCCGGGCTCATTGGGTCACGCACTGGGGTCAGGACGAGTTCTCGAACGGCTCCTACTCACATCTGGCCCTGGGGTCGAGTCATCACGACCACGACGACCTGGCCGGCCCCGTCGACGGAGTCCTGCACTTCGCGGGCGAGGCCACCTGGGGCGATGAGCCTGCCACCGTCGGCGCGGCCTACTACTCGGGGCACCGTGCCGCGGAACGGATCCTGGGCCGCGCGATCGACCTCGACGACTTCGCGGCTCGCATCATCGAGCGGGAGCAGAGGGAAGTGCGTTGATCGCACCGATCAGTCGGAACAGATTCCCGACCTGACGCTGATCGAGGTGGAGCATCAGCCGCGGCAGCTCCAGCAGGTCGTCGTCGGCGACTTCCGGTTGCCGCGGTGCGGTCCTCTCGATCCGCCCCGAGGAGAGCATCGAGGCGAACTGTTCGTTCAGCGCCTCGATCTCGGCATCCGTGGGCTCCGCGCGCAGGCGCAGCACGAGCGCCCCACCGACCCATCGCAGCGAATCGTAGTTGTGCCAGAAACCGGTGATCTCCGCACGAGCCGCGTCGACGGAATCGGTGATGACCACCCGATCGAAGTCGCCTTCCGAAATCACTCCCGTGGGAGCGAGGTGGTCGTCGATGAAGCTCCGGAGACCCTGCCAGAACGTGCCTCCCGGCTGATCGAGGAGCACGATCGGCGTGGGCTCCGCTTTCCCCGTCTGCTGCAGCGTGAGCAGCTCGAACATCTCGTCCAGGGTGCCGAACCCACCGGGAAGACAGATGAACCCGAGCGATTCCTTGATGAGCATCAGCTTGCGGGTGAAGAAGTACTTCATCGCGACGACCTGGTCGTTGTCCGTGATGAGCCCCTGCGCCTTCTCCTCGAACGGAAGGCGGATCGATACGCCGAGAGAGAGCGCGGGACCGGCACCCTCGGAGGCCGCCTGCATGATGCCGGGCCCCGCCCCCGTGACCACCATCCACCCGTCACTCGCCAGCGCGGCGGCGACGTCGCGAGCAGTGAGGTAGAGCGGGTCGTCCTGCCGGGTTCTCGCGGAACCGAAGACGGTCACCTTGGGGACGCCACGGAACGGTGCGAAGAGTCGGAAGGCGTCCCGCATCTCCGCCAGCGCAGCAGAGGCGATCTTGAGGTCGAGCCGGTCGGCGTCGTCCTCTCCCAGCAGGATGGCCGTCCGCACCATCCTCCTCACCAGCCGACGGTCGGCGTGTGCGTCCGCGCCGTCGAGGATGGCGTCGATCTCGGAGTTGAGGGCGTCCGGCAGCGGTTCGTCGATCATGACACCAGCGTGGCACGCGGCCGGATCCCCGTGGGCCGCAACGCCGGGCATGCCGTCGACGTCCCGGACTGATCACCGCCCGGCCTGGATGTCAATGCCCATGCCGCCCGCGGGCACACGCGGCACGGTGGAATCATGACTGAGATCACCGGACCCAAAGCCCTCGCCCGCATCGCCGAGCTCGTCGAAGACATCGACTTCACGATGCTGACCACGATCGACGAGGAAGGCAACCTCGTCAGCCGACCGATGTCGACCCGGCAGATGGACGACGCCGGAGACATCTGGTTCTTCACCGCTGAGGACACCGAGAAGGTCGCCGAAGCTCGCCGACACCACGATGTGGGCCTCGCTTACTGCGACGCCAAGGGCATGCGGTACGTGTCCGTCGCCGGCACCGCAGAGATCGTCCACGACCGAGCCAAGATGGAGGAGCTCTACTCGCCCTCGTTGGAGATCTGGTTCGCGGACGGATTGGAGACGCCGGGCATCGCTCTGCTCCGGGTCACGCCGAAGGTGACGGAGTTCTGGGAACCGGCGAAGGGCAGACTCGCGACCGCGGCCGGCGCCCTCAAATCCCTCGTCACCCGCGACACTCCGGATGACGACATCATGAACCACGGCCGCATCGTCTGCTGACGACGCGGCCGCGGCTCTCAGCCGGCGGCGGTGAGTCGAGCGACGACCTCATCGACGGAGACCGCATCGCGCTCGCCCGTGGCGCGGTCCCAGAGTTCGACCTGTCCCTCGGCGGCGCCGCGGCCGACGATCACGATCTTGGGCACGCCGACGAGCTCGGCATCGCCGAACTTCACGCCCGGTGACACCTTCGGGCGGTCGTCGTACAGCACGTCGAGACTCGCGGCTTCCAGCTCCGCCGAGAGCCCCTCGGCCACATCGAACGCGACCTGATCGCGACCTGCCGCGACCACCTGGACATCGAACGGCGCGACCGATGCCGGCCAGATGAGGCCCTTGTCGTCGTTGTTGAGCTCAGCGATGATCGCCAGGA
This sequence comes from Microbacterium sp. GQ128, assembly GCF_059758615.1. Taxonomy (NCBI): domain Bacteria; kingdom Bacillati; phylum Actinomycetota; class Actinomycetes; order Micrococcales; family Microbacteriaceae; genus Microbacterium; species Microbacterium sp. GQ128. Next base: position 840,523 of record NZ_JCAXDY010000001.1, read on the forward strand.
TGCGGGTGATGCCGATGCCGTAGGAGCCCATCGTCACCGTGACGAGCTTGCCGTTCTCGTTCAGCACCTTCAGTCCGAGCGCCTCGGCGTACTTGCGGCCGAGCTGGAACACGTGACCGATCTCCATGCCCCGTGCGAGCTCGACCGGACCGGAGCCGTCGGGGGCGGGGTCGCCGGCGCGCACGTTCGCGATCTCCACGATCCCGTCGGCAGCGAAGTCGCGTCCGGCGACCACCGAGTGCGCATGCTTCTGATCGATGTTCGCCCCGGTGATCCAGCTCGTGCCCTCGCTCACGCGGGGGTCGACCAGATAGCGGATGCCGGTGGCCGACTCCTCGCCGAGCACGGCGCCGGTCGGCGACCAGGGCCCGATGTACCCCTTCACCAGAAGCGGGTTGTTCTCGAAGTCATCGGCCGTGGCCGTCTCGACCGCAGCGGGCGCGAAGGCGACCTCGGCCCGCTTCTCGTCGACGTCGCGGTCGCCGGGGATGCCGACGATGACGAGCTCGCGCGTGCCGTCCAGGTGGGTCAGGGCGAGAACCACGTTCTTGAGCGTGTCGGCGGCCGTGTACTCCCCCTCGAGCTCGCGGTTGCTGTGCGCGACCAGCGTCTCGATCGTGGGGGTGTCCGGGGAATCGAAGATCACCGGAGCAGCATCCTCGTCGAACGGGATGGCATCGGGCACCGCGGTGGCGAACGCCTCGACGTTCGCCGCATACCCGCCCTCGCTGCGCACGAAGGTGTCCTCGCCGACGGGGGTCGGGTGCAGGAACTCCTCGCTGCGGGACCCGCCCATCGCACCGGCATCCGCCTGAACGATGACGTACTCGAGTCCGAGTCGCTGGAAGATGCGCTCGTATGCGTCACGCTGTGCCTGGTAGCTGACGTCCAAGCCCTCATCCGACGAATCGAACGAGTACGCGTCTTTCATCGTGAATTCGCGCCCACGGAGGAGGCCGGCGCGAGGACGAGCCTCGTCTCGGTACTTGTCCTGGATCTGGTAGATCGAGAGCGGCAGGTCCTTGTACGACGAGTACAGGTCTTTCACCAGCAGCGTGAAGGCCTCCTCATGCGTGGGGGCGAGGAGGTAATCGCCGCCCTTGCGGTCCTGCAGGCGGAAGAGCAGGTCTCCATACTCGTCCCAACGACCGCTCGCCTCATAGGCCTCGCGAGGCATCAGTGCGGGGAAATGGACCTCCTGCGCGCCAGCCGCGGCCATCTCCTCACGGACGACGGTCTCGATCTTCGACTTGACGCGAAGCCCCAGTGGCAGCCACGCGAAGATGCCGGCGGCCTGCGGGCGAATGTATCCCGCCCGGATCAGCAGCCGGTGGCTGGCGACCTCTGCGCCTGCAGGGTCTTCACGGAGCGTGCGGAGGAAGAAGTTCGAAAGACGAGTGACCACGGAGCAAGTCTAGTGAGCCGCGGTCACTCGTCTTCGACGCCGTCAGTTGAGGGCAGGGAGGTTCGCCGGGACGACGCCGCCGGCGTACAGGTCAGCCGCAAGCTCCTGGAGTGCGGTGAGCGCGACCCGCTGCGGGAGCGGACCGTAGGAGATGCGGGCGACCCCGAGCTTCTCGTACTCCGACGCAGCGAGAGCGCCGGGAATGCCGATCACGCTGACCTTGCGCTCTCCGATGCCCTCGACGAGCTGACGGGTGACGTTCATGTCGAGGATGCCGGGGACGAACACGGCCGTCGCTCCGGCGTCGAGGTAGGCGCGCCCGCGCTGAATCGCGTCGGCGATGCTCTGCGGCACCGGGCGTGCGCCGGCGCGGACGAACGCATCGGTGCGGGCATTGAGCGCGAAGGGCACGCCCTCGGCCTCCGCCGCCTTGACGATCGCCTCGACCGCGGCGACGGATTCGCCCAGCGGCTTGAGCCGATCTTCGACGTTCGCGCCCACGACTCCGGCCGCGATGGCGAGGCGCGTGGTCTCCCCCGCGTCGCCGTAGCCGTCGTCGAGGTCGGCCGTGACGGGAACCTGGACGGCGGCGGCGATCCGCCCCACCATGTCGATCATGACCTCGCGGGGAGTCGCACCATCTTCGTAGCCGAAGGACGCGGCGATGCCGTGGCCCGCGGTGGCGAGCGCTTTCGTCTCCGGGAGGGCGGCGACCGCCCGCGCGGACACGACATCCCACACGTTCACGACCCGGAGGATCTCCGGAGCGTCATAGAGTCCGACAAGGGTCTGGGCCTTGGCTGCAGTCGTCATGACTACACGCTAACGCGGGATGCGCACGACCGGGCCGAGTTCGGCGCATCAGGCGTTGAGCACCACCTTGAGCGCCTTGGTCTCCGCCGCACGGCCGAACGTGTCGTACGCACTCTCGATGTCGTCGAGAGCGAACAGATGGCTGACGAACCCGCTCGGGTCGATGCGCTGCTCCGCGACGAGCTTCGTCAGCATCCGCGCGGTATTCGTGTTGACGAGTCCCGTCGTGATCGTGAGGTTCTGAATCCACAGCCTGTCCAGCGGGAAGTCCACCGGTGAACCGTGAACCCCCACGTTCGCCGCGTGGCCGCCGGGCCGGACGATGTCCAGCACCATGTCCCACGTCTGCGAGACGCCCACCGCCTCGATCGCGACATCCACCCCGAGCCCATCAGTGAGGGCCAGCACCTGGTCGCGCCAGTCGGTGTCCGAGGAGACGACCGAGTGGGTGGCGCCGAATTGCTGCGCGAGCTCGGCGCGATTGGCGTCGAGATCGATGGCGATGACCTTGCTGGGGCCGTAGAGCTGAGCCGTCATGATCGCGGCGAGACCGACCGGTCCGGCACCGACGACCGCGACGACGTCTCCCGCCTTGACTCCGCCGTACTGCACGCCGATCTCGTGTCCGGTGGGGAGGATGTCGCTGAGGAGCACCGCCGTCTCGGGCGGGATCGCGTCGGGGAGCCTTTGCAGGGAGGTCTCCGCGAAAGGAACGCGCACGAACTCCGCCTGGGTTCCGTCGATCAGGTGTCCGAGGATCCATCCGATCCCCGACGCGCCCTCCGTCGCGGGGCAGTGCGACTGCAGACCGGCCACGCAGAACTCGCATTTGCCGCACGCGCTGATGCACGAGATGATCACGCGGTCCCCGACCGCGAGGCCGGTCACGGCGTCGCCGACCTCGGTGACGATGCCGACTCCCTCGTGCCCGAGGATGCGGCCTTCAGCCACAGCGGGAACGTCGCCTTTGAGGATGTGGAGATCGGTGCCGCAGATCGTCGTGCTCTCGATGCGGACGATCGCGTCGGTCGCAGCCAGTATCGTCGGATCCGGGACGTCTTCCCAGCTCTTGCGGCCGGGACCGTGGAAAACGAGCGCCTTCATCACTCCTCCTTCCCCGGGCACGCCCGGGATCGTAACTTGGTAACATGTTACGCGCCACCCCCTTCCGCGTGAAGGGCCCTGCCGACGCACCTAGGGTGGGAGCCATGCCGCAGCGCAGATCACACGTCGCCCCCTCCGCCGCCCAGACCGAACTCGCTGCTGCGCTGGCCGCTCTGCGCGCGAGCGCGGAGACGCCGGGAGATTTTCCTCCCGCGGTGCTCGCCGAGGCCGAGGACGCCACAGCGTCCGAACCGGCGCTCGACCTGCGACACGTGCCGTTCGCGACGCTCGACCCCGAGGGCTCGCGTGACCTCGATCAAGCCTTCCACCTGGAGCGGAACGGATCGGGCTACATCGTCCGCTACGCGATCGCCGACGTCCCCGCGTTCGTGAGACCGGGAGGAGCGGTGGATGCCGAGGCCCGCCGACGCGGCCAGACGCTGTACGCCGCGGACGGCAGGATCCCGTTGCATCCGGCCACACTGAGCGAAGATCGGGCTTCCCTGCTCGCCGACGTCGACAGACCGGCCCTCGTGTGGACCTTCTCACTGGACGCCGCCGGCGTGGTCACGGAGTTCCGGCTGGAACGTGCACTCATCCGCTCGCGCGCGCAACTCGACTACGTGACGACACAACGATCACTCGATCTCGGCGAAGACGGCCCCGCGGCACTGCTTCCGGAGATCGGGTCGCTGCGCCTCGAACAGGAGCGCCTGCGAGGCGGGGCGAGCCTCAACCTCCCCGACGAGGAGGTCGTCCGCGACGCGGACGGGGCCTACGCGATCGAGCGCCGCAGCCCTCTCCCCGTCGAGGAGTGGAACGCCCAGCTCTCCCTCATGACGGGGATGGCCGCGGCATCCCTGATGCTTCGGGCCGGCGTCGGAATCCTGCGCACGATGCCCGAGCCGGACGATGCCGCCTTCGAGGCGTTCCGCCTTCAGACCGAGGCGCTCGGGCGCCCCTGGGTATCAGGCACGTACGGCGAGTACCTTCGTGCCCTCGACCGCACGGACCCCTTGACGCTTCCGGTGCTCGAGGCCGCGGCGTCGCTGTTCCGCGGTGCGGGGTATCTGGTGTTCGACGGCGAATCGCCGTCGAACGCCGTACAGGCGGCCATCGCCGCCCGCTATGCTCATGCGACGGCTCCCCTGCGCCGGCTCGTCGACCGTTGGGTGCTCACGATCTGCCTCGCGGCGTCGAACGGCGAGGCGGTCCCGGAGTGGGCGCGGGAGTCGCTGTCGGAGCTCCCGGCCCTCATGCAGGAGTCTGCTCAGCGCGCATCCCGCCTGAACACGGCGACGATCAACAGCGTCGAGGCCGCTCTGCTCACCCCGTTGGTGGGGACGGCCATCGACGCGACCGTGATCGAGCTGCGCGGCGAGCGTGCGCTCGTCCAGATCGCGGACCCCGCCGTCACCGCCACAGCACCGTTGCCGACGGGCGCGAAGCCCGGAAGTGTCGTGCGATTGAGCATCGTGCGCGCTGACATCGCCGCGGGCGAGGTGGAGTTCGCGGTCTGAGAAGTGGTTTCCGCCCCGGAGGAGGTCGCGGTCCGTCACCGCTCACGCTCGCGGGGGCGGCTCGATGATGGGGCCTATGTCACTGCCGGGGCTGCGCTCGTCGTCATCACGAGGAGCTGCGGGTCGCTCAGGTCGAGTGCCACGGAGACGGCCGCGAACTCGGTCAGGGATTCGACATGGGTGCCGCCGCACAGGATGACGGCGTCGCCTTCAGGGAGCGCACAGTGCCAGCGTCGCCGGTCCACGATCGTCGGCCCCTCCGTCTCGATCCGACTCGTGGCGCCTGCGGCGATCCATTCGGCGAGCTGAGCGTTGATCCGCTGCTCCCGGTCGGCGAGGGTCGCCGCGAAGGTCTCGGTGTCGAAGCCCGCACGGCGAAGGCTCTTGCCCAGACGGTACTCATCCACCGCGCCGCCTTCGTGGATACGGCTGGACTGATTGGCGCGCCCCTCGAAGTCGGGATTCCCGAGCACATCCTCGCCCGGATCCTTCCGCCACAGGTCCGCGACGGCGAGGTCCAGAGCGAGCGAGGCGAGGTGGCAGGCGGTGTGGCCCCGGCTGAGTCCTTCGCGCCGCGCGCCGTCGACGGTCAGCCGTACGCGAGCACCTTCGGCCAGCCACGCGGGAGCCGCGCCGTCGATGCGGTGTGCGACGAGCCAGGTCCACCCCTCGGCACCGCGCTTGGCGGGGATGTCGCGCCCGACGGCGAACTCGCCCTCATCGGAGACCGCAGCCATCAGCGCCTCGCTGACCGTCACCGACTCGTCTCCCGCGGCGATCGTGCCGGCATCACCCGGCTGGTCGGGCCAGGTGTGGTCGACCGGGTGGAACGGCGTCGCGTCGACGACCACGACCGTCCCGTCGGGCCCGCTCTCCACCCGGGTGACCGTGCCGTCCCCGGTGGTGGTGCCGCCTGCGAAGGACACGATGGTGGGCGTCGACATGGCTCTCCTCGAATTCGACGATGGTGCGTCCGCCCGTGGAGGCGGGGAAAGATCGGACTCCTGCACGCGACGGTGCGATCGGCGCGGAATCCGCTGCCGTCAGACCGTGACGACCTGAGCGGTACCGAGCGGTGCCTCGGGCCCCATCTCGGCGGCGATCCGGTTCGCCTCTTCGATCAGGGTCGCGACGATGTCCGCCTCCGGCACGGTCTTGATGACCTCGCCCTTCACGAAGATCTGTCCCTTGCCGTTGCCCGACGCCACGCCGAGGTCCGCCTCGCGCGCCTCGCCGGGACCGTTGACGACGCATCCCATGACAGCGACGCGCAGCGGCACGGTCATGTCCTTGAGCCCCTCCGTGACGTCTTCCGCGAGCGTGTACACGTCGACCTGGGCGCGACCGCACGACGGGCACGACACGATCTCGAGCTTGCGCTCGCGCAGGTTGAGCGACTGCAGGATCTGGTGCCCGACCTTGACCTCCTCGGCGGGAGGAGCCGAGAGGGACACGCGGATGGTGTCGCCGATGCCTTCGCCGAGCAGGATGCCGAAGGCCGTCGCGCTCTTGATGGTGCCCTGGAAGGCGGGCCCCGCCTCGGTCACGCCGAGGTGCAGGGGCCAGTCGCCGCGCTCTGCGAGCTGACGGTAGGCCTTCACCATGACGATCGGATCGTTGTGCTTGACCGAGATCTTGAAGTCGTGGAAGTCGTGCTCCTCGAACAACGACGCTTCCCAGACGGCGCTCTCCACGAGCGCTTCTGCAGTCGCCTTGCCGTGCTTCGCGAGGATGCGACGATCCAGCGACCCGGCGTTCACACCGATGCGGAGCGAGACGCCAGCGGCCTTCGCGGCCTCGGCGATCTTCCCGACGTTCCCATCGAACTCGCGGATGTTCCCCGGGTTGACGCGAACCGCGCCGCACCCGGCGTCGATCGCGGTGTAGATGTAGCGCGGCTGGAAGTGGATGTCGGCGATCACCGGGATCTGACTCTTCATCGCGATGATCTTCAGCGCGTCGGCATCGTCCTGGTGAGGAACCGCGACACGCACGATCTCGCAGCCGGACGCCGTGAGCTCGGCGATCTGCTGCAGCGTCCCGTTGATGTCTGTCGTCTTGGTGGTCGTCATCGACTGCACGCTGACGGGAGCATCGCCGCCCACGAGCACCTTGCCCACCTTGATCTGGCGGGACTTGCGACGCGGGGCGAGGACTTCGGGGATCTTCGGCATTCCGAGGTTCACTGCTGGCACGCCCCAAGCCTACGCCGCCCGGATGCATGAGGGCTGGAAGTCGGCCCGTACGCTGAGTTCATGGCGGTCCTTCTCCTCACCGGATTCGAGTCCTTCGGCGGCGCGGCCCGCAACCCATCGGCCGACGCCGTGGACGCCGTCGCAGCCGACTACGACGGTCCGCACGAGCTCATCGCCGCGACGCTGCCCGTCGCGTTCGCTTCATCCGCACGCCGCCTCCGGGCCCTGATCGCGCAGCACTCCCCCGACGCCGTCATCGCCACCGGGCTCGCCGGCGGGAGTCGACAGATCGCGGTGGAGCGCATCGGTGTGAACCTGAAGGACGCGCGCATTCCCGACAACGACGGCGCGCAGCCCCTCGATGCACCCTGCGAACCCGATGGTCCCGCCGCCCGCTTCGCGACGCTTCCCGTCAAGCGCCTGGTCCAGATCCTCTCCTCACACGGTCTGCCGGCGCAGCTCTCGCTTTCCGCGGGTTCCTACGTGTGCAACCACGTCCTCTACACCGCGCTGGGGGCTGTCTCGGCGAACACCGTCGCAGGATTCGTGCACCTCCCGTGGTCGACCAGCGCCGCCCCGGCGGACGCCCCGCACCTCCCCGACGACGAGTTGGCACGTGCGGTGCGCCTCGTCGTCGACCACGCCCTCGACGCCGAGGTCGAGGAGCCCGGCGGAAGCATCTGGTGACGTCACCGCGCGGAACCCGCCACCGGCGATGTGGTAGTTTCGGCCCCATGCTCGCGAACTTCACCTGGTGGCCCGCCTTCTAGGCGGTGTGTTCGCGTTCCCACGAATCCAGACCGCCTCCCGGGCGGTTTTTTCGTTGCGCCGAGCCGGAGCCTTGCACAGGAGACATCGATGACCCTCTCACGACTCGCCGAGCTCAACGCCGACCCGGCGGCATCCTTCGTGCTGATCGCCCGCGACGGCGCAGACACCGTCGAGCTGCTCAGCGGCGACGTGGTGGATGTCGAGCTGCTCGCCGACATCCCGCTCGCCATCGACGGCACCCCGCGCGAGATCTTCGCGCTGGTCCCCTATCGTCAGGTGCGCGAACGTGGATTCGTCGCCCAGGACGATGGCGCTCCGCTGCGATGCGTGGTCGTCGACGAACACCTCCACCTGCCGACCACAGAGCTCCTCGCCGCGCTCCCGGCGGATCCGGTGCCACTGCACGACGACGGATTCGACATCGCGGATGCGGAGTATGCGGCGATCGTCGAGAAGGTCATCGCGGAGGAGATCGGTCGAGGCGAGGGCGCGAACTTCGTCATCCGGCGCGACTTCACCGCGAACATCGAGGTGGACGACCGGACGGCCGCGCTGACCTGGTTCCGTGCCCTGCTCACGCACGAGCGCGGCGCCTACTGGACGTTCGCGGTCTTCACCCCCGGCCACATCGCGGTCGGCGCGAGCCCCGAGGCGCATGTCGTCGCCCGCGAGGGGATCGTCACGATGAACCCGATCTCCGGGACGTTCCGTCACCCGGCCGGCGGCGCCACCAAAGAGACGCTGATCGACTTCCTCGCCTCCACCAAGGAGACCGAGGAACTGTTCATGGTCGTGGACGAAGAGCTCAAGATGATGAGTGCCGTCTGCTCCGACGGAGGGCGGATCACCGGTCCGCACCTGAAGGAGATGTCGCGGCTCACGCACACCGAGTACATGCTGCGCGGACGCAGCGCCCTCGACCCGCGCGACATCCTGCGCGAGACGATGTTCGCTCCGACCGTGACCGGATCCCCGATGCAGAACGCCTGCGCCGTGATCCGACGCCACGAACGAAAGGCGCGCGGATACTACTCGGGAGTTGCGGCACTGTTCACCCCGAACGCCGATGGCGGCCACGACCTCGATGCGCCGATCCTGATCCGCACCGTGTATCTGCAGGACGGGCAGCTCAGTGTGCCTGTCGGTGCCACTCTGGTGCGGCACTCCGATCCGCAGGGCGAGGTGTCCGAGACCCACGGAAAGGCGGCCGGCGTGCTGGGCGCGATCGGTGCCATCGAGCGCGACCGGGTAGCCGAGGCACGCAGCGATGCCGACGCCCCGGCAGAGGAGCGCGCCCTCGGTGACGATCCTCAGGTCGCTGCCCTGCTCTCGTCGCGCAATGCCCGGCTCGCCGAGTTCTGGCTGAACCCGCAGGGCGAGGAGTTCACCGGCCCGTTCGTCGGACGCACCGCTCTGGTGGTGGATGCGGAGGATCGGTTCACGACCATGCTCGCCCATCAGCTCCGTCACCTCGGCCTGGCCGTCACGATCGCCGGCTGGAGCGACGTGCAGGATGCGGACCTCGATGCCGCCGACCTCGTCGTCGCGGGTCCCGGCCCCGGGGACCCCCGGGACGAGGAGAACGGCCGGATCGCGCGGATGCGCGAGGTGGTCGGCCGTCGCCTCGAAGCGGGCTCACCGCTGCTCGCCGTGTGCCTCAGCCACCAGATCCTCGCCGATCGACTCGGGATCGCGCTGACTCCACTCGACGCCCCGCACCAGGGCCTGCAGAAGTCCGTCCCGGTGTTCGGGGAAGACGCCTCGATCGGCTTCTACAACACGTTCACCGCACGGGTCGACCCCGGGACGACGACGGTCGGAGCAGTCGAGATCTCGGCGGACATGTCCTCGGGCGACGTGTATGCCCTTCGCGGCGCGCGCTTCGCGTCTGTGCAGGGGCATCTCGAGTCCATCCTGTCGCGCGACGGCATCCGGACGCTCGAGCGCCTCGTGTCACACGCTCTCGCCTGAGCGCGCTCGACGGCACAGGCTGACCCGGACAGGGTCAGCCGAGAAGATTCACCGGGTTGAAAAGATCGGCGATCAGGAGCAGCGCGCCCATCGCGATCAGCAGCACCGCGACCACGACTGTCAGCGGCACGAGTTTCGTGGCATCGACCGGTGCCGGCGGCGGTCGGCGGAACAGCTTCGCCCAGGCTCGCTTGATGCCGTCCCACAGGGCGACGACGATGTGACCGCCGTCGAGCGGCAGCAGCGGGATGAGGTTGAACACGAAGAGGGCGATGTTCAGCGATCCCAGCAGCCCGAGCAGGATCGCGAACCGGTTGAGGATGGGCGCATCCGTCGCCGCGACCTCGCCGGCGAGCCGGCCGACGCCGACCACGCTCAGCGGTCCGTTCGGGTCGCGCTCGCCACCCGTGACCAGGGAGACACCGATGTCCCAGAGCCGCACGGGCAGCGTGACGATCAGCGAGGCGACTCTGGCGACGTTCTCCGCGGCCATCTGCGGTCCTGCGCTCAGGGGCTGCTGCACATAGCCCATCTGCGAACCCATGCCGACGTAGCCGACCTCCTTGACCACGGGTTCGCCGGAGTCGTCGAGGACTGGCTGGCCGGCCGCATCCGTGATCGTGCGCTCCGCAGCGATCGGCGTGATGCTCAGGGTCTCCTCGACGCCGTCGCGGAGCACCACCATGTCGAGCGTCTCGCCGGGAGCCGCCTGGACGATCGCCGTCGCCTCGGCGAAGTTCGATACGGGCTGGCCGTCGACCGACACGATCACGTCGCCCGGCTCGATGCCGGCCTCGGCCGCCGGCGACTCCGGATCTTCCGGCGTGCACTCGGTCTGGGTCGAGCCGGCCGGCACCACGCACTCGGTCACCGACGCGATGGTCGTGGTCCCCTGCTGCACGCCGATGCCGGACACGAGCACGGTGAAGATCACGGTCGCCAGGATCAGGTTCATCACCGGCCCACCGAGCATCACGATCACGCGCTTCCACACCGGCAGGCGGTAGAAGACACGGTCCTCCGCACCTTCGGCGATGGTCTCGTCGTTCGCGGACCGGGCGTCCTGGATGAGCGATCGGAACATCCCGGAGGCGGGGCCGGTGCTCTTCGATGGCGGGTACATGCCGGACATCGAGATGAAGCCGCCCAGCGGCAGCATCTTGAATCCGTACTCCGTCTCGCCGATCCGCTTCGACCACAGCCGCGGCCCGAAGCCGATCATGTACTGGCCGACGCGCACGCCGAAGAGCTTCGCGGGGACGAGATGGCCGACCTCGTGCAGACCGATCGAGAGACCGAGGCCGATCAGCATGAAGAGGATGCCGCCCAGATAGAGCAGGAATTCCACGTGCCAACGGTACTGCCCCCAGCTAGGAATCCGCCCGACGACGCGGGCGAGGCTAGGCTGAAGCCGTGAATGCCCGGCAGCTGCGACTCCTCCGCGCCGCCGCCGTCTCCTCCGTCGCGACGCTGCTCGCGGCGCTCTCGCACACGTTCGGAGGCGGCGCCGCCCCGCATCCGCTGCTGATCCTCGCGGTCGCGACCCTGCTCACACCGCTCTCGGCACTGCTCGTGGGCACGGGGCAGTCCCGCGGTCGCGTCGCGGCCGCCGTCTTCGTCGCGCAGGGCGCGTTCCACCTGCTGTTCCAGGCACTGGGATCGCCGACCGGGGCCGGCACCGTCGGCACCGTCGGTCATGCTCACCACCTGGAGCTCGATCTTCTCGGACCGGTGCCCGCCGAGACCTCCCTCACCACGATGATGCTGTTCGCGCACGTCGCCGCCGCCGCGTTGACCACTCTGTTGGTCTGGCACGGCGAGGAGCTCGCGAGAAGCGTCGTGCGATGGGTCGAGGCGATGTTGCAGCGTGCCGCTGCCGTCGCCCCGGCAGAGCACCCGCGGCCGCCGCGTCTGCGTTCGACTCTCCTGCCGTCGTTCGATGCGGCCGTCCTGGCCGCTGTGCCTCGACGCGGGCCTCCTGCGCTCATCCGCGACTGATCCAGACGGATCCGTCGCACCGGAATCCGCCGCCTTCTTCGCGGCACAATCCCTTCGCGGAAACGCCGTCTTTCGCGCGCCCGCAGTTCGAGCATCAGGAGATCCTTCATGTCCCGTACCACCCGTACCCGCACCCGCCGCCCCGCTCTCGCCACCGCCGGCGTCCTCGGCGGCGTCGTCCTCGCCCTGGCCGTCCCGACCATGGCAGGCGCGCACGTCGGGGTCAGCCCCGACGAACTCGCCGCCGGCGACCATGGCGTGCTCACCTTCTCGTTCTCGCACGGATGCGAGAACTCCCCCACCACGGCGCTCCACATCACCATGCCGGAGGGTCTCGCATCCGTGGCGCCGACGATGGACGGCGACTGGAGCATCGCGGTCGAGCGCGGCGATGACGGTCTCGTGAGCGCCGTGACCTATACGGCACTCACCCCCGTGCCGAACGATCTCCGCGGAGCGGTGAGCATGTCGGTCGGCCTCGACGAGAGCACGCCCGACACGCTGGCGTTCCCCGTCGTGCAGGAGTGCGTCGACGGCAAGACCGAGTGGACGCAGCTCGCCGAGAACGGTGAGGACCCGCACAGCCTGGACGCGCCGGCGCCGGTGGTCTCCGTCACCGACGCCGCGGCCGCGGGCCACGGTGATCACGACGCCGCCGACTCCTCCGAGGAGACCTCGGCGACGGCGACCTCGACCGATCCGCTGGGGATCGCGCTCGGAGCCGGCGGACTGGTCGCCGGCGTCGCGGCGCTGATCGTCGCGATCCTCGCCCACCGTCGCCGCGCCTGACGTCGGGCCACGACTCCTCGTGCGCTGCCCCGCGGCGCACGAGGAGTCGTGCCGCAGAGGTGTTCACCGTGCCGCCATGAGATCATGGATCCGACATGTCGATTGAACAACAACCGAGCCTGCCTCCCGTGCTCCGCCCCGCGAACCCGCCCCGGCGTGAGCTGTCCGAACTCGCTTCCCGTTTCGCCCGCAGTGTGCGCGGTGACACCGACGGGGTCGCCCTCTCCGGCATCACACTCGCCACGGCGGATCTCCGCCCGGGTGAGGCGTTCGTCGCGATCCAGGGCGTCAATCGGCACGGGGCGGACTTCGCCGTCGCCGCTGCCGAGAAGGGCGCCGTCGCCGTCATCACCGACGAGCCCGGCGCCGCGATCGCCGAGGCGGCAGGACTGCCGATCCTCGTGGTCGACGATCCGCGCGCGGTGCTCGGCGACCTGAGCGCCTGGGTGTACGGCACCGGCGCGGATGACCCGCTTCCGCTGCTCTTCGCGACGACGGGGACGAACGGGAAGACCAGCGTCTCGCACCTGCTCGAGGGCATCCTCGACCAGATCAGCGTCGTCACCGGGCTCTCCTCGACCGCTGAACGTCACATCGCCGGCGAGGTCATCGTCTCGCGGCTGACGACGCCCGAGGCTTCCGAGATGCACGCGCTGCTGGCGCTGATGCGGGAGCGCGAGGTCGAAGCCGTCGCCGTCGAGGTCAGCGCACAGGCTCTCTCGCGTCACCGTGTCGACGGCATCCGATTCGACGTCGCCGGCTTCACCAACCTCAGCCACGACCACCTCGACGACTACGCCGACATGGAGGAGTACTTCGAGGCGAAGCTCCCGCTCTTCCGGCCGGACCGCGCCAAGCGCGGCGTCATCTGCCTCGACTCGCCGTCCGGCGCGGTCGTGGTCGAGCGCGCCGAGATCCCCGTCGTCACGGTGGGGACGCCCTCGATCGCCGCAGACTCGGAGGCCGCGGGCGCCGCGGACTGGGTCGTCGTCATCGACGACGAACGTGCGGCAGGCACGACCTTCACGATGACCGGCCCCGCCGGCTCCCTCACGACCACCGTCCCGGTGATCGGTCCGCACATGGCAGCGAACGCCGCGCTCGCGATCGTGATGCTGCTCGAGGGCGGCTACGACTGGCAGCGCATCGTCGATGCTCTTGCCCGCGATGAGGGCATCCGCGCCTACCTTCCCGGTCGCACGCAGCTCGTGTCCGGTGAACGCGGCCCCGCGGTGTTCGTCGACTTCGGCCACTCCCCCGACGCGTTCGAGAAGACGCTCGCCGCGGTGCGCCGCGTGACGCCGGGCAGGGTGCTGATGCTCTTCGGCGCCGACGGCGACCGTGACGCGAGCAAGCGGTTCGACATGGCGCGCACTGCCGTCGAGGGAAGCGACATCCTCGTCGTCACCGACCATCACCCCCGCTTCGAAGATCCGGCCTCCATTCGCGCGACCCTCATCGAAGGCGCGCGCACGGCGAGACCGGATGCCGAGATCCACGAGGCCTCTCCGCCCGAGAACGCGATCGTCACCGCGGTCGGACTCGTGGGCGACGGCGACGCGATCCTCTGGGCGGGACCCGGCCACCAGGACTACCGCGACATCCGCGGGGTGCGTACGCCCTACTCGGCGCGCGAGCTGGCCCGCAGGGCTCTCCGCGCCGCAGGCTGGCCGGTTCCCGACCCCCGCTGGCCCGTCCCGTACCCCGACGAGGACTGATCCGGTCAGCCGGGGCGGCAGACGCTGCTCCGGGTTCCGCTCAGCTCCCCGCGATCATCCGATCTGCGGTCGTGCGCGCCCAGGCTTCGGCCGCGGCGAGCGTCTCGACGGTCAGCGCATCGGGTGCGTCATGAGCATCGACGACACGCGCGATCGTGTCGACGATGCCGAGGAACGACAGCCGGCCCTCGTGGAAGGCATCGACGGCCTGCTCGTTCGCCGCGTTGTAGACGGCGGGGAAGGTGCCACCGGCCCGACCGACGGCCTTCGCCAGCGCGACCGATGGAAAGGCCTCGCCGTCGAGCGGTTCGAAGGTCCATGACGATGCCGTGGTCCAGTCGAGCGGTCGTCCGACGCCCCCGACGCGGTGCGGCCAGTCCAGTCCGAGTGAGATCGGAAGTCGCATGTCGGGCGGTGACGCCTGGGCGATGGTGGACCCGTCGATGAACTCGACCATCGAATGCACGATGGACTGCGGATGCACGACGACCTCGATGTCGTCGTAGGCCACGTCGAACAGCAGGTGCGCCTCGATCACCTCGAGGCCCTTGTTCACGAGCGTGGCCGAGTTCGTGGTGACCATGCGCCCCATGTCCCACGTCGGGTGCGCGAGGGCCTCGGCGGGGGTCACATCGTTCAGTTCTGCGCGGGTACGGCCTCGGAACGGGCCGCCGGATGCCGTCACGACGAGCCGGCGCACCTCGGCGTGAGTGCCGGCGAGCAGGGCCTGCGCCAGCGCCGAATGCTCGGAGTCCACCGGGATGATCTGTCCGGGCGCGGCGGCGGCGAGCACCAGGTCTCCGCCGACGATCAGCGACTCCTTGTTCGCCAGGGCGAGCGTGCGTCCTGCCTTCAGCGCCGCGAGCGTCGAGCCGAGCCCGATCGAACCCGTGATCGCGTTGAGCACGACATCGGCGTCGACGTCTCGGACGAGCTGCTCGGCCTCGTCCGCACCGAGAGCCGTGTCCTCGACCTGGAACTGCGCAGCCTGCTCCCCCAGCATCTCGGAGTTGGAACCGGCGGCGAGGCCGACCAGCTCGAATCGACGAGGATTGGCACGGATCACATCCAGCGCCTGGGTGCCGATGGAGCCGGTGGAGCCGAGGACGATGATGCGACGCATGACGCCAGCCTAGGACACGTCCTCGACTCCGCTGCGGCTACTGCTGGACGGGCGTGGTGGCGAGGATGTCGACGACGAAGACGAGGCTCTCCTTCTGGAGCTCGTGTCCCTCGCTGGCGCCGTAGCCGTCCGACGGCGGCATGACGACGACGACCTGAGAGCCGACCTTCTGTCCTTCGAGCGCCTTCTGGAAACCGGCGACCACACCCGTCGTCTGGAACTGGGAGGGCGCGGCGTCGCGGCTCCAGCTGGAGTCGAACTCCTCGCCGTCGGACCACTTGACGCCGAGGTACTGGACGACCACGAGGTCACCGGCGCCGACTGTGGCCCCATCGCCCTGCTTGAGGACGGCGACCTTCGTCTCGGTCGGTGCATCCCCATCCGGGATCTTGACGGAGGGCTTGCCGTTGTCATCGAGCTTGACGGTCGGCATGCCCGGGGTCGGGTCGACGTCCTTGCCGGTCGCCACCTCAGGGAGCTGCTCGACAGCCTCGGCGTACACGACCTTGGCGGTACCACCCTCGCCGAAGACCTTTCCGGGAAGCGCGAGGACCACCTGCGTGCCGAGAGGCTGGCACTCGAGGGCGGCGATGAACAGCGACGCACTGTTCTGGTCGAGCAGGACGGAGGCTTCTCCTCCCTCGCTGCGAGCCGAAGAGTCCACGACCTCACCCGTCGCCGCGTCGACGATCTGGAACTTCACGCCCACGAGATCGTTCGCAACGACCTCGTCACCATCGCCTTCGGAGATGATCGTTCGCTCGACGTCGGCGAACGGCGCATCCGCAGGCACGGTGACCTTCGCGTCGACGCCTTCTCCTTCGACGACGACCGCGTCGGACGTCTCACCCGGCTTCGCGTCCAGCAAGCACTCACTCGAAGCGGTCGGGCTCGGCGTGCCGGAGCTCGACGGCGCGGAGCTGCCGGAGCAGCCCGCCAGCAGCAGGGTCGCCGCGGCGACGGTGGACAGAACGATGAGCGGACGCTTGCGCACAGTGAGACCTCGGGATCGCGGGTGGGAACCTCCATCCTGCCGCATACCCCTTTGCCCCCGCTGGGAGGCGCGACGCAACCCTTCATTCCCACGCAGGCATGGATCCGGGAGTAACCTGCTCTGATGACCTCTGAGCAGTCCGTCGAGCCCGAATCCTCGTCAGAAGAGGAATCCTCGTCGTCAGATGAGACTGCCAAGCCCCGTCACGCCGGGTTCGCCTACACGCTCGGACGCAGCCTCATCACCCCGCTCGCCCGGCTCGTGTACCGGCCGAAGATCGAGGGTCGCGAGAACGTTCCGCTGACCGGGCCCGTCATCTTCGCCAGCAACCATCTGTCCTTCATCGACTCGATCGCGATCCCCGTCGCCGCTCCTCGACCCGTGCACTTCCTCGCGAAGTCCACGTATTTCGAGGGCACCGGTTTCCAGGGCTGGATGAGCAAGACCTTCTTCGAGTCGATCGGCGCCATCCCCGTTCGCCGGGGAGCGGGCCAAGCGGCCCTGGATGCTCTCGACCTGCAGCGGCAGCTCCTCGACGAGGGACTCGCCGTCGCGCTCTACCCCGAGGGCACACGATCCACTGACGGTCGCCTGTACAAGGGGCGTACCGGGGTCGCGTTCCTCGCGCTCCAGACCGGCGCCCCCGTCGTGCCGGTCGGGCTGATCGGGACGGACAAGGTGATGCCCGTCGGCGCGAAGATGCCGACGCTCAAGGAGCGCATCACGGTCCGGTTCGGCGAACCGCTGGATCTGTCACCGCACGGACCGGCGACCAGCGGGCGCGCGCGTCGCCTCGCGACCGACGAGATCATGGCCGCGATCCACGGCCTCTCCGGTCAGGAACTCGCAGGAGCTTACAACGAGGCTCCCGCGCAGGGCACGATCGAGAAGATCAAGCAGGCTCTGCCGCACGAGCGTCGCTGACGCCTGCGGCGCTCCGAGTCAGTCGACAGCGCTGACCGTCGCCTCGTGGCGCACAGGGAAGTTCATCGAGTTCGCGATGAAGCACCATTCGTTCGCCTGCGCGTGGGCGCGCTCGGCCGCCTCGATCATCGACGCGTCCGCGACGACGACCTCGGGGCGCAGCATCACCTCGACGAACGACCCGCCACCCTTGCCGTCTTCGCGCATCATCCCGCTCGCCTCGTCGCGGTAGGAGACGACGACCACACCGGCTGTCACACAGGCATGCAGGTACGAGAGCAGATGGCACTCGGAGAGCGACGCGAGCAGGAGGTCTTCCGGATTCCAACGCGAGGGATCGCCGCGGAAGGGCTTGTCGGCCGAGGCGAGCAGCTCCGGCTTGCCGTCGACTTCGATGGTCACCTCGCGGCGGTAGTCCCGGTAGCCCGAGGTGCCCGTGCCGGTGTTCCCGGTCCAGACCGAGGTGAGCGCGTAGTGATGTTCGCCGAGGATGCGGGGGGTCGACTCTGCCATGTCCTCAGTCTGCCAGGGGCCGCCGACCCGAGGTGAGCGATCGCCTGCCCGGCGCTAGAGTTGACGGGTGCTGGAGACTCTCACCGTTCAGGATTCCGTGGAACTCGCCGTCGTCGAACGGAGCGGATTCGTCGAATCCCGTCACGCCGGCGCAGCGATCGTACTCTCATCCGACGGCGACATCGTCGCCCGCCACGGCAACACCGACGCGCTGATCCTGCCCCGCTCGAGCCTCAAGCCCCTGCAGGCAGTGGCTTGCATCACCGCGGGTGCGGTGCTCGAAGGCGAACAGCTCGCGATCTCCACGGCAAGCCATATCGGTACCGACCGGCACGCATCCGTGGTTCGCGACATCCTCACCGAAGGTGGGCTGACCGAGGACGACCTGGCGTGCCCGGCGTCGTGGCCGAGTGACTCGGCCACGCGCGATGAACTCGTCCGCGAGCACGGCGAGCCGGCGCGAGTGCGCATGAACTGCTCCGGAAAGCATGCCGCGATGCTGCGCGCGTGCGTGGCGACCGGTTGGCCGACCGACGGCTACCTCGACCCGTCGCATCCGCTGCAGGTGCACATCCGCGATGTCGTCGAGCGCCTCACGGGCGAGAAGGTCGCACACACCGCGATCGACGGGTGCGGAGCGCCGGTCCACGCCATGACCCTCACCGCCCTGGCGCGGGGCATCCACCGCATCGGCACGGCATCCGACCGCTCGCCTTTCGCCCTTCATCGCGTCGCCGGTTCGCTGGTGCGGGCAGTGCGGGAAAGCCCCTGGACGATCGAGGGCCCCGGCCGGCCCGACACGATCGCGATCGAGAGGCTCGGGGTCTTCACCAAGCACGGCGCCGAGGGCGTCATGGTGATGGTCGCTCCGAACGGCACGACGGTCGCATTGAAGATGCTGGACGGTGCGACGCGTGCTTCGACGATCGTAGCGGCGGCGCTCCTCGAGCGCGCAGGCGGTCTGAGCAGCGCGGAGGTCGCGACGCTGGCGGACGCACTCCCCCTCACGATCTCGGGAGGCGGCTCGATCGTCGGAGCGATCCGGCCCGGCGCCGGAATCTGACGCACACGCTCTTTCCCCCGCTGCGCCGATCTCGATGCTCATCGCGGAGACAGGCCGCGAAGGATGACCCGACGCGGCGCGCTGGCTCCGCGCAGCGACCAGGCTCTGCCCGCATGAGGCCGCGCATACGGCGGCAGCTCCCGGACACCGGCGAGCTGCCGCAGATCGGACGGCTGCTCGGCACGGATCAGCACTTCGCCCTCCCCGCGGATGCGCTGCCACAACGCCCAGTTGCGCTGCCACGCCTCCGCGTCCCCCACGACGATGCAGGAACGGTCTCGCTGTGTCGGCTCCGCACCGGCGACGATCACCTCGGACGCCGGATGCGCCTCCCGCAGCGTCGATGCCACCGAAGCGGCTCCCGTACTCACGACGGCGGTAATCGCGCACGAAGGTACCCAGACAGCATGCGCGCCGGCCACAGGAGTGATCCCTGCGTCTTCGGGGACCCATGCCAGCTGCACCTCGCGATCGCCGATGCGGGCGCGTCCGGGAGATCGGTCGCGGATGAATGACGATGCCTCTCCCCCGGCCGCGAGATGCTCCACTCTGCTCGACAGGCGGAGCAGTGCTCGTCGCGGCAGGGCGTCGATCATCCGGCCCAGAGGCCCCGCTGCCCTGGTCGCCGTGAGCACGAAGGTCGTGTCAGCGCGGGCGCGAACGAGCAGCTCCCACCGTTGCGCCCACTGCTGACCGTACTCCGGCGGCAGAGTAGAGAGCAGCCCGTCGATGTCGTCGCCGAGGACCAGGGACGGCATCCGTCCTGTCTCGATCGCCCACCCCTCGAGGAGGTCCCACGCCGCCTCTGCGTCGTGCGGCACCCACACCGCATCCGGGCGCTGCGCAGCCAGTGCTCGTAACGCGGTGGAGCGGCCCGACCCCGGCGCGCCCAGCAGCACGATTCCTCGATCCTGCCCGCAGTGCAAGAGCTCGAGCGGTTGGGCTTGGCGCTCCGGATCGTCGGCACGACCGAGCACGATCACATCCGGAGCCAGGCTGGTAGACGTGACGAGGTCGGCGAGGGCGATCCGTCGGGGAAGCGCGGGGAGCCAGGGGCTGCGGGGCCCGTCCGCTGCCGCCCAGCGCTGCCCGACCGCTCGCAGGTCGGCGGGTCCCGTCAGAG
Source organism: Microbacterium sp. GQ128 (assembly GCF_059758615.1). Classification (NCBI taxonomy): domain Bacteria; kingdom Bacillati; phylum Actinomycetota; class Actinomycetes; order Micrococcales; family Microbacteriaceae; genus Microbacterium; species Microbacterium sp. GQ128. The sequence continues at coordinate 860,547 of NZ_JCAXDY010000001.1, forward strand.
CGCTGCGCATCGCCGACGGCTCGGAATCCGCGGGACGACGGACGAGTGCGAGGCCCCGCGAATGCGCGCCGCCGGGAAGCTCGGCCGCGGCGTCCGTCCCGATCATGAGCCTGCTGTCTGCGGCGTCGCCGACCCGCAGACTGACGCGGAGCGGACAGTTGGCCGCCAGCGCGTCCCGTACGACGCCGGCCGCGCGCTGCGTGCCGAGGATCAGATGCATGCCCAGCGCGCGGCCCCGGGCGGCGACGTCGGTGAAGACGGCCCCCAGGTCGGGATGCTCCGCCAGCAGTGCCGCGAACTCGTCGACGACGATGACCAACCGCGGCATCCCGACCTCTCGAACATCCCGCGCGCCTGCGTCGGCGAGAACACACTCCCTGCGCCGCAGCTCGGCAGTGAGACTGGAGACTCCGCGCCGGGCACCGTCTTCATCGAGATCCGTGATGACCGCTGCGACCTGCTTCAGCTCCCGCAACGGCTCGAATGCGGTCCCCCCTTTGAAGTCGGCGAGCACGAATGTCACTCGGTCCGGCCCGTGGGCCGCGGCGATGGCCGTGACCCAACTGATCAGAAGCTCGCTCTTGCCCGTGCCCGTCGTTCCGGTGACGATGGCATGCGGCCCGTCCTCGACGATGTCGACCACCATCTGCCCCCGCTCGCTCCGGCCGATCGCCGCGGCCAGACCATCGATGCGCTGCAGGTCGGGCCTCGGCTGCTCGAGTTCGTGCAGAGCGACGAGGTCCGGAAGCACGTCGAGCTCGACGCCCGCCGCTGCGTGCTCACGGGCGATGAGGGCCGCCTGCTCGAGCGAGACGCACTCCACCGCGATGGCAGCGGTGCCCTCGGGCGTGCGCAGGCGGGACCGCCGCGGCTCCACCACGTCGATCACCGTGGTGATCCCCTCCGGGACCTCGGCGTCAGCGGGAGCCAGCCAGATCAGGGCATCTGCGTCGATCCGGATCGCTGCGCCCGAACCGATGCCGACCCTGAAACCGCCCCTGCGTGCGCGCCGCGCGTGCGGCAGGGCGTCGAGCCCGCAATCGCGGACCTCTGTGCCGACGAGGGAGAGCTGCGCTGCGCTGAACCGAAGGCTCAGCTGCAGCACGAGCGCGCGTGCCGCGGCCATGATCATCGGCCGCGCACCTCGAAGACACACCCCTCCGCCCAACGGCACCACGATCGGGGCGCCCTCGAGGACTCCGCATCGCTCGCGGAACTCCCGACCGCGACCGTCTTCGCCTCCGCTGCACCGTATTCCGCTCCGCGAGCTCCCGGCGCCGACCACGAGCGAGGTCAGGGAGTCCGGCGGCTGTGCACCACGCAGAGGCAGCTGCGCGAGGCTCGCAGCCGTGTCAGGGTGCCGCAGCCACCGGTCCTCGCGCTCTTCCTGGTGACGGAGCTCGAGCTCGGCCTCGGCGGTCGCCCAGTCCTGCTCGGACTGTGCGGCGTCACGCCGACGTTCGCGTCGCCGGTTTCGAGCAGCGTCGACGAGCGATGCCACGATCATCAAAGGCCCCAGGGCAGCGAAGCACAGCGCGAACACCGAACCGGTGATCAGCCACAGCACCACACCTCCGGCCACCGGGACGATCGCCGCCATGAACGGTACGGGCGCACGACGAGAGGGTGCGGAAGCCGTCGGGAGCACGATCGGGAGGGGTTCCATGCGTCCAGTGGATCGCATTCCTCTCGACGCGACGGCGCTGTCCACAGCGCCGAGTGGCTACTCTGCGGTGTCCTCGATTGGGGAGGACGAGTCGTCCTCGTCTTCGACCTGCACGATGATGAGCGTCACGTTGTCACGCCCGCCGTTCTCCAGCGCGGCGGCGAGCATCGCCTCCACGCTGCGGCTCGGATCGTGGTGCTCCCGGAGGAAATGCTGGATCCCATAGTCTGTGAGCTCTTTGGTGAGCCCGTCGGAGCAGATGACGAACCGGTCGCCCGCACGCACATCGATCGTGACGTAGTCGGGCGCCGTGAGCTCGCTCGCCCCCACGGCCCTCGTGATCACGTTGCTGTACGGGTGCCCCTCGGCCTCTTCCGGGCTGAGCTTGCCCGCGGTGATCAACTCCTGCACCACGGAATGATCCGTCGTGACCTGGACGAGTCGGTCATCGCGAAGAAGGTAGACGCGGGAGTCTCCGATGTTCAGGGCCACCCACCGGGCTTCGTCACCGTCGACGACGAAGAAGACACCGGTGAGCGTGGTTCCGGTGCCCTCGTCGGTCGTGTCGGGGTGATCGGCGATGTCGCTCACCGCACGTTCGAGCGCCTGCTCGATGGCCGGAGCGTTGACGTCCCCCGCGGAGACCACGGCCTGGAGTCGCTCCACCGTGCTGCGACTCGCGATCTCTCCACCGGCGTGGCCGCCCATGCCGTCTGCGACGACGAACAGCGGGAACTCGGCCAGGAACGCATCCTGGTTGGTCTCCCGGCGACGACCGAGATCGGTGACCCCCGCCCAGGAGAGAAGCAGCGGGCGCTGCGCAACCGTGACGCGATGCGTCTTCGTCTCAGCCACGTGCTGCCTCCGATGGATCTGCGACGGGTCGGGCGTCCGCAGGATACTCACACATCGTAGTAGAACTCCCCCGCACCGCGATCACACTCGGGCGCCCGGGTCGGCCGGCAGAGGGAACAGTTCGTCGATGATCTTCTCGTCTGCGGCGCTCGGACGCCACGAATCACCCGCCGCGGCGTTCGCTTCGACCTGCTCCGCCGTCGTCGCGCCGGCGATCACGCTGGAGACGGCCCGCCTGGCGAGAAGCCAGCCGAACGACGCCTCCAACATCGTGATGCCACGCTCGTCGCAGAAGCCGCGGAAGGCGTCGATGGCCTCCCATGGCGCGTTCTCCCAGACATGGCGACGAGCGGACATGATCCGGCTGGACGCCGGCCCGCCCTCGCGCGTGAACTTGCCCGTGAGGAGTCCGTTGTGCAACGGGAAGTACGGGAAGAAGCCCAGTTCATACCTCTCCACGGCGGGCAGCACCTCGCGTTCGGCCGCGCGCGCGAGCAGCGAGTAATGGTTCTGTGCGGAGATGAACCTGCCCGAGGATCGCGCGCGGGATGTGAACTCCGCCTCCGCGATCTGCCATCCCGTGAAGTTCGAGTGCCCGTAGTAGCGGATCTTGCCTTCGCGCACGAGCTCTTCGAGCGCATCTGTCGTTTCGGCGATCGGCGTCTCCGGGTCTGGCAGATGCAGCTGGTAGAGGTCGATCCAGTCGGTGCGAAGCCGACGCAAGGACTCCTCGACCGCCCGCCGGACGTAGCGGCGAGAGCCACGCGCCGCCGGGAACTCGTAGCCCATGTCGCGTTCCTGGCCGAACTTCGTGGCGAGGACCACGCGGTCTCGTCGCCCCTCGAGAGCCTCGCCCATCAGGGTCTCGCTGGCCCCCGCGACCGCACCGTACATGTCAGCGGTATCGAAGAACGTGATCCCGTTGGCGAGTGCCGCATCGATCACCTCGCGGGTTCCGGAGAGGGTCTCTGTCACCGTCCCCGCTCGCCCGAAGTTGTTGCAGCCGAGGCCGGTGGATGACACCAGAAGACCGGACGCGCCCACTCGGCGCTGAGACAAGACCATGTCCTCCACGTTAGCGGGCACGTCGGAGCGACGACCAGCCAGAACAGCACAGAGCCCCCGATCGAAATCGAGGGCTCTGTGTCAGAAGATCACGCCGGGGGCTGAGTGGGATCGCTCGGCGGTGCCGGCGGAGCCGCGGGCGGTGCCGGCGGGGCAGCGGGCGGTGCCGTGGGAGGTGCCGGCGGCGTCGTCGGCGGTGCTGCGGGAGGCGCGGGCGGAGTGGTCGGCGGAACCGGCGGAACCGGAGCGCCCGTGGCCGGAGCAGCGGGACCCGCCGGCGGTGCGTAACCGGGCTGTGCGGGAGGTGCGTAACCCTGGGGTGCCGGAGGCGCATAGCCCTGCGGCGCGCCGTAACCGGGAGCGGCGGCGGCAGGCCGGGGCTGGACCGGGATGCCCTGCCAGACCGTGTTGTCGCCGAGGAATCCGTTGTTCGCCCACGGTGCGGGGACGATGTTCGGGTTCCAGCGCGACTTGTCGAAAGCGTTGATGCCGAGCCAGATCAGCGCACCGATGCCGGGGATCAGCCCGAGGAGGATCCAGACGGCATCCTTCTGCAGCTTGAGACCCACGCGCCACGCGACGATCACGATGACAGCGACGTAGGCGATCCAGGAGATGTAGTTGAGGATCGGGATGACGTTGATCACGATGGCGCCGAGCATCACCCACGGCGACACGTCGCCGAGCTTCGCAAGGATCATGGCGTTGTACACGGGAACCCACGCCCGCCACTTGCCTTCGACCCCGGCCTTCTCGAAGATCTTCATCAGGAACAGCGACGAGAGAACGTATCCCGCGATCGCGAAGATGAAGCCGAAGACGATCAGGATGCCGAAAACGGCCAACGAGCCTGTGTCGTAATAGTCGTACATGGTCCCCTCCGGATCCAATATTCGGCGCAGGTCGCGCCGCGTGACAACCATAGCGGGGACACCACAGGCGAGCAAAGACCTACGCGCGTCCGTTCATGCGGGGACTTGTGCCGTCACTCGTGGACGACCAGCTCGAGAACCCCCGGTTGCTCGGCGTCGCGGAGCACGAGACCTCGGTTGTCAGCCCAACGCCGGAGAGACCGCAAGGACGCCACGCGCGGCCGTTCCTCCGCGAGAGCACGCACGAGCAGCCCTTTGGACTTCTTGTTGAAGTGGTTCAACGCCCGCCCATGCTCGGTCACAACCCTCACGTAAGCGGAGGGCACCGTGTCCGGAACAGGACCCAGCGCCACGTACGCCTCGCTGCGCAGATCGAGCACGAACGAGGGTGACGCCTCCGCGATCGCCGCTGAAGTGGGGTGCGCCCAGTGCTTGCGCAACGCCGGGACACCCGGGAGGGAGGTCCCCGCGGCAAGCCGATAGGTCGGCACCGCGTCCAGAGCACCGATGGGCCCGAGAGGAGCGCTGTGGATCCAGACGTGCTCCCCCAACCACCGGCGCGATGCCGCGGAGAGGCTGGCCGCATCCAGGGCATCGAAGAGCACGCCCGTGTAGCGATCGACCGCCGGCATCGTGGGCGCCGTCCGCAGATCGCGGTTGTGCGCGATCTCGCCCTTCTGGCGTTCGCTGAGCTTGAGCACGCGGCGCGACGCCTCCTCGTCGGCCGCGAGGTCGACGAGAGCGTCCAGCACCGCGGATCGATGCGCGCTCAGCGATGGCAGCGCGAGAGAGGTGACGTCGAGCGGGGCGTCGTGGCCGCCCTCACGTTTCGTCTCCGACGGCGGAAGCAGGATCTTCATGGAACCTCGGTGGAAGCAGACGCGTCCGCCCCGGGACCCGAACGGGTACCGAGGCGGACGTGTCGAAACGAGTACTGCTAGGCGATGAGAGCCGCGTTGCCGGCAACGATCGTCAGGGTGTTCCCCTCCATGGAGAGGAACCCGTCCTGGGCATTGGCCAGCACTTTGGTGCCATCCGACTGCGTGATGCGGACCTGGCCCTCAGCGAGGATCGCCAGCACCGGCTCGTGGCCGGTCATGAAGCCGATCTCACCCTCGACGGTCTTGGCGACCACGAGGCTCGCCTCTCCCGTCCAGACCTCCGCATCCGCGGAGACGAGGCTGACATTCAAAGCCATGGTCAGCCGTTCTCCTTCTGGATCTTCGCCCACTGCTCTTCGACGTCGGAGATGCCACCGACGTTGAAGAAGGCCTGCTCGGCCACGTGGTCGAAGTCACCGCGGGTGATCGCGTCGAACGACTCGATGGTCTCCTTGAGCGGGACGGTCGAACCCTCGACACCGGTGAACTTCTTCGCCATGTAGGTGTTCTGCGAGAGGAACTGCTGGATGCGACGTGCACGCGACACGACGATCTTGTCTTCCTCGGAGAGTTCGTCGACACCGAGGATGGCGATGATCTCCTGCAGCTCCTTGTTCTTCTGGAGGATCTGCTTGACCGTCGTGGCGACGCGGTAGTGGTCCTCGCCCAAGTAGCGGGGGTCCATGATGCGCGACGTCGAGGTCAGCGGGTCGATGGCCGGGTACAGACCCTTCGAGGCGATCTCACGAGAGAGCTCGGTCGTCGCGTCGAGGTGGGCGAACGTCGTCGCCGGAGCCGGGTCGGTGTAGTCATCGGCCGGCACGTAGATCGCCTGCAGCGAGGTAATCGAGTGGCCGCGCGTCGAGGTGATGCGCTCCTGGAGCACACCCATCTCGTCGGCGAGGTTCGGCTGGTACCCCACGGCGGAGGGCATGCGGCCCAGCAGCGTGGAGACCTCGGAACCGGCCTGCGTGAAGCGGAAGATGTTGTCGATGAAGAGCAGAACGTCCTGCTTCTGCACGTCACGGAAGTACTCCGCCATCGTCAGAGCCGACAGCGCAACGCGCAGGCGCGTTCCCGGCGGCTCGTCCATCTGACCGAACACGAGGGCGGTCTTGTCGAAGACGCCCGCCTCCTCCATCTCGTGGATGAGGTCGTTGCCCTCACGGGTGCGCTCACCGACACCGGCGAACACCGACACACCACCGTGGTCCTGCGCGACGCGCTGGATCATCTCCTGGATGAGGACGGTCTTGCCGACTCCGGCGCCACCGAACAGACCGATCTTTCCACCCAGCACGTACGGGGTGAGGAGGTCGATCGACTTGATGCCGGTCTCGAACATCTGAGTCTTGGACTCGAGCTGGTCGAAGTTCGGCGCCTTGCGGTGGATCGGCCAGCGCTCGGTGACCTCGATGGTCTCGCCGGGCTCGAGGTTGAGCACCTCGCCGATGACGTTGAAGACCTTGCCCTTGGTCACGTCGCCGACGGGGACCGAAATGGCCTCGCCGGTGTCGCGGACTTCCTGGCCACGGACGATGCCGTCGGTCGGGTTCAGCGCAATGGCGCGGACGAGATCGTCGCCGAGGTGCTGTGCGACCTCGAGCGTGATCTCGGTGGACTCTTCGCCCATCGCGATCGTGGTCTTCAGCGCGTTGTAGATGTCGGGGATCGAGTCGTGCGGGAACTCGATGTCGACAACCGGACCGTTGACGCGTGCGACGCGCCCGACGACCGCGGTCGCCGGCTGGTCAGCCGGAGCGGTGAGGGTCATTTTCGTCTCTTTCCTGATGGTCTATTTGCTCGAGAGTGCGTCGGCGCCGCCGACGATCTCCGCGATCTGCTGCGTGATCTCCGCCTGGCGCGCGTTGTTGCGCAGACGGGTGTAGTCGGTGATGAGCTTGTCGGCGTTGTCGCTGGCCGACTTCATCGCCTTCTGCGTCGCCGCCTGCTTCGCAGCAGAGGACTGCAGGAGTGCGTTGAAGACACGGCTCTGGATGTACACCGGCAGGATCGCGTCGAGAACGGTCTCGGCATCCGGCTCGAACTCGTACAGCGGGTAGACGGTGCTACCGGCTTCCGACTCATCGGCTTCCGTGATCTCCAGCGGAAGCAGCCGCACGTTCTCCGGCGACTGCGTCATCATGCTGACGAAACGGTTGTACACGAGGTGGATCTCATCGACGCCGCCGTCCTGTCCCCCTCGGGAGAACGCATCGAGCAGTGTCGCGGAGATCTCCTCGGCGGTGTGGAACGACGGGGTGTCGGTGTCGCCGGTCCACTCCGCAGCGGAAGCGAGACGTCGGAACTGGAAGTAACCGACGGCCTTGCGACCGATGAGGTAGAAGACCGGCTCCTTGCCCTGTTCGCGCAGGAGCTCGGCCACCTCGAGACCCTCACGGAGGATCTGCGAGTTGAAGGCTCCGGCGAGACCGCGGTCCGAGGAGAAGATCACGACCGCGGAGCGGGTGATGTTCTCGGACTCGCGGGTCAGCGGGTGATCCACGTTCGAGTGCGTCGCGACGGCCGCCACGGCCCTCGTCACGGCACGCGCGAAGGGGGTGGACGCCTTGACGCGTGCCATCGCCTTCTGGATGCGCGAAGCCGCGATGAGTTCCATCGCCTTCGTGATCTTCTTGGTCGTCTGAGCAGAAGAGATCTTCTGCTTGTAGACCCTGAGTTGAGCGCCCATATGTCAGTACCTCACGCGGTTACGCGCGACGACCCTTGACGATCTTCTCCTGGTTGACGTCCTCCGCCTCGGCTGCAGCGTGCTCCTCGTGGCCCGGGGCGCCGATGGCGTGACCCTTGCCGCCCTGGAACTCCAGGATGAAGGCATCCGTCTGCTTCCCGAGCTCTTCGACCGTGGCGTCATCGAGGACGTTGGTGTCGCGGAGCGTCTCGAGAACCTTGGTGTTGCGACGCAGGTAGTCCAGGAGCTCGCGCTCGAAGCGCAGGACATCCTCGACCTCGATCGTGTCGAGCTTGCCGTTGGTGCCGGCCCAGATCGAGACGACCTGCTCCTCGACGGGGTACGGCGAGTACTGCGGCTGCTTGAGCAGCTCGGTCAGACGCGCACCGCGGGAGAGCTGACGACGCGATGCCGCATCGAGGTCGGACGCGAACATGGCGAACGCCTCGAGGGAGCGGTACTGCGCGAGCTCCAGCTTCAACGTTCCGGAGACCTTCTTGATCGACTTGACCTGCGCGTCGCCACCGACTCGCGAGACCGAGATACCCACGTCGACCGCCGGACGCTGGTTGGCGTTGAAGAGGTCGGACTGGAGGAAGATCTGGCCGTCGGTGATCGAGATCACGTTGGTCGGGATGTACGCCGAGACGTCGTTCGCCTTGGTCTCGATGATCGGGAGACCCGTCATGGAACCGGCGCCGAGCTCGTCGGACAGCTTCGCGCAACGCTCGAGCAGACGAGAGTGCAGGTAGAAGACGTCACCCGGGTAAGCCTCGCGGCCCGGCGGGCGGCGGAGGAGGAGGGACACGGCACGGTAGGCCTCGGCCTGCTTGGACAGGTCATCGAAGATGATGAGGACGTGCTTGCCGCCGTACATCCAGTGCTGCCCGATGGCGGAGCCGGTGTAGGGAGCCAGGTACTTGAAACCGGCGGGGTCGGAGGCGGGAGCAGCCACGATCGTGGTGTACTCCAGAGCGCCGGCCTCTTCGAGCGCGCCCTTCACCGAAGCGATGGTCGAGCCCTTCTGGCCGATGGCGACGTAGATGCAGCGGACCTGCTTGTTGACGTCGCCCGACTCCCAGTTGGCCTTCTGGTTGATGATCGTGTCGATCGCGATGGCCGTCTTACCGGTCTGGCGGTCACCGATGATCAGCTGACGCTGGCCGCGGCCGACGGGGATCATCGCGTCGATGGCCTTGATGCCGGTCTGCATCGGCTCGTGGACCGACTTGCGCTGCATGACGCCGGGCGCCTGCAGCTCGAGGGCGCGGACGCTCTCGGTCTCGATGGCACCGAGGCCGTCGATCGGGTTGCCGAGCGGGTCGACCACGCGGCCGAGGTAGCCGTCGCCGACCGGGACGGAGAGGACCTCACCCGTGCGGGTGACTTCCTGACCGGCCTCGACGCCGGTGAACTCGCCGAGGACGACGACACCGATCTCGTGCTCGTTCAGGCTCTGTGCGAGGCCCTTGGTGCCGTCGGCGAAGATGACGAGCTCGTTCGCCATGACGCCGGGAAGTCCCTCGACGTGCGCGATGCCGTCTGCGGCGTCGATGACGGTGCCGACCTCGGTCGCCCCGGCCCCGGAGGGCTCGTATGCTGCGGCGAAGTCCTTCAGCGCGTCACGGATGACGTCGGGGCTGATCGATAGTTCTGCCATTGTCTTCCCTTTGTATCTGGGTGCGCGGTTCCCCGCGCGAAGTCGTGTTAGCCCGCGAGCTTCTGGCGAAGGTCTGCGAGTCGTGCGGAGATGCTGCCGTCGATGACGTCGTCGGCGATCTGCACGCGCAGACCTCCGACCACGGCAGGGTCGATGACGACGTTGAGGGACACCTGACCGTCGTAGCGTCGCGACAGCGAGTCGCTGAGGCGGGCGCGCTGCGCGTCGGTCAGCGGGGCGGCGGTGTGCACCGTGGCGACCACACGACCGCGCTGGCTCGAGACGATGCTCATCGCGCGGTTGAGCAGGCGACGAACGCGTCGTTCGCGCGGCTGACGCACGAGCGACGTGATGATCAGCGTCGAAGCAGCGCTCGTCGAGCCGTCGGCCAGGAGGCGCTCGACGAGCGCTCCCTTGGCGTCTTCTCCGCCGAGACGTCCGCCCAGGGCGAGTTCGAGCTCCGGGTTGGCGGCGACCACGCGGGAGAAGTTGAACAGCTCCCCCTCGATGTCCGCATCCGGCTCGGCGATCGCCGCAGCGCGGATCGCGAGCTCCTCGACACCGTCGACGAGCTCACCCGCGTTGGACCAGCGCTCCGCCACGACCGTCTTCAGAACGCTCTGAGCGTCTGCGGAGAACCCGCCGAACACCGCGGCGACGACGTTCTGTCGTGCCGCGGCGGGAGCAGAGGGGTCAGCAAGCGCGCCGCTCAGCTGAGACGATTCGCTCACGGCACGTGCGGCAGCGAGAAGCTCCCGTGCGGTGTCGAGAGTGACGCCCTTCGCTGCGGCAAGCGTCTGGATGGATGCCGCGAGTGCCTGAGTGGTCGCGCTGCCCATTACTGAGCCGCCTTCTCGGATGCCTCGAGGTCGGCGAGGAAGCGGTCGACGACAGCCGTCGCACGTGCATCGTCGGAGAGCGTCTCGCCGACGACGCCGCCGGCGAGGTCGATCGCGAGCGTTCCGACCTCGCTGCGCAGCGAGACGAGAGCGGTCTGACGCTCGGCCTCGATCTGCGTGTGCGCGGTGGCGGTGATGCGTGCGGCCTCAGTGGTCGCGGCGTCCTTCGCCTCGGCGACGATCTTCTTGCCGTCCTCGCGGGCGGCCTCACGGATCTCGCCGGCCTCGGTACGCGCCTCAGCGAGCTGACGCGTGTACTCCTCGAGTGCCGCCTCCGCCTGCTTCTGCGCCTCGTCAGCCTTGGCGATGTTGCCCTCGATGGCGGCGGACCGCTCGTCGAGCATCTTCGTCAGTCGAGGAAGGGCGACCTTCCAGACCACGACGAGGATGACGATGAACCAGAGGCCCGACCAGATGATGTCGTACCACGCAGGGATGAGCGGGTTGTTCGGCTCACCCTCTGCTGCGAGGTTCGTGACAAGAGCGTTCAGCATCCTGTCTCCTTCAGAAGTCGGTGAGGATTACGGGAAGGGGATGAATGCGACGGCGATGCCGACGAACGCAAGCGCCTCGGTGAAGGCGATACCGATCCACATGAGGACCTGGAGACGGCCGGCCAGCTCGGGCTGACGGGCGACACCCTCGATGGTCTTGCCGACGACGATGCCGACGCCGATGGCCGGGCCGATGGCAGCGAGGCCGTAGCCGACCGCTCCGAGGTGACCGTTGATTTCAGCGAGAACCGTAGTAGCGTCCACGGGTTTTTCCTTTCGTTGGGTGGGAAGGCTGATGCCTGCCCGCTCAGTGCTCTTCTGCGACCGCGAGCTGGATGTAGACCGCGGTGAGGACGGTGAAGACGTATGCCTGGAGGACGGCGACCAGGATCTCGAAGATCGTGAAGGCGCCGCCGAAGGCGAGGGTTCCGACACCGAGCGCGGCCCAGCCGCCGCCCGCGGTGAAGAAGAAGAACTGGGTCGCGGAGAACGCGAGCACCAGGATCATGTGCCCCACGACGAGGTTCATGAGAAGACGCAGCGTCAGCGTGACGGGGCGCAGGATGAACGTCGAGATGAGCTCGATGATCGCGACGATCGGCATCGCGGCGACCGGCACGCCCTGAGGGAACAGGGAGTTCTTGAAGAACTTGAGTCCGTGGCGCTTGATACCCGCGTAGATGAAGGTCACGTAGCTGACCACGGCGAGCGTCAGCGGCACCGCCACGATCGCGGTTCCCGGCATGTTCAGGAACGGGATGATTCCCGTGATGTTCATGAACAGCACCATGAAGAAGATCGTGGTGAGGATCGGCAGGAAGCGATCACCGTCCTTGCGCCCGAGCATGTCGTGGGCGACGTTGGTGCGGACGAAGCCGAGCCCCATCTCCACCAGGCTCTGGAAGCGTCCGGGAACGACCTTCATGCGTCGGGTGCCGAGCCAGAGGATCAGCACCACGGCGATCACCGCGAGCAACTGGACCAGGTGGATCCGGTTGACGGGGATCGGGCCTACGTAGAAGAGGATCTCCGGGAAGAAATCGTCGATCGAAGGGCCGTGGAACTCGCCGTCGGAGGCAAGTCGGGGGGTCAGGGTCGCAGCAAGATTAAACAGCGCGGGCTCCAGCTTCGGGGCACCGGTCTAAACCGGGGCGACGATGGTCGGTGTGCAATCAGCGCAAGCGCTCGCGGGCGAGCGGCGGGCACGTTTCAACAGTATCAGAATCTGAGGGTCCCCTAAGACCGCGGGCCCCCGTCGACCGGTCCCTCGTCGACCGGTCCCTCGTCGACGCGATTCGCGTTTCCGGGCGCACGATCCTCGGGCACCTCTGTCGGCAGCGTGGTGTCGCTCACGTTGGGCAGCCGCATACGGGTGAGCACGATCACATCGATGGCGAGCGACATCAGGACGCCGGCCACGATCGAGAGGAAGAACACCATCGGCTCCAGCCAGGGCTGGCCGGCGAGCAGGATCATCGCGACGACGAACAGTCCGAGCTTGAGCAGCCAGCCCCCGAGGACGATCGCGAAGAACAGCTGCACGTAGATCGGGTCGCCGTACCAGCGGTTCGCGATGAGGATGCTGATGCCGGTGATCGCCAGGAACACGGCTGCGAGCAGCACGCCCGACAGCCCGCTGATGAGCCCCTCTCCCCCGGCGACGGCGTAGCCGACACCGCCGGCGACGACGGCCAGCACGGCGGTCGCGACAGCCGACCAGATGAGGGTGCGACGCAGGATCGGCGTGCTGGAAACGGGGCTCGGGCTCATCAGGACTCCACGGGTGTCGGGTCGGTTTCGGCGGCCGCTGCGCTCTTCCTGCGGCGGGTGGGGCTCAGGGTGACGACGAGGCACGCGGCGATGCCCACGACGCCGAAGCCGACGCCGGGAAGGTACTGGCCGGGCCAGTCCTCCCGCGCACCGACGTACATCAGCAGGACGGCGAGTGAGATGACGGCCGTCCACGCGTAGAAGATGAGGACCGCGTCGCGGTCGCGGTGGCCGAGGTCCAGCATCCGGTGATGGAGGTGCTTGCGATCGGGCGAGAACGGAGAGCGACCCGCGCTCATGCGTCGCAGCACGGCCAGACCGAAGTCGAGCAGCGGCAGCAGCACGACCAGCAGCGGCAGGAGGATCGGCAGGAAGGCACCGATCAGCTGCGAGCGACCGAGGCGCTCGGGATCGAGAGCGGACGGATCCATCTGCCCGGTGATGGAGATCGCCGACGTCGCCATCAGCAGACCGATCACGAGAGCGCCCGAATCCCCCATGAACAGCTTCGCCGGGCTCCAGTTCAGCGGCAGGAAGCCGAGGCAGGCGCCGATCAGGACTGCGGCGAGGAACGTGGAGAGGTTGAAGTAGCTCGAGGCGCCGGAGTCACGCGTGAAGATGTACGAGTAGGCGAAGAAGACGCCGTTCGAGATGAGACACACCCCGGCGACGAGTCCGTCGAGTCCGTCGATGAAGTTCACCGCGTTCATCACGATCACGATCGCGAACATGGTGATGGTGATGCTCAGCCAGCTGGAGACCACGATGAGGTCGCCGAACGGCAGCGAGAGGATCTGCAGTCCGCCTCCGACGGTGATCAGTCCCGCGGCCAGGAACTGCGCGCCGAGCTTGATCATCCAGTCGATGTCCCAGAGATCGTCCACGACACCGATGATCGCGATCAGGAGCGAGGCTCCCAGGATCGACCACATCGTCTGCGGCGGGATCCAGATGCTCTGGAAGAAGGGGTTGACGGCCGAGAATCCGAAGGCGGCGGCGATCCCGAGGAAGATCGCGACACCGCCGAGACGCGGTGTCGGCGTCGTGTGGACATCGCGCTCGCGGATGCCGGGATACAGCTTGAATCGGAGGCTGAGTCGCCAGACCGCCCAGGTCAGCGCGAAGGTGATCGCTGCCGTGAGGATGACCGTGGCGAGATACTGCTTCACGAATCCGCGTCCTGCGGCTCCTCCGCATGCACATGCTCCGCGCCCTGGGGCTCCTCGGGTTCGAGCAGGTCGCCGAGCACCTCCTGCAGCTGCTCCCGCGTGACCGCTCCGTCTCGGAGGATGCGGACGGTGCCGGGCTCGGCATCCGTTCCGCGACGGACCAGAGACGTCGCGTCGACGATGGTGGAGGCGATGCCGTCCTTGCTCAGACCGTCGGCGAGGTACACGGCGACGCTGTCGCCCAGCATCTCCTCCGCGTCCGACGCCGAGATCGCCGCGGGCTGGCCCGTGAGATTGGCGCTGGAGACGGCGAGCGGACCGGTCTCGGCCAGCAGCTCGAGAGCCACGCGTCCTTCTGGCATCCGCACCGCGACGGTGCCGAGCGTCTCACCGAGGTCCCACACCAGCGAGGGCTGGGCAGGGAGCACGATCGTGAGACCGCCGGGCCAGAACGCGTCGACGAGGCGTTCGACCGGCTCCGGGACCGATTCGGCGAGAGCCGCGAGCGTCTCCTTCGTCCCGATCAGGACGGGCGGCGGCTGATCGCGACCGCGCCCTTTCGCGTCGAGCAACCGCTGGACGGCGGCCGGGGAGAAGGCGTCGGCGGCGACGCCGTACACGGTGTCTGTGGGCATCACGATGAGTTCGCCACGGCCGATCGCCTGGCGCGCATGGCGCATGCCGGCGAGCAGCTGCGAGTCATCGCGGCAGTCGAAGATGGTTGACATGACGGTTCGATTCTACGTTGCGCGAGTGCTGCAGATGCTCCGAGCCGGCTGATCAGGGCCGGAGTGCGGTGGTGGTGCGATCCCGCAGGGTGAGATCGCGATGCGTCGCCGGCGCGCGCCACCCGTCCGCGGCGAGGATGTCCCTGATCGATTCGCCCTGCAGTTCGCCGTGCTCGATCACGAGCAGGCCTCCGGGATGCAGGAGCGCGAGCGCCCGGGAACTGAGCACGCGCACGATGTCGAGGCCGTCCTCTCCCCCATACAGCGCCATCGCCGGGTCGAAGAGCCGCACCTCCGGATCGCGCGGAATCGCGGCGTCCGGCACGTACGGCGGATTCGAGATGACGACCGATGCCGTGCCGTCGAGCTCGGGGAAGGCCTCCCCCAGGTCGGACAGCACGAGCGTCAGATTGTCGACGCCGGCGACGTTCCGGCTCGCCCATGCGTGCGCATCCTCGGAGAGCTCGGCGGCGAAGACGCGGGCGTGCGGAACCTCCGTCGCCATCGCGAGGGCGATCGCACCGCTGCCGGTGCCGAGGTCGACGCCGATCGGTGCGGGGTCCGCGGAGTTGAGCAGTGCATCGATCGCGTACTGCACCACCGTCTCGGTCTCCGGCCGCGGCACGAAGACACCGGGTCCGACAGCCAGCTCGAGATGACGGAACGGGGCCGTGCCGGTGATGTGCTGCAAGGGTTCGCGTGCGGCACGGCGCGTCACCAGGGCTTCCAGAGCGCCCGCCGACTCGTCGTCGACGTCGTCTCCGCGGATGATCGCGGCCTGCACCTCGCCGCGTCGCCGACCCAGCACGTGCCCGGCGAGCAGCTCCGCATCGACCAGAGGATCGGGGACGCCGACGTCGGCCAGGCGCTGAGCGGCGGCACGGACGAGCGCCGCAAGAGAGGTGTCGGACATGGCTTCCAGCGTAGAGCGCGATGGGCTGTCACAATGCCGCTGCGACAAGGCCCCTCCCCTAGGCTGGACCGGCAGCGACCCCCGCACAGGAAGGCTCCTCATGCCCGGCATCCACTCCGACATCACGACCGCGTTCGGCAACACGCCGCTCGTGCGTCTGAACCGCGTGACCGAGGGCCTCGGGGCCACTGTGCTCGCCAAGCTCGAGTACTACAACCCGGCATCGAGCGTGAAGGACCGCATCGGCATCGCCATGATCATCGCCGCGGAGGCGTCGGGCGAGCTGAAGCCCGGCGGCACGATCGTGGAGTCGACGAGCGGCAACACCGGCATCGCTCTCGCCATGGTCGGCGCCGCCCGCGGCTACCGGGTCATCCTGACGATGCCGGCCTCCATGTCGAAGGAGCGTCGAGTGCTGCTCAAGGCGTTCGGCGCGGAGATCGTGCTCACCGATCCCACCAAGGGCATGAGCGGCGCGATCGAGGAGACCAAGCGCATCGTCTCGGAGACGCCCGGCGCGATCTGGATCCGCCAGTTCGAGAACGCGGCCAACCCCCAGATCCACCGCGAGACCACGGCGCAGGAGATCCTCCGCGACACCGATGGCGCGGTCGACATCTTCATCGCGGGCGTCGGCACCGGCGGAACGGTGACGGGGACCGGACAGGCCCTCAAGGCCGCGAAGCCCGGGGTGCAGGTCATCGCCGTCGAGCCCAAGGACTCGCCCGTGCTCACCGAGGGCCACCCCGGCCCGCACAAGATCCAGGGCATCGGCCCGAACTTCGTCCCCGACGTGCTCGACCGCGATGTGCTCGACGAGATCATGACCGCCGAGTTCGACGAGTCGCTGCGGGTCGCCCGCGACCTCGCCGCCAAGGAGGGTCTGCTCGTCGGCATGTCCTCCGGCGCGGCTGTCGCGGCGGCGCTCAAGGTGGCCGCTCGCCCGGAGAACGACGGAAAGACGATCGTCGTCGTGATCCCGGACACCGGTGAGCGCTACCTCTCCACCGCGCTGTTCGAGGACCTGCGCGAAGACTGAGGGTTTCGATGGGCATGATCGGGCGGATGCGCGAGGACGTCGCGGCGGCTCGCCTTCGTGACCCCGCCGCGCGCAGCAGCGCCGAGGTCGCTCTGCTGTATCCGGGGCTCCACGCCATCTGGGCGCACCGCGTGTCGCACGCGCTCTGGCGACGCCGGCTGCGGTTGCTCGCGCGCGCGGGCTCGCAGTTGTCGCGCTGGCTGACCGGGATCGAGATCCATCCCGGCGCGCGGATCGGTCGCCGCTTCTTCATCGATCACGGGATGGGAGTGGTGATCGGCGAGACCAGCGTGATCGGCGACGATGTGATGCTCTACCACGGTGTGACTCTGGGCGGACGGACGCGCACCTCCGGCAAACGCCACCCGACACTCGGCGACGGGGTCGCGGTCGGTGCCGGCGCGAAGATCCTGGGCCCCGTGACCATCGGCGCTCACTCCGTCGTCGGAGCGAATGCCGTCGTCACCCGCGATGCACCGGCCGACAGCATCCTCGTCGGGGTTCCCGCGAAGCCGCGTCAGCGCCACACCGGCGAGGACACCAGAGCGCTGCTCACCGCGCCGGACTACGCGATCTGAGCGTCGGCGAGACCGAAGGGCTCAGCGCCGCTTGGTCTTGACCGCCTCGACCCTCTTGCGCAGGAAGATCAGAGGAAGCAGCACGCTGCCGAGCGCGGTGATGAGCCAGACGATCACCGAGCCGAGAAGCCAGCCGGTGAGGTCGGTGATGCGCAGTCCGCCGATGGGCAGCAGCACCACGATGATGAGCGAGATCAGCGTCGAGAAGATGCCGATGCCGCCCATGAGCACGGGGGCATATCGCGTGGCCATCTTGCCCACCCACGGCGCGAGCACGCTCTGCAGGATCGCGAAGATCAGGATGCAGACGACGAAGCCCCACCACTTGTCCCATTCGATCTGGAAACCATCGAGGGCGAGGTCGGCGGCGATCAGGCCGAGACCGGCCGACACGACATACATCAGACCGCGGAACAGAAGTGTGATCACGGCCCGATCATAGCGTTCGCGCTGCGCGTCAGGAGTCGGAGCCGACCGCGGCGAGCCGCGCTTCCTCGTCGGCCGTGATCGCGCTCTCGATCAACGGGTCGAGCGCTCCGTCCATGACCTGATCGAGGTTGTAAGCCTTGAAGCCGGTGCGGTGATCCGCGATGCGGTTCTCGGGGAAGTTGTAGGTGCGGATGCGCTCCGAGCGGTCCATGCCGCGGATCTGCGATCGGCGGGCATCGGAAGCCGCGGCATCCAGCTCCTCCTGCTGGCGCGCGAGCAGGCGGGCGCGCAGCACGCGCATACCCGCCTCGCGGTTCTGCAGCTGAGACTTCTCGTTCTGCATCGAGACGACGATGCCGGTGGGCACGTGGGTGATGCGCACCGCGGAGTCGGTCGTGTTCACCGACTGACCGCCGGGACCGGAGGAGCGGAACACGTCGATCTTGAGGTCGTTCTGGTCGATGTGGATCTCTTCGGGCTCGTCGACCTCGGGGAACACCAACACGCCGGTGGTCGAGGTGTGGATGCGCCCCTGCGACTCGGTCGCGGGAACGCGCTGCACGCGGTGCACGCCGCCCTCGTACTTCAGATGCGCCCACACGCCCTGGGCGGGGTCGGAGGACGATCCCTTGATGGCGACCTGAACATCCTTGTAGCCGCCGAGGTCGGACTCGTTCCGCTCGAGCAGCTCGGTCTTCCAGCCCTTGGACGCCGCGTACTGGATGTACATGCGCAGCAGGTCGGCGGCGAACAGCGCGGATTCCGCACCGCCCTCCCCCGCCTTGATCTCCATGATCACGTCGCGAGCATCGTCCGGATCGCGCGGGATGAGCAGACGCCGCAGCCGTTCCTGTGCGGCCTGCAGCTCCTCCTCCATCGCCGGGATCTCGGCCGCGATCGACTCGTCCTCCCGCGCGAACTCGCGCGCGGTCTCCAGATCATCGGTCGCGGCGATCCAGGCCTCGTACGCGGCGACGATGCGGGACAGCTCGGCGTAGCGGCGGTTGACGCGCTTCGCGCGGGCGGCGTCGGCGTGCACCGCCGGGTCGGAGAGCTCCTCCTGCACCCGGCGGTGCTCGTCGATCAGAGTCTGGACGGACTCGAACACGGCTCAGCCGCTCAGCGGATGTTGTTGTCGTGCCCGTGCGCGCCCGAGGGAAGCGTCGGGATCGACTTCTGCATCTGCACGAGGAACTCGACGTTCGAGTTGGTCTCCTTGAGCTTGCCGAGGACGACCTCGAGAGCCTGCTGCTGGTCCAGGCCCGCGAGAGCGCGACGCAGCTTCCACGTGATCTTGACCTCGTCGGCCGAGAGCAGCATCTCTTCGCGACGGGTGCTCGACGCGTTCACGTCGACCGCCGGGAAGATGCGCTTGTCGGCGAGGGCGCGGGACAGGCGCAGCTCGCTGTTGCCGGTGCCCTTGAACTCCTCGAAGATGACCTCGTCCATCTTGGAGCCGGTCTCCACCAGCGCCGTGGCGAGGATCGTGAGGGATCCGCCGTTCTCGATGTTGCGCGCCGCACCGAAGAACCGCTTGGGCGGGTACAGCGCCGACGCGTCGACGCCACCGGTGAGCACGCGACCGGACGCCGGGGCGGCCAGGTTGTACGCGCGGCCGAGGCGGGTGATCGAGTCGAGCAGCACGACGACGTCGCGACCGAGCTCGACCAGGCGCTTCGCACGCTCGATGGCGAGCTCGGCGACCGTGGTGTGGTCTTCGGCCGGACGGTCGAACGTCGAGGCGATGACCTCGCCCTTGACCGAGCGCTCCATGTCGGTGACCTCTTCGGGGCGCTCGTCGACGAGCACGACCATGAGGTGCACCTCGGGGTTGTTCTGCGCGATCGCGTTCGCGATCTGCTGCAGGACGATCGTCTTGCCGGCCTTGGGCGGCGCGACGATGAGGCCGCGCTGGCCCTTGCCGACCGGGGCGACCAGGTCGATGATGCGCTGGGTCAGCTTCTCGGGGGCCGTCTCCAGGCGCAGACGCTCCTGCGGGTACAGCGGGGTGAGCTTGCCGAACTCCACGCGGGTGGCCGCGTCGTCCACCGACAGGCCGTTGATCGAGTCGACCTTGACCAGCGCGTTGTACTTCTGGCGGCCCTGCTGCTCGCCCTCGCGAGGCTGCTTGATCGAGCCGACGACGGCGTCACCCTTGCGGAGGTTGTACTTCTTCACCTGGCCGAGCGAGACGTACACGTCGCTGGGACCGGCGAGGTAGCCGGTGGTGCGCACGAAGGCGTAGTTGTCGAGGACGTCGAGGATGCCGGCGATCGGGATGAGGACGTCATCCTCGCCGATCTCGGTGTCGAACTCGTCGGTCGGGACACCGCTGCGACGCTTGTTGCGCTGACGGTTGCGGTTGTTGCCACCGGACTGGTCATCGTCGGCGGGCTGAGCCTGCTGCTCCTGCGCGGCACCGTTCTGGCCACGGCCACGGTTACGGCTGCGGTTGCGGTTGCGACCACGGCCGCCCTGCTCCTCGCCGCCCTCGGAGTCGTCGTCGTTGTCGTTGTTCTGCGCGTTGTTGTTCTGCGCGTTGTTGTTCTGCGCGTTGCGGCCCCGAGCGTTGCCGTTCTGGGCCGGCTCGGCGGGAGCCGTCTCGGAAGCGGCATCCGCCGCGGGCGCCGCCTCTGCAGCCTCGGCCTCGGGGGCTGCCGTCTTCTGGGCGCCACGGCGTCCGCGGCCGGTCGACTTAGGCGCCGACTCCGCCGGAGCTTCTGCCGGAGCGGCATCTGCGGCCGGCGCCTCTGCCGGAGCGGCTTCCGCGGTCGGGGCCTCGGCATCCGACTTCTTCGCACGGCTGCGACGCGGTGCCTTCGCCTTGGGCGCGGCCTCCGCGGGCTCGGCCGATGCCTCGGCGGGCGCCGATGCGGTCTTCGGCTCGGATTCCGCCTTCGGCGCGGCCTCCGCCTTCTCGGCCTTCGCCGCCTCGGCCTTCTCGGCCTTCGCCTCCGCCGTGGCGGTGCTGGCACGACGCGGTGCGCGCTTGCGCGCCGGTGCGGCCTCGGTCGCGGGGGCTTCGGACACCGAAGCGGACTGGTCGTTCTGGGTCTCGGAGAGGTTCTCCACGAGTACTCCCTTATATGTCATGGGGAATGAGCGTTGAACGCACACAACGGGTGCTGCGCGCGATCGCACGGGCTGACGCTCGGCGCCAGCCAGCCTCGGCACTTGTGCCACAGGGATTTGCGTGCGGGTCTTGCAAGAGTTGCAATGGGGCCAGATTCACGTAGCTACGTGGAGCCCTCCGCTCGAGTCCCCACTGTACCACCACGCACGTCGACTGCGAGCAGGAGCGCCTCCCACGGGGTGTCGGTGACTCGATCGGCCAGCTCCACCGCGTCCTGGCGGCTGCCCGGCCCGTCGGCCAGCACGAGCACACTGGGACCGGCACCGGAGACGACGGCTGCGAAGCCCGCCTTGCGCAGCGCCTGCACGAGCCGCTGCGTCTCGGGCATCGCCTCGGCGCGATAGTCCTGATGGAGGCGGTCGGCGGTCGCGTCGAGGAGCAGCTCCGGACTCTGCATCAGGGCCGCGATCAGCAGTGCGGAGCGCGAGACGTTGAACACCGCATCCGCAGTCGAGACGTGCGGAGGCTGCAGCGAACGCGCCTGCGAGGTCGACATCGTGTACGCGGGGACGAGCACGAGGGGCGAGACGCCGCGGTGCACGAGCAGCTTCTTGTGCTGGGGCCCGCGCTCCCCCATCCAGGCGATCGTCAGCCCGCCGAACAGCGCCGGAGCCACGTTGTCGGGGTGGCCCTCCAGCTCGGTGGCGAGACGGAGGAGGTCGGTGTCGCCGATCTCGACGTCGCCGGCGAGCAGTCCCTTCGCGGCGAGAACTCCGGCGGCGACGGCGGCACCCGATGAGCCCAGTCCGCGGCCATGCGGGACGCCGTTCTCCGCGATGATGCGCAGACCCGGGGCGGGGCGACCCGCATCGGCGAAGACGTAGGCGATCGTGCGGACGATGAGGTTCGACGCATCGCGCGGAATCTCGGCCGCACCCGAGCCGGTCACCTCGATCTCGAGCTCACCGGCCGGCAGCGCCGTGACCTGCAGGGTGTCGTAGATGCTGAGCGCCAGGCCGAGCGTGTCGAAGCCGGGGCCGAGGTTCGCGCTCGTGGCCGGCACCCGAACCTCGACGGTGCGACCTTCCACCGGATTGCCCTCGACGGGGGCGAGGGCTGACGCCATCGTCACTCGCCTTCCACCCGGAGCACCGAGACGACCCGGGCGACGACCGTGCTGTCGGCGAGAGCGTCGACGGTGGCGCTGAGCGCCTGCTCGGTCGCGCGGTGCGTGCCGATGATCAGACGGGCGGTCGGCTCGTCTTCGCCCTCGACGGTCTGCACGACCGTCGCGACCGAGACCCCGCCGTCGCTGAGGATTCCGGCGACCGTGGCGAGCACGCCCGGCGCATCCGCGACCTCGAGCGTGATCTGGTAGCGGGTGGTGACGTGTCCGATCGGAACGACCGGGAGGTTGGCCCTGGTCGATTCGCCCACTCCGACGCCCCCGGCGATGTGACGGCGGGCAGCGGAGACGACGTCACCCAGCACGGCGGAGGCGGTCTGGACGCCACCTGCTCCCGCGCCGTAGAACATCAGGGATCCGGCAGCCTCCGCCTCGACGAAGACGGCGTTGTTGGCGCCGTGCACGGATGCGAGGGGGTGCGAGTTCGGCACGAGTGCCGGGTAGACGCGCACCGAGATCGATTCGGCGCCGTTGGCCTCGATGCGCTCGCACACCGCGAGCAGCTTGATGACGAAGCCCGCAGCGCGGGCCTCCTCGATCATGGACGGCGTGATCGAGGTGATGCCCTCGCGGTAGACGGCTTCGAGCGGCACGGCCGTGTGGAATGCTAGGCTCGCGAGGATGGCGGCCTTCTGCGCGGCGTCGTAGCCCTCCACGTCGGCGGTCGGGTCGGCCTCGGCGTATCCCAGACGCTGCGCATCGGCGAGCACGTCGGCGAAGTCGGCGCCCTCGGAGTCCATCCGGTCCAGGATGTAGTTCGTCGTGCCGTTCACGATGCCCATGATGCGCACGACCCGGTCGCCGGCGAGCGAGTCGCGCAGTGGCCGGATGATCGGGATCGCACCGGCGGCCGCGGCTTCGTAGTAGACGGATGCGCCCACGCGATCGGCGGCCTCGAACAGCTCAGGGCCGTGCGTGGCGAGCAGCGCCTTGTTGGCAGTGACGACGTCGGCACCGGAGCCGATCGCCTGCAGGATGCTGGTGCGGGCGGGCTCGATGCCGCCGATCAGCTCGATCACGATGTCGGCACCCAGGATCAGCGACTCCGCGTCGGTGGTGAAGAGTTCCTTGGGGAGATCGACGTCACGCGGCGCATCCACGTCGCGCACCGCGATGCCGGCGAGCTCCAGTTCCGCACCGGCACGGTCGGCCAGCTCGTCGCCGTGGCGCAGCAGGAGCGCCGCGACCTGCGACCCGACCGCTCCGGCACCCAGCAGTGCCACACGAAGTCGTCGGTATTCAGTCATGGTTGCTCCTTCGGAGGTGGGTCATTGTTCTCCCTCGGGGGCGTGCGCCCCGTCGATGCCCGCGTCACGGGCCAGCACGTCGTCGACGGTCTCGCCTCGGACGATGACCGTCGATCGTCCATCGCGCACGGCGACGACGGGCGGACGCGGTACATGGTTGTAGTTGCTCGCCAACGGGACGCAGTACGCACCGGTGGTCGGCACGGCGAGCAGGTCGCCGGGCACCAGATCTTCGGGCAGGTATTCGTGGTCGACCACGATGTCGCCGGATTCGCAGTGCTTGCCGACGACCCGGCTGAGTCGAGGCTCACCGGACCCGATGCGCGAGGCGAGGCGCGCCGAGTACTGGGCGCCGTACAGCGCGGGGCGCGCGTTGTCGCTCATGCCGCCGTCGACGCTCACGTATCGGCGCACGGCGCCCGTCGCCACTGTCACGTCCTTGGTGGTGCCGACCTCGTAGAGAGTGATGCCCGCGGTGCCGACGATGGCACGACCAGGCTCGAACGACAGTGCGGGAACGGGGATGCCGCGTGCAGCGCAGCCCTCCGCGACCGAGGTGACGATCGCGTCGGCGAGTCCTTCGATCGGAGTCGGGTCGTCCACGCGCGTGTAGGCGATGCCGAAGCCGCCGCCGAGGTTGAGCTGCGGCACCGGACCGCCGTCGAGCAGGGTGGCGTGCAGGTCGAGCACGCGGGATGCGGACTCGCGGAAGCCGGCGACGCCGAAGATCTGCGAACCGATGTGGCAGTGCAGTCCGGCGAAGACCAGACCCGGGATCTCGCGGATGCGGGCGACGGCGGTCTCGGCCTCCGGGAGCGGGAAGCCGAACTTCTGGTCCTCATGAGCCGTGGCGAGGAAGTCGTGGGTCTCGGCGTGCACGCCGCTGATGACGCGGACCAGCACCCGCTGCGTCGCGCCGGTGCGAGCGGTGATCGCCGCGAGCCGTTCGATCTCGATGGCGCTGTCGACGATGATCGTCCCGACGCCCACCTCGACGGCACGCTCGAGCTCGGCGACGGACTTGTTGTTGCCGTGGAACCCCAGCGACCCAGGTGCCACACCGGCCGCGAGGGCGACGGCCAGCTCTCCCCCCGTGCAGACGTCGACGCGCAGGCCTTCGTCGACCACCCAGCGCGCGACCGTCGTGCACAGGAACGCCTTGCCGGCGTAGTACACCTGAGCCGTGGTGCCGTTGTCGGCGGCGGCGCGATCGAATGCGAGACGGAACCGCCGGGCTCGCCCGCGCACCTCTTCTTCATCGAGCACGAGCAGCGGCGTGCCGTAGGTGCGGGCGAGGGCGGTGGCGCTGACACCGGCGATGTCGAGCACGCCGTCGCCATCACGCGTCGCGGACGCCGGCCAGACGCCTTCGGCGAGGTCGTTCGCGTCATCGGGCACAGCGAGCCATTCCGGAGCGAGCGAATCGGCAGGGAGAAGCACTGATCACCAATCGTGGGAAGGATCTCGGGCGGGGTCGCGCACATCGAGGTTGACCCGATTCTAGGGCACCGACCGCGTGTCCCTGATCATGGTGACGCGCCGCGTCAAGCCCCTGCAACAGCCTGTCTCAGCCTCCTAGGGTGGGGGCGTGGCGAACACTGAAACGACGAAGGACTCCCCCGCGCGTCCGGGACTGATCCCGCGCATCACCGGACCGATCATCGCGTGGGCTCTCGCGCGCCGGCCGGTGCGCGCCGCGCTGCTGTACACCGAGCGCCGCGGGCCGATGCTCGCCGACAGCGTCACCTACCGCGCCCTCTTCAGCGTGTTCGCGGGGGTGCTGCTGGGCTTCTCGATCGCGGCTCTGTGGCTCGCCGGGAACCCGGTGGCGTGGCAGGCGATCATCGACGCCGTGCAGTCGGCCGTGCCCGGGCTCATCGGCAAGGACGGCGTGATCAAGACGAAGGACCTCCAGGCGCCGGCGTCCCTGTCGCTCGCCGGGATCATCTCGCTCATCGCCCTCGTCGGCGCCGCACTCGGCGCCATCGGATCGCTCCGCACGGCCGTGCGGGTGCTCGCGGGCACGGTGCAGGCCGACATCCTCTGGATCTGGGTGATCCTCCGCAACCTCGCGCTGGCCATCGGCATCGGCCTGGCGTTCGTGCTCTCCGCCGCCGTCACCTTCGCCGGGCAGCTGGGCGTCTCCTGGGTCGCGGATCTGCTGGGCCTCCCCGCCGACGCACCCGTCGTGGCCTGGACCGTGCGCTTGCTCTCCCTCGTCGTCGTCTTCGCTCTCGACACGGCGATCATCATCGGGGTCTTCCTCCTGCTCTCCGGGGTGCGCCCGTCGGCACGTTCGCTCTGGCCGGGAGCGCTGCTGGGCGCACTGGGCCTGCTGGTCCTGCAGGAGCTGTCCGGACTCTTCGTGGGCGGAGCGACGAGCAACCCGCTTCTCGCCTCCTTCGCCTCGCTGCTCGCGCTGCTGATCTGGTTGAACTTCTCGGCGCAGGTGATGTTGTTCGCGTGCGCGTACATCGTGACGGCCGAGGAGGAGAAGTCCGATCGGGTGCACGCCCGCTTCGCGGCGACGACCTTCGTCCAGCGGCGTCTGCAGCGCGCCGAGGTCGACGTCAAGGTCGCCACCGCGGAGCTGCGCGCTGCACAGGAGGCGGCGTCCACCGAGAAGTCCGCATAGCCGCATCGCGCCTCGTTGTGACCGAACCGGCTATACTGGTCACAACGAGAGGACGCCATGGACGCCCGACGCACGGTCATCGACCTTCCGCATGCCGCGGTCTCCGCCCTGGAGTGGCGGCCGGCTGCGGAGACCGGGCTTCCCGCCCTGCTCCTGCACGGAGGCGGTGCCGACAGCGCCGAACTCTCGTGGGGCGAGGTCGGGCCGGCACTCGCGGATGCGGGGCACCGAGTCATCGCGCCGGATCATCCCGGATTCGGGCACAGCCCCCGGGCCGACTGGCCCCTCACCCAGGAGAGACTCGTCAGGCACGTCGGCGAACTCGTCGACACGCTCGGCCTCACCGACTACGCGATCGCCGGGCTCTCCCTCGGCGGCGGGATGAGCGTCGGGCACCTGCTCGATCAACCCGGCCGGGCTCGGACCGCCATCCTGCTGGGCTGCTACGGCCTGATGCCCCGTCTCGCCGACGGATTCCGCGGACGGATCACTCATCTCACCTCATTCCTCCTGCTGCGCTCCGGGCTGTTGGCCGCGATGACCCGTTCCTACGCGCGGAACCGCCCCGCGATGGAGCGCGGTCTCCGCGACCTCGTGCGCAATCCCGAGGCGCGCACCCCCGAGCTCGTCGATGCGGTCCTCGCCGAAGCCGCCGGAGGAACGAGTCTCGAGTCGTTCGAGCATTGGCAGCGCGATCAGGTTCTCTGGAGCCGTCTGCGAACGGTCTACACGGGTCAGCTCGCGGGCATACGCACGCCCACGTTGCTGGTGCACGGCGATCGCGACACCGGAGTCCCCGCCGCTCGCATCGAGACGGCGGCCACACTGCTGCCGTCCGGATCGCTCCGGCTCGTCCCCGGTGCCGGCCACTGGGTGCAGCGCGACCGACCCGACCTCGTCATCCCCGCGATGCTCGAGCAGCTGAGGAGTGCCGGTGCCCCGACCACGGATACCTGACCGACGGGAGCGCATCCTCGATGCGGCACGAACGCTCGTGCTCGCGCACGGGTTCGATGCCATGAGCGTCGCCGCGATCGCCGAGGGCGCCGGCATCGCCAAGGGTGCCGTGTACCTGGAGTTCGCCGGCAAGCGCGACGTCCTCGACGCGCTGCTGCTGCAGGGCAACCTGCGCATGGCCGATCGGGTCCGAGGCGAACTAGGTGAGCATCCTCGTCTCAGCGACGCCTGTCGCGCGACGGCACGCGCGCTGCTCGACGACCCCCTGATGACCGCTGCCTTCCTCGACGATCAGGGCATCCTCGGCTCCCACGTGATGGAGGAGACCGACGGACGCTACCGCGAGCGCCATCAGCGGGTCGTCGAGTGGTTCCGCGAGTTGCAGGAGCGCGGCCTGATCGTCGCGGATGTCGATCCGCGCACGCTCGCTCTGGCGCTGTCGAGCACGACGATCGGGCTGCTCTCGGCGGCGCGGCTGCTCGGACCGCTCGACCCGGCACTGCTGGAGGGCACGATCGACACCATCGGGCGGATGGCCGCGGCCTTCGAGACGGAGAGATGATGCACCGGGAGACCTTCGGGCGCACGGGCGAACCCCCACTGCTGCTCCTGCACGGCGGTGGCGTAGCCGGGTGGATGTGGGAGCCGATGCGCGCGCACCTTCCTCCTCACGCGAGGGTGCTGGTACCGGACCTCCCCGGTCACGGCCGTAGCGCGGCGGAGTCGTACACCTCACATCGCGCGACGGTCGACCTGCTCGCGCGCATCCTCGAGGAGGAGGGACACCCGGCCACCGTCGTCGGGTTCTCCCTCGGAGCACAACTCGCCGTGCTGCTCGCCGCTGTGCGTCCCGACCTCGTCGAAAGAGCCGTGGTGATCAGCGCCCAAGCGCTGCCCCTACGCATGACCGGACCGACTCTGGCGCTGCTCGGGGCGACCGCTGGGCTCGCGAGGAACGAGAGGTTCGCACGGCTGCAGGCGCGGGAGCTCTTCGTGCCCGAGTCTCACCTGGCCGACTACCTCCAGACGTCGTCGTCCCTCTCCCGCGAGACGCTGCTCACCTCGGTCGAGGAGAATCTGCGGTTCGCGCCACCCGCCGGATGGTCGACGTTCCCCGGAGCGGCACTGATCCTGGTCGGGGCAGCGGAGAAGAAGCTCATGAGGCGCTCGGCCGCAGCGCTGCACGCCGCACTCCCCCACAGCACGCTCGAGGTCGTCGACGGATGCGGACACGGCATCCCGCTGCAGCGCCCCGAGTGGCTCGCGCGACGCATCGAGGAAGCGCGCGGCCGATGAGAATGCCGCCCGAACCGTTCAGCGCGGGCAGACGCCCTTGTCCTGCAGCGATGTGTCGGTGACGATCGCCCCGTCCACGTCGATGTCGATCACGGCTGCGCCGTCGACGATCTCCAGTCCGGTGAGGGTGAGCCCGGCCGGCAGCTGATCGGCGATGCACACCCGCTGCGGCCTCGTCAGCCCCTCGCCGAGCGACCCCAGCGTCGAGCCGACCTGGTCGAGGTCGATGTCGAGTCCGCCGATGCTCGCGGCGACCGGCGTGAGCTCCAGGTCCCCATCGACAGCACCGGGCGTGAGCGTCAGGGAGAGCGGCACGGCTGCCCCGAACACGGTGATCGAGCCGCTCACCGTCGCATTGGGGGCAGCGAACTCGACCGACTCGACGGGCAGCTCGGTGCCGGTGAGCAGGGAGGTGAATTCCTCCTGATCGATGCGGATCGTTCCCGCAGCTCCCCCCAGATCGCCGCCGCGCAGCGGGACGGCGGTCGCAGTGACGTCGGCCGCGCCCGTGATCCCCTCCAGCGTCACCGAGTCCGTCGACAGGTGCAGCGTGTCCAGGGATCCGCCGATGAGCTGCGGGAGCAGCAGTCCCTCCGTCTCCACCTCGAGCTGCTGGTCCGCAGGGAGATCCAGCTGCTCGATGACGATCGACCGCACGGTTCCGGGGAGGACCGCGCGGGCGATGAACTCGGCGGCGACCACCAGCAGCGCCAGAACGACCACCACGATCATTAGCACCCACGGCCAGCGGCGGCGCTTCCGCGGCGCGGGCGCGGCCTGCTGACCGGCGGCGTTCCCCGGGATCACGAGCGTCGGATGCTCGGTCGAGGCGTCCGGATACGGCAGGGTGTGGTTGTCGTCGCTCATGCCTGCCATCCTGCCGTACCCGACCGGATGGCAGCGCTCATCACATGCGCTCGGGCGCACTCACTCCGAGCAGATCGAGGCCGTTGCGGAACACCTGACCGGCGGCGTCGTTCAGCCACAGACGCGTGCGGTGCACACTCTCGATCGGGTCGTCACCCTGGGGGATCACACGGCAGTTGTCGTACCAGCGGTGGTAGAGCCCCGCGAGCTCCTCGAGGTAGCGGGCGACGCGGTGCGGCTCGCGGACCTCGGCGGCGAATGCGACGATGCGGGGGAACTCCTGCAGCGCTCCCAGCAGCGCGGCCTCGGACTCGTGCATGAGCGTCTCCGGGGCGAACTCCGAGCGGTCGACGCCCGAATCGGCCGCGTTCCGCCCGACGTTGTGCGTGCGGGCGTGGGCGTACTGCACGTAGAAGACGGGATTGTCGTTCGTGCGCTTCTGCAGCAGCTCCGGATCCAGGTCGAGCGGCGAGTCGGCGGGCGAGCGCTCCAGCGAGTACCGCAGCGCGTCGGTGCCCAGCCAGTCGAGCAGGTCGTCCATCTCGATGATGTTGCCCGCCCGCTTGCTGAGGCGTGCGCCGTTGATCGACACCATCTGCCCGATAAGCACCTGGACGTTCTTCTCCGGGTCTTCACCCGCGGCACCGGCGACCGCCTTCAGGCGGTGCACGTAGCCGTGGTGGTCGGCCCCGAGGAGGTAGATCTTGTTCTGGAAGCCACGGTCGCCCTTGTTCAGGTAGTACGCGGCATCGGCGGCGAAGTAGGTGTATTCGCCGTTCGAGCGACGGATCACACGATCCTTGTCGTCGCCGAAGTCGGTCGTGCGCACCCAGACGGCGCCCTCCTCGTCGAAGACGTGTCCCTGCTCGCGCAGGCGGTCGACGGCCTGGTCGATCAGGCTCGTGCCCGATGCGTCCTTCGCGTGCAGCGTGCGCTCGGAGAACCAGACGTCGAACGGCACGTTGAACCGCTCGAGCGAACTCTTGATCTCGGCGAGCTGGAACTCGTAGGCGAGCTCCAGCGCGACGCTCAGCTGCTCGGCGTCGGGAAGCTGCAGCAGGTCGGGACGCGACTCGAGTACCCGGCCGGCGAGCGTCGCGATGTACGCACCGGGGTAGCCGCCCTCGGGAGTCGGCTCGCCCTTGGCAGCCGCGAGCACGGAGACGGCGAAGCGGTCCATCTGCGCTCCGGCGTCGTTGATGTAGTACTCACGCACCGCATGCGCCCCGCTGGCGAGGAGCAGACGCACGATCGAGTCGCCGAGCGCCGCCCAGCGGGTGTGCGCGATGTGCAGCGGCCCGGTCGGGTTGGCCGAGACGAACTCGACGTTCACGCTGACGCCGGCCTGCGACGCGTTGGTTCCGTAGGCGGTGCCGGCATCGACGATGACCTTCGCCAGCGCACCCGCTGCGGCGGCGTCCAGACGGATGTTGATGAACCCGGGACCGGCGACCTCCGCGCTCGCGATGCCGTCGACGGCGGCGAGGCCGTCGACGATCTGCTGCGCGAGCTCACGCGGGTTCGTGCCGAGCGGCTTCGCGAGCCGCATGGCGATGTTCGATGCCCAGTCGCCGTGATCGCGGTTGCGCGGACGCTCCAGCACGATGTCGGCCGCGGAGACTCCGAGAGGCTCGCCGGGACGTCGTTCCTCGGCGATCGGAGCGAGGACGGCGAGGACGGCGGCGGCGAGGGTTTCGGGGTTCATAGCCTCCCCAGTTTACGGGTCGGGGACAGGCCATCCGACGGCGCGGGGCGCGCGGAATTCGCAATCGGCGCGCAGTGATCTACTCTCATCCCATGAAGGCCCCCGCCACCCGTCGTCGACTGCGCACCGCAGGGGTCGCCATCGCCCTCGTCCTCGCCGTCGCGGCAGGCGTCTTGGGCATGTGGCGGCCATGGACAGCAGCACCCTCCGCAGCGCCCGTCGGAGCCCCGGTCGCGGCGGCCGGCGCGGCCTCCGAGGCGGTCGCACCCGCGCCGCTCGCACTGCCCGATCACCCCACCGTGCTCGTGTTCGGAGATTCGTGGACCTACGGCTCGGCCGCGACTGATCCGACGCTCGGCTATGCGTACGTCCTGGCCAACCTGATCGGCGGCGAGACGGTCGTCGACGGCGTCCGCGGGAGCGGGTATCTGAAGCCCGGACTCGACGGCCCGGCCTTCGGGGAGCGCATCGCAGCACTCGACCCCACATTCGCACCTGACCTCGTGATCATCCAGGGCTCGATCAACGACCGGGCTCAGGGCGTCGAGGGCTACCGCGAGGCCGTGACCGGCGCCTGGGACGCCATGGCCGCGACCTACCCGGATGCCGTCATCGTCGTGCTGGGACCGGCGCCGCACGAGCTGCCGGTCGGTGCCGCGACCGCGCGGATCGACGCTGACCTCGGCGAGCTCGCCGGAGCCCGCGGCTGGTGGTACATCTCCCCCATCGCCCAGAACTGGATCACCGAGCAGAACTACCTCGACGTGATCGACGTCGAGGTCGGGCGCAAGCATCCGTCCACCGACGGGCACCGGTATCTGGCCGAGAAGCTCGCCTCCGCGCTCGAAGAGCTGCGCGCCGCACCGGTCACCGAAGCCGGTGGGTCGGAGACGACCCCCGACGAGTGATATTGTCGATCGGTACGCCTCCGTAGCTCAGTGGATAGAGCGCCGGTTTCCGGTACCGTAGGTCGCAGGTTCGACTCCTGTCGGGGGCACATCAGATCAACTGCAGCACGACGAGACCCCGCCTGATCCAGGCGGGGTCTCGTCGTTTCCGGGCGGGATCCAGCGCAGTGGACGGGGCGACGGGCGCGGCCGTGACGCAGTCGCATCGAGTAGGCGGCTTCACATCAGCGAGGACTCGAACCCGGCCAGCCCCTCGGGCTCCTCCCCCGGCTCGAAGGCGGGCACGGCCGTCGGCGTCAGCGTACGTGCCCGCGCGAGCAGTCTTCTCGCCGCTCCCTCGTCATCGTCGATCTCCGGTGCGAGGTCTGCTTCGACCACGGCGATGGGGAGCATCGCTCCGAGCGCCAGGCGGACGTTCACGCGCTCGCCACCCGATCCGACGACGGGGATCTCGACGACATCGTTCCGCCGCTCCTCGGTCAACGCCAGCCAGTACTGCACCACCGCATCGGCCGTCGCGTCGCCGGTCAGATAGCTTCCGACCTGGGTGACGAGTGTCTTCATGCTCACTCCCTGGACTCGTCCGGATGCGTCTCGCCACCGGGTCCGGGGCGGCGCTTTCACACTAGGGTCGAGTCATTTCCGCACGTGACCCCCTTGCGGATTCGCCGTCACGGTGATTCAGTACGGCTCCGCGGCGGCCCACCCATCCGTGACTCTGCTCCGACCGCGGCCGCGCGTGCGGGGCCTTCCGCATCGCCCCGACCGGGTGACGGAGGGCTGCACGAGGAGACCGCGGATGCGACTCTGGAGGCCATCGCCGCCCACTCATCGAGAAGCGAGGACCCCGACATGACCGATCACAGCTCCCTTCCCTCCTGGCGCGACACCCCCACGCGCAGTGCCATCGAGGCGTTCATCGCCTCCGTCACCGAGGGACCGGACGCGGTGCCCGTCGAAGAGCGCATCGCCGTGTTCGACAACGACGGGACGCTGTGGTCGGAGAAGCCGATGCCCACGCAACTGCATTACGTCGTGGAGCAATGGCGTCTCGCGGCAGAGCACAACCCGGAGCTCGCCGAGCGACAGCCGTATCTGGCGGCCGTGAGCGGCGACTTCGGCTGGCTGAGCACAGCGATCGACAAGCACTACGGAGGGGATGACTCGGACCTGAAGACCATCATCCAGGCCCTCGTCGGCCTCACCGACGGCATGAGCGTCGAGGACTATGCCGCGTCGGTCGCCGAGTTCTACCGCACAGCTCAGCATCCGCTTCTGAAGCGCCCGTACGCCGACGCGGTCTATCAGCCGATGATCGAGCTGCTCCGCTACCTCGAGCACCACGGGTTCACCTGCTACATCGTGTCGGGGGGCGAGCGCGACTTCATGCGCCCGATGACGCAGGCGAACTACGGCATCCCGCCCGAGCGCGTGGTGGGCTCCGCTTTCGGCCTCAGCTGGGACGACGCGGGTGCCACCGTGCGGTACTCGTCTTCCCTCGCCTTCTTCGACGACGGGCCCGAGAAGCCGATCCGGATCTGGAGCCGCATCGGTCGGCGCCCGCTGTTCGCCGGCGGGAATTCGAACGGTGACACGGCCATGCTCGACTTCGCCCGCAAGGGCCCGCGCCCCGGGTTCGCGATGCTGATCCACCACGACGACGCCGACCGCGGCGACGCGCCCTACGATGCGGGCGCTGAGA
This sequence comes from Microbacterium sp. GQ128, assembly GCF_059758615.1. Taxonomy (NCBI): domain Bacteria; kingdom Bacillati; phylum Actinomycetota; class Actinomycetes; order Micrococcales; family Microbacteriaceae; genus Microbacterium; species Microbacterium sp. GQ128. Next base: position 893,833 of record NZ_JCAXDY010000001.1, read on the forward strand.
AGTCCCTCGCATCCGCCTCGGGCGCCGGGTACACCGTCGTGAGCGTCAAGGATGACTGGGCGACCGTCTTCCCCGCGGCATCGTCCGAGGTCGACGGAGCCTGAGACGACGCAGAAGGCCCGGAGATCGATACTCTCCGGGCCTTCTTTCGTGCGGCTACTCTCGCGAGAGCATGGCCGCCGCCTCGAGTTCGAGATCGCGATACTGCTCCGCGCTCACGTCGACCCCGACACCGAGCAGCTTGCCGCCGGTGAACGGGAACGGGTTGCTGTACTGACTGCTCACCGGATCCGCACTGTCCCAGCCGACGCACAGTCCATCGCCGCACAGGGTGAACTTGCCGATCTGCGCCCGCATGGGACCGGACGCCACCGCGCGGTCGTCGACGTACAGCGTGGCCGTGCCGAGCGACTCGCCGTGCTCACCCGCCGACTCGCGGATGAACTCCACACCGAGCGTGTGCGGCCCCGGCGCCAACTCCTCGGACGTGAAGCTCTGCTCCGGCGGGATCCCGAGGAAGTTGTAGACGTAGGTCAGCCGGTTGTCCTTGAGGAACAGCGAATGACCCCCGAAGCGCGAGCCGTGGGCGAAGAGCACGCCCTGGGCGCCCTCGTCGAGCACCACGTCAGCGATGATCTTGTACGACCGACCACGGACGTTCACGGCCACGCTCTCGGGGATCGCCGCCGAGCCCGGGTAGTAGATGTAGCGCTCACGCGGCGGCTCCGCTTGGGGGCGCTCGACCGTGAGCTGGTCACGTGCCGAGCGGTCGTCCAACGGGAGCACGAAGTTCGCATCCGCCTCCTCGAACCACGCGTCGATCAGCTCCTGGAGCTTCTCAGGATGGCTCGCGGCGAGGTCGTTCGACTCGGAGCGATCCTCCTCGACGTTGTACAGCTCCCACACGTCCGCCTCGAAGTTCCCACGTCCGGTGAGCGGCGCATGCACGGCCGCCGCCTTCCATCCGTCCTTCCAGATGCCGCGGGTGCCGAGCATCGCGTAGTACTGGGTCTTCTTCTGAGTGGGTGCGTCGGGCGCGGCATCGAAGCTGTACTTCATCGACACGCCGTTGAGCGGCTGCTGCTTCACGCCGCGATACGTCTCGGGCATCTCGACGCCGACGACGTCGAGCACCGTCGCGACCACGTCGACGGAGTGGTGGTACTGGTGGCGCATCTCACCCTTGGCGGCGATGCCCTTGGGCCAGTGGATCACCATCGGGTCGCACGTTCCGCCCGCGTACTGCGAGTAGCGCTTGAACATCTGGAACGGCGTCGAGAACGCGACGGCCCATCCGGTCGGATAGTGGTTGTACGTGTCGGCCGAGCCCAGTCGATCGAGCATCGCCAGGTTCTCCTGGAGGTCATCCGGGTAGCCGTTGAAGAATTTGTTCTCGTTGACCGATCCGTTGGGCGATCCCTCACCGGAGGCGCCGTTGTCCGCGCAGTAGAAGACGAGCGTGTTGTCGAGCTGACCGGTCTCCTCGAGATAGTCGATGACCCGGCCGACCTGCGCGTCGGTGTATTCGGAGAAGCCGGCGAACACTTCGGCGAACCGCGCGAACAGCCGCTTCTCGTCGTCGCTCAGCTCGTCCCAGGGACGCACGAAGTCGGCGGGATTCGCGACGTCCTCCGGCAGCGGGTTGACCGGGGTCAGCGCGGTCCGCTCGGGCACCACACCCTTCTCGACCATGCGGGCGAGCACCCATTCGCGATAGGCGTCGTAGCCGTCGTCGAAGGCGCCCTTGTACTTGTCGATGTACTCCTGCGGCGCGTGATGCGGAGCGTGGTTGGCGCCAGGACAGAACCACATGTACCAGGGCTTGGAGGGGTTCGATGCCTGCTGGTTGCGGATCATGCTCAGCGCCTGATCGGCGAGGTCCTTGGAGAGGTGGTATCCCTCTTCGGGAGTCGCCGGCGCCTCGATGAAGTGGTTGTCCTCGACGAGGTCGGGGTACCAGTTGTTCGTCTCTCCGCCGAGGAAGCCGTAGAAGCGGTCGAAGCCGAGCTGCAGCGGCCACATCGAGCGGTGGCCACCGGGGGCGTTGTCCTCTTCCGGCACGTTGTGGTTCTTGCCGACCCAGAAGGTCGAGTACCCGTTCTCCTGGAGGATCTGCCCGATCGTCGCGCACTCGGCCGGCAGCCGACCCGCGAGTCCGGGGAATCCGTTCGTGCCCTCCATGATGACCCCGGCACGGTTGACGTGATGGTTGCGCCCGGTGAGCATGGTCGATCGTGTGGGCGAGCACAGCGATGTGGTGTGCCACTGCGTGTAGGTTAGTCCGTCCCTGGCGAGCCGGTCCATCGTCGGCATGTTGATCCGGCCGCCGTAGGGCGACCAGGACGCCATGCCGGTGTCGTCATAGAGGACGACGAGGACGTTGGGCGCGCCCTCGGGCGCCGATTTCAGTTCGTACGGCGACCAGTCCGGGACCGAGTCGCGCACGTCCAGCGAGATCTTCCCTGCGAAGTCCGAATTGAATTCCGACATCTTCTCCCCTTCGATCACGGGTTGCCGGTTTGCCTGCCCGTCCCGAGTATCGCCTTCGCGTACGGGGAAGCCGATACGCCGCTCATCCCCGCAGGGTGACCTGCGGGGATGAGCCGCTCACGACGCGGCGGTCACGACCGGAGCTTCCGGGTCCGCCGTCTCGACGACGGCGTCATCCGTTTCGGCGTCCGCCTGCGCGTCAGGGGGTTCAGACGCCGCGGTCGGTCGACGCAGCAGCTCGACCAGGATCATGAACACGAGCAGTCCGATCGTCACACCGATCACACTCCCGAACGAGACCGGTCGTGTCACGATCAGGATGAGCAGAGCCAGCGCCATCCCGACGATCACGATCGGACCGTGGAACCGTTCGACCGCGAGCCCGAATCGCCCGGTGGACAATCCCCGTCGCTCCCAGGTGCTGCGCGCCCCGGAGAATCCGCTCTCGAGGATGCCTCGCGTGGCCACCGCGCTGCGGCTCGATCCGGCGAGCCACGCCCACACCGCCACGAGCACGCCGACCATCGCCAGCGCCACGATCGTCGAGCTCAACAGCGAGGTGACCTCGTCGAACAGCGCCTGGGCAGCGGCCGACGGCATGATCGACGGACTCACGGCCCCGATGAAGAACGTTCTCCCGATGCCCAACCCTGCGGAGAGCAGGAGGAAGGCGACCGCGAACGCGGCACTGGTCCAGAAGAGCGCTCGGGGGCGGTTCCGGGCGATCAGGATGCCGGCGACCACGAGACCGAGAACGACCCAGGGCAGCCAGAATCCCGCCGCGACCGCGATCTGATAGACGGTCCGCACGAGCACGAGAGCATCCGCCTGGGCGATCGGGATGGAGCGGTCGATCTCCGGGATCAGATCGGCGAAGCCGACCCCCCGCTCGGTCAGCACCGATTTGACCCGGTCGACGACGAGCCCGAGATCGATCGACAGCACCCCGTCGTCCGCGAGCTGCAGAGCGGTGTCCGGGCTGTTCTGCATGATCGCGACAGCGCGCTCGTGGGTGAATCGCAGCGACTGCGCCCAGATGTCCGCGAACTGTTCCGAGGCGACGACGTCGTGGATCACCCCGTCCACGAGGGACGTCAGGCCGTTCGCCGCAGGAGCCTCCAGCAGGGTGAGGGCCGACGCCGCACGCGGCGGGAGGTCGAGCTCGCGCAGTCCGTCGAACACCTCGCCCACCACGGCCGTGAGGTCCACCTGCTCCTGGATCGCGGCACTCGCCTGAGCGGCGACGAAGTCCTGCACGGCGGGATCCTCGGCCAAGGGCGCGAACGTCGCGACGAACCGATCGGCATCCACCAGTTGCAGGCGCGCCCACGTTCCCATCGCGGCGATCGGTGCCAGCAGCACCGCCACGGCGAGCACGATTCCGGCGACGATGCTTCGGCCCACCGGTCGACGACGCGGCTTCTCACGCGTCTCGATCTTGAGCGTCTGGTTCTCCTGTTCGAGGAGCGTTACCCGGGCTCGCAGATCATCCAGTTCGCTCATTCGCTCTCCTCCTCGAAATGCCGCATCAGGTGCCTCCGCCGACGGCAGTCGGTTGGCCTCAGCTCAGGAGCTTCTGCTTGGCCGCGGCGAACTCCGTCTCGGAGAGCACGCCCGCGTCTTTCAGAGACGCCAGCTGCTGCAGCTTCGCGATCAGATCATCCCCTCCGGCCGGCGCGCTCGCCGGGGCCGACGGGGCCGCGTACTGGGCTGCCGCGTTCTGTGCAGCGGCATCGATCTGCGCCTGCTGCTGCGCAGCCTCGTACTGCTGCTGCTCGTACTGACCCTGCGCACGTTCCTGCTGATTCCGCGACATCGCACCGCCGACAGCCGAAGCCGTTCCCGCGACCACCGCGGTCCTGGCGGCAAGTCCGATCAGGCCGGGGCGACCGAATCTTCTCAAGGGCATGTCATTCACCTTCCTGATCGAGGATGTCCATCATGGCGTTCACGACGGGGGCCGGCACGCGCTCGCTCCGGAGCACCTGACCACCGGAGGCGGCGAGGTTCTGCGCGAGAGTGCGGGCGAAGGCGAGTTCGAGGACGACGACGGCAGCGGACTGCCCGGGAGCGAGGGCGCTCGCCAGAGCCTCGACATCCTCTTCGCCGGCGAGGCCCGCAGCGATCGGTGCGAAGTCGTCGAGTCCCAGCGAACCGTCGTCGGCATCGAGCTCGACGATCTCGACCTCACCGGCGGCCGACTTCGCCAGCAGGACGAAGTCGAGCAGTCGCACGACCCCGCTGTCGATGAGGTCGGTCAGCGCGCGGAACGTCGCCGGGTCCGGACGCTCGCCCTCGAACCCGACGAGGTAGAACTCGGCGGGGCCGAATCGGAAGTCATTCATGGATTGTCCTTTCTCACGGTGCCGACGTACCGGGACTGTGCGCTCATGCTCGCATCGCGGCGCCCCGGGTGATGCCCGCGCTCACCCCTACGGGGTGAGCATCTCGTCGTCGGGGGGCAGGGTCTGGCGATTCTGGCGCGGGATCCACACCTGCCGGATGACGATCAGGATCGAGGCCGTCAGCGGGATCGCGACGAGAGCCCCCAGCAGTCCCAGGAGGGTGGCCCCGATCATCGCCCCGATGATCACCAGAACGCCGGGCACCGCCGCTGCCTTTCCCATGATCCGCGGAGTGACGACATAGGCCTCGACCTGGATGTACACCAGGTAGGCGACCACGAAGACCAGGGCGGCCGTCGGGCTGACGAGCAGCGTCGCGATACCGCCGATGACGAGGAACACGAGTGATCCGATCATCGGTACCAGCGTGACGAAGAAGGCGACGATCGCCATGACCGCGGGAATGGATGAGCCGACGATCAGCTGGATCACGAGGACGACGCTCGCGTTGATCGCCGACAGCGTGACGCCGCCGGCCACCACGCCCCCGACGGACTGCGTGATCTCGTCGAGGACTCCGGCGAATCGTGCTCGTCGGTACCAGGGCAGGAGATTCGTGAGCGCCCCTTTGATGCTCTGCAGAGAGGAGACGAAGTAGAGGGTCAGAACGACGACCAGCACGAAACTCGATATCGCGCCGACGACGCCGAATCCGGCTTTCAGAACCCCTCCGGAGATCGCGAGGAAGGAGGAGAGCGATGTCAGCGAGCGGATGCTCTCGGCCACGACGGCGGAGAGGTCGACACCGAGAGCGGCCTCCAGGTCCCGATACCACCCGCTCTGCTGAACGGCGGCGATCGTCTCGGGGGCGGCCTCGATCGCCGCGGCGATCTGGCGGACCGTCGCCGGCACCAGGACGAGGAGGATCACCGCGACCACACCCAGGAAGATGATCGCCACGATCGTGACGCCCGCTGCTCTGCTCATGCCTCGGCGTTCGAAGGCGCGGACAGCCGGGTCCAGGCCGAGCGCGAGGAACATGCCGAGGAAGATCGAGATGAGCACCGTCGAGATGCCCGCGATCGTGGCCGCGAGCGCGATGGCGAGAAGGACACCGACGGCGACCGAGAAGCCGGAGAGCAGTGGTTTCGCGGGCAGCACACGCAGGAGCCCTGCGCGTCGCCGCCCGCCGTCGCCCTCGGCGTGCTGTTCGTTCCGATTCGCGTCCACGGGGTGCACGCTACGCGCGCGGCCCTTCGGAGTACGCCTCCGCCTCACCCGTTCGTGGTGACCGTCACAGGGCCGGACGATTCGGGGTCGCCCGCTAGGGGTGAGCGGCTTACCCGCGGGCATGGTCGCGCTGTCACTATCGCCGTACGCAGTAACTCAACGAAAGGGGTCCGAAGTGTCCATTTGGGAAAGCTTCTGGGACATCATCTGGTGGTTCTTCTGGGTCTTCGTGTTCATCTCCTACCTGATGGTGCTCTTCAACATCGTGGCCGACCTGTTCCGGGACCACACCCTCAACGGGTGGTGGAAGGCCGTGTGGATCATCTTCCTCATCTTCGTCCCCTTCCTCACGGCGCTGATCTACCTCATCGCACGCGGCAAGGGAATGGGCGAACGCAGCGTCTCGGCGTACCGGGAGCAGCAGCATGCGGCCGACTCCTATATCCGCAGCGTCGCCGGGTCCAGTCCCAGCGATGAGATCGACAAGGCATCGAAGCTCCTCGCGGCAGGGACCATCACGCCGGACGAGTTCGCCGCCATCAAGACGCGTGCGCTGAGCTGACATCGTGGCTGAGGTGGTCGACATGACCTTGCAGGCGCTCGGCGACGTCGAGTTCGTCGTCGTCCGCCTGGAGGACGACCGCCTCAGCCCCGACATCCTCGAAGCCCTGCTCCGGCAGGTGGAGAGCGGCGCCATCCGCCTCCTCGATTTCCTCCTCATCCACCGGCTCGGCATCGAGGACTGGCGTCTCGTCGAGGTCGACGCCGATGAGTTCACGCTCGCCGGGCTCGGACTGGACACCCCCGGCCTCGTCTGCGAAGACGACGCCCGCTACTTCGCCTCGGGGCTCCCGATCGGGTCGGTCGCGGCGCTCATACTGCTCGAGCCGACCTGGAGCGAGCGCTTCTCCCGCGACGTCGACCGGCGGGGTGATCGCATCCTCGCGACACAGCCGATTCCCGCGGCGATCGCGAACACCGTCCTCGCATCGGCGCTGCGCCAACACTGACGCCAACGTCGGGCGTGCTTCGGTCCGCCCCGGTCGGTCAGACGGTCGTCCGCACGGCCTCGCGGCGAGAGGACACCCCGAGCTTGCGGTAGATGGCGCGCTGATGTGTCTTCACGGTGTTGATCGACACGGCCAACTCCCGCGCGATCTCGTGCAACGTGCGCGCCGTCTGCAGCTGCTGGAACACATCGCGCTCCCGCTCTGAGAGCGTCTCCACCAGCGAACCTGCGGCATCATGGGCGAGACAGCGGCCGATGAAGTCCTCGAACTGGGTGCCGAAATGCACATGCTCGCCCAGCAGCTTGCGCACCGCCGTCTCACGCGGCCCGAACGGCAGCCGGATGTTCTCGCCCGCGGCGACCGCGACCGCCGCTTCGCACAGCTCGTGCGCCTCGTCGTGGTGCCCGGCATGACGGCGCAGGACCGCGGCCGTGAGCAAAGTCGCGGTCTTCACGTATGACACCTCGCCGAACGCACGCAGCGATCGCAGCATCTCCAACGCTGCGGGGTAGTCGCCCGCGCGACGCAGCACACCGGCGAGCGCGACGTTCACGACGGGCAGGTCCGGGCAATGGATGTACTTCCGGGCGATCCTCATCGCGCGATCATGCCGGCCGACCGCCTCCTCGAGCAGGGCGACGGACGACTCGCGGAACGCCGGCCAGGAGACGCCATGGACGACCTCGAGCGGGATGTCCTGAACGCCGATCGCCGCTCGACGACACGCCGCGACATCACCGGTCTCGGATGCCGTGTACGCGATCATCATCCGCGCGACACTCGTGAAAGAGCGGTCGGAGCCGCCGTTGGCGATCACGGTCCCGAACTCCCGGCTCGCCTCGGCGAACTCCCCCGACCAGTAGGCGACGTACCCGGCGGCCGCCGCAGCGCTCCCTCCGGCATAGGTGCTCCAGGGAAGGCTCACGTCCTCCTCGCCCTGTGCCCTGGCCAGCGACTCCCGCGCATCGATGAGCCGTCCGGCCCAGGTCTGCCCGAAGGCGAGATGACCCAGCGTCCGCTTGGCGAGTTCGCGGTCGCCCGAGCTCTGCGCCTCCCTCGCCGCGGCCGAGAAGTACTCGAGCGGAATCATCGGGTTGCCGCGATGCCGGATCTCGGTCCAGCCGAGGAGGTAATTGAGTGCCGCACGATCCCCGAGCTCGGTCGAATCCGCGTCGAGCAGCATCCGTCGCACCTTGGCGCTCGCCTCTGCGACCTCCGCGCGCTCGTCCGCGATGAACAGACGCGCGATCTGCAGCACGGCGGGCTCGGTTCCGTCGCCCGACCGCGAGATCGTCCCCTCTGCACGCCGGAACAGCTCGCGTGCGACGCGATGGTCGCCCAGCACATCGCTCGCACACGCGCGGACCAGGAGCACCTGAGGGTCTTCCGGCGTGCGTCGGAGCATCTCCGTCGCGGTGCGCTCGACCTCTGCCGCCCCGGCCCCGACCACGAGCCCGAGCCAGTGGTGAAGCAGAGTCTCCCGCGCGGTCTCCGAATCTCCCGCACGAAGCGAGTGCGCGATCGAAGCGGTGGGATCCGTGGTCTCCAGCGCGGCGGCTGCACGACGATGGCAGGCTGCGGCGCGCGCGGCATCGAGCGCGACGATCTCCGCGCATTGCCTGGCGAAGGACGCATGCCAGCGGTAGACGACGCCGTGCTGGCCGTCGAACCGATCGAGGAACAGGCCGAGGCGCACGCAGGTCTCGAGCAGCTCCGCCGCGTCCGGGCGTCCCGTCACGGCGGCGGCGAGCTCAGGAGTCAGCTCGCCGCAGACGCTTCCGTCGAGCACGAAGTCGGCGATCTCCGTCGACAGCGCCCCGAGCACGTGCTCGCGCACGTAGCTCCCGAGAAAGCTCGATGCGCTCTGTGCGCGGGCGTCAGGGCGGGCTCCGCCGATCATCATGAGCCGGACCGCGATCGGCCAGCCCTGCGTCTCGTCGAAGATCGTCTCGGCGGCGAGCCCCTTCGCCCCTGCATGGAGGAGCTTCACCTCCGGCGCGGTGAAGCTGAGGGTCTCCACTCCGATGAAGGAGTCCGGATGCGTGATGCGATGCCGGGAGAGAGTGACCTCGAGAAGCGTCGTGCCGACCAGCACGACCCGCAGATTCTCCGGCGTCTGTTCGGCGAGCATCCCGAGCAGCCCACGCCGCCAGTCTTCTCCCGCGCGCTGGGCGTCGTCGACGATCAGGTGCACACGGGTGTCGAGGTCTTCGAGGGCACCGCAGATCTCCTGGTAGGCGTGCTCGGGGTCATCGAGGTCACGCGCCAGCGCGAGCGGCTGACCCGCACGTTCGGCTCCGACGAGCAGGGAGTGCACGACGCCCTGCGTCAGACGCGACGGGTCGGAGTCGAAGGAGCTCAGCCCGAGCCAGGCCACCTGCTCGAGGCCGGACGCCCAATCCGCGGCGGCCGTCGTCTTGCCGAAGCCGCTGGGGGCACTGACGACGGTGAGCGGGTGTTCTCCCACCGCATCGGCGATCGCGGAGCTCACTCGTTCGCGGCGGATCGCACCGGGTTGGGGGCCCGGTGGGCGATAGCGCACTGCGGGTCCCGGCGTCGTCGGTCGTACGGGGGGCGACATGGCACCAAAGCTAGTGGCGGCACAGAGGCGACCTCAAGGGCCTCCCCCGGGTGATATTTCAGTCCGCTGCGCCGGTTCCCGCGTCGCGTTTGAGCGCATCGGCGGTGCGGATGAACAGGATGATCCACGTGAACACCAGGGTTCCCGCCACGAGCTCGACAGCGGTCAGCGTGTAGTAGCCGACGGCGAAGAACACCGAGAGGAGAAGGATCAGGAGGGTGAACACGTAGCCGACGAGCAGGAAGGTGCGCGAGACGCCGGGCACCCACCAGCGGACGGCGACGACGAGCACCGCGTAGGCGACCACCATCCCGGACGCCACACCGGTGTGCAGGGCGAAGTGCTCGTCCACCGGGAAGACTCCGACGAGACCGAGGAAGATGCCGACGATCACGAGGCACGTGCGCACGGAGGCAGCCCCGCGCGGGTGGGTCGTCGGAATCCCCTTCGTCGCGTAGCGCGCCAACGTCGTCACGAGGATCCCCGCGATGATCAGCGTGAGGTTGAAGGCCCGGGCGGAGAGGTCGTCCGTCATGCCGAGGGCGCTCAGATTCTCCTTCCACCACTGTGGATCGCTCGCTGTGAGCATGCTCGCCAGCACTCCCAGCACGAGGAACACCGCGAGCACGGTGGCCAGCAGCTGCAGGTCGAGGTGCGTCGCCGAGTAGTACGTCACGTAGGCGGTGAGAGCGGCGGCGGCGCCGGCCAGCATCAGCGCCGGGAGCGGGAACACGACGGCTCCGATCAACCCTGCCTCGACGATCGTGGCGGCCAGGGTCCACCCGAGCAGGGCGATCATGGCGTGGGCGAAGGCGAATGCGGCGATGTCGACGACGTCGAGCGCTCCGAGCCGCTTCTGCCGGGCGGGGTCGGCTGCGATGATGCGTCCGAGCACGAAGACGACGATCGCCGTGACCGCGGACGTCAGCGCCGCGAACTGTCCCAGGGATTCCGGGCCGGCGATGGGAGCCGATCGCAGCCGGAAGACGGGCAGCGCGACGAGGGCCGCGAGCACGAACGCGACGATCGAGATCTGAAGCCCGATGGCCTCCCGAGCGCGCTCTCGTGTGGCTCCGCGCGAGCGGGCTTCCGTGAGGAGATCGTGGCCTGCTGGCGTCGTGGACATGCTCTCAGTCTCCTCCTCCGCTTCGGCGTCGGCTTCGGCGGCTCATCCGCGCGGGGCGATGCGGGTCGCGGGTCAGATCTTAATGGGGAAGGTGGCCAGGACGACGATGCCCACGACGGCGAGCACACCGCTGAGGGAGAGGAAGACGGTGCGCCGCCACCGGGCCCGCTGGTTCTGGGAGAGGGCGGCGAAGAACAGTACGAGTGCGAAGAGGACGGTCAGGAGCGAATAGTCGTCACCGCGCTGATTGTTCCGGAGCGCCTCGTCGAACTTCTCGTCGGCCCGGGTGTTCAGCTCGGCCGCCTCCGACTCACCTGGTGGGACGTACTCGTCCATGGCGAACGGACCGTCCGCCTCCCGCCCCGCGTCGTCCCAGGCGTCGAACGCCGCAGCGAACTCCGGAGTGAAGCGGGCCTCGATGAACTCGACGAGATCGTCCTGCCCCTCCCGCTCGGCGAGCACCCACTCGGTGTAGATCGTCAGGTCGTATTGCCGGGCGGCCTGGGCAGTCGACTCGGCCGAGGCCGCCTGCACCCGCGCGCTTGATGCCTGACTGAACGCGATCGACATCTCACCGCCCCACTTCGATGCCTCGAAGCCGCACCAGGCGGTGATGACCGCCGTGATGGAGAGCAGGAGCACCGTGCTGACCTCGAGCACTCCGTACTTGCGGTCGTGAGCGGGGGCGGGCCGATCTTCCATGCGGCAATGCTGGAGGTGCCACACGATGCCTGTCGCGTGGAGGTCACCCGTGTGGGGTGACCTTCCGGAGCGCCGGGGAGCCACGCGGCCCATCCTGGTCCTATGAGGCGGACGAGCCGAAGGCTGCCCCCGAGGGGCCGAGGATCATGACGCTGGGCGACCTGTTCCCCGACGGGCTGTCGGCCTGGCAGATCGTGCTCGCGATCGTGTCGGTGCTCATCGGCTGGCTGCTGTCGCGCTTCGCCCGCAAGGGTGTGCTCAAGCTGGCGGCTCGGACGCCAGGGATCTCCGACTCGGTGTCGCAGCTGGCCGCCCGTTTCACGCAGTACGCCCTCCTCCTGGTCGGCATCGGCGTCGGGCTGGCGTTCCTCGGGGCCAACGTGCAGCCGCTCCTGGCGATGACGGCGATCGCGGTGGTCGTGCTGATCCTGGTGCTGCGCGGCGTCGCGGACAATTTCGCCGCCGGCGTTCTCATCCAATCCCGCCAATCGGTGAAGATCGGCGAGGAGATCGGGATCGAAGGCCCGGACGGCGTGATCCGCGGGACCGTGCAGGAGCTCAACGGACGCTCCGTGATCCTCACCACCGTCGACGGCCTCACGGTGCACGTGCCGAACGCCGCGCTCCTCACCGGGGTCCTGGTGAACGACTCGCGTCATGGCGCACGTCGAGGCGACGTCGACATCCGCATCGCGCGATCGGCCGAACTCGGCCTGGACGACGTGATCGCGACGATCACAGCCGCAGCACGCAGTGTCGATGGCGTGCACGCGCGCGAGCACCCGAACGTGCGAATCGGCGGGATCTCGCCCGATCGGTGGGCGCTGACGCTCCAGATCTGGCATCACCCGCTGCACGGCAGCGCCGTGATCTCCGGCGCCGTGCGTGGCGTCGCGGAGGCACTCGAGACGGCAGGAGTGCGTGCCGTGGTCGTGTCCGAGCAGGGGCCCCCTCCCCTCGTCCCGCCGGAGCCGTTCTGAGCGCCCGGGCCGCCGGTGCGCCGTCCGCGAGGCGACCGGACTCCCGCCCAGCCGAGGGCTACGCTGGCCGCGTGACCCCCTCGTCTGCGCCCGAGCGCACCAACGACCGCTCGCTCTCCCCCAGCCTGCGGGTGCTCCTCGTGCTCGCCGCGAGCGTGCTGACGCTGGCCGGCGTGTACTTCGCACGGGATCTCTTCGGTCCGATCGCGCTGGCGATCGTGATCGTGATCATCTGCGAGCCGCTCCGACGCCCCCTCGATCGCCGCGGCTGGCCGCAGTGGGCCAGCACCACCGCCGTCATCGTCGTCGCCTATCTGATCCTGCTGTCGATGGGCGCTCTGCTCTGGCTCGCCGGCACGCAGTTCGCGAGGCTCATCGGCGACCTGGTGTCTCAGGGCGGTCTGGAGAACACCGCCACCGAGCTGGTGGGATGGCTGCAGACGCTCGGACTGGACGAAGAGGCCTCGGATGCCGCTACCTCGATCCTCGATCCGGAGACGCTGCTCGGTGTCGCGCGAAGCGTGGGAGGCACTGTGCTCAGCGTCGCGACCGCCCTGTTCTTCGTCTGCGCCTACATCATCTTCATGGCGATCGACGCGGCGCGCTATCGTCAGGCCCCCGCCCTCTTCGGCGCGACAAAGGGACCGGTTCTGGCGAGGATCGCACATCTCAACTCGGGCATCCGCCGGTACTACATCGTCAATGCCACCTTCGGGGCGATCGTCGCCGTCATCGACGGCCTGGCCCTGTGGTGGATGGGCATCCCGGCTCCGGTCGTGTGGGCGATCCTGGCCTTCGTCACGAACTTCATCCCGAACGTCGGCTTCGTCATCGGACTCGTCCCCCCGGCGATCCTCGCCTTCGTGGTCGGGGGCTGGCCGCTTCTGCTCGGCGTCATCGCCGTCTACAGCATCGTGAACGTGGTGCTCCAGGTGCTCGTGCAGCCGAAGTTCGTCAGCGATGCCGTGGACCTCAGCCTCACCCTGAGCTTCTTCTCCGTGATCTTCTGGACGTTCATCATCGGCCCGCTCGGTGCGATCCTCTCCATCCCCCTCACGCTGCTCGCCCGCGCTCTCGTCTTCGAAGGAGACCCCGAGGCGACGTGGCTGCGCTGGCTCTCGGGTGACCGCACCGCGGTGCCGCCCGAGCCCGAACCCGATCCTGTGCCGGTGACCGGCGGCCGCGGCCTCCTGCGGCGTCGTGGTCGCCGAACTCCCGAGGCCCAGGGCTGATCATGGCGACCGTAAATCACCCGGGGGAGGTTGCGATCCAGACGTGGTCGCCGCATCCGCCTCGGTGGGATCGTGGACGGCGACGCGCTCGGCCGGGGCGCGCGCGAAGGGAGACGACGTGCAACGTCCGCTCGCGGGGCTGACCAGGCGCAACTTCGTCACGGAGTTGACCGCCGGCGTCACTCTGCTCGCCATCGCCATCCCGCTCAACATCGGCTACGCGCAGATCGCGGGGCTCCCGCCCACCGCGGGTCTCTACGCCCTCATCGTCCCGACCGTCGTGTATGCGCTGGTCGTCTCCTCCCGGCAGTTGGTCGCCTCCCCCGACGCCGCCGCGGCCGCACTGGTCGCATCGTCGATCGGCGGACTGGCCGCGGCCGGCAGCGCCGACTACGCGACGCTCGCCCTCGCGCAGGCGATCATCTGCGGCGGCATGTTCGTGCTCCTGGCCGTGTTCAAGCTCGGATTCCTGGCGAACTTCCTCTCCAAGCCGATCCTGGTCGGATTCGTCGGCGGCCTCGCGCTGGACATCATGGTCAGCCAGGTCGCCAAGATGCTCGGCGTCAAGATCGACTCCGGCAAGGAGTTCACGGGCAAAGTCGCCGACCTCATCGGAGGCATCACGACCCTCAATGGCTGGGCCGTCCTGATCTCGGTCTGCTCGGTGGCCGTCCTACTGCTGGGGCGCCGCTACCTCCGCGCCGTCCCGTGGGCGCTGATCGTGCTCGTGGCGACGACACTCGTGGTCGTGCTCACGGGACTCGACCAACGCGGTGTCGACGTTCTGGGCGAGGTGCCGGCGGGTCCGCCCGTGCTCACCTGGCCGATGATCGACTGGACGCTCTGGCTCGCACTGGTGCCGTCCGCGATCGCACTGACGCTGGTCACCACGGCGGAAGGGCTCCTGGTCTCGCGCTCGTACTCCGAGAAGCACGGCTACCCGTTCCATGCGAACCGCGATCTCTTCGCATTCGGCATCGCCAACGTCGCCGCGGGAGCCCAGGGCAGCTTCGCCGTCGGATCATCGACCTCGCGAACGGCGGCGATGGATCAGGCAGGATCGCGCACGCAGTTCCCGGCCCTGATCCTCGCGGCCGGAACACTCCTGCTGCTCCTGTTCGGCACCGCGCTGCTGGCAGACATCCCGTCGCCCGCCATCGGCGCGATCGTCGGGGTGGCGATCATCCCTCTGCTCGGGATCCGCGACTTCATCGATCTGTGGCGAAAGGATCGGTTCGAGTTCCTCATCGGGGCCACCTGCTTCCTGGTCACCCTCTTCGTCGGTTCCATCCCCGGCATCCTGGTCGCGTTCGTGCTCGCGCTCATCAACATCGCGCGCCGTGCCTCGAACCCCGCCATCGACGTCCTCGAATCCAGCGGCGATCCGGGCGAGTCGCTGCTGGAGGATGCACCTGCAGGAACCGTGACCGCTCCGGGCGTGATCGTCATCCGCCTGGCCGCTCCGCTGTTCTTCGCCAACGGGGCCGTGTTCTCGACGGCGGTGAAGGATGCGATCCGTTCGGCCGGTGAGGGATCCGTCCAGCACCTCGTGGTCGACATGGAGGCCGTGACCGACGTCGACGTCACCGGGGCGGAGTCGTTCGACTCGCTCAAGAAGTGGCTCGCCGCCGGCTCTATCTCGCTCGCGTTCAGCCGAGTCCGGCCGAACACGCTGCACCGGCTCACGGGGCTCGGCCTGCTCGAGTCAGAGCAGGTCTATGCGACCAACCGTGCAGCGATCAGCGATCTTGCCCGAGCCGCGTCGGGAACACAGCGTTCAGAGAGAGAAGGCCAGTGATGGGACCCGTCGTCGGAGACATTCTTCCGCTCGCTCTCGGCGTCGCGATCAGCCCGATACCGATCATCGCCGCGATCCTGATGCTGCTCTCACCCAAAGCGCGGGTGACGAGCGTCGGCTTCCTCCTCGGCTGGGTCGTCGGGATCGTGGCCGCGGTCACAGTGTTCACGTTGCTGTCGTCGATCCTGCCGGATGACGATCCCGATGTCTCCCACCCGATCCGCGGCGTGGTGCAGCTCGTCCTCGGCCTGCTGCTTTTCCTCCTCGCGTTCGGACAGTGGCGCAAGCGGCCGAAGGCGGGGGAAGAGGCCGCCCTCCCGAAGTGGATGAAGGCCATCGATACGATCACCTTCCCGGTCGCGCTCGGACTCGGCTTCCTGCTGTCTGCGGTCAACCCGAAGAACCTGATCATGGCGGCGGGCGCCGGCACCGACATCGGCGCGGCATCGCTTCCTGCCGGATCCGTCGTCGTGGTGATCGTCATCTACACACTCATCGCCGCGTCGACCGTGCTGGTCCCTGTCATCGGATACCTCATCGCCGCCGACCGCCTTCGCGGTCCGCTCGACGCCCTCCGCGGCTGGCTCGCCACCGAGAACGCCGCCATCATGGCCGTGCTGCTGCTGGTGATCGGTGTCTCGATGCTCGGCAAGGGCATCGGGAGCTTCTAGGGCCGGACCGGGGAACCAGAAGGAGGAACGAGGATATGGGCGAGCTGATCCTGGACCTCGTTCCCGTCGCTCTCGGCGTGGTGCTGAGTCCGCTCGCCATCATGGCGCTCGTCGCCGTCCTGCTCTCGCGGAATGCCCGCGCCAACGGGATCGCGTATCTGTTCGGCTGGTTCCTCGGGCTCGCCGGCCTCATGGCCTTGTTCCTCTGGCTGTTCCCCGTGCTGGAGGTGCATCAACGCGGGGAGCCGCCCCTGTGGGTCCCCCTCGTGCGTCTGCTCGTCGGCCTCTTCCTGGTGGTCGCTGCCGTCTGGGTGTATCGGAAGGGCCGCGCACACGTCCAGCGGATGGCGGCGGCTTCGACCCCGCGCGATGTCGTCGCCGCGTCGCCCCAGCTGCCCGGCTGGCTGCACTCGGTCGAGTCGTTCCGCCCTGGGCGCACGTTCCTCCTCGGCATCGGGCTCTTCGTGCTCAACCCGGTCGACGCGTCGTGCGCCATCCTCGCCGCCCTCGACATCACCCTGTCCGACGTGGATGCGGCCGCGGGGCTCTGGATCGCTGCGGCGTTCGTCGTGGTGGGGACTCTCCCGATCGCGCTTCCGGCGGTGTACGTCGTCGTGCGCGGCCGCGATGCTGAGCCGCTGCTCGACCGGGTACGAACGTGGATCGCCGGGAACACCCACGTCCTCAATGCGGCGCTGCTCCTCGTGATCGGCGCTCTCCAGCTGCAGAAGGCACTCGCGGGTCTGCTCTGACTGACCGACGTCGCCCCTCCGACGGGCCGTTCCCGCGAAGCATCGGGGATCACCCTGATGAAGGTCGCACTCCCCCGGTGACAGCAGCCATCGCGCCGCAGTACTGTGCGGATAGACATCGTTCCGACAGGTGAAGGGAATCGGCAATGGCTCGCGACTTCCAGGGCAAGATCGAACTCGACGTGCGCGACTCGGTCGCGGATTGGGACGCCTACCGGGCGTCGACGCCACCGGCCGGGGCACCGAACGTACTGGTCGTGCTCTACGACGACACCGGCATGGCGGCGTGGTCGCCGTACGGTGGGCGGATCAACATGCCCACCATGGATCGGCTTGCCCAGAACGGCCTCACCTACTCGCAGTGGCACACGACCGCACTGTGTTCGCCGACGCGCTCGACATTCCTGACCGGACGAAACCATCACCTCAACGGGTTCGCCACGATCTCCGAGTCCTCCACCGGGTTCCCGGGATACAACTCCCACATCCCCGATTCGAACGTCACCATGGCGCACGTGCTGCGCGACGCCGGATGGTCGACGTTCTGGGTCGGAAAGAACCACAACGTGCCGATCGACGAATGGACGGCAGGCGCCTCGAAGAAGCACTGGCCGCTGGCGCAGGGCTACGACCGGTTCTACGGCTTCATCGGCGGCGAGACCAACAATTGGTACCCGTCGTTGGCCGAGGACAATCACTACATCGATCAGCCGTACCTCCCCGAGCAGGGCTATCACCTGTCGAAGGATCTCGCCGACCAGGCGCTCACGATGATCCGCGATGTCAAGCAGACCGAGCCGGACAAGCCCTGGTACCTCTGGTTCTGCCCGGGTGCGAATCACGCTCCCCACCACGCCCCGCAGGAGTACATCGACAAGTACAAGGGCCAGTTCGACGACGGCTACGAGGCATACCGCGGCTGGGTGCTGGGCCGGATGATCGAGAAGGGGATCGTCCCGGCGGACACCGACCTGACGGCGCTGAACCCGATGCCCGACGGCACGTTCAACCCGACGGACGAGGTGCGCCCCTGGGACTCGCTGAACGCCGAGGAGAAGGCGATGTTCTCCCGTATGGCCGAGGTGTACGCGGGCTTCAGCGAGTACACCGACTCCCAGGTCGGCCGCATCGTCGACTACCTCGAGGAGTCGGGCCAGCTCGACAACACCCTCATCCTCTACTGCGCCGACAACGGCGCTTCCGGCGAGGGCAGCCCGAACGGCTCGGTCAACGAAGGCAAGATCTTCGGCGGCTACCCAGACGACGAGGCCGAGAACCTCCGACTCGTCGACAAGCTCGGCTCCCCCGACACCTACAACCACTACCCCACCGGATGGGCGGCAGCCTTCTCCACCCCGTACAAGATGTTCAAGCGCTACACGTACCAGGGAGGCGTCTGCGACCCGCTCGTGATCCACTGGCCGGCCGGGATCAAGGCTCGAGGAGAGGTGCGGCATCAGTATCACCACTCCACCGACATCGTGCCCACGATCCTCGAGGCCTGCGGGGTGGAGTTCCCCGACGTCTACAACGGCGTCGCACAGACCCCTCTCTCCGGTGTGTCGATGGCGTACTCCTTCGACGCCGAACCGGAAGGTCCGACCGAGAAGAAGACGCAGTACTACGAGATGCTCGGTCAGCGCGGCATCTGGCATGAGGGTTGGAAGGCCGTCGCCGTCCACGGGCCCATGAGCGGCGTCAGCAACTTCGACCAGGACGAGTGGGAGCTCTATCACACGGACGTCGACCGAGCTGAAGCGAAGAACCTCGCCGAGGAGCATCCCGACAAGCTCGAAGAGCTCAAGGCACTCTGGATGGAGGAGGCGAAGGCCAACAACGTGCTTCCGCTGAACGACCTGCAGATCATCGGCAACCCGAAGGACTTCGAGACGTTCGTCGGCATGGAGTTCCACCAGCCCGCACCGCCCTCGGGACAGTTCGTCTACTACCCGGGCACGAGCGAGGTACCCGAACGGTCCGCCGCGAACACGCACGGCGTCTCGTACAAGATCGCCGCCGAGGTCGAGTTCACCCCCGAGACGGAGGGCGTCATCTTCGCCCACGGTTCCCGGTTCGGCGGGCACGCGCTCGTCGTGAAGGACGGCCAGGTGCATTACGTGTACAACTTCCTCGGCATCCCGCCCGAAGACCGCGTCTCGGCCCCGGTGCCGACCTCAGGCACGCACATCATCGGCGTCGAGTTCACGAAGGAGGGCATGGGCGAGCACCGTGAAGGCGTCGGTCCGGTGAAGCTGTACATCGACGATCAGGTGGTCGGCGAAAAGCGCATCCGCACGGTCCTCGGGCACTTCTCACTCTGTGGCGAGGGACTGACGATCGGCCGGGACAGTGCCGACCCCGTCTCGTCCCTGTACGGCTACGGGTTCGACTTCGCCGGCGGTGAGATCACGAAGGTCGTGTTCGACATCGCCGACGACGCCTACCTCGACCTCGAAGCGCACCTGGCGGGCGGCTCTGGCGCGCGACTGATCACCTGCCCCACGGCGGCCGCGAGCGCTACTCGATCCCGAGTGCGTGAGCGGCCGCCGTCACGCTGTCCCGGTCCGAGACCCCGAGCTTGCGGTAGATGTTCCGCACGTGCGTCTTGACGGTGTTCGGGGAGATGAACTCCTGCTGAGCGATCTGACGCAGCGTCGCGTTACGGCTCAACGCCAGCAGCACGATGCGCTCGCGATGGGTGAGCGGCTCGTCCACGAGCAGTCCCGCCGCCGCGAGCCGCTCCCGGACGACGTCGGCGAAGCGGGTCCGGGTTCCGGGCGTCGCCCGGGCACCGAGCAGCCGGAGCACAGCGGGATCGGCTGCGGCGAGACGGCGGACGTGCTCTTCGGACTCGGCCAACGTCAGCGCCAGTGACAGAGAAGCCTGAGCCCGCTCCGAGTCACCGCCGTGCACGTCGAGCGCCGCCGCCACCAGCCAGGCATCGACCATCGAAGCCGGCAGCGCGCACGCCGTCGAGCCGTCCAGAACGGGGGCGAGGATCTCGCGCGCCAGCGCGTGCCGATGGTCGTGCAGCGCCGCGATCGCACGGAGGACGCCCACCTCGCCGCTCGCGCCGAGGGCACGCTCGATGTCGGCGATGAACAGATCCCGCAGATGGGGCTCTCCCAGACGGTCGAACGCATGCACGGCGAACACGCCCAACATCGCATACCAGTGCGGAGGAAGCGGCATGTCGTCGCGAGGGACGAGAGTTTCGAGCAGCGTGGTGGCGGCCGCGCGCGGATCCGCGGCGTCGTCGGTGTCGAGCAGCGCCATCAGCCCGCTCAGCCCCCTCGAGATCGCGGGTTCGGAACCCGAGTCGATGATCGCTGCCGCTGCGCGCATCGCCTGCTCCGCGTCGATCGCCTGCAGGCGTTCATACGGCACCCAGCACCGCCACACCCTGGTCACCTCGTAGAAGACATCGTCGGGCTCACCGAGTTCGCGCCACCTGTCGTCCAGTCGCACCCCGGCGATGAGGACGTCGCGCATCCTGCCCCGGAAGAGCGCGCTGGTGTTCAGGACGGCGGACGCCTGGAGTTCTGCCGAGACCACGCCGACCGCGCGAGCTTGATCAGCGGCCGAGCGGGCATAGCGCTCTGCGCGGTCGAGGTGACCGACGTACAGCTCGCCCATCGCCGCCTGCAGAAAGGCGTAGGTGTCGAGCTGGGACTCCCCGGTGACGGTGTCGAACGCGCGTCCGAGTCGGTCGAGGGCCTGCGCGATGCCTCCGCGGCGCACGGCGGTGTGCAGATCGAGGCCGGTCAGCCACTGACGACTCACGGCCGACCCGTCCTCGTCGCGCAACGTCGCGAGGAAGGTGGCCGCGGCGGAGGCATCGCCCCGTGCGAGCTCCGCTGCCGCGGTCAGCATCTGCACCGCGGGATCCGCCCGCAGCGGAGCGGGCATCACCCTGATTGCCTCCGCCACCTCGCACGCATGACCCGTCAGGATCAGCTGCATCCCGCACCGACGCAGGATCACGGCCATGCACGCCGGATCCGAGCTCCGCATGGCGTGTCGCAGGGCGGGGAGATGCGCCTGCTGTTCGGCGAACCACTCGGCCGTGTCCTTCTCGAGACGCTCGACGACCGCCCGCCCCCGGTCCCGCAGGCGTGCGGCGAGGAACTCCCGCAGCAGCGGGTGATAGTGGTACCAGACGGGGTCCACGCCCCGCCTGCCCATCAGCACGCTGAGCTGGATGAGTCTCTCGACGAGGGCGGCGGCGGGAGCACCGGGCGACAGCCGGTACGCGAGGTCGAGCGAGAACGCCTCCGGGACAGAGGTGAAGAGAAGGAATTCCGTCAACTCCTCGTCCAGATCGCCGAAGACCTCCTCGAGGAAGTAGTCGACAAGCGCGGGCGCGTCCCCGCGGAGCGGTGCGTCCGTGGCGTCGCGGTGCTCCAGCCCGGCGAGCACCATGAGGCGGAGTCCCGCGGCCCACCCCTCGGTCCGATGAAGGATCGTCGTGATCTCTCCCTGCGAGACGGTGATCCCGCTGGCGCGGAAGAGCGACCGCACCTCTGCGGGGGTGAACGCCAGATCGGCGTTGTCGAGTTCGAGCGCGATTCCGGCGATACGACGCCGCGCGACGCGGATCAGCCGGGTGCCGCGCCCGGAGAGCACGACGTGCGCATTGCCGGGGACCGCATGGACGAACGCCGACAGCATGTCGGCCAGCTCCGGCCCCCCGATCAGGTGAACATCGTCGAAGACGACCGCGATGCGTCGAGGGGTCACCCGCAGCGCCCGGGCAAGGGATCGCGCCGTGTCGTCCGATGCCGTTCGAGGAACCTTCGCCAGGCTCTCGTGAAGCCGCTCGTCTTCGATCTCTTCGAGCGCTGCACGAAGAGGCGAGAGATCGACGTCGCCCCGCTGGCACGATATCCATACGACCTCGGTGTCCGTGCCGGATGCCAGTGCCTCCGCCCACTGGAGGAGCAGCCTGGTCTTCCCCGCTCCGGCCGGTGCGGTGACGAGGGTCAGCGTCCAGGGTTCGTCCATGGCAGCCGTGAGTCGGTCGAGCAGCCGCGGTCGCGCCACGTCGTCGCCGCCCACCGCCGGGACAAGCGCTCTCCACGCATCGTCGCCGCTGATGCTCTCCGTCATGGGAACCCCCCGGTCCAACGCTCGACGCCAGGTCAGCAGATATCCGCAGTATGGCACCGCGTTGAGAGGGCCTCAAGCACTTCCGAGGGGACCAAGGTCTAGACCGTGGTCGACCTCCGTCGCCGGGCGAGCAGCGAAAGCAGAGACGGCACGACCGCGCCGAAGAAGAGTGCCAGCCCGACACCGAGAAGCGTCTCCACTGCCCGCTCGACGAATCGTGCTCCCGGCGACTCCGTGGAATTCACGAGGATGAAGGTCAGCGCGATGAAGGTCGTGAATCCCGGAGCGACGTACCAACGGCTCTCCTGGGTCGCGCACAGGGCACCGACGACGACGCCGACCACGAGGCCGATCAGGAGATCTCCCGGCGCGAGGAGCGCGAAAGCGGCAGCGGCGAAGGCACCGACGAGCACCGAGATCGCACGCCCGATGCTGCGCGAGATGAGTTGCCCGCGCGCCGGACGCATCACCAGCAGCACCGCCGCCGTCGCCCAGCCGACGTGCTGCAGATCGAGGAGGAAGCCCACCGCGGCGGCGATCGCGGCCGCAGCACCGAGCAGGAGCCCGTAGACCAGCATCGCCCGGCCTCGAGGCACAGGTGCTGCGGGCGGCGGCGGGTCATCTCGCTCCGGCCAGAACACCGAGATGAGCCACGCGTACAGCGATCCCGCCACCATGCACGCTGCGAGTCCGACGGCAGCGGGTGACCAGGGGAAGCTCAGGCCGATGCCGATCATCGGCAGGACGAGGATCAGTACGAGCTGGGCCAGTCGCCCGCGGACCGCATTGACGCACGCGAGCACGGCCGCGCCGAAGACTGCGGCGACCGCGACGGCGGGCACGGTCGCGAGCACTGAGCCCACGAGCAGCCCGACCGCACTGAGACCGCCGACGAGGAGGATGACCGCGCGACTGTGTCGCCGCGGCGGAAGCCGGAACGCCGCCGCGGGAAGCACACCGACGGCAAGGGCGAGACCGAGCGTCGAACTGAAGGGAGCGACGGCCATGGCGGGCAGGGCGAAGGCGATGCCGAGACCGAATCTCGCCCACCGCCAGGTCAGGCCGACCCGGTCGTCCACCCTGACCGCCTCGCCGACGTCATCCGAAGGCCTCTTCGCATGCCCGTCCCCCTGTTCGCCCATGTCGACGGCGGCCTGCGCCGCGCACCCTCGCGGCCCAGCCTAGGCACGGCTCGACCGGCCGTCAGCGCGCTTCGTCGACTTCACCAGGGTGAACGGCGCCTCCCGGCGCTTCTGCGCGGCGGGCGGCGATGGCCACATCCATCCCTTCCCGAACCGTGTCATGCACGCGGCCGACGGACCGCAGGGCGGTGAACCACGCC
The DNA here is from genome assembly GCF_059758615.1 of Microbacterium sp. GQ128. Taxonomy (NCBI): domain Bacteria; kingdom Bacillati; phylum Actinomycetota; class Actinomycetes; order Micrococcales; family Microbacteriaceae; genus Microbacterium; species Microbacterium sp. GQ128. Next base: position 917,201 of record NZ_JCAXDY010000001.1, read on the forward strand.
GTGCGCCCGGCGACTTCTGCCGCCGGGGCGGGGAGAGCCGCCAGGTGGAGCGTCGTGTTGCGCTGGGAGAGCTCGCGGTCGAGGTCCTCGAGCGCCTCGAGCACGGTGATCGTCATGACGTCCTGCTGCCTCATCCCGAGCACGAGGGCGGCGATCGCCTCCTCCTCGCCGTCGACGATCTCGAGGAGCCTGCGCTCATTGACCAGCGCGTTCGCGGTGTACAGCCCTCGCTCCAAGTGGACGCCGAGCACCCCGCCGATCTGTCCCACCACGCGGATCTTCGGGATGTTCGCTTCACGCAACACGAGGATCAGCGTCACCACGACTCCGACGGCCACGGCCGACAGCAGTCCTGCTGTGAGTCCGATGATCGCGACCGAGAGCGCGATCCAGAAGTCCATCCGACTGATGCGGGCCCAGCGCACCAGCTCCGGGATGTTGATGAGGCCCGCGACGGCGACGAAGACCATCGCGGCCAGAGTGGCTTCGGGCATCAGGCTGAGCACCGGCCCGAGGAACAGGGCGACCAGCACGGCGAGCACGACCGTGACGACAGTCGCGATCTGGGAACGTGCCCCGGCGCTCTGATTGACCGCGCTCTGCGAGAACCCGCCCGCCGCAGGCATGGTGCCGAAGACGGAGCCGATCGCGTTCGCCGCACCGGTCGCGAAGAGCTCCTGGTCACTGTCGATCTGCGGTTCGGCCGCGGTGCGAAGGCTCCGAGCGACCGCCGCGGACTCGAGGAACGCCATCACCGCGATCGCGAGGGCGCCGGGAACGAGCGCCGTCGCCTGTGTCAGGTCGGGCAGTCCGGGAACGGGCAGGCCGCTCGGAACGGCGGCGATGAGACCCACGCCGAGTCGGTCGATGCCGCCGAGCCAGACCAGGAGAATGCCCCCGACCACGACGACGAGGGTGCCGGGGGCCTTCGGCGCCCAGCGCTTCAGGACGACCAGCAGCACCACCGAGCCTGCCGACAGCGCGGCTGTCGGCCAGTTGACACTGCCGAACGCCTCCCCGACGGCGGCCAACGATCGGAAGAACCCGTGCCCCGAGAAATTGTCGGTCTCGCCCAGCAACTTCGGTAGCTGCCCGACGGCCACCGTCGCTCCGACGCCGATCTTGAGACCGAGCACGGTGGCGCCGCTGATGTTCTCGACGAGGGAGCCGAGTCGGCAGAGCCGGGCGAGGAGCAGGATCACCCCGACCAGCAGCGTCAGCATCATCAGTGAGCCGATCGCGTCCTCCGCGCCGGCGGCGATCCCCGCGGACACGAGGGTCGTCGCCGTGAGGGTCGCGATCGTCGAGGTCGTCGAGACACTCATAGCCCGGCTGCCGCCGAGGCACGCGTAGACGAGCATCGGCACGATGCAGGTGTATAACCCGACCTGAACCGGAAGGTTCGCGATGGTCGCGTACGCCATCGCCTGCGGGATCACCACCGCGCCCGCGGAGAGTCCGGCGATCACGTCTCGCACGATCCACTTGCTCCGATAGCCCGCAAGTGTGTTGAACAGCCAGGTCGGTCTGGTCACTGCGTTCCCCCGCTTCAGAATGGTCGTCTGGCCGAGCGTACTGCGGGCGGGTCTCGCCGTGCGGCGCATCTCACCCGGCCGGGGTGGCCGGCCACCCGGTCCGTTCCGACGACACTCATGATCCACTTAAGTTGTGCACAACTTAATTGCGTGCGATACTCGATAGATGGTCATGACGGATGAGATGGTGTGCTTCTCGCTGTACTCCGCTTCGCGGGCGACCACGCAGGCGTACCGCGCCCTGTTGGCTCCCTGGGGGCTGACCTACCCGCAGTACCTGGTTCTGGCCGCACTGTGGATCGAAGGCGAGCAGACGATCGGCTCGCTCGGCGCACTGATGCACCTCGACTCCGGCACGCTCTCCCCCCTCGTCCGTCGGCTGGAACAGGCCGGCCTCGTCACTCGGGTCCGCGGCGAGGCCGACGAACGGGTCGTGACCGTGCAGCTCACAGCGCGCGCGCAGGCGCTTCGCACCGAAGTCGCCCCGATCCACAGCGTGGTCGCCGAAGCCGCCGGGCTGAGCGACGACGAGCGTCGCCGCGAGCTCATCAGCGAATTGCACGACATCACCGAACGCCTCCAGCGCCTCACAGCCGACCTCGCCGCGCCTGCACCCGCGGACGACACCCACTGAATCCCTCCACCCAGAACGGAAAGAACATGCGCGCACTCATCCACCAGACGTTCGGCGATCCCGAGCAGGTCCTCCGGATCGAAGACCGCCCCCTGCCGGAGCCCGGAGCCGGGCAGGTTCGTCTGCGGACGGTCCTCTCCCCCATCCACAACCACGATCTGTGGACCGTCCGCGGCACCTACGGGTTCAAGCCCGAACTCCCCGCCGCGTCGGGCACCGAGGCGCTCGGTGTCGTCGACGCCCTCGGCTCGGGCGTCGAACACCTGACCGTCGGTCAGCGCGTCGCGACGGGTGGCACTTTCGGTGCGTGGTCCGAGTACTTCCTCGCGAACGCCGCCGGTCTGATCCCCGTGCCCGACGCGCTCTCCGATGAAGACGCCGCGCAGCTGGTCTCGATGCCGTTCAGCACCATCACCCTGCTGCGCTTCCTCGACGTAAAGCCGGGCGAATGGATCGTTCAGAACGCGGCGAACGGTGCCGTGGGCCGGATGCTCGCGCAGCTCGGTGCCGCACGCGGCATCAACGTCGTCGGGCTCGTCCGCCGCACCGCGGGCGTCGACGAGCTCCGCACGCAGGGTATCGAAGGCGTCGTCGCCACGGATCAGGACGACTGGCGGGAGCAGGTCGCACGCCTCACCGGTGGCGCGCCGATCGTGGCGGGCGTCGACTCGGTCGGCGGCTCTTCGGCCGGCGACGTGCTCTCGCTCCTCGCCGAGGGCGGCACACTCGTGGCCTTCGGAGCGATGGACTCCCCCGTCATGGAGATCGCCTCGTCCGACGTCATCTTCAAGCAGGCCACGGTCAAGGGCTTCTGGGGCAGCAAGGTCATGCCCAGCCTCGACCCCGGCACGCGGGGCGAGCTGTTCGGAGAGCTCGTCCAGCGCGTCACCGACGGCACCGTGACCCTTCCCGTGGCCGGCGTCTTCGACGCCGCCGACATCGGCGCGGCCGTGCAGGCGAGCAACACCGCCGGTCGCATCGGCAAGGTGCTTCTGCGCTTCTGATCCGCTCCTCGACACCGGGGTTCCGCATGTCGGAGCCCCGGTGCAGAGTATGGGCATGGAGATCACACTCGCCAGCCCTGAGGGCCTCGTCGTCAGCCCCGCATTCAGCCACGTCGCCGTCGTGCCCCCGGGCGCGACCACGATCTACGTCGGCGGCCAGAACGGCGTCGACTCCACCGGAGCGGTCGTCTCTGCAGATGCCGGCGAGCAATCGCTGCGCGCCGTCGAGAACGCCCGCATCGCCCTCGAGTCCGCCGGCGCAGGACTCGACGATGTGATCAGCTGGACGGTCTTGATCCATCAGGACGCCGACCTGCGCGCGGCCTACGGAGCCGTCGCCTCGAAGCTCGCGCGCGAGGGCGCACCGCCCCTGGTCACCGCTGCGATCGTGGCCGGTCTCGGAGTTCCCGGAGCGCTCATCGAGGTCAGCGCTGTGGCTGCCGTCATCCGCGAGTGATCCCAGCGCGGGCCCGCGTCCGGTGCATTCGCGAGGCTCAGATCCGGCCGCGAACCGGCGTCCGCTCCGCAGCGTCGCCCTCGTCCGGCATCGTCATCTCGGCCCGCACGCCGAGAAGGCGAACCTCTCGCTCGGCGTCGAGCGTCTCGGCGAGCGCGAGGGCGGCCGCCACGAACTCCTCGCGATCGTTCGTCGGCCCGGAGAGTTTGCGACCGAAGGTCTTCGTCTCGAAGGGGGCGTATCGCACCTTGAGGTGCGCCCGGACGACGGGCCGGCCTTCGGCGGCGCAGTCGTCGAACGCCTGGACGGCCAGCTCCCGGACGGCAGCGGTGACCTGCTCGGCCGTCGTGAGGTTCTGCTGATAGGTCGTCTCGCGGCTGTGGCTGCGCGCGACCCACGGAGTGTCATCGACGACGCTCGGTCCGAGCCCCGAGCCGAGCCCGTGATACCAGACGCCCATCCGCGGGCCGAACTCCGCGACGAGCGTCTGCTCATCGGCGTCCGCGAGCTCTCGGACCGTCTCGATCCCGTGGCCAGCCAGTCGCTTCTGCACCTTCGAGCCGACTCCCCAGAGATCGCGGGTCGGTTTGTCGCCCATGACCTCGAACCAGTTCTCGGCCGTCAGCCGGAACACACCCCGTGGTTTACCGAACTCGGTCGCGATCTTCGCGCGCACCTTGTTGTCCCCGATGCCCACCGAGCAGTGCAGCTCGGTCGCGGCCAGCACGGCTGCCTGTGCCGCGCTCGCGACCCGCTCCGGGTCATCCGTCGTCACCCCGAGGAAGCACTCGTCCCACCCGATGACCTCGAGCACCACGTCCGGCAGCGACCGGAGCGCAGCCATCACCTCCCCGGACGCGACCGCATAGGCCTCCTGATCCACGGGCAGGAAGACGGCGTTCTCCGGAGCTTTGCGCGCCGCGATCTTGAGCGGCATACCGGAGCCGATGCCGTAGGCGCGCGCTTCGTAGGAGGCGGTCGACACGACCGCGCGCTCCGTGGGGTCACCGCGTCCGCCCACGATCACCGGGCGTCCGGCGAGTTCGGGTCTGCGCAGCACCTCTACCGCGGCGATGAACTGATCCATGTCCACGTGCAGTACCCAGTCGGCCATGCAACGAGTGTGACGGTTGCGGACCAGCCTGTCACCCCGCGACGCGCATCCGGCCGGTCGGCGCTCAGCCGATCGCGACACCGATCGCTGTGCCCACCACGGCCAGCAGCGGGAGCGTCCCCTGCATCACGGCGGCACGCGCCTTCGTACGGTCCGAGAGGATGAGCACGAGTGCGGCGGCGAGCATCATCGCGGTGCCGGCGAACACCAGCGTGAGTCCGACGGTCTCCGATCCGACGATCACGAGGCCGATGCCGAGCAGGGTCGTCAGCGCCAGGAAGAGGTTGTAGAAGCCCTGGTTGAAGGCGAGCTGCTTCATGGTGACGGCGTCCGCCTCGCTGGCGACACCGAAGATCTTCCTCGTCTCCGGATCGGTCCACCGCAGCGACTCGAGCGCGAAGATGAACACGTGGAACGCAGCGGCTGCTGCAGCGAGGACGAGACCGACGATGAGCATGTACTGATTCTGTCAGACGAGGAAGATCGGCAGGAGGCCGGGGTTGTGCGCGTGCACGAGCACGGCGAACACCACGGCATCGAACAGCAGGTGGACGGTGACGACGTAGGCGAGCGAGTGCGTGCGCAGGAAGATGTAACCCTGCAGCAGCGCGAACGGAATCGTCAGCAGCGGACCCCACTCGCGGTATCCGAGCTCCCAGAGGAACGAGACGAACACGATCGCCTGCAGCAGGTTCGCGACCAGGTTCGGGAAGTGGCGTCGCAGCAGCGCGAACACCGTGCAGATGAAGAACAGCTCGTCCCAGATGCCCACGGCGCCCACGCCGACGAAGAGCCGGGCGATGAGCTCGGGAGTGTCCACCACCGGCCAGTTCTGGTACACCCCGCTGGTGATGAAGTAGAAGGGCAGGATCAGCCACCCCAGGATCAGCACCGCCACGAGCCATCCCCACTGCAGGCGACCCCATCGCCGGTGCGTGCGCCACGGGAAGCTGATGGCCCTGTCCCGGTAGACGAACCGGGAGATGACGTAGGGCACCGCGACCGCACCGCCCAGCGCGAGCGTGAAGCGCAGCATCGCGAGGTTGTCGAGTTCGGCGGCCAGCGGGATGATGCTGACGATCAGCAGGCCCACGGCGATCAGCGAGAGGTCCCTCGTGAGCGATGGCGGTCGGTGCACGCCGATCACCTTCGCGGTCTCTCGCCGTGCCCCCATGCTGACGACCTGGTCCTCCGCCGGACGGCCGCGTTCGAGCAACCAGGCGATCACGATCCCCAGCGCGAGCAGCACCCAGCCCAGCCACGGGATCTCCAGCACGAAGAACGCCGGCGCGGCGGCGCACACGAGCAACGCCGGCACGATGCCGAGGCCCAGCCTCGTCTCGCGCCTCACCTCGGTCACGGGCGCGCCCTGCGCCGGTAGACCAGATCGCGGATGTCGCGCCCCTTCGCGATGCCCTTGCGCTCGAACGCGGTCATCACCCGGCCGTCGAAGCGCTCGGCCCATTTCCCCTCGAACGCACGCTCGAACAGCGGCTCGGCGTCGAGCACCTCACGCATCTGCAGCGCGTAGTCCTCCCAGTCCGTCGCGAGCCGCAGCAGACCGCCGTCCTTCAGAGCCCTCGCCGCGGTGTCGCCGAATCCGGGCCGCACCAGGCGTCGCTTGGTGTGCTTCTTCTTGTGCCACGGGTCGGGGAAGAAGATCCAGACCTCGCGCGCCGCGGCCTCGGGAAGGTACGAAGAGAGCACCTCCGGTGCGTTCGCCTCGACGACGCGCACGTTGCGGGCGCCCTCCCTGTCGGCATCGAGCATCGTCCGGGCGAGGCCGGCGCGGAACACCTCGACGGCGAGGAAGTCGTCATCCGGACGGGAGGAGGCCGCCGCGACGATCGCGTGCCCTTGCCCGGAGCCGATCTCCACGTAGAGGTCGGCGGCACGGCCGTACTCGGTCACCGGGTCGAGGCGGGCCTCCGGGTGCACCGAGGTCCAGGCGACGTCGCGCGGGACGTCGAGCAGATAGTGCGGGCCGAGCTCGGTGAAGGCGCGCTCCTGCGCCTCGGACATCCGGCCGCTGCGGCGTACGAACGACACCGGCTCGTTTCGGAAGGTACGGGGTTCGGGCATGATTCCAGGGTAGTCGTCGGCGCCCCGCGCTCCCTGCGTCCCTGGTGGCGGCGTTCAGCCCGCCGGTGCCGTGACGAAGTCGATGAGCTCCTCCACGCGGCCGAGCAGCGCAGGCTCCAGGTCCCTATACGTGGTCACCTTCGAGAGGATGTGCTGCCACGCGCGAGCGATGTCCGCCTGCGTCTCGTGGGGCCACCCGAAGGCACGGCAGATCCCGACCTTCCATTCGATGCCGCGCGGGATCTCCGGCCACTTCGTGATGCCGAGGGCGCGTGGGGTGACGCACTGCCAGACATCGATGAACGGGTGTCCGACGATGCGGAGGTGTCGACCGTGCGGCCCGCGCGCGATGGCCTGCGCGATCCTGGTCTCCTTGGAACCCGGCACGAGGTGGTCGACGAGCACGCCGTACCGGCGGGTGGCACTGGGAGGCTCGGCGGTCAGCAGATCATCGAGCAGATCGACGCCCTGCAGGAACTCGACGACCACACCCTCGACACGCAGATCGGCGCCCCAGACCTTCTCCACCAGCTCGGCATCGTGCCGACCCTCGACGAGGATGCGGCTGGGCAGGGCGACGCGCGCCCGCTGGTCGGCGACGACGAACGATCCGGATGCCGTGCGACGCGGTCCCTGTTCCTTCGCGGCTGGAACGACGAGGCGCACCGGAGCTCCGTCGATGAGGAAGCCGCCGCCGAGCGGGAACAGCCGTCGGCGGCCGATGCGGTCCTCCAGCTCGACGTTGCCGCCCTGCACGCGGGTGACGGCTCCGCAGAAGCCGTCATCCGCGACCTCGACGACCAGATCCGCCTCCGCCGCGACCTGCGGCACCTTCTTCGCGCCGCGGTCGCGCCAGCCCGCCGCCAGCACATCCGAACCGTACATGTCGTCCATGCCTTCCAGCGTATGTGCCTCCGCTGAGGGCGAACGGCGAACCCGCCGCTGGTGCTGTCGCGTGTCGGGCTCTGTGCATAGACTCATGGCATGGGGCTCGGCTGCCGGTCGGAGGGAACACGATGACGAAACGGTGGCTCACGCTGGCCGCACTCGCGCTGGCCGCCGTGGCAGGAGCGTTCACCGCGTCCGCCGCGTCCGCCACCGATCCGCTCACTCTCGATTCCGGATACGTCACCGACCAGGCCGACGTGCTCAGCGCCGATGAGGAAGCCACGGTCGAGGCCCGGCTCGAGGAGCTGACCGCCAACTCGAACGCCGATCTGTTCGTGGTGCTCGTGGACGACTTCACCAACCCGAGCGACAACGTCAAATGGGCCGACACCGTCGCCGACAGCAACAACCTCGGCAGCGAGCAGTACCTGCTCGCGATCGCCGTGGACGGCCGCAGCTACTACATCTCGGCAGCGCCCGACGGGCCGGTGAGCTTCGACCAGCTCGACACGATCGAAGACAAGATGGTTCCATTCGCCGCCGACGGCGACTGGGTCGGCGCGATCACTCTCGCCGCCGACGAGATCCAGGGAGACGGTGGCGCGGGGGCGCTGCGCACCGTGCTGATCGTCGTGGCGGTCATCGCCGCCGCTCTCCTCGTCTGGCTCGTCATCGCGCTGGTGCGACGCGCGCGGCGCAACGCCGAGATCCGCAAGCGCGGCGCGATGCCGGAGACACCCGACCCCGCCGATCCGTTCTCCACCCTCACCGACGAGCAGGTCGAAACGCAGGCAGGACTCGCACTCGTGCAGGCCGATGACGCCATCACCTCGAGCAAAGAGGAGCTCGGCTTCGCGGTCGCGCAGTTCGGCGAGGGCGCCACCGAGGAGTTCACTCGCGTCGTCGACGCGGCGAAGACCAAGATCGCCGAGGCGTTCGACCTCAAGCAGAAGCTCGACGACGAGATCGAGGACACGATCCATGATCGCCGGGCCTGGCACATCCGCATCATCCGGATCGCCGAAGAGATCGATGACCTGCTCGACGACAACACCGAGGCGTTCGACGCGCTCCGAAAGCTCGAGGAGAACGCACCGCAGGAACTCGAGAGGGTCCGCGGTGAACGCGCGGCACTGAACCCGGTCCTCGCCTCCGCCGCGCCGGCGCTGTCCACGCTGTCGGCGACGTACGACCCGGCGGCCCTCACGACGGTTGCCGACAATCCCGCGCAGGCTCAGGAGCGCGCCGACCTGGCCGACCGCTCGATCGAGGCGGCCGCGCAGGCGATCGCGGCGGGCCGCTCCGGTGAGGCCGCCTTCGCGATCCGCACGGCCGAGCAGTCGGTCGCACAGGCCGCCCAGCTCGCCCAGGCGGTCTCGACCCTGGGCGCCGAGCTGGCCGCGATCGAGACCCAGTCGCAGGCACTCGTCACCGAGCTGCAGGCCGACCTCGCCGCGGCACAGCAACTGCCCGACGCGACCGGCGCGATCGCGGCGGCTTCCTCTGCAACCGCGCAGCAGCTGCAGCTGGCGCAGGCCGACCTCGCGAGCACGAAGCGCAATCCGCAGCGGGTGCTCGAGGCGCTCAGCGCTGCGAACGCGCAGATCGATGCGGCCATCGCCCAGGGCAGAGAAGGCGTCGAGCGCTCCCGCCGCGTGCAGCAGATGCTCGAGCAGACGCTCACGCAGGCGAATTCCGAGATCCGCGCGGCGCGCGAGTTCATCGAGACCCGCCGCGGCACGGTCGGTTCGACCGCACGAACCCGGCTCGCGAACGCCGAGGCCAGCCTCACGCAGACCCTGAACCTCCGCGCCACCGACCCGGAGGCGGCTCTGGCCGAGGCCAACCGCGCACTCGCTCTCGCCGACCAGGCCACGTCCGCCGCGCAAGCCGACGTCCAGGCATACAACCCTCCCGGCTACGACAGCGGCTGGGGCAGCCCGTTCGGCGGCGGTTCTTCCTCCGGCGGCTCCGGAATCGGCGGCGACATCCTCGGCGGCATCATCGGCGGGCTCCTCGCCGGTGGCGGCGGCGGCTCATCACGCCGGAGCGGCAGCAGCGGCTGGCGCTCCTCCGGGGGCGGGGGTTTCCGCAGCTCCGGTTTCGGCGGCGGAGGATCCCGCGGCGGCGGCCGCAGCGGTCGATCCGGAGGTAGACGCTTCTGATCCCCCACACAGACACATACGCCAAGCTCTCGAAGACGCCCTCTGAAAGGAATCACGCATGACCAAGCAGTCCATCTTCGGACGTATCTCGACCCTCGTCCGCGCGAACATCAACTCCCTCCTGGACTCCGCGGAAGACCCGCAGAAGATGATCGACCAGCTCGTTCGCGACTACACGAACAGCATCGCCGACGCCGAGTCCGCGATCGCCGAGACCATCGGCAACCTGCGTCTCCTCGAGCGTGACCACGAGGAAGACGTCCAGGCCGCGACCGAGTGGGGCAACAAGGCCCTCGCCGCCAGCCGCAAGGCCGACGAGATGCGCAAGAGCGGCGACGCCGCCGATGCCGACAAGTTCGACAACCTCGCCAAGATCGCCCTGCAGCGCCAGATCAGCGCTGAGCGCGAGGCGACCGGTGCCGAGCCGCAGATCGCGGCGCAGACCGAGATCGTCGACAAGCTCAAGAGCGGCCTCAACGGCATGAAGGACAAGCTCGTCGAGCTGAAGAACAAGCGCAGCGAGCTTCTCGCGCGCGCCAAGGTCGCCGAGGCGCAGACCAAGGTGCAGGACGCTGTGGGCTCGATCAACGTGCTCGACCCCACCAGCGAGCTGGGTCGGTTCGAAGACAAGGTCCGCCGCCAGGAGGCCATCGCCCAGGGCAAGATCGAGCTTGCGGCGTCGAGCCTCGACGCACAGTTCGAGAGCCTCGAAGACCTCGGCGAGCTGACCGAGGTCGAGGCACGTCTGGCTGAGCTCAAGGCCGGCGGCAGCGCTCCCCGCCAGGCCATCGAAGGCAACTGACACCACCAGCGGATGTCCCGGGCCGTGCGCCCGGGGCATCCGCGCTCGTCTTCTGGGAGGCACCCATGGTGCGATTCCTCGTCATCCCGCAGTGGCAGGGCTCACCCGCACCGCGCGCGATGCTCCTCGTCGACGGTGCCGGGGCCATCGCCGGAGACCTCCCCCGGGCGGCGACGACCACGCTGGAGGTTCCGGTCGAGGCCGGCGAGTCCCTCGGCACCGGGGTCCGCCGCCTCAGCGCGCTCATCCGCACACGCGAGCTCACGCACGGACACATCGACGCGGACACGGTCGTGATCGGCGGTGACTGCAGCGTCACCGTCGCCGCGATCGGTGCCCTCCCGGGTGGCACGGATGACCTCGCGGTCGTGTGGTGCGACGCCCATGCCGACCTGCACACTCCGGAGACCTCTCCTTCCGGAGCGTTCTCCGGAATGGCGTTGCGCGCCCTGCTCGGCGAGGGCGAGGAGCAGCTCGTCCTCTCCCCCGCGATCTCCGCCGACCGGGTGGTCACCGTGGGCGTGCGCAATCTCGATGACGCCGAGGTCGCCCCTCTCGAGGGCCTGACGAACCTCTCCGTCGACGACCTCGAACGTCCCGATGCGCTACTCGACGCGGTCAGAGCGACCGGGGCATCACGGGTCTGGGTCCACATCGACGTGGACGTGCTCGACCCCTCCGACTTCGCCGGAGTCTCGTCCTCCGTGCCGTTCGGGCTCTCTCCTGCGGCGCTGAGCACCGCCATCCGCGCGCTGCGCACCGAGATCCCGCTGGCCGGTGCGACGATCGCCGGCTTCGCTCCCCGGACACCCGCCGACGCGGTCGACGACCTCGGAGCGCTGCTCCGGTTGGTCGGAGCCGTCGCATGAGCACGGTTGCGGACTGGCGCCCTGCCGCCGACGAAGCGCTGGTCCGCGGGCGGCGCTTCGATCGCCGGGTCCCCGCGTTCCTCCTGCGTTCGCCGATCAGTCGCCTCGGTTATGCCTGGGGTACGGCCGTCGGCTGGCTCTGGGGCTCGTTGTGGAGCACCGGACCCGTCGAGCGGCGGGCCGGGCTGTGGATCTTCCGGGGTATGCCGACGTGGACCTTCAATCGCGGTGGAGTGTGCGTCGGCGGGTGCTTCCTCACCGGTGACGCCCGCCCGAGCGATGCCGTCCTGCGTCACGAAGCCGTGCACAAAGAGCAGTGGCTCCGCTACGGCTTCCTGATGCCCGTGCTGTATCTGTTCGCCGGCCGGGATCCGCTGCGCAACCGCTTCGAGATCGAGGCGGGGCTGGAAGACGGCAACTACGTGCGCCGGTCTCGCTGACGCCGCGCTCGCGTGATCAGCGGTCGGCGGGAAGCAGGCCGAAGCGCTCGGGCGCGTGGATGAGCGCGGGCGAGATCTCCAGCGCGCTCGTCAGGTGCTCGACGATGTCGGCGGTGCCGAGGTAGCCGCCGAGCAGCGTGACACGCGTCTCGATCTCGTCGTCGCACATCATCTCGTCGGCCCACGCGCAGGTCGCACGTGCCAGGGCCTGACCGGGGGCACAGGCACGACCGCTGCCGGGAGCACCGGAGCGCTGCTCGCGAGCGAGCCACGTGACCGTCATCCGTCCCGGAGCCTCGATCACGCCGATGTCGGCGACCGAGGGCACCTCGATGAAGATGCGTCCTGACGCGCACAGCGGCAGCGTCGTGAGGAACACCTCGAGCTCGGTGAGGGACTGTTCGTCCGCCGTCACCAGATGGTGCGCGCGCTGACGTGCCGCGCGGCGTGCTGCGCGCGTGCTTCGAGTCTCGAGCGAGGTGTTCATGATGCTCTCATCGTACACCAAGTGAAGGCTTGCCTAACCTTGGTCGCGCGAGGAACCGGCGGGCGTGACGCGGGCTACTCCACCGGCTCGACGAGCGCGGACCTCAACGCGTCGAGCTCTGCCTCGGCCATCCCGTTGGCCCGCAGGTAGCCCGCCGCGGAACCCCAGCGCTCATCGACCTGCTGCAACAGGCTCCGCATCACCGAAGCGGGTGACTGCGTCGCGAGAGCCACCGCGTGCACCGCTTCGGGGTGCTCGGCGCGCAGATACGCGGCGATGCGCCGCGAGCGCTCCGCCGGCAGCTGCGATTCCGTGAGCGCATAGTCGGCGATCACGGCTTCGCGATCAGCTCCGACGGCGGAGAGCGCGAGCGCCACTGTCACCCCGGTGCGATCTTTCCCGACCGTGCAGTGCACCAAAGTGGGCTCCCCCACAGCGATGATGCGGATGGCCTCGACCAGCCGCTCGCCACTCTCCTCGAGCAGATGCAGATAGAGGTCGTCGAGGCTCGTGTCGGCTTCGAAGAACGAACGGACCGACCCCAGGAACAGCGGGAGATGCGTGGTGTCCGGCCCCTCGATCTCGGTGGGCTCGGCTGCCACCTCCTCGCCGTCGCGGAGGTCGACGATGTGCTGCACCTTCGCGCGGAGCGCGGCCGCTCCTCTGGTCGTGGCCCCGGAGAGCTGGCCTGACCGCAACAGGACACCCGCGCGGATCCGGCCGCCCGCCGCCGGCATGCCGCCGACATCTCGGACGTTGGTGACGCCGTCGACCTCGAGGATCGTCATGCCTGAGCCTGTGGCGTCCGCGGGGGAACCGGGTAGCGTCCGGCGATCACGACACGGTTGAACGCGTTGATGGAGACGCATGCCCAGCTGAGAGCCGCGTACTCCTTCTCGGTGAAGACGCTGCCGACCAGGTCGTACACCTCGTCGGACACCCCGTCCTCGGAGATGAAGGTGAAGGCCTCGGCGAGTTCGAGCGCCGCGCGCTCCCGCTCGCTGAACACGCCGCTCTCGCGCCAGGTCGGGATCTGGGTGAGCGTGTCGGTGTCGATGCCGGCGGCGACAGCCCGGTCGACGTGGATACGGGCGCAGTACGCGCAGCCGTTGAGCTGCGAGCAGTGGATCATGACGATCTCCTTGAGACGATCGTCGATGCCGTTCGCGGCGCAGATCTGCCCGACGGTCTTCGAGAACGCATCGAGCGCCTGATACGCGGTCGGCTCGGTCTTGGACAGGTGCACACGCGTCTCGCTCATGACTCCATGATATTCGGCGGTCGCGCTCACGGTCTCGGCGAGCTTCGATGGCGTGGAATGCACAATGCCAGGAGCCAATGACAAAGTTTCACCAGAATGACACTCAATACTCGAAACATACTTGGCACACTGCTCGCGCATTTCTCCTGCGTCATCGCGGAGGAGCAGAATATCCACGTGGCGATCGACATCAGCGAGTTCAGCTATCTTCCCGCACAGGCCGAAGCGCTCGGCGTTCCCCTCCCGGAGGTGGAGCGTCTCACCCTCCCCCTCTCCGACGGACGCTCCCTGAGCGCTCTGCGGTTCGGCGGAGAGGCGCCCCAGGTCACACTCCTGCACGGCGCGGGCCTGAACGCGCACACGTGGGATACGACGTCTCTCGCGCTCGGGCTGCCGCTGCTCGCGATCGATCTGGCCGGCCACGGCGACTCGTCCTGGCGGGACGACGTCGACTACACCCCGCGCACCCTCGCACGCGATGTCGCCGAAGCCCTCGATGCCTGGACCTCACAGCCGCAGGTCGTCGTCGGACAGTCGCTCGGCGGGCTCACCGGCGCCGCCCTCGCCGCGTCCCGAGCGGATCTGGTCGCCGAGCTCGTGATCGTCGACATCACCCCCGGGATCGATGTCACCGCCGGACCGGCGGCGCTGCGCGAGTTCTACGCGGGCCCCACGGACTTCGCCTCCCGCGACGAGCTCGTCGACAAGGCGATGTCGCTCGGCTTCGGCGGCAGCCGTCCCGAGACCGAACGCGGCGTGTTCCTCAACACGCGCGTGCGCCCCGACGGCCGCGTGGAGTGGAAGCACCACTTCGCTCACCTCGCCGCACACGCCCTCGCCGCGCACGACCCCGGCTCGGCCACCGCGCCGTCGGTCCTGCACGAGACCGGATGGGACGACCTGTCCGGAGTCCGCACCCCGATCACTCTCGTCCGCGCCGCTCGCGGTTTCGTCAGTGAGACCGACGCCGCGGACTTCCAGCAGCGCGTGCCCGCAGCCCGCGTCGTGACCCTGGACGCGACGCACAACGTGCAGGAGACTGCCCCGGTCGAGCTGGCCGGCCTCATCGCGACAGCATCCGCCGCTCGCGGAATATGACGTTCCGTTCCACACCCGACCCGCCCCCCGCCACGCAACTCTAGGCTCGATCCAACGGCACACAGCAACTGCCGCACCGAGAGGAATCGCCCCATGTTCCGACGCACCCGACGTCTCGCGCTGATCTCCGCGCTCGCGGCCACCGCCGTCATCCTCAGCGCCTGCGCCGGCTCCCCCGCGCCCAGCCCTTCCGAGAGCGCCGGCGAGCCCGACCCCGACGCGACCCTGCACGTGGGACTGGTCCTCGAACCGACCAACCTCGACATCCGGCACACCAGTGGCGCGGCTCTCGAGCAGATCCTCATCGACAACATCTACGAGGGCCTGGTCACCCGCACGCAGGACAACGAGATCGAAGGGCGTCTCGCCTCGGACTACGAGGTCGCCGACGACGGCCTGACGTACACGTTCACCCTCGGTGAAGGGATCCTCTTCCACGACGGCACCCCGCTCACCTCCGCCGACGTGGTGTCCTCCTACGAGACCGTGCGCACCGACGCCACTGTGCAGGGGAACGCCGACTTCGCGGCGGTCTCGTCGATCACGGCTCCGGATGCCACCACGGTGCAGATCGTGCTCACCGAGCCGAACCAGAACTTCCTGTTCGCTCTGACGGGTCCGGCGGGGCTGGTCTTCAAGACCGGCGACACCACCGACCTGAAGTCGGCGGAGAACGGCACCGGGCCGTTCACGCTGACCCGCTGGAACAAGGGCAGCACGATCACCTTCGCCCGCAACGACGACTACTGGGGAGACCCGGCCGGTGTCGCGCAGGTCGAATTCCAGTACATCCCCGACTTCACGGCCGGCGTCAACGCCGCACTCGCCGGCGACGTCGATGTGCTCACGGCGGTCGATCCCAATCTCGCGCCGCAGCTCGAGGACTCCGGTGACTTCGCGCTCACGAAGGGTCGCACCACCGACAAAGCCACTCTGGCCTTCAACAACAAGAAGGCGCCGCTCGACGACGTCCGCGTGCGCGAGGCACTCCGACTCGCCATCGACCACGATGCACTGATCGAGGCCGTCGGTGCCGGCACGACGCTGTTCGGTCCGATCCCCGAGCTCGACCCCGGCTACGAAGACCTGTCGGACGTGATCTCGTACGACCCGGAGAAGGCCAAGGAGCTGCTCGCCGAGGCCGGCCAGGAGGACCTGGAGCTCACCCTCACGATCCCCGCGTTCTACGGGACGACGGTGCCCAAGGTGCTGATCTCCGACTTCAAGAAGGTCGGCGTCTCCCTCGACGTCAATTCGGTCGAGTTCCCGACCTGGCTCGAAGACGTCTACACGAACAAGGACTACGACCTCAGCTTCGTGCTGCACGTCGAGCCGCGCGACTTCGGCAACTTCGCCAACCCCGACTACTACTTCGGCTACGACAACGCCGAGGTGCAGGACCTGTACTCCGAGGCTCTGGCCGAGGTGGACCCCGACAAGTCCGCCGAGCTGCTGGCGCAGGCCGCGCGCATCGTGTCGGAGGACCACGCTACCGACTGGCTGTACAACGGCGAGACCATCACGGCCGTGGCACCGATCGTCGCCGGATTCCCCGAGGACTCGATCAACTCCCGGATCAACCTCGCCGGCGTGACCGTCTCCGCAGAGAAGTAGCAAGCGGTCACCCCTTCGTGATCCGCTACGCGCTCGTCCGAGGAGCCCTGCTCATCGCAGGGCTCCTCGTGTCGAGCGTGCTCATCTTCCTCACCCTCCGGGTCTTCCCGGGAGACGTCGCTCAGCTGATCGCCGGCACCCAGGCGTCCCCCGCCGAGGTCGACGCCCTCCGGGAGTCGCTCGGGCTGAACCAGCCGCTCTTCACGCAGTACACCGACTGGATCGGCGGGATCTTCCGGGGTGACCTCGGCACCTCACTGCTCTCGGGCGCCTCGGTGGGCGAAGAACTGCTGCTCAAGGCCCAGGTCACCGTGCCCCTCGGCATCATGTCGCTGCTCATCGCCGTGCTGATCGCGGTGCCGTTCGGGATCCTCGCCGCCCTCCTGCGCGGCCGCCGCACCGGCACCGCCCTCAGCGTCGGCGCCCAGACGCTGGCCGCCGTGCCCGTCGTGTGGGCCGGCATGATGCTCATCGTCGTGTTCTCGGTCTGGCTCGGCTGGTTCCCGCCGCAGGGATTCCCGCGCACCGGCTGGTCCACGCCCGGGCGGGCGATCGAATCGCTGATGCTCCCCGCGCTGACGATCGGCGTGGTCGAGGGCGCCATGCTCATGCGCTTCGTGCGCAGCGCGACCCTGCAGGCCGCCGGACAGGACTTCGTCCGCACCGCAGCGGCGAAAGGGCTGACCCGCACGCGCGCGCTCATCCAGCACGGTATCCCTGCGGTGGGACTGTCGATCATCACGGTGCTCGGACTCCAGGTCGCCGGGATCATCGTCGGATCCGTCATCATCGAGCAGCTGTTCACCCTCCCCGGCATCGGGCGGATGCTGGTCGCCGACGTCGGCACCCGCGACCTCATCAAGGTGCAGAGCGAACTGCTCGTGCTCACCGGCTTCGTGCTGATCGTGGGCTTCGTCGTCGACCTTCTGCACCGCGCCATCGATCCTCGACAGCGGGAGGCCGCATGACGCCGCGCTGGCTCGGCCGACTCTGGGGCACCCCGACGGGGCGCTTCGGATTCATCGTCGTCGTCGTGATCGCCCTGACCGCGATCGTGGCGCTGTTCTGGACCCCGTTCGACCCGCAGGCGTCGGACATCGGCGACCGCTGGCTTCCCCCGAGCTGGCCGCACCTGCTCGGCACCGACGACACCGGCCGCGACATCCTGAGCCTGCTGATGGCGGGCGCGCGCACGACGGTCTTCGTCAGCATCGGCGCGGGAATCGTGGCCACGCTCGTCGGCATCGCCCTGGCAGCCCTCGGCGCCCTCACCGCTCGGTGGATGCGTGAGACCGTCGCGGTGCTCGTCGACATCCTGATCGCCTTCCCCGTGCTGCTGATCGCCATGATGATCTCGTCCGTCTGGGGCGGCTCGCTCTGGGTCGTGATCTGGGCCGTGGGGATCGGCTTCGGCGTGAACATCGCCCGTGTCACCCGGCCCGAACTGCGCCGCGTGCAGCAGAGCGACTTCGTACTCGCCGCCCGTGCCGCGGGTCTCACGCCGACGCAGAGCCTCGTGCGGCATCTGCTGCCGAACGTCGCTCCGGTCTTCATCGTGCAGCTCTCCTGGTCGATGGCGGTCGCGGTGCTCGCCGAGGCCGGTCTGTCCTACCTCGGATTCGGCGCATCGGTGGTCGAGCCGAGCTGGGGACTGCTGCTCGCCGACCTCCAGCGCTACATCGGCGTGCACCCGCTGTCCGTCATCTGGCCGGGGCTCGCCATCACGATCACCGTGCTCGCGCTCAACCTCCTCGGAGACGGGCTCCGTGAGGCGACCGATCCGACCCTGCGGCACCGCGCCGCCGAGGTCCACACCCCGGGAGTGGTCGCATGAGCCTGTCCGCGCAGGACCTCGTGATCGAGATCAACGGACGTCGCGTCGTCGACGGGATCTCGTTCGAGGTACCCGACGGCGCGCGGCTCGGGCTGATCGGGGAATCGGGATCGGGCAAGTCGCTCACCGCCCTCGCGGTCCTCGGGCTGCTCCCTGACGGCGCGACCGCGAGCGGCAGCATCCGCTGGAACGGCGTCGAGCTGATCGGGATGCCGGATCGGGAGCTCGCGAAGCTCCGCGGGGACGACATCGGCATCGTGTTCCAGGAGCCCCGCACGGCACTCAACCCCATCCGGACGGTGGGGCGGCAGATCGCGGAGTCGATCCGCATCCACGAGGGGCTCGGCCGTCGGGAAGCCAGAGAGCGCGCAATCGCGGAAGCGGCACGCGTACGGCTCCCCGATCCCGAGTCGATCGTGGACCGGTACCCGCACCAGCTCTCGGGCGGTCAGCGCCAGCGCGTCGCGATCGCCATGGCACTCGCCTGTCGTCCGCGGCTGCTCATCGCCGACGAGCCGACCACCGCGCTCGACGTCACGATCCAGGCCGAGATCCTCTCCCTGCTGCTCGCGCTCGTCGCCGACGAGGGGATGTCGCTCGTGTTCATCACGCACGACCTCGCCGTGCTCGCGCAGGTCGCGACCGAGGGCGTGGTGCTCGAGCACGGACGCGTCGTCGAGGCCGCCCCCGTCTCGACGCTGCTGTCGACTCCTACCTCGCCGGTCACCCAGGGGCTGCTGCGGGATGCCACCGCGACTCTCTGGCGCCCGAAGGGCGGTGCCGCATGAGTCTGATCGAGGCACGGGGACTCCGCCGCGACTTCGTCGTCCCGAAGCGGACCGCGTTCGAGCGCACGCGCACGCAGACGGCGCTGGCGGAGACCGACCTCGATGTCGTCGAGGGCTCGTCGGTGGGGATCATCGGCGAGTCGGGATCGGGGAAGTCCACGCTCGTGCGGCTGCTGCTCGGCCTCGACCGTCCCACGACCGGGACCGTGTCGATCGACGGGCGGCCTGTCGACGCTGCGGCATCTGCGAAGTCGCTGCACTGGCTGCGGCGGGAGACCGGGCTGGTCTTCCAGGATCCGTACGCGTCGCTCGACCCGCGGATGACCGCCGGTCAGATCGTGCGGGAGCCGCTGTGGGCGCTCGGCATCGAGGGAGACCACCGGGCGCGAGTACGCGAAGTGCTGGCGCAGGTCGGGCTCGAGCCCGAGATGGGCGACCGCTACCCGCACGAGTTCTCGGGTGGCCAGCGCCAGCGGATCGCGCTCGCCCGGGCGATCGTGCACCGCCCCCGCATCCTGGTCGGCGACGAGCCGCTCTCCGCCCTCGACGTGACGGTGCGCGCGCAGATCCTCGAGCTGCTGATCGAGCTCCGCCGCACGACCGCCCTCACGCTCCTGCTGGTGTCGCACGACATCGGCGTGGTCCAGAACCTGTGCGACGCGGTCGTCGTGATGAAGGACGGCCACATCGTCGAGCGGGGTTCGACTCAGGATGTGCTGCTGCACCCCACGGAGGACTACACGAAGGCGCTGCTCGCGGCGATCCCGGTGATCCCGGCCGCACCCCCTCGCGCCACCCGCGACTGAGCCGCCGCGACCCGCGAGGTCGAGCCACCCTCTTGCGTGCGAACCACCCCCCTGCGTGCGCACGGAAAGGGGTGGTTCGCACAGAAAGGGGTGAGTCGGGGATCGGTGAGAGGATGCGTCGTCAGCGCGCACCGAAGAGCCTTCGACGGCGTCCGGTCGGCTTGAGCACGCGCCGCATGTACACCGTGCCGAGGTCGCGGCCGAACTTGTAGCCGACCCGGCCCATGCGACCGGCTTCGACGAACCCCAGCTTCTCGTGCAGCCGGATCGAAGCCTCCGCACCGCTGTCGCTGATCACCGCGACCATCTCGCGGAGGCCGATCTGCTCGCAGGCATCGATCAGCGCCTGGAGCAGGGCCGCGCCGAGCCCCTTCCCGCCCGCGCCCGGTCCGAGGTAGATCGAGTCCTCGACCGTGTACTTGTAGGCGTTCTTACCGGCCCAGGGCTGCGCGAGCGCGTATCCCATGACCACGCCGGCCGGCGAGACCGCCACGAGGAACGGCAGTTCCAGGCGAGTGAGCAGCGCGTACTTGTCACGCCAGTACGGGATGCTGCTGCGCCGCTCGTCGAGCGTCACAGCCGAGTTGCTCACGAAATGGTTGTAGATCTCGCGGACGTGAGGCAGGTCAGCCGGACGCGCTGCACGGATCGTGTACGAGAAGACCTCGGGCGCGACCTCGGGGCGGAGGTGGCGCGGGAGGACACGGCGGCGATCCCCCGGTTCGAACTGCATGCGCTCAGCTTAGAGACGGAGTGGCTTCACCCTCCACTCTCCCACCGATCGCAGCACCTAGATCAGGCGCTCAGCCTCCGCAGGCTCGCCGCCCACCCGCCAGTCGATCGCCTCCGCACCCTGCTCCGCGAGGAGCGCATTCACGCGGGAGAACGGGCGGGAGCCGAAGAAGCCGCGGCTGGCAGACAGCGGAGACGGGTGGGCCGAGGCGATGATCGGCGTCGAGTCCAGCATCGGCTGCAGGTTCGCGGCGTCCTTGCCCCACAGCACGGCGACGAGCGGCTGATCGCGGGCGACGAGCGTCCGGATCGCGAGTTCGGTGACCTTCTCCCACCCCCACCCGCGGTGCGAGGCGGCGGCACCCGGGCGCACGGTGAGCACACGGTTGAGGAGGAGCACGCCTTGATCGCTCCACGCGGTCAGGTCGCCGTGGGGTGCCGGCGGGATGCCGAGATCGCTCTCGCGCTCCTTGTAGATGTTGGTGAGGCTGCGCGGCAGCGGTCGCACGTCACGGTCGACCGCGAACGACAGACCGATCGGGTGACCGGGCGTCGGATACGGGTCCTGTCCGGTGATCAGCACACGCACATCGGCGAGTGGCCGCTGGAAGGCCCGGAGCACGTTCTCGCCGGACGGCAGGTACCCGTGCCCGGCCGCCTGCTCGGCGCGGAGTCGCTCGCCTATCTCCGTGATGGTGTCCTGGACCGGAGCGAGCGCCTCCGCCCACCCCGCGTCGATCCGACGGTCGGCAGCGAGCTCGGCGAGAGACGGCGCCACGTCAGTCGATGGAGCGCACGCGCAGCGGACCGCGCGCGAGCAGGTGCTGCGCCGACTGCGCAACCGGGCGCATCGTGATCAGGTCGAGGTTGACGTGTCCCGGCGACTCCAACGCATAGGCGATCACGTCGGCGACGTCTTCGGCGAGAAGCGGCGCTTCGACGCCGGAGTACACAGCCTCGGCGGCGGCGACGTCTCCCCCCAGGCGGTTCAGCGTGAATTCCTCGGTGTGGACCATGCCGGGCGCGACCTCGACGACGCGGATCGGTTCGCCGTTGAGCTCCTGGCGGAGGACCTTCACCAGCATTCCCTCGGCGGCCTTCGCGGCGTTGTATCCCGCACCTCCCGCATACGCCGACTGCGCGGCGGTCGAGGTCACGAAGAGCGTGTCGGCGTGGCCGTCTGCCGCAGCAGCCCGACGCAGAAGCGGAAGCAATCCGGCGACGAGGCGCTGCGTCGCCAGCACGTTGGCGTCGAACATCCACTGCCAGTCCGCGGCCGACGCGTCCTCAATGCGGTCGGTCCCCCGGGCCCCGCCGGCCACCTGCACCAGTGCGTGCACCGGCCCGGACTTCTCGAGCTCCGAGACGAGCGCGTCGACAGCAGCGGGATCGGTCAGGTCACAGGCGATGGCCGAGGCCCCGGTCTCCGCGGCGAGCGCGGACAGACGGTCCTCCCGCCGGGCGACCCCGACGACATCCCATCCTCGTGCGCGGAGTGCGCGCACCGTTGCCGCGCCGATCCCCGAACTCGCACCTGTCACCACTGCACGTCTGTTCACCATGCTTCCACCGTACGATGTTCCGCCGGGAATGCGCAGACCCGCACGGGGCTGTCGCGGAACCCTTCTCCCGCGTGATTCCGGGCCTCCACCGTGTTACGTCACATTTCCCGGTTGTTGTTGACACGGACCGATGTTCCGTACTCTCGCTGCAACGGCATTCGCCATCCGACCTTCCGACCACTCCTGGGGGAAAACATGTCCGCACCTGAGTCCTGGCGCTTCGAGACCAAGCAGGTCCACTCCGGCGCTGCCCCCGACCCGGTCACGAAGGCTCGCGCCACGCCGATCTACCAGACCACCTCCTACGTGTTCGACAGCGCGGACCATGCGGCGAACCTCTTCGCCCTCGCGGAGTTCGGCAACATCTACACCCGCATCCAGAACCCGACGCAGGACGTGCTCGAGCAGCGCCTCGCCGCGCTCGAGGGCGGCACCGGCGCACTCGTGCTCGCCAGCGGCCAGGCTGCCTCGACCTTCGCGATCCTCAACATCGCGCAGGCCGGCGACCACTTCGTCGCCTCGAGCTCGATCTACGGCGGCACGTACAACCTCTTCAAGTACACGCTCGCCAAGCTCGGCATCGAGGTCACCTTCGTCGAGAACCAGGACGACGCCGAGGAATGGCGTCGCGCGGTCCGCCCGAACACGAAGCTGTTCTTCGCGGAGACCATCGGCAACCCGCAGATCAACATCCTCGACATCCGCGCCGTCGCCGACATCGCACACGAGTCCGGCGTCCCGCTGATCGTCGACAACACGATCGCGACCCCGTACCTGATCCGTCCGTTCGAGTTCGGCGCCGACATCGTCGTGCACTCCGTCACGAAGTTCCTCGGCGGACACGGCACCACCATCGGCGGCGCCATCATCGACGGCGGAACGTTCGAGTGGTCGAAGAACGTCGACAAGTTCCCCGGCCTCACGGTTCCGGACCCCTCGTACCACGGCGCGAGCTACACCGCCGCGGTCGGCGACCCGCTGGCCTACATCATCAAGGCCCGCGTGCAGCTGCTGCGCGACCTGGGTTCGGCCATCGCGCCGCAGAGCGCCTGGAACCTCATCCAGGGCATCGAGACCCTGTCCCTGCGCATCGAGCGTCACGTGCAGAACGCGCAGGAGATCGCAGAGTGGCTCGACAGCCGTGACGACGTCGCGACGGTCAACTACTCGGGTCTGCCCTCCTCGCCCTGGTACGCCAAGGCGAACGAGTACGCCCCCAAGGGCGTCGGCGCCGTGCTGTCGTTCGAGCTCAAGGGCGGTGTCGAGGCCGGACGCGAGTTCGTGAACAGCCTGTCGCTGTTCAGCCACCTCGCCAACATCGGCGACGTGCGCTCGCTCGTCATCCACCCCGCGTCGACGACCCACGCGCAGCTCACCCCCGAGCAGCAGCTCACCGCGGGCGTCACGCCGGGCCTCGTCCGCCTCTCCGTGGGTATCGAGAACATCGAGGACCTGAAGGCCGACCTCGACCAGGCTCTCGCCGCGGCACGCGCCGTGTCGGAGGCTGCTCGCGCCTGACGCACAGGACAGTCATGAGGATGCCCCGGACCACGTGGTCCGGGGCATCCTCACGTTCGCGGCGGGGTCACCATCCGGCCGAACCACAGGCGGCTCCGTCGAGAATGGGATCCCCACCGTGAGGATTGCATGATCGACGTCGCACACCGAGCACCGCTCGCCCGCCGAGCAACGACGCGCCGTGCCCGCCGTCTCGCGATCGCCGGCATCATCGTGCTGGTCCTGGTCGCGTGCGGCTGGATCCCCGGCGTGATCGGTACCGCTGTCGCCGCGGTCCTCCCCTGGCTCGGGCTCGTCATCCTCGTCCTCGTCGTCACGGCGTTCTTCCTCGCGCGGCGCGTGATCGTGCTCCTCCTGGTGCCCGCACTCCTCTGGGTTCTCGCGATGGTTCCCGCGCTTCCCGGCCTCCCGGCGCCGGCCGGCGCGGAGGGCGAACTCACGATCGCGAGCCAGAACGTGCGCGCGCACTCCGGCAGCGCCGCCGCCTCGGCCACCGAACTCGCGCGGAGCGAGGCGGATGTGATCGCACTCACCGAACTCGACGGCGACAGCCTCTCCGCCGCGAGCGAGGTGCTCGCCGACGCCTACCCGCACTCCTACACGGTCGGCACGGTTGCGCTGTGGAGTCGATACCCCCTGGCGAGTGCCGAACCGCTCGCGCTCGGGCTCAGCTGGAAGCGCGCGCTCCGGGTCGAGGTGCAGAGCCCCGCGGGCCCGGTCGCCGTCTATGTCCTGCACGCCGCATCCGTGCGCCCTGGGCAGCAGCAGGACCGCGACACCATGCTGCACGGCATCGCCGAGCAGGTCGTCGCCGACGAGGCCACGGCACTCGTCGTCGTCGGAGACTTCAACGCGCCGTCGACGGACCCGGCCCTCGCCGCGCTGCGGGCCGAGGCCGACTGGGCACGGCCGACCGACGGAACGCTCGGATTCACCTGGCCGGCAGCCCTTCCGCTCGTCCGGATCGACCAGGTGTTCGTCCGCGGAGTGGACGTCGTCGCCTCAGGCACGCTGCGCACCGGGAACAGCGACCACCTCGCCACGATGACTCGCGTGCGCTGAGTCCTGCGCCCCTGGTCCGAGCCGCGGCGCCGCGGATGGCGCGACACCGAGTCGTAACCTGCCGCCGACGGGTGCTCGACCAGGCGACAATGGAGGGATGGACTGGCAGACGACCTCCGAGGACACGGTGCCGTCGGCACCCGTGACGGAGGCCGACGTCCGGCTGCTCCGTGCCCGCCCACCGGCTACCGGTGCCTGGCGCGACGGCGACCCGGTCGGCGGCAGGCGTTTCGCCGCGTTCGGCGCCTTCTCCACCGAGAGCGGTCAGGAGCTGCCGGGCATCCGCATCGCGTACGAGTCGTGGGGTGAGCTGAATGCCGCTCGCGACAATGCGATCCTCGTGCTGCATGCCCTCACGGGCGACAGCCATGTGCGGGGGCCCGCAGGATCCGGCCACCCGACCGTGGGGTGGTGGGAGGACATCACCGGCCCCGGAGCGCCGCTCGACACCGACCGCTGGTTCGTCATCGCTCCGAACATGCTGGGCGGCTGCCAGGGATCGACCGGACCGGCGAGCGTCGCCCCCGACGGCTACGAATGGGCATCGCGCTTCCCGTACCTGACGATCCGCGACCAGGTGGCGGCGCAGGTGCGGCTCGCCGATGCGCTCGGCATCGACAGCTGGGCCGCGGTCATCGGCGGATCCATGGGCGGCATGCACGCCCTCGAATGGGCGGTCACACATCCGGAACGCGTCGAGCGCCTCGCCGTGCTCTCCTCTCCCCCGGTGACCACCGCCGACCAGATCGCGCTGAACACGGTGCAGCTCGAGACGATCCGCATGGATCCGCGGTTCCAGGGCGGCGAGTACTACGACCTCGGAGACGGCGACGGCCCGCACCGGGGACTCGCGCTGGCACGGCGGATGGCGCTGCTGAACTATCGCAGCCCGATCGAGCTGAACCAGCGCTTCCAGCGGTCGTGGCAATCGGATGTCTCACCTCTCGGCCACGGCGGACGCTTCGCCGTGGAGTCGTACCTCGACTTCCACGGCAACAAATTCACCCGTCGCTTCGACGCGAACAGCTACATCACGCTCGTCGAGGCCATGAACTCGCACGACGTCGGTCGCGAGCGCGGCGGAGTCGAAGAGGCGCTGCACGCCGTCACCGCCACCACCCTCGTCCTGGGCATCGACAGCGACCGGCTGTTCCCCGTCGACGGACAGCAACGCATCGCCCGCAGCATCCCGAACGTGATCGACGGAGAGGCGGTGGTGGTGGCCAGCGACTTCGGGCACGACGGCTTCCTCATCGAGACCGACATCGTCGGCGCGAACCTGCGGCGACTGCTCGCGAGCTGATCCGCTCCGCTCACGCCGAGAGGAAGCGCCACGGCAGCTCGGCCGCCTCGAGACGCCCCTGTTCCCACGCGAACGCCTGCGCGGCACCCGAGCCCACGACGCGTGTCTGGAACAGCTGCACGGCACCGCCCGAAGAGAGAGCGGATGCCGCGTCGGTGAAGGCCGACAGCTGATGCAGCGTCATCCAGGTCGGCGGGAACAGCATCCACTCCCCTGCACCGTGCCGCGCCAGGGCCTCGGCGGGACGGACCCACGCGAGGTCCGCCACCTCGTCCTCCGAGGGTGAGGGGTCGGCCGCCGGTGCCGCAGCGAGGAAGAACCAGGTATGGATGCGCGTGGGCACCTCGACAGGCGGATGCCATTCGGAGAACGCCACCAGCTCTTCGACGACGACCCCGACCTCTTCGTAGGTCTCCCGGATCGCCGCACGACGCGCGTCCTCGACCTCCTCGTCGCCGCCGCGTCGATCGGCCGGTTCGACCTTGCCGCCGGGAAAGACCCACGCACCGGCGAACGATCCACGATCGGGCCGACGCATCAGCAGCACCTCGAAGCCGGTATCGGCTGCGCGCAGCAGGACGACCGTGCCGGCGACGGGCAGGGAATGCGGGAGCGTGCTCACCCCGTCACTCTACGACGCGACCCGCTCGAGGACTGCGGGACGACGCGCTTCCACCCGATAGGACAGCAGGGCGATCAGTAGGCCCGCCACGGCAAGGGCGGCTCCGGTCCACGCGGGCGCCGTGAAGCCCCACCCTGCCGCGATCACGAGGCCGCCGAGGAAGGCACCCAGGCTGTTACCGATGTTGAGAGCGGAGTGGTTCATCGCCGCAGCGATCGACTGGTTGTCTTCCGCCACATCCATCAGACGCGTCTGGATCGTCGGGCTCAGCACCGACGACACGAACCCGACCACGAACACGAGAAGCCCCAGACTCACGATCCAGAACGACAGCACGGCAAGCAGGGCGAACACCACGGCCATCGCGGCGAGCCCGAAGAGCAGCGTGCGGCGCAGGTCGATGTCGGCGAGGTGACCGCCGACGAGGTTTCCCGCGGTCATCCCGAGACCCATGAGCACCAGGACGATGGGCACCGCCCAGTCCGGAGACCCGGCGACCTCGGTCACGAGAGGCGCGATGTAGCTGTAGACGGCGAAGAAGCCGCCGAAACCGATCGCACCCACGCCGAGCGTGAACCACACCTGCGGGATGCGGAAGACCCGGAGCTCCTGGCGCATCGTGCGCCCTGGATCGCCGGGATGCTGCGGAACGAACAGCGCGATGAAGAGCGTCGCCACGGCGAACACCAGCGCGACGACCGCGAACGCGGCGCGCCAGCCCCACTGCTGCCCGAGGAACGTGCCGAGCGGCACACCGACCACGTTGGCGACCGTCAGCCCCGTGAGGATGAAGGCCACGCCCTTGGCACGGTTGCCCGGACCCATGACGTCGGCCGCGACCAGGGCGCCGATGCCGAAGTACGCGCCGTGCGGGAGCCCTGCCAGGAACCGGGAGGCGGCGACGAGTTCGAACGTGGGCAGGACCACGGTGAGCGCGTTGAAGATCGTCAGAGCAAGAGCCAGCACGATCATGACCCGGTGCCGCGGGAAGCGCGCGACGAAGCCGGCGATGGTCGGCGCACCGACCACGACGCCCAGCGCATACAGCGAGATCAGCCAGCCTGCCTGGCTGAGCGCCTCCTCCTGGCTCGTGGCCCAGAGCGAGGGCAGCAGGTCGGCGGCGATGTTGGGCAGCAGGCCCATGACCACGAATTCGGTCATGCCGATGCCGAAGCTGCCGATGGCGAGAGAGAGGAGCGCCCACTTCGCCGCACCCCTCGATTCAGTCGAGGGATTCACCGGTACAGCCTAGCGGCCGTCCGACAGGGCGTCGCGCTCGCTCCTCCGCTCACGCAGCAGGAAGACGTCGACCTCGTCCTGCCTCTCGACGACGAAGCCGTGCCGCTCGTAGAGCGCCTGGGCAGGACTGCCCTGGAGCACGTTGAGCCGGTGGGTCGCCTCATCGTCCAGGAGCATCGTCAGGATGCGTCCCCCGACGCCGGCCCCCTGATGCGAGGGAGCGATGTAGAAGTGCTCCAGCCAGCGCGACCCGCCTTCGTCGCGGAGCGCGACGGAGCCGACCTCCTGGTCGTCCACGACGATGATCCGGGTCTGGGTCGGCTCGAACGCGTCTCGGAACCGCTGCCGCACACGCGCGTCGTCGTAGCGACCGAGCCGCGTCAGGTCCGCCCGGAGCACCACCGCCCGCAGTTCTGCGATCCACTCGACGTCGCCCGCGAGGGCCGGACGCGTATGGACCACCGCGAAAGCGCGGCGATCAGTCATCCGACTCCTCGATCGCCGCCTCGAGGCGCTCGATCTTCGCATCGAGCTCGCCCGAGTATCCGGGGCGGATGTCGGCCTTGAGCACCAGCGACACCCGCGAGCCGAACGGCATGACCGCCTCGGTGGCGCGCTTGACGACGTCCATCACCGAGTCCCAGTCGGGACCTTCGATCTCGGTGAACATGCTCGTCGTGCGATGCGGCAGGCCGGACTCGCGCACCACGCGGACGGCCGCGGCCACCGCGTCGTGCACGGAGGCGTCGGTTCGCTCGGCTCCTTCGGCGGGCGTGCCGCTCGGGGCGACGGAGAAGGCGATCAGCATGGTTTCACTCCCGGGGTTTCGGATGGTGGGCGGCGGGCACGCGCAGAAGCGCGCGGAGGCCGAGGACGAGGAGGACGATGAGGAGGACATTCCGCACGGTGAGCACCGCCACGGCGAGCGCTTCAGCGCGCAGCAGGGCGTCGTAGCCGAGCGGGTAGACCAGGCAGGTGAGCAGACACAGCGCGAGCACCATGACCGCGGGAATGCGCGCTCTGGCCCGGTCGAGGACGATCCACAGGATCACCGGCGCGATCAGCCAGGTCTGGAACTGGGGAGAGCCGACCTTGTTGGTGACGATGAGCAGCGTCGCGAGGGTGAGCGCGAGTGGCGGGAAGAGCCGAGGGAACGCGGCCCCGCGCATCGCCTTCACCGCGCCGATCGCGGTGACCACCCCCACGCAGACCACCATCAGCGGGGTGAGCGCCGCGGCGACGGCATCCACCCCCGGCGCCGTGACCTGGAACGTGAGGATCTCGAAGCTGTACTCGATGCGCGCAGCCCCTGCGACGGCGAGCCAGAGGAAGGGCGTCGCCGCCACCGCCTCGATCTGCAGGCCGCGACCGGTCTGCTCCGTCAGGAAACCGAGGATCTCCGTGTCCGCGCCGAGCAGGAGCAGCAGCGCCAGCACGCCGCCCGTGACGACGACCGCGCCGAGCAGCACTCGCAGCCGCGCGCGGACGGCCACGACGGCGGCCAGCACGAGTGCGCCGGGCCAGATCTTGATCCAGGCGCCGGCCGTGAGCAGCGCGGCGGCGACCATCGGTCGTCTGACGAGCCAGAGCCCGCCCATCACGGCGAGGGGCACGGTGATCGCGTCGATCCGGTACAGCGCGATAGGCCCGAGCAGTAGGACGGCACCGCACCAGAACCAAGCCGCGACCCGCCGTGCGTGCGAGGGCGAGCGACCGACGAGCACGCCGAACGCGATCGCATCGAGCACGATGACCAGCACCGCCCAGCCGACGAGGTAGGCGCTCGAGACACCGAGCACGGGCACCAGGGGTGCAGCGAGTCCGGCCGCCAGCAGCATGGGCACCAGGGCGAGTTGCGGATAGACCCAGGTCTCGCTGACGCCGACGATCGGCCCGCCCCCGAGAGCCGCCGACGCCCACGGCTCGTACACGAGCACGACATCGCCCATGGGCTGGCTCGGATACACCCAGCCCAGCAGAGCGGTGAGCAGGTGCACGAGGAGGAATGCGCACCACAGGACGAGCAGCCTCGTCGTCGAGTCGCGGCTCACCCCAGGACGTCCTGGATCGCGTGCGGAAGGGCCTCGGCCACGTCCATCGCGACGATCGGATGCCCCGGTCCGTCGGCGAGCGCCCCGGCGGCGATCCGTGCGGCATGACCATGCAACCACGCGCCCGCAGCGGCGATCTCGGCGAGAGCGGCTCCGGGATTCGCAGCCATCACCGCTCCGAGAACGCCGGCGAGCACGTCTCCGGTACCCGCTGTCGCCAGCCACCCCGTTCCCGCTTCCACGGCGATGACGGCTCCGCCCGGATCGGCGACCAGCGTCCGCGCCCCCTTGAGCAGCACGGTGCCGCCGATCTTCGCGGCCAGCTGCCGTGCCGCATCCGCCCGATCGTGGTCTTCACCCTGGGGCTGCACCCGAAGACGCTCCTGCAGCCGTGCGAACTCGCGCGCGTGCGGGGTGACGAGGAACGGCGCCCGAGCTCCCGGCGCGAGGTCCAACGCACCCGCGTCGATGATCACGGGAACCGCACCGGCGAGGATTTCGCGGAGCGCGACGCTCTCCGCATCGGTGCGGTGCGTCGGATCCGTGCCGGAGCCGATCACCCAGGCTCCGATACGCGAACCACCGGTGTCCGCACCGACGACGGTCTCGGGTCGCCGAGCCAGGACGGCATCCGCCACCCGCTCGGCGCCCACGTACCGCACGAATCCGGCCCCCGCCCGCCACGCGGCCTCGACTCCCAGCACCGCAGCGCCGGGGTAGGCGGGAGATCCGGTGCGCAGCGCCACGACCCCGCGGGCGTACTTGTCGTCGTCCGCGGTCGGCGCACGGAACAGCCGTGCGGTATCGCTGCGTGACCACTCCCGCACCTCGATCATGACTCCACGTTAGTGCGACGGCCCGAGGTGCACGCCCGCGGGGGTAGCGTCGAACGGTGAGTCTTCTCTTCTCCCCGCTGAGCATCCGATCCGTCACCTTCCGCAATCGCCTCTGGGTCTCGCCCATGTGCATGTACAGCGCCGTCGACGGCGTTGCTCAGGAGTGGCACCATGCCCACCTCGCCCAGTTCGCCTCGGGCGGCGCCGGGCTGATCGTCGCCGAGGCCACAGCGGTCGTCCCCGAGGGCCGGATCTCGCCACGCGACCTCGGTCTCTGGAACGACGAGCAGCGCGACGCACTCGCCCCGATCGTCCAGGCCATCCATGACCGCGGAGCGCACGCCGGCATCCAGCTCGCGCACGCGGGACGCAAGGCATCGACCTGGTGGCCCTGGGCGCCCCTGCGCGGTTCCGTTCCGCAGGAGGACGGCGGCTGGACCACCACGGCACCCTCGGCGGTGGCGTTCGACGGCTTCGAGGAACCGGCGGCTCTGGACCTGGCGGGCATCGACCGCGTGGTCGAGGCCTTCGCATCCGCCACGCGCCGCGCGCTCGACGCCGGCTTCGACGTCATCGAGATCCATGGGGCGCACGGGTACCTTCTGCACCAGTTCCTGTCGCCGCTGTCGAACCTGCGCGACGACGAGTACGGGGGCTCGCTCGAGAACCGTGCCCGACTGCTGCTGCGCGTGGTGGATGCCGTTCGTACCGCCGCCGGCGCCGAGGTCCCGCTGCTCGTCCGCATCTCGGCCACCGACCATGCGGACGGCGGTTTCACCCCGGAGGAGGCGACGATCGTCGGCGACTGGGCGGAACAGCACGGGGCCGACCTGATCGACGTCTCCAGTGGCGGTCTCGTGGCGCATCAGCGCATCGACGTGTTCCCCGGCTACCAGGTGCCTCTCGCCGAGACGGTGCGCCAGGGCGGCCGCATCCCGGTGTCCGCGGTCGGGCTCATCACCGCGTCGGCCCAGGCCGAGCAGGTGCTCGCCGACGGCGCGGCGGACGTGATCTTCGCCGGACGGGAGTGGTTGCGTGACCCGCACTTCGCCCTCCGCGCCGCCCACGAACTCGGTTCGGAGGTCGCCTGGCCTCCGCAGTACGAGCGCGCGCACTGGCGCTGACCGCGCGCACGCGACGAAGGCCGCCGATCCTCCCGGGTCGGCGGCCTTCGCGTCATTGGGATCAGCGTCCGCGGAAGCGACGCGTCGCGTCCTGCACCTCGCCGACCAGCTCCTCCAGGATGTCCTCCAGGAACAGCACGGCAGTCGTGTTGCCCTGCGCGTCGCGCACCTTCGCCAGGTGGCGACCCGCACGGCGCATGACCGCGAGGGCGTCCTCCAGATCAGTGTCCTCCTGAACCGGCACCATGTGGTGGATGCGCTTGGCCGGGACCGGCTGGATCATCTTCGTCTCTGCGTCCGGCCCTTCGGACGCCCGCAGGATGTCCTTCAGGTGGACGTACCCGATCGGCACGGCCTCGTCGTCCACGATCACGTAGCGGGAGAACCCGTAGCGGGCGACGGCCTTCTCGATGTCGTCCGGCGTGGTCGACTGCGGCAGAGTCACCAGATCACCGAGAGGCACGGCGACGTCCCGCGCCTTCTTGTCGGTGAACTCGACGGCGGCAGCGACGGTCCCTGCGGTATCCATCAGCACGCCCTCGCGTCGCGACTGGCTCACGATGGTCGCGACCTCGTCGAGCGTGAACGTGGAGGCGGCCTCGTTCTTCGGCTCCACCCGGAACAGGCGCAGCACACCGTTGGCGGCAGCGTTGAGCAGCCAGATCACCGGCATGAACACCTTCGACACCCACACGAGCGGCGGAGCCAGGATCAGCACCGCCCGGTCCGGCACCGAGAACGCGAGGTTCTTGGGCACCATCTCACCGAACACGACGTGCAGGAATGAGACGATCAGCAGCGCGATCGCGAACGAGACGGCGTCCACAGCCCCGTCCGGCCAGCCGAGCGCATGCAGCGGCACGGCGAGCAGGTGGTGGATCGCGGGTTCGGAGACGTTCAGGATCAGCAGCGAGCAGATCGTGATACCGAGCTGCGACGTCGCGAGCATCAGAGTCGCGTGCTCCATCGCGTACAGTGCCGTCTTCGCCGCGCGCGACCCCTGCTCCGCACGGGGCTCGATCTGTGACCGTCGGGCCGAGATGACCGCGAACTCGCCTCCGACGAAGAAGGCGTTCGCGACCAGGAGCACGACGAGCCAGGCGAGTCCTCCCCAATCGTTCATCGGGTGGCCTCCTCTCCCGCGTCGAGCGGACTCGGCACGTAGCGGACGCGGTCGACGCGCCGACCGTCCATCCGGACGACCTGGAGGATGCCGCTGTCCAGCGGCACCTCGTCACCGACCGAGGGCACACGCTCGAGCACGCTCATGACGTAGCCGCCGACGGTGTCGTACACATCACCCTCCGGCACCTCCACGCCCGCGCGACGGCGCAGCTCATCGGGCCGCAGCTCGCCGGGGAAGGTCACGCCCTCCCGGTTGCGGATGACTCCCGCCCTCGTGCGGTCGTGCTCGTCGGCCACCTCGCCGACCAGCTCCTCGACGAGGTCCTCGAGCGTGACGAGGCCGGCCGTCCCGCCATACTCGTCGACCACGACCGCGAGCTGGTACCCGCGGGCACGGAGCTCGGAGATCAGGGCGTCGACGTGCACGGTCTCGGGCACACGCAGCGGCTCGGTCGCGAGAGCACCGACGGGAACCTCGGTCCGACGGTCGCGAGGCACGGAGATGGCCGCCTTGAGGTGCACGACGCCCGTGATGTCGTCGAGGTCGTCGTCGTACACGGGGAAGCGGCTGTGTCCGGTGCGGCGCGCGAGCTGGATGACGTCGTCGACCGAGTCGCCCGCGGCGATCGCGTGCATGCTCGGCCGCGCCGTCATCACATCGGCGGCGGTCAGCCGAGAGAACATCAGGGTGCGGTCGAGCAGCGTCGCGGTGTCGGCCTCGAGCAGACCCGCACTGGCGGAGCGTCGGACGAGCGAGGACAGTTCCTCCGCACTGCGGGCGCCGGAGAGCTCCTCCTTCGGCTCGATCCCCATGCTGCGCAGCACGCCGTTGGCGCTGCCGTTGAGCACGACGACAGCCGGTTTGAAAACGGTCGTGAAGGCGACCTGGAAGGGGATGACGAGCTTCGCCGTCGCCAGTGGCAGGGCGAGCGCGAAGTTCTTCGGGACGAGTTCGCCGAGGATCATCGAGAGCACGGTGGCGACGAGCATGGCCACGATCGTCGCGATGGGGGCGACCGCCGCCTCCGGGATGCTCCAGGCGAGGAGCGTCGGACGAAGCAGGTTCGACAGCGCCGGCTCCATCGTGTAACCGGTGAGCAGCGTCGTCAGCGTGATGCCGAGCTGGGCGGCCGAGAGATGCGTCGACGTGTGCTTGAGGGCGCCGATCGTGAGCGAGAGCCGGGATTCACCTCGAGCCTGTCGCGCCTCGAGTTCGGCGCGGTCGAGGTTGACCAGCGCGAACTCGCTGGCGACGAAGAGGCCGGTGCCGACCGTGAGAAGGAGCCCCACGCCCAACATGATGTAGTCCATCAGCGGTTCCTCTCCTGCGAGAGAGGCGGACAGTGGGGCGATGTTCTGCAACTGGGAGGGTCGTCCATTATGCGGACGATTGTACAGAAGACGACTGTGCTCGCGCTCGCGCTCACCAGCTGACGGGCAGGGCCTTCCCCTCTTCGTACCCGGCCGCCGACTGGAGTCCGACCAGCGCGCGATCGTGGAACTCCGGCACGGACGATGCGCCCGCGTACGTGAACGACGAGCGCACGCCCGAGGTGATCATGTCCAGCAGGTCTTCCACACCGGGTCGCAGCGGGTCGAGGTAGATCTTGGATGAGGAGATGCCCTCGGCGAAGAGCTCTTTGCGAGCCCGCTCGTAGGCGTCGAGTCGGCCGAAGCGCGCCTGCACCGCCTTGGTCGACGCCATGCCCCAGGATTCTTTGAACAGGCGCCCGTCGCTGTCGCGCTGCAGCTCCCCCGGCGCTTCGATCGTGCCGGCGAACCACGATCCGACCATGACGGACGCGGCGCCGGCCGCGAGCGCGAGTGCGACATCGCGGGGGTAGCGCACGCCGCCGTCCGCCCACACATGGGCACCGAGTTCCTTGGCGGCCTGAGCGGTCTCGAGCACGGCGGAGAATTGCGGGCGGCCGACCGCGGTCATCATGCGCGTCGTGCACATCGCCCCCGGCCCCACCCCCACCTTGAGGATCGTGGCGCCCGCGTCGACGAGGTCGCCGACGCCGTCGGCGGTGACGATGTTGCCGGCGACGATCGGCAGCCCGAGGTCGAGCTCGGCGACAGCACGCAGCGCCCGCAGCATGCCCTCCTGATGACCGTGCGCGGTATCCACGACCAGCACGTCGACTCCGGCTGCGGCGAGCGCCTTGGCCTTCGCCGCGACGTCGCCGTTGATGCCGACGGCCGCGGCCACAGCCAATCTCCCGTGCCCATCGACGGCAGGGCGGTAGAGGGTCGAACGGAGTGCGCTCCGCGCGCTCAGAGTACCCACGAGATGTCCGTGGTGGACCACCGTCACCATCTCGACGTCGGCGTCCGTGATGACGTCGAAGGCGTGCCGCTCCGAGCCGATGTCATCGGCGTCGATCGACGGCGTCCCGCGATGCACGAGATCCCCGAGCTGCGCATCCGGCAGCGCGGTGGCGAGCCTGGTCGCCGGGAGCACCCCGAGGATCCGGCCGACCTCGACCGGCGCGGCGCCCTGCGCGACGACGATCCCGTGACCCACGGCGGCCGGAAGCAGGCGGAGCGCGTCCGCGACGGAAGCCTCCGGCGGGAGCACGATCGGCGTGTCCCAGAGCACCGGCTGGTCCTTCACGTCGCGGATCGCAGAATCGAGATCCTGCAGCGGCAGGTCCTGAGGAAGCACGCCGAGCGCGCCCCGGCGGGCGAGCACCGCCGCGATGCGCGGTCCGGTCACCGAGTTCATGTTCGCGGCGACGATCGGAAGGGTCGCCGGGGTGCCGTCCAGCGGCGCCAGATCGACCTGCAGACGGCTGGTGACCCCGGATCGCCGCGGCACCAGGAAGACGTCCGAGTAGGTCAGGTCGACGGTCGGCTGCTCTCCAGAGAACTCCATGTCTCCACGGTACCCAGATCGCAGCCCCGTGGGCGCGTGGCTTCCGACGATTCCCCGAGCGAAACACGTTAGGCTTGTTGGTCGAGAGTGTGCGGGCCCGAACGCATCCTGCGACGACGTCCGCACCAGAGAGCTTCAGCGATGAAAGAGGGCGATCGAGAGTGTCGAACCAGGTGACCGGCGTCAACGGCGACGGGGGGTTCGGAGCCAATTCCTGGCTCGTCGAAGAGCTCTACGAGCAGTTCAAGGTGAACCGCGACTCCGTCGACAAGGAGTGGTGGCCGATCCTCGAGAAGTACCACTCGGAGACGGCCTCGTCCTCGCCCGCTGCTGCGGACACATCCGCACATCCGGTGACGGCCCCGATCCCGGTGATCGGCTCGCAGCCGGTCGCCCGCACGACCGCGAAACCGGCGGCCGCCGCGCCGATCCCGGCTCAGGCGCCGAAGCCCGCGCCCAAGCCCGAGTCGAAGGAAGCCGCCGAGCCGGTCGAGGAAGACAAGGTCACGCCTCTCCGCGGCCTGCCGAAGACCCTCGCCGCGAACATGGACGAGTCGCTGACCGTCCCGACCGCGACCAGCGTGCGCACCGTGCCCGCGAAGCTGATGATCGACAACCGCATCGTCATCAACAACCACATGGCGCGCACCCGCGGCGGCAAGATCAGCTTCACCCACCTCATCGGGTGGGCGCTCATCCGCACGCTCGACGAGTTCCGCAGCCAGAACGTGTTCTACGCCGAGATCGACGGCAAGCCCTCGGTCGTCGCGCCCGCGCACGTCAACCTCGGCATCGCGATCGACCTGCCCAAACCCGACGGCACGCGCGCCCTCATGGTTCCGAGCATCAAGCGCGCCGACACGCTGTCCTTCACCGAGTACCTCAGCGCGTACGAAGACCTGGTCACCCGCGCTCGCGGCAACAAGCTCACTGCTGCCGACTTCCAGGGCACCACCGTCTCGCTGACCAACCCGGGCGGCATCGGCACCGTGCACTCCGTGCCGCGACTCATGAAGGGCCAGGGGTGCATCATCGGCGCCGGCGCGCTCGAGTACCCCGCCGAGTTCCAGGGCGCGAGCGACAAGACGCTCAACGAGCTGGCGATCGGCAAGACCATCACCCTCACCAGCACCTACGACCACCGCGTCATCCAGGGTGCAGGCTCGGGCGAGTTCCTCAAGAAGGTGCACGAGCTGCTCATCGGCCAGCGCGGCTTCTACGACGACATCTTCGCGGCGCTCCGCATCCCGTACGCCCCCATCCGGTGGAACCCCGACATCGCGGTCGACCTCGCGGAGCGCGTCGACAAGCAGTCCCGCGTGCAGGAGCTCATCAACTCCTTCCGCGTGCGCGGCCACCTGATGGCCGACATCGACCCGCTCGAGTACCAGCAGCGCTCGCACCCCGACCTCGAGATCGAGAGCCACGGCCTCACGTTCTGGGACCTCGACCGCGAGTTCGTCACCGGCGGCTTCGGCGGTCGGCGCATCGCCAAGCTCCGCGACATCCTCGGGGTGCTCCGCGACTCGTACTGCCGCACGCTGGGTATCGAGTACATGCACATCCAGGACCCGGAGCAGCGCCGCTGGTTCCAGGAGAAGGTCGAGGTCAAGTACCAGAAGCCCGGCCACGACGAGCAGTTGCGCGTCCTCCGCAAGCTCAACGAGGCCGAGGCGTTCGAGACCTTCCTGCAGACCAAGTTCGTCGGCCAGAAGCGCTTCTCGCTCGAGGGCGGCGAATCGTTGATCCCGCTGCTCGACGAGATTCTCCAGGGCGCCGCGACCGCAGGCCTCGAGGGTGCCGCGATCGGCATGGCCCACCGCGGCCGCCTCAACGTGCTCACGAACATCGCAGGGAAGACCTACGGTCAGGTGTTCCGTGAGTTCGAGGGCACCCAGACCCCCGGCAACCAGCGCGGCTCCGGCGATGTGAAGTACCACCTCGGCACCGAGGGCACCTTCGTCGCCGACGACAAGTCCGAGCTGCCCGTCTACCTCGCCGCCAACCCCTCGCACCTCGAGACGGTCGACGGCGTGCTGGAAGGCATCGTCCGCGCCAAGCAGGACCGCAAGCCGATCGGCACGTTCGCCTGGCTGCCGATCCTCGTCCACGGCGACGCCGCCTTCGCGGGCCAGGGCGTCGTGGTCGAGACGCTGCAGATGTCGCAGCTGCGCGGCTATCGCACCGGCGGCACCATCCACGTCGTGGTGAACAACCAGGTCGGCTTCACGACGACTCCGAACGACGGACGCACCTCGGTGTACTCCACCGACGTGGCGAAGACCATCCAGGCACCGGTGTTCCACGTGAACGGCGACGACCCTGAGGCCGTCATCCACGTCGCGCAGCTCGCGTTCGAGTACCGCGAGCGCTTCCACCGCGACGTCGTGATCGACCTCGTGTGCTACCGCCGACGCGGTCACAACGAGGGCGACGACCCCTCGATGACGCAGCCGCTGATGACCGACCTGATCCAGGCGAAGCGGTCGGTCCGCCGCCTGTACACCGAGTCGCTCGTCGGCCGCGGCGACATCACGGAGCAGGAGTACGACGAGGCCAAGGCCGACTTCCAGAACCGTCTCGAGATCGCGTTCGCCGAGACCCACGCGGCCGAGACCGGGGCGACACCGATCACGCCGGAGCTGCCTCCGGTGGACGACCAGGTCGGCGCTCCCGATGTCACCGGCGTGCCGGGCGAGGTCATCCAGCTCATCGGCGACGCGTTCGTCAACAAGCCCGAGGGCTTCACGGTGCACCCGAAGATCCAGCAGCTGCTGGACAAGCGTCTCGACATGAGCCGCAACGGCGGCATCGACTGGGGCTTCGGTGAGCTGCTCGCATTCGGCTCGCTCCTGGTCGAGGGCACCCCGGTGCGCCTCGCGGGGCAGGATGCCCGCCGCGGCACCTTCGTGCAGCGTCATGCGACACTGCACGATCGCGCGAACGGCCAGGAGTGGCTGCCGCTGTCGAATCTGTCCGACGCACAGGGCCGCTTCTTCGTCTACGACTCGCTGCTCAGCGAGTACGCCGCACTCGGGTTCGAGTACGGCTACTCGGTCGAGGCTCCCGAAGCTCTCGTGCTCTGGGAGGCGCAGTTCGGCGACTTCGTCAACGGCGCCCAGTCCGTCATCGACGAGTACATCTCGGCGGCCGAGCAGAAGTGGGGTCAGCAGTCCAGCGTGACGCTGCTCCTCCCCCACGGCTACGAGGGCCAGGGACCCGACCACTCGTCGGCGCGCATCGAGCGTTTCCTGCAGCTGTGCGCACAGGAGAACATGATCGTCTCCCGTCCGTCGACCCCGGCGTCGTACTTCCACCTGCTGCGCCGCCAGGCCTACGCTCGCCCGCGCAAGCCGCTCATCGTGTTCACCCCGAAGGCGATGCTGCGTCTGCGCGGAGCGACGAGCCCGGTCGAGGCCTTCACGCAGGGTCGGTTCGAGCCGGTGATCGACGACGACCGCGGTCTCGACCGTTCGGCCGTCAAACGCGTGCTCGTGCACTCGGGCAAGGTGCACTGGGACCTGCGCTCCGAACTCGAGAAGAACCCGAACCCCGAGGTCGCGCTGGTCCGGCTCGAGCAGCTCTACCCGACGCCTATCGACGAGCTCAAGAAGATCACCGACTCCTACCCGAACGCCGAGCTGGTGTGGGTCCAGGAGGAGCCGGAGAACCAGGGTGCCTGGCCGTTCCTCGCGCTTGCCTTCGCCGACGTTCCGGGCGACCGCTCCTTCCGGCCCGTCGCACGCTCGGCTTCCGCGTCGCCCGCGACCGGATCGTCGAAGGTGCACGCCGCCGAGCAGGCCGCTCTGATCCGCTCGGCCGTCACACTCGGCTGATCGACCGACGAAGAAGGGCGCCTCGACCTCGGTCGGGGCGCCCTTCTCGTTCCGGCTTCAGTACCAGATGTCCAGGGAGGGCGCGGGGAACGCGATCAGCGCCCGGTCGAGAGCCTCGACGGCCGCCGCGTCACCCGAGATCCGCCCGGCGCCGTGCAGCGACGCCGCGCGGACTCCCCCGGCGTACAGCGACGACAGTGCCGAGACATCGAGCACGATGTCGGCCTCGCTGCCCTCGGCTGCGACCTCGACCGTCGCGACGCCGGACTCATCGACCCTCAGCCGCCAATCGCCCTTCGCGAATCCGAGGGAGTCCTCGACACGCAGCACCGTGTCCAGCGGCGCCGAATAGCGTCGTGCCGTCAGTGCGGCCGGCAGATCGAGGATGCGCAGCCATCCGTGGTCATGCACCTCCTGCTTCACGCCGCGGGAGTCGGCGACGAGCCACGGCAGCGGGTCGTCCAGTGGGCGGAGGTCGGCCTCGACCTCCGCGACGAGGTCGTGCTGCAAGGCGAAACGCCACAGCGCGGTGCGGGCGTCGGCGGTCTCGGCGACGAGAAGTCGGACGTCCATCCGGAACCGAAGCGGGCCGCCCGCCTCGGACACCGTGTAGGCCAGGACGCCTCGGAGCACACCGTCCTCGTCGAGATAGTGGACGCCACGGGCCTTATCGCGGTCGGCGGTCGGTGCGACACCGGCATAACCTTCCCAGCGGCCGCGCCAACCGGGGATCTGTCCGGCTGCCCGTCGCCGCGCGCGGTCGTGGACCGCCCCGAGGTCGGCGGCCAGTGTCTCGCGGTCGATGTACTCCAGGCGACCCGGCGGAGTCGCGCCGCCCCATCCCGCACGTCGCGTGTCGACGGTCAGGCGTGCGACGGGGACGGCAGAACCGAAGCCATAGCGCCCGTAGATCGTCGCCTCCGTCACCGTGAGTCCGGCGACGGCGACCCCGGCGGATGCTGCGGCTCGCAGCTCGCCCTCCAGAAGGGCTCTGGCGATGCCGCGGCGCCGATGCGTCGCGGCGACCGTGACGACACTGATCGCCCACATGTCGATCTCGCCGCCGCCGGGAAGCGTGAGCGGGGTCACCCAGGCGTTGGTGGTCGCGACCGGCAACGCAGCTTCCGGTGCCGTCTTCTCGAACACGCCGATGTTGCGCCGTGCGGCGAAGGTCTTCGTGATCTGGACGAGCATGTCCGTGCTCGGTTCGGCGCCGAGGAACCCGCGGTCAACCGCGCGCTGGAAGGCCGCGGCGCTCGCGTCGTCGGTCAGATCGACGACGCGGTACTCGAGTCCGGCGTTCGCCAGCCGTTCAGCCGAGGTGGTGTCTGCGGGCACGTCCCGCGCATCGATGGAGCTCATCCATCCACACTACCGACGGCCTCGGACGGAGGTCAGTGCTGGGCGGCCTGGACTTCCCGCAGCCGGGCGAACACCTGGTCGCGCAGCTGTTCGGGAGCCGTCTCCTTGCAGGCACGGGCGATGACCTCGGTGAGGGTCGTCGCCACGAGGGCCTCGTCACGGCAGGACGGGCAGTGCTCGAGATGCTCACGGATCTCGGTGTGCTCGGTCTTGCACACCTCGTTGCGGAGGTATTCCTCCAGATCCTGACGCGCTTTGTCGCAGCCGCAGTCGCTCATCCCTTGCTCCTCGTCTCAGCCGCGGCGATGCCCCGCTCGGCGGCGTAATCTGCCAGCAGCTCCCGCAGCATCCGCCTGCCACGATGCAGACGGCTCATGACGGTGCCGATGGGGGTCTTCATGATGTCGGCGATCTCCTGGTACGCGAAGCCCTCGACATCCGCGAGGTACACCGCGAGCCGGAAGTCCTCCGGCACGGCCTGCAGCGCGTCCTTGACCACCGACGCCGGCATCCGGTCGATGGCCTCGGCCTCGGCGGAGCGGCTGTGCGACGCCGTGGTGGATTCCGCACCGCCCAGCTGCCAGTCCTCGAGCTCGTCGATCGTGCCCTGGAACGGCTCGCGCTGACGCTTGCGGTAGATGTTGATGTACGTGTTCGTGAGGATGCGGTACAACCACGCCTTGAGGTTCGTCCCCTGCGAGAACGTCGACCAGGAGCCGTACGCTTTCACGAACGTCTCCTGCACGAGGTCGGCGGCGTCTGCGGGATTGCGCGTCATGCGCATCGCGGCGGCGTAGAGCTGATCCATGAAAGGGATCGCCTGCTCTTCGAACTCACGTCGAGGGTCGCCGACGATGTCTGCGGTTGCGGTGTCATCCATCACCGGCCAGTCTAGGCCGCTGAGGTCGATCACCTCGCGCTCCAAGGTCGCCGTCATTCTCTCTCCTTCGCTTCAGGGAGCCTGTCTTCCACGACGAACCTCCCTGCGTTCACTAAGGTGAGAACCGATGAGCGCCAACAGGTATTCCCCCGCCCGGGTGCAGGGCACCTATCCTGCGCCCACCACCGACGTGCCCGTGCACGCCGAGCTCACGATCCCCGGCTCGAAGTCGCTGACGAATCGGGAGCTGATGATCGCCGCGATCGCCGACGGCCCCGGCCGACTGATCGCCCCTCTCCACTCCGACGACTCCGCCCGGATGGTCGACGCGCTGCGTGCGCTGGGTGTGGGTATCGAGGAGGTGGATGCCGGTCACGAGTTCGGCCCCGACCTTTTGGTCACCCCGGCGAAGCTCCGCGGCGGTACGACGATCGACTGCGGCCAGGCGGGCACCGTGATGCGCTTCATCGCCCCGTTGGCGGGCCTCGCCGAGCACGATGTGCACCTCACAGCGCACGAGACCGCACTCCATCGCCCCATGGGGGGACTGATCAGCGCGCTGCGCGACCTCGGAGTCGACATCGACGACGAGGGCACCTGGGCGCTCCCCTTCACCATTCGCGGTCACGGGCGCATCCGCGGCGGTCGCGTCGAGATCGACGCGTCGGCCTCGAGCCAGTTCGTCTCCGGGCTCCTGCTCGCCGCGCCCCGATTCGACGTGGGACTCCACCTCGTCCACGTCGGCGAGCACCTGCCGAGCCTTCCGCACATCGACATGACCATCGAGGCTCTGAGCCGCCGCGGTATCCGCATCGAGCGTCCGGCCGTCGGCGAGTGGCTCGTCGAAGCGGGTGTGCCGCGGGCGAAGGAGATCGCGATCGAACCGGATCTCTCCAACGCGGCTCCGTTCCTCGCCGCAGCTCTCGTGGCCGGCGGTTCCGTCTCTGTCACCGGCTGGCCGGCGCACTCGACGCAGCCGGGCGCGCTGCTGCCGGACATCCTGCAGGCCACCGGAGCGCATGTCGGGCGTCACGGCGGCACCCTCACGGTGCGCGCCGGCTCCGGAATACGCGGTCTCGACCTCGATCTCTCGGCGGCGAGCGAGCTGACTCCGACTCTCGTCGGCCTCGCCGCGTTCGCCG
This sequence comes from Microbacterium sp. GQ128, assembly GCF_059758615.1. Classification (NCBI taxonomy): domain Bacteria; kingdom Bacillati; phylum Actinomycetota; class Actinomycetes; order Micrococcales; family Microbacteriaceae; genus Microbacterium; species Microbacterium sp. GQ128. The sequence goes on from NZ_JCAXDY010000001.1 coordinate 960,351, forward strand.
ACTCCCCGACGACCATCCGTGGCATCGGCCACATCCGCCTCCACGAGACCGACCGGATCGCGGCGCTCATCGGCAACGTCCGCGCACTCGGCGGGGAAGCCGAGGAGCTTCCGGACGGGCTCCGCATCATCCCCCGCCCGCTGCACGGCGGCAGCTGGGCCGCCCACCACGACCACCGGATGGCCACGACCGGTGCGCTGATCGGCCTGCGCGTGCCCGGTGTCGAGATCGACGACATCGGAACCACCGCGAAGACCCTCCCGGAGTTCACGATGCTCTGGGAGCGGATGCTGCGAGGTTGATGGTGAGCTGGCTCGACGATAGCGACGACCTCGATGACGACTTCGAGGACTTCGACGAGAGCAGCATCCGGACGCGACCGAACCCCAAGGCGAACCGCCCGCGCACCAAGCGCCGTCCCGCGCACGAGGATGCCCAGGTGGGCAGGGTGCTCGGTGTCGACCGCGGTCGGTATTCGGTGCTTCTCGGCGAGGACACGGCCGAGGAACGCATGATCACGACCACCAGGGCGCGAGAGCTGCGACGCATGCCCATCGTCACGGGCGATCAGGCGCGCGTGGTCGGCGACACCTCGGGCGACGAGGGAACGCTCGCCCGCATCGTCGGCATCGTCGAGCGCACCTCGCTTCTGCGACGCAGTGCCGACGACACCGACCAGGTCGAGCGCGTCATCGTCGCCAACGCCGATCAGATGCTCGTCGTCGTCGCCGCGGCCGACCCCGAGCCGCGGGCCCGGCTGGTCGACCGATACCTCGTCGCAGCGCTGGATGCGGGCATTCGTCCTCTCCTGGTCGTCACGAAGACCGACATCGCCGATCCGACGGAGTTCCTCACCCACTTCGACGGCCTCGACCTGCGGGTGTTCACCAGTGCGCAGGACGAGATGCCCGTCGAGGAGATCGGCGAAGCGCTCGTCGGACACTCCACGGTCTTCGTCGGACACTCGGGCGTCGGCAAGTCCACGCTCGTCAACGCGCTCGTGCCCACGGCTCTGCGCGCCACCGGACACGTGAACCAGGTCACCGGACGCGGCCGCCACACCTCCTCCTCGACCGTCTCGCTGCGTTACGAGGGACCGGCGGGCACGGGCTGGGTGATCGACACCCCCGGCGTCCGTTCGTTCGGTCTCGGTCACGTCGACCCCGCCAACATCCTGGCCGCGTTCACCGAACTCGCCGTGATCGCTCAGGACTGCCCTCGCGGGTGCACGCACCTCGCGGATGCCCCGGACTGCGCACTCATCGAAGCGGCGGAGCGGGGCGACCTGGGCGAGACCGGCCGGGCGCGACTCGATTCTCTGCAGCGACTGCTCCAGACGTTCGCGGACAAGGCGGAGCAGGCCCCCGGCCGTTAGGCTGGAGGGGTGACTCAGCGCCTGGAACCCGGAACCGCAGCCCCTGACTTCTCCCTCCTCGACCAGGACGGGAAGACCGTTCGCCTCGCCGATCTGCGCGGCCAGAAGACGGTGCTGTACTTCTATCCCGCCGCGATGACGCCGGGCTGCACCACCGAGGCCTGCGACTTCCGCGACAGCATCTCGTCGCTCCAGGGCGCCGGCTACCGGGTCATCGGCATCTCGCGTGATGAGCCGGACACGCTCACGAAGTTCCGCGAACGCGACGGCCTCACCTTCCCGCTGCTGAGCGACCCCGACCACGCGACCCACACCGCCTACGGCGCGTGGGGCGAGAAGATGAACTACGGCAAGCTCGTCGAGGGTGTCATCCGCTCCACCTTCGTCCTCGACGAGGACGGAAAGATCACTCTCGCGCAGTACAACGTGAAGGCCACAGGTCACGTGGCACGGCTGCGCAAGCAGCTCGGCATCGACGCCTGACCCGTCGGCCCGGAGCGCAGCGGGCGCGCGGAGGTCACTCGGCCGCGCGCTGCTCGCCCTCGCGTCGTGCGCTCGAGATCAGCAGCACAAAGCCCACCAGCCCGGGGAGTCCGACCCCGACGGTGAAAGCCCACGACACCGGCTGCAGCGTGAGGGAGGCCAACGCGAGGGCGATCGCGAGCACCTGGAACACCACTCCTCCGGATCGCGCCCATGACTTGCCGACCCGGGTGCCGATGGAGAAGGCAACGAGGGCGGCTGCTCCGACGAGCGTGAGTGCGATCAGCGCCACGGCGGTCGGCAGCGAGGCCGCGTCGCCGGCACCGAGGCCCACCAGTTCGATCACTGCGAACACGATGAGCGCCGCAGCTTCGGCGGCGAGCACCGCCGCTGCCGCGAGTGCGATCCCCGGTGCGCGCACAGCATCTCCTAAGCATTGAAGCGGAGAAAACCCTTGATTTCGGGGTTTTCATGTAACAGAATAGAGAAAGTCATGTGCTCCCACAGCGGCGTGGGGCGAGCAATCACGCTCGCATCACAAATCGCGGGCATCCGTCCGCACATCACCAGGGTAGCCGAACCCGAACTGCTACCCGAATCCGAGAGGTCGCATCGCGACATCTCTTGAAATCCACACCGAGGAGCCCCCATGGACTGGCGCGATAAGGCCGCCTGCCTGACTGTAGACCCCGAGCTGTTCTTCCCCGTGGGGAACACCGGCCCGGCCGTCGATCAGATCGAGAAGGCGAAGACCGTCTGCGCCACCTGCACGGTCACGGAGATCTGTCTGCAGTACGCACTGGAGACCAGTCAGGACTCCGGCGTCTGGGGCGGACTCTCCGAAGACGAGCGCCGTGCTCTGAAGCGTCGCGCCGCACGCGCCCGCCGCGCCTCCTGAACCTGCACGAAAGCGGCCTGGGATCACGTTCTCAGGCCGCTTTCGTCTGCCTCGGCTTCGGCCGGATCAGCGGTCGAGCCAGCGCAGGGGGATGTCGATGACCACCTCGGTGCCCTCGCCATCGCTTCCATGCCATTCGATGGTGCCGCCCAGCTCCCCCTGGATGAGCGTGCGGATGATCTGAGTGCCGAGGCCCTGACCGATCCGCCCCTCGGGGAGACCGAGACCGGTGTCGCGCACGGTCACGCGGAGGTTCTCCTCGGTCCGCGCGGCATCGATGGTCACGATGCCCTCCTGGCCCGCGAGGCCGTGCTCGACGGCGTTCGTGACGACCTCGGTGAGGGCGAGGGCGAGAGGTGTCGCATACTCGCTCGGGAGCACCCCGAACCGCCCGGTCGACTGCGTGCGAGCGCGCGTGTTCGGTGCCGAGGCGACCTCGGCGACCAGCTTGAGCACGCGATGGAAGACCTCGTCGAAGTCGACCTTCTGCGTCAGCCCCTGAGCCAGCGTGTCGTGCACGACAGCGATCGCATCGACGCGGCGCATGGCCTGCGTGAGGGCATCGCGGGCTTCGTCGGAGTGCGTCCGCCGCGCCTGGATCCGCAGAAGCGACGCCACCGTCTGGAGGTTGTTCTTCACGCGGTGGTGGATCTCGCGGATCGTCGCATCCTTGGTGATGAGCTCCTGCTCCTGATGGCGCAGCTCCGATACGTCGCGGCAGAGCACGATCGCGCCGATTCGCGTTCCATGGTCCTTCAACGGGATCGCACGCAACGACACCGTCACGCCGCGCGCCTCGATGTCGGTGCGCCACGGAGCGCGACCGGTCACCACGACAGGCAGGGATTCGTCGACCTGTCTGGAGGGCGGCACGAGTCTGGTGGTGACCTCGGCGAGGGACTCCCCCTCGAGCTCGTCATCGAACCCCATGCGGTTGAAGGCCGACAGGGCGTTCGGGCTGGCGAACGTGCTGATCCCGTCGACGTCGATCCGGATGAGGCCGTCCGACGCGCGCGGAGCGCCACGGCGAGGCGAGGTCGGAGCGGTGAGGTCGGGGAAGCTGCCGTCCGCGATCATCCGGAAGAGGTCGTTCGCACACTCGTCGAACGTGATCTGCTGGCGAGACGGAGTGCGCAACTCGCCCAGGTTGGTGTGTCTGGTCACCACGCCGATCACTGTGGCTCCCGCGTCCGCGCTGCGTCGTTCACTCACGATCGGCACGGCGCGCACCCGGGTGGGGGTCTCTTCGAACCAGTCCGGGGACGACGAGTCGACGATCTCGGCCGACTCGAAGGCGCCCTGGACCTGCGTGCGCCACTGCGGTCGCACCCGCTCACCGACGATGTCGCGGTAGAACAGCGTCGCCGCACCGCTCGGTCGCGCATGGGCGACCGCGATGAAGGTACCGTCCTCCGTCTGGATCCAGATGACGATGTCCGCCGACGCGAGATCGGCGAGGAGCTGCCCGTCGCCGGCGAGTCGGTGCAGCCACTCGACGTCGCTGTCGGTCAGGAGGCCCTGGGCATGGGCGAGGTCGCTGAGGGTTGACACCAGACCAGCCTACGGTGAGATCCCTCAGAGCACCGCCAAGGAGGTCGCGCGCCAACGCCGATCGATGCCGTCGAGACGGATCGCGACCGCACGCGTGCGGCCCGGCCCCGCCACCACGACGACGGCCTCGATCACGCCGTCGGTCGGCTCGGCCACTCGCAGCGATCTGATCGCGAATGTCGGTCGTGCAGGGGCGACACCCCGCGCACTGCGAGCCCTCGCCGAGAGGTTGGCCCTGGTGACCAGACTCCGATATGCGTCCTCGCTGAACCACCGGGCGAGCTGCTCGACCTCCCTGACCCCGGCGAGCGCCTCGAGGACGCCGGTGGTGAGGCTGCGCAGAAGTGGCGCGGGGTCGGGAAGCTCGCTGGTCGGTGTGGGCTGGGCGGCGAAGTACTCGTGAGGCATCATGTCGAACTCTCGGTCGGGGAGGTCTGAAGTTCGTCAGTACAGCACCGCGGCGCCCGGCGAGGGTGCCGTTTCGAGGAAGTATGTGGATAACTCGTACGTGGCACCTGGCCGTCGCCTACGCTCTGTCGGGTGCACTGGGACCGTCTGTTCGAAGACCTCGAAGGCCAGCTCGCGTCGGACTGGGAGGCCGAGCGTGCCGTGCTCGACGCCGAGTCCGAGCGACTGCGGATCGCGAAACTGGACCTGCGCGCCCGCCTCCGGACGTTGTGCAGCACCGGCACCGACGCGACGATCGACCTCGTGCACGGACGACGGCTGCCTGTCACGCTCCAGGCACTCGGAGCGGACTGGCTCGCCGTGGCCTCACGCGATGTCGGCGGCGCCCCGCACGCGTCGGGCACGACAGCATCGGCGCTGATCCTCCCCCTGCACGCCGTGGCCGGCATCACGACCGATCACGGCACGGTCCTGGCGAGCCTCGATGACTCTGCGACCGAGCCGCACCCGCTTCGCGAGCGGATGACGCTCGGATTCGTCCTGCGGGATCTCGCTCGACGGCGGATCCCCGTTCACATCAGCGTGCGCGTCGGCGACGATGTGCACGGCACGATCGACCGCGCGGCGGCGGATCACCTCGATCTGGCGCTGCACGATTCGGGGCAGGCGCGTCTCGCCGGAGCTGTGCGCGGCTTCCGCATAATCCCGTTCTCGACACTCGTCGCCGTACGCACACCCGGAGATCAGTTGCGGTGAGCCGAGGAGGTACCCCAGACCTCGGGGAAGCTCGCGATCTGCGACTGTCTCCACAACGCCATACGGCGGGCGATCTCCGATTCCTCCGCCAGGTAGCCCTCGAGACACGACTCCTCCACCCGCCAGCGGGGAGGCGACCCGAGCTGTGCGCCGCGGAGCCTTCCTTCGTGGAGAAGAGCGATCACCTCGTCCACACCGATGCTCAGGAGTTCAGCCACCTGCGCAGGGGCGAGGAATCGCGACGCGGGCCGGGTCGGGGGTGCCATCCCCCCATTCTCCATGACGGCATCGCGGGGGATCCGGCGCTCTGCTGTCCTGTGGATAACCGGCGGTGCCGGTCCGGGATTTCTGTGACGATATCGCCATGGCTACCCATCCCCGCCCTCGGCGCGCGTTCTGGGGCGACACCCGATTCCTCATCGGCATCGCCCTGGTGGCGCTCTCCATCACCGCGGTCTGGCTCATCATCACCGCATCCGACCATGCGCGGCCGGTGCTCCGAGCCGATCGCACGATCGTGCAGGGCGAGCCCCTGACATCCGGTGATTTCCAGGTGATCGAGGTGGGGCTGGGGCTGTCTGCCGAGGACTACCTCGGACCCGAAGATCTGCAGCCCGGTCAGATCGCCGCGCGCACGCTCACGAAGGGTGAGATCCTGCCGGCGACCGCACTGGCGGATGCCGATCAGACCCGCAGCACCACCATCGTGATCGAGAGCAGCACCGGAATCCCCGGAGAAGTACAGGCCGGGACGGTCGTCGACGTCTGGTCCGCGGCTCTGCTCGACGACGGTCGCACCTACGACGCTCCACGAATCCTCGTCACCGATGTGACCGTCCGCGACGTGATCGAGCCCGACGGCATGCTTGCCGACGCCGTGTCGGCCCGGCTCGAACTCGTGATCGACACGAGCGATGCGGCCGATGTGCTCGCCGCCATCACCGGAGGGGCATCGCTCTCCGTCCTCCCGGTCGGCGCCGGCTCGTGACAGCTGTCGTCGTGGCGATCCCGGAGCCCCGCGCCAGTGAGCTGGCCGCGGAACTGGAGCTCGAGGGAATCCGGGTCCTCGCCGTGCTCCCGGTGCCCACCGGCGAGATCGACCTTCCACGCGATGCAGAGGCGATCATCGTCACCGCCGCGCGCGCAGTGCTGTCGGCCGAGCTGGTGTCCACCTGCGACCGAGCGGGGGTCCGCATCCTCCCGCTCGGAGGTGCCGACAGCCGACTGCTCGGGCGGCTCGGATTATCCGCCGCTCTGCCTCCCGAAGCAGCCGGCTGGGAAGTCGCGGCGGCGCTGGGTGCCGACGTCTCCCCCGAGCCCGCACGACGGTCACTCCCTCCGCACCGCATCATCGCCGTGTGGGGGCCGCACGGGGCACCGGGGCGTTCCACGATCGCCGTCGAACTCGCCGTGGAGCTCGCGCGATCCGGGCGCAGCGTCGCTCTCGTCGATGCCGACACCGTGGCTCCATCGCTCGCGCTGCGGCTGGGGCTCAGCGACGACGCACCCGGCATCGCGGCTGCCTGCCGTCGCGCCGAGCGCGGCGCCCTCGACTCGACGGAGTTGACGCGGCTCGCCACGACGTTGCAGAGCGGCAGCGGCGAGGCCGTCGAAGTGCTCGCCGGCATAAACCGCCCGAGCCGGTGGCCCGAGCTGGGTTCGGCGCGCCTTCGAATGGCGTTGAGCGCCTGCCGTGCATGGATGGAAGAGACGGTCGTCGATGTGGCTGGAGCCTTCGACGCGGACGATGAGGTGACCTTCGACATCGCCGGACCCCGCCGCCACGCCGCGACGACGGCGACGCTGAGCGAAGCGGATCTGATCGTCGCCGTGGCAGCAGCGGACCCACTGGGGATCAGCCGCTTCCTCCGGGACTACGCGGAAGTCCGGCGTCTCACCGCACCGACGCCGGTGTCGGTCGTCATCAATCAGGTGCGCCCGGGGCCGCTCGGGATCGACGCCCGCGGGCAGGTGCGGCGCACGCTCGAGCGGTTCGCCGGCATCACGGAGGTCACGTTCCTCCCGTTCGACCAGCGTGCTGCCGATGCCGCGTTGCTGCACGCCCGTCCGATCACGGATGTCACACCGCGTTCGACACTCGTGGCGGGTATCCGAGGACTCGCGGCGGCTCTGTCTCCCGCCGCTGCGGAGCCCGCTACTGACGGTAGCTTGCGAGGAAGTTCCCGAGTCGCTCGACGGCTTCGCTCAGTACTCGGGGCTCGGGGAGCGTGACGAGCCGGAGGTGGTCCGGAGTCGCCCAGTTGAAACCGGTCCCCTGCACCAGGAGGATGTGCTCCGAGACGAGCAGATCGTAGACCAGGCGAGCATCGTCTCTGATCTCGTGCACGTTCGGGTCGAGCCGAGGGAAGGCGTACAGCGCCCCCTGCGGTTTGACGCACGAGACCCCCGGAATCGACTCGAGCCCCTCCCACGCGATGTCGCGCTGCTCGTGCAGTCGACCGGTCGGGGCGATCAGCGCGTCGATGGACTGCACGCCAGAGAGCGCCGCCTGCACCGCGTGCTGGGCGGGCACGTTCGGGCACAGTCGTGTCGACGCCAGCAACGTGATCCCCTCGAGGAATCCCTTGGCGTGGCCCTGCGGACCCGTGATGACCATCCAACCCGATCGATAGCCCGCGACTCGGTAGGTCTTGGACAACCCGTTGAACGTCAGGCACAGCAGATCGGGGGCGAGCGTCGCGGTCGGGATGTGTACGGCACCGTCGAACAGAATGCGATCGTAGATCTCATCCGACAGGAGCAGCAGCTCATGTTCCCGAGCGATCTGCACGAGCCCTTCGAGGATCTTGCGCGAGTACACGACGCCGGTGGGGTTGTTCGGGTTGATGATCACGAGAGCCTTGGTGCGCGGCGTGATCTTCGAGCGGATGTCCTCGAGGTCGGGCTGCCACTCGTCATCCTCGTCGCACAGATAATGCACGGGCGTACCGCCTGCGAGGCTGGTCATCGCCGTCCACAGCGGATAGTCCGGTGCAGGGATGAGCACCTCGTCGCCCTCGTCGAGCAGCGCCTGCATGGTCATGGTGATGAGCTCGGAGACCCCGTTGCCGAGATAGACGTCATCCGGGTCGAAACGAGGGAAGCCCTCGATCTGCTCGTAGCGGCTCACGACCGCACGGCGGGCCGAGATGATGCCCTTGCTGTCGCTGTAACCGTGCGCGGATGGAAGAGCCGCGAGCATGTCATGCACGATCTGGTGGGGAGCGTCGAAGCCGAAGATCGCGGGATTCCCGGTGTTCAGCTTGAGGATCTTGTGGCCCTCGGCCTCCAGACGCGCCGCCTCGACGAGGGCGTTTCCGCGGATCTCGTACAGGACGTTCTTGAGCTTCGACGACTGGTCGAAGTTGCGCGTTGGGGTCATCGGCCAAGCCTACAGCGACGAAAGGAGGGCCAATCCACGTGGACTGGCCCTCCTCTGCGCTGGAGCTACTTCTTCTTCTTGCCCTGGGCGCGACGCTGCTCACGGTTGCCGGCCGGAGCCTCGGCATCCGTGCGCTGGCCGAAGGCGCCTCGCGGTGCCTCTTCCGGCTCGGCCTGCGGGGCCTGAGCGCGAGCCGCCGCCTGACGGACACGATCGGTCGCCGCCTGCTGGACCTGACCACGGTCGTTGCGGACCTCGACCTCGCCTGCGTCGTTCGCCGCGGAGTACTCGAGACGCTGCTCTCCCCCGTCTGTGGCGAGACCCTTGGCCTCGACCTCGGCGGTCTGGGAGTCGCCGGCACGCCGCACCTCGACTTCGAGGTTGTAGAGGTATCCGACGGATTCCTCCTTGATCTGGCCCATCATCGACTGGAACATCGCGTAGCCCTCGCGCTGGTACTCGATGAGTGGATCTCGCTGAGCCATCGCGCGCAGCCCGATGCCGTCCTTGAGGTAGTCCATCTCGTAGAGGTGGTCGCGCCAGCGGCGGTCGAGCACCTGGAGCACCACGCGACGCTCCAGTTCACGCGTCGCCGCCTCGCCGAGCGCCTCCTCGCGCGCCTCGTACGCGATCTTCGCGTCGGAGAGCAGCTCGCGGGTGAGTCCGTCTGCCGTGATGCCGCCCTTGCGCCCCGCTGCCTCCGAGACGACCTCGTCGATCGTCACGCCCACCGGGTAGAGCGTCTTGAGTTCGGTCCAGAGCGCGTCGAAGTCCCAGCTCTCATTGTGGCCCTCGCCGGTGTGGTCGCGGACCACGCCGCTGATCGCATCCTCGATGAAGTGCTGGACGCGGTCGGCGATGTCATCGCCCTGCAGGATGTGGCGACGGTCGGCGTAGATGGCCTCGCGCTGACGGTTCAGGACATCGTCGTACTTGAGGACGTTCTTGCGCATCTCGGCGTTGCGCGACTCGACCTGGGACTGGGCGCTGCGGATCGCGCGGGATACGAGTCCCGACTCGATCGGAACATCGTCCGGGAAGTTCGTGCGGGCGAGGATCGCCTCGGCAGCACCCGACTGGAACAGACGCATCAGGTCGTCGGTGAGGCTCAGGTAGAAGCGGCTCTCGCCGGGATCGCCCTGACGCCCGGAACGACCACGGAGCTGGTTGTCGATGCGACGCGACTCGTGACGTTCGGTGCCCAGAACGTAGAGACCCCCGGCCTCGATGACCTTCTCGGCTTCCTCTGCGACGACGGCTTTCATCGCCTCGTAGGTCTCGTCCCACGCGACCTCGTACTCCTCGGGCGTCTCGACGGGGTCGAGCCCCTTGCCCTTGAGTTCCTGGACCGCGAGGAACTCGGCGTTTCCGCCGAGCATGATGTCGGTGCCTCGACCGGCCATGTTCGTGGCGACCGTGACCGCCCCCAGGCGGCCGGCACGGGCGACGATCTCGGCCTCACGCGCGTGGTTCTTCGCGTTGAGGACCTCGTGCTTGACGCCCTTCTTCGCGAGCAGACGCGACAGGTACTCGCTCTTCTCGACGCTCACGGTTCCGACCAGCACCGGCTGCCCGGCGGCATGGCGCTCGGCGATGTCCTCGACGACCTGCTCGAACTTCGCCGTCTCGTTCTTGTAGACGAGGTCCGACTGGTCCTTGCGGATCATCGGCCGGTTCGTCGGGATCGGGATGACACCGAGCTTGTAGGTCGACATGAACTCCGCGGCCTCGGTCTCGGCCGTACCCGTCATGCCGGCGAGCTTGTCGTAGAGACGGAAGTAGTTCTGCAGCGTGACCGTCGCGAGAGTCTGGTTCTCGGCCTTGACCGGCACACCCTCCTTGGCCTCGATCGCCTGGTGGATGCCCTCGTTGTAGCGGCGTCCGACCAGGATTCGGCCCGTGTGCTCGTCGACGATCATGACCTCGTCGTTCATGACGACGTAGTCGGTGTCCTTCTTGAACAGGGCGAGCGCCTTGATCGAGTTGTTGAGGAAGGAGATGAGCGGAGTGTTGGCCGACTCGTACAGGTTGTCGATGCCGAGGTAGTCCTCGACCTTCTCGATACCGGGCTCGAGCACGCCGACGGTGCGCTTCTTCTCGTCGACCTCGTAGTCCACGCCGACCTCGAGGGTGCGGGCGATCTTCGCGAACTCGGCGAACCAGCGGTTGGCCTCCCCCGAGGAGGGGCCCGAGATGATGAGCGGCGTGCGCGCCTCGTCGATGAGGATCGAGTCGACCTCGTCGACGATCGCGAAGAAGTGCTCGCGCTGGACGAGGTCTTCCTTGCGCCAGGCCATGTTGTCGCGCAGGTAGTCGAAGCCGAACTCGTTGTTCGTGCCGTACGTGATGTCGGCCGCGTACTGCTCGCGACGCACCGCGGGGGTCTGTCCGGAGACGATGATGCCCGTGGTCATGCCGAGGGCCCGGAACACACGCCCCATCAGCTCGGCCTGGTAGCTCGCGAGGAAGTCGTTGACCGTGATGACGTGCACGCCCTTGCCGGCGATCGCGTTCAGGTACGCGGGCAGAGTCGCGACGAGTGTCTTGCCCTCACCGGTCTTCATCTCGGCGATGTTGCCGAGGTGGAGGGCTGCGCCGCCCATGACCTGCACGTCGTAGGCGCGCATGCCGAGGGTGCGCTTGGCAGCCTCACGCACCGCGGCGAACGCCTCGGGCATGAGCTGGTCGAGGGTCTCGCCCTTCTCGAAGCGCGCGCGCAGCTCGACGGTCTCGTTGCGCAGCTCGTCGTCGGTGAGCTTGGAGATGTCCTCTTCCAGCGCTCCCACTGCCTTGACGACCTGATTCAGGCGGCGGATGACCCGCCCCTCGCCAGCGCGCAGCAGCTTCTCAAGAGGATTGGCCACGGATGTCATCTCCCTGTCAGTGGGTAAATCGCCGGCCATCGGTGAACCCGACGCCAGGCATACTTTGCCATGTTACCGGTCTGTGACCTGCACGTCGCCTGCACGGGACTCGCGCACGAGGATTCGGATGGTTACCGAGTATGCATATACTCGGTAACGCATTCGAGCCACAATCAGGGAGCACACCATGTCGGTACGTCAGAGCCTGCTCGCGATCCTCGATCAGGGCCCCTGTTACGGCTACCAGCTGCGGCACGAGTTCGACCGACGCACCGGCTCCACCTGGCCACTGAACGTCGGACAGATCTACAACACCCTCGAGAGGCTCGAGCGTGACGCTCTCGTGGAGCGGGGCGACGCCGACGAGCATGGTCACGTGTACTGGCAGATCACCGATGCCGGCTCCGCCGAGGTCGCCCACTGGCTCTCCTCCCCCGTGGTGCGGACGCAGGCGACGCGGGATGAGCTCGCGATCAAGCTCGCGGTCGCGGCGACGATGCCTGGAGTCGACGTCGCGGCGGTCATCGAATCGCAGCGCACGGCCTCACTGCGTCAACTGCAGTCGCTGCAGCGCGCGAAGTACGCCGGCGGTGACGCGGACGGTCCGGAGGAGCTCTCCTGGGCCCTGGTCGTCGATTCGATGATCTTCGCCGCTGAGGCCGAGGTGCGGTGGCTCGACCACGCGGCACAACGTCTCGCCCTGCACCCGGGACACGCGATGGCGCTCGAACTCGCGACCGAGCGGCCCAAGCGCGGGCGGCCCGCGAAGACCGGAACCGCACTCGCGGGTGCCGCACCCTCGCTGTGAGCGACGAGACGGCCGCGTGACGTGCCCTGAGCGAACAGCGCCGGCCTGAAGCGGATGCTCAGCCACCGTCGGTGCCCAAGAAACTAGGATCGATCCATGGCTGGATTTTGGGGCAGACGCAAACGCGAACAGGAAGAGCTCGCCGCACAGGACGCCGATCTGGCGCGTCGCGCCGAGCAGGCACTGGTCGGCGCGGACGAGCGGATCCGCACGACGTCGGACGAGCTCTCCTTCGCCGAGGCCGAGCTCGGTGAGTCGCTGACCGCCGATCTGCGCAAGGCTCTCACCGCGGTGCGCACCCACCTGCGCGAGGCGTTCCAACTGCACCAGCTGAACCATGATGAGATCCCCGACACGGCCGAGGAGCTGCGCACCCGGAACGCGCGCATCCTGCAGCTGTGCGACTGGGCTCAAGACCTTCTCGACGAGAAGACCTCCGTCCTCGCAGAATCCGTGGCCAAGGTGCGCCGCGCACCCGAGATCATCGCGCAGGTGCGGGCGGACGCCGCCGAGCTCAGCACACGCATCCCCCAGACCAACGAAGCCGTCGCACGCCTCTCGGCTCGCTACGCAGACTCCGCGATGCACCAGATCACGGCCAGCGCGGCCGAGGCCGAGCAGCTCATCCGCTTCGCCACCCACAGCGCCGACATCTCCGAGCGCCGTCGTGCGGCCAAGCAGAACGAAGAGGCGAACGTCGCCCTCGAAACGGCCACCGAGGCCACGCGGCGCGCATCCGCGCTCCTCGATGCGGTCGAGGACTTCGAGATCGAGGCGCTCCGCGCGGAGTCCACCCTCGCCGAAGTCGTGGCCGACTCCCGCGGCGACCTCATCGCCGCACGCAACGCGCCCGCGGTACCCGCCGTCGCAGAAGCCGTCGCCGCGCTCCAGGCCGCTCTCGCCGCCCTCACCCCGTCCGGCCAGCCCAACGACCCGTTCGCCGAGCTCTCCCAGTTGCGCGACGCCAACTCCGCGCTCGACGAAGCCATCGCCAAAGCCCGCCACCGCGCCGAGAACCCGCTCCCGAGCATCGCGCAGGTGCAGCACGCGATCGATGACGCCGACCGTCAGCTCGGCGTCGCCCGCGGTCTCATCGCCGGCCATCGCGGGTGGATCGGCGCCGATGCGCGCACGCGCCTCGCCGAGGCGGAGCGACTCCGCGTCGATGTCTCCGACCTCCTTCCGGCGGAAGACACACGCGAAGCGGCCCTCGTGCAGGCTCGTCGCGTCGCGCATCTCGCCTCCGAGGCGCTCCAGCTCGCCCAGCGCGACATCGACTCTTCCCGTCCTCGGGATCAGGACTGGGGCGGCGGTGGCGGTTGGGGAGGCGGACCGCGGCGCGGCGGTGGGGGCGGCGACATCGCATCCGGCATCCTCGGTGGCCTCGTGATCGGAAGCCTCCTCGACGGAATCTTCGACTGACGATCGACGCCCGCGGCACCACGACGCCAGAACGGCCCGGCCCCTCGAGGGACCGGGCCGTTCTGCAACTCTGTCAGGACGCGAGAGCCTCAGAGGGCGGAGCCTGCGTGCTCAACGCGATCACACCGTAGTCCCAACCCTTGCGCCGGTAGACGACGCTCGGGTGGTCGGTGCGGACGTCGACGAACAGGAAGAAGTCGTGCCCGACCAATTCCATCCGATCGACCGCCTCTTCCACGGTCATCCACTCGGCGTCGAAGCTCTTCGTGCGGATGACGACCGGCGAGTAGCTCTCTTCCTCCGACTGCTGCACGGGGACGCTGCCCGTCGCGACGGCATGGAGCACATCGACGGATGCCGGCTGGACGTCGATGCCCTCCAGCGAGCCGCTGCCCTTCTCGAAGTGAGCGCCGCGCGGGTGCTGTCGGCCGTCGACACGCTTCTCCTTCGCGCGACGAAGCTGCTCGGACATCTTGTCGATGGCGAGGTCGAGAGCCACGAACTTGTCACCGTCCGTCGCCTCCGCGCGGACGACGGGCCCCTTGCCGACCAGCGTCAGCTCGACGGTCTCGTCCGGGATGCGGCCGTTGCGATACACGCGGTGGGTGACTTTGACATCCAGTCGTTGCGCCCGCGACGCGAACATCTGGACCTTGGCGATCTTCTCTTCGACAACGGTTCGGAAGCGATCGGTGATACCCACTCCGACGCCTACGATGCTTGTTTCCATTGCTGCCTCCTTGTCCCGGTCCTCCCGGCCAAGGGCGGACCGTGGTCGCCTTGTGTCACCCCACCGTAGTCCGACCGCCGACGGATGTCACGGGGTTGCGCCCCTGTGTCGGCGGTGCATTCTCGATGAGGTCCCTCAGAATCCCGATCGACGCGGCGTGGCGGCGAGCGCGACAGCCGCCACGGTGCGGAAGCCGGCCGCTTCGAGAACGCGGGATGCTTCATCGAGCGTCGCGCCGGTCGTGACCACGTCGTCGACGATCACGGCCTCGGCGCCCGCCCCCCGGCGCCGCGCACGCATCGCGCCACGGACGTTCTCCTCACGCTCTCGCGCGCCCAGGCCACGCTGATCGATGCCGGTGGCGGCGACCGACAGCACCGGTCGCGGTTCGGCGCGCGCGCGACGGATCAGCAGCTCGGGCACTCGATAGCCGCGGCGGCGGAACGCCCTCCGCGTGGTGGGGACCGGAACGATCCAGGTCATCGGCGTCACGAGCGGGGAGAGCACCGTCGCGAGCGCCGCGGCGAGCGGACGGGCGAGAAAGGTATCGCCCTCGCCCTTGAGCCGACGGATGCAGCGGGCCGCGACTCCGCCGAACTCGAGAGCTGCGTGCACCGGCAGTCCTCCCGGGGTCACCGACGATCGCGGACGCGGCGTCAGGTCGCCGCGGCACCGGGAACACAACAGCGTCCCCGGTTCATCGCACCCTGCGCATGTCGCCGCCAGCAGGAAAGCCGCCAGCTCCGCGCCGACACCGGGAAGAAGGGAGGATCGCTGCATCTGACGATTCTGACGCCGTGCGCTCGACTCCACCGATGACGCCGCCGCTACCGCCGCTGCCACCGACAACGGGGATGACTACCCCTGCCGTGCAGGAGGAGTCACTCCCCGACCCGAGTGGCGAGCACCGAGATGTCGGACGCGACCTCGCGCCACGCCGACCCCGCGTGTGCGAACAACTGTCCGCCCGCGCCGAGGATGCGGACACCGGCAGCGGTCCGCGCACCCGCGGCCGAGACGGAATCTCCCGGAGCCGCCTCCGACGTGCCGGGGCCGCCCACCGTCTGGGTGATGAGCCGGGGGCTCACCGGATCCACCAGCACACCGAGCCGGTCCGGCCCCAACCACACCAGACCCGTCGCCGGCTCGTCGATCTGCACCAGCTGCTTGGCATCGCCGAGCTCGACCGGAAGTCCCGTCGAATCGCGGACGACCGCGGCCACGACGACCCAGCGCTGCTTGCCGACGGTGACCACCGCGGCCACCCGGCTGCCGTCGCCGGCGACGCGCAGGTCCGAGACCGCGGATGCCGTCGGCCACGCATTCCCGATCGCGTGCGCGGCGATGTCGCTCCCCCACGCCTGAAGGGCCGCCGGGTCTCCTTCGGGGACGGTCCAGGTGTACCCGTAAGGATCGAGGGACGGCTCGATCAGTCCCGGCGGCGCGTCGAACTCGTTGCGGCTCCCGTCGCCGACCCGATACACCCGCCCGTCGCCGAGCTGGACGGCCGCGATCGAGTCGTCCAGAGCCACATCGATCGACGCGATGGGCTGAGGCATCGCAGCGATCTCGTCGCTGATTCCCGCGATCGGGGAGATCTCGTCCCCCACGATCCGACCGAACACGCCGTTCTGCAGCACGAGAGTGCCGATCTCCGCCGACGGCTCCACGACGTCGACGACCCCGGCGTCGACGTCGTGGCCGTCGACGGTGAACTGCACCCTGGTGACGGCGACTCCCGCGGCCCGGAGAGTGGCCTGCAACTGCGTGCGCATCCGGGAGAGCGTCGTCTCGTCGAGTGCGGCCGCCGGGCGGGTGAGCGCGACGTCGGCCACCTGCCCGGTGATGAGGACGGCATCCTGGGCCAGCTGCACATCGGCGGGGAAGGCGTTCTGCACGGCCGGGTCGAGCCAATCGCTGGGAGCATCACCGATCAGGGCCTGCGTCACGGTCGTCGCCGGACTCTGCCGCCGCGGGAACCACCGCATGTCAGGCACAAGGCGCGACCAGCTGAGGTCGAAGTACTGCAGCGGATAGCCCTCGAAGACGTTCTCGAATCGAGGCTCATCGATCACGATCCCGTCGAGCGCCTCCGTAATGCGCCACTCACCGTCCTCCATGCGCTGGAGTGTGAACGGCATGGTGGACGCGCCGAGTGCTTCCGAGTACGTGTTCGCGTCGTCGACACTCGCGACCAGGTCGAGCAGGACCTGGACGTCGGCCGAGTCCGCGTTCTCGACCTCCGCCTGCGGAACGGTGGAGGTGATCGTGCGCGTGTCGGTGCCGACGTCGATGGACACCCCTGCCGCCGGTCGCCACGTGCGCTGCAGGTCGGGAGCGAGGAACTCCCGCGCCGTGGCCCAGTTGTCGGACGTCGTGATCCCCGCTTCGAGGAAACCCTCGACGATCTCCTCGGGTCCGGCGCCCTTGATCGGCCCGGAGGCCACGGGAAGGAAGTCGACATCCTGCGTGGATTCGCCGAGTTCGAGCCCCACCGAGACCCCGCCGCTGGTCGGAAGTCCGGCGCAGGCCGTGAGCAGGAGCGCCACGAGGGCCACCGCCCCACCGCGCAGCGTCCTCGTCCATCCGGTTCGATTCATGACCTGTCGCTCTCGTCGAAGAGTCCGGGGGGAGGGTCGGTGAGGGAGATCGGCTGCGTCGCGTCACCGAGTTCTGCGAGCGGCTCCTGCGGTTCGATCGGGATCGGGCTCGGTCCGTCCAGCACGCCCTCGTGACGGGGAATCGTGAGGACGAAGTTCGTGCCGACGCCCCACTCCGACCAGACGGCGAGCGTGCCGCCGTGCAGCGTGGCGTCACCGAGCGCGATGGACAGTCCCAGGCCGGTCCCCCCGATCGTCCGCTGACGAGAGGGATCGGCGCGCCAGAACCGGTCGAACACCCGCTCCGCGTCCTCCGGCTCCATTCCCATACCGAAGTCCCGGACACCCGCCGCCACCGCGTGCTGATTGCTGTCGATGGTGATGACGACCGGGCGCCCCTCGCCGTGTTCGATGGCGTTGCCGATCAGATTTCGCAGGACCCGCCGCACGCGGCGAGGGTCCATGTCGACGGGCGAATATCCCCCGGGGGCGACCAGTCTCAGCTCCGTGCCATGCCCGTCAGCGAGCGGTCGCATCTGATCGATGATGTCCTCCGCCAGATGCGCGAGGCTCGTCGCCTCCAGCTCGAGCTGCACCGACCCCGCGTCGTACCGGCTGATCTCCAGGAGGTCGGACAGCAGCGTCTCGAACCGCTGCACCTGTGTGTGCAGCAGTTCGGCGGTGCGCGCGGTCGTGGGATCGAACTCCTCGCGCTGGTCGTTGAGCATGTCCGCGGCGAGCCGGATGGTCGTGAGCGGAGTGCGAAGCTCGTGCGAGACATCCGAGACGAACCGCTGCTGCACCATCGACAGCTCGCCGAGCTCCTTGATCTGCGCCTCGATGCTGTCGGCCATCGCATTGAAGGATCGACCGAGCACGGCCAGCTCGTCTTCTCCGTGCACATCGATGCGCACTCCGAGTTCGCCCGCCGCGAGTCGCGCGCTCGTCTCGGCGGCCTGCACGATCGGGGACGACACCGCCCGCAGGACGATCCAGGAGATGGCCGCGACGATGGCCACCAGCCCGATCCCGGCGATCCACAGGGTTCGCTGCACGAACACGAGCGTCTGATCGGCATCGCCGAGGTCGTAGGCGAAGTAGATCTCGAACGGCCCGGCTTCTGGCACCTGCAGCTGCTGCCCCACGACGATCCCGGGGACGGCCGGGCCGTCCTCCACCGGAAGCGCCACCGACTGCCAGGCCTGGCGATCGTCGAGCTTGACCACGCGTGCGCGGAGATTCGGGCTCAGCAGACTCTCGTTCAACCCCGCCTCGAAACCGTTCAGTCGCGCGGTGTCCGCGCCGGTGTCGATCTTGTAGCCGGCGAGCTGATCGGTGCTCGAGGTGCGGGCCAGGGTGTCCTGGATGCCGGCCCAGAGACTCGAGAGCGCAGCGGGGTCGTCTCCCACCTCGGCCACATCGAGGATGCGCTGGGCCTGGTCCACCGCGCGGCGGGCGTCTTCGAGAGCGACGGTCTTGCGCGAGATGAAGAGGTCGTTCTGGATCACGAGGGCCATCGTCACGCAGGTGATGAAGATCGCCAGCGAGGTCGCGAGCAGCGTGATCGAGAGCGTACGGAACCGCAGCGACCGTCGCCACAGGGTGCCGAGCATCGTCGGCCAGCCGCGCCAGTCGCGCAGGACAGCGACCGTCGTGGTGGTCGCTGTCGTCGCGGCCATCGTGCTCCTAGCCGACGCTCCCGGCACGGTAGCCGACGCCACGCACCGTCATCACGATCTTCGGGTTGTCCGGGTCGAGCTCGACCTTGGCGCGGAGGCGCTGCACGTGCACGTTCACCAGGCGGGTGTCGGCCTTGTAGTGGTACCCCCACACCTGCTCCAGGAGCATCTCGCGGGAGAACACCTGCTGCGGCTTGGAGGCGAGCGCGACAAGCAGTTGGAACTCCAGCGGGGTGAGCGCGATCGGCGCCGTGCCCCGACGCACCTCATGGGCGTCGACGTCGACGGTGAGGTCGCCCACCCGCAGCTGCTCGCTGGTGGTCTGCGGCGTCGGACGCAGACGGGTGCGGATGCGTGCCACGAGCTCCTTCGGATTGAAGGGCTTGACCATGTAGTCGTCGGCGCCGACCTCGAGGCCGCGGACGACGTCTGCGGTGTCGCTGCGCGCCGTGAGCATGATGATCGGGACGCCCGATTCCGCGCGTATGCGGGTGCAGATCTCGATCCCGTCCATGCCGGGCAGCATGAGGTCGAGCAGCACGAGATCGGGCCGCTGCGCGCGCCACTCGTCGACGGCACGCGCACCGTCCGCGCAGAACACCGGCTCGAATCCCTCGGTGCGCAGCACGATGCCGATCATCTCGGCGAGCGCTGTGTCATCGTCGACCACGAGAATGCGTGAGGTCATAACTGTTACCTTATGGCACCGAGTCCCGCCGACCCCAGGTCTGCGCACCACGTGTGCGGTGTGACACGATGGAGCCACCATGGAGGGAGTGCCTGTGAGTGGCCAGATGTGGACGCCCGCGCCGAAGAAGGGGGTCATCCCCCTCCATCCGCTGACGTTCGGGATGCTGCTGGGCCGGGCCTTCGCGGCCCTGCGACACAACCCGAAGGTGCTGTTCGGCTTCGCCGTCGTGATCCAGCTCGTCGCGACCGTGGTCACGGCGTCCGTGATGGGGGTCGTCCTGTTCACGACCTTCTCCCGCCTGGAGACCGTCTCCCCCTCCTCCCCCGACTTCGAGGCGGTGCTGGCCGGGACCATCGGGATCAACCTCATCGCCGGCCTCGGCGTCGGACTCGCGTCGATCGCCTTCACGGCAACGATGCAGGGTGTGGTCGCCGCAGAGATCGGCTACGCAGCCGTCGGAGTCAAGGCCACGCTGCGGATGCTCTGGCGCCGGATGGCACCGGCGTTCTGGCGTCTCGCCGGTTTCGCGTCGCTCTCGGTGATCGCCCTTTTCGGCATCCTCGCCATCGTCGTGAGCATCGTCGCCGCCTTCGTGGCCGGTGGTGCGGGCGGAAGCGTCGAGCTCATCGGCGTCGTCGTCCTCGTCGTGGTCCTCCTCGCACTCGCCGCGATCCCCCTGTCCGTCTGGCTGACGACGAAGCTGCTGCTGGTGCCGTCGATCCTCGTCCTCGAGCGCGCACGGTTCCGCGACGCCTTCGTGCGCTCCTGGCGGCTCACCCGCGGCCGTTTCTGGGTCGCTTTCGGCGTGACCTTCCTCATCAGCGCCATCATGGGCATCGCAGCGCAGGTGGTGAGCATCCCGGCCACGCTGCTGAGCAGCCTGCTCGGGTCGGTCATCGCGCCGACGGGCGCCGAGGACCCGAGCGCCATCGTCGGGTTCGTCCTCGCCTTCCTCGCACCTCAGATCCTGCTCCTGGTCATCCAGGCGATCACTCTCGTGGTGCAGAGCACCGGGTCGGCACTCGTCTACCTCGACTGCCGGATGCGGTACGAGGGGCTGGACCAGACGCTCATCGCCTATGTCGAGCACCGTGATCTGGGCGGGACGGAAGATCAGCTCGGCGATCCGTTCCGCGTCGATCCGGCGAGAGCCGTCACCTCCGCGCCTCCGCCCCGGCAGGTGCCGGACCACGTGCTGATGACACAGGGCGCCTCCCCGCAGGCGTATCCCGGACAGCCGTACCCCGGACAGCCGTATGCTCAGCAGCCGCAGCCGCACGGGCAGCAGCCCTACGCGCCACAGGCGTATGCACCGCAGCAGAGCAGCGCGCCGACGACGCCAGCGACCGCGCCGGTCACGAGCGCTCCCGGGGTGTTCCCGCCGCCTCCGCCACCTGCAGCAGCTGGCGCCGCGTCGAACCCGACTCCCGCATCCGGACCGGCTGACGGAGGCTGGGCTGCTCCCGGCAGCGACGACACGGCATGATCTCCCGGTTCGACGACCTGTTCATCCCCGACGGGGATGAGGCACGCCGATGGGCGGAAGACGAGCTCGCCAACCCGCGGTATGCGGACGCGAAGCCGACGTGGTTCGATCTCGTCGCCCGAGACATCGGCCGCTTCCTCGCCGATCTGTTCAGTTCCGACAACGGCGCGAGCATCGGACCGTCCGCCCTCATCATCGTGTCGGTCATCATCGTCGCCGCTCTCATCGCAGCCCTCGTCATCTGGGGTCGGCCGCGCAGCTCGCGTGCCGTTCGACGTGCACGGGGCGACCTCCTCGGCGAGTCCGATGACCGCACGGCGGCACAGCTCCGAGCCGATGCCGAGCGCAGCGCCCGCGCGGCCGACTGGAGCACCGCGACGATCCTCCGCTATCGCGCGATCGCACGCAGCCTCCTCGAACGCGATCTGATCGATCCCGCCCCCGGCGCCACCGCGCAGTCGATCGCTCGCGATGCCGGCGCCGTCTTCCCGGATGAGGCCTCAGCGCTGCGCCGCGCAGCCGTGGCGTTCGACGACGTCCGTTACCTCGGGCACCCGGCGACGGCGGAGACCTACCAGGATCTCGCGGCAACGGACGAACGTCTCCGCACCCGTCGCCTCGAGGCGGTGCCGGCATGACCGTGACCGTGCAGAGCGGCACTGCCGCGGCGACGGCCGAGCGTCGACCACGCAGAAGGAACACCGTCCTGGGCTGGGGCATCATCGTCGTCCTCGTCCTCGTCGCCGTGTTCGTCGCCGTCCGCGTCAGCGCCTCACCACCGGCGGACCACGGAGCTCTCGACCCCGAAGGGCGTGATGACTCCGGTGCCCTCGCCCTCGCGGAGATCCTTCGCGACCAGGGCGTCGAGGTCGACGTCCGACGATCGCGGGTGGAGGCGCGTGCCGCCGTCGATGAGGGAACCACGCTGGTCATGGCGAATCCGTACACGCTCACCGATGACGCCCTCAAGACCCTGATGGAACCGGCCGATCGCGTCGTCTTCCTCTCGACGAGCTCGCACCTGCTGAACACGCTGCGCATCGGCGAGAACGCCCCGGGCACGCGCTCGGCCGTGGAGGCGGCGTGCGATGTCCCGGAGTTCGCGGAGGTCGGCACGATCCGCGCCGATCGTCTCTTCTCCCCCGCCGCTGAGGTCGAGGGGTGCTTCGGAGATGCCGACGGCGCCGCCGTGCTCGTCGATGACCGCGCCGGAGACCGCCGCGTCGTCGTGGAGGGTACCCGGCTCTTCAGCAACGCGTACCTGGCGGAGAAGGGCAACGCCGCGCTCGCGCTGGCACTGCTCGCGCAGACCGAACGGGTCGTCTGGTACGTGCCGAGCCTCGGCGATTCCGACATCGAGGGCAAGTCGGTCGACACCCTGGGGACCCTCACTCCCCCGTGGGTCACACCGGCGATCCTCCTGCTGCTGCTCGCCGGAGTCGCCGCGTCGATCTGGCGCGGTCAGCGTTTCGGGCCCCTCGTCGCCGAGACGCTGCCGGTGACGGTGCGGGCGTCCGAGACGATGCACGGCCGCGCACGTCTCACCGCCAGGGCCGCTGATGCCGCGCACGCTGCCGAGGCCCTTCGCGACGGCGCGCAGCGGCGCCTCGCCCGCCGCCTGGGCCTGGCCGTGCATGCCGGCGCGGACGAGGTCGCCGACGCCGCGTCCGACCGGCTCCGGATCCCCCGGGGAACCCTGCAGACGCTGTTGGCGGGGCCTCTCCCCACCGACGACGCCGCCCTGGTCGACCTCGCTCGACGTCTCGACGAACTCGAGGCGGCCGTGGAGACCAGCACCCGTCGACCGACCATCCATCCCACAGAAGCCGAGGGAACCACGTGACCGTTGAGAACCACTCCACCGACGACGCCGCGCTTCGTCAGGCCATGCACCGGGTGCGCACCGAGGTCGACAAGGCGGTCATCGGCCAGGCCGGCACCGTCACCGGCCTCCTCGTCTCGCTGCTCGCACGCGGCCACGTGCTCCTGGAAGGAGTGCCCGGCGTCGCCAAGACGCTGGTCGTCCGGTCGTTCGCACGTGCCCTCGGCCTCGACACGAAACGCGTGCAGTTCACGCCGGACCTGATGCCGGGCGACGTCACGGGTTCCCTCGTGTACGACGCGCGCACGGGCGAGTTCGACTTCCGTGCCGGCCCGGTCTTCACCAACATCCTGCTCGCGGATGAGATCAACCGGACACCGCCAAAGACACAGGCCGCCCTCCTCGAAGCCATGGAGGAGCGCCAGGTGTCCGCCGACGGTGTCAGCCGCCCGCTTCCCGACCCCTTCCTCGTCGCGGCGACGCAGAACCCGATCGAGCACGAGGGCACGTACTCGCTGCCCGAAGCGCAGTTGGATCGCTTCTTGATGAAGCTCGTCGTCGGCATGCCGGAGCGCGACGCCGAGGTGTCGGTGCTCCGCCGGCATGCCGAGGGCTTCTCCCCGCGCGAGCTGACCGGCGTCGAGGCCGTCGTCTCCGCGGACGAGATCCGCGCGGCACAGCAGGCCGCCGCCTCGGTCGACGTCACCGACGACGTGCTGGGATATGTCGTCGATCTGGCGCGCGCGACGCGGCAGTCCCCCTCCGTCGAACTCGGCGCGAGCCCCCGCGCCTCGACCGGCCTCCTGGCCGCCGCCAAGGCCTGGGCGTGGTTGAACGCCTCCACCGCGGTGACGCCCGATCACGTGCAGACGATGCTCGTGCCGGTGTGGCGCCACCGCCTCCAGCTGCGGCCGGATGCCCAGATGGAAGGCGTCTCCGCTGACGCCGTGCTCACCTCGGTCGTGCAGCAGACCAGGGTTCCGATCTAGGTGTTCATCACCGGTCGTCTCGCCGTCGCCCTCGCCGTCGGTGTCGTCCCGCTGGTCCTCGCTGGGCTCGCGGGCTATCCGCCGTACCCGGTGCTGGGCGCCTGGATCGGCCTGTGCATCCTTCTGGTCGTCGTGGATCTCGCCCTCGCCGCGAGCGCCCGGTCGGTGACGGTCAGCCGCCGGTTGCCCAAGCGCGCACGGCTCGGCGAACAGGTTCCGGTGAGCGTCGCCGTCCACAACCACGGCGCCAGGGCGCTGCACGCGGTGATCCGCGACGCCTGGCAGCCCACGGCCGGTGCGCCCGCCGAGAGACAGCAGCTGCGGGTGGACCCGGGCGAGCGCGGTCGCGTCGCCATCCCCCTCACTCCGCGCCGACGCGGAGAGCTGGTGAGCGAGTTCGTGATGGTCCGATCGCGCGGGCCCCTCGGTCTCGCCGGTCGACAGGCACGGCATCCGGTCCGAGGGACGATCCGTGTGCTTCCCGCCTTCACCTCGCGAAAGCACCTCCCGTCGAGGCTGGCTCGGCTGCGTGAGCTGGACGGCAACACGAGCATCCAGGTCCGAGGCCAGGGAACCGAGTTCGACTCGTTGCGCGAGTACGTCCGCGGCGACGATGTGCGTTCGATCGACTGGCGCGCGACCGCCCGCGCCGGCACCACGATGCTGCGCACCTGGCGACCGGAACGTGATCGGCATGTCGTCATCATCATCGACACCGGTCGGACGGCAGCCGCCCGCGTGGGCGACGGCACCCGGGTCGACGCCGCCCTCGAAGCGGCGCTGCTGCTGGCAGCCCTCGCCTCGCGGGCAGGAGACCACGTGCACCTGCTGCTGTACGACCGCGTCGTGCGCGGCCGGGTCACCGGTGTGGACGGCACGGCGCTCCTGCCTGCGATGAGCGACGCCATGGCGCCCGTGCACGCGCGCCTGGTGGACACCGACTGGCACGGTGCCTTCGCCGCCGTACGCACGCTCACCACACGGCCTTCCCTGATCGTCGTGCTCACAGCGCAGGACGCCGCCGAGTCCGCTCGCGGCTTCCTCGGTGCCTTCCCCACCGCGTCGCGTGCGACCACCGTGCTGGTCGGGTCCGTCACTGACGACGGCATCGCCGCGCTCGCGCGTGAACGCGGCTCACGCGAAGAGGTCTATCTCGCCGCGGCGGCGGAACGGACGCTGCGCGATGCCGAGAATGTCGCGGACGCGATCCGCCGAGCGGGTGGCGAGGCGATCGCCGCCGATCCGGAGGAGCTCCCGCCCCGCATCGCCGACCGCTACCTCGAGCTGAAGGCGGCCGGCCGGCTCTGACCGCTGCCGCCCTCAGGCGGTCCGCGATCAGCCGGTCATCAGCCGGCGATGAGTCGAGGCGTGCCCGCTTCGTACTCGACGAGGTCGCCGGTCTCGCCACGGCGATGCGCCCGCCCGCCGATGAGGAGCATGTAGATGAGGAACACCGCCAGCGCGGCAGCGCCGATTCCGATCTTCACCGGCCACGGCAGCCCCCAGCCGGTGACGAAGCCCTCCACGAGCCCGGCGAGGAAAAGGGCGAACACGAGCCCGAGTGCGACCGTCGCGAGCGATCGCCCCTCTTCGGCCAGCGCCTCCCCGCGGGTGCGGTGTCCCGGAGCCACCCACGCCCAGAACACGTGCAGACCGGCGGCGGCCGCGACGAAGATGCAGGTCATCTCGAGCATGCCGTGCGGAAGGATGTAGAGCACCATCAGGTCGGCCTTGTCGTGCGCGGCCATCACCGCGCCGGACGTCCCGAGGCCCATGGCATTCTGCACGAGCATGTACACCGGCCAGATTCCTGTGACGCCGAAGAGCACGCACTGCATGGCGATCCAGGCGTTGTTCGTCCAGACCATACCCATGAACTCGGCAGCGGGGTTCTCGGTGTAATAGCCCGTGAAGCTCTCGTCGGCATACTGTTCGAGCTGGTCGGGCGGTCCGAGAGTTGCGATGAGGGCCGGGTCGCTCGCGATCCACGCCGCCGTGCCGACCGCGACGGCGATGAACGCGAGCGCGATCACCAGCGTCGTCCACCGCAGCCGGTACAGGGCGGCCGGAAGCTGCAGTCGGAAGAACCGAGCGGTCTGGGTGAGGATGCTGTCGGATGCTCCGGTGAGGCGCAGCCGGGCGCGAACCAGGATCGTGGAGAGGTAGGCGCCTTGCGGGGAGTCGCCGACCGACGTCTTCAACTCGGCGAGATCGGCGGAGGCGGCGCGGTACCGCACGATCAGTTCGTCCACGCCGCTGCCGTCGAGCCGGGCTCGGCTGAGTTCCTCGAGCCGTTCCCATTCCGCACGGCGAGCATCGGTCAGCGCATCGGCATCCACCTGATTTACTGTACTCATGTCCGTCCCGATCGACGTCTCCGACGAGGTGCTCTCCGGCGAAGCCGTCGCGATCGACGTGCAGCCGGTCGGCTTCCTCCTCCGCGCTCTGGGCGCCGCGATCGACATGCTCCTCGGGTACGCGGTGTTCATCCTCTGGCTCTTCCTGCGCATCTGGCTGCTCGATGCCGGCGTGCTCGACGATGCCACCGACCGCATCGCGACCGTTTCGGCGATCGTCGTGAGCTTCGTGGTGCTGCCCATCACGATGGAGGTCGCCCTGAAGGGCCGCAGCCTCGGCAAGCTCGCCGTCGGAGGGCGGATCGTCCGCGTGGACGGCGGTGCCGCCGGATTCCGGCACGCGTTCATCCGCGCACTCCTCGGCGTCCTCGAGATCTACATGACCTTCGGCGGCATCGCCGTGCTCACCGGCGCTTTCACGGCGCGATCGCAGCGTCTGGGCGACCTGGTCGCCGGCACCTACAGCCAGCGCGTCCGCACTCCCGCGCTCCCCTCGCACGTGCCGGTACTGCCCCCTGCCCTGGCCGGCTGGGCGCAGATCGCCGACGTGGCGCGCATGCCCGACCGCCTCGCGCGCCGGATCTCGCAGTTCCTCGTGAGCGCGCCGCGGATGGTCCCCGCCGCTCGAGCTCGGGTGGCGCACGATCTGCTCGCCGAGGCGACGCCCTTCGTCTCGCCGATGCCGCCGGCGCCGCCGGAGCAGGTGCTGGTCGGCATCACCGTCCTGCGGCGGGAGCGGGAGCGGCGAGCGCTGGAGAACGCCGACCGTCGAGCCGAGCGCCTCACCGGCCGACGCGTCGGGGTCTGATCCGTCCCCCGCTGCGCCCGGCCGCGGGAGCGATCAGTAGCGGTAGTGGTCGAGCTTGTACGGTCCGTCCACCGGAACGCCGATGTACGCCGCCTGCTCTTCGCTGAGAGTGGTGAGCCGCACACCCAGTGCGTCGAGGTGGAGCCGGGCGACCTTCTCGTCGAGCGCCTTCGGGAGGACGTACACACCGGTGGGATAGGCGGCGATGTTCGTGT
This sequence comes from Microbacterium sp. GQ128, assembly GCF_059758615.1. Classification (NCBI taxonomy): domain Bacteria; kingdom Bacillati; phylum Actinomycetota; class Actinomycetes; order Micrococcales; family Microbacteriaceae; genus Microbacterium; species Microbacterium sp. GQ128. The sequence goes on from NZ_JCAXDY010000001.1 coordinate 987,675, forward strand.
AGAGCTCCAGCTGCGCGAGCACCTGGTTGGTGAACGAGGCGCTCATGACGAACGACGGATGCCCCGTGGCGTTGCCCAGGTTCATCAGGCGCCCCTCGCTGAGCACGAGGACGCTGCGTCCGCTCGGCAGACGCCATTCGTGCACCTGCGGCTTGATCTCGATCTTCTCGGCGCCCTCGATGGCTTCGAGGCCCGCCATGTCGATCTCGTTGTCGAAGTGGCCGACGTTGGCGACGATCGCGAGATGCTTCAGCGCCTGAAGATGCTCTGTCGTGACGACATCACGGTTGCCGGTGCCGGTCACCACGATGTCGACCTCACCCGCGACGTCGATGAGGCGTGCGACCTGGAACCCGTCCATGGCCGCCTGCAGTGCGCAGATCGGATCGACCTCGCTGACGATCACCCGGGCACCCTGTCCGCGGAGCGCCTCGGCTGCGCCCTTGCCCACATCGCCATACCCGCACACGAAGGCGACCTTGCCGCCCATGAGCACGTCGGTCGCACGGTTCAGACCGTCCGGGAGGGAGTGCCGGATGCCGTACTTGTTGTCGAACTTGCTCTTGGTCACCGAGTCGTTGACGTTGATGGCCGGGAAGAGCAGCTCCCCTGAGGCCGCGAGCTCGTAGAGCCGGTGCACGCCGGTGGTGGTCTCCTCCGTCACCCCGATGAGCCCTGCGGCGAGCTTCGTCCAGCGATCGGTCGACGACGCGAGCGAACGGCGCAGCAGGTCCAGGATGACCGAATACTCGTGCGAGTCGGCGTCGGTCGTAGCCGGGACCGCACCCGCCTTCTCGAACTCGACGCCCTTGTGCACGAGCAGCGTGGCGTCACCGCCGTCGTCGAGGATGAGGTTCGGCCCGTCGAATCCGCTCGACGACCAGTCGAAGATGCGCTCGGTGCACGCCCAGTACTCGTCGAGCGTCTCCCCCTTCCAGGCGAAGACCGGCACCCCCGCCGGGGCGTCGACCGTGCCACCTGGGCCGACCACGACGGCGGCGGCTGCTTCGTCCTGGGTGGAGAAGATGTTGCAGCTCGCCCACCGCACCTGGGCGCCGAGCGCCACGAGCGTCTCGATGAGCACGGCCGTCTGCACCGTCATGTGCAGAGAACCCGCGATCCGCGCTCCCTTCAGCGGCTGCGCGGCACCGAACTCCTCCCGGAGCGACATCAGCCCCGGCATCTCGTTCTCGGCGAGCCGCAGCTGGTGACGGCCGGCTTCAGCGAGGGACAGGTCGGCGACGCGGTATTCGAGCTCAGGCATTTTCGTATTCTTCCATCACGATGAAGCCAGCACAGCGTATGCGTCAGAAGCGGATGGCGTCGATCACCTTCACCCGCAGCGCGACGAGTGCGGGGATGAACCCCGACACCGCACCGACGATCACGGAAGCGACGAGCCCGACGAGGGCTGCCCGCATCGGGAACGGCGGGACGTCCTGGATGCCGTAGAACATCGAGGTGACGACCCAGTCGGAGCGCAGCACCGCGACGACGATCGCGATCCCGATCACACCCGCGACCGTCGTGGCGACGAGACTCTCCAGGAACACCGCGAAGAACACACGCCCCGAGCTCGCACCGAACGCACGGCGGACTCCGATCTCGCGGACGCGCTGGCGCATCGCCACGAGCTGGATGTTGATCAGGCTCAGTGCACCGAGCGCGAGGATGAGCGCGGCGATCCCGCCCGTGATCATCTCGAATGTGGCCTGGACGTCCATAGCTCCCGGTTGCGCCGCCCAGTCGGTGCGGCTCACCGACACCGTCTGCCCCTCGGGCAGCCCTGCGCGCAGGTCCATCGCCAGCACCGGGCCGATCTCGTCGGCCTGCTGGGCTCCCACCCAGACCTCGTACTGCGTCATGGCATCGGGCGGCAACGCGTCCACACGAGCGCGATACGCGTCATAGAGCAGGTCGACCCGCAGTTCCTCGTCGCCGAACCCCTGGCGCGGGACGATGCCGATCACCTGGTAGGTACCACCGGCCGGACCACCGAACACGACGGTCGGATGCTGCGCCAGCGGCACCCGACCCAGACGGTCCCACAGCGCTTCGGTGATGACCACCGGTGGGGCCAGGGCCTCGACGTCGGTGTCGAGGAACCAGCGTCCCTCGAGAAGCTGCTCGCGGTGGATCTGCGAGAAGGCCGGATCCATCACGCGCGCCGGGACCGGGGTGATGCCCTCCGGAAGCTGCGCGTCCATCATGATCCCCTGCGCGATGCGCGCCGTGTGGCTGAAGCCGAATCGCTCCGAGACGCGGCTGAAACGAGCATCGAAGTCATCGGGATCCACGGGAGAGCCGTCGCCAGTGCTCGCCGCGACGACGAGGGTGGCCACACGCCCTCCCCAGCGGTCGGACTGCTCGGCCTGGAACTGACGCTGATACTCCGAGATCGCCACGACCGCCGTGAGCGCTCCGACCGACACGGCGATGCCGATCAGGCTGAGCAGCACACGGAGCTTGTGGACGCGGATCTCGGCCCACGCGTCGGAGAGCGCGCCGAGGAAGCCCGTCACGAGACGACCTCGGACGCAGCGGGCACGGCCACGGGCGGTGCCGGAGCGGTGGCCGCGGGCTGCGGTGGAGCGGCGGGCTGCGGTGGAGCGGCGGGCGCGGGAGCCGCGAGCGTCGAGGCCTCGAACGCACGGCTGAGGTCCGCGGTCTCCAGGCGCCCGGCGTCCAGTCGGAAGTGCCGACGAGCGCGGGCCGCCACGTGGAGGTCGTGGGTGATCGTGACCAGGGCGGCATCCGTCTCGGTGGCGACCTCGTCGAGGAGCGACATGACCGAGGCTCCGGTGTCGATGTCGAGCGCGCCGGTCGGCTCGTCGGCGAGGATCAGGACGGGTCTGCGCACCAGTGCCCTGGCGATCGCGACACGCTGCTGCTCACCACCGGAGAGCTTGTCGGCGATCTGGTTCACCCGGTGGCCGAGTCCCACCCGTTCGAGCATGTCCGCGGCGATCTGCCGTCGGTTCCAGAACGTCTTCCCCTTCGCATGGCCAAGGGGCATCATGACGTTGTCGAGTGCGGTTCGACCCGGGAGCAGGTTGAACTGCTGGAAGACGAAGCCGACGTTGTCGCCGCGCAGTCGATCCAGGCGCCCCGAGCGCATGCGACGAACCTCCCGCCCTTCGAACGAGACGGAGCCGGACGTCGGCGAGTCCAGCATCCCGAGGATGTTGAGCAGCGTCGACTTGCCGGAGCCCGAGCGGCCGACGATCGAGACGTGGTCTCCGGCGCCGACCTCGAGAGTGATGCCACGGAGGATCTCGAGCTGCGAGTCGTCGGCGAGGAGGACGCTCTTGGTGACGTCCTCCAGAGCGACCAGAGTCACCAGCTCATCCCGCTGTCGCACTGCTCCACGCCCGGGGAGACCTCGTAGCAGAACTCCTCGACCGGGGCGACGAAGCCCGGCACGAACTGGCGGATGCTCTCGCCCTCCTCCAGGCCCTCGGTGACCTCGACGATCGTCCCGTCGTTCACCCCGAGCTTCACCGCGCGCTCCTCGGGCTCCGCACCGTCGGCTGCATCGACCCAGACGTTCCCTGAGCCCGCGCCGCCCTGCACCGCGGTGACCGGGATCACGAGCGCGTCCTCGACCTGACCGAGGGCCAGATCCATGGTCGCAGGGAGCCCGGCGAAGACGGTCTGCCCGGCGGGGATCGCGCAGCGCACACTCGCCGTGCCCTCTGCGGTGACCTGCACACGGACGCCCGTGCAGGCGAACGGCGCCGGACCGCCGGTGATGGTGACCGTGGCCTCACTCGGCGCGTTGACGAGGCGATACAGCTGCACGGGGTCGACGGTCGCGAGGAGGTGGTACCGCGCGGGCGTGAGACTGAAGATCTCGGTGCCCACCGACGTCGGCTGGCCCTTCACGAGCGCGATCTCGGACACGTCGCCGGCCTCCGACGCAAGCACGTCGATGTCCTTGCGGGGATCTTCCTGGCGGATGGTGAACAGCTTCTGGCCCGCTGATACCGCGGCACCCTCACTCACGTGAACGGCGGTGACCGTGCCGTCGACCTCGCTGCGCACCGCGAAGATCTCATCGCGCGCGACGTTACCCGTCAGGCTCAACGCGTTCACGACGGATCCGCGCTCGACGGCCACCACCGGATCGGTGATCGCCGCTTCCGGGCTGACCATGCTCTCGGCCCGGTCGGGGAAGAAAGCGATCTTGACGAGTGCTGCAGCGCACGCGCCGATGACCACGACGAGAAGCAGGGGGAAGATCCAGCGACGCCAGACGATCACGAGTGCCTTTCCGGCAGCGCCGCCCTGGCACGCCTGGAGTCAGCGTATCCAGAAACAGTTTTCCCAGTATCGCGAAGGCGACCGCGTGTCGACGCGCCCTCAGGCTCGAAGTGCTTCGTGCCTCACGACGAGCCAGCCCGCCGGCACCGAGAGTCGATCGGCATGCGGCGAGCACAGGTCATGCGCCTGCGGGTCGTTCGCGGCGCCGAGCGGACCGAGTGCCGCCATCTTGTCCCCATAGTCGTAGGTGAGGGTGGCCACGGCTTCTCGCGCGCAGCCGACCTTCGAGCACAGTCGTCCGTCCATCTCCGTCAGCGTACGGCTCGCACGCATCCGAGCCGGGGATGCCGCGCCGCGCACGTCGGCACCGCCTAGACTTTCGACATGCCCCGTCGCCGCGCCGCCCACGCCTCTGCCGCTCCACGGCGCGGTGCGCGGCACGGCCGCCACGGGCGTCTGGGCCGCAGCGAGGTCGTCCGCCCGCCTCTCGCGCCGCTCGACGGCCGTCTCGATCGTTTCGATCTGACCGTCGGAACCGCCGTCGAGTTCTTGCGCGGGACGTGGCCGGAACTCCAGGACGTCCGGTTCGAGATCGGCGCGATACCGGCGTTCGAAACGACCGATGCGGTTCCGCGTTGGCATCTCGATCGGGAGAACCGGCGCATCGTGCTGTTCCGGCTGCCCATCGAGCGTCTCCTGCCGCCGGGGCACGACGATGCCGCGCACCGCCGCATGGCGATCGAGAGCGCGGTGTTCCGGGCGGCCGCGGAGTACGTCGGCCGCGAACCGTGGGATCTCGGCCACGAACACTGAACCCGCCGCCCCGCCCATCCGCAGGATCGATCAGGGGTAGACGGTGATGGCCTTCTCGACGCCGGCGCTCGCCTGCACCGGCAGCACCGCGAGTGCGCCCGAAGCGGTGAGCGCGACAGCCGCGTGCACCGCGCCCGTCGACTGCATCCGATAGGTCGTCCCGGTCTCCACATCGACCCCGACCGTCGCACCTGCGGCGACGACGACATCCTCGGATGTGCCCCCGTCGAGCGGCTCGATCGTCACCGTGGTGTCCTCCTCCGACGAGTTCGCCAACTGGAGTCGGCCCGGCGGACCCGACGGTACCGCGAACACCACCTCGCCGTCGATAGACGGTGCCGGCGTGACCCATGCGAAGTCCGCATCACGCCCGAAGCCGTCCTGCTGTCGCAGCGCGGCCAGGACAGGAGCGTCCGCCTCCACCTCGACGGTGTAGCGACCGGGTTCGAGACCGCTGAGCGCGACCTGCGCCGGGAGATCGGGCTCGAGCGGAACCGTGAACTCGTCGGTGGCCGAGCCGGACCCCTCCGCGACGACCCGGACCTGCACGCGCGCGTCCGCGCCGGGTGAGAGCAGCCGCAGCACCGCCATCTCATCGTCGTCGCCGTCGGAGCCGAAGACCTCCACGCCGGTGAGCACCAGCTTCTGCTGCGCGCCGGGCACCGCGTCCTGCAGGTCCAGGCCCGCGGGATCGAGCACCTGCGTGAGCGACGACTGCAGCACCGCACGGACCGGTGCCCCGGTCGCGTCGACGCGCACGACGGGCGCCGTGTCGCCGGCAGCGATCGAGGTGAGCGGCAGCGCAGTCTGCGTGCGCGCGGGCACGATGACCGTGCGTGCGCTTCTGGTCTCGCCGTAGACCGTCAGCGTCACGGTCGAGGGGACCTCGGCGGCATTGGTCAGGATCACGATGTCCTCGGTACCCGTGGCGGTGCTCCCGCCGACGAGCCAGGAGTTCAGCCGGGGGACTCCGCAGGGGGTAGCCGCGAACCCGGAGAGGTCCTCCGTCGTGAGAGCGATCGACTCGGCGGCGGCGATCAGCGGCGCCGAGCGTCCTTCGACGGCGCCCGTGAGCACGCGCACCTCGCCAGCGTCCGGAAGATCCTGCACCGCCAGAGCGGCAGAGGACGGCTCACCCGACGTGCCGCCTGCGGTGAGGGTCGGCGACCCCGCAGAGCTCAGCGCCAGCGGGTCCATGGCATCGCGACCGAGCGCGCGCAGGTCGCCGTTGCACACCAGGACGCTGTCTCCGGGGAGTGGCGTGACGTCGACGTGGGCGGCATCATGCCGGATGACCGGCCACGGTGCATGCACTGCGGCGACGACGCCGACGACGCAGGCCGCGATCACGGCGACCCCGGTGGCGAGGCGAGCGCCCGTCGCGGCGACCTTGAATGCGCGCGAACCGCTCATCGGTCCCTCTCCCCTGTCGTGTCGGGTCTCTCGTCGTCGACGTCTGTCGGCGCGTCGACCGGACCGGACGGCTCAGCCGGCTCAGCCGGCTCCTCGACCGGCTCGGACTCGGCGATCGGCACCAGCGTCTCGTCGGTCAGAGCGGCCTCGTCCTGCGGCTCCTCGATCGCGCCGACCGGAGTCTGCTCCTCGAGCGGAGACCGGTCCTCCGCGTGCCGGGGCAGGATCATCGGCTCATCGGGAGCGCGTCCGACGATGCGCGACTGGGCTCGTGCCGCGCGCCGCGAGGCGCGGGTCGGGATCGACAGCAGCAGCGCCACGAAGACCGCCAGCAGCTGGATCGTCAACACGAGCCGAGCGCTTCCCTCCTGAGCGGAGGTCAGGGTCGGCGGCGCAGCGACCTCGGCTTCCAGACGCCAGAGAACCCCGCGATCGCTCTCCCCCGCATGCACCAGGCCGGCACGCTGATCGATCGAGGCGATGGCCGCCGCGCGGAGGGTGCGGGCCTTGTCTCCTTCGTCTCCGGGCAGCTCGGCGAGCAGCACGTAACTGATCCCCTTCGCCGCCAGCTCGCCCGGGGCGTCGAAATCGCGGGCGGAGAGGAGATCGACGGCGAGCGTCGCGACGTCGTCCCCCTGCGGCTCCACGGCGGTCGAGACCATCGTCGTCTGGGATCCGAGCGTCTCGCTCGCTCCCCAGACCACCTCGACCGCGAGTCCTCCGTCGTTCTGCGGCGTCATCACGAGCGTCGCGAGCGGACGGTCCCCGGCCGCCTGCGCGGCGACATAGGCAGGCAGAGTCGATTCGGGGCCGTTCGTCAGGACGGACCGCTGTGCGTGGAAGGCAGTGAGCGCCGGCACGGCGCAGATCCCCAGCGCAACTCCTGCAGCGACCGCGGAGAGGACCCGGAGCCTCGGAAGCGTGATGGCGGTGTCGAGCGTGACGAGCGCCGCACCCACCACCCCGACCCAGGCCAGGCTGAGCCCCGCCCCCGGCCAGATCGCCACGCCCGCACCCTGGGCGAAGCTCACCGTGATGCCGACAGCGAAGAACGCCGTCGCGAGACCGGCCAGAGCGACGACGAGCAGTGTGATCCCCGCGCGCCACCGAGGGGCGACGGCCGCCCCGAGGGCGAGCAGAGCCATCGGCGCACACAGCAGCGGCACCCACGCGGCGATCGGTGCGGGCACGAGCGACGCCCAGCCGGCGAGATCCGTGGTGGGGAATCCGGTCGCGAGCGCCAGCCGGCCTGCGGCGTCGGCGGCCGCCTGCGGGCCCGCCCACACGAGACCGGGGTCTCCCAGGAGCGCCAATGGCGTCCCGTGTGCGAACTGCCAGAAGACGAGAGGGGCGAAGAGCGCCGCCGTCGGCACGAGCAGCCAGAGCAGACGGCCGACGCCACGGAACTGCCCGGTGCCCAGGACGATGCCCACTGCCACGACCCACAGCAGCGCGAGCGCCGGTGCCAGTGACGGAGCACAGGCGACCACGGCGGCGAGCAGGAGGGAGGCGCTTCCGGCCGCGCCCCAGGATCGGTGCGCCACCACAGCGGAATGGAAGAGCCACGGCAGCAGGAGGTGCACCAGCACCGCGCTCGGGCGGCCGTCGACGAGCGCGGTCAGGAAGGTGGGGGCCAGCGCCCAGGCGACGCCCGCGAAAATGCGCAGCCCCGCCCGATCGGTCACCCGCGTCGCCGCGAACCACCCGCCGAGCACCGCGAGCGGAAGCGCGAGAATCCACAGCAGCACCATCGCGAACGACGGCCCCGCCGGCCACAGCGAGCCCAGCACTGCCACAACGGCCGCGAAGGGGTCAGCAGGGCCGACGAGGCCGATCCCCGTCCCCCGCGCGCCCCACGCCGCATCGCTCCAGAGCGCCGAGATCGTCTGACGCAGCGGCAGAAGCGCGCCGCCGCCGAGCGCCGGCCACGCGAGCAGAGTCGTGAAGGAGGCGATGCTCACGACGAGCGCCGCGAGCACGGCCCAGGCGCCGCCGCCGGAGAAGAAACGCAGTTCGCTGACGGCGCCGCCTTCGCTGCCGTGCCCGTCATCGAGGCGCCGCCGCAGATCGGACGACGTCACCCGCAACGGTGCGATGCTCGCCCAGGTGGATGAGCGGAAGGCGCGGATGCGCGACCGGGACCGCGCGACAGCGCCGACCCGCAGCATCGCGGTGAGGGCGGCCCCCCACTCGGGGAGAACCGCTTCCGGCCGCTTTCCGACCAGGTGCGTGATGGAGCGCCACAGCGCGAGCGGGAGCAGACTGAGCCAGTGCAGCGGCACGGCGGCCGCCGGAGCGTATGCCAGTCGCCGGTGCAGTTGTGCCAGCCGGGTGACGTAGGCGCGTCGGGATCGACCGGAGGGCAGCGCGGCCGGACCGTCGGGCGCTGCGGATATCCGCGCACTCGGCGAGAGCACGAGCCGCCCCCCGCCGAGGCGCGCGCGGACGCCGAGGTCGAGCCCCTCGTCGGCGCCGGCGAGCGCCGGGTCGGGCCGCAGCGCGTCGCGGACCTCGCCGCGGATGAGGATGCCGCGCACGTCGGAGCCGAGCGCGTCGTCGATGCGATCGTGCTGTCCCTGGTCGAGTTCCCCTGCCGCGAGTTCGACCGATCGTCCGAAGGTCGTCATGCTGACTCCGAGCGAGACGATCTCCCGATCGTTGTCGGTCGCGACGATTTTGGGAGCGACGATCGCCGCGGACGGCGACCGCTCCAGCGTGCCGCGGAGACGCTCGAGTGCCCGCGGATGCGGAGCCGTGTCCTGTGCGAGCAGCCAGATCGCCGAGCCCTCGCTCTCGCGTGGGCGTGCGAGCTCGATCGCCTCAGCGAACGACGTCGTCGCGCGGGCTTCGATGATCCCCTCGACGACGGCTCCGACGGCTTCACTCTCGCGCAGGGTGGAAGCATCTCCGCACATGACGAGCGTCACGGCCTCTGCGGGTGAAGTCTGGGAGCGCACGGCGTCGAGAGTGCGGAGGAGTTGCGCGCGGGATGAGGATCCGGGGCGCGCGACGATGATGGCGTGAACTCGGGCTGGCATGACGTCGTCAGCCTATGCGCGTCGGGACCGGCCCTGGAGCAGTGGATGCGGCGCGCCTGCGAAGCGATGCGCCGACGACCTCAGCGCGCGTGACCGCCTCGGCAGATCAGCTGGCGCGGCGCTTGAGCTTGCGGCGCTCGCGCTCGGAGAGTCCGCCCCAGATGCCGAACCGCTCATCGTTGTTGAGCGCGTACTCGAGGCATTCGCTGCGGACGTCGCAGGTGGTGCAGATCCGCTTGGCGTCTCTGGTCGATCCGCCCTTCTCCGGGAAGAAGGCCTCGGGATCCGTCTGCGAGCAGAGCGCATCCGCCTGCCAGGCGAGGGCGTTGTCGTCATCGGCGGCGTCCGTGCGCCGCACCCCGGGAACACCGAGGTTGATCGGATCGACGAACCAGTTCTCCGGTACGTCGGAACGGTATCCCGTCATCTCGATCTCCAACCCTGTCTCCGCCCCCCGGCGGGCCGTGCGCATGACTAATTACACCCGTGTCATTCGCTCGGGTCAAGTCGCGGATCGTAAACCCTCAAGCGACTCTTGAAGGTTCATGACGATCCTTCGGCGTGTCGCGGCGTGGTGGACGCGACACGCTCAGAACCCCGGGCCCGCCACGAACGCCTCACCCTCGCCGGACAGGGTGAGCGTGCGCTCGTCGCCGCCGGCGAACGCCACGGTTCCCACGGGGACCTGCACTTCCGCTCCGGACGAGGAGCTGACCGTGATGGTCCCGGCGGTCGCGAGCACCATCGTCGGCCCCGAGATCTCCACCGTGACCGGAGCACCATCCACTGCGATCCTGCTGAGCGCGAAGTCGGAGACGGGAACCGGGTACGCCGTGACCGCGTCTGCACCCTCCGGCCGCAGCACCGGCACCTCACCGGGCGTCGGGTCGAGAATCGCGAGCAGTTCGGGGACGTCGATGCGCTTGGGAGTCAGTCCGCCGCGGAGCACGTTGTCACTCGCCGCCATGATCTCGACGCCGAGGCCTGCGAGGTAGGCATGCAGAAGCCCGGCGCGCAGGAACACGCCCTCCCCCCGTCGCAGCACGACGTGGTTCATGAGCAGCGCCACGACGACGCCGGGGTCCCCCGGGTATGTCGCTGCGACCCCCGCGATCGCCCGCAGCGTCGCGCCCCACTTCCCCGTGTCGGTGCTCTCCGCTGCGCGCACCACCGCGGCGACGATCTCGTCGACCTCGTGCTGGGCGTCACCGCCGAGCAGCCAGCCGATGGTGTCCCGCAGCGCATCGGCTCCGCCCCCAAGCCGCACGCGGAGCTGCGCGACGCCGTCGTTGTCCTCCAGCAGGTCCAGCAGCTCGAGCGTGTCCGCCACCGGACGCAGGCCGCTGAGCGATTCGAATCGCTCGCTGAGCGCCACGATGAGCTCGGGCTTGTGGTTGTCGTCGCGGTAGTTGCGCCGCGGATCGTCCGCGGCGAGCGCGCTCTCCTTCGCCCATCCCTCGCGCGCCTGCGCGATGGTCGGGTGCACCTGGATCGAGAGGGGCCTCCCCGCGGCGAGCAGCTTCAGCAGATACGGGAGTCTGCCGCCGGTGATCTGATCGAGGGTGCCGCCGCCCGCGACGTCTGCGGGGTCGCCGGGGTGATCCCCGAACCACACCTCTGCTTCGGGAGCACCGGTCGGCGTGCGCCCTTCGAGTCCGGCGAGGAGGGAGTCGGATCCCCAGGCGTAGTCGCGGGGTGCGTTCGTGAGGCTCAGCAGCATGCCACCAGCGTAGAGCCGCGCTGCGGCGTTCAGGCACGTGCCGAGCGCGGCGCGGTAGCCTGAACGCGATGGCCCAGTACACCAAGCACCCGGTGACAGCCCCGCCCACGGCGCCGGAGCGCGAGTCGACGGGGCACCTTCTGCTGCGCGGCTACGTGATCCTCGTTCTCATCGTGACCTTCGCGCACACCGCGGTGTACAACCTGGTCGGCATGGAGGGCGCCGCGGTCACCCTCGTCCTCTTCACTCTCGCGACGCTCGGCATCGGCGTCCCGATGCTCGCGCGCAACCGCCCGCAGCCGTTCCGCTGGCGCCGCCTGCCGTGGACGGCGATGGGATACACCACCCTGGCCCTCGTCTCGGTCGCGTGGTCCCAATGGCGAGGACCGACCCTGATCACCTGGGTACTCCTGGCCGCCGTCACCGTGAACGGTCTGTTCATCGCCCATGTGCTCACCTGGCACGAGATCATCCGGGCGCTGTCCTCCGCCTTCAAGTGGATCCTCGGGTTGTCGCTGGCGATCGAGCTGTGGGTCTCCCTCGTCCTGCACGGGCCGCTGCTGCCGAACTTCGCGACGCTGCCGGAGGGCGAGATCGACCCCCAGTGGTACTGGGTCAGAGACAACCTGTTCGACGGCGGGAGGATCCAGGGGATCGTCGGCAACGCGAACCTCCTGGCGATCATCTCCCTGTTCGCGATCATCACCTTCGGCGTGCTGTTCGCCGCTCGCGCGCGCTGGCGCACCACACTGGCTCTGTGGATGCTGCTCGCGGCGTACTTCCTGCTGCGCACGTCGTCGGTGACCGCGCTCGCGTGCGCGGCTGCCGCCGCACTGGTGCTCCTGGTCGCCCTGCTGATGCGCCGTGCCCGCACTCCGGGGGCACGCACGCGCATCTATGTGACGGCGATCGGCGGCACGGCGCTGGCCGCCGCCGCGGTCTGGCTGCTGCGCGAGCCGCTGCTCGGCCTCGTCGGGCGCAGCTCCGACCTCACCGGGCGCTCCGACCTGATCTGGGCGAAGGTGCTCGAGCGGGTGCGAGAGCACCCCCTCTTCGGCAACGGGTTCTCCAGTCCCTGGATCCCGACGGACCCGGCGTTCGACCACTGGATCGTCGACCACGGCATCACCGTGTTCCACGCGCACAACATGTGGCTCGACGTGCTGTTCCAGCTCGGCGTGCTGGGCGTGATCCTGATGGGGATCGCGTACCTGAGCCTGCTGTGGCGCTCCTGGTTCTTCGCCGTCGACCGACCCCGGTGGGATCTCCACGCCAAGCGACCGTTCTCCCCGCTGACCCTGCTGCCGAGCCTGTTCACCGTGGTGCTGCTGGTGCAGGGATTCTCGGAGTCCACGCCGATCATGCTCTGGGGCTGGATGCTCCTGGTGCTCCTGTCCTTCAAGCTGAAGTCGGTGCCCCTGGTCGGCGTCGGGGAACGGGATCTGGTCTTCGAACGCGGCACGCGGCAACGGCGGGTGCCGTGACGTCGGCCCGCCCGCTGGTCCGACTGCTCGGTTCGGTGGAGCTCGCTCGAGCCTTCGCCCTCGCTGCGCTCACCGCCATCTTCGGCTCGTACGCGATCGGACGGATGACCTCGGCGGTCACTCTGGCCACCATCATCGCGGTGCTGTGCGTCCTGGGCGCCGCGATCCTCTGGGTGCGACGCGACGAGCTCTCGCCGTTGCGGATCGCTCCCTCATCGCTGTTCGCCTTCCTCGGTTGGGCACTGGTGAGCATGGTCTGGACCACGGATCGCTCGGATACGTTCTTCGGGTGGATGTCGCTGTTCGGCTATGCGTTCCTCGCGATCACGATCGGCCACATCCGCGACACGCTGCAGACCGTGCGAGCCATCGGCGACACCCTGCGCGTGCTCCTGGCCGTCTCACTCGGGGTGGAGATCCTCTCCGGGGTGCTGCTCGACCTGCCGTTCACCTTCCTCTCGATCCAGGGCAACCTCGCCGCCGGCGGCCCGGTGCAGGGCTTGTTCGGCAGCCGCAACATGCTCGGGTTCGTCGCCGTGATCGCCCTGATCACTTTCGTGATCGAGTGGCGGACGCAGTCTGTGAACTCTCCCCTCGCCGTGGTGTCGATCGGTCTCGCGGGGTCGCTCGCCTTCCTCTCTGCCTCCCCCACGGTGCTCGTGCTCGCCGTCGCCGTGGGAATCGTCACGCTCGCCCTCACTATCGTGCGGCACACGTCGCCGGCGCGACGCAATCTGGTCCAGTGGATCCTCGGGATCCTGGTCGCGCTCGCACTCACGATCGCGTTCGCACTGCGCCATCAGATCATCGCGCTGCTCGACGCCGGCTCGGACTTCTCGATGCGTGCGTCGCTCTGGAACACGATCCTCGACTTCGTCGCCGTCAAACCGATCCAGGGGTGGGGCTGGTTCGGCGACTGGGCACGCGGCGAGTACCCGTTCACGTACATCAACTTCCAGCTCGAGGACCATCACCAGAGCGCGTTGAACGCGTTCTTCGACGTGCTGCTCCAACTCGGGGCCGCGGGGCTCGTGCTCTTCCTCCTCCTCGGCGGCGTCGCGCTGATCCGCTCCTGGCTGGTCGCGAGCGTGCGACGCTCGGTCGTCTATGCGTGGACGCCGATCATCCTGGTCACGCTGGCCGTGGACTCGATGTTCGAGAGCTTCACCCTGGTGGGCGCCGGGTGGTTCATGCTCGTGCTGTGCGCGTTGCGCGCCGGGCAGTCGCGCTCCTGGCGGGAGAACATCGACGCCGCCCACACGGGCACGATCCCGACGCTGCGCTCCGAGGTGTGACCAGCCGGAGGACCCCGGCGGTCAGAGCGTGGCGCGCAGCTTCTCCGCCCAGGCGATCGCGTCGCGGACCCCGTCGTCGACCGAGCGTTGTGCGCGCCACTGCAGGACCGCTGCCGCGCGGTCCACGATCGCGAACGCACCGGCCTGATCCCCGGGGCGGCGGTCGGTCTCCGTCACCGGAAGCGGTTCGCCCGTCACCCGCTCGAACGCCGCGACGAGCTCGCGCACGGTCACGCCGTCTCCTGTACCGAGGTTGATCACCTGATACGGGCCGTCGGGCGTGGCGACCTCGTCGAACTTCTGCACGGCTGCGACATGCGCGAGAGCGAGGTCCCAGACGTGGATGTAGTCGCGGAGACCGGAGCCGTCACGCGTCGTCCAGTCCGTTCCCGTGATCGTGAAGGGCTCCCCGGTCGCGCGCGCCTGCATGATCTTCCCCAGCGCGTGCGAGGGTGTCGGATTCTGCAGACCGGTGCGCAGTCGCGGGTCTGCGCCGATCGGGTTGAAGTAGCGGAGCGCGATCGCACGGAAGTCGCCCGCCGTCGCGGCGTCGTCGAGGATCTGCTCGACCATAGCCTTCGTCTTGGCGTACGGACTCGACGGTGCGAGCCTGCCGCCCTCGTCCACGCCGTCGCCCGTCTCACCCGCGTAGACGGATGCCGAAGAGCTGAACACGATGCGCGGGATCCCGGCGTCGCGCAGGCGCTGGAGCAACGCGATCGTCTTGCCCACGTTGGCGTCGTAGTACCCGAGGGGGTCGGCGACCGACTCCGGAACCACGATGCGGGCAGCGCAGTGGATCACCGCGTCGATGTCGGGGTGATCCGCGAGCAGCGCATCCACCGTGGACCCGTCGGCGATGTCGCCGACATACAGGTTGCGGCCTTCACCGAAGGACCGGAGCCCCGTGGAGAGGTCGTCGAGGATGACGACCTCGATCCCGGCTTCGATGCACGCCGTCGCGACGGTTGAGCCAATGTAGCCGGCGCCGCCGGTGATCAGTACCTTCATCGCGGTCAGTCTACCCAGCGCGTCCGAGGGGGCTCGGGGCGACTCTCCGCAGATGCGAAGGTCATCGACGGTAGGCTACTCACTGCTCGTCGAGTCCCGCACTGTCCTCTGACAGTGGCCTGCGGCACCAACATCGGAGAACCTCCCAGTGGCCCACGTCCTTCAGAACGTCGTCTTCCCACTTGATCGCGACCCCGACCTCCTTCCGCTCTACGCCGACCCGGAGACCTGGTCCGTGATCGAGGACGAACCCGTCCGCGTCTCGAATCGCGCCCACCTCGGGAACATCCTCGGTCGGCATCGCGCCCGCATCGTGGCCGGGCGGCGCGTGTCGATGGGGACGTACTTCAACGCCTTCCCCGCGTCCTACTGGCAGCACTGGACGAGCGTCCGACAGGTGCAACTCACAGTGCGCACCACCGGGCCGGCGACGATCCTGGTGTACCGCTCCAACGGATCTGGCGTCCGCCAGCGAGTCGCCACGCGTGAGGTGACGGGCGAGGCGACGACGTCTTTCGATCTCGAGCTCACGCAGTACAGCGACGGCGGCTGGATCTGGTTCGACATCGTCGCCGATGAGAAGCCGGCCGTGCTCGAGGGTGCGGAGTGGACGACAGAGCAGGAACCGACGCGCACCGGCAAGGCCTCGCTCGGCATCACCACCTACAACAAGCCGGACTACTGTGTGGAGACTCTTCGCGCACTGGCGGCGTCGCCGGATGCGCTGGAGTTCGTGGATCGTATCTTCCTGATCGATCAGGGGACCCAGCTCGTCGCGGATCAGGAGGGCTACGACGACGTCGCAGCGACCCTCGGCGAGACGCTCCAGGTGATCCGTCAGGACAACCTCGGTGGGTCCGGAGGGTTCGCCCGGGCCATGCACGAGACGCTTCAGCGCCCCGACAGCGACTTCGTGCAGCTGCTCGACGATGATGTGCGCCTCGAACCGGAGTCCCTGCGTCGCTCGATCGTCTTCGGCCAGTACGCGACCACCCCGGTACTGGTCGGCGGGCACATGTTCGACCTGCTCGACCGCCCGAAGCTCCACGGCTGGGCCGAGGTCGTGGACGATCACCCCTTCATGTGGCGCAACCTCTACCAGGAGAAGATGCCGCACGACTTCGGCGTCTCGAACCTGCGGCAGTCCACGCTCCTGCACATGCGGATGGATGCCGACTACAACGGCTGGTGGATGTGCCTCATCCCTCTCGACGCGATCCGCAAGGTGGGGCTGTCGCTTCCCGCTTTCATCAAGTGGGACGATGCCGAATTCTGTCTCCGTGCGGGTGAGGCGGGCTTCCCGACGGTGTCGATGCCCGGCGTCGCGCTCTGGCACATCTCGTGGGTCAACAAGGACGACTCGATCGACTGGCAGGCGTATTTCCATGCCCGAAACCGCATCGTGGCCGGACTCCTGCACTCGAACGCGCCGAGGGGCGGCCGGCTGCTCGTCCACAGTCGCCGCGTCGACCTCAAGCACCTCATGATGATGCAGTACTACCCCGTGGCACTGCGTGCGCAGGCCCTGCGCGACATCCTGTCCGGGCCCGAGCACATGCGCCGCAACCTCGCGACAGCCATGCCAGCCGCGCGTTCCCTCGCGGCCGACTTCCCGGAGACGATCGTGCACCGCGACCCGTCCGCCGTGCTGCATTCGCGACGTGGCCGCCAGGTGTACAAGCAGCTCCCGAAGAACGACCTGGACAGCCCGAAGGGGCTCCGGCTGCGGTTGTTCACCCTCTCCACGCTGACCTCGCACTTCCTGCACCGTCCGGCCCCGGCGAACATCGCGCAGCCAGAGGTTGAATTCGGTAAGGAGGATGCGCACTGGTGGCGTGTCCCGGCGTTCGACAGCGCGCTGGTGAGCGCCGCCGACGGCTCCGGGAAGAACATCTACACGCGTGATCGCGCGAAGTACCGACGGATGCTTCGAGACACGGTACGGCTGCACGCGGAACTCCGCCGGCGCTGGCCGGAGTTGCAGAAGCAGTACCGCGAGGCGCTGCCCGATCTCGTCTCCACCCAGTCCTGGCAGCAGATCTTCGAGGAGAAGGCATGACCGCGGCGCCCGCTGCATTCGACCCCGCGTCCGCGACGATCGTCATCGTCACCTTCAACCGCTCGCACCTGCTCTCGGGTCTGCTCACGAGCATCACCGCGATGGACCCCAAACCCGGCCACGTCGTGATCATCGACAACGCCTCGGCGGACGACACCACCGACGTCGTCGAGTCGTTCCGCGAGGACATCGGCACCGAGATCGTGTACCGGCGACTCGAGAAGAACACCGGCGGCTCCGGCGGCTTCAGCGAGGGCATGCGCACCGCGTACGAGCTCGGCTCCGAGTGGATCTGGATGATGGACGACGACGTCGAGGTCCTCACCGAGGGGCTCGCGAAGATGGGCGCCTGGAGCAGCAGGTTCAAGAGCATCCAGGGTCGCCGCTTCGACTACGACGGCAGCGAGTTCTACTGGCAGTACCGCATCGCCGAGCGCATGGGCATCCCCATTCCCTTCGCTCCGTCCGGCTTCGATGAGACGGGCTACAAAGAGATGAACAGCGGCTGCTTCGAGGGCATGTTCATCCATCGCTCGATCGTGCAGCAGATCGGCCTGCCCGACCCGCGGTTCTTCATCTACTGGGACGACCAGATGTACGGCTGGCTGGCCTCGCGCCTGACGACCGCCGTGATCGTGGACGAATTCGTGCTGCGCCGCACGCGTGAGATCAAGCAGTGGGACATGGGCATCCGCCACATGAACGCGTCGAGCAACGCGTATCGCTACTACATCATGCGCAACCGCGGATTCATCAAGCAGTACTACCAGGTCCACGGCGTCTACAACCCGGTGCTCTTCGGCCTCGGCACCGCGGCGACCTTCTTCAAAGAACTCATCAGGCTCGTGTTCGTCGAGAGGACCGTGCGCGGCACGAGCAACCTCTTCCGCGGCATCCGCGACGGCGGCAAGGCCGGTCGTGACCGCAGCTGGCAGCCGATGCCGCCACTGGAGGGGTGACGATGGACGAAACGCAGCCGGAGCTGCGCTGGGCACCTCTGCCTCCGCAGCCGAAGCGGACCGGACGGGTGTGGCTCATCGTCGGTCTCTCGGTGGTCGCCCTCGTGGCGGTGGGCCTGCTGCTCTTCTTCCTCCTGCCGCGGGGCGACTCTCCCACCCCGTCCGAGTCCGCATCACCGACACCGACGGCGACCGCGACTCCCACGTCGACGCCGACACCCACGCCGACGCCGACGGCCACCACCGCTCCGGAGCCGGAGCCGACCCCGGCCCTCACGCCTCCCCCCGCGACCGACCCCACCGTCGAGGTGTTCCGCGGTCAGGTGAGCGGGTGGCTGAACTCGGCACCGCGCGGGCTCGACATCATCGCGGGTGCGAGCGGGCAGGATGCCCTCCCCGTCGTCGACACGCTGCAGCAGGACGCGCAGCGGCTGTCGGACGCCCAGGCGCCCTCCTCCATCGCCTCGAAGTGGTACGACGGCGTGACGGACTACGCACAGCGTCTCACGCAGCTCCGTACGGCGATCACGAACGATTCCGGTGTCGCCGCGGCCGTCGATGCCGCACGGAAATCGGTCAACGCGCTGCGGAGCCTGGTCGGGCTCTGAGCGACACCTCCGTCAGCTCGTCGAGTGCTGGCCGCTACACCGCGTAGTCAGCGTTGTAGCGGTCGAGCACCTCGGCGATCGGCGCATCGAGCGCGAGCTCGCCCTTGTCGAGGTAGAGCCCGCGGGTGCAGAACCGCCGGAGGTCGCGCTCGTTGTGGCTGACGAAGAACAGCGTCCGCCCCTCGGCGAGCAGTTCGTCGATGCGCTTGTAGCACTTGTCGCGGAAGGCCTTGTCGCCGACGGCGAGCACCTCGTCGACCAGCAGGATCGGCTCATCGAGCTGAGAAACGACGGCGAACGCGAGCCGGACCTTCATCCCGTTCGAGAGGTGCTTGTAGGGCGTGTCCTCGAACCCGGCGAGCTCGGCGAACTCGATGATGCCGTCGTAGCGGCGCGAGACCTCCTCACGCGACATCCCGTGAAGCCCCGAGGTCAAGCGCACGTTCTCACGCACCGTGAGGTCTCCCACGAAGCCGCCGGTGATCTCGATCAGGGGGGCGACTCCCCCGTTCACCGTGACCGTGCCCTCGTCGGGGAGCAGCACCTTGGCGACCAACCGGAGAAGCGTGGACTTTCCCTGCCCGTTGCGTCCGACGACCCCGATCGACTCGCCCGGCTGCACCGAGAACGACACGTTCCGCAGCGCCCAGAACTCGCCGGGACGCGACCGCCGCGAAGCACCAGCGAAAAGGTCCTTGAAGCTGCGGCTGCCCCGCCTGTTCCGACGGAAATGGACGCCGAGATTCTGCACTTCGATCGCCGAGGACATCACAGCTCCTTCAGCACTGGTCGTTCCAGACTGCGGAAGGTCCAGATGCCGAGCGCCAGGATCAGCAGACTCATCAAGACGCTGATCGTCAGCGTGAACGGGTTCCACTGGTCGGGGAAGAAGGGCATCCGGTAGAGCATGAAGATGCCCGCGAGCGGATTGAACGCGCCGAGCGTCTGGAAGATGCCGGGGAGATCGGTCACGTTGTAGATGATCGGCGTCGCATAGAACATCGCGCGCAGGATCAGCGCGGTCGTGCGCTCCAGGTCGACGAAGAGCACGCACAGGGGCGCCACCAGGAGCCCCAGCCCGACCAGCAGGATCGTCTGCAGGAGCACGGCCACCGGCATCCAGAGGATTCCCCAGCCGACGTGCACCGTCTGATTCGGATCGAGCTCCACGACGAGGTTCACGATGATGAACAGCACGAGAACCGGCAACGAGAACAGGTACTCGACGCCCTTGCTGAGCACGATCCGGTTCACCCAGATCGACCGCGGGATCGAGGTCGATCTCACGAGACGAGCATCCTTTTTGAACGCCCGGGTGAAGTCGGACACGGAGGCGTTGAACCACACCCATGGGAGCAGCGCACTGATCAGGAAGATGATGTATGGCTCTTCACCGACATCGCGCTGGAAGATCTGCGTGAAGACGAACCAGTAGATCGCGCTCATCACGAGCGGATCCAGCACCGACCAGAGGTAGCCGAGGAAGCTGGTCGAATAGCGGACCTTCAGGTCGCGGGCCGACAGCAGCCACAGCGAATGCAGATAGCGCCGGGGCGTCCCGGGCGCCCCGACAGCAGCGTGACTCACGATGTCGAGTCTAGGAGAGAGAGTTGTTCCAGAGCGACAGCGCCGAGCCGATGGCCATGTGCATGTCGAGGTACTGGTACGTGCCGAGTCGGCCGCCGAAATGGACGCCCTTCTCCCCCTTGGCGAGCTCGCGGTAGGCCAGCAGGCCTTCGCGGTCGGCCGGGGTGTTCACCGGGTAGTACGGCTCATCCTCCCGCTCGGCGAAACGCGAGAACTCGCGCATGATCACCGTCTTGTCCTGCTCGTAGACATCCTTGCGCTCCGGGTGGAAGTGCTTGAACTCGTGGATGCGGGTGTACGGCACATCCATGTCCGGGTAGTTCATGACGCTCGTGCCCTGGAAGTCG
Organism: Microbacterium sp. GQ128; assembly: GCF_059758615.1. Lineage (NCBI taxonomy): Bacteria > Bacillati > Actinomycetota > Actinomycetes > Micrococcales > Microbacteriaceae > Microbacterium > Microbacterium sp. GQ128. The sequence continues at coordinate 1,008,272 of NZ_JCAXDY010000001.1, forward strand.
CCCACGTTCAGCACTTCCTGCTCGAAGTCGAGCGTGCGCCAGCTGAGCGCGCCTTCGGTGTACTCGAAGTAGCGGTCGACCGGTCCGGTGTAGACGACCGGGAGCTGGCCGACGGTCGCCTTCTTGCTGAGCGGCTGCGCATCGTCGAAGTAGTCCACGCCGAGCTTGACCTCGATGTTCGGGTGGTCCGCCATCCGCTCCAGCCACGCCGTGTAGCCGTCGATGGGAAGGCCCTCCCAGGTGTCGTTGAAGTAGCGGTTGTCGTACGTGTAGCGCACGGGGAGGCGGCTGATGATGTCGCCGGAGAGCTTCTGCGGGTCCGTCTGCCACTGCTTCGCGGTGTAGTCGCGGAAGAAGGCCTCGAAGAGGGGGCGCCCGACGAGGGCGATGCCCTTCTCCTCGAAGTTCGCGGCCGTCTTGGCATCGAACTCGCCCGCCTGCTCCTTGACCAGCGCCCGTGCCTGGTCGGGGGTGTAGGCCGACTGGAAGAACTGGTTGATCGTGCCGAGGTTCACCGGCATCGGGAAGACCGTGCCCTTGTGCGTCGTGTACACGCGGTGGACGTAGTTCGTGAAGCTGGTGAAGCGGTTGACGTACTCCCACACCGTCGCGTTCGACGTGTGGAAGAGGTGCGCACCGTAGCGGTGGACCTCGATACCCGTCTCGGGCTCGGCCTCGCTGTAGGCGTTGCCGCCGATGTGAGGGCGGCGGTCGATGACGGTTACCTTGCGGCCGGCTTCGGCGGCGCGCTCAGCGATGGTGAGGCCGAAGAAACCCGACCCGACGACGAGAAGATCCATGTACTCCATCGTATCGGCGCGCGCCTGTGCGAACCTGCGGGCTCGGTCTGAGAGAATGGCAGTATGCCGAAGACTGCCCGCGATCTGGCGCGCCTCGCCTGGAATAGCAGCGCTGTCCGGTATCTCGTCGTCGGTGGATTCTGCTTCCTGGTGGACGTCGGGCTTCTCTGGCTGGCGCACGACATGCTCGGCGTGCCGCTCGCGATCGCGACTCCCCTCGCCTTCCTCGCCTCCTTCGCCGTGACGTACACACTTCAGCGGATGGTCGCGTTCGCATCGGACTCCAAGGTCGTGCCGAGCGTCGCCAGATACACCGCTCTCGTCGTCTTCAACACGATCGCGACGACCGGCATCGTCTGGCTCGTCGACCAGAGCGGGGCCGGCTGGTTCGCCGGGAAGGTCGTCGCCGTCGTGGCGACGACGGTGTGGAACTACTTCGCCTATCGTTACTGGGTGTTCGTCACCCCCTCGACCCGGAGTTCCGATGTATAAGAATGCGACCATCGCGGCGGTCGTGCCTGCGTACAAGGAAGAGAAGATGATCGCCACGGTCATCAGGACGATGCCCGAGTACGTCGATCACATCGTCATCGTCGACGATTGCAGCCCCGATGCGACCAGCCAGGTGGTGAGCGACGTCGGTGATCCGAGAGTCACGCTCATCCGCCATGAGGAGAACCAGGGCGTGGGCGGCGCGATCATCACCGCCCACTGTGCGGCGATGAAGCTCGGTGCCGACGTCAACGTCGTGATGGCGGGCGATGCGCAGATGGATCCCGCCTACCTGCCGGCGCTTCTGGACAGAGTGACGGACGGGGGTTTCGGGTTCGCCAAGGCCAACCGCTTCTACTCCCCCGAGTCGTTCCGAGGCATGCCGGGGCACCGGGTCTTCGGGAACATCGTGCTCTCGTTCTTCACGAAGCTGGCATCGGGCTACTGGAACCTCTTCGACCCGCAGAACGGCTACACCGCCATCCGGACAGAGGTCCTCGAGCGGGTGCCGCTGGATCGCGTGGCGAAGCGATACAGCTTCGAGAATGATCTCCTCATCCACCTGAACATCCTGCAGGTGCCGGCGACAGACGTTCCGATCCCTGCGGTTTACGGCGATGAAGTCTCCAGCATACGGCTGAGCAAGGTGATCCCGGAGCTCCTCAATCGTCTGACGGTCGGATACTGGTCACGAATCTGGTACCGCTACGTCCTCTGGTCGTTCTCCCCCATCGCGCTGCTGCTCTTCATGGGGCTGCTGCTGTTCGTGATCGGTGTCGGTATCAGCATCTGGGTGATCTTCCAGATCGCCGGTTCCGTCGTCGCCACCGCCGCCACCGTCATGCTCGCCGCGCTCCCACTGATGATCGGTACACAGATGCTCATCAGCGCCCTGCAACTCGACATCCAGGCGACGCCCTCGACACCGACCTACTCCCCGTTCAGCACGCCCCCACCGGACTGACAACGATCGGCGCGTCTCCGAGCCGCCGCACGACAACGAACGAGAACCGTCACATGAGCTCTTCCTCCCCCTCTGCCCCATCGCGTCTTCGAGGCGCACGCACCTGGGTGGGCACACGCAGCGGCGACATCCTCACATGGCTCATCGTGCTCGGCAGCTTCGCCGTCGGCTACGTCGCCTACGTGCGCAGGCTCCCGTTCTTCTACCCGGACTCCCGGTACTACCTCGCCATGGCGTATTGGTTCGGGGGCGAGTCGCAGGAATCCGCACGTGACCTCACCATCGACTTCGCCGATGCGTACCGAGTGCCCGTCCCGGACGTCGATCAGCTGTTCGGATGGGGCCTGGTGCAGCCGCGCGTCGTGCTCCCTGCTCTCGCCGCGCTCCCGGTTCGTCTCTTCGGCCCGTTCGGCCTTGCAGGGACGGTGCTGCTCATCACCTTGGTGATGACGGTCGTGTTCGCCCAGATCCTCCGTCGTCGTTTCGGCAACGGGGTCGCCGTCACCGTGATGATCCTCGTCAACGCGAGCTATCAGCTCATGATGTTCAACGGGGGCATGCTCACCGAGTCGCTCTCGGCTTTGTGGACAGCGCTCACCCTCGTCGCCACGTGGGCGTGGTTCCGCAAGCGGAGCTCATGGATGCTTGTGATCGTGGCACTCACGGTGGTCGGCTCGGCATTCACCCGGCAGGCGACGTTCATCGTGGCCGGTGCGTTCGTGATGGCGTGGCTTCTCGGATCGCTGTTCGGACGACGATGGAGCGAATGGGGGTGGCCGGCTCTCGTCGTCGCCGGCACGGCGATCGGATGCCAGCTCCTGCAGACGGTCCTCTTCCCGTCGTTCTCGCAGCTCGACCAGTTCCTCAAGAAGGCCGAAGCCGACTCCATCGGCGAGGCGATCCTCGCGGTTCCTCGCATGACCCTGCGGATTCTCTCGGGCGACCTCCGGACGTTCTTGGAACGTGATCTCACGCTGCTGCTGCTGATCATTCTCGCGCTCGTCGGCATGGTGCTGTTCTTCCGGCGCCCGGAAGCTCACCTGCTGCTCGGCGCGATCCTCGGGACGGCGCTGTACAACATCACCAACGGCACACCGACACAATTCCGCTACGCGGTGCCCGGCCTCATCTTCTTCGTCCTGTCCGCCGCGCTCACGTTGCGCGCAGCGTCACGCCAGACGGAAAGCGTCACCGAACCGGCATCCGCTCCGACTCGGTCCCCGCAGTCCCGGCCGGAATAGGACGCGCGTCCGGCCGGTGTGTCAGCGCGAGTCGATCCCCATCGCCCGAGCAAGAGGTGGCGCAAGCCGACGGACGTAGTCGAGATTGAGGTGGTCGGCGTCGTAGTACACGACCACGCCGCCGATCACGGCGTAACAGTTGTCGGCGTCGCAGAAGCATGGATCGGCATCGAAGGCGCGGATCCCGGGGGAATTCGCCTGTGCGGCGTCGAGGTACGGGTCACGGGGCTGCGCCTCCCCCCGTGACGCTGCACACGCCAGCGGATCGCCGGCGTTCACCAGGACGCAATCGGGAGAGCGCACCTCTCCGTTGAACGGAACGCCGCCGAGAGCCGCTACTGTGACGCCTGCATCCGCCCACGCGGTCCACGTCCGCTCGAGGCCGCGGTGAACTGCATGCCCTGGGGTCGCCCCGTCCCGTCATCGACGAGCTGGACCCGCCCTGCGGACCAGGTGAGAACTTAGTCGGGCTTCTGCTGTACGACGGCCTCGCGGACTGCTGTGGACCATGCCCGGCAACGCTCCTGATCCGCTGCCGGCGCCGGTTCACGGAAGCCGATGAACGGCGCGTCGATGACCGGACATCCGCTGCCGAAACTCGCCAGCACTGACCAGTGCTTCTGCCTCGCGAGATCGAATACCGCGCCCTTCCACTGCTCGGCGTGCGAATCGCCGACGAGCCACACTGTGGTGGGGTGCGCCTCGCCCACACTGAAATCGCACTCCACAGTGGCGGTCCGACTACCGAACGGCAGCAGATCCGGGCGGGCGACGCACGAAGGCACATGGAAGTAGGAGCTCCTCGACCCCATCACCGTCTCGGAGGCGGGAGCGTACCGGTTCGGACACTCCTCCGGCGACGACATCGCCTGCGGTCCGACACACTCCTCGATTGTCACGGAGACAGGCGGCACGTCGGCCGCCTCACGGAGATTCCCCGTCACCATGAGCGCACCGCCGGCGAGCATCACCGCCCCCATGCCTGCCAGCATCGCCACGAAGGTGCGCCGATTCGACGCCGCGAGCAGCGACCAGCGCTGTCCTGGACGCTCCACGAACCGGTACGTTAGCCAGGCGAGCACCAGTGCGACAGACAGGATCCCCGCTTTCATCACCGTGGGCAGCGTGGTGCCGACGGCGAACGGCATCAGGACGATGAGCGGCCAGTGCCACAGATAAAGCGAGTAGGAGACGTCGCCCAGCCACTGCACCGGACGCAATGACGTCAGCGGCGAATGCCAGAGCCACGGCGTGGCGGTGCCCGCCGCGATGACGGCTGCCGTGCCGAGTACGGGGACGAGAGCCAAGCCCCCGGGAAACAATCTGTGTCAGTTCAGACCCCGGTGTTCGCCGCGCCGACGACGATTCGCGGGGTGCCAGCCCAACGCGCAGGATCCGTCGCCGCACGACCGTCCACGATGAGCTTGATTCCCGGCAACTGCGCCGGAGAGAGCTCCTGGTAGTCGGCATGGTCCGTCTGCAGGATAGCCAGGTCGACCTCGCCGCCGATCGCGTACGGTTCGAACCCGAGTCCGCGCAGCTCCTCGTCAGAGTACAGCGGGTCGTGCACGACGACCTCAGCCCCTCGATCCTTGAGTGCCTTGACCGTCGGGAAGACACCGGAGAACGCTGTCTCCTTCACGCCACCGCGGTAGGCAGCGCCGAGGACGACGGCGCGCTGACCGTTCAGATCGCCGAGGATGCCCTCTGCCTGCGCGACCAGACGCTCCGGCATCGAGGCGTTGAGCTGGCGCGCGACGCGGACGATGTCGGCGCTGGGATCGGTCGACAGATACAGACGCGGGTAGACGGGGATGCAGTGCCCGCCGACGGCGATGCCGGGTCGGTGGATGTGGCTGTAGGGCTGGGAGTTGCAGGCCTCGATCACCTTGTAGACGTCGATGCCGTGCGATGCGGCAAACAGGCCGAACTGGTTCGCGAGGCCGATGTTGACGTCACGGTAAGTGGTCTCTGCGAGCTTCGCCATCTCGGAGGCCTCCGTGGTCCCCAGGTCCCACACGCCGTTCGGGCGGGGAAGGTCGGGGCGCTCGTCGAACTGCAGGACGGCTTCGTAGAATTCGCGGGCACGACGGTTGCCCTCGTCGGAGAGCGCGCCGATCAGCTTCGGGTACTTGCGCAGGTCGGCGAAGACCCGGCCGGTGAGCACGCGCTCCGGGGAGTATGCGACGTGGAAGTCGGTGCCCTCGGTGAGGCCGGAACCGGCTTCTAGCATGGGGGTGAAGCGCTCGCGCGTGGTGCCGACGGGGAGTGTGGTCTCGTACGAGACGAGGGTGCCGGGCGTGAGGTGCTCGGCGAGCGACCGGGTCGCGGCGTCCATGTACTTGAAGTCGGGTTCCCACGTCTCGTCGTTCACGAAGACGGGGGCGACGAGCACGACAGCGTCTGCACCGGGGATGGCGTCCGCGTAGTCGGTCGTCGCGCGCAGCCGTCCTGAGGGGACGAGCTCGGCGAGCTTCTCCTGGAGGTGCGCCTCACCGGGGAACGGCTCGAGGCCTGCGTTGATCGTGTCGACGGCCCTCTGGTTCACGTCGACGCCGACGACTTCATGACCGGAATCGGCGAACTGGACGGCGAGGGGAAGCCCGATCTTTCCGAGGGCGACGACAGCAATGCGCATGGTTTCCATTCTACGGGTCGGTTCCTGCGTCGATGCCGAGCAGCGAGGCGAACGTCGGCTCGAGCGCCGGCTCGAGATAAGAGACGACGGTCGCCGTCAGGTGGTTCACGTCGAAATACACCAACATGTTGTCGATTATCACCGGGCAGCTGTCCTGAGTGCAGATGTAGTCGTTGAGGTCGACGTATACCGCGCCGGCCGCTTCTGCCGCATCATGCTCCTGCGCAGCGAAATCGGCGTCGAGCACTTCCGCGCGCTCGCCCGCGCACGACGTGACATCCAGGACGTTGGACGAAGCGCAGATGGCGGGAGAAACGGCGAACCGTGGCGTGTCTGCAATCATCAGAACCTCGCTTCCGGCGTCTCTGAGGCGACCTACGGTGCGCTCGACCCCGTCTCTCCACACGCTGGAGCGCGACTCCTGGTCTGCGACACCAGCGAGCACAAGGTTCGCGTAGTTCGAGATCACGACGAGGTCAGGCGGATCGGCGACCAGCGCTTCCAGAACGGCGTCGCGCCATCGATCACACGATGTGTAGGGAACGCCCTTGTCCAGCACCGTCACATCGGCCGCAGGGCAGGAGGATTTCGTATAAGTGTCGATGCGGATGCCGCCCTCGTCGTCCGCGAAGTCCTCCACGGCGGGGAACCACTGCGCCGAATGCGAATCGCCGAAGACCGCGATCGTCCGTGTGCCGTCGAGGTCCGCGTAGCGACAGTCCTGCACGTCTTCGCGCTTCGCGTCGTAGTGGCATCCATCGCGATGCATCGGCGGGATGTCATCCGCAACGGCATCCAGCTGTGGAGTGATGTTGCGCGGAACGAAAGGCGTGCCATTGGGGGGCGACACCGGGAAGTCCGGCGCGACCGCGACCGCATCCCCGGTGCCGACGTCCCGCGTCGCAGCCCATTGCACCGCGCCGATTGTTCCAGCCACCAGCACCAAAGTCAGCGCCAGGGTTCCCCAGAGAGTCACCCGAGCGGGCCTGCCCAGGAGTGCGCGGGGCCGACGCAGCGGGGTCTCGATGAAACGGAACAGCAGCCAGGCGAGCGGCAGTGCTATCACGATCCCCACGAACACCTTCATGGCGAGGCTGAGCGGATTCTGCTCGCCGACGGCTGCCTGCGTCACGATCAGCAGGGGCCAGTGGACGAGATAGAGAGAGTAGGAGATCAACCCGACGAATTGCATCGGTCGGAGCGAGAGCAAACCGATTGGGCCCGTCGCCCGCCCCCGCGCGCCGAACAGGATCACGAGCGCCGTGCCCAGGACAGGTAGTACTGCCGCTGTGCCGGGAAATACCGTGCTGTCGTCGTACAGCAGCGCGGCTCCCAGGATCATGGCGAGTCCGCCCCAGCCACCGACCGCCTCGATCCAGCCGGGGAGTCGCGGTGCACCACGCAGCAGCACCGCTCCGACAAGCCCACCGGCCAGGAGCTCCCACGCGCGGGTCGGAAGCAGGAAGAAGGCCGACGGCTGGTCGATGGGAGTCAGCAGCACTCCGCTGAGCAGACTCGCCACCGCGAGCACTGCGATGCCGCCGACGATGAGAGCTCTGCGCCTGCGAACCAGGAACACCAGGAGGACGAGGATCAGCGGCCACACCAGGTAGAACTGCTCTTCCACCCCGAGCGACCAGTAGTGCTGGTATGGAGAAGCGGCGTGATCCGCGAGATAGTCCGTGTCCTGGATCGCGAACCAGATGTTGGGCACATACAGAATGGTCGCGAGCGCGTCGCGCAGGACCCCCTCAAGCGCCAGCGGCGGATAGAAGATGATCGCCGCGATCGCCGTGAGCACGGCCACGACGAGCGAAGCAGGAAGTATCCGTCGGATGCGTCTGGCATAGAACTCGGCGAAGCGGATGCGGCCGTCCCGCTCGAGAGACTCCATCAGGTGACTCGAGATCAGGAACCCGGAGATGACGAAGAAGACATCGACACCCACATAGCCGCCCGTGATGAAGGGCACGCCCGCATGGTAAAGGAGCACCAGACCGACAGCGACCGCGCGAAGCCCCTGGACATCGGTCCGGAACTCGCGACGAGGTCGGATGACGGTCTCGACCGAGGTCACGCGCGCGAGGTCTCCTCAGCCGCTCTGGTCAGTTCCTGGATCACACGCTCCGCGGCATGGCCGTCTCCGTAAGGCGCTTCGGACGTGTCAGCAGGGCGAGGTCGCGTGACGCCGGCGGAGATCTCGGCGGCTGTGTTCGCCAGCACGTTCCATCCAAGCTGGACGGTCTCGACCCATTCTGTCTCGGTCCGCACCGTCGTGCATGGCACGCGCAGCAGGAACGCTTCCTTCTGGAGACCGCCGGAGTCGGTGACCACACCCGCGCTGGAGAGTGCGGCAGCGATCAGTTCCGGGTAGGCGAGCGACTGGTGGGCGACGAGGGATCCCTGGGTGAGCGCGATCCCGTGCGCGGCGGCCTTCGCGACCACCCGCGGGTGCGCGAGCAGGACCACGGGCTTGTCGAGACCGCCGAGCGCGTTGACGACCTCCCTGAGTCGAGAGGGGTCGTCAGTGTTCTCGGCGCGATGGATCGTCGCGACATAGTAGCCACCAGGAGTCAGGCCCAGCTCCTCGACCAGCATCGACCGGCGAGAGCCGACCTCATCACGGACTTCGAACAGGACGTCGGTCATCACATCGCCCACGAGGGTGGTGCGGGCAGCGAGACCTTCGCTGGCGAGATGGTCGACTGCGACCTGCGTCGGTGCGAGGAGGAGATCGGCGGCGTGATCGGTCATCACACGGTTGTGCTCCTCGGGCATGCGTCGGTTGAAACTGCGAAGGCCCGCTTCGAGGTGCGCGACAGGGATGTGCATCTTCACCGCACTCAGCGCCGCGGCCACCGTGGAGTTCGTGTCGCCGTATACCAGCACCCAGTCCGGGCGGTGCTCGTCGAACACCGCATCGAGCGCCGCGAGCATCGCCCCGGTCTGCACACCGTGCGAGCCGCTGCCGACGCCGAGATGCACGTCTGGGCTCCCGATGCCGAGGTCTTCGAAGAACACATCGGAGAGCATCGGGTCGTAGTGCTGGCCCGTATGGACGATGATGTGCTCGACGCCCGCGGCGAGCGCGGCCTTGTGGATGGGGGCGAGCTTGACGAACTGCGGGCGCGCGCCCACGACGCTGACGATCTTCACGGGACACAAGTCTAGGCGGCCGAGTCAGGGAATTCGGTTGGTACCGTAGGGAAGTGCGCATCCTCGTCATCACGCCCTGGTATCCGACGATCGCGTCCCCGATCGCGGGGGTCTTCGTCCAGCGCGACACAGAGCTCATCAGCTCGTCCCACGAGGTCGAGCTCGTCCATCTCGTGGACCCAGCCCTGCTGAGGGCTACCGATCTGGAAGCGGACGCCACCTCACCCTTTCCCGTACACCGCGTGCCGATGTCACGGTCCCGCCCGGGAGACCTGCTCTCCGCGTGGCGGCGTATACGGACTCTGAGCCACGGGTTCGATCTCGTGCACACTCACGCGTTCCAAGCGCTCCTCCCATTCCAGGGCCACCGGATGGCCAAGCCCTGGGTGCACTCGGAGCACTGGTCGGGAATCGGCGATCCTGCCTCGCTCTCCGCTCGCGGACGCCTCGTGCTTCGGCTGACGGGTCGGCTGCTTCGCCGCCCCGACGTGGTCACCGCGGTGAGCAGCCACCTTCTCACCCAGGTCCAGCGATTCAGGACGGGACCGACGATGATCGTCCCGTCCGTCGTCCGCGACGCGATGCCTGTGTCTATCGTTCGCGACCCCTCGGTCCTCCGTCTGGTGGCGGTGGGCCACCTCGTGAAGGGCAAGGACCCGATACTCGCAGTCCGCACCGTGCAGGAACTGCGCCGACGCGGTGTACCAGCGACCTTGGACTGGGTCGGCGAAGGCCCACTGCGCTCGCAGATCGAGGACCTCACCACCGGAGACGACGGCATCACACTGCATGGGGCACTGGATGCGGATGGAGTCTCGGCCGCCCTGTCATCGGCCGACATCTTCCTGCTGCCGACGCGAGGCGAGACGCTGTGCCTGAGCGCCATCGAGGCGATCTCACACGGTCGTCCCGTGGTGTTGGGCGCGTTCGGAGGTCAGCGCGATTACGTGACCGAACAGAACGGCCGCCTCGTCGCGCCGCGCACGCCTGAAGCGTACGCGGATGCCCTGCTCGACGTGAGCGAGCATCTCGACCAGATGGAACCTGAAGCCGTCGCCGCCACCATCCGCGAGCGGTTCTCGGAATCCGCGGTGCTGCGAGGATACGAAGCCGCCTTCGACCAGGCGATGAGCATGCACCGGAAGGGCGCACGATGACCCGCCTCCTGATCGTCTCGTTCTCGAACCTGTCCACCGACGCGCGACTGCTGCGGCAGATCGACGCGTTCTCCGATTCGTACGAACTCATCACCGCAGGATGGGGCCCTGCGCCTGCCGGAGCAACGCGCCACATCGTTCTCCCCCAGCCCCCGAGCGGACGTTCTCGGCAGCTGAGGATGCTGGTCGAATCGCTGCTGCTGCGGCTGCGGCTGTACCGCCTCATCCACGCGATGTCGCCGTTGTACCGGGCGGCACGGCGGTCACTTCGTGGCGTGCAGGCGGACATCGTCCTCGCGAACGACATCGATGCGGCACCGCTCGCCTACCAGATTGCGCCCGCGCGGCGCGTTCACGTCGACCTTCACGAGTACTTCCCCGGTCTCCACGACGACAACCCCCGCTGGGCACGACTCCGCGGACCCTACAATGCCTGGCTCGTGCGGCGCTTCGCCGCTCCTGCCGCGTCCACGACCACCGTCGCCCAGGAGATCGCCGAACGCTATCGCGCGCTCGGTCTCTCGTCCGGAGTCGTGGTCAACGCCTCCCGTCTGCGCGACCTCCCGGTACGACCGGTGTCGCAGCCGATCCGACTCGTTCACTCCGGCGCCGCTTTGCAGGGACGGCACCTGGAAACCATGATCGAAGCTGTCGGCATGTCAACCGCGGACATCGAGTTCACTCTCCATCTCATGCCGAACGACCCGGCGTACATCGAGCGACTGCGCGCGCGCGCCCTGGAGATCGGACCGCGGATCCGTGTCCTTCCACCCGTACCCCACGCCGACCTCGTGGACACACTCGCGACCCACGACGTGGGGATCCATATCCTTCCGGCGACCTCGACGAATAACCGGCTCGCGCTCCCGAACAAGTTCTTCGACTTCGTCCAGGCGAGACTCGGGTTGATCGTCGGCCCCACCCCCGCCATGGCCGGCCTGGTCGAACGTCACGGCTTCGGGGAGGTCGCATCGGGGTTCACCGCTGAGGACGTGGCACGCGCCCTGGACGCCCTCACTCCCGCGAAGGTCGCGGAATGGAAGGAACGAGCGGATCGGGCCGCCGACTACCTCTCATCCGAGCGGCAGATCGAAGGCTGGACCGACGCCATCGCACGGCTGCGTAGCTGACACGACGCACTCAGCGCGGGACGAGCGCAGCGATTCGCGGTTCGAGCTGTGCTGTGCGCGAGTAACCCGCCGCCCACTCCTGCGCGGCCTCCCGCTCCACCGGCGTCTGATCCCTGGCCAAGCGGGCGCCCGCTGCGAGTGCGTCAGCGACGTCATCGACTGACAGCGAACGGCTCGGCACCCAGCTTGGCGAACCACGGAGAACGTCGCTCGCCGCGTTCCCGGGATCATGGACCGACACCACGGGGATTCCGGTCGCCGCGTACTCGTATACCTTGCCGCTGGTGACATAGCGTCCGGTGCCGAGCGCAAGCACGAGCGCATCGAACCCGCGGTAGGTATCCGCGATCGCCGTCTTCGCTACCGGGCCGAGGTAGCGGATGCCATCCGCCTCGGCCTCCGCGACGAGACGCTGCGTCTCTACCTCCCCGGCCCCGAAGTGCCCGAGGTAGCCGCGCAGATCGAGGCGAGCCCCTGCCAGCGCCGGCTCCTCCCGACGAGCACGCGCCCATCCTCGGATCAGGGTCTTCAGCGGAACCTTCGGGGTGATGGTCCCGATGTAGCCGAAGACCAGCCCCTGTTCACGCCCGTCCCGAACCGGCACCCTGAGCGGATTCCCGTACTCATCGAACCCGTTCGCGACGACGTGCATCTTCTCGGCCTCGCCCGGATTCTGCGCCACATGCCAGGATCGGATCGCCTCGTTGACGAACCACATCTCGTCGGCGGAGGCCATGAGGCGACGCTCCCACCGACGCACGTCCGGTGTAGCCGTGATCAGGCGCCGCCCGGAGAAGACATCCAGTTGCCAGGCATCGCGATAGTCCATCACATGTCTGACGCCGAAACGTCGGTTCAGATGCCAGCCGGGGATAAAATCGACATGCGGATTTGCAGTCCCGATGGCGACGTCGACAGGGTGCTCTCGATGGATCCGCTCCGCGACGGCCTCGAGGCGAGGGCGCCAGCGGCCGTAGTTCGGTTCCGGGAACCGCGGCAGATCGCGACGCAGATCGATGAGCTTGTACAGCTCTGGCTGACGGGCACGCAACCACGGCCACCGTGTCAGATCGTTCTGGAAGGCGGGAACATCCGGCTCGTCACGGACGATCCGGACCCGGCCATCCACCTCCTGCAGCAGCGCCGCATCCGTTCCGGTCGAACCGCTGAAGACGCTCTCGGGCACCGTGAGCACCGTCACATCCCAGCCTGCCGCCGCGAACGCATTCACGGTGGCGAGGGCGCGGTATACCCCGCCCGCCCTGCTCGGGGGAAAGCTCCAGGCGGTGTAGAGCAGATGCGGCCGACTCATCGGCTCGCCCTCTCGGCAAGGGCCGCCGCCGCTGCGGCATGACCCAGCACGACCGATTTCGCCGCTCCTCGCCGTGATGCGCGCCACGATGCCAGGACGGCATCCTCGTCGGCGGCGACGATCAGACCGGCCCTGTCCAGCACAGCCTTGGCGGTCGGCGTCCGTCGAACCGCCGCAGCGAAACGTGAGGAGTCGTCGACGCCGACGAGCCGCGAAAGCAGACGTCCGGGGAACGAATCGCCGAGCCTGTCGCGGAACCAGCGCGACCGTGCCCCCGGGACGGGAACCGCGATGGATGCGCCGGATCCGGCATAGCCGACGACCACAGCGGAATGCTCCACGCGCAATCGGTCCGCGATCGGCGAACCGTGCGGAGCGACGACGACGACGTCGCCATAGCTCCGGGTCCCGCCACTCGACGTCAACCCTCGCGACCGCGCGGCGGCTGAACGCGCGGTCCGTCGTGAGACGACTCGGCCGGCCAGTTGCAGCCGCAACGGGGCGTGGCGATGCAGCACTGCCCGCAGATCGATCGGCAGCAGATCGCGCACGACCCCCAGTCGTCCCCTCATCGGCGACGGGGCCGCGACCGCCGTCGAGACGGCACGGATCTCGGGAGCGAGGGTGCGCGGAAGCAGCCCCAGGCACGAAGGGGCGAGATCGGTCATGGCGCGGAGCACCGCTGCCGCAGCGGCGCGGTCCTCTGCGGTCAAGCTGCCGGCGGCAGCTCGCACGCGAATCGCGGGGACGAGGTGCACGCGCACGATCTTGGCCGCGACGGCGCGGCGGACAGGAGGCGTGACCTTCTCCAGGGCCGGCCGCAGGACATCGAGAAAGGTGAAGTCATCGAGGAGCGGCCCGAAGACGTGGGTGATGCGGTCGTCCTGATCGGCATGCTCCCTGTACGCGGGAGTCCGCGGGTCGAACACCACACGATGTCCGGCCCACAGTTCCAGCCCGTACGCCTGGTCTTCTCCGCGCGGCAGCCCGCAGGCGTAGCGGAGATGCTCTGTCGGAGCGCGCCGTTGCAGGCCGAGGGCGGCCGCGCGCTCGAAGAGGCGATCGCGGTCGAGGTCCGCGATCCGTCCGAATCGTGACGCGCGAACACGCGGTGTCGGCACCCCCTCCCCGCCGTCTCGGACGACGGGTGCGATAACCATATCTGCTCCCAGTCGATCGGCCAACGCCACCCACTCGTCCAGTGCGTGCTCCTCCAGTTCGTCGTCGGAGCCGACGATCGAGACGAACTCCGCCGTCGCGTGATCGAGACCGTGGTTGAAGGCGTTCGCGGGCGATCGCACTCCATCCTGCAGCTCGAGAAGTCGCACGCGCTCATCATCTCCGACTGTTCCGAGGCGCGCCCTGATCAGCGCAGCGTCAACGTTGTGCGCCACAACGCTGACGCGGATCGGGAGTCGATTGCGGAGTGCCGACGCTACGGTACGCTCGACCGGTCGTCGGTCGTTGTGAACTCCGACGATGACGTCGACCACCGGCTCAGCTGTCCTCACGCTGCTGTTCCTCCTGAGCGATGAGTCCGGCGAGAGCCGCCTGCAGCGCGAACTCCGGTTCAGCAGCGACGACCTCTGCGAAGGTTCCGGATGCGGCGACTTCGCCGTTTCGCATGAAGAAGATGATGTCGGCGTTGCGGATGGTCGAGAGTCGGTGAGCGACAGTGATCGTCGTGATGCTGCCACGGAGCCCTTCGATCGCCTGAGTGACCGCCGCCTCTGTCGCCGTGTCGAGTGCACTGGTGGCCTCGTCCATGACAAGGACCCGTGGCACGGTGTACAGCGCCCTGGCGATTCCGAGACGCTGCCGCTGTCCTCCTGAGAGAGACAGCCCGCGTTCGCCGATCCGACCGTCGATCCCACCGGCCCTCGCCTCGATGAGCGGCAGCACCTGGGCTTGGTCGAGCGCCGCGGTCACACGCTCGCGGTCGAAGTCGGAACGCCAGCTCAGAGCGACATTCTGAGCCACTGTCGCGTCGAACAGCGAGACCTCCTGCGGAACGTACGAGATCTGCGCACGCCAGGCATTGAGGGCCGTGCTGAGCGGCACATCGTCGATGTGGATCGTGCCGGAGGTCGGTTCGACAAGTCCGAGAAGGAGGTCGATCATCGTGGACTTCCCCGCACCCGATGCCCCGACGAACGCGACCTGAGATCCGAACGGCACGTCAAGCGTCACCCCATGGACGGCCTCGCTCGCGTCCGGCGAATAGCGGAATCCGACATCCTGCAGGCGGATGCGCGCGGGTTCGGCAGGCAGCGTACCGGTGTCACCGATCGTCGCGGCTTTCATGTAGCGGTCGGAGTTCCGGATCTCATCGAGCACAGCCCTGGCATGCGGAGTGCTGACGTTCAACTGCTGCAGCACGCTCTGGAACCGCACCAGCGCGGGGGCGAGACGGAATCCGGCCAGACCGAACAGCGCGATCGATGCCATCGCTCCCTGGACGTCGCCCTCGGCGAGATAGCCGGACGCGCCGACGAGCACGATCCCGCCGATCAGAGCGACGTCGAGCACGTAACGCGGCACCTGCCCGAGGAACTGTGAGTTGGCGCGGGCACGCGTCGCATGTGAACGGTTCTCCCGCACGACGCCCGCCACCTCAGCGGCGCTGCCTCGCAGCGTGACCTCTTTCAGAGCGCCGATCATCTCGGTGATCAACCTGGAGGAGCGCATGGAGTAGCGCAACGCCACCTGACCCGCCTGCTTCGAGCGTCGGGAGATCTGGAGCTGAAGGACGAGTGCGATCAGTCCGAGATACACGAGGGTGACCGCACCGACCATGGGCTGTGCGATGGCGAGGACGAGGATCAGCGAGACGAAGCTCATGAAGTCGCCGATGACGGAAGCGCCAGGCAGAAGGAAACCCGAGATCGTCGTGCTCACGCTGCCGTCGCTGATGCGCACCAGATCGGACGAGTTCCTCCGCAGCCGATCCACCCAGGGTGCACGGATGTAGCCGTCGAACACGCGCACTCCGAGCTCGAGCTCATAACGCGCGAACCTCCGCGTCGCGAACCACTGCAGCGTGAGCGCGAACACGCCCTTCAGCACGATGAGCACACAGACGAGCACGAGCGGGATGAGGATCTGCGCGCCCTCGAGCGTTCCGAACACGGGGAGGACGACCGGTGTGTTGCCTACGAGCGGCGCGATCACCACGGCGAGCAGACCGAGCGCGAGACCGTCCATGAGGGCCAGGACACCCATGATCGAGGCGTATACCGCCAGGAAGCGGCCCGCACTGGGAGGTAGGACGCTCAGGACCTCCTTGTAGAGCTTCCAGTTCGCCTTCACGATGATGCCCCGATCTTCGGAGAATCAGCGATCGCTCCGAGGAACGAACGCCCTTCCGAATCCGAGTTGATCGCCGCTGCGACGATCGCGGAACGTCTCTTCATCCGCTCCACCTTGGGCGCGTCGAGCTCGGCGAGCGTGTCGCGGAGTGATTCCCAGGTGAACTCAGGGACGACGAGTCCGTGTCCGTACTCGCGGACGATCGGTGCCATCGTCGCGGTCTCGCCGACGACGAGCGCGAGGCGGCCTTGCGCGGCTTCGAAGAACTTGTTCGGCATCGCGAACTGGAGGTTGACTCCGGTGGGCTTGTAAAACACGATCTCGACGTCGTAAGGGTTGATCCTCTGCGCGATCTCACGCATGGGGGCCGGCGGGACGATCTGAATCCGATCCTTGGCCGGATGCACGGCGATCTCGTCGCGAAGACGGGCGTGCACCGCCGGGTTCGCCGTGAGCATGAACGTCATGGAGAAGCTCGCCGGCAGTTCCTTCAACGCCTCGAGCAGCTCTGCGAACCCCCGCGACCAGCTGGGGAGCCCGTGGAAGAGCATTCGGATCTCGGCGGGGTCCACCGGGCTGGGCTCGAGATCGGGAACGAACGGAGGCGCGTTACGCACCTGCGCGGGGACAGGGATGCCGAACTCGTCCGCGTACAGCTGTCCGATGGGGGTGTTCACGACAGTCCGGCTGGTGAAGGCGGGCGAAGCGATGTGGCGCCGCGTCCACCGATAGTGCGGACCGGTGATCCGTCCACCGAGGGTGCGGCGCCTGACGTCCGGGTTGTGATATTCGTGCAGGTCGAGGTGCATCCGTCCCCGTCTCGTAGCGGGGGTGAAGTCCTTTCGATCCTCTGCCCACGGAGCGAACTCGGGTTCGTTGAACACCACGAGGTCGTAGTGGCCGCTCCTGACCCGCCCCCTGGCTTCCTTCGGTATGCGTCGAGCGACGAGCGCGCGGAACCGCTGGCGGTGCGGAAGGAGGGTGTGGGCCAGCAGGGTTCCTACTCGGGATCGGGCGAACGCTCCAGCCTCCGCCAGGGCGAAATGATCCCGCACCGACGCGGTGGGATGCGCGCCAAGGCCGATCGTGTCGACGGTCCAGCCGTCCGACACGAGCCAGTCGATCTCGCGGCGTACACGTGGATCCGACGCGATGTCGGAGTACGAGAGCACGAGCGCGGTCTGCACCGCAGGAGAGGTCGTCACGTCAGCATCCTTAATTCACACGCGGAACCCGTGCGATCCGCGGAGCGGATCACAGTGATAGCGACGCCCCGGTTCTCGCCGACTCGAGAGCCGCCTCGACGACGGCAAGCGTCCGCTGCCCCTGCTCCATCGTCACGACGTCGGTATCCCGCCCGAGCACGGCATCGCGGAAGGCCTCATGCTCGACGCGCAGCGGCTCGCGCTTGGCGAACGCGTAGCGCGTGACGTCTCCTTCGGAGACCCCGCGGAACGACGACACGGATTCCCATTCGAGGGGGATCGTGCCATTGGCATAGAAAGTGAGGTCACCGGTCGAGGTGTCGGCGACGAACGCGCCCTTCTCCCCCGTCACGACGGTCAGCCGCTCCTTCATCGGGCTGAGCCAGTTGACGATGTTGTTCACGATGACGCCGGATGCGGTGCGCCCGGTGATCGTGATCATGTCCTCGTGCTCGCGACCGCTCTTGAAGGCGGTCTGCGCGAAGACGCGCTCGTAGTCGCTCTGGACGACCCAGGCGGTCAGATCGACATCGTGCGACGCCAAGTCCTTCGCCACACCGACGTCGGCGATGCGCGACGGGAACGGACCCTGTCGACGCGTGACGACTTGGTACACGGCTCCGAGCTCATCGGCTTCGATCCGGCGGCGCAGTTCCTGCACCGCCGGGTTGAAGCGCTCGATATGGCCGACTGCCCCGACCAGGCCGGCCGCGGCGAACGCGTCGACCATGCGCTGCCCCGCCTCGACACTGTGCGCGATCGGCTTCTCGACCAGAGTGTGCACGCCAGCGGCTGCGAGCTTGAGCGCGGCATCCTCATGGAAGCGGGTGGGCACGGCGACGACGGCGATATCGATGCCCACTCCGATCAGCGCCTCGATGTCGGGCAGGATCTCGAGATCTCCGGCGACTCCGTGCGGGTCGCCCCCAGGGTCGGCGATCGCAACAAGATCGACGCCATCTATCTCACGCAGCACCCGGGCATGATGGCGGCCCATCATTCCGACGCCGAGCAGACCGGCTCGCAACGTCATCACGCGCCCGCCTTCGCGACGGCGTTGACCGCGGCGGCGATGCGCTCGAGGTCGTCCTGGTTCAGTGAGGGGTGCACCGGCAACGACGCGACCTCTCCCGCGGCCCGCTCGGTCTCCGGCAGGTCGAGTCCCGGGGCGAAATGCGCCAGCGAGGGAAGACGGTGATTCGGGATCGGGTAGTAGACGCCCGCTCCGATGTTGTACTCGCTCTTGAGGGCGGCGACGAACCCATCGCGGTCCTGGGGCACACGGACCGTGTACTGGTGGTAGACGTGCACGGCGCCGTCGGCGACCGGCGGCACGATGACACCCTGGAGGTTCGCGTCGAGGAACGCCGCGTTGTCCTGGCGGGTCTTCGTCCATGCGTCGACCTTGGACAGCTGCACCCGGCCGATGGCCGCGTGGATGTCGGTCATGCGGGCGTTGAAGCCGATGACCTCGTTCTCGTACTGTCGCTCCATACCCTGGTTGCGCAGCAACTTCACCTGGCGGGCGATCTCGTCGGTCGCCGTGGTGACCATCCCACCCTCGCCGCTGGTCATGTTCTTCGTCGGATACAGGCTGAACATCGCGAACTCGCCGAACGAGCCGACGGGGCGTCCGTCGAGGGAAGCGCCGTGCGCTTGGGCCGCGTCTTCGTAGAGTGCGACGCCGCGTTCAGCGGCCAGCGCCTCGAGCTCGCGCATCCGCGCGGGGTGTCCATACAGATGCACGGGCAGGATGCCCTTGGTCCTCGGCGTGATCGCCGCCGCGACGGCCTCGGGGTCGAGCGTGAACGTTTCCGGCTCGATGTCGACGAAGACCGGAGTTCCGCCGGTGAGCGCAACGGAGTTCCCCGTGGCCGCGAAGGTGAAGGACGGCACGATGACCTCGTCGCCGGCCCCGACGCCAGCCGCCAGGAGTCCCAGGTGCAGGCCCGCGGTGCCGGAGTTCACCGCGACGGACGGACGTCCGGGCACGAAGTGCGCCGAGAACTCCTGTTCGAACGCCGCGACCTCGGGTCCCTGAGCGACCATGCCGCTGCGCAGCACGCGGTCGACGGCCTCACGCTCTTCGTCGCCGATGATGGGTTTCGCGGGGGGAATGAAATCGCTCACATTGTCTCCTTGCTCAGAGTTCCGTCAGTCTCTACGTAACGTGCGCCCGTCGACGGGCAGATCCAGATGTTCTCTTCGACACCTGCAGTCAACGGCACACCCGACTCGCCCACCCAGCCGAGGCGGCGCGCGGGAACACCGGCGACGAGTGCGTACGCCGGGACGTCCTTGACGACCACGGCACCCGCGGCGACCGTGGCCCATGCGCCGATCCTGACCGGCGCGACACAGGTGGCGCGAGCGCCGATCGCCGCACCGCGTTCGATGGTGACTCCGACCGGCTCCCAGTCATGAGCGCTCTTGATCGTGCCGTCGGCATTGATCGCGCGAGGATAGGTGTCATTCGTGAGCACCACCGCCGGCCCGATGAAGACGCCGTCTCCGAGTTTCGCGGGTTCATAGACCAGGGCGTAGTTCTGCACCTTGCAGTTGTCGCCCATGATCACGCCGGTTCCGATGTATGCGCCACGACCGACGATGCAGTTCTCGCCCAGCTGAGCGTCCTCACGGACCTGCGCCAAATGCCAGATCGACGAACCGGCACCGATGGTGGCAGCGGGCGATACATCGGCGGAATCGACGATCCGCACGCTGGTGGGGTGGGTCACAAAGCTCTCCTCGGGTCGACACCGCGTATGCGATGACGCGACGGTGTGCAATTCTATCGGTCAGTCTCTGGATGCCCGCTCAGCCGGAGGCCGCACCCTCTGCCGGGATGCTGCGGTCGCCTGGACGGCATCGGACGCGCGTTCCGCGACAGAGCGTGCCGAGACGTGCCGATGCGCCCAAGCCACGAGATGAGGGACGGGGGCACCGTCACTCCTGCGCAGGAGGCCGGTGATCGCCGCCGCGTACTCCTCCGCGTCGAAGTCCGCCGATGCGCCCAGTCCGTCTTCGGTCACCATCGTTCGCAGCGGCTCCGGACCGGAGTACGCGACAGGGGTACCGACGGCCAATGCCGCATAGAGCTTCGTGGGGACGGCGAAGTCGTACCCCTGCCCGGGCCGGAGCGTCGCCAGTGCCACGCGCGCCGACCGCGTCCATGCCGCGGCCTCACCAGCCGGCATCGAGGAGAGGAATCGCACTCTGTCTGCGATCCCGTGAGCCTCGGCAGAGCGCTGCAGAGCATCTTTGTCCGCTCCCTGGCCGATGAACGCCGCGCTCACCGTCGGGTCGGTGCGCATGACGATTGCGAGTGCATCGACCGCCACACCCGCGCCGTGCCATTCGCTCATGCTCCCCGCATAGACGATGTCCGGAGCGTCGTCGATGCGTGGTCCGTCGGGCGCGAAGATGTCGGTGTCGACACCATGTCCGACCGAGACCATGTCCACAGCGGGTGCGAGCGCCTCGATCCGTGCTCCGACGCCGTCCGAGACCACCAGATCGGCGGCTGCTCCGCGCAGACTGAACTTCTCAAGCCAGCGCACGACGCTGACCACCCATCCTGCAGCGCCGGTCATCTGCGCGGCGTCGGACCAGATGTCCGCCGCGTAGTAGACGTATGGTCGCCGAATCAGCCAGGTGGCGGCACGGGCGACGGCGCCGGTCGTGGGCGGCGGCTCGATCACGTACACGTCGGCGCGACGCCCGAGCAGGATCCGGAAGAAGAGCGGTACATCGAAGCTCATGTACTGCAAGTAGCCGCGCACGTACCCGGCCCGGTCGCGCAGGACCGGCCAACGCGAGACGGTCTCGTCCGCGTCGGCGACCTCGAGACCGCTCGGTGCCTTCGTCGTGAGGACGCGCACGTGCAGGCCCCTTCGGACGAGTTCACGAGACAGCGCCTGCAGGCGTAGTGATGCGGCAGAAGGCTCCGGCGTGTAGATGCGAGAGACGATCGTGATCCGCTGCGGACGCGGGGTTCTTCTCGGCATCCTGCCCCTGCTGCTCGATGGATGAGCGTCCGAACGGACACCTGACACAATAGAACCATGTCCTCGAGCGTCCCCGCGCCTTCCACACCCGACCGCAGTGCCTGGGTCGTCATCCCTCTCTACAACGAGGCGAGCGTGATCGGCGGCGTCGTCGAGAGTCTGAAGCCCCATTTCGCCCATATCGTCTGCATCGACGACGGATCCAGTGACGGCTCCGCCGCGGAGGCCGCCAAAGCCGGCGCACTGCTGGTGCAGCATCCGGTCAACCTCGGTCAAGGCGCGGCGCTCCAGACCGGCTTCGCGTATGCGCTCGCCCACACCGAATGCGAGTACATCGTCACGTTCGACGCCGACGGCCAGCATCGGATCGAGGACGCCATCGGGATGCTGGAGCTCGCGCGTCACGATGACGTGGCCATCGTGTTCGGCTCCCGGTTCCTCGACGACCGCACGAATCCTGGTTGGATCAAGAAGGTCATCCTCAAGACGGCGGTGTGGGTCACCAACCTCACCACGAGCCTCAAGCTCACCGACGCTCACAACGGTCTGCGCGTGATCCGACGTGATGCCGCCGAGGCCATCGATCTCCGTCAGGATCGGATGGCGCACGCCACCGAGATCGTGCTCGAGCTCGGCCGCACCCATCTCCCGTGGAAGGAGTACCCGGTGGAGCTCCTTTACACGGACTATTCGAAGGCGAAGGGTCAGAGTGTGCTCAACTCCGTCAACATCCTCGTCGACCTGGTCGTGAGGTAAGCCATGTGGATCCAGATACTCCTGATCGCAGCGATCGTGCTGCTGGCCGTGTTCATGATGCGACGCACCGGCGCAGACAGTCACCTCGCCATCCGTCGACTGCTGATGGGGCTCTTCGTCATCGTGGCCGTGCTGTCGGTGCTGTTCCCACAGTGGCTGAGCTGGCTTGCGCGCCTCGTCGGCGTCGGGCGCGGCACCGACCTCGTGCTCTACGCCCTGATCGTCATGTTCCTGGCTTTCGTGTACTCGCAGTATCGGCGCAACATCGCGCTGCAGCGGCAGCTCACGCTCCTCGCGCGGAAGATCGCGCTGCTGGAGGCTTCAGAGAACGAAAAAGACGCTACTCACAACCCGTGACCTCATAAAGGACGGCATCCCCGACTCGATCCACCTCGGTGAGGATCGGGGAATCCTCAAGCCCGTGCAGTCCGTCGAACTTGGTGTAGTGGTTCTCGAACAGCACCCTGTCACCGAAGTCGAGAGCGTGGGTCACTCCGAGACGCTCGATCGCCTCGCATACGGTGGGACTCCCATCCGCCAGATAGCGGGCGAGCGTCAATGCATCGCCACCATACCGCCCGGTCACATGCGGGAAGACCACGGCATGATCGGTGTACGCGTAAAGCAAGCCCGCGCCCGTCAACGGGTCACCGATGACGAGGCTGTCATCCGGAAGCTCGTCGTCGATCTCCTCGAACAGCGCCGCCTCGTCGGGTGACAGCCCCTGCGATTCGTCGCTGAATTGGAAGCTCACACCCCGCATGTAGTTCAGGTCGTTGCGCAGCGCGAGGAGGTGGCTCGCGCCAGCGACGGCGATCACGGCGACGACCGCGAGCACGAGGCCCTTGCGTCCGGCGCGCCATCCCGCGATGAGCCACTCTGCGACGATCGACGCGCCGAGCGCAGCGAGGGGCAGACCCCAGATCGCGATCAGAGCGCCCACACGCGTGGTGTCGTCGTACCAGACGCCGACGAAAGCGCTGCGAATCGACTCGATCGGGAACCAGGCCGCCATGAGGAAGAAGAAGATGCTCACGGCGTACGAACCGAGGATCCACCACGTCCGGTCCCGCACGACGCGCCAGATGCCGATCGCCGCCAGCGGGCCGAGCAGAAGGCCCGTCGCGCGGCCGACAGGGCTGAGGAAGGCGACCTCGCCGAGTGCCTGCGCCATGGATGCGGTCGGATGCCACTCGTGGGTCGTCACGTTGCCGACGATCCAGACGACGGCCAACGCCGCGAGACCGGCGACGACCACGGCGGAGACGAGGATCCGAATCGCAACACCGCCTGCCCGCGCCGTGCCCCACGCACGCCAGAGCAGGTAGGGCACGAGCAGAACCGCTGCGGCGAGAAGCGCGGAAGGGTGAGCGAGGGCGACACCGCCCGCGGCGGCCAGCGCGACGAGGATGCGCAGGACTCGCCCCGACCATGAGAGTGCGGGGGCAAAGGCGATGAGCGTGACAGCGAGGAGGATGGGGATGAGGACGGTCCCCAGCAGATTCGGATACAGCACGCCCCAGTTGAGGAATCCGAGCGGGAAGACACTGAATCCCAAGCTCACGACCGGTGCCCAGGCGACTGCGCCAGGCCGGTTCGGAAACGCCACGGACGTGAGGCTGGCGAGTGCGACCGGCCAGATCAGAGCGATGACCGTGACCGTGGTGACGTTCGTCGCCGCCACGATGCCGCCAGCGGCAGGGACGACGAGACTGACCAGCGCGTGCCAGAGCGTCGGATAGAAGGAGGTCTCGAGATCGGGCACGACCATCGTCATGTGCAGCGGCGAAGCATCTCCCGTCCGGGCGATGAACTCGACCGCGTTCAGATGGAAAAGCGCGTCGTACAGCTGCGAGGGATTATCCGGGTCCCCGATACCGACCCCGACGGCGATGACCCAAGCCAGGAAGGCGACTGCCACGCCGGTCCATGCGCCCCCGTGTCCCGCGGCGGGAGCGATGAGAGGACGGCGATCCACCAGACGCAAGGCGCCGGCGGCAATCCAGACGACGACCGTGACGATCGCCACGGGGGCCAGCCCCCAGGGCACGCCCAGCAGCGGAGCGATGAGAGCCGCAGCGCCGAGCACCCCGAGTGATACGGCGATCGCCGCAGCGAATCGTACGATGCCCCTCACTCCGCGCAGGGACAGGCCGACGGGGAGCCCAGGCGCGATCAGCAGAGCGAGCGCCAGAAGCAGCGCCGGAACCTGTCCGATCCAGCCGGTCACGCGTCCACCAAGGAGATGGCTCCCTCGACCTCGCCGTCGTAGATGACCTCACCCTTGTTGATCACGATGCCGCGTGTGCAGAGCTCGCGCACCATCTCCATATCGTGACTCACGACGACCAGGGTCTTCCCCTCGGCGATGAGCTCCTCGAACTTCAGCCGGCACTTCTCGCGGAACGGGGCGTCGCCGACCGAGAGGATCTCGTCCACGAGCAGCACATCGAGCTCCACATGGATGGCGACCGAGAAGGCGAGCCGCATGAACATTCCGGAGGAGTAGTGCTTGACCTCTTGGTCGATGAACTGCTCGATCTCACTGAACGCGACGATCTCGTCGTAACGGGCCTCGATCTCGTGCCTCTTCATACCGAGGATCGCGGCGTTGAGGAAGACATTCTCCCGTCCGGAGAGCTCCGGGTGGAATCCGGCCCCGACCTCGATGAGACCTGCGACGCGGCCTCGGGTCAACACCTCGCCGTCATCCGGCTCCATGACACCGGAGATGAGCTTGAGAAGAGTGGACTTGCCCGATCCGTTGAAGCCGAGGATCGCGACCGACTCCCCCTCCCCGATCGTGATGTCGACGCCCTTCAGCGCCTCGAACTGGCTCGTCAGCTTACGACGCTTGATCCATGACACCACTGTGTCCTTCAGCGAGAAGGCGTGGTTGAGCGTGAAGCGCTTCTTCACGCCGTCGATGATGATGCTCGGCTTGATGCTGGTCTGCTCGCTCATAGGTCTTGCGCGAACCTTCCCTCGAGGCGTCGGAAGACGAACTGACCGAAGAGCAGGGTGCCCACCGCGATCAGGAACGTCCAGAGCGTGTTCCAGGCGAGGCCCGGCGGGATGTCGATAAGGGCCGTACCCGCGTAGCCGGAGGCGGTGACCATGCCCTCGGTAGCAGGGCGCCAGAACGCATAGTGGAAAAGCTCCACTCCCTGCGTGATCGGATTGAGCATGTAGAGCTCGACGATCCACTGCGGCCAGCCGAGACGGTCGACGATCGCATCCTGGACTTGGGTCCATGCGTAGAGCACCGGAGAGGCCCACGTCGCGAGGAGCAGCATCAGCTCGACGATGTTCTCAGCGTCGCGAAAGCGCACGTTCACGGCGCCGAAGAAGAGTCCGAGCCCCAGGCTGAACACCATCACGATGATCATGCCGGCGAGTATCGCCAGGATGGAGAGGATCGATACGTGCGCGATCCAGCCCATCAGCAGGCAGACGATGAAGAGGAGACCGACCTGCGGGAGGAAGTGGACGAACGCCACGATCACCGCCGACACCGCGAACAGCTGCCGCGGCAGGAAGACCTTGCGTACCAGAGCCGCGTTGCCGACGATCGACGAGGTCGCGTTCTTGAAACCCTCCGAGAAGAGGTTGATCACAACAATGCCGGAGAACAGATACACGGCGTAGTTCGGCAGACCGCGATCGAGGTCCATGAAGATACCGAGGACAACCCAGAACACGAGGAACTGGGCGGCGGGCCGCACGTAGGACCACGTCCACCCCAACACCGAATTGCGGTAGCGCGTGGTCACGCCGGTGCGCACGAGCAGGTTCAACAGATAGCGCCAGCGCACGACATCGATCAGGCCCCGGCTCTTTCCCGGGGTGTCGAAGTCGGAACGCGGGACGGCGGCGAAAAGATCTCGGGTGTCAGTCACAGGCCCACTCATTCGGCGACGGCGACGGGGGCCGCCTCGATGTCTTGTAGTTTACGACACGCAACCTGAAGGCCCGGGCAATGAGCGCGCCCTCCGAGGAAGAACTCACGGACCCTCATCTGCCGATCTGCGCGAGCCGCTCGTCCAACCACCGACGGTATGCCGCGGCCGGCTCAGGCGTCCAGAGATCAGGATCGGGGGTCCCTGCCACGATGCCGTCCGCATCCAGCGCGCGGATCCGCTCGGCAGCCTGTTCCACGGTGAGGGCCCTTGGCCCGAATGCGTCGCCGATGATGCTCGCCGAGAACTC
Source organism: Microbacterium sp. GQ128 (assembly GCF_059758615.1). Taxonomy (NCBI): domain Bacteria; kingdom Bacillati; phylum Actinomycetota; class Actinomycetes; order Micrococcales; family Microbacteriaceae; genus Microbacterium; species Microbacterium sp. GQ128. The sequence goes on from NZ_JCAXDY010000001.1 coordinate 1,034,648, forward strand.
GTTCTCTCGTGCGATGACCTCGCACCCGAAGGCGGCGGCCTCGAACAAGACAGTGCTCGCAACCCCGACGACCGCGCGGCACCCCGCAAGAGAGTCGTACACATCCGGATTCCGATCGATCTTCACGTTCGCGTTCGCCGCGATCCGAGGGTACCGGTCCTCGACCACTGCGAGCTCCCCAGGGTGGGCACGGAACACGATGCTCCACTCGGGATCGACGATCTGTCGGAGATCCTCCACGAAGCGATCCGTCTCCTCAGGATTCGCACGAGACGAGATCACGAGGACGCGTCGAGGACGCAGCGACGGTGCAGAGCGCGCGAGTTCGTCGAGATGCGGCTTGCCGATCGCGGTCTTCTTCGCGGGAAGGTTCACGCCATCCGACCAGAACGTGCCGAACGTGAGCAGCTCATCGGGCAAGGCCCGACGGAGAGCGGGGTCCTGGAATGCTCGACCATAGTTATACGCGGCGTGCGAGGGACCGATCCAACCATGCTGCGGTTCGACGACGTAGGCGCCGGCGTCTTTGAACACGCCGACCGTCTCGGCGTTGTATGTATAGGCCGCGGTGTCCATGAGCACGAGCCGGGGTCGCACGCGGTGCACCACGCGACGCAGCGCGGCGATCTCGTGGGGTCGGTGAACCTCGGTGCGGAGCACCCGCTTGCGAAGCGGACCGAGCTGCGCCGACGGCACACCGAGCTGCTCGGCGAAGAAGGCGAGCAGTCGGTCGATCGCGGCGATCGTCTCGGGCGGGACGACGTCACGGCGCGCCCAGAGACGCGCGCGTGCCGTGATCCCCTCGGTGCTGAGCGTCGGGCGAAAGGTCGGTGCGCCGATAGGAGCCGGAAGCGGGCGTCGCTGGATCACCAGGGCATCATTCGTCTGCTCCGCGAAGGTCTCGACGAGCCAGTTGCGCGCGCCTCCTGCGCGCGATGCGAGCGTTCCCCCTCCGACGAAAAAGAGGACGTCGTGTCGACGAGCCCGCTGCGTCGCATCCCACCGGTTCGGCAGAAAGGCCTTTGCGAGACGCTCGAGCTCACCACGCCGTGTCCAGTTGTCGGTCGCGACGGCGACACTGCCGGTGCTCTCCTCCGACAGCATCCATGCCATCTGCATCCGCACCTGCGCCCAGAACGGCACCGTCGACCCTGGCAGCACCTCGAACAGTTCCTTCGGCGCGGCATCCTCGAGATCGATGATCCTCTGCATCGCCGACGTCCTTCGGAGCGAGGCTCCGTTCTCAGCTTCGCTCACAGATCCTCCCGCTTCTCCATGAGCCACTCGACGATCTGGAAATCGAACTCGCTGTCGACGTCGATCGAACGCTCCGACGGCATCTCGTAGAGGATCGTCGATGGGAAGAAGACAACCTGATCATGGAGCAGCGACGTGCGGCGCCAGACGTAGATCGAGCCGTTCATGTCGAAGCTCCGCGGCGCATCCTGGCGCCGCAGCACGGCGTCGTCGGGTGTCTTGCTCACGGCGACCGTGCCGTCGGGCCGCTCCTCGACCAGGTTGAAATAGGGGTTGCGGCGCGCTTCGGATCCGGTGATGAGCGACTCGACGTCCGCTGCCTCGAACATCCGCACCGCCGCACGGATGTCGTCGATCGTGCGCAACGGACTGGTGGCGTCGAGGTCCACGCAGACGTCATACTGCTGACCGGTGCGCTCCTCCGTGGAACGCACCGCATGAGCGATCGCCGGGACCTTGCCCGCCGTGTCCGTCGCCATTTCCGCGGGTCGACGAACCACCCCGGTCGCTCCGAAGCTCGGCGCGAGTGCGAGGATCTCCTCCGAGTCGCTCGAGACGACGATCTCGTCGAACAGCCCGGAGGCCGCCGCCTGGGCGACCGAGTGTCCAAACATCGGACGCTCGGCCACGACGCGTAGATTCTTCCCGGGGACCCCCTTCGAGCCCGCTCGGACCGTGATCGTGCAGATTCTCATCGTCCCGTCCGTTCCCACGCCTGTCGTGCGCGTTCGAGGTCCTCTGGGCGCCCCACGTCGATCCACTCCTCGTGGATCTCGAAAGCGCCGACTCGTCGTCCATCGTCCATGAGCCGCGCGAGAAGCGTCGGCATGTCGCAGTATTCGTCCGTGCCGAGCGCGTCGAGGGAGGCAGGTTCGAGTACGTAGATCCCCGCGCTCACCAGCTCGCTGTGATAGGGCTTCTCAGCGAGCGCCACGACGTCGTCTCCCTCACGTCTGATCACGCCGAAGGGGATCTCGAAGCCGTATTCGCGCGCGCCGATCGTCGCGGCCGCACCCACACCTTGGTGGAAAGTGAGCATCCGGCGCAGATCGACCTGGGTGAGCAGATCGGAGTTCATCACGACGAAAGGCACATCGATCTCATTGCGCAGCTGCGCGAGCGCCCCGGCCGTTCCCAGGGGTGCGGGCTCATGCAGATACGTGATCTCGAGGTCCCGCGAACGGCCGTCGCCCAGGTGCTCCTCGATGAGGTGCCCGAGGTGGTTCACCGATACATGGATCCGGCGGAAGCCCTGATCGTGCAGACGTCCGAGGATGATGTCGATCATGGGGACGTCGCCGAGCGGAACGAGCGGCTTGGGGATGTCCTTCGTGATCGGGTACAGGCGCTGTCCCCGCCCTCCCGCCATCAGCACGACGGGCGTCACCAGGGGCGTGGCGATGTGCTGTTGGTCGCCCACCACGTCGACCATCCGGCCGTCGTCGACCACGGCGACGACTCGGATTCCGCGCCGGACCTTGAGTTCTTCCACGACCTGCTGGCTCGCCTCGGGAGGAACGGTGGCAGGATCGCGGTTCATGACCGTACGGACGCTGTCTTCGAGAGCGCGCCCGGAGAGCAGTCCGCGGCGGATGTCGCCGTCGCTCACGGCGCCGACGAGCCTGCCGTCGGCATCTTCGACGAAGACGACCTGCAGGCCGCCACGATCGAGCTGCATGAGCGCCGTTCGAATGGTCGTCTCCGGTGCGACGACGAGTACGTCTCTGTCAAGCATCGTTGCGCATCCTCTTGTCTTCGATGGGCCGCGCCGGCACGCCTACCACCGTCGTTTGGGCCGGGACGTCAGTGATCACCACTGCGCCCGCGCCCACGACACCTCCCGAACCTACAGTCACCCCTTGGAGAATCCGCGAGCCCAGACCGATGTGAGCGCGCTCACCGATCGTCACGTCTCCCGCGAGGAGCGCGCCAGGAGCGATGTGCGCGTGTGCACCGACGACGGAGTCGTGCTCGATGATGGCTCCGGAGTTGATCAGCGCCCCCTCGCCGATGCGCGCGCCCGCGTTCACGATCGAACCCGCCAACACCTGCGCGCCGGGGGGCAGCACGACAGAGGGATCTACGAATGCACGGGGGTGCACGACGGTCGCGATGGTGAACCCCCGCGAGACGGCGTCGAGGTGGAGCGTGCGGCGTAGCGCGGTCGACGATGTCGACCCCAGCGCGACAACGATCGCCACGTCCTCCGGATCGAAGGCATCGAGCGCGTCGTCCCCGCCGAGATGTTCGATCCCGAGGGAGCGATCGGATGCGACGGGTGCCAGATACCCGCGCACTCGTTCTCCTGAAAGTGCGAGAGCGGCGAGAACAGAGCGCGCATGCCCTCCTGCGCCGAGGAGCACGATGTCAGTCATCGATGAGCTCACCGCGACGGTAGGCGCGTGTCGCCGGCTCGCCGACGATCTCCCAATAGTCGAACGATGTTCGTCCAGAAGCGGGGCGGAAGCAGGCTACAGCGGCTTCTGTGACCGTCTCGCCCTCGGCGATGTCTGCGGCCGCCACGAGGCTACGTCGCACGACGGCACGGTTGCCCTCCTCGACCGGCTGGCATCGCTTCTCGGCGGATCCCAGCATCGCGGGAACACGACGAAGGTCGGACACGTACGCTCGCAACCCGTCCGGATCGAGGGAGGCGGCGTGGTCAGGTCCATCGGCATGGACATCGATGGTGAAGTGCTTCTCCACGACGGCCGCCCCCAGACCCACGGCGAGCACCGAGGCCAAAGAACCGAGCGAGTGGTCCGAATACCCGACACGATGCCCGAAGGTCGAGGCGATCGTCTGCATGGCCCGCAGGTTCAGGTGCTCGTCCGCCGCCGGGTACTCGGTCGTGCAATGCAGGATGGTGACGTGCTCCGCGAAGTCCCCGTGTTCGCTGCGCCGCTGCCACGCCTGTTCGAGGATCTCCTCGGTGAGGCGGGTGGCAGGCGAGACGAGTCCGTTCGCCTGCGCGACGCCTGCGGCGATGAAGCGCAGGGCGCGCGCGATCTCCGGCATCTCCGCCATCCCCGTGGAAAGGATGACCGGCAGGCCCGTGCGGCCGGCAGCGACCAGAAGAGGCGCGAAGGTGAGATCGCCGGAAGCGATCTTCACCATCGGAATCCCCAATTCGGCGACCAGGAACTCGAGTCCCGGCACGTCGAAGGCCGTGGACAGGAACTGGATGCCCTGGGCGTCGCAGCGATCGCGAAGCGCGCGGAACTCCTCATGGCTCAATTCGAGCTGGCGTAGCAGGTCGTGCTGAGAACGGGCATCGTCGTCCGATGTGCGCTGGTACTCAGCGAGCGCCGCGCTCTCGAGCGCGAGGCTGTCAGCGGAGAACGTCTGGAACTTCACCGCATTTGCACCAGCCGACGCCGCGACGTCGACCAGTTCCATGGCCGTCGTCAGGGAGCCGTTGTGGTTCACGCCTGCTTCGGCGATGACGAAGACATCATCGGTCATGGCGGATGTTCTCCTCAAGGTCGTGGAACTTCTTGCGGGGCGGGTGGGGAATCACGGCGTCCCGGAGGGACTGGGCCGCGCGCGAGGCGAAACCCGGGGTACCGAAGATCGCCACCCGGTCGTTCGGTGCCGGGGCGTGGAGCGCATCGCGCACGGCGTCGGCGATCGCACCTCGCTCCGGATGCGGGACGACCACGCTCCGGGCGAGCGGCCGTCCCTTCTGCCGATCTCCGATGAGGACGGAAGGAACGCCGAGCACCGGCGCCTCGAGTACCGTGCTGGAAGAGTTTCCAACCACCACGGCGGAGGCCGACATCGTGCTGAGGTAGCCGACCTGGCCGAAGGACTCGACGAAATCGACACGGTCAGGGTGCGATGCCACGAACTCTTCGATGCGTCGCCGCACGTCGGCCGTGCCGATGTCCGAGTTCGACCCGGTGATCACGACGTGGAGGCCGTCGACGGCGAGGAGCCCCGCGAGCAGCTCGTCGAGGAGCGCTTCGGGTGCGGCGACATCCATCACGGCAGGATGGAACGTGACCAGCGCCGTCGGCTCGGGGAGACGGATGCCGAAGCGGGACTCGACGTCGGCACGTGGAAGCAGCGCGATCGCGCTCAGAGCGTCGACGATGGGTGCCCCGTGGAAGGACACGCGGTCCGGGTCCTCACCGAGCTGGATCACGCGACGCCGGTGGTCTTCGGTCGACGTGAAGTGCAGATACGCCATCTTGGTGATGGAATGCCGCAGCGCGTCGTCCATCGCGCCTTCCGTCAGCTCCCCGCCGTGGATGTGGGCGACGGGGACGGAGAGGATCGTGGCTGCAGTCGTCGCGGCGAATGCTTCGAGCCGGTCCCCCAGGACGACGAGCACATCCGGGTCGAGGGTTGCGAGCGTCTCGGCGAAGATCGGGAGCGCCGCACCGACGTCGGCCGCGACGCCGAGCGCACTGTCCGTCGCCGACCAGATCGGCACCGAGGCGGCGACGCGGAATCCATCCGCCACGATCTCGGTCTCGGTGCGTCCGAACGCATCGAGCAGATGCGTCCCGGTCGCGATGATCTGGAGATCGAGGTCGGGGTCGGCATCGATCGCGCGCAGCAGACCCCGGAGAAGGCCGTAGTCGGCGCGAGTGCCGGTGAGGACCGCTATCCGTCTCATGCCACCGCCAACGCCGGCGAGCTGGGAATGCAGATCACGCTGTCATGGAGCGCTTCCGCCACGGGCGTTCGCGCGTGCGGGAGATTCCGATACGGGGCCTGCAGATGCAGGAGGTTCCAGAACGGCCGGCATTGGAGCCCGGCATCGTTCGTGGCCTCGAGCAGAGCGTCACGGCGTTCCCTTCCGCCCTGTGTACGGACCGCGCACAACCAGTAGTTGCTCTGGGTTCCGGTCGGCTCCGCAAGGAACACCGCGTCGTCGAAGCTCTCGAAGGCTTGTCGATACCGCTCGGCGAGACGACGCTTCGCGACGAGGAAGTCCGGGAGACGCTCCAGCTGCGCGAGCCCCAACGCGGCGTTCAGGTTGGGCATGCGGAAGTTGTACGCGATTTCGTCGTGCTCGAACTCCCAGCGGTGCACCTGTTTCGCCGTCGTCGTCAGATGGCGTGCACGACGGGCGATCTCCTCGTCATCCGTGAGGATCATCCCCCCGCCCCCGGTCGTGATGATCTTGTTGCCGTTGAAGCTGAGGATGCCCGTGGTGCCGAATGTGCCGGTGTGTCGCGAGCCGACGCGGCTGCCCAACGACTCTGCCGCGTCTTCGACCACAGGCACGCCGTAGGAGTCGGCCAGCTCGACGAGTTCGACGATCTGCATCGGGTGACCCAGTGTGTGCATCGGCACGATCGCGCCGATGCGTCGACCGGTCGCGGAATTCACCAGGCCGTCCGGTGTCGAGCGCGAGTCGCGAAGCACCTGGCGCACGGCTTCGACAGACATGCCCAGACTCTGCTCGTCGCTATCGACGAAGTAGGGTTGCGCACCCGCGTGCGAGACGGCGTTCGCGGTCGCGATGAACGACAGCGTGGGCACGATCACCTCGTCTCCCGCAGAGACTCCGGCCAGTTCGAGCGCGACCTGGAGGGCAGACGTGCCGTTCGACACGGCGATCCCGTACCCCGCTCCGGTGAAATCGGCGATGCCCTGCTCGAAGTCGCCGACGAAACTGCCCACGCTGGAGACGAAGGTCGAGTCGAGGCATTCATACACCTTCTGCTTCTCCGCAGCGGTGATGTCAGGGATGTGGAGTCCCACGAAAGGCTCGTCGCCGACCACCCCGCGGATGGTGCGGACGAAGTCCGGTGCGCTGGTCATACGGTGTACGCGTCGGTGCGGTACCTGGAGAGGTTCGCGGGATCGGTGAACCACTCCGCCGTGACCCGCAGCCCCTCGCGGAACCCATCGATGCCTTCGTGTCGCGGGCGCCATCCGAGGAGCTCCCGCGCCTTCGTGTTGTCCGAGAACAGCCGCTCCACCTCGGAGTTCGCGGGGCGGAGCCGAGCCGGGTCCTCGGTCGCCGTCGCGTCGATCCCCATGACGTCGGCGATCAGGTCGAACGTCTCGCCGATCGACACCTCGAAGCCTGCACCGAGGTTGATGACCTCGCCGACGCCGGCCGTGCTCGTCAGCGCCGTCGTGAAACCGGAGACTGTGTCGGGCACGAACGTGAAGTCGCGTGTGGGGGTCACGGCGCCGAGCTGGATCTCCCGCTTGCCGGCCGCGAGCTGACTGATGATCGTCGGGATCACCGCGCGTGCGGACTGCCGGGGTCCGAACGTGTTGAAGGGGCGGATCGTCGTCGTCGGCAGACCGAACGACGCATAGTACGAGTTCACCATCTGATCCGCGGCGATCTTCGATGCGGAATAGGGCGACTGTCCCTGAAGCGGGTGTCCCTCGTCCATCGGCACATAGCGGGCAGTCCCGTAGACCTCACTCGTCGACGTGTGGATGAACCGACTTACGTCCGCGGCCCTGGCGGCGTTGAGGAGATTGAGCGTGCCCTGGATGTTCGTCTGCACATACAGGTCAGGGGCGGCGTAGGAATAGGGAATCGCGATCAGGGCCGCGAGGTGCAGCACGGCATCCCGGTCCCGCACCGCCGACATCATGAGCGCCGGGTCACGCACGTCGCCGGGGAGAAACTCGATCTGCGACGCCACTTCCGGGTCCACGCCGTCGAGCCATCCTCGCGAGTCGAACGAGTTGTAGAGCACGAGCGCTCGGACGTCATGGCCATCTCTGACGAGCTGCTCCGCGAGGTGCGATCCGATGAATCCGTCAGCTCCTGTGAGCAGTACCTTCATGCAGCCAGTCTATCCGAGCGCTCCCCTCCCCTACTTGGTGTACGACAGCGTTCCACCAGCGAAGGACTGCGAACAGGCCGTCGCCGTGCAAGTCTCCGCGCTCGTGGGCCATCCGAGGTCGCCACGGATCCAGCCACGCGCGCTGTAGAGCTTCATCATCGTGGCTGAGGAGGCGAAGGTGCCGTATGCGGACGAGTGGATCCAGCCGTTGACGAAGGCCTGGCCGAAACCGTTGCCGTTCGGGTCCGTGACCGTCTGCACATTCGAGTCCACCATGCCGAGCGTGCTCTTGCTCCCGCCCAGAGAGACGTAAAGCCGCGAGATGTTCGCGTTGGTCGTCGTGACGAGGACATCCTCCTGGGGGCCTCGTACCTTGATCGCGCCGTTGTCGAAGGCCTGCCGACACACGCCGTCGACACAGGACTCGGCGCCGACCGGCCAACCCAGAGCTCCGCGCACCCATCCGGCGGGGCTGTACACCTGCATGATCGTCGTGGACGACGTGAACGTGCCCTTGCTCGACGAGTGGATCCACCCACCATCGAACTTCTGCGCGAACCCGTTGCCGTTCTTGTCGGTCACGGTCTGCACGGCCGCAGCTGCATTCCCCAGGAACCCTGCCGCCCCTCCGGCGGCCTGGTAGGCCTTCTGGATCGCGGCATTGTTCGCCGTGAGGATGGTGACGGCGGGAGACCCGACCTGGTACCGGATCGTGCCGCCAGTGAATGACTGGGCGCAGGACCCGGCGTTGCACGTCTCGGCGGTGGTCGGCCAGCCGAGCGGACCTCGCAACCACCCGGCCGCGCTGTAAGCCTTCATGATCGCCGCAGACGAGGAGAAGGTGCCGCTCGCTGACGAGTGGATCCATCCCCCAGCGAACTTCTGCGACAGGCCGTTCCCGTTCTTGTCCGTCACCTTCGTCTCGGCGCCGGTCGGCCATCCCAGCGATCCACGCAACCATCCTGCGGCACTGTATGCCTTCATGATGGCCGCGGACGAGGAGAATGTGCCGCTCGCGGAGGAATGGATCCACCCTCCGGCGAACTGTTGGGTGATGCCGTCTCCGTTCGGGTCCGTCACGGCGGTCTCGGCTCCCACCGGCCATCCGAGCACGCCTCGAACCCAGCCAGCGGCGCTGTAGCCGGTCATGATTCTTGTCGAGGTCGCGAAAGAGCCCTTAGCCGAAGAGTGAATCCATCCGCCGGCGAAGCGCTGCGCGTCGCCGTTGCCCTGCGGATCGGTCACGTGCTGTACGGCGGCCGTGGGCGCACCGATCCAACCGGCCGTTCCCCCGATGCTCTGGTGAAGCGCGCGGATGGTCGCTGTGATCTTGCTGCCGTCAGAGCCGGCAGTTGCAGCGGAGAGGGTGCCCTTCGCGAACGTCTGCGTGCAGCCGAGGTCGGTGCATTTTTCCGCTCCGGTTGGCCATCCGAGGTTGCCACGGACCCAGCCTGCGGCGGAGTACAGCGCCATGAGCTGCGAGGAACTGGCGAACGTCCCGCGTGCGCTCGAATGGATCCACCCCCCGGCGAACTGCTGCGCATAGCCGTTGCCGTTCTTGTCCGTAACGCTCTGCACCGCCCTCAGCGGGTAGCCGAGGGGGCCGGTAGCCCCACCCGATGCTTGGTATACCGTCTTGATTGCGGCGTTCGTAACCTCGGCGGCAGGCCCCGCAGCTCCGCCCTTCGTGTACTGCAGGACACCGCGCTGGAACGGCTGAGCGCAGACATTGCCAGAGCAGGTCTCCGCTCCGGTCGGCCATCCGTAGGCGCCTCGTACCCACCCCGCCTTGCTGTACGCCGTCATGATCGTTGCCGAAGACGAGAACGTGCCGGACGCGGAGGAATGGATCCAGCCACCGTCGAACTTCTGGGCGCGGCCGTCGCCGTTGGGGTCGACGACCGACTGCAGAGCCGCAGCCGCGTGTCCCAGGGGGCCTGTTGCGCTGCCCTGGGCGACGTACACGGCTTTGATGCTGGCGTCGTCCACGGGAGGCACGACGTAGGCGGCCTTCCCGGTGTCGTATCGAATCGTGCCACCCGCGAAGCTCTGCAGGCAGCGCTGAGAGGTACACGTCTCCGCGCTCGTCGGCCACCCGAGCGAACCACGCAGCCAACCGGCCTCGCTGTACGCCGTCATCACTGTCGACGACGACGCGAACGTGCCACGAGCGGAGGAGTGGATCCACCCCTTGGAGAACTGCTGCGAGATGCCGTTGCCATTGGGGTCGCTGACGGCTTTGGGCGTCACCGCGGGGTAACCGAGCTTGCCGCCCAGCCCACCCTGCGCCGCATAGGTCGCGTAGACGTCGCCGTAGACCGTCAAAGCTCCGAGTGCGCGGGTCCAGGTGATGATGCCCTTCGCGTAGGTCCAGGTGCAGCGTGCGGTCGCGCTCGAGCACGACGGCTTGGCCCCTGCTGCCCCGAGGACACCGGACGCGCCCCCCAGCTTCGTGTAGAGCTGCGTGATCTCGATGAGCGGATCCACGGACTGCGTCGACCCGAACCAGTCGGTGAAGTAGTTGTAGAAGTTGCGGTTGCCGTATGCCGAGCATCCGTCGCCCTCGCCGTAGCCCGCGCGCAGAGCTGCCGCGTTGGGCTGGTACGGCGTGTAGTAGTAGAGCGCCGACGTCGCCTTGTTCGCGACGTACACCGGTGCGGAACCGCAGGATGCCTTGGGGTTGTACAGGATGTTCCAGGTCTTCCCCGGCGCGTACCACTGGAACCACTTGCCTTCCATGTAGATCTGCATCTGGCGGGCGGCGCCGTAGATCTGGTGGAAGAAGCCGATGTAGTTCGGATCGCACGGTGCGGTATCGGGGCACCCCTGTCCCAGCGCGATCCGGTAGCGCCAGGCGCTCGGCCACGTGTGGGTGATGAGACCCTGCTCTTTCTGGAGCATCACGATCAGCACCTGCGGGTTGATGTTGCACGCCTGCGAGACGCGGTAGATGATGCGTGCGGCCGATTCATTCGCCGCTCCGGTGTATCCCGAGCAGTAGGCGTCAGCGGGACGGGTGACCGTGGTCATCTTGAAGTCCTTGAGGCAGACGATCGGCTCGTTGTTCTCGTCGCGGCCGCCCAGGCAGCGCGCGACCTTGCCGTTGAAGAACGTCTGGATCTGCGCCTCGGTCATCGTGCTCTTGTTGGTGAACACGGCGTCGCTGATGATGTTGCCCGGGGTGAAGCCCGCGAGTGAGGTCTTCACGACCCCCGCATCGACGGGCGCGGCGGGGGCGTTCGCGGCTGTCGCCACGGGCGACGCGACCGTCGCCTGTGCAGCGGCGGCGGGAACGACCGTTCCGAGAATGAGGGCGGAGACAGCGAGGACACAGGTGAGGAGTGGGGCGGTCCTCAGGGTGTTTCGCGAGCGTGGGGCACGTCGAGACATGTGACCAGTGTGACGGAAGTTGCAGGATGATGCCACTGTTGCGCCTTTTTGGCCACACCACACCGGCGTGTCGCACCGATGTGCAGGTGGCTCTCAGCACTCAGAGATCGGCGTGCAGACCCCAGAGCCGTTCCGCCGAACTCGCCCAGGAGAAGGCCCGGGATCGATCCGCAGCCAGGACGCGCAGCCGTTCCGCCGCCGCGTCGGTCGCCTCAGCCATGGCGTCCGCGACCTCATCGGCGGCGACCAGCATTCCCCCGTCGGCGATCACGTCCCGATGCGAGCCGCTGTCGATCGCGACGACGGGGATTCCGAGGGCCATCGCCTCGACCGCACGCCACGGCCAGCCGGCGGACCCACCGGTTGCGGCGAACACCGACGCCCCGGCCAGTACCGCCGCGCGGTCCGCGGCATCCAGGGCACCCCTGATGTGCGCGCGGCGCTCGGGGAGCCCTGCGGCCGAGGCGAGCTCGGCATAACGGGGCTCCGCACCCTCAGCAACCCCCACGACGACCGCATCGACCCCCGCTGCGACGGCGCCGCGGAAACCCTCCTGCAGATCCGCGGCGCACCCCGCCAACACCACGTACTGCGCCGGCAACGACAGTGCCGCGCGGCGGTCGGCGGCGTCCGACGGCGCTGCGAACCCGTGCGGCGGAGCGCCCGCGATCACGCGGACGCGGTCGCCGAGGCGCGCGAGTTCCGACAGTCTCTCGGCGACCGCATGCGAGGGAACGATCACGGCGTCGGCGTGCTTCACCGCACGTCGCAGCATCCCACGCTGCCAGCCGACGACGGTCTTGGGCAGTTCCTCCGGCGCATCCCACGCGCGCAGGTCCCACAGCGTGACGGTGGTCTGGTCGTTGTCGTGCACGCGATCATGACGCACGAGCGGGGCCATCAGCGTCGGCGAGTGGATCATTCCCCCGCCGACGCCCGGGGCGATCCCCAGCTGCCAGGAGGCGGCCAGCTCGCGGCGCCCGAGCGCGAGGGTCCGCACCTCGCCGACGCCGGCGATCGGCACCTCGGCCCCGGCAGGCACGATGGCGTCCACCGCGCACCCCGAGGGCGCCGTGGCGATCAGGCCGCGGGCGAGATCGACGGACGCGGAGGCCTGGTCGGGGTCGACGACATGCACGAGCTGATCCAGAACTACACGCAGCCGAGCACCCATGTGATCAGGCTATCCTCGCCGCACCGCTCCCCCGTGGAGCGCACCGACCGCGCCGCGCGAATGTCAGCGTTCCCACAGTTTTCCCCACCGCCGCCCCAGCGGTTCATGCTTGAATGCTCGGGTGAGCGATGGTCGTCTTCCCGTCCGGCGCCGATGGATCGGGTGGACCGTCGGCGTTCTGCTGGCGATCCTGCTCATCGCGATCGGCTGGGTGGCGGTCCGCGGGATCGGCGCGGTCAACGATCTTCAGCAGGTGGCCGCGGGCGCCACGCAACTGAAGGCTTCGATCGCCGCGGGGGATCTGGACGAGGCGGAGCGGATCTCGGGGAGCATTGAGCGCAACGCGGCATCGGCGGACGACCTCACCTCCGACTTCGTCTGGCAGGCCTTCGGCGCTGTGCCATGGTTGGGACCCAACTTCCGCGCGGTGAGCGAGATGGCGGAGATAGCGCACGACGTCTCGACGGACGCGCTCACCCCCCTGCTCGACGTGGCCGACGGACTCGATCTGGCGGACCTGGGCGTCTCAGGCGGCACGATCGACCTCGCCCCCTTCGCCGAGATCCAGGAACCGCTCGAGACGGCGAGCACTGCGCTCACGGCTGCCGAACTGCAGGCCAAGCGGATCGACGCGGACGCGACGCTCCCGCCCCTCGCCGATGCCGTCGGCGAGTTGCGATCCGCGGTCACAGGAGCGGCGACAGCGGTCGGAGCCCTGCACGGCGCCTCCGTGCTGCTGCCGACGATGCTCGGTGGCGAGGGCCCGCGCAATTACGTGCTGGCCATGCAGAACAACGCCGAGTTGCGATCCTCCGGCGGGATCATCGGGTCCATCGCCCTCCTGCACGCCGAGAACGGCACGATCACGTTGCAGAGGCAGGCGTCGACGCGGGACTTCCCGCCGCTGGACACCGCGCTGCCGCTCAGCGAGTCCACGATCGCCCTGTTCGAGGACCGCCCCGGGCGCTACCTCCAGAACATCACCGCCATCCCGGACTTCGCCGAAGCGGGCGAGATCATCGCGGCGCGGTGGACGGGTCGGTTCGGCGGCACCGTCGACGGCGTCATCGCCGTGGACGCGGTCGTCGCGGAGCACCTCATGAAGGCCACGGGAGATCTCTCCTTCGGCCCCTTCACGGCCACAGCGGACACCGTGACCGACATCCTGCTGTCGCAGATCTATGCCGCTGTCCCCGACCCCGCCGCACAGGACGAGATCTTCGCCCAGGCAGCGGGCGGCCTGTTCAGCGCCGCCCTGGCCGGCGGCGATCCCCGGGCTCTCATCGGGGCGCTGGCGACATCGGCAGACGAGAGCCGTATCCGCATCTGGAGCGCACATCCGGAGGAGGAGGCCGTGCTCGCCGCCACCGAACTGGGCGGAACGATCCCCACGGACAGCGACGACGCGACCTATGTCGGTGTGCTGATGAATGACACCACCGGCGGGAAGATGGACTACTACACCCGCGCATCCATCGTGACCTCGATCGGCACGTGCCAGGGTGCCCCGACCACGCAGGTGCGCATCACGTGGACGAGCACGGCCCCGGCGGACGCGGCCACGTCGCTGCCCGCCTATGTCACGGCCGACGGCTTCTACGGCGTCCCCGCCGGCACGGTGCGCACGCTGATCGCGGTCTACGGACCGGAAGGCGCGACACCCGCTCACGTCGACAGGGACGGCAAGAAAGACGGCGTGCAGACTGCCATGCTCGGCGACCGTTCCGTGGTGCAGCACGAGGTGTCCCTCGCGCCCGGCGAATCGACGACGATCACGGTCGAGTTCGAAGGCACCGGTGCCGGCGCACGTTTCACCGAGGTGCGACACACGCCGCTCATCGAGGCTCCGGACATCACGCGCGAACCGCTCAACTGCGCATCGTGACATTCCGGGCTCGATAGGGTAATGTCGACTCACTGGGGAATATCTGGAGTCTGCAATCTTGCCGTGGGGGCAAGATGACTCCACGCAGTCGGACGCAGGGGTGTGTCCGAAGGCGATTCCGCGTGAAATTCTGGGGAGAAATCATGCTGAAAAAACTGGCTGCCATCAGCCTCACCGCCGGCGCGCTCGTACTCGTGGCGCCCGCCGTCGCAACCGCTGCGCCTTCGTCTGTTCCGACCGCGTCCTCCGACTCGTACACGACGCCTCCCGGCGTCAAGATCGGCGACCCGGTCATCGACACCTGCGAAGTCTCGACCATCGTGTTCGGGCCGGGCTACTTCCTGCCGTCCGAGAACGTGAACGTCTCCGTCTCCGGCCTCAACGCGGGGAACGCTGCCGTCTCGGGCAACACCGCCGCGACCGACGGCGGCCTGACGCTCACCTTCCGCCCACCGTCTGACGGAGAGGGCTCCTACGCCGTCTCCTTCGGCGGCTCGCGGTCGTACACCGCGACGGTCACCGTCGCGCACGGTCACGATGCGGCTTCGACGTGCGACCACGATCCTGCGGTCGCACCGGCGGGTGCCGAGATGCCGCTCACGGGCGACGGATTCGAACTCGCCCTCACCGGCGGAAGCGTCTCGCCGTGGGTCCTCGGAGGCGGCGCTGCGGCGCTCGTCGCCGGCGGTGCTCTCGTCGCGGTCGGCGCTTCTCGCCGCAAGCGCGCCTAGGTCCGGCTGCCGCCTCGCGCGGTGGTCGACTGGACGACGGTGATCCCTCCCCCTCCGATCACCGTCGTCTGGTGCATCCGGTGGCACCCACCGGAAGCCCACGGCACGCCCCCTTCTGGGAGGGGACGGCCGTGGGCATTGACGCGCCCGCGAGGACGAACGTCGCGCCGCCCGTGACCTTCCGGTCGACGCGGACTCGCGCTCAGGGAGTGGGTGCCGGCGTCTGGGTCGGCGGATGCAGTGACTGTGTGATCAGGTCGTGGATGAAGCCGTAGTCCGGTTGGTGCTCGTCCACACCGAAGTCGGGCGTGAGCTCGATCGACGTCACCGGCTGCTCCTTCGCCTTCAGCATCAGATCGAAGAACTCCGGCAGCTTGTCCGAGGGCAGATCGGTACTGATCAGTGCCGTGCCCGCCGCTGCCACCTCGTTGAATCGGGTGAGCACGGTCTGCGGAGTGAACTGGGCGAGGATCGCCTCCTGGAGCTCGCGCTGACGCTTCATGCGGTCCCAGTCGCTGGTCGTGTAGCGGGACCGGGCGTACCACTGGGCGGTGTCCCCGTCCATCCGCTGCTTCCCGGGCTCGATCCAGCCGATGGCCCACTCGTTCACATCGGTGCCCGACCAGCCCTCGGGCGGTCCGCCCTTCGGCAGGCGCTCGGTCACGTCGATCTCGACACCACCCAAGGCGTCGACGAGCTCGGCGAAACCGTGCATGTCCACGAACACGTAGTACGGGATCTCGATGCCGAGAACACCTTCCGCCGCGTCCTTGGTCGCCTCGATACCCGGCTCCGAGCCGTGGGCGACGGCGTCGGGATAGAGCCCGGCTCCCCCGTCTTCGCGGCAGACCTCGGCCGCGTTGCGCACGTGATTCATCCAGCCGTTCCAGCCGCACGACGATGAGCTGTGCCCTTCGAAGCCGTTCGGATACAGCTCCTGCATCGGGCTGCCCTCGCTGAACGGCGCGTTCGGGAGCTCGCGCGGGATGCCGGTGATGGTCACGGCGCCGGTGTCGGCGTTGACCGACACGACCGAGATGCTGTCGAACCGCATCGAGTCCCGTCCGTCACCGCTGTCGGCGCCGAGCAGGAGGATGTTGTAGTAGCCGTCGCTCGGCTGCACGCTCGGGCCGCTCTGCCCGAAGATCGAGCCGATCGTGCTTCGCACCGAGCCCACCGCGGTCGCCGCATATGCAGCTCCACCCCCGACGAGACCGAGCAGGACGAGCGCGACGACGGGAATGGCCAAGCGCGACAACCCGGGAACCTTCACGAGGCGCACGAGGCGGAGCGCGTCGAACGTCAACACGATCCAGAGCACGACGTATCCGACGAGCAGCACCTGCACGAGCGTCAGGATCGCGGCCGAGAAGAACCCGCCGCCGATCGTGAGCCACAGCAGGACAGGGCGTGCGAACAGTGCGAGGCCGGCGGCGATGATGGCCAAGAACCAGGCGAGGAGGGTCGCGCCGAGACCGAAGCGACCGAGCCGACGATTGCCGGCGAGCACCTGAGCCGAGCCCGGCAGCAGGACATTCATCGCGACGAGCCACCAGCCGCGCTTCGCCATGGTGCCTTGATCGGAGACATCCGGGTGCCGCAGCGGCCGGGTCTCGATCAGCGGGCGCCCTGATGCGCGCGGAGGCGCAAGGGTCACAGCGACCCCTTCAGCCGTTCGTTCTTCTGCTCGACCTGGGCCTTGAGTTCGCGCGCGTACGCCTCGACGCGGTCGGCGAGGTCGGGGTCGGCCGTCCCGAGGATCCGCGCGGCGAGGAGACCCGCGTTGCGTGCGCCGCCGATGGACACCGTGGCGACCGGGATCCCGGCAGGCATCTGCACGATCGAGAGCAGCGAGTCCATGCCGTCGAGGTAGGCGAGCGGCACGGGGACGCCCACGACGGGAAGCGGGGTCATCGAGGCGAGCATACCCGGAAGGTGCGCAGCTCCCCCGGCGCCCGCGATGATGACGCG
Organism: Microbacterium sp. GQ128; assembly: GCF_059758615.1. Classification (NCBI taxonomy): domain Bacteria; kingdom Bacillati; phylum Actinomycetota; class Actinomycetes; order Micrococcales; family Microbacteriaceae; genus Microbacterium; species Microbacterium sp. GQ128. The sequence continues at coordinate 1,051,826 of NZ_JCAXDY010000001.1, forward strand.
GACTCCCCGGGACCGCGCGTCACGAGCGTACGACATGAGCTTGTCGGGAGTGCGATGCGCCGAGACGACCTCGACCTCGTGCGGGATCCCGAAGTCCGTCAGAGCGGCGGACGCATCGCTCATCACGCGCCAGTCGGAGTCGGATCCCATGACGACGCCGACGAGAGGAGCGGCGGAGGAGTGCAGTGGCTCGGTCACCAGATCAGGCTACGGTCTGCCGCTGGGAGAAACCCCGAACGCCGCGCCTCTTCGTGCGCATGTCTCCGGTGCCATTGCGACGACGACGGGCACTGCTCAATCGAAGTGCGCGGCAGCCGCCCGCGCCACGTACACGGCATCGTCGAGGTCATCGTCGACGACGTTCACATGACCGACCTTCCGGCCGGGTCGCGGAGCCTTGCCGTAGGTGTGGATCTTCGCCTGCGGGTGCTCGGCCATGGCCGCGGCGAAGCGCTCATCGAGCGTGCCCTCCACGGGACCGCCGAGGATGTTCACCATGACGGACCAGGCAGAGCGGGGCGCGGTGCTTCCCAGCGGAAGATCGGCGACCGCCCGCAGATGCTGCTCGAACTGTCCGGTGACGGCGCCGTCCTGGCTCCAGTGCCCGCTGTTGTGCGGTCGCATCGCGAGTTCGTTGACGAGGATTCGCTCGTCGTCGGTCTCGAACAGCTCCACGGCGAGCATGCCCGTGACGCCGAGTCCCTCCGCGATCGTGCGACCGATCTCCTCCGCGACCTCGACGAGGCGGTCGGCGGCGGCGGGGGCAGGGGCGATGACTTCGGCGCACACTCCGTCGCGCTGCACCGTCTCCACCACGGGGTACGCGACGATCTGCCCGCTCGGGCGACGGGCCACCTGCTGCGCGAGTTCGCGCACGAAGGGAACGAGCTCTTCGACGAGGAGCGCGTCGTCTCCGGCCAGCGCATCGAGCCAGTCCTGCGCCTCGGAGGCTGCACGCACGACCCGCACGCCCTTCCCGTCGTATCCCCCGCGCGGTGTCTTCACGACGCCCGCGCCGGCATGCGCATCGAGGAAGTCCTGCAGCTCGGCGGTGCTCCGCACGGGAGCCCAGTCCGGCTGCGGCACGCCGAGTTCGGCGAGACGTGCGCGCATGACGAGCTTGTCCTGGGCGAACTGCAGGGCGTCGGGCCCCGGGTGGACGACGACGCCGTCGGCGACGAGTGCCCGCAGGACCTCCTGTGGCACGTGCTCGTGGTCGAAGGTGACGACATCGACATCCGCGGCGAAAGCGCGCACCGTGTCGAGATCGCGGTAGTCACCGATCGCGGTCGCCGCGAGCGCGGCGGACATGCCTTCGTCTTCTGCGAGCACTCGCAGGTCGAGACCGAGCTCCACCGCGGGCGCGATCATCATCCGGGCCAGCTGTCCTCCGCCGATCACACCAACACGCAACGCCATGTGCCGTCTCCATTCGTCTGTCCCATTCTCGCGCACCGGGACAGCCGGATTCGACACTCTCCGGGTCAGCGGACGCTGCTCCCGCATGCAGTGTGCGACGAAATCACGACGCGGACTGTTCGTCTCCGCCGGCCTGTGCGTCGCGATGCGCCAGGATCTGCCCGACCTCGATCTGGTCGGCGAGCGTCTCGTGCACGAGCGTCACGTTCGGGACGTTCGCGAGACGGAGCGGTGCATCGACGCCGTTCGAGAGAGTGATGTTCCCCGAACCCCACAGCCGCTGCAGCGGACCACGGCGAACCGCGATCGTGTACCCGCGCGCGTGCGACATCTCGCGACGCCCGCGAGCGCCGATGCCGTGGTGGGCGATGACGCGCCTGGTGGTGACAGTGGTGCTCCGTGAATACCAGACCACGAACGGGATGACGACCGCGAGGAGCACCACGACGGCTGCCGCTGCGAGCAGCATCCAATCCTCGAGACCAGCGGGCAGGTTGCCATAGAAGTACGCTGTCGCACCGAAAGTCGCGATGAGGACCAGAGCCGACCAGAACAGCCGACGCGCGTGACCCCGGAAGCGCGCGATCAGCAACTCCTCCGAGGGTGTACCAGGCGGCGGCATCAGGGGCCGCCCGCCGAGCGTCACAGGCTGGGTCACCCCACCATTGTGCCTGTGATCTGCGACATCGTCGTCTGGGCGACGGCGTGTCAGTATCCCGCGGGGCGGACGTGCACGACGTCGCCCGCCGAGATCGTCTGCTGTTCACCGTCGACGGCCACCAGCAGGCGCCCCTCCGGATCGAGCGCTGTGGCCACGCCCTCCAGCATCCGACCAGCCGGCAGCGACACGCGGACCGACTGTCCGATCGTCGCGCATCGGTCGGTCACCGCCGCGTGCAGCCCGCTGCTGCCCGCATCACTCGTCGAGACGAGCCTCGAGAGCAGACGATCCAGCGCGGAGAGATAGTCGGCCAGGAGGCGGTCCTCGTCGACGTCGGCGTCGAGCACCGCGAACGAGGTGGCCGTCGGCACCGGAAGCTGCTCGGTCGTCATCGCCGTGTTCACGCCGGCGCCGACGACCACGGTGTCCGCGGTCGCCTCAGCGAGGATGCCGCAGATCTTGCGCCCGTCGACCAGCACGTCGTTCGGCCATTTCATCCTGACGTCGTGCTCGGGCAATTGCGACGCGACCGCTTCGGTCATCGCCGCACCTGCGGCGAGCGGAACCCAGCCTCGGGCTGCCGGATCGACCGGCAACGTGCGCAGAAGCACGGAGACGGCCAAGGCGCTGCCCGCCGGGGCGACCCAGCTGCGGTCGAGACGGCCGCGACCTGCGGTCTGGTCGCGCGTCACGATCGTCGACAGATGCGGCCACCCGACAGCGTCCCCCGCGTGCGCACGAAGATCAGCGTTCGTCGACCCGGTGCGTGCCAGCGCCTCCAGGCGAGGGACCGTGGTCTGCGCCAGCGGGAATTCCACCGTCATGCCTCCTCGTCGTCGACTTCCTCGTCGTCGTCGTCCTCGTCCTCGCGGATCGCCCCCACCTCGTGGGCCTGCCAGCGCTCCCACTCCTGCATGAGTCCGTCGACCGCAGCGTGGAACTTCTCGGTGGCCACGCCCGGCGTCGTGTCACCGAAGTAGTGCTGCACCCACATCCGCAGACGAGCGATGGCTGCCTCATCGGCTCGCACCCGTTCGACCTCTGCGACGATGTCGTCCGCGGCCTCGGCCGTCAGCCATTCGCAATCAGCCAGGTACCCCTGCGTGTCGATGGAGGCACGCTCATCCGTCGGTCGGGTGATCATCAGCGGCTTCCCCGCCGCGAGCCGGTCGTAGACCATCGCGGAGATGTCGACGACGGCGACGTCGGCCGCCGTCAGCTGCCAGCCGAGTTCCGGCGCGTGGTCGTACACGTGCTGGGCGGTCGGGTCGGCGGCGTTCGCGGCGTTGATCGCCGCGATGATGCGCCGGTGGGCGGCGCCGTACGCCTCGTCGACGACTCCACTGCGCGGATGCGGACGGTAGATCACCCGATGTGCACCGGTCGCCAGCAGCCGTGTCACGAGCGCCTCGCCGTGGGTCGCGATCGAACCGTAGTGGGCACTCGGCCGATCCCCCTCCCATGTGGGCGCGTAGAGCAGGACGGTCCGCTCATCCGGCACGAAGGGCAGCGTTCCCGAGTAGTGATCCGCCTGCGGCCGGCCGATCTCGATGGTGCGCCGATCCACGTCGTAGTCCCACAGCGTGCGCGACAGCCGGTCGCGGGCAGCCTGACCCGCGACGAAGGCGTAGTCGTACGCCTTGTACTGATTCGTGGTCATGTACATCTTGTCGGACTCGCCGTGGTTGATGAACACGTGCCACCGGCGGCCATAGCGGAACATCTGGAAGTTGCGGGTGTTCTGGTTGACGTACAGCACCACGCGGATGTCCTGCGTCGCGATGAACCGTTCCAGGTCGCGGACCTTCGGCACGAATGCGACCGGAGGGGAATCCTCATCCAGCAGCCTCTCGGTGCCGGTCGCCTGTCGCGAGAGCACGACGACGGGCCACCGCTTCGAGAGCTCGGCGAGCGGGCGGTACCACTGGCGCATCTGGTACATGTTCACGGCACCGTCGGCGAAATACACCGCCACCTGGAAGTGCTCGGTCGGGAGCGGTTCGCGTTCGGAGAGCCGTCGCCGCACGCGCTGCACGGCCGTGCGGGATGCGAGCGCCCGCTTCAGCAGTCGGTACGCCTTCTTCGCATCAGACAGTGCACCCATCCCTCCAGAATAGTTCGTCGAGGCGGCACCATCCGGCGCCTGCGGACGGATCCGGCGCCGGAAGGCCGATAGTCCGCGTCCTGCTCAGGATCACCGACAGCCACCGTGACATGATCGTCATGTGCCAGCCGACGAAACCGCCGCTCCCCTGTCCGGGGTGTCCTTCGTGATGCCGGTGCTCAACGAGCGGGCGTACCTCGAGCACGCGGTCGAATCCGTCCTCGCTCAGGACGTCGATGTCCCCACCGAGCTCGTCCTCGCACTGGGGCCCTCCAACGACGGCACGACAGAGCTCGCTCGGCGGCTGGCGGAGAACGACGAGCGCATCCGACTGGTCGACAACCCGGCAGCGCACATCCCCGTCGGGCTCAATGCGGCGATCCGCGCGAGCCGCTACTCGACGATCGTGCGCGTCGACGCGCACTCGGAGCTCTCCCCCGGTTACGCCGCCCGGGCGCTCCGAACGCTCGAGCGCACCGATTCGGCCAACGTCGGCGGCGTCATGCATGCCGAGGGGCGCACGCCGTTCCAGAAGGCCGTCGCCCGCCTGTACAACTCCCCGGTCGGTCTCGGCGGTGGCGCCTATCACGGAAGCTCTCAGGAGGGTGAGGCCGAGTCCGCCTATCTGGGCGTGATGCGCCGCGCAGTGCTGGACGAGGTCGGACATTTCGACGAGTCGATCCGGCGAGGTGAGGACTGGGAGCTCAACCTGCGCATCCGCCAGGCGGGGCACCGCGTCTGGTTCGACCCTGAACTCGCCGTGACCTACTGGCCCCGCGAGAGCTGGATTCGGCTGGCGCGTCAGTTCCGCGCGACCGGCGCCTGGCGCGGTGAGCTCGTCCGGCGGTTCGGCCGCCGCAACGGCATCCGCTACTTCGCGCCGCCTGCGCTCGTGGTCCTGGTCCTGCTCGCCCTCGTGGCGGGGATCCTCCAACTCACCGGGGTGCTCAGCGGCGCAGTCTCGCTGATCGTCTCGGTCATCCTGTACGGACCCCTCGCGCTGTATGTGCTCCTGGTCCTGGGAGTCGCTCTGGCACCGGGAGGCGGCGGTGTGCGCCAACGGCTGTGGACCATGCTCGTCCTGCCGACGATGCACCTCTCCTGGGGTATCGGGTTCATCGGCGGTGTCCTCCGAGGGGCTCGCGACACCGTCGACGCGTCTCGCCTCGGCACCCGCAACACCCCGCTCCCCTGAACCGATCCGGCGGCGCGGGCAGCGACGTCAGAGCGTGACGAACCCGAGATCGAGGATGCGGTCGACCACGCGCTGAGCAGCGTGGCCGTCTTCTCGGGAGTTGAACTGCCGGCGCCATGCCTCATAGCGCTCGGCGTAGGCAGCCTCGTGGCCCCGGTCGTCGAGGGCGGCGGCGAGCTCCTCCTGCGTGCGCACCAGGGGCCCCGGGGCGCGTTCGGCGAGATCGAAGTAGAAGCCGCGCAACTGGCCGCGGTAGTGGTCGAGGTCGGGAACCAGGAAGTACATCGGCTTGCCCGTGACGCTGAAATCGAACATCACGGAGGAGTAGTCCGTGATCAGCGCGTCGGCGGCGAGCAGCAGCCGCGCGGTCTCCGGATACCCCGTCACATCGATGACACGCGCGCCGTCGCGATCGCGACCCTGCTCCAGCGTGCGGGAGTGACCGCGCACGAGCACCACGGCGTTGGCCTGACGCGCCAACAGCTCGGGGTCGACGAAGTCGACCATCTCCGCGCGGTCGTCGCGCCACGTCGGGGCATACAGGAGCACCCGCTCCTCGGCCCCGATGCCCAGAGAGCGACGGATCGCGGCCGCGTCTCCCGTGATCAGCGTGTCATTCCGGGGGTAGCCCTCCACCCAGATCGGCCGCCCGAAGAAGGCGTAGGCCTTCCGCAGGATGCGCTCGGAGTAGGTGTTCTGCGCCAGGAGCACGTCCCAACGGCGGGATTCCTTCACCACGGCCGCCATGCGTCGCGGATCGAAACCGGGACGGTGCAGCGCGAGCCTCTTCAACGGGGTGCCGTGCCACGTCTGCAGCACTTTCTGCCCCGGCTTGCGGGCGAACCGACGCCGTAGCCAGTCGTTCACGACGAGCAGACGCGATGCTCCTCGCGCGTGCCACCACTGGGGACTCCCCTCGACGACGGCGATCGCGCCTTCGGGAACCTCGACCGAGAGGTCGACGACGCTCCAATAGCGACGCACCTGCGGAGCACGAGCCGCCAGCTCACGGTCGATCGCACGAGGATTGCAGCCGACGGTCCGGCCGTAGAAGCTCTCGAAGAAGACCGCGTTCTCGGTGCCACCGCTCTGAGCGACGTAGCGCTCCTCGAGCGTCGACCTGCCCTCCGCCGTCTCGTACACCGGCTCGATCGGCGCAGCGATGCGGACGGTGGCGCCGTCGACGGCGATGCGCACACCGGTCAGGACGACAGGATCGATCCTCACCTCCTGCAGGTCGGCATCCGGGATCCGCAGCTCGTACGTTCCGGTCGGCAGCGGAAGCGACGGACCACCCCAGCGCGACGCCTGCAGCGGGAAGGTGGCCTTCCACGTCTTGCCACCGCCGCTGATGCGGGCCTCGACCCGTGCGCGCGGTCCGACCAGCGCAGCATCCGCCGGTCGCGCTCCGGTCCCTGCGACGACCAGCGCCTCTGCCGCGTCGTCGATTCGGGCCGTTGTCATGCTGCTCCCTTCGGCGCGGGAATCCCCCGTGCGCGGATCACGTCATAGACGCGTTCGGTGTTGCGTCCGTCCCGATACGCGTGCATCCCCGCGCTGAGCGTAGCGGACCGCTCGGACGCCGCGTCGTACACGCGGCGGTCGGAGAGCAGATGCTCCAGCTGCACGAGCAGCCCTGCCCAATCGGCGGCCGCATCGGTGCCCGCGACCTCGTCGTACCGGCCGTAGAAGCCGCGAGTGCGCGCGTACTGCTGCGCATCCGGTGCCAGGAAGAGCACCGGCATCGACAGGAGCCCGACATCGTATGCGAGGGAGGAGTAGTCGGTGATGAGCACGTCCACCGCCGCGAGCACCGGGGTGACGTCGGCGATGACGGACGAGCCCAGCGCGCGGACCCGCCTGCTCGGCAGCGGAGGCGCGTAGCCGCCCTCCCCCAGCGGGTGCGAGCGCACCAGGAGGACCGCATCCCGTGCTTCGAGGAGGCGGATGATCTGGATCCACTCCGCCGCAGTAGGAACCGCGGGGTCGGGTGCTCCGTCCCGCCAGGTCGGGGCGTACAGGATCGTGCGTGCTGACGCGGGGAGGTCGCCCACGGCGTCCCGGAGAAGCTCGGACGCAGCACTGCGACGCTCTCCCGGCGAACCTGCGGAGAGGACATCGACGCGCGGCTCACCGGTCACCACGACCCGGTCGTCGCCGAGACCGAACGCAGACTCCAGCCTTCCCCGCGCGCGATAGGAGGCGGCGGGCAGCACCCGGATCCGCTGCGCGGCGGAGCGGTAGAGCACCGCGATCGCACGACGCAGCAGCGGCGCACCGGGGACGTTCGGCACCTCGGTCGTCGCCGGCGAGTCCAGTCCGATCCGCTTGAGCGGGATGCCGTGCCAGAGCTGGACGACGAATGCGCCGCCGTTCGCGTAGCGGTTGACGTCGCCCAGGCCGTGAGTGACCACCAGGGTGCCGGCTCTGGCGGTCGCCCACCAGCCGCGCAGACCGCTCTTGCGCACGAATCGGATGCCGCGGGCGGCGGCCTCTCGGTCCTCACGTGCGGAGGACGTGAGCCAGAGCGTGTCGTGGCCTGCAGCCGCGGCATGCTGTCGCAACGCGAGCGCCCCGTCGCCGATCCCCGCACCGCAGCCGAACACCCAGCGCCGCCCGCGCGGGACCAGGAGCGTACCGATGCGTCCGACGGCATACAGCGGGATCCGGAGCAGTTTGGCCGCGTTGCCGGTGCCGAAAGAGAAGGACGCCACCCCGCGAGCCTATCGCGGGGTGGCGTCCTTCTCTGTGACGCGCGGGGTCAGCCGGCCAGTTCGCCGAGCGTCACCTCGACGTCGTAGTCCTTGCCGTTGCGGACGTATGTGACCTTGGCCTCGCTACCGGCCGCCGCCGCGCGCACCTGCGCGGTGAGGTCGGTGGCGCTGGTGATCGGCACTCCGTTGAAGGAGGTGACGATGTCGCCCTTCTCGATACCTGCGGCGGCAGCAGCCCCACCCTCGTTGGCCTTGGCGATGTAGGCGCCGGCGACGGTCGCGCCCTCGATGCTCGATGCATCCTGGACGGATGCGTTCAGCAGACCGTGCGTGGCGGCGCCGTCGGCGATGATCTCCTCGGAGACGCGCTTGGCGATGTTCGAGGGAATGGCGAAGCCGATTCCGATCGATCCGGACTCCTCGGAGTTTCCCGAGCTCGCGATCGCCACGTTGATGCCGATCAGCTCGCCCTTGCTGTTCACGAGCGCGCCGCCCGAGTTGCCGTGGTTGATCGCGGCATCCGTCTGGATGACGGCGATGGAGATCGATTCCGAGGTCTGCTGCTGGCCGCTGCCGGGGATGTCGAACTGGAACGGCCCCTGGCCCTGGCCCTCCTCGGGAGCCTGCTCCTGCGGAGCGTCTTCGCTGGAGGAATCCGGCAGCGCGGAGGAGGCGATCTGGATGCTCCGGTTGAGCGCGCTCACGATGCCGGTGGTCACCGAGTTCGCCAGGCCCAGCGGGGCGCCGAGCGCAACGGTCGTGTCCCCGACGTTGAGCTTCGACGAGTCGGCGAAGTCGATGGGCGTGAGCCCTTCCGCGTCCTTCAGCTTGATCACGGCGAGATCGTAGATCGGATCGGTGCCGACGATCGTGGCCTCGTAGATCTTGCCGTCGGACGCCGTCACGCGGATGGTGGGATCGGCCGCGGCGCCGCCGAGCGTCACCACGTGCGTGTTGGTGAGCACGTAGCCGTCGTCGCTGATGATCACGCCGGAGCCGCTGCCGGCCTCCTGCGAGCCGGCGACCTCGATCGTGACGACGGACGGCAGGGCGGAGGTCGCGACCGCGGTGGTCTCGTTGACCGAGCCGGGGTTGTTGACCGTCACGGTCTGCGGCCCGGTCGCCGTACCGGATGACGGGGTGTCCTGGAGTCCGTTCAGCAGCGCACCGCCGCCGAATCCGGCGACGCCGCCGACGAGCGCGGCCGCGACGATGAGGGCCGCGAACTTCGTGCCGCCTCGTGTCTTCTGCTCCTTGGCCTTGACGCCGGCACCCGCGAGCGGCTCAGAGCCGAGCGGCTGGGTCGGCTGTGCGTGCGGCGCCGCCGACGGGATGCCGAAAGCGGCCCCCGAAGCGGTGCCGACGGCCGGCGCGGCGAATGCATGCGGCACCGGCGCGACCTGCGGTGCGGGCGGCACGTGCGACGTGAACGTCGACGGCACCTCATGGCCCTGCACCGGCGCACCGGACGTCGGCGCGACGGGCGCGGCGGATGCCGACCCGGTCTTGTCAGCGGCGGCAGCCGTCGCCGGCTGAGCGGCGACCTCTGCGGCCTCGGTGGACGGCACGGCGTCGTTCGACGCGGGTGCCGAGTGGTCCTGGGGTTCGTTCTCGTTCATGGTGTGCTCCTTCAACGACCACTTCAGAATGACGCCTGTGTCTGTGTGTTCCTTATGTCGAAGATGAGTTTCCGCTATGGCCTTAGCCTGTTCTTCATGAGTGTCATTCCCGGCGCATGGCGGCGCACGGCGGCCGGTGCAGGCCTGCTCGCCGCAGACGGAACCGTCGCGCCCACCATCTTCGCAGAGATGTCCGCAGCAGCAGCCCGTACCGGGGCGATCAATCTCGGACAGGGCTTCCCCGACGAGGACGGACCGTCGGAGGTGCTCGAGGCCGCCCGCAGCGCGATCGCGCACGGCGCCAATCAGTATCCGCCGGGGCGCGGCATCCCGGACCTGCTCGACGCCATCAGCGAGCACCAGCGGCACTTCTACGGCCTCGAGGTGGACCCGGCCAGCGAAGTGATCGTGACTGCCGGCGCCACCGAGGCTCTGACGGCGACGCTGCTCGCGCTGATCGACGGCCCCGACGACGAGGTGGTCGTCTTCGAGCCGTATTACGACTCGTATGCCGCGGCGGTGGCGCTGGCGGGCGCCCGACTGCGCACGGTCCCCCTTCGCGCTCCCGACTTCCAGCCCGACCTCGATCAGCTCGCCGCGAGCGTGACCGACCGCACCCGCATCATCCTGGTCAACGATCCGCACAATCCGACCGGCGCGGTCTTCGGACGCGACGTGCTCGAGGAGGTCGTCCGGCTGGCCGCACGACACGATGCCGTCATCGTCACCGACGAGGTGTACGAGCACCTCGCCTTCCATGCTCCCCATACGCCGATCGCCACGCTCCCCGGAGCAGCCGAGCGCACGCTCACGATCTCCTCGGCGGGCAAGACCTTCTCCGCGACGGGATGGAAGATCGGCTGGGTGCACGGACCAGCCGCCCTCATCACGGCTGTCCTCACCGTGAAGCAGTACCTCACCTACGTGAACGGTTCCGCCTTCCAACCCGCTGTCGCCGTCGGCCTGCGGCTGCCCGATTCGTACTTCACCGATGCCGCGGCGACGCTCGCGCACAAGCACGAGATCCTCGGCGACGGACTGCGCACGGCCGGGTTCACGGTGTTCGCCCCGCAGGGTGGCTACTTCACGGTCGCGGATGCAACCGCGCTCGGAGGCACGGATGCCGCGGCATTCTGTCGCACCCTCCCGGAGCGCGCCGGCGTCGTGGCGATCCCCCTGAGCGCGTTCGTCTCCGAGGCCCATCGGAACGAGTACTCGGGTCTGGTGCGCTTCGCCGCGTGCAAGCGCGTCGATGTGCTCGAAGAGGCGGCGTCGCGCCTGGCGCGGTTCCCCGCCTGACCGGCTCGGCTCGCACCGGATCCCTCCCTCAGCGCGGTACGACCGCGTATCTGCGCGCACGCAGCGAGGGGTTGCTCCGTCGCACCCGCTCGATCGCCGCGGCCTCCACGACCGCGACCGCCATGCCGGGGGCTGTCCCGACCCCTGCCAGGACCACACCCTGCGGATCGACGATCTGCGAGTGGCCGACACCAATCGGCGTGGGGTGATCGGCCGCGACCACGTGGACCGTGTTCTCGATCGCACGCGCGGCGAGCAGCGTCGTCCAGTGGTGCTCCTTGAGCGGACCCCTGACCCATTCGGCGGGGACGACGAGGGCGTCGGCGTGCGCATCGACGAGCGAGCGGGCGACCTCGGGGAACCTCAGGTCGTAGCAGGTCATGAGCCCGAACCGGAGACCCCCGAGCTCGAACGTCGACGCCTCCCCCACTTCTCCGGGCTCGATCCAGTCGGACTCGGTCTGCCCGAATGCGTCGTAGAGATGCTGTTTGCGATAGACGGCGAGGATGCCGTCGCCCCGCACCGCCACCACCGTGTTCCGCACGCGATGCCCGTCGGAGGCGCGCTCGACGAGGCCGGCGACGATCACCACCGCGCGGTCGGCGGCCAGCGCGGTCAGAGCTTCGACGAAGTCGCCGTCGAGGTCTTCCGCGTTCGCGGCGAGGGTGTCGTCCATCGGGTCGACGAAGTAGCTCGAGTACTCGGGGAAGACGATCAGCTTCGCGCCCCGCGCGGCCGCATCGGCGGTCAGCTCCGCGATCTGCGCGAGGTTGTCGGCACGGGACGCCGTCGGCGCGAACTGGCACACGGCGACGGCGATGGCAGGGGTTTCAGGCATATCCCCATCCTCGCGCATCGACACGCCCGGGGCGTCGCGCAGGGCGGCCCCGATTGGCTCGACCCTGGGATCCGTGATAAGTTACTTCTTGTGCCGCGGGGTGGAGCAGTTCGGTAGCTCGCCGGGCTCATAACCCGGAGGTCGCAGGTTCAAATCCTGTCCCCGCAACAAATGAAAGGCCCTCTGACTCGGAGAAATCCAGGTCAGAGGGCCTTTCGCTTTGCGACGACGATCCGACGATCGCGTCGGACCGGAGACGAGAATGGGCGCCCCCGAGGGGGCGCCCATTCTGTTCACCGTAGCGAAGGGGTGGTCACTCCCCCGCTGCGGACTCCAACTGCAGTAGCCTCTCGACCGCCGCGGTGAGTCGTTCGTCGGCCTCGGCGAACTTGGCGAGGTCACCGGCCTTCAGCGCCGCTTCACGGTCGATCAGGGCCTCCTGCGCAGAGGCCAGGGCCTCGGCCTCGGCGGTCGTCGGCTGCGTGGGCTCTGTCGGCGTCTCTCCGGTCTCCGGATCCTCAGTTCCGGGTTCGGTGGGCTCGACCTCGTCGTCACCACCGGTCGCACCGGAGTCGCCTCCGAAGAGGGTGTCCAACGCCTCGGTGAGAGTGTTCTCGAACGCGACACGGTCACCGAAGGCGACGAGCACCTTCTGCAGACGCGGCAGCTGCGTCCCCTCGGACGACTGCACGTACACGGGCTGCACATAGAGCAGACCACCACCGACGGGTAGCGTCAGCAGGTTGCCGTAGATCACCTCGGACTCACCCTGCTGCAGCAGGTTGAGCTGCGGCACGACGGCCGTATCCGAGTTGTAGGTGTTCTGCACCTGGCCGGGTCCGGGCACCGTCGTATCGGTGTCGATCTCGAGCATGCGCAGCTGGCCGTAGCCCTCTGCCTTCTTGCCCTTCTCTGAGCCGGCATCCGAATCCACCGCGAGGTAGCCCATCAGCACGTCACGGCTTCCGCCTGCACCCTGCGAGTTCGGGATGAACGTCGAGAACATCGAGAACCGTGGCGAATCCTGGCCGGGCATCTGCATGGTCAGGTAGTACGGCGGCTGCAGCATCGACTCACTGCGCGGGTCGTTCGGCGTCTGCCAGCGGTTGTCCTGCTGAGCGAAGGAGCCGGCCTTGTCGACGTGGTAGACGCCGAGCACATCGCGCTGCACCTTGAACAGGTCGGTCGGGTAGCGCACGTGGCTCATGAGCTCGCCCGACATGTCGCTGATCGGCTTCAGGGTCGACGGGTAGATCTTCTGCCAGGTCTTGAGCACCGGGTCTTCGTCGTCCCACGCGTACAGCGTCACGGAACCGTCGTAGGCGTCGACCGTGGCCTTGACCGAGTTGCGGATGTAGTTGATGTCATCGATGGCGATTGTCGGCGACGGGACGTTGGAATCCGCGATCGCGTCGGACAGGCTGACGCTCGTCGAGTACGGGTAGGTCGAGCTGGTCGTGTAACCGTCGACGATCCACACGATCCGACCGTCCACCACGCTCGGGTACGGGTCGCTGTCGAGCTCGAGGTACGGAGCGACCTTCTGCACGCGCGTCTTGGGATCGCGGTCGTACAGGATCTGCGAGTCCTCGTTCACCAGGTTGGAGAACAGGATCTGCTCCGACTGGAACTTCAGCGCGTAGAGCAGCTTCGTGAACGTGTCGCCGATCTTCGGACCACCGCTCCCCTCGAACGTCGTCTTCGTCTCGCTCGAGCCGTCCTTGCCGCGCGGGTAGTCGATCTCCGCGGGCTCGGATCCGTCGGGGGCGCCGACGATCGAGTACTCGGGCGAGTTCTCGCCGAAGTAGACCCGCGGCTCGAAGTTCTCCCGATCCGAGAGGAACCCGGAGGTGGGGATGCCGCGCTCGAGGAACACCGGCTCGCCGTCGGTGGTGCGCTGGTTGCCCGCGGCCGCCACGAGGCCGTAGCCGTGGGTGTAGACCGCGACGCGGTTGTTCCAGTTGTCTCCGTCGCCGAGGCCCGACATGTCGAGGTCGCGCACGGACACCACGGTGTCCTGCATTTTCCCGTCGATCTCGTACCGGTCGACGTCCATCGTCTTCTGGAACTGGTAGTACCCGCGGTACTGCTCGAGCTGGCGGACCGTCGGCGGGATGACCTTCGGGTCCATGATGCGAGTGGACGCCGTGGTCTCCGCGTCGGCGCGCAGCTGGCCGGCCTCGGCATCGGTCTTCGCGGCGAACGGCGTCGTCTCGAGGTTCGCGACCCCGTACGCCTCCTTCGTGCCGTCGATGTTCCGCTGGTAGTACTCGGCCTGGTAGGCGTTCTGGTTCGGCTTCACCTGGAAGGTGGTGACCACCCAGGGGTAGCCGACGCCCACGACCAGTGCAGCGACGATCAGCAGCGCCGTGGCTGCGAGCGGGAAGCGCCAGCGACCGATGACCGCGGTGACGAAGAAGAGGATCGCCACGACGGCGGCGATGATCGCGAGGATCGCGAGACCCGGGATCGTCGCGTTCACACCCGTGTACGCGGCACCGGTGATGCGGTCGTCGGGCTCGACGAGGGTCTTGTACTGGTCGAGCCACAGGCTGGCCGCCTGCACGAGCAGGTACAGACCCGCGATGACCGCGAGCTGGATGCGCGCGGGCTTGGAGATGCGGAGCTCACCCTGGCCGATGCGTACCGAGCCGTAGAGGTACGACACGAGCGCGGTGACGAGCAGCGCCAGCAGGAGAACCGCAGACACGAACGCGAGGAGGATCGAGTAGAACGGCATCGCGAACATGTAGAAGCCGGTGTCGATGCCGAACTGCGGGTCGACACTCGAGGTGGCGACGCCGTTGGCCCAGAGCCACACGGTCTTCCACTGCCCCGCGGCGGCGAATCCGGCGAACAGGCCGAAGAAGATCGGCATTCCCCACATCGCGAGGCGGCGCAGGGGCTCGATGACCTCCTGGTACCGATCCAGCTGCGAGCTGAGCCGCACGTATACCGGGCGCAGCCGGTACGCGAGCTGGATGGCGACGAACAGCGGGACGGCCATCCCGAGGAAACCGACGACGAACATCACCGCCGTGGCGATCCACTGCGTCGTGAGCACGCCGGTGAAGCCCACCTGGTCGAACCAGAGGAATTCGGTGTACAGGGAGGCGAACACGAAGAACACCGCGATCAAGGCGGCGATGATCACCAGGGAGATGCCGAGAATACGTCGGGACGTTCGAGGCGTGGCCGGATTCGGAGCTGAGGGTGAGGTCACCCTTCCATCCTAGGCATCGCACACTGTGCGCTGGCTGTCATCCCGATCACGGCGAGGTCACGGCCGCTCCGCGGATCAGCGGGCGGCGGATTCGCAGGTGGGCAGCGAGGCGACGTCGCCGTCGTCGGCGATGACTTCGAGCGCGTCGAGCGACTCGTCGAGCGTTCCCGTGCGGATCACCTGCAGCCCGTCGGGGACATGCCCGACGACCTCGTCGCAGTTGGCTTCCGGAGCGAGGAAATACTCGGCTCCGGCGTCACGCGCGCCGTACAGCTTCTGTCGGATCCCGCCGATCGGCCCGACCGTGCCGGCGGCATCGATCGTGCCGGTGCCGGCCACGTTCTCGCCTCCGTTGAGCTCGCCCTCGGTGAGGGTGTCGATGATGCCGAGCGCGAACATCATCCCGGCGCTCGGGCCGCCGACGTTGTCGAGCTGGATCGTCACATCGATCTCGAAGTCGTAGTCGGTGCGGAGCGTGACGCCGATGAGCCAGGTCGTCACCCCGCCCTCGGTGTGCTCCTCGGGCGTCACTTCGACGTCCTGCTCCTCGCCGTCGCGACGCACCGTGAGGGTCACCGGGCCGCCCGCGGCCTCCTGGATAGCGGCGCGAAGCTCGGTCGCCGACTCGACCGCCGTGCCGTCGATCGCCGTGATCACGTCATCGGCTTCCAATGCGCCGTCGGCCGGTGAGTCCGCGACCGCCTCCACGACCACGACTTCTGCGCCCGTGTCGTAGCCGAGTTCGTTCAGGGCGGCCGCCGTCGCCTCGTGCTGCGAGTCGACCATCAGCGTGGCGTTGCGCTCATCGCGCTGCTCGGTCGTGACACCCTCAGGGAACACCGAGTCCAGCGGCACGACCGCGCGCGACGAGTCCATCCAGGCCAGTGCCAGCTCGAACCAGCTCGGGGTGCGCTCGCGGTTGCCGACGACCTGCACGGTGGTGAGGTCGAGCGTGCCCGCGGTCTCGAAGGTCTCAGCGCCCTCGACCTTGATCAGAGGAACCTCATCGCCGTCCTTGTCCGTTGCGGTGCCGAGGGTGTCGTAGACCGGACCCGGCCGCTGGATCACGTACGGCGAGGGCAGGAACGTCAGCACGACCAGAGCGACGAGTGCGACGATCAGCGCCCAGACTCCGAGTCCGAGCTTTCCAGACCGCGTTCGATCCACTGCATTCCTCCGTCGTTCGCGGGCGGCGTACACCGATCTGCCCGCATCGGGTTCGCGCGCAGAAACCTGTGACTAGCGTAGAGGCCACGGCTTCAGACCTGCTGAGAGGCGAGCGACATGGCAGACAACGACCCCACCCCCGAGGACTTCCAGGAGTTCCTGCGAAGGATGCTCGCGAATCAGGGCGGCGGTGACATCGACCCCGAGGCGCTGCGAGGCGCCTTCGAAGGCATGGACGGCTTCACCCTCGACCCCGCGATGATGCAGACGATCATGTCGCAGCTCCAGGGCGCCTTCGGCGGCGACCCGTGGGAGAACGCCCTGCGGCAGGCGCTGTTCATCGCCAACCGCGACGGCCAGGGCATCACCGACGGCTCCCGCACCTCGCTCGCTGATTCCTTCGCCCTCGCGAACCTGTGGCTCGGCGAGGCCACCACGATCTCCGAGCTCGCCGAGACGCCCACCGCGATGACCCGCGGCGAATGGGTCGAGAAGACGCTGCCGGTGTGGAAGGAGATCGCCGATCCGGTGTCGACCAGCATCGCCGACGCGCTCACCTCCGCGCTCGATACACAGGTCCCCGAGGAGATGCGCGACGTCGTCCAAGGCGCGGGCAAGCTCATGCGCGGCCTCGGCGGCTCGGTGTTCGCCGCTCAATTCGGCCAGGTGCTCGGCAACCTGTCGCTCGAGGTGGTCTCCGGCGGCGACGTCGGGATCCCTGTGCTGCCCGCAGGCACAGCCGCCGTCATCCCGCAGAACCTCACGGCGTTCGGCGAGGGCCTCGAGATCCCGGAAGACCAGATCGCGCTCTATCTCGCCACCCGGGAGCTCGCCTACGCCCGGCTCTACCGGCACGCGAAGTGGCTGCACCTGCACGTGATGGCGCAGATCACGGACTTCGCCCGCGGTGTGACCGTCGACGTGGACGCGCTCGAAGACGTCGCGAGCCGGCTGGACCCCTCCAACCCTGAGGAGCTGCGTGCGGCCATCGAGGGAGGCGCGCTCCTACCCGTGCAGAGCGAAGCGCAGCGCGAGGCCCTGACCCGACTCGAGAACCTCATCGCGACGATCGACGGCTGGGTCGACGTGGTGACCGCACAGGCGACCTCGCGCCTCCCCGACGGCGCGCGGATCGCAGAGGCCGCCCGTCGACGCCGGGCGGTCGGCGGTCCCGCCGAGGACGCGCTCGGTGCGCTGGTCGGGCTCAAGCTGCGACCGCGGCGAATGCGCGAAGCATCTGCGATGTGGCAGGCGGTGACCGATGCCGTGGGCATCAGCGCCCGCGACTCGCTCTGGGACTACCCCGACCTGATGCCGACGGCCGAGGACATCGACGATCCGAGCGCACTCGTCGCCCGCCTGCAGGCCGTGGAGCGCGGCGAACAGCCCCTCGCGGACGAGTTCGACGAGGCGCTCGCACGGTTGCTCGACGGCGACGACTTCTCGGAAGAGACGCCTGCCGATGGAGCCGACGGTGGGACCGGGGCCGACGACGGGACCGAAGCCGACGGTGGGACCGCGGACGACGGTGGCGCCCCGGAAGGCGACCGCCCCGTCTGAGGACCCGCCGCCAGCCGGAGCGGGAGGAGGTCCACACCTCTCCTCCCCCGTCGGGGGCACGGCCGGCAGTTGTCCACGGATGCTCCGAGAGCACCCCGCAGACTCCGGCGTCCCTCCAGAATCGGAGAGATGCCCCTCACACCGCCGATCCTCACGCGCCTCGATCCGAGTACGCCTCTGCTGTGGCGGGACGAGCGCACACTGCAGCTCGGCGACGTCGACGGACTGCGCATCGAGGCGGATGCCGCGTGGGTGGAGCTCCTGCTCAGCCGCCTGCGCACGGGTTTCCGCCGGGGATCGTTCGACGTGATCGCACACGCGGCCGGAGCACCGCGCGAGGCGGCCAGAGATCTGCTCGCGCGCCTGGAGCCGGTCCTCGTCGACGAGCCCACCACGCCCCGCCCGGCGTGGGTCGAGAGCATCGGCATCGACGACGGGCGCAGCGAATACCGCATCCGCGAGGCGCTCACCGATGAGGGCGTCTCCCTCGTCGATCCGGGCCGGCGACCGGGCGTGAGCGTCGTGCTCGTGCGAGGTGCGGCGGCGGCACTGCAGTTCGCACGCCACCTGCGCGAAGACACCCCGCATCTGCCCGTCTCCTTCGAGCCGGGCAGAGTGACCGTCGGGCCGCTGGTGATCCCCGGCGAAACCGCCTGCCTCGCGTGCCGAGATGCGCACGCAACCGCCCTCGACCCGGCGTGGCCGCTGCTGCACACGCAGATGATCGGGCGCGACCCCGGCCCGATCCGCGCCGCGCAGGTCGCCGAGGCCGGACGGCTCGCCGCCGGGCTCCTCGCCGACGACGACGGCGCTGCGGGTCGCGTCGTGCGTGTCAGCGCGGACGGTTCCCGCGTGTGGCGTTCGGTGACGTTTCACGAAGAATGCCGGTGCCGCGGCCCGTGGTCCCCATCTCAGCGAGGAACCGCGACGGAGCACGCTCGCCCCGTCCTGCCGATCGCGACCAGGACAGCGAGAGCGTTCGCGCGGCCCGCGTGACCCCCACGTAGGCCAGACGCCGCTCTTCATCGATCGACTCGAAGCTCGTCGCGTAGGAGATCGGGAGGGAGCCCTCGGCCCAGCCGGCGAGATGCACATGGGGCCATTCGAGGCCCTTCGCCGCGTGAAGGGTCGAGAGAGTCACCGTGCGCATCGTGGGCTCATGCTGGTCCTTCGCTCGCGCCATCAGTGCGTCGCTGAAGCTGCGCAGGTTCGCGTCGGGTCCTGCCTCCTCGGCGAGCCGGAGTATCGCACGCCGCGCCTCCCACCCGCCGCGTTGCGCCCCGCCTGCCGCGGGCGGCTCGTCGGTGAGTCCGAGCTCGCGCAGCACTCGCTGCACACCGGGAAGGAAGCCCTGCTCCGTGGGTGCGACCGCCGCCGCACGCAGGGCCAGGATCGCCTGTCGCACCTCCGGCATCGCGAAGAAGCGGGTCCCGCCCAGTACCGTCGTCGCGATGCCCTCCGCGGCGAGCGCCTGCTGCAGCATCGCGGACTGCGCGTGGGCACGGTAGAGCACGGCGATCTCCGAGGGCGACGCTCCTGCCGTGATCTGAGCGGAGATGGAGGCAGCGATGCCCGCGGCCTCTTCGCCCTCGGTGTCGTAGGCGGTGACGGTGGGGGCGTCGGCGGTGAACTGCTCGCGCGCCGGTACGAGCTCCAGCGCTCCGGGACGGCCCTGCATGAGCGCATTGGCGACCGTGAGGATCGGCGGCTGGGATCGGTAGTTGGTCTCGAGCCGTACGACGGTGGTATCGGGGTGACGGCGTTCGAACTCGAGCAGGAACCGCTGCTCCGCGCCGGCGAAGGAGTAGATGGTCTGGCTGGCGTCGCCGACGACGCAGATGTCGTGCCGGTCGCCGAGCCACAGCTCCAGGAGCCTGTTCTGCAGCGGCGAGACGTCTTGGAACTCGTCGACCGTGAAGTGACGGTACTGCTCATGGACGGATGCCGCGACCCGCGGCTCCGCCTCCAGCATGCCCGCGCATGCGAGCAGCACGTCTTCGAAGTCGAGCTGCCGACGGTCGTCCTTCAGTGCTTCGTAGCCGCGCATGAGCTCGACCAGTTGACCGGCGTCGACACCGCTGATCGGTCGCCCGAGCGCGGCGTACTGGTCGATCGACAGCATCGAGACCTTGCGCCACTCGATCTCGGATGCGATGTCGCGAAGGGTGGCCGTGCTCGGGCGGAGCCGGATCGCATCAGCGGCCTGACCGAGCATCCGCACCTTGTTGTCGATGATCGACGGTGCCGGCGAGCCGGCGAGCGTCGGCCAGAAGAAGTTGAGCTGCGCGAGCGCGGTCGCGTGGAAGGTTCGAGCAGCGACCCCATCGACCCCGAGCGCCCGCAGTCGCCCCCGCAACTCCCCCGCCGCCTTGGCGGTGAAGGTGACCGCCATGACGCGCGAGGGCGAGTAGGCACCGGTGTCGACGCCGTGCGCGATGCGATGCGTGATGACACGTGTCTTCCCGGTACCGGCTCCGGCCAGCACGACGACGGGACCACGAAGGACGGATGCTGCAGCCCGCTGCCGCTCGTCGAGGGCATCGAGTGCGCTCACGCGTGCTCCTCGTACCAGTCGACGATCAGTGCGCGGGCGATCGACGCGTGCCCCGGAAGCCCGACCGGACCATCCCCGGCGAGCGCGGATCCGATCTCCGCACGGGTGAACCAGCGCACATCGACGATCTCCTCGCCGTCGGCGAGCGCTGCGGACTCGTCGTCCACGACCGCGCGGAAACCCACCATGAGCGACCTCGGGAACGGCCAGGCCTGCGACGAGATGTAGCGCAGCGACGACAGGCGCACGCCGGACTCCTCCTCGATCTCGCGGTGGACCGTCGACTCCAGCGACTCCCCCGCCTCGGTGAAGCCGGCGAAGCACGAGTACATGCGGCCGCCCCAGTTCGCGTTGGCGCCGAGCAGCAGACGTTCCCGGTCACGGCTCTCGACAGCGACGATGACGGCCGGGTCGGTGCGCGGGAAGTGCTCTCGTCCGCACACCAGGCAGCGCCGCGACCACCCGGCGTTGCGCAGTTCGGTCCCCCCGCCGCACGTGGGGCAGAACGGTGCATCGCGGAGCCACCCGGCCAGCGCGATGGCACCGGTGAGCAACTCCGATTCCTGCCCGTCGATACGGCCGCCGAGATCGCGCAGCCCGAGCCAGACCTCGTCGGGCGCGGTGTCGAGCGCATCGGTCTCGGGCGGGGCGGCGGCGAGGAGTAGCACGGTGCCGTCGGCGTCGCGTCCGAGGAGAGCCCAGGTCGCCTCGACCACAGTCTGCGGGGGCACCCGGAGGAGCGCCGAATCGACGACTCTGACACGCCCTTCGCGGACGACGATCGCCCGGGTGGCCGGGTCGTCGCGGAGGCGGCCGATGACGTCCGGCTCATCGCGGAGTTCGGCTGCACGGTCGAGGGACGGGCGCTGAATGGTCATCGACTCCCTCTTTCACGGGCGTGGCGGAGGCGGGACCGCCCCTGAGCCGACCTACCCTGGGGGCATGGGACGCTCTCCTTTCACTCTAGCCGCGGCAGTGACCGCTGCTCTGCCCGGGGCGGAGGTCACGGGCGCCCGCAGCTTGAGCGCGGATGGCGACGCGCGGTTCGACTCGGCGGTGGCCTCGCTCGCCGACGGTCGCGAGCTCGCGATCCGCGTCGCAGACGACGACGAGACCGCGCGTGAGCTCGCTGCCGAGGCGCTCGCGCTGCGCGCACTGACCGACGGCGCACGGGCGATGCTCCCGTTCCGCGCCCCCGCCTACATCGGAGAGACGCGTCTCGGCGACGCACGCGCCCTCGTCACCGAGCTCCTCCCCGGATTCCAGATCGAGGCCGCCCTGGTGCCGGCCGGGCGTGGCGCCGCGGAATCGATGGGGGCGTCGATCGCCGCCGTGCACGGCCTTCCGACCTCAGTCGTCCGCGGCGCCGGGCTCGCCACTCGCAGCGCCGAGGAGAGCCGCGCGGAGCTGGAGCGCCTGATCGACACCGCCGCCGCCACCGGTCGCGTGCCGGCCCGGCTCACGGTCCGCTGGCGCGATGCCGTCGCCGACGACGAGTTGTGGCGTTTCGAATCCACCGTCATCCTGGGCGGCGTCCAGGCGACCTCGTTCCTGTTCGAGGACGACCCCGAGCGCGGCCCCGAAGTGGTCGGACTCGTCGGATGGCACGGACTCTCCGTCGGCGATCCGGCTCTCGACCTCTCGTGGCTTTCGGCAGCCCCGGATGCCGCCGGCGATGTGCACGCGTCGTACGCACGCGCGGTCGACCGCGCCCCGGACGGCGGCCTGGAAGTACGAGCACGCCTGCTGGCCGAGCTCGAGTTCGCCCGGTGGCTTGTCCACGGCGATTCGATGCACCGACCGGACATCGTCGACGATGCGGCCGCCCTGCTCGATGCACTCGCCGAAGGCATCCGCGACGACGACCTGAACATCGTCGATGCCCGCGGGGACGCTGTCGACTCCGCCCTCGACGCGCTCGACCGGGTTCCCCAGGACGCCGCCGCCGAGATCGACACGTCGATGCACACCGACGCGTACAACCCGGAAGAGCTGTGGGCGACCACCCATGACGAGTCGGACCCCGCGCAGAGCGAGACCGCGCCGCACGACCCCCTGCCCGGAACGGGAACCGGAACCGACCGTCGTACCGACGAGAGCGCGCACCGGGCTCAGATGCTGAACATCGAGACCGAAGACCTCTCCGGTGTCGCGAGCCTGTTCGCCGGCACCAGCGGAGCCGCCGGAGCGCGCGAAGATTCGCATCCGCTCGCCCCGCGCGCGCACGCCGACGACGACGACGGGGACGATTCCGACGAGGCTCAGCGCGCCGCGCGAGCAGCACTCCAGCGCTGGAAGAGTTCTTCCTCCGAATAGACGCGGTCGCCGCGGATGATCAGATCGTCGGCCACGTAGTACAACGCCACGTCGATCTCGTCGAGCGGCACCTCGAAGCGCCGGTGATAGGCCAGGCGGTAGAGCGCGAGCTGCAGCATCCGCTCGTCGCGCTCCTGCGCTGTGCGCGGCGCCCGGCCGGTCTTCCAGTCCACGATCTCGATGCGGTCGCCGCGATCGGCGCGCCGGTACACCGCATCGAGCTTGCAGATCACGATGTGAGCCCCTCCGCGCTCGTCCGCCCCGGGCAGGCCGGCCCCGAGCGCGAAGTCGATCTCGATCTCCACGGCGATCGGCTTCAACCTGCCCCATTCGCTGCGCTCGAACGTCTTCTGCAGGGCGTCGAGGTCGGCGGCGTCAGCGGCAGCACCCGATCCTTCTCGCACGAGATCTGACGCGACCTCGTCCTCGTCGATCTCCCAGAGTGCCTCGTCGACGCGGCTGCCGACCCCGACGAGTTCGGACCGCTGCTCCACCCAGGCGTGGAACAGGGTGCCGAGGCGCGTCTGCCGATAGGGGCGCTCCGGCATGGGGCGCACGATCGACGACAGCGTCCCCGAGAAATCGGTGACGTAGTCCTTGAACCGCGAAGCGGGCACACGGGTCGGGGCCTCGACATCCGTCCCGCGCTGGCGGGCGGCGCGCTCGGCCAGGAGACGTTCGAGCTCGATGGTCGGTTGGGATGTCCCGGCACGGATCGCATCGTCGACGGCTGCGGCTGCCGCGGTGACGACGTGCCTCCGGGCTCCCAGCGGATCGAGGGGCCATTGAAGGGTGGAACCGGGGCCGTCGTAAGGGTTGTCGTCCGGGTCGACCGGTTCGATCGGCTCGAGGCCGCGCACCTCGATCGCCTCGACCAGGAAAGGGCTCGGCGTGCGAGGGGCCTTCTGCCCGGCCCAGTGCGCACCGCTGAGGAGCAGATCCGTCCGCGCACGGGTGACCGCGACGTAGGCCAGGCGTCGCTCCTCCTGCTGCTGGTAGGCGCGGTAGGCGTCCTTGAACCGCTTGAGTGCGCCCCCGTGTGGATTCGCCTTCGTCGCGCCGCCCGAGAGCGACGCCTGCGCGAGCTTCTGTCGCTTCACGGGGTCGGCCTCGCCGCCCATGGCCTCGGCGGGGTCCCACTCGAAACGCGGCAACGCGTCCCGATCCCCGCGCAGCGCGAACGGCACGACGCCGAATCCGAACCACCCGGACGTGTCGGAGACCCTGCTCGGGAGCTCATCGGCCACCAGTCGGACCACCGCGACCGCATCCCACTCCAGCCCCTTCGATCCATGGATGGTCAGCAGCTGGACGACACCGGCCTCCGGCGGCTCCGGGCGCGGCATCAGCTCATCCGTGCTCTCGGCCTTGTCGAGCCAGGCGAGCAGGCTGCCGATGCTCCCCCGCTCGTCGGCGGCGAGGAACGCACGAACCTCGTCGGCGAAGGCGCGAAGCTGCGTGGCCGCGATGCGCGCGGGACCCCTCGTCTCGTTCGCGGCGAGTTCGATGTCCAGGCGGAGTTCGAGCTCGATGAGCCGGATCAGTTCGGGGATCGGCTGGGACGAGGCGCGTCGGAGCCGTTCCAGCATCTCCCCCGCTGCTCTGACCCGCGCACGGCCGTCAGGGGTGATCGATTCGAGCAGCCGGTAGTCGTCGCGCACTGCTCGCACCACGTCGACCGCGTCGATGATCGACACCGCCTCGTCCGCGCCGCGGGAAGAGCGCAGCCGTGCACGCACCTCCTCCGGCAGCGGCGCCATCGCGGTGTCGCGCTCCGACAGGGTGCGGCCGAGATCGTAGAGGGCGGCCATGTCGGCGACACCGACGCCGAACCGGGGACCGGTGAGCAGGCGGATCAGCGCGGACCCGGCCGTGGGGTCGTGCACGACGCGAAGGGTCGAGACGACGTCGACGACCTCCGGTGTCGCCAGGAGTCCGCCGAGGCCGAGGATGCGGTGCGGGATGCCTCGACCGGCGAGCGCAGCCGCGAAGGTCTGCATGTGCCGCTTGGAGCGGAAGAGGATCGCTCCGGTGTGGGGCGTCTGCGCCTGCCCTGCACCGGCCGCACGGGCATCGTGCTCCGCCCGCCTGTCGGCGAACCAGTCCGCGACGGCCGCGGCCTCCTCGTCGACCGTGAACGGGAATCGCACGGCGACCGTGCCTTCTCCCGCTCCGGGGCGAGGTTCGAGAGGCGGCACGTCGAGTCCGGGCCGCTGCAACGGTTCGAGCACACGGTTCGCGATGCCGAGGATGCCCCGATCGTTCCGCCAGCTCGTCATGAGGCTGTAGGTCGTCGCTGTTCCCGTGCCCGAGAACGTGCCCGCGAAGGCGTACAGGTTGTCGGCGCTCGCGCCCCGCCAGCCGTAGATCGACTGATGGGGGTCGCCGACCGCCATCACCGCGGAATCACGGAAGAGTTCGGCGAGGAACCGCGTCTGGATGACCGAGGTGTCCTGATACTCGTCGAGGAGCACGACGCGATGCTGCTCACGGAGCTCCGCGCGGACGTCGGGCGCGGACTCGACGATGTCGTAAGCCCCGCTGACCTGATCGGCGAAGTCCAGCACGCCACGGCGTTCCTTCGCGTCGATGTAGTCGCGCACCAGGCGTGCGAGCGTCGGCAGACTGAGCAGGTTGACCGCCGCCTTCTCGACATCGGCGTTGCTGCGATACGGCTCGAAGGCGAGTGCCTGCTCCCGCGCGATCCGTTCGGCCGAATCGAGGTCGACACGATGGTCGAGGGCGTCCCCCGCAAGCCGCTGCACAGCGTCGATGATCGTTCCGAGCGCGTAGTCGATGTTCTCGAGCTCCGGCAGATCGCTGCGGAGCACGACTTCCCGCGCGAGCATCCAGGAGGCTGCCTGACTGAGCATCGCGACGTCGGGATCCCGCCCGATCCGCGCCGCGTGTTCGCGGACGATGCCGTCGGCGAACGCGTTGTACGTCGAGACGCGCGGCCGGACCATGAGGTCTTCCGCCGATCGCGGCGTCGCCGGATCCCACCCGGTGCCGAGGCGCGCGGCCAGCTCGTCGAGGACGTGGGTGCGCACCAGCTCCCGCTGGCGGCCCTGCGCCGCCTCGTCGACGCGGCGCAGCGCGCCGGTCCGCACGATCTCGGGCAGATGCGGCAGGAGACCACGGCGACCGTACTCGTCGATGACCGCCAGCCGATGACCGATCCGCTCTGCGAGCTCGCCCGCCGCCTTCCGCGTGAACGTCAGGCCGAGGATCTCATCTCTGCGCACGTGTCCGTTCGCGACCAGCCACACCACACGCCCCGACATCGTCTCGGTCTTGCCGCTGCCGGCGCCGGCCACGACCAGGGCCGGCTCCGGTGGGGCTTCGATCACGCGCTGCTGGGCGGCTGTGGGCGACGGCTGGCCGAGGGCGGCGGCGATGTCGGTGGCGGAGATACCCTCGCCGCCGCTCCACCCCGTCACGAACTCACCGCCGGCACCGTGTGGATGCGACACGGATGCACGCGGCGCTGTGTGTCCGCGCAGTGCGACTCCACCTGCGCGGTGAAGCTGGATGCCGACATGCCGCGCGCTGCATCCGACACCCGCCGGAGGAAGGCGGAGCGCGACTCGTCGCTCAGCGTGTGCTGATGCGCGATGCGATAGTCGCTCTTCGCGAGCGTCTTCGAGACGATCACCAGCCGCGCCCCCGCCAGCGACGTCGGCGGGGCACCCTCGACGAGGCCCTCCTGGACGGCGACCTGATAGGCGGCCAGCTGCGCGTGCTCGGCGACGCCGGAGTCGGATTCCGGATCGTTCTTTCCGGTCTTCAGGTCGACGACGACCACGGGCCCTTCCGTTCCGCCCGACATCCGCTCCCAACCGCGTCCCCGAGCATGGGAGTGCTCGCCGGCCTCGGGCGGATACGCCTCGACCCGGTCGATGTACCCGTGGATGACCGCCTTGTTCGCCCGGTCTTCCCCGACCGGATGTACCGTCGGCACGGTCTCGACTTCCGCGTCGGGGGCCACGTCGACGGCGAAGCGGAACTCCATCTCGCTGCCGATCACCCGACCGCCCTCGCGGCGCACGTCGCCGAGATAGGTGTGCAGGCGATCCACCAGCACGTCGGCCCGCCGCCGCTCCTTGCGGCCGATCCACTCGGTCTCGAAGTCCAACTCCGGCCAGTGCTCGGCGACGATCGCGCGCATGCGCTCCAGGTCGCCGTCGGGAACACGCTCCATCGCCTCGTGCACGATCGTGCCGATGCCGGCGGTCGGGGGCATCACCGTGTCGCCGCCGAGCGCGGAGACGACCCAGTTCAGACCGCACTCCTCATAGGACTCCATCTTCGATGGCGAGACCCGTGCGCCGGTGACCGCGAGATCTCGCAGCGGCGCATCGGTCGAGGTCGGGGTCACGCCGTACCACTCGGCTGGATCCGCGCCGGGCACACCCTCCCGGGCCAGCACGGCGAGCTGCCCGGCGGCGTCGCGTCTGATCGGCTCCGCATGCGCGGCGGTGAGGGCGCGACGATGCCGGGCGACCAGCCCGCGCAGGGTGAGGGGATGCTCGGCGGACGCGTGCCGTTCGGGCGGTTCCGGGGCGGGCAGGAACCCGAAGAAGGGACTCGGCGTGAGATCGTCGTCGTCGACCGCCGTGATCAGCAGGCGATCACGCGCACGCGAAACCGCCCGGACGAACAGCCGGAGCTCGTCGTGCAGCGCCGCCCGCCGCCGATCCAGCACGCCCGGAGGCTCGGTGCTGATGCCGGTGCGTGACGCGTGGATCGCATCTGCCAGCCGCCAGGTCTGCAGCAGTCCGCCGCGCAGACGAACGTTCGGCCAGATGCCGTCCTGCACCCCCGCGACCACGACCGCGTCGAACTCCGTGCCGAGCGCGGTGGCTGGAGTCAGGAGCGTGACCTTGCCCGGGCGATCAGGAGTCGAAAGCGAGTCCTCGGGGACCTCGCTGTCGAGGATGTCGCGCACGAAAGTATGCGGTTTCTCGTTGGGGGTGCGCTCGACGAACCTCTTCGCGGCGTCGAAGAGGGCGACGAGAGCATCGAGTGCGCGCGCCGTCTCGGCACCGGTGGGCAGCTGCGAGATCTCGCGCCAGGCGATCTGCAGCCGGCGACCGTCCACGGCGCGGGCCTGATCCCACACCCGCCACAGCAGATCGTGGATCGTCTCCCCTTCGGCGGCCGCTCTGGCTGTGGCTTCGATCGTCTCGGCGAAGCGCTCGGCCGTGCGCGACTCCGGAGCGTCGATGAGGGTCAGGTGCGCCGGGTTGGCCATGGCCCGTCGCAGCAGCTCTCGTGCGGGCGTCGCGCCGCCCTGCTCGAGCTCGATGTGCCGGAGCCGGGCACGGAGGCGGCGCAGCCCGATCGCGTCCATCCCTCCGAACGGGGTGCGCATGGCCTCTTCGAGCGCGTCGGATGTGCGTTCCTCGGTCGGGGTCAGTGCCAGGCGCACGATGCCGACGATGTCGCGCACGATGCCCTCGCTGCCGAGCGGGCGCTGTACTCCGGCGGCCCGGGTGGGGATCTCGCGGGCCGCGAGCTCGGTCTCCAGCGTGGTCACCTGTCGTGTGTCGTGTGCGACGACAGCCATCCGATCCCAGCGGATCCCCTCGGAGAGATGCCATTCCCGCATCACGCCCGCGATGCGATCGAGCTCCTCGTACGGCGAGGGAGCGACGAATGTCGAGACCCGGGCCTCGATCTCCTCCGACGCCACCGGCACGGGAGCACGCCGGTGCTCCACCCGCCCGGAGACGCCGATCGCCTGCGTGACCGTCCTGGTGAGAGCTGTGAGCGCCGGCCGCTGGCGATATGCACCGTCGAGCACATGCACCTCCCCGAGCGCGCCTGCGAGCTGGGCGAACAGCTCGGGGCTGGCCCCGCGGAAGGAGCCGGACGAGATGTCGGGGTCGCCGAAGGCCAGAACGGCGATGCCTCGCTCACGCAGGCCCCGGACCATCGTGATACCGCCGCGTGTGAGCTCTTGCGCATCGTCGATCAGCACCACCCGCAGGGGCGCCAGCGGGCCGAGCGTCGCCGCGTCCGCCCCGTACAGGATCGTGCTCGCCTCACTCAGGAGATCAGCGGCGTCCCGGTGTGCGGATCGCAGTGCATCGAGCACCGTCCGATACTCGACGAGGAACTCCGCCGTCGCGGCCCACACATCGTTGCCCGACGCACGGAGCTCGTCGGGGTGGACGCCGATCTCGGTGCACTCCGCCAGGAAGGCTCGGAGCTCGGAACGGAATCCCTTCGAGGCGCGAACGGAGGCGCTGAGAGCGTCCGGCCACGGAATACGCCCGTCTTCCGCGTCGCCGGCGAGCAGTTCCGCGATGATGCGGTCCTGGTCCGCACCGGTGAGCAGAGCGGGCGGCTCCGCCCCCTGTCGCACCATCGCGCCGCGCACGAGCTGGAAGGCGAAGGATCCGAGGGATCGCGCCAGGGGCCCGGGTGTGGCCTGACCGATGCGCACGCCGATCCGATCTCGCAGCGCCGTAGCCGCCTGGCGACTCGGAGTGAGCGCGAGCACCTCTTCCGGTCGCAGCCCCTGCGCGTCCAGCAGATGCACGACGCGGTCGACGAGGGTACGGGTCTTCCCCGTTCCCGGTGCTCCGATGATGATGCCGGATGCCGACGGCTCCGCGGCGATCACAGCTCGCTGCGCAGCATCCGATGTCATGTCATCCACGCTATCCGGACGCGCGGACATCGGCGTGCGTCCCCGCTGTGCGCTCAGGGCGAAACGGCAGCCGTCGGCCGATCCGGTGCGAGGCGCGCGGGGTAGAGTTGGGCCAGTCCCCGAACTTCAAGGAGCACGCGTGGAAATCCGCATCGGCATCATCAACACCGGCCGTGAACTGAGCTTCGACACCGGCGCGAGCGCGGACGAGGTCCGCACCCAGGTCGCCACGGCGCTGGAGCAGAACGCGACGCACGTGAGCTTCGCCGATGTGAAGGGCAACTCCTACATCGTCCCGACCGCGAACCTCGCCTACATCGAGCTGGGCTCCGAGGAATCGCGCCGCGTCGGCTTCGTCGCCTGATCCGACGATGTACATCCTCCTCGCACTCGTCGGGGCGTGCGCGCTGGGAATCGCGGTGCACTTCCTGATCGCCGACCGCGAGCTGCGCGGCGTCGTCCTCGCCCCCGCGATCGCGACCGCCGTGTCGGCGATCCTCTACACGGGACTGCAGTGGCTGGGCGTCGGCGAGGACAGCATCTGGCTGTGGCTCGCGAGCGTCCTCGGTGCCGCCGCGATCGCCGCTCTCGCGACGTTCGCGATCACGGGGATGCGCAAGCGCTCCGACACCGCCGCCAAGGCGGCACTGGGCATCTGATCGCGAGGATGCTCGTCGGCGTCTACGACGCGAGGCCCATCGCATCCATGCGTCGCGCGTGCGCGCCCATCAGCTCGGTGTACACCGGCTCGATGCGCGCGTCATCGACGTCGAGCAGCTCGGGCCGCAGGGCGGAACGGCAGACGAGGATCGTGTCTCCGACCAGTCGGCGAGCCCACATCGACAGCAGCGAACGCCACTCCTCGTCGCTCTCGATCGTCTCCTGGATGATCGCGACGATCTCATGGCCGGCGTCATCCTCCCGCAGGATCTGCGCGACCCGACGCCCGGTGTCCCCGTAGCTCGAGGCGAGCGCGAGGTAGAAGTCGTCGAGCATGCCGGCCGTGATGTAGACCGCCAGCAGGGTCTCTCGCGGACGCGCGCCGATGGTCTTGCGCCGGAACGCATCGAGGTGCTCGCGGAACGGCAGCATCACCTGCGTCGGATCCCCGCCGCGCTCGGCGATGACTTCGACGATGCCGCGGTGCTTGGTCAGTGCAGCACCCGCCGCGCGCGACAGCGACTCCTTCTCGGACAGCTCCGGCGTCGCTCGGATGAGTCGGGTGAGCGTCTCGAAATACCCCAGCTGCAGGTAGGCCGCCTGGCCGAGGAAGCGATCGAGTTCGGGCGCGAGCTCGGCGAAGTCGATGCGCGTGGCATCGCCCTGTTCCCCTCGACTGCGCAGGGTGAGGGTACGCCGCGGCGCGTCTTCGCGCTGCCAGAACCACTTAACCACGAGGTCTTCCTCCCGAGTCCGCCACGTCGTTCACAATACCCGCGCCCGGACCTCCTTCCGGGTCTCGACGGCCCCTCGGGTAGGCTGGGCGTGTCCCCGCCGTCGGAGCGGGGCCCCGCGCCTGTGGCACAAGAGACGGCGTGGATCCGTTAACGTGGCGATCCCCCAGGCTCGCCGGACAGGCAATCTGAATAAAGTGACAACTTTCGCCGATCTCGGCATCGACCAGGACATCGTCGACGCACTCGCCGCCAAAGGCATCGTCGACGCGTTCCCCATCCAGGAGCAGACCATCCCCCTCGGCCTTCCCGGCCAGGACATCATCGGTCAGGCCAAGACGGGAACCGGCAAGACCTTCGGTTTCGGCATCCCCGTCGTCCAGCGCCTCGGCAAAGACCCGGAGCACGGCGTCAAGGCCCTCATCGTGGTGCCGACCCGCGAGCTCGCGGTGCAGGTCTACGAAGACATCGACCTGCTCACCAGCAACCGTTCCACCAGCGTCGTCGCCATCTACGGCGGCAAGGCGTACGAGGGGCAGATCGACCAGCTCAAGGCCGGCGCGCAGATCGTCGTCGGAACCCCCGGGCGTCTGATCGACCTCGCGGGCCAGCGGCTGCTCGACCTCTCGAACGCGACCGAGGTCGTGCTCGACGAGGCCGACAAGATGCTCGACCTCGGCTTCCTCGCCGACATCGAGAAGATCTTCCAGAAGGTCCCGGGCGTCCGCCACACGCAGCTGTTCTCGGCGACCATGCCCGGCCCGATCGTTGCGCTCGCCCGCCGGTTCATGTCCAACCCGATCCACATCCGGGCGAACGACCCCGATGAGGGCCTCACGCAGGCGAACATCAAGCACCTGGTCTACCGCGCGCACTCGATGGACAAGGACGAGATCATCGCCCGCATCCTGCAGGCCGAGGGCCGCGGCAAGACCGTGATCTTCACCCGCACGAAGCGTGCAGCCCAGCGCCTCGTCGACGAGCTGAGCGACCGCGGCTTCAACGTCGGCGGCGTGCACGGCGACATGGGACAGGATCAGCGCGAACGCTCGATGGCGGCGTTCAAGGCCGGAAAGCGCGACGTCCTGGTCGCGACCGACGTCGCCGCCCGCGGCATCGACGTCGACGATGTCACGCACGTGATCAACCACACGATCCCGGACGAGGACAAGACGTATCTGCACCGCGCGGGCCGCACCGGTCGCGCCGGCAAGACCGGTATCGCGGTCACCTTCGTCGACTGGGAGGACCTGCACAAGTGGGCCCTCATCAACCGCGCCCTCGAGTTCGGTCAGCCGGAGCCGATCGAGACCTACTCGTCGAGCCCGCACCTGTTCGAGGACCTCGACATCCCCCAGGGCACCAAGGGCCGCCTGGTGTCGGCGCCGAAGACGGAGTCGGTCAAGACCGAGCGCACCCGTCGTCCTGAGCGTGCGGCGGATGCCGCGGCTGAAGGCACCGACGAGGGCGGCACGCGCCGTCGCCGCCGTCGCCGCAACAGCACGACCCCGGTCGGATCGACCTTCGCCGAGGGTGCTGCCGAGACGGCTTCCGCCGAGGGCCAGTCCGCTCCGGCAGCCGACCGCAGCGCCGAGGGCGCCGGCACGCACGACGGTGCGGGCAAGGAGCACCACGACGGTAAGCCGGCCCCCGCACGTCGTCGCCGGCGTCGCCGCGGCGGTTCCGGCGCGGGAGCGGCTCCGGTCGCCGGGGCCTGACAGTCCTCAGCACCTCACGAAGGGCGCGAGAAGCGGACGATCGTCTGCATCTCGCGCCCTTCGTCGCGCACGCGTGGTCAGAGCGCCGTCTGAGCACCTTCCACACGTTGCAGCAGCGCTGCCGGGACCTGCGGCGGATACACCCACGCCACGAGCACGACCGAGATGATCATCAACAGGAACCACGAGGTCAGTTTGCTCGGCGACACCGGCTGCCAGCCCTCGGCCTGGTCGGGATACGCCCAGGCCCCCGCCCAGGTGCCGATGTTCTCGGCGAGATAGATGAACACGGCGACGCCGACGAACACCGCGAGAAGAGGAAGCCTGATCGTGCGCCTCCAGATGCGGGCGTGCATTACCGTGGGCAGCCACAGCATCACGACGCCGGCCAGCAGCACCCATCGCGCGTCCCACAACCAGTGGTGCGTGAAGAAGTTGGCATAGATCGCCGCCGCGAGGATCGCCGTCATCCACCGTCGCGGATACCTCTCGAAGCCGAGATCGAACAGCCGGTAGACGCGAACCATGTATGACCCGACGGCCGCGTACATGAACCCGCTGAACAGCGGCACCCCGCCGATGCGCAGGAATCCGTCCGCTGCATAGGCCCACGATCCGACATCGGTCTTGAACAGCTCCATCACGGTGCCGGTGATGTGGAACAGCACGATGACCCACAGCTCGCGACCGCTCTCCAGTCGGAAGGCCAGCATCGCGAGCTGGATGAGCACCGCGGCGATCGTGAGCGCATCGTTGCGGGCGAGCGCCGCATCATCGGGATACCAGAGACGCGCTGCGACGATCACGACGAGCAGCGCCGCCCCGAAGATGCACGCCCATGCCTGCTTGAGCACGAACACCGCGAACTCGATCAGGCCCGCGCGGATGCCGTTCGCCGGAGCACCGAACAGCACGCGGTGCGCGACCGCATCGACCCGCTGCTCCAGAGAAGTCGCTCGCTGCATGCCTCGGACGGTATCGGTCGCCGTCGACAGCCCGCCGGGAGATGACCGACAGAATGCCGAGGATCAGGGATAGCGCGGAGAACTGCCGGTGGCGCGTGCTATGAGCCGTGCGACCATCTCATCGGACGTGGTGTTCTCGCCCGGACGGTTCGGCTTGCCGCTGCCGTGGTAGTCGCTGGAGCCCGTGATGATGAGGTCGTGCTCGGCGGCGATCTCGCGCAGCCTCCGCTTGCCCGGCTCGGTGTTCTCGCGATGGTCGATCTCGAAGCCGCCGAGGCCGGCGGCGATCAGCCGCTCGATGAACGGCAGCGGCATCATCCGGTCGCGGCCCGATGTCACGGGGTGCGCGATGACGGCCACTCCCCCGGCCTCGGTGATCAACCGCACGGCAGTGAGGGGGTCCGGGGCGTAATGCGGCTCGTAGTACCCCTCGCGCGGGTGCAGGATGCCGTCGAACGCCTCTGTCCGGTCGCGCACGATGCCGCGGGCGATGAGTGCGTCGGCGATGTGCGGCCGACCCACCGTGGCATCCAGGGTCGTCTGCGCGACGACGTCCTCCCACTCCAGGTCGTAGTCCCGGCCGATGTTCCGAACGATCCGTTCGGCACGGCCGATCCTGTCGCCGCGGATACGATCCGTCTCGGCGCGCAGAGCCTCGTTCTCGGGGTCGAAGAGGTACCCCAGCACGTGCACGCTGCGCCATTCGTGCTTGGCGGAGAGCTCCATGCCGGGAATGAAGGTCATCCCCAGGGCGACCGCCGCATCGCCCGCCTCGGCCCACCCGGTGGAGCGGTCGTGGTCGGTGAGGGCGGCCGTGCGAATTCCGTGCGCGTGGGCCTGCCGCATCACCTCGGCCGGGGACTCCGTACCGTCGGATTGGTTCGAGTGCAGGTGCAGGTCGGCGGGACCGGCGAACCCGGCGGACGGAGTGGCCATCCTCCGAGCGTACCGAGCGTCCCCCGTACCGGGCGCGGAGGCGCACGGACGGGATGTCGGGGCAGGGACTTCACAGGCGCCGCTTCTAGGCTGGAGGGGATGTTTCGACTACTGGGGATCCTCTTCACCGTCCTGCTCGCGATCGCGACGGCGATCGTGGTGTGGCCGCAGTTCTTCCACCTCGAGCAGACCTATCCCTTCGCGCAGCTCGTCTCGGTGCGAGGCCTGGTCCTCGGCGGGTTCCTCATCG
Organism: Microbacterium sp. GQ128; assembly: GCF_059758615.1. NCBI lineage: Bacteria > Bacillati > Actinomycetota > Actinomycetes > Micrococcales > Microbacteriaceae > Microbacterium > Microbacterium sp. GQ128. The sequence continues at coordinate 1,086,416 of NZ_JCAXDY010000001.1, forward strand.
TCGTCGTGCTCGCCCTCCTGCTGCTTTTCGCGCGGCCGCTTCGCGGGTTCGCCGCCTCGGTGCTGATCGTCGCCCTGCTGGGCGCCGGCGCCACCGCGCTGGTCGGAGCGAGCAGGGGCTTCGGGGCTAACGCCCTTCCGGAGAAGACCGAGAGCAGCGTGCGGGTCCTCACCTGGAACACCGCGGGCGAGGCCGTGTCGGCCGACGTGATCGCGCAGCGCATCCTCGACCAGGGCGCCGACGTGGTCGCGCTGCCCGAGACGACCGAGGAGGTCGGCGAGCGCATCGCGATCATGCTGCGGGAGCAGGGGCACCCGATGTGGGTGCACCATGTGCAGTTCCGTCCCGATGTGCAGGACGGGCCCCAGTCCTGGCAGACCACTGTCCTGGTCGCCCCCGACCTCGGCGAGTACTCGGTGATCGAGTCGGCGAAGGACGGCACCAGCAACACGGGTTCCGTGCCCAGCGTCGTCCTGATGCCGATCGACGGCGAAGGCCCCACGATCGTGGCCGTGCACGCGGTCGCGCCGCGCATGGAAGAGATGCAGCAGTGGCAGAGCGACCTGCAGTGGATCGCCGACCAGTGCCCGCAGGGCGACTTCATCCTGGCCGGTGATTTCAACGCGACGATCGATCACATGGCCGGTCTCGGTGTGGAGGGCGGCGACATCGGCTACTGCCGAGACGTGGCGGCGCGCACCGGCAACGGTGTCACCGGCACCTGGCCGAGCTCGCTCCCGACGCTCGCGGGCGCACCGATCGACCACGTCATGGCGTCGCAGAACTGGACACCGACCGGCTCCGTCGTGCTCGACGACGCCGGCGGCAGCGACCACCGCGCGCTGGTCGTGCAGCTCGAGCCCGCCGGCTGAGCTCCCGTGCATCCTCTCCAGATGACAGACTGGAGGGATGAGCACCGGAGAGCGCGACACGATCGCAGAACCCACCGTCGAAGCATCGGCCGAGAACAGCACCACGAACCGCAAGCAGCCGTTCCCCCAGGGCTTCCTCGACACCATCTCCACCGGGTGGGCCGAGCGTCCGGAGACTCTGCCGAGTCCGCGCGAGCAGGCCGCCTACGCCGCCGTCCGACGCGCTGCCGTCTCGGCCGCTTTCCCCGGCAAGCGCCTGGTGATCCCCGCCGGATCCCTCAAGCAGCGCAGCAACGACACCGACTACGTGTTCCGCGCGCACTCCGCCTTCGCGCACCTCACCGGATGGGCGTCGGATGCGGAGCCCGATTCGGTACTGGTCTTCGCACCGACCGACGCGGGACATGACATCACGCTCTTCTTCCGCGAGCGCGCCGACCGGACGACGACCGAGTTCTACGCCGACGCCACGGTCGGCGAGTTCTGGATCGGCCCCCGACCGTCGCTGGCCGGTGTCGCTGCCGACCTCGACATCGCGACCGCTCACCTCGACGAGCTCGAGGCCGTGGAGGGCGAGCTGGTGCTCGACGACGACGACGCGCTGACCCGCTTTGTCTCCGAACTGCGACTCATCAAGGACGAGTTCGAGATCGCCGAGATGCGCCGTGCGGTCGAGATCACGGCCGACGGGTTCGACGACATCATCCGCGAGCTTCCCGCCGCCGTCGCCCACGCCCGCGGCGAGCGCGTCGTGGAGGGGGTCTTCCACCGCCGGGCACGCGAAGACGGCAACGGCGAGGGCTACGACACCATCGCGGCCTCCGGCCCGCACGCCTGCTACCTGCACTGGACGCGCAACGACGGCACGGTCGTTCCGGGCGACCTGATCCTGGTCGATGCCGGTGTCGAAGCCGACAGCCTGTACACGGCCGACATCACCCGCACGCTTCCCGTGTCGGGCACGTTCACCGAGGTGCAGCGCCGCGTCTACGAGACGGTGCGCGAAGCGGCGGACGCGGCCTTCGCTGCGGCGCGGATCGGCGTGCGGTTCCGCGACGTGCACGGTGCTGCCATGAAGGTCATCGCCGAACGCACGGCGGAGTGGGGCCTGCTGCCCGTCACGGCAGAGGAGGCCCTCGACGCCGACAAGGGCGGCCAGCACCGCCGGTACATGGTGCACGGCACCTCGCATCACCTCGGCATCGACGTGCACGACTGTGCGCAGGCGCGCCGCGAGATGTACTACGACGGCATCCTCGCCCCCGGCATGGTGTTCACCATCGAGCCGGGTCTGTACTTCCAGATCGACGATCTGACGGTTCCGGCAGAGCTCCGCGGGATCGGCGTGCGCATCGAGGACGACATCCTGATGACGGAGGACGGCCCGGTCAACCTGTCGGCGGACATCCCGCGCACGGCCGACGAGGTCGAGGCCTGGATCGCCCGGCTGCAGGGCTGACGACGTGTTCGGAGTCGTCAGCTTCTTCGCCATCGTCCTGATCTACGCCGTCGCGGCACTCATCGCGGGCGCGGTGATCTACTTCGCCGTGCTGCTCGCACTCAAGTCGCACACGCGCTGGGTGGACCAGGGGAAACCAGGCCGGTCCCGGCCCTTCTGACGTATGCACGACGGCGAGTTCGCAGTCGACGATGCGCTCGCACGGGCGCTGGTCACCGAGTCGTTCCCGGAGCTCGACGAGCCAGAACTGCGCCGGGTCCGCACCGCCGCCTCGGTGAACTCGATCGTTCGCGTCGGAAACGACCTGGTCGCACGGTTCCCTCTCCTCCCGGCCTCATACGAGGAGCTGCAGAGGGAAGCAGCGGCCATGACGGCGCTGGCGGACGCATGTCCGGTCCGGGCGCCGCTGCCGTACGGTCTCGCGCATGGCGGAGAGACGTACTCGTCGGCATGGTCGATGCAGACCTGGTTGCCCGGAATCACCGCGCATTTCGATGCGCACGCGGGTTCGGTGTCACTCGCACAGGATCTGGCAGCGCTGGTCCGGGCGTTGCGCGCCGTCGATCCCGCTGGGCGTGTCTTCGACGGCCGCGGGCGAGGAGGCATCCTCCCGGACCATGACGAGTGGGTCGCCGAGTGCTTGGACAGAGGCGCACACCTGCTCGACGTTCCCGAAGCGGCCAGGCTGTGGGAGGCACTGCGGGTGCTCCCTCGGTCGGGGCCCGATGTCATGAGCCACCGTGACCTGACACCGTTCAACCTCCTCATCGACGTTCGGGACGGCGAGACCCGACTCTCGGGGGTGCTCGACGGCGGCAGCTTCGGACCAGCCGATCCCGGGCTCGATCTGGTCGCCGCGTGGCACCACTTCGACGCTCCCGCACGACAGGTTCTCCGCTCCAGTGTCGGTGCCGAGGACGTCGAGTGGCTGCGGGGCGCCGCATGGGCGTTCCAACAGGCGATAGGACTCGCCTGGTACTACGAGGAGTCGAACCCCACGATGAGCGCCCTGGGTCTCTCGACGCTGCGCCGGCTGCTCACCGACGAGGAGCTGTCGGCCTTCACCTAGCGGCGGGCGAACTCGGCCACGATCGGCGCGAGGGATGAGCCGATCTCGGAAACGGAACGCTTCTGTCCCTTCACCTCGAAGGTGTGGCCTCCGCCCTCGACCCACACGACTCGGGCATCCTGGCAGGTGGCGACCGTTTCCTCGAACTGCGAGATCGGCTGGATGAAGGGGTCGTTCGTCCCCTCGACGAACAGCTGCGGAACCGAGATGGCCGGTAGATGCTCCACCCGTGGCTTCTCCGGCCGTCCCGGTGGGTGCAGCGGGTAGCCGAGGTACGCCAGGCCGTCGACGACGAGACCGTCTGCGACGGCCATGGATGCCATGCGTCCCCCGTACGACTTGCCGGTCGCCCAGACGCCCGCGGACGGCTCACTCGCCCGCGCGAACTCCACGACGGCGTTCCACGTCGCGATCGCGTGTGCCGCGGGGCCCGGCATCTTCCTGCCCTGCTCGACGTAGGGGAAGTTGAAGCGCAGCGTCGAGAAACCGAGTTCGCCGAGCGCTTCCGCGAAGCCGGTGAGGAACGGATGGTCCTTGCCGGTGCCCGCACCGTGCGCGATGGCGATGATCGTGCCGTTCACGCCGGCTGTCCAATCCGCCGAGACCGTCGTGGTCCCCGTGGGCAGATCGACCGGGATCTGGACCATCAGGCGGCGAGCGGCGACCGGAGCGTCACGCTCGTCCGCCCTCGAGGCCTTCCGTGCCGGGGGCACTCTCCGGCTCGGCTGCCGGGGGCGACACGGGCTCTTCCGGCGTGGCGTCGGGCTCCGGCATGGCGTCGGCCCCTGGCTGCGGGTCGGCGGGACGCGGCGGGATGACCGGCTCCTCAGGCGCGGGAGCGGGTGCCGTCGCTCCGGGGGTGATCCGCTCGCCGTAGCGCGGCGGCTCGTCGAGGTTCACCGGCGGCCGCACCGGCGCGACCTTCGTCGATCCGAGCACCTGTCGGGCCTTGGCGAGCGATGCCGCCTGCACGGTGACCTCGTAGTGGTCGGCAGCGAACTGCGTGACGCTCGCGAAGTCGCGCCGACGACGCACGATCGCATAGGTGACGAGACTCAGGAGCATGCCGAGTGCGACGCCGATGAAGACGAACCCGACGAAGAGCTGGATCGGCACCTCGGGGTTGCCGATCACGAGGATGGCCGAGAGGAACAGACCGATCAGGACGCCGTTGATGGCACCCGAACGCGCGGCAGCCGCGTACCCCAGCTTCCCCGTCACGCGCTCGACCGTGCGGACGCTCTGCCCGACGATCGCGATGTCCCGTGCCGGCACCTCCCCCGCGATCAGCTTCGACACCGTCTTCTGCGCGCTCTCGTAGTCGCGCGTCGAAGCGACCATCTCGCCGGTCTCGGTGCCGCTCGCGGGGCGGTTCAGCATGCTCATCCGGCTATTCTTCCATGCGCACCGCTCGGGAGCCCGAGCCGCGACCATCCCGCCGCCGACCGGACCCGCCGACTACTCTGGAGAAGTGAGCACACAACGGGTTTTCGCCGCGCGCCTCGCCGGGTGCGCCGTCTTCGACCCCCTCGGCGACCGGCTCGGCAAAGTCCGGGATGTCGTCGTCGTGTACCGAAGTACCGCGGCGCCCCGCGTGATCGGTCTGGTCGTGGAGATCCCGGGGCGACGCCATGTGTTCCTCTCGATCGGCCGGGTCACCTCGATCCGGTCCGGACAGGTCATCACCACCGGCCTGATCAACGTGCGCCGCTTCTCTCCCCGCGCCGGCGAGGTGCGTGTTCTCGCCGAGATGCTCGGACGACGCGTGAGCTTCGTGGACGGCAGCGGCACCGCCGTCATCGAAGACGTCGCGATCGAGCCCAACCGCCTCGGCGAATGGGCGATCAGCCAGCTGTTCCTCCGCCGCCCGAAGACCAGTGCCTCGCCGTTCGCGAAGGGCCCGACCACGTTCGCCGCCTGGAGCGAGGTGGCCGAGCAGCGCGCACCGGGTGAATCGCAGTCCGCCGAGCAGCTCGTCGCCTCTTACTCCGAACTGCACGCCGCCGACCTCGCCAACACCCTGCTCGATCTTCCGCAGCAGCGCATGATCGAGGTGGCCGAAGAGCTGTCGGACGACCGTCTCGCCGACGCCCTCGAGGAGATGCCCGAGGACGAGCAGGTGCACATCCTCGATCGTCTGGGTGACGAGCGCGCCGCCGACATCCTCGACCAGATGGAACCCGACGACGCCGCCGATCTGCTCGCCCAACTGGCACCGGAACGGCTCGAGCAGCTGCTCGAGCTGATGGAACCGGAAGAGGCCGAAGACGTGCGGATGCTGCTGCGTTACGGTCCCGACACGGCGGGCGGTCTGATGACCCCGGAGCCGATCATCCTCTCCGCCGACGCGACCGTCGCGGAGGCGCTGGCACTGATCCGCCGCCACGAGCTGCACCCCGCGCTCGCCGCCGCGGTCTTCGTCACCCTGCCGCCGTTCGAGACGCCGACCGGACGCCTGCTCGGCCTCGTGCACTTCCAGCGGATGCTGCGCTACCCGCCGCACGAGCGACTCGGCGCGATCCTCGACGACAGCCTCGAACCCGTTCCCGTCACCGCATCCGCCGCCGAGGTGGCGCGGCTGCTGGCGAGCTACGACCTCGTCTCACTGCCGGTGATCGACGCAGCCCACCGCCTGGTGGGCGCGATCAGCATCGACGACGTGCTCGACTACCTGCTCCCCGACGACTGGCGATCGCACGACAGCGACGACACACCCTCTCCCGCGAAGGAGGCGCGCTGATGCCCCGCTCCCCGCGCCTCGACGCGCCGGGCCGCACCACGACACGGCCCCGGGCGACCTCGCGCGACCGGTTCGGCCGCTTCACCGAGTGGGTCGCCCGCGCGATGGGCACCCCGGCGTTCCTGGTCATCCTCAGCCTGTTCTGCGTCGTCTGGATCGTCTGGAACACGCTGATGCCCGAGAACCTGCGCTTCGACGACGCGGCCCTCGGCTTCACCGCGCTGACGCTCATGCTCTCGCTGCAGGCCTCGTATGCCGCACCGCTCATCCTCCTCGCTCAGAACCGCCAGGACGACCGCGACCGGGTGCAGATCGAGCAGGACCGGCAGCGTGCGGAGCGCAACCTCGCCGACACCGAGTACCTCGCCCGTGAGATCGTGGCGCTGCGCATGTCGCTCGAGGAACGCAACGCACAGGCCGTGACGCGCGACGTGCTGCGGCAGGAGCTGAAGGCCCTCCTCGCCGAGCTCGAGGATGACGGCGACAAGCCGACCGCAGGCGCCGCCTCGTGACCGAGGCCGACCTCGTCCGCGCCGCCGTCTCCGCGGTGACGGATCCGGAGTTGCGCCGCCCCATCGGCGAGCTCGACATGGTCCGCGAGATCGCCGTGGACGGCGACCGGGCTCAGGTGGGCATCGTGCTGACCATCGTGGGCTGCCCGGCGGCGACGCGCATCGAGTCCGACGTGCGCGAGGCCGCCGCCTCCGTGCCCGGCATCGCGTCGGTCGACGTCGAGGTGGGCGTGATGACTCCAGCAGAGCGCAAGGCTCTCACCGAGAAGCTCCGCGACGGCAGGCCGGCCCGTCACATGCCGTTCGGCCCGGACTCGCTCACCCGCGTGATACTCGTCTCCAGTGGCAAGGGCGGCGTCGGTAAGTCGACCGTGACCGCGAATCTCGCCGTGGCTCTCGCCGACCAGGGGCTGTCGGTCGGCCTGGTCGATGCCGACGTGCACGGATTCTCGATCCCGGGGCTCCTCGGCATCCCGGCGGGCACGCAGCCGACGCGTATCGACGACCTCATGCTGCCCCCGGTCGCGCACGGCGTGAAGACCATCTCGATCGGCATGTTCCTCCGCGACGGCGAGTCCGTGGTGGCGTGGCGCGGACCGATGCTGCACCGCACGGTGCAGCAGTTCCTCACCGATGTGTTCTTCGGCGACCTCGATGTGCTCCTCATCGACATGCCGCCCGGCACCGGCGACATCGCCATCTCGATCGGCCAACTCCTCCCGCATGCGGAGGTGCTGGTCGTGACGACCCCGCAGACCGCTGCCGCAGAGGTGGCCATCCGCAGCGGACTCGTCGCACGGCAGACGGGGCAGCGGGTGATCGGCGTCATCGAGAACATGGCGGCGTACACGCTCCCCGACGGCACGGTCATCGATCTGTTCGGCTCGGGCGGAGGGGCGGCGGTCGCCGAGGCTCTCTCCGAGCCGGGGACGACGGTCCCGCTGCTGGCCTCGATCCCGCTGAGTCCCGCGCTCCGCGAGGGTGGCGACGCCGGCCTCCCGATCGTCACCGGTGAGACGACGGATTCCGCAGCCACGACGATCCGCGACCTCGCACGCTCGCTCGCTCGACAGGGCCGGGGCCTTTCCGGCCGCTCACTGCCGATGACGATCGGCTGAGGGTGCAGGTGATCTAAGACCCCGGCGGCGCTGCCCAGGATGCGCCGGCGCGCTGCGCATTCCGTGCGCTCCTGCGTCCGGTGACCAGTCGTCGGATCAGGATGACGACGGGCAGCAGCACGGCGACGGGGAGACAGAACACCGCGCCGAACGCCAGGAGCGTCCCCGTGGCGAAGTCGCTCCCACCGGTGCGGCCGAGCCCCATGGAGCCGCTTCCGAACGCGTCACCGGCGATGAGGAACTCGCCGTCATACGTGTCGAGCGAGTCACTGCAGGTGACGGTGTGAACACCCGCATCCACGCTCGTGAACTGGGTGTGCTGTTCGAACCCGCGCTTCGGGGTCATCCACCAGAGCGTGTCATCCCAGGACAGCGAGGGGCCTCCGCGCTGAGCGAGCAGGTCTCCGTCCGGACCCGACACCGAGCACTCCAGCGTCCCGAGCATCGCGGAGACACCGCTGCCCCAGATGCCGACGCGTTCGCCCGCATTCAGCTCGACCGTCTGCCCTCGTCCGAGTGGAAGCGGGTCCGCCTCTCCCACGGATGCTGCGACAGGCATCACCCACAGCGTCCAGATCAGGACGCCGATGCACGCGCACAGAGCGGAGAACCCGAATGCCACGGCGTCGCGATCGGCGAGCCGCCCTCGGGTCACGTGGCTTCGGGATCGAACGGAGGCCGGTTGCTCGCGCTGAACTCCTGCGGGAGCGCACGGGGAGAGATCGGCTCGGCGATCGTCTCCTTCGCCTGGGCGGGAGTCGCCGGTTGCGGCTCCTCAAAGAGGGCGTCGCGGATGATCCGTCGGGGATCGTACTGACGCGGGTCGAGCTTGCGCCAGTCCACATCGTCGAGCTCCGGTCCCATCTCCTCGCGCATGCGGGACTTGGTCGAGCGAAGGTACTCGCCGGCCTTGCGGACCATGCGGGAGAAGCCCTCGGCTGCTCGCGGAAGACGCTCAGGGCCGATGATGAGGACCGCGATGAGACCGATCAGCAACAGCTTCTCGAAGGTGAGCCCGAACGTCATCTCTACAGGCTACCGTCGCGCCTGCCGTCCGCAGGTACACCGAGCGAATACTCTGGAGGGAATCACCGGGCAGGCAGGGAGAGACAGGCCATGAGCGAGCACGACGCGAACGCGCGATTCCTTCGCGAGTCCATCGTGGAACCCGACTCCATCGCACGGGCGCGCGCACACGCGGTCGAACTCGGCGCGATGCCGATCAGCACCGTCGTCGGTTCCCAGATCGCCGTTCTCGCCGCAGCAACGGGTGCACGATCGATCGTCGAGATCGGCACCGGTGCGGGAGTCTCCGGACTCTGGCTGCTGCGCGGAGCGCCGCAGGCCGTGCTCACCTCGATCGACAACGAGCCCGAGCATCTCGCGGCCGCGCGACAGGCTTTCGCCGACGCGAAGGTGCCGTCCACCAAGGTGCGGTTCATCACCGGTCGCGCGATCGACGTGCTCCCCCGCATGAATGAGTCCTCGTACGACATCGTGCTCGTCGACGCGGACCCCGAACACATCATCGAGTACGTCGAGCACGGACTCCGCCTCGCCCGCACGGGCGGCATGGTCCTGGTCCCGCGGATCCTCGGCGGCGGCCGCGTCGCCGACCCCGTGCAGCGCGATGAGGTCACGTCGGCCTACCGCTCGCTGGTGCAGGAGACCCAGGAATCCTCGGCCGTCCTGGCGACCGTGTCACCCGCGGGTGAAGGACTGCTCCAGCTGATCAGACTCGCCGACAGCGACTGACGAGAACTTGCTCCGGGTGCGCCCCGGAGTCGACGAAGGGCGGCGGATCCGAAGATCCGCCGCCCTTCCGGATCCGCGGATGCGGACCCCAGATCGATCAGGCCGGTGCCACGACGGCGGCAAGCACGTCGTGAAGCTCCTTGGCCTCGGCGTCGTTCACGGAGACGACCAGACGGCCGCCGCCTTCGAGCGGAACGCGCACGATGATGAGTCGTCCTTCTTTCACGGCCTCCATAGGTCCGTCTCCGGTCCTCGGCTTCATCGCTGCCATCGTGGCTCCCTTTCCTCCGGTGGTATGGAATGAGTTTATCGGGTGTCACCGGGACCTGGAGGTCACCGGGCAACAATTAGGTCGCCCGGCGACGTCAGGGCACCTGCCAGAACGTGCTCCCGAGCGCATACACGTGGTAGATCCAGAACCATTGGCCCAGGAGACAGAGGGCCACCACCCCCACGCGCCACCACCGCGACCGCGGAACCGCGACGGCCCCCCAGAGCGGACTGAGCGGGAGCAGCAGGCGGAAGGTGCTCGACTGCGGGAAGAACACCGCAAGGAGGTACAGCAGGTAACTCGCGCTCCACAGACGCACGTCGCTGCCGAGCGCACGCACCTGGGGTGACAGAAGGAGAGCAGCTGCGGCGGCCGCGACCAGCAGCACGAGCGCCACCGGCCCCCACCACTGCGGCAGGCCCCAGAGGGCGAACCAGAACTCCGAGGCCTGAAGCCATCCCTCGAACGGGACGAACCCATCAACGCCTCCGGTGACCCAGTGCCGGCGCCACGCGAGTTCGGTCGCGAGGTAGGCACCGGGATCGCCCGTGACGATGCCCGCGATCACTTGCCAGGCGAAGCCCGCCGCGGTCGCGAGCGCCCCGAGCGCGATGATGTGCCCGACCTCCCGCCCGGAGAGCGGTTCCGCTCTGCGACGGAACCAGCGCACGACGCCGTGCAGCCCGAGGTAGAGGGCGAACGCGAGGATCCCCGGGCGCGTGAAGGCCATCACCGGGATCAGGAGGTAGAGCCGGCCGTACTCGTGTCTGATCGTCGCGTCGAGCGCGAGGAACAGCAGAAGCAGGAAGAGGGTCTCGGCATAGCCGACCTGGAACATCGCAGCGATGGGCCCGGCAGCGAAGAACACGACCGCCCAGAGAGCGGCGGACGCGCCGATACGGTCACGGAGCAGACGATGAAGCGCGAGACAGGCCAAGTATCCGGCCGCCAGCGAGATCAGGAGAGCGCCGACTCCCCACGATCCGAAGACGAAGCCCACCGCCTTCGCCGCATATGCGAACACCGGCATGAAAGCCCAGGCATTCTCGGCGACCTCGCCCGACTCCGTCCGGGGAAGCTCGGCGGGATAGCCGGACTCTGCGACCAGCCAGTACCACTGGGCGTCCCAGCCGAGGACGAAGTCGCCGAGCCCGGCGTCGGCGCCGAAGCGCGAGAACGACGTCGACAGCGACGCGGCGATGAGCAGGAAGATCGTGGTCGTCGCCCGCGCGGCGAGGTAGATGACCGCGATTTTCAGCGCGACAGGCGTCTGCGCCCACCGGCGAACCGCGCTCAGCGCGAGGTGAGCCATGCGCGCAGGCCCCGCTCCACGGCGTCGATCTGCGCGAGCGGCACCCGCTCCTCATCGTGGTGCGCGAGATGCGGGTCGCCCGGGCCGTAGTTCACCGCCGGGATGCCGAGCGCCGAGAACCGGGCGACGTCGGTCCAGCCGTACTTCGGGCGCGGCTCCGCGCCCACAGCCGCCACGAACTGCTTCGCGATCTCGGCGTCGAGTCCGGGGCGCGCGCCCTCGGCGGCATCGGTGATCTCGACATCGAAGCCGGCGAGAACCCCGCGGAGGTGCGCTTCAGCATCTGCGGCGGACTTGCTGGGAGCGAAGCGGTAGTTGACCTCGACCTCGCACGCGTCGGGGATGACATTGCCCGCGACACCACCGGCGATGCGCACGGCGCTCAGGCTCTCCCGGTACAGCAACCCCTCGACCGGCACCTCTTTGGCCCGGTACTCCGCGAGCCGGGTCAGGATCGGCGCTGCACGGTGGATCGCGTTCTCGCCGATCCAGGCGCGTGCGCTGTGCGCGCGAACGCCGGTGGTGCGCACGATCGCGCGCAGCGTGCCGTTGCACCCGCCCTCGACCTCGCCGTTGGACGGTTCGCCGAGGATCGCGAAGTCCGCCTGGAACAGGTCGGGTCGTACGGCGGCGAGCAGGCCGAGACCGTTCTTGGACGCCTCGATCTCTTCGTTGTCGTACCACATCCAGGTGATGTCGATCGCGGGATCGGTGAGCTCTGCCGCGAGCTTGAGCTGCACGGCCGTGCCCGCCTTCATGTCGACGGTTCCGCGCCCCCAGAGGTAGGGCACGCCGTCGATCTCCATGTCCCTGGTCGGCAGGTTCGCGTTGATCGGCACGGTGTCGATGTGTCCGGCGATGGCGACGCGCTGGGCACGACCGAGATCGGTGCGGGCGACGATCGTGTTCCCGTGGCGGAACACCTCGAGGTGGGATAGCGGGGTGATCGCCGCCTCGATCGCGTCGGCGAGCGTCTTCTCGTCGCCGGACACGCTCGGGATGTCGCAGATCGCACGAGTGAGATCGACGGAGGACGCGGTCAGATCGAGCACCATGGGTCAAGCCTACTTACCCCGTCATGCGTGAAGTCCCCCACCCCACGGCGCGATAGCGTGGAGGCATGAGCGACGCACGCACTGTATGGGGTATCGGCCTGACCACGATCGCCGGCGATGGCACGGTTCTCGATGCGTGGTTCCCGGACGTGCGCGCGGGAATCCTCACGGCAGACGATGCCGCCGTCTCCGCCCTCGAGCCCCTCGTCGGTGCCGATGAGCGACGGAACGTGACCGTCGAGATCATCCAGCTCCAGATCGACCTCGACGACGCTCCCGCTTCCACGGCCGACGCGTACCTCCGCCTGCACGCTCTCTCGCACCTCGTCGTGCGCCCCAACGAGCTGAACCTGGACGGCATCTTCGGCCACCTGCCGAACGTCGCCTGGACGAACGCCGGCCCGGTGCTTCCCGCCGACGCCGCCCGTCTGCGACCGCATCTCCAGCGCGCCGGCATCCAGGTGCAGGGCCTGGACAAGTTCCCCCGCCTTACCGACTACGTCCAGCCCGCGGGCGTCCGGATCGCCGACGCCTCGCGCGTGCGGCTCGGCGCACACCTCTCCCCCGGCACCACCGTCATGCACGAGGGCTTCGTCAACTTCAACGCCGGGACGCTCGGCTCCTCCATGGTCGAGGGCCGCATCTCGCAGGGGGTCGTCGTCGGCGACGGCAGCGACATCGGCGGCGGTTCCTCGATCATGGGCACGCTGTCGGGCGGAGGCACGCATCGGGTGTCGATCGGCGCGCGCACCCTGCTCGGGGCCAACGCGGGCATCGGCATCTCGCTCGGCGACGACTGCGTCGTGGAAGCCGGCCTCTATGTGACCGCCGGGACGAAGATCGTGCTGGTCGACGGCCCGGTGACTCCGGACGGCGGGCGCAAGACCGTGAAGGGCGGAGATCTCTCCGGCCAGGACGGGTTGCTCTTCCGCCGGAACTCCCTCAGCGGCGCCGTCGAGGCCGTGCGCCGCGCCGGCGTGGGCGTGACGCTCAACGAGGCTCTCCACGCCTGAGAGCCGCCTCAGCCGGCAGGTTCGACCCGCGTCCGCAGTCGACATGCAGCTGATCACATACGCGCACTGTTAGACTGACACCGTTGTGCGCACCGCCGGTGCTGCAACATCGTCGTCGTCATGGGGTCTCCGAGGACCGAAGCGAGCAGAAGCTGCTCCCACCACCAGCATGAGCTGGCATTTCGAACGGCGAACCGATGCGCAATTCCTGCGCCGTCGCCCACCTCACCCCTTATCTCGCGCCGATCACTCGTGCGCTGACGGAGTTTCTGCATGTCTACTTTCCTTGAACTCGGCGTTCCCGCCGAGCTCGCCGCCGTTCTCGCCGATTCCGGCAAGACCGAGGCCTTCGCGATCCAGCGCGACACCCTTCCCGACTCCCTCGCAGGACGCGACCTCCTCGGTCGCGGACGCACGGGCAGCGGCAAGACCATCGCCTTCGCCCTGCCGCTCGTGGCGCGCCTCGCCGCTTCCGGCGGACAGCGCCGCGCCGGCCTCCCGCGCGGACTCGTCCTCGCCCCGACCCGCGAGCTCGCGACGCAGATCGCCGCGACCATCGCCCCGCTCGCCGAGGCCGCCGGCCTGCGCGTCACGACCGTCTTCGGCGGCGTCAGCCAGCGTCCGCAGGAGCAGGCGCTGCGCGGCGGCGTCGACATCGTCGTGGCGTGCCCCGGTCGACTCGAAGACCTCATGAAGCAGCAGGTCGTGCGCCTCAGCGCGATCGAGGTCACCGTGCTCGACGAGGCCGACCACATGGCCGACCTCGGCTTCCTCCCCGGTGTCACCCGCATCCTCACCGCGACGCCGGCCGGTGGCCAGCGCCTCCTGTTCAGCGCGACGCTGGACCGCGGCATCGACACCCTCGCCCGCCGCTTCCTCTCGAACGCGGTCAGCCACGAGGTCGACGAGGAGAGCGTGCCCGTCGGCGAGATGACCCACCGCGTGCTGGTCGTCGACTCCACCGACAACAAGACCGCTCTCGTGAAGGAGCTCGCCTCCGGCACCGGTCGCCGCATCCTCTTCACCCGCACCAAGCACCAGGCGAAGAAGCTCGCGAAGCAGCTCACGGCAGCCGGCATCCCGGCCGTCGATCTGCACGGCAACCTGTCGCAGAACGCGCGTGAGCGCAACCTCGGCGCCTTCTCGGCCGCCCCGGAAGACGGTGGCGTGCGCGTCCTCGTCGCGACCGACGTCGCGGCTCGCGGCGTGCACGTCGACAACGTCGACCTGGTCGTCCATGTCGACCCGCCCGTCGAGCACAAGGCGTACCTGCACCGTTCCGGACGCACGGCCCGTGCCGGTGCCGCCGGCACCGTCGTGACCGTCGTGCTGCCCGAGCAGCGCCGCGATGTGAAGGACCTGCTCCGCAAGGCCGCGATCACCGCTCCCCTCGAAGACGTCACCACGGCGGCGATCACCGCACTGGTTCCCGAGCGCGCACCGCACGTGCGCCCGGCCCCGGTGCAGGCTCCGCAGCAGCAGCAGCGCCAGTCGTCCAAGCAGCGTCCCGCCGGCGGCGAGAAGAGCGGTGCGGCGAACCCGCCCGCACGTCGTCGTCGCCGTCCCCGCGCCGGTGGCGCCGGCGGCCAGGGTGGCGGCTACCAGGGTGGCGGCTACTCCACGCAGAGCGGCCAGTCCCGTCAGGGTGGCGGTCGCAGCTCGCAGGGTCGCTGACCCGCGGACTCCACTAGACAGAAAAGCGCCCCTTCCGCTTCGGCGGAAGGGGCGCTTTCTCGTTCAGCGCTCAGCGAGTCGGGAACGACCGCTCGGGAGACCCCGTGTACAGCTGCTGCGGGCGCCCGATCTTGGTCTGCGGGTCGAGCTGCAGCTCGCGCCACTGCGCCAGCCAGCCGGGCAGACGACCGATGGCGAACAGCACCGTGAACATCCGGGTCGGGAAGCCCATCGCCTTGTAGATGACGCCCGTGTAGAAGTCGACGTTGGGGTACAGGCGACGCTCACGGAAGTAGTCGTCGGCGAGGGCGAGCTCCTCGAGCTCCTTCGCGAGGTCGAGCAGCGGGTCGGTGACGCCCAGCGACGACAGCACCTCGTCGGCTGCGTCCTTGACCAGCTTGGCGCGCGGGTCGTAGTTCTTGTAGACGCGGTGCCCGAAGCCCATGAGCTTCACGCCCTCTTCCTTGTTCTTCACCCGCTCCACGAAACGCGAGACGCTCTGGCCGGAGTCGCGGATCTGTCCCAGCATCGTGAGGACGGCCTCATTGGCGCCACCGTGCAGCGGGCCGGAGAGTGCCTGGATGCCGGCGGAGACGGAGGCGAACTGGTTCGCACCGGTGGAGCCCACGAGGCGGACGGTCGAGGTGGAGGCGTTCTGCTCGTGGTCCTCGTGGAGCATGAGGAGCAGCTCGAGCGCCTTCGACATGACCGGGTTGACCTCGTACTCCTCGCTGTGCACACCGAAGTTGAGCTTGAGGAAGTTGTCGACGAAGCTCAGCGAGTTGTCGGGGTAAAGGAAGGCCTGGCCGACGCTCTTCTTGTGCGCGTACGCCGCGATCACGGGCAGCTTGGCGAGCATGCGCACCATGTTGAGCTCGACGTGCTCGGGGTTGTGCGGGTCGGTCTGCCCCTCGTAGTAGGTCGAGAGGGCGGCGACGGCCGACGAGAGCACCGACATGGGGTGTGCGGTGTGCGGCAGCGCCGAGAAGAAGCGCTTGAGGTCTTCGTGCAGCAGCGTGTGGCGACGGATCTTCTCGTCGAACTCCGCGAGCTCGGAGGCCGAGGGCAGTTCGCCGTAGATCAGGAGCCACGCGACCTCGAGGTAGCTCGTGGACCCTGCCAGCTGCTCGATCGGATATCCGCGGTAGCGCAGGATTCCCTTGTCACCGTCGATGAAGGTGATGTCGGACTTCGTGGACGCGGTGTTGACGAAGCCGTAGTCGAGGCCCGTGTAGCCGGTCTGCCGGGTCAGCGTCGAGAAGTCGATGCTGTCGTGCCCTGCCGTGCCGCGCAGTACCGGGAATTCGGCGGTCGTATCGCCGATCGTCAGCTTCGCCGTCTGCTCTGCCGCTGCGCTCACGCGGTCCTCCTCCTGGCGTCCGACCCCGCTGGTCGCGGTGGTATCGGACAAGATCTTGATCAAGTCGGAACTGGCGATCTCACGGCGCTGTGGCACCAGGTCGAGACACGACCGAATCGCCTTTACAGCCTAGTAGGCACACAGGCCTACTGTGACATCCGCCAAACAGATGCCCTCTTCACGGAGAAAACCTACAGAGCCGAGGCGTTGAGCCGGCGCGCGCCTTCTCGCACCCGCTCGGTGGGAGCGGTCAGCGCGAGGCGCACATGCTGCGAGGAGTTCGCACCGTAGAACGGACCGGGACCGGCGAGGATGCCGAGGTCTGCGAGGCGGCCCATCGACTCCCAGGCATCGCGCCCTTCCGTCGCCCAGAGGTACAGCCCGGCCTCCGAACCGTCGATGCGGAAGCCGGCAGCCTCGAGCGCCGGACGCAGTGCGTCGCGCCTGGTGCGGTACAGCTCCTTCTGGACGGCGACGTGCTCGTCGTCGCCGAGCGCGACCGCCATGGCGTGCTGCACGGGGGCGGGCGGCATGAGTCCGAGGTGCTTGCGCGCGGTGAGCAGCTCTCCGACGACGCGCGCGCAGCCGGCGACGAACGCGGCGCGATAGCCGGCGAGGTTCGACTGCTTGCTCAGCGAGTACACGCTGAGCAGGTTCGCCCTGCTGCCGCCGGTCACCCGAGGGTCGAGGATCGAGGGGATCGGCTCGGTCGCCCAGATTCCGTCCCAGCCCAGCTCGGCGTAGCACTCGTCGCTCGCGAGGACGGCCCCCAGCTCACGCGCACGGCGCACGGCTGCAGCGAGCTCATCGACCGTCCAGGTGCGGCCGTCCGGATTGCCCGGGGTGTTGATCCAGATGAGCTTGGTGCCCTCCGGCCACTCCGCGGGGTCGTCGGCCGGCAGGGGCGTCGCGCCGACCACTCGCGCGCCGACCTCGTAGGTCGGGTAGGCCACTCTCGGGTGCACGACGATGTCGCCCTCGCCGAGGCCGAGGAGCGTGGGTAGCAGGGCGACGAGCTCCTTGGAGCCGATCGTCGGCAGGACGTTGTCGACCCGGAGATCGGGCACTCCTCTGCGCCGCGCGTACCAGTCGACGATGGCCTCCCGCAGCGTCGGCGTGCCGACCGTCTGCGGATAGGCGTGTGCGTCGGTGGCCTCGGCCAGAGCACGGCGGATGAGTTCAGGCGTCGGATCCACCGGCGACCCCACGGAGAGATCCACGAGACCCTCCGGATGCTGCGCGGCGCGCTCACGGAACGGGACGACGGCATCCCACGGGTAGTCGGCGAGGTCGCGGACGCTCACAGAAGACGCCTACTCGCCCTGGGGCGGGAGCGCGGCGATGATCGGGTGATCGAAGTCGTAGACGCCGACCTTGGCGGCGCCACCGGGCGAACCGATCTCGTCGAAGAACTCGACGTTCGCCTTGTAGTAGTCCTGCCACTCGTCGGGCAGGTCGTCTTCGTAGTAGATGGCCTCGACCGGGCACACCGGCTCGCAGGCACCACAGTCCACACACTCATCGGGGTGGATGTACAACGAGCGTTCACCCTCGTAGATGCAGTCAACGGGGCACTCGTCGATGCAGGCGCGATCCTTGACATCGACGCACGGGAGGGCGATCACATACGTCACCCCTCCAGTCTACGACTCGTGGCGCTCGGGTTCCTGCGCGGCAGGCGCGACCGTGCGCACGGGGACGCGTGAAAAGGAGGGCCAGGCGATCACGAGCAGGACGATTCCCGCGACCAGGTAGGTCCAGATCTGTCCGCTGAGCGAGTCCGGGACGACGACGGATCCGCCGGGCCCCACACCCGAGATCAGCACCAGCATGCCGATCATGCCGAGGCCGGCTGCCACCGCGGCTCCCCGGTCGTGGGTGAGAGCGCGCACCGCGACGAGGATCGCCGCGCAGGCGATGGCGGCCACGATGAGACCGACCGGGATCGGCCCCCACATCACGCTGTGCGCGATCGTGCCGGCGATGCCGTAGACGCCGCCCACCAGAGCCGCAGCGACCCACGACAACATTCTCGACACCCAGCTCACGCGCACCCGTCGATCCTACCGGCGCCCCCTGTGACGGAGCAGTCCGTCACGAGGCGAGGCCGAAGAGCCGCAGAAGCGCCGCGACCAGTGCGGCCGCTGCCACGACCACGAGGAACGATTGCCGGAGCCACAGGAGCCCTCCCGCGACGAGCAGGGCGGGCACGCGCGCGTCCACCGTGATCGCCTGACCGTCGCCGAGGGTCTGCACCGCGACGAGGGCCGCCAGCAGCGCCACCGTGAGCAGGTCGGAGATGCGAGCAGTACGAGGTGCTTCGAGGACCTTGGGCGGCACCAGGTACCCGGCGGCCTTGAGCGCGACGCAGATGAGGGCCGCGAGGAGGATCGCACTCCACAGGCTCATGGTGCCCCCTCCGTTCCGACCCGGGCGTGATCATCCGGCGGCGTCCCGCGCCCGCCCAGCCAGTTGAACCAGCCGACGGCGATCGCGACGACGGCCGCGACCAACACCGGCAGGCCGGGCATGAGGAACGGAGTGAACGCCGCGGCGACCACGGCGGCCGCCACCCCCACCGCGATGGCCTGCCGCTGCCGGAGCCGCGGCCACAGCAGCGCGAGGAAGGCGGCTGCGGCCGCGGCATCCAATCCCCAGGTCCGGGGGTCGCCGAGCACGTCACCGACGAGCGCACCGATGAGCGTCGTGATGTTCCAGCCCACGAAGATGCCGATGCCGGTCACCCAGAAGCCCACCTGTCGCAGCCGCGGGTCGCCCTGCGAGATCGCCACGGCCGTCGACTCGTCGATCGTGAAGTGCGCGGCGGCGGCCTTGCGCACCGGTCCCCCGCCCACGATCGGCGACATGCGCATTCCGTAGGCGACGTTGCGCACCCCGAGCAGGGCGGCGGATGCGACCGCGGATGGCAGCGCCGCGAGACCGCCGGCGGTGAAGACTCCGACGAAGGCGAACTGGGATCCCCCGGTGAACATCAAAAGGCTCAGGACGCAGGTCTGCCAGACATCGAGTCCGGACGCGACGGCCAGCGCGCCGAAGGAGACGCCATAAGCGCTCGTCGCGAGCACCACGCCGAGTGCCTCGCGCCAGACCTCACGCTCGGCGGTCATCGTGCGCCCTGCGAGTCCTTGTTCGTTCCACTGAACACATGATGATAATTCTGAACACCCGTGGGTGGATAGTCAAGCGAACGAACGTTTGACATGATGAACGTATGGAAGATCTCCGCACGCGCATCGCGCGCACTCTGCGCCGAGAACGAGAGGCCGTCGGCCTGTCGATCTCCGAGCTCGCGCGCCGCGCCGACGTATCCAAGGCGACGGTGTCGCAGCTCGAGAGCGGCGCAGGCAATCCGAGTGTCGAGACTCTGTGGGCGCTCGGCGTCGCGCTCGGAGTACCGTTCGCCGTGCTCGTCGACCAGCAGACGAACGCTCCCACTCTGATCCGCGCCGACGACCTCGCCGGCGTCCCCTCCTCCGCAGCCGCGTACAGCGCCACGCTGCTGTCGGCCAGCCCTCCCGGCGCCCGCCGCGACGTCTACCTGATCCAGGCCGAACCGGGCGACGCAAGACGCTCCGACCCGCACCACGCCGGGACGATCGAGCACGTCATCCTGATCTCCGGCCAGGCCCGGATCGGACCGGTCGACGAGCCGGTACTCCTCAACCCCGGCGACTACCTGACGTACGCCGGCGACGCACCGCACATCTTCGAGGCGGCCGCCCCCGGCACGAGCGCCGTGCTCATCTCCGAACTCCGCTGAGTCTCACTCCCCGCCGCGCGCAGGCGACGGGTCGGGGATCTCGTGCGGTCGGTATTGCGGCAGCCGCGAGGCCGGGAGGATCGCCAGCGCACTGATCCCGGCGAGGAGGAGCAGGCCGAGCTTGAGCGTCCCCAGACGAGACTCCTCGTTGATGGCGACAGCGGCGTCGACTTGAGCCGGTGTCGCATCGGTGTTCTCGAGGGCGGTGCGGAGGTCGTCGTTGCTGACGAAGTTGAGGTTGTCCATGTCGACCTGCGCGACGAGCGACGGCGGCAGCTCGGGGTGCTCCACCACGGCCCGGCCGATGCTGAGCCCGAGGAGCGAGACCAGAAGCGCGCCGGCGAGGGCCGTGCCGACTGCCGACGCGAGGTTCTGTGTGGTGCCGCGCAGCGATCCGACGTCACCGGCGAGTTCGGCGGGCGCTGCGGTCACGAGCACGTTGAAGACCAGCGTGACGAGTGCGCCCTGTCCAATGCCGAAGACGATGAGGCCTGCGATCGTGGGGACCGTCTCCCAGTTGTTGGTCACGACGAACGACAGCCACACGAGTGCCACCGTGGTGAGGATGAAGCCGGCGACGCCGATCGTGCGAGGAGGGAAGCGCTTGTACAGCCGCACCACGAGCGTGGCCGTGACGAAGACCGTGAGGTTGAACGGCATCATCGCGATGGAGGTGTCGAACGGAGTGCGTCCCTGCACGATCTGGATGTAGAGCGGGATCGTGAAGTTCACGCACGCTTCCAGCGCGACCACGATGAACATCGCGTACACGGCTGCCCGTTCCCGCGAGGAGCCGAGGACGCTGAGGTCGATGAGCGGCACCTTCCCCTCTGCCATCCGCTTCCTGGTCCAGAGGAAGAACGCCTGTCCGAGGACCAGTCCCACCACGATGAAGATCGGCGCCGGAGAGAGCCCCAGCACGGAGAACGGGGCGTCGGCGGTCGCCGCGACCGCACCCCAGGAGTTCAGGTTGTTGAATCCGAGGGTCAGGAGGACGATACCGGCACCGATGAGCAGCGACGCCACCAGATCGATCCGGATCGACGCGTCGCCACGGTCTCCGCGCAGGGTGAAGCTCAGTGCGAACACGACGACGGCGATCCCGAACACGATGAAGAACATCGGCCGCCAGCCCACCAGCGTTCCCAGAGTGCCGCCGATCAGGAAGGCGCTGACACCGGAGATCGCGCGCGCCGAGCCGATCGCCCCGATGGCGGTCGCCTGCTGCGCGCCGCGGTAGTTCTCGGCGATGAGCGCGACGATCGACGGGACGATGATCGCCGCCGCCGCTCCCGCGACCGCCTGCCCGGCGATGGCCCACCACACCGTGGGTGCGAGGATCATCATCACGGACGAGGCCGCGAACAGCGCGATCACGATCCGGAAGATGACGACCCAGCCGATTCGCTGTCCGAGTTTCGCGCCGGTCATCACGAGCGCGGCGACGGCGAGACCGTACATGACGATGGTGGTGCTCGCCACAGTCGGCGGCACGCCGAACTCGCTCACCATGCCGCCGAGCGAGATCGGCAGCGCCGCGACGTTGAACGACATCAGCACCTGCGCGAGGAACAGGCTGACCATCGGCAACCACGAGGTCTTGGTGGGGCTCTGCTGCGTCTGGCTCATGGCTGCTCCCGGGTTGCGGATGAGGGTGCGATCGTGGCGGGGTTGCTCTGAGCCGGTGCGGAGGCGAACAGGTTGAGCCCGAGCACACGCGACAGGTAGCCGATGGCCATCTGGGATCGGATGGAGTTGCCGGCCTCGTCGAGACGTGGGGAGAACCCGGCCGCAGCGCCCTTGCCGGGAGCGACCGCGACGATGCCTCCGGAGACGCCGGACTTCGCGGGCAGCCCGATCTCGAACAGCCAGTCGCCGGAGCGTTCGTACAGGCCTGTCGATGCGACGACCGCGAGCGTGTCGCGGCACACCTCCTCCGAGACCACGCGCTCCCCGGTGACCGGGTTCACTCCCCCGTCGGCGAGCGTCGCTCCCATCACCGCCAGGTCATGGGCGGTCACGCTGAGGGCGCATTGGCGGGTGTAGACATCGACCACCTCGTCCGGGTCGCCCGTCAGCCGCCCGTAGCTGCGCAGCAGACGACCGAGCGCACGATTGCGGTCGTTCGTCTCCGCTTCCGACGCGTAGACGACGCCGTCGAGCCTCAGCGGACGACCTGCGAACGCCGACAGTCCCTCCCGGACACGTTCCCACTGCTCGACCGAGGTGCTCCCCGGCACGAGCGCAGTGGTGGCGATGGCTCCCGCATTGACCATCGGGTTCATCGGGTGGCCGTCGTTGAGCTCCAACGCCATCACGGAGTTGAAGGGGAGCCCGGTGTTGTTCACGCCGACGATCTCGCGCACACGCTCGTGTCCGTGTTCCTGGATCGCGAGAGCGTAGACGAACATCTTCGAGATCGACTGGATGGAGAAGGGGTGCAGGGCGTCGCCGGCATCGTGCAACCCGCCGCCGACTTCGATCACCGCCAGGCCGAAGAGCTCGGGGTCGACCTCCGCGAGCACGGGGATGTAGTCGGCGACTCGACCCCCACACTCCTGCACATAACGGGAGTGCGCATCCCGCACGATCTCCTCCACGCGATCCCACGCCGGAAGGGTGCCGGTCGAGGCGATCTGCGGGACATCTCGCCATGCGGTCGGGTCGAGCACATCTTCCTCCACGGATCGGTGACGCCCCAGCCGTCAGAGTCACCGTAGCGCTCGACGTCACCGCTGCCTAGAGGATCCTCGGATGCTTCACCGTCATCAGTACCAGTTCATCGCCTGCGAGTGCGACCAGGCGCTGCACGGGGTTCCGTACGCTGCCGAGATGTACCCGAGGCCCCAGGCGATCTGCGTGGCGGCGCTGGTCTGCCAGTCAGCTCCGGCGGATGCCATCTTGCTGCCGGGCAGAGCCTGCGGGATGCCGGTGGCCCCGCCGTCGGCGTTGTACGCCTGGTAGTTCCAGCCCGACTCCTTGGTCCACAGCGAGTCCAGGCACGAGAACTGGTCCCCGCCCCAGCCGTACCGGCTCGACATCTGCTGCTGCGCGGAGGCCTTCGCGCCCTCGACGGTGTTCGCGGACGCGAGCGCCGCGGCGGCTGCACGCTCGGCGGCCGCATGCTCTGCCGCAGCTTTGGCTGCCGCTGCGGCTGCTTCCTCCGCTGCTCGCTTCTCCTGTGCGGCGGTCAGCGCGGTGCGGAGATCCTCCGTGTCCGAGACGACCTTCGCCAGCTCCGTCTCCACGTCGTCGGTGACGACGCCCACGAGGAGCAACGGCGTCACCTCGCTGTCGGCGAGCTTGTCGATGCCGCGCTCCAACTCGGACGTGTCCACCGACGTTACGGCGCCGACGTCGAGACCGGATGCCGCGACATCGGCAGTCACCGTCTCGGCTGCCGCGACAGCGCTCCGGGCCTCCACGCGCGTGGACGAGGCGTCTCGGGTGATCTGTGCCAGGGGCTCGGCACCGGACAGTGCGGGCGCAGCGACGGCGATGGCCGGACTCATGGCGGCCGCGGCAGAGGTGGACGCAAGGCCCACGCTGAGCGTGACGCCGACCAGGGTGGCGGCGGTCACTCCGAGGATGGTCATCGGGCGGCGGGCGGTGACGGCGGCGCGGGCGGACGCCGCGTCCGAGGCGCGCCGAAGCGCACGGGTTTTCTGAAGCATCGGGTTCGACTTTCGGGTTGTCGTACGCCCTTGCAGGAGACTCATCGGGAGCTCGTCCCGGGCGCAAGCCATCGAGTCTGCATCATCAACCTGAGTGAAAACCATCCCTGACCTGGGATTTACATGAGAAGAGGGCCTCGTGCACGCCTTTCGGCGGCACGAAGCCCTCTTCTCGGAGCAGGCCCAGACTCAGGCGCTGGCGTCCTGGCGCTTCAGACGCGCGGTCTCGCGGGCGCGGGTGTTCGCGTCGAGGTTGACCTTGCGGATGCGGACGACCTCGGGCGTGACCTCGACGCATTCGTCGTCACGCGCGAACTCGAGGCTCTCCTCCAGCGTCAGCTGGCGCGGAGGCGTCATCGACTCGAAGGTGTCGGAGCTCGCCGCACGCATGTTGGTGAGCTTCTTCTCCTTGGTGATGTTCACGTCCATGTCGTCGGCGCGGGAGTTCTCGCCGATGACCATACCCTCGTAGACCTCCTGCGTGGGCTGCACGAAGAACGACATGCGCTCCTGCAGGGCGATCATGGCGAACGGGGTGACGACACCCTGACGGTCAGCCACGATCGAGCCGTTCTGACGCGTCGTGATGGAGCCGGCCCACGGCTCGTAGCCGTGGGAGATCGCGTTCGCGATTCCGGTGCCGCGGGTGGTGGTGAGGAACTCGCTGCGGAAGCCGATCAGGCCGCGCGACGGCACGATGAACTCCATGCGGACCCAGCCGGTGCCGTGGTTCGTCATGTTCTCCATGCGGCCCTTGCGGTTCGCCAGCAGCTGGGTGATCGCGCCGAGGTGCTCCTCCGGCGTGTCGATCGTGAGGTGCTCGAACGGCTCGTAGGTCTTGCCGTCGATCTTCTTCGTGACCACCTGCGGCTTGCCGACGGTGAGCTCGAAGCCCTCGCGGCGCATGTTCTCGACGAGGATGGCGAGGGCGAGCTCTCCGCGGCCCTGCACCTCCCAGGCATCCGGGCGTCCGATGTCGACGACCTTGAGCGAGACGTTGCCGATGAGCTCCTTGTCGAGGCGGTCCTTCACCATGCGAGCCGTGAGCTTGTGGCCCTTGACCTTGCCCATCAGCGGCGAGGTGTTGGTACCGATCGTCATCGAGATGGCGGGGTCGTCGACCGTGATGGCCGGCAGCGGACGCACGTCCTCGGGGTCGGCGATGGTCTCGCCGATCGTGATGTTCTCGAAGCCGGCAATGGCGACGATGTCGCCGGGGCCGGCGGAGTCGGCCGGGTAGCGCTCCAGGGCACGGGTCTTCAGGAGTTCGGTGATGCGCGCGTTCTGGTGCGTGCCGTCGGCGCGGACCCAGGCCACGGTCTGGCCCTTCTTGAGCGTGCCGTTGAAGACGCGCAGCAGTGCGAGACGGCCGAGGAACGGGCTGGAGTCGAGGTTCGTGACCCAGGCCTGCAGCGGGTGCTCGTCGTCGTAGGCCGGAGCGGGCACGTGCTCGAGGATCGCCTCGAACAGCGGCTCGAGGTCGTCGTTGTCGGGCAGCGAACCGTCCGCAGGACGGTTCTGCGATGCGGCGCCGGCACGACCGGAGGCGTAGACCACCGGCACGTCGAGAAGTGCGTCGACGTCGAGGTCGGGCACGTCGTCGACCAGGTCGGAGGCGAGACCCAGCAGCAGGTCGTGCGCCTCCTCCTCGACCTCGGCGATGCGCGCGTCGGGACGGTCGGTCTTGTTGACCAGCAGGATGACCGGCAGCTTCGACTCGAGCGCCTTGCGCAGCACGAAGCGGGTCTGCGGCAGCGGGCCCTCACTGGCGTCGACCAGCAGCACGACACCGTCGACCATGGACAGGCCGCGCTCGACCTCGCCACCGAAGTCGGCGTGGCCGGGGGTGTCGATCACGTTGATCGTGATCTCCTTGCCGCCGGCGTGCTTGCCCTTGTACGTGATCGCCGTGTTCTTGGCGAGGATCGTGATGCCCTTCTCACGCTCCAGGTCGTTGGAGTCCATGGCGCGCTCATCGACGTGGGCGTGCTCGCCGAAGGAGCCCGTCTGACGCAGCATGGCGTCGACGAGAGTCGTCTTGCCGTGGTCGACGTGGGCGACGATTGCGACGTTGCGGAGGTCAGAGCGAAGGGCGTGCGCCATGCAGGTGTCCTAAAAGAGTGTGGGGTTTCGCCGGGAAGCCGACGTTCCAGGATAACGCAAGCTCAGGGCGTGTTCCTGAAAACAGGTCGTAGCATCGAGATCGTGACCCGACCGCAGGCCTCCGGAGAACTTCCCGACCTCTCCCCCGCGCCCTCCCGCGCACGGCTGTGGTGGGAGATCGCGATCGTCCTGGCGCTCGGGCTCGGCCAGTCCGCCGTGTACGCGATCGTGCAGCTCGCCTACCGCCTCACGGACGAGATCCCGATCGCCGATCAGGTCGCGAAGCTGAATCCCTCCCGCAGCGACCGGGAGGTCTTGGACCTCATCTATCAGGTGCTCGCGATCGGGTTCTCCCTCGTCCCCGTGCTGCTGGTGTGCTTCCTGCTCTGGCAGTCACATCGTCCACATCTGGGACGTCTGGGGCTCGACGGCACCCGGACGGGGCGCGATGTCGGCCGCGGCATCCTGCTGGTCCTGGCGATCGGTGTGCCCGGAATCGGTCTCTACCTCGCCGGCCGCGCGCTCGGGCTCACCGTCGCGATCGACCCCGCCGGCATCGACGCCTACTGGTGGACGGTGCCCGTCCTGCTGCTCGCTGCGGCGCGCGCCTCCCTCCAGGAGGAGTTCGTCCTGCTCGGGTATCTCTTCACCCGGCTGAAGCAGCTCGGCTGGGGACCGTGGTCGATCATCATCGGCACATCTGTTCTGCGCGCCAGCTACCACCTCTATCAGGGCTATCCCGCGTTCTTCGGGAATCTCGCCATGGGGTTGCTGTTCGGCTGGCTTTATCAGCGCTCAGGACGCCTGATGCCGTTCCTGGTGGCGCACTTCCTGATCGATGCCGCCGCGTTCGTGGGCTACCCGTGGGCGGCGGCGATGTGGCCCGACCTGTTCGGGCTACCGGGCTGAGCGGAGGTTCGCGGTCAGCCCGCGTTGGCCACGAGCACGGCCAGCACGGCCCACACGACGATCACACCGAGCGCGATGAGGGCAGGAAGGTCCCAACTGCGTCGGATCGGGGCGTCCGCCGTGGCGGGGGCACTCTCCCACCGGTCACGGATCTCGGTCATGTCCCGCAGACCCGTCGGGGCCTTCGGCTCCTCATCCCTGCCGGCGCGGGCACGCGGTTGTCGCGCGCGAGCGGGACCTCCGTAGCAGGTGATGTCGGAGCCGTCATCGAGCGAGAACACGAGCTGCCACTTCAGGTCGACATCCCGCACGCGGCTCCACCCGAAGGTCGTGCGCCGCAGCATGTTCTGCACGGTGCCACCCGCGTCGTCGATGCGGACGAATGAGACGAAGGCGACCTCGTAGACGACCCAGAGCGCGAGAAGCACCCAGGGGGCGAGGAGCAGCATCTGTCCCCAACCGGAACGCAGCACGGCGTCGCCCAGCAGGAACAACGCCAGCAGCGAGCACCCGATCGCGAAGACCGGGCCGGAAGCCGCACGGAATTTCCGTACGGCTCCCGGCCCTGAGTCGTTCGACACGGTCAGCGTCCGCCGAGCGGGATCGATGCTCCCGGGATCGCCTTGAGGAGGCGATCGGTGTACTCCTGCTGCGGATTGGCGAAGATCTCGTCGACAGTACCCTGTTCGACGACCTTGCCGCTCTCCATGACACACACGAGATCGCTGGACACTCGCACGACCGCGAGGTCATGCGTGATGAACAGATACGTGAGGTTCAACTCCGACTGCAGTTCGGCGAGCAGCTGCAGGATCTGGTCCTGCACCAGCACATCGAGCGCCGACACGGCCTCGTCGAGCACCACGATGTCGGGCTTGAGCGCGAGCGCACGCGCGATCGCGACGCGCTGCCGCTGACCACCGGAGAGCTCGTTCGGGTATCGCGTGGCGAGTGTCCGCGGCAGCGCGACCTGGTCGAGGAGCTCTTCTACGCGTGCGCGCCGAGAGACGTTGTCTCCCACACTGTGGATCTGCAGGGGCTGCGAGATCGTGTTCCCGATGTTGCGGAGCGGATCGAGCGACCCGTACGGGTCCTGGAACACGGGCTGCATGCGGCGACGCAGTCCGAACGCCTGGGCGTTGGACAGCTTCGAGACGTCTTGACCATCAATCTCGATCGTGCCGCTGGTGGGCTCTTCGAGCTTCAGCAGCATCTTCGCGACCGTGGACTTGCCCGATCCCGACTCGCCGACCAGGGCGAGCGTCTTGCCACGAGGGATCTCGAAGGACACGTGATCCACCGCACGGAAGGCTTCACTGCGGAAGTTCCCCTGGCGGATCTTGTAATCCTTGGTCAAGCCTTCAACCCGCACCGTGGGCGGGATGGCGGCGAGGTCGGCGGCGGTCTCGATGCCCCGGTCCTCGACGACAGCCTGGATGCGCTGCGACGCCACGCTGGGCGCCGCTCCCACCAGCCGCTTGGTGTACGGATGCTGCGGGTTCTCAAGGATCTGCCTGCTCGGACCGGCCTCGACGATGTTGCCGTTGCTCATCACG
Organism: Microbacterium sp. GQ128; assembly: GCF_059758615.1. Taxonomy (NCBI): domain Bacteria; kingdom Bacillati; phylum Actinomycetota; class Actinomycetes; order Micrococcales; family Microbacteriaceae; genus Microbacterium; species Microbacterium sp. GQ128. The sequence goes on from NZ_JCAXDY010000001.1 coordinate 1,114,649, forward strand.
ATGATCTTCTCGGCACGCTCGGCCGCGAGGCCGAGGTCGTGCGTGATCAGGAGCACCGAGGTGCCCTTGTCGCGCGTGAGGGTGGCCATGTGGTCGAGGATGACGCGCTGCACCGTGACATCGAGGGCCGAGGTCGGCTCATCCGCGATGAGGAGCTTCGGGTCGGCCGCGAGACCGATCCCGATCAGCGCGCGCTGACGCATACCGCCCGAGAACTGATGCGGGAACTGGTGCAGACGCCGCTCGGCATCTGCGAGACCTGCCTGCTTCAGCACCTCGATCGCGCGCGCCTTCACGGCATCCCGCCCATGCGCGATCCCATTCGCGCGGATCGCCTCCTTCACCTGGAAGCCGATGCTCCACACCGGATTGAGGTTCGACATCGGGTCCTGCGGGACGAAGCCGATCTCGCGGCCGCGAACGGCCTCGATCTCACGACGCCCGAGGGTCGTCAGCTCGCGTCCGTCGAGGGTGATCGAGCCGTTCGTGATCGTGCCTGTCCCGGGAAGCAGGTTCACGATGGCGCTGGCCGTCGTGGACTTGCCCGATCCCGACTCCCCCACGATGGCGACGGTCTCGCCGGGGAAGATGTCGAAGCTCGCACCGTGCAGGACTTCCCGGTCCCCCTCCTGCGTGCGGAACGCGACCTTCAGGTCGCGCACGCTCAGGAGTGGAACTCGTGCGGTTTCACGTTCGTTCATCGCCGTGCCCTCGCTCTCGGATCGATGGCGTCTCGGATGAGCTCGCCGAGGGTCACGAACGCGAGCACGGCGAGCGTGAGCGCGATCGACGGATAGATGAGCGCCATGGGCGCCACCCGGAGCGACGACTGCGCCGCACTGATGTCGTTGCCCCAGGACATCACGCTGCTTCCGAGTCCGACGCCGAGGAACGACAGGGTCGCCTCGGCGACGATCGACGCGGCGAGGGCGAGGGTCGATACGACCAACAGCGGCGCCATCGAGTTCGGGATCACGTGTGACATGAGACTGCGGAACTTCGAGAGTCCCACCGCCCGCGCGGCGACGATGAAGTCCGCCTGCCGAACCCTCAGAACCTCGGCACGCACGACGCGCGCGGTGGACGCCCAGGCGAAACCACCGATCGCGAGCGCGAGAACAGGCACGGAGCGGTACTGCGAGAAAGCCGTCATGACGACCACGGCCGCGAGGATGTACGGGATGGCGAAGAAGATGTCGCCGATGCGCGAGAGCACAGCGTCCAGCCAACCGCCGTAGAACCCGGCCAGCGCACCCATGATGAGTCCGACGATCGAGCCGATCGCGGTCGCCAGCAGACCGACCGAGAGCGAGGTCTGGGCGCCCCAGACGATCCGCGAGTAGATGTCGCAGCCCTGGAAGGTGTAGCCGAGGGGGTGACCGTCCGCGGGACCAGCGTTGCTGTACTGAAGGTCACAGGTTCGCGGGTCGACCGAGGTGAACAATGTCGGCCACGCCGCCATCAGCACGAAGAACAGCGCGAGCACGACGGAGAACCAGAACAGCGGGCGACGCCGCAGGTCGGTCCAGGCGTCGCGCCACAGGTTGCGCGGCTTCTCGGCGACGCGCACGGCGTCGACGGCGATGGTCTCCGTCTCGACCGGTGCGACGTAATGGTTGTGCGTTGTGGGGTCAGGCATAACGGATCCTTGGGTCGAGCAGACCGTAGAGCAGGTCGATGATGAGGTTGACCAGGACGTACAGGATCACGAACACGGTGACGAAGGAGACCACGGTGGGGCCCTCGTTGCGGATCGCGGCGTTGTAGAGGGTGTTGCCGACGCCGGGGACGTTGAAGATTCCCTCGGTCACGGTCGCACCCACGAGGAGGACACCGAAGTTCGTCGCCGAGTTGGTGATCACCGGGATCAGCGAGTTTCGCAGCACGTGCACCGGAATCACCCGACCTCGGGAGAGGCCCTTGCTGTAGGCGGTGCGCACCCAGTCCTGGTTGAGCGTGTCGATCACGGAGCTCCGCATGAGGCGCATGCTCACGGCGTAGAGGCTGAACCCGAGCACGATGGCCGGCAGCCACAACCCGCCCCAGTCGTTGTCGGAGCCCACGGTCGGCTTGAACCAGCCGAGCTTGATCGCGAGGAAGTACTGCGCGAGGAATGCCACGACGAAGATCGGGATGGCGATCGCGACGAGCGCGACGCCGAGCATCGTGTGGTCGAAGATCTTGCCCTTACGCAGCGCCGAGATCGTGCCGATGATGATCGAGAGCACGAACTCGATGGCGATCGCCATGACCGCGAGGCGACCGGTGACCGGGAGAGTCTCCGCGAGCACCTCCGACACCGGGCGGCCGGAGAAGGTGTTGCCGAGGTCGCCCTGGAACACACCGGTGATGTAGTACCAGTACTGCACGATGAACGGGTCGTTCAGGTGGTACTGCTCACGCAGCTGTTCCACGACGGCCGGGTTCGGGGTGCGGTCACCGAACAGGCCGAGGATCGGGTCGCCGGGCATGGCGAAGACGAGGAAGTAGATGAGCAGGGTGGCCCCGAAGAAGACCGGGATGACCTGCAGGAGACGTCTGAGAATGTAACTGAACATCTGTAGTCCTGTGAGGAGAGGGCGGTGGAGCGTGACGAACACAGCCTGTGAGGCGGTGACGACGAATCGTCACCGCCTCACAGATGAGTGCCGTCTGGCTTTACTCGCCGTCCTTCGTGACCTGGTAGAGGATCGGCCAGGTGTCCCAGCCGAATTCGACGTTCTCGACCGAGTCGCCCCAGGCGCCCATGGCGTTGGTGTACCAGAGCGGGATGGCGGGCAGGTCCTGGAACAGGATCTCCTGCGCCTCCTGGAACTTCTTGATGCCGTCTTCGACCTCAGTCGCGGAGGCACCCTCGTCGAGGAGCTTGTCGAACTCGGGGTTCGAGTAGTCGCCGTCGTTCGAGCCCGCGCCGGTGCCGAAGATCGGGCCGAGACCGTTGAACATCGACGGGTAGTCGAACTGCCATCCGGTACGGAAGGCGGTCTGCGTCTGCTCCTCGGTGATCAGCGTGCGGTGCTCGGCGAAGGTCGGGATCGGGTTGCCCGATGCGTCGATGCCGAGGTTGTTCTTCAGCTGGTTGGCGATGGCGTCGACCCAGCCCTGGTTGGGGCCGTCCGCGTTGTACTGGATCTGGAAGGAACCGGTCCACGGTGCGATGGCGTCGGCCTCGGCCCACAGCTCCTTCGCCTTGTCCGCGTCGAACTCGAGCACCTCGGATCCGGGGATGTCCTCGGAATAGCCGTCGATCACCGGGGACGTGAAGTCCTTCATCGGCGTGCGCGTGCCGCTGAAGACGACGTCGGTGATCTGCTCGCGGTCGATCGCGTGCGAGATCGCCGCACGACGCAGCTGGCCTTCTTCTCCGCTGAAGTGCTCGAGGCGCTCCGGGATGGTGATGGTGGCGTTGGCCGCCGCCGGCTGGTTGACCGTGCGGTCCGGGAAGTCGGTCTCGAACGTCTGGAGGGCCGTGTCGGGGATCTCCTGGATGATGTCCAGCTGGCCACCCTGAAGGTCGGCGTACGCCGCCTCGGTGCTGGCGTAGAGCTTCATGTCGACGCCACCGTTCTGCGCCTCACGCGGGCCGGTGTAGTCCTCGTTCTTGACGAGCTCGATGCTCTCGTTGTGCTTCCACGCGCCCTCTTCCGCGAAGACGTACGGTCCGTTGCCGACCGGGTTCTCACCGAAGGCTGCGAGGTCTTCCCAGGCCGAAGCCGGCAGCGGGAAGAACGCGGTGTAGCCGAGACGCAGCGGGAAGTCGGACTCCGGCTGCTTGAGCTTGACCGTGAAGGTCAGGTCGTCGACGACCTCGAGGCCGGAGAGCTCCGGGACGTTCTCCTCGTAGGAGAAGCCCTCGATGGACTCGAAGAAGTAGCTCGAGAGCTGCTTGTTGTCGAGCGCCGAACCGTAGTTCCAGGCCTTGACGAACGACTCGGCGTCGACCGGGTCGCCGTTCGCGAACTTCTGGTCGGCCTTGATCTTGATCGTGTAGGTCTGCGCGTCGTCGGTCTCGATCGACTCGGCGAGGTCGTTGTGCACGGCGCCCTCGGCGTCGTAGTACACGAGACCGGCGAAGATGCTCTGGAGGACGAGGCCGCCACCGACCTCGTTGGTGTTCGTCGGGATCAGCGGGTTCTGGGGCTCGGTGTTGTTGACCGAGATCACTGCCGTCGGGTCACCGGAAGGGGTTTCCTCCGTGCCCTCGTTGCCGCCACCACTCGCGCAGCCCGCGAGCGTCAGGGCGCCGATCACGAACAACGCGGAGCCCGCAAGGGCGATCTTGTTGCGCTTCACTTTGTGTCCTCCTGTGGACTATTACTCAGACTGCGCGCTCATCGTTGAACGCGTAGGGATAGTCGAGAGTAACCCGCACCCGCGTCGCGCCCGCCCTCAGCTAACGAACTGTTACTGAGTGGTGACCATACGTAACAAGGCTGAAACACCGGGAAATACGAGACGGTGCTGCGCCCCTCAACAGGGGCGCAGCACCGTCTGCTCACATGAGCACGAGGCTCAGGCGAATGCCTCCACCGGAGGGCACGCGCAGACCAGGTTGCGGTCTCCGTACGCCTGGTCGATGCGACGCACCGGCGGCCAGTACTTGCCCGCGACGAGGGCGCGCACCGGGTACGCGGCCTCTTCTCGCGAGTACGCGTGGTTCCACTCCCCCGCGATCAGCGAGACCGCCGTGTGGGGCGCGTGCACGAGCGGGTTGTCGTCGGCCGGCCAGCGACCGGCGGCGACGGCTTCCGCCTCGGCCTTGATCATCACCATGGCTTCGATGAAGCGCTCGATCTCGTCGAGGTCCTCCGACTCGGTCGGCTCGACCATGAGCGTGCCCGCGACCGGGAACGACATGGTCGGGGCATGGAAGCCGTAATCGATGAGGCGCTTGGCCACGTCGTCGACCGTGACGCCGGTCGCCTCCTTGAGCGGACGCAGGTCGAGGATGCACTCGTGCGCCACCCGCCCGTTCTCGCCCGTGTAGAGCACCGGGAAGTGGGAGCCGAGCCGCTCTGCCATGTAGTTCGCGGAGAGGACGGCTGCCGCGGTGGCGCGGCGGAGTCCGTCGGCGCCCATCATCCGCACGTACGCCCATGAGATCGGCAGGATCCCGGCAGAGCCGTAGGGAGCAGCGGAGATCACACCGCCCTCGAACGTGTACCCGCCGAAGTGCTCCGTGCTCTGGGCGAGCGGGTGCGAGGGAAGGAACGGGGCGAGGTGCGACTTCGCCGCCACCGGACCGATGCCGGGGCCGCCGCCGCCGTGCGGGATCGCGAACGTCTTGTGCAGGTTGAGGTGCGAGACGTCGCCGCCCAGGTCGCCGAAGCGCGCGTAGCCGAGCAGAGCGTTGAGGTTCGCGCCGTCGACATAGACCTGCCCGCCCGCGTCGTGCACGGCCGCGGTGATCTCGACCACCTGCTCCTCGTACACGCCGTGCGTGGAGGGGTACGTGATCATCAAAGCGGACAGATCGTCGGCATGCTGGGCGATCTTCGCGCGCAGATCGTCGAGGTCGACGTTGCCGAGTTCATCGGTCGCGACGACCACGACCTTCATGCCGGCGAGGACGGCCGATGCGGCGTTCGTGCCGTGCGCCGACGACGGGATCAGGCAGACCGTGCGGTGCTGATCGCCGTTCGCGTGGTGGTAGCCGCGGATCGCGAGCAGACCCGCGAGCTCACCCTGCGAGCCGGCGTTCGGCTGCAGCGACACCGCGTCGTACCCGGTGACCTCGGCGAGCCAGCCCTCGAGCTGATCGATGAGCTCGAGGTAACCCTGCACATCGGCCGCCGGAGCGAACGGGTGGATGCCCGCGAACTCGGGCCACGTGATCGCCGCCATCTCGGTGGCCGCGTTGAGCTTCATCGTGCAGGAACCCAGCGGGATCATGCCGCGGTCGAGGGCGTAGTCGCGGTCGGCGAGGCTCTTCAGGTACCGCATCATGGCGGTCTCCGAGCGGTGCGCGTGGAACACGGGGTGTGTGAGGTACTCGTCTTGGCGGCGCAGGTCTTCAGGGAGCGCCCGCAGCTTCTCGTTGCCGAAGAGGCCGAACGCCCGCTCGTTCTTGCCGCCGAAGACCATGGCGACCTGGTGCAGTTCGCCGAGCGTGGTGGTCTCGTCCACCGCGACGCCGACCGTGTCGGCGTCCGCGACGTGCAGCAGGATGCCGTAGCCGTCGTGCGCCTGCGCGGCGTACTCGACGGCACGGCCGGGCACCCGCACCTGCAGGGTGTCGAAGAAGTTCGCGTGCACGATCTCGACGCCGGCCTCGGTCAGCCAGTCGCGCAGCAGCGCGGCCTTCGCGGTCGTCTGGGTAGCGATCTCGCGGAGCCCGTCGGGACCGTGATAGACCGCGTACATCGACGCCATCACCGCCAGCAGCACCTGGGCGGTGCAGATGTTCGACGTCGCCTTCTCACGGCGGATGTGCTGCTCGCGCGTCTGCAGCGAGAGGCGGTACGCGGGCTTGCCGTCGGCATCCACCGACACCCCGACGAGACGGCCGGGCAGCTGCCGCTCGAGGCCCGAGCGGACGGCCATGTAGCCGGCGTGCGGTCCTCCGAAGCCCATCGGCACTCCGAAGCGCTGCGTCGTGCCGACGGCCACATCGGCGCCGAGCGACCCCGGAGAGGAGATCAGTGTGAGCGCGAGCAGGTCCGCCGCCGCGACGGCCAGTCCGCCAGCGAGGTGCACGGCGTCGAAGACGGCCGACGGGTCCCAGACCCGACCCGATGCGCCCGGGTACTGGACGAAGACACCGAAGAGATCCCCGGGCAGCTCCTCTCCCGCGGCGAAGTCGACGGACACGAGCTCGATCCCGAGGGCTTCCGCGCGGGTCGCGAGCATCGCCCTCGTCTGCGGCAGGGCGTCGGCGTCGACGGCGAACACGTTCGAGGACGACTTCGAGGCGCGGCGTGCGAGCAGCATGCCCTCGACGACCGCGGTGGACTCGTCGAGCATCGACGCATTGGCCGTGGTGAGTCCGGTGAGCTCGGCGACCATGGTCTGGAAGTTGATGAGCGCCTCGAGGCGGCCCTGCGAGATCTCCGGCTGGTAGGGCGTGTACGCCGTGTACCAGGACGGGTTCTCCAGCACGTTGCGCTGGATCACCTGCGGCGTGATGGTCCCGTAGTAGCCGAGGCCGATCATCGGGCGGTTCACGGCATTGCGCGACGCGAGGGTCCGCAGCTCCGCGAGCGCTTCGGTCTCGCTCGCTGCCGCAGGGATGCGCGACGGCGTCGCACCATCGGCCTCGGGAGACGGACCGGTGTAGATCGACGCCGGCACGGCCTGACGCATCAGCGCCTCGACCGGGCTCAGCGCGTCGTCCGCTCCGGCGGTGTCGAGACCGAGGGCATCGAGCATCGTGCGCTGCGCGGCATCCGTGGGTCCGATGTGACGATCGGCGAAAGTGACCACTGGTGAATCAGCCCTCCGTCAGCGCGACGTAGGCGTCGCGGTCGAGCAGTCCGTCGAGCGCACCGGCGGCGACGGAGACCTTGAGCAGCCAGCCGCCCTCGAACGGTGCCGCGTTGACGAGCGACGGGTCGTCGACGGCCGCGTCGTTGATCTCGACGACCGTGCCGGTGACCGGCGCGTAGAGCTCCCCCACCGACTTCGTGGACTCGATCTCTCCCACCACCGAGCCGGCGGTGACCTCGGTGCCGACGGCGGGGAGCTCGACGAACACGACGTCACCCAGCTTCTCGGCGGCGTAGTCGGTGATGCCGATGGTCACGGTGTCGCCGTCGGCGGCGATCCACTCGTGCTCTTCGGTGTAGCTGAGGGCGGCGAGGTCGGTCATTTGGTCCTCCGATAGAAAGGCAGGGCGGTCACGGTCGCGGGGATCTTCGTCCCCCGCACATCAAGGAATACTGCGGTTCCCTCTTCGGCGGAAGAAGGATGCACGTAGGCCATCGCGATCGGATGGCCGAGAGTCGGGCTGAGGGCTCCGCTGGTGATCTCGCCGAGCTTCTCTCCCTCGCCGTCGACGACGGCGTAGCCGGCACGGCCGGCGCGCTTGCCCTCGGCGACGAGGCCGACCAGCACGGGGGCAGCAGAGGCTCCGGCCTGCTCGCCGGCGACGAGCGCCTCCTTGCCGACGAACTCGTCCTTCTCGGTGACGACCACGCGTCCGAGTCCGGCCTGTGCCGGCAGCGTGTCGAGGCTCAGTTCGTGCCCGTACAGCGGCATGCCCGCCTCGAGACGGAGAGTGTCGCGCGCCGCGAGGCCGGCGGGCACGAGGCCGTGCGGTTCGCCGGCCGCGATCAGCGCATCCCACAGTGCGGGCGCGTCCGCCGCCGCGACGAGCAGTTCGAAGCCGTCCTCGCCCGTGTATCCCGTGCGGGCGATGAGGAGGGGCTCACCGAGGAAGCGTGCGTCGGCCCAGGCGTAGTACTTCTGATCGGGCCAGGGCGTGCTCAGCTCGGTGATGCCGGAGGTCGCTTCGAGGATCGCCTCCGCAGCGGGTCCCTGCACGGCGAGCAGCGCGTACGAGTCCGATACATCTTCCACATCGACGCCGCGATCACCGAGGAAACCGGCGAACGTGCGGTCCGCCCCCGGCGTGAGCCGCGGCTGCTCGCGCTCGACGAGCGAGGGGAAGTCGCGGACCCGCTTCGCGAATGCGGAATCCACGAAGCCCCGGTTGCCGGCGTTCGCGATCACGAGGTAGCGGTCCTCCGCCAGCCGGTACGCGATCACGTCGTCGACGATGCCGCCGTTCGCGGCCAGCATCAGCGAGTACTTCGCTTTACCCACCGGCATCGCGGAGATGCGGCCGGCGAGTGCGAAATCGAGGAACTCGGCCGCCTTCTCACCCGTGACGAGGAATTCCGCCATGTGCGAGATGTCGAAGAGGCCGGCGGCCTGCCGCACGGCGTGGTGCTCGGCGAGGTCGGAGGTGTAGCGCACCGGCATCTGCCAGCCGCCGAAGTCGGTGAACGACGCGCCGAGCGCCTCATGGCGCTCACGCAGCGGAGTGTAGCGGGGGTCGGACATGGAGTTCTCCCGGGCTGTGACGGGCGGAACGGCGGCATCGCCGCTCCTCGGAACTCCCCCTCTGTCATAGGCCTGAGAGCTTCACCCGTGCACGGAGGCGGGGTTTTCACCGTCGGCGGATCCGCAGTCTCGCGGGATCGCTTTTCAGAGTGGCCGGAACCGCGCGGTACGCGTACCTGAGAGATTGGCGGGGAGGCTTGCTCCTTCGGTGCCCGGCTGCGTTCGCCGGGGCTCTCCCGCGTGGTTCATTCGGCCTGTCTTCAGTTGTGCTGCAAGTCTAGCCGGTCCCCTCGTGCGCACCGAGACGACGCTCCCGTCGCACTTGCTGTCGCTCTGCGGAGAACAGAGCGACAGCAAGTGCGACGAGAGCGAGGTGGATCGGTCCGTCAGTGCGCGATGCCGAGCTCGGCGCGCACCTCGTCGCGGAGGCGGCCGAGGTTGTCCGGTTCGGGTGCGGCTCCGAGGAGCGTCTTGGTGTACTCGTGCTGCGGGTTGAGGATGACCTCGTCCGCGGGGCCGCGTTCCACGACGTCGCCCTTGTAGAGCACCATGATCTCATCGGAGAAGTGCCTCGCCGTGGCCAGGTCGTGCGTGATGTAGAGCACACCGAGGTTCTCTTCGCGCTGCAGATCCGCGAGCAGGTTCAGCACCCCGAGACGGATCGACACATCCAGCATCGATACCGGCTCGTCGGCGACGATGAACCGGGCTCCGGGAGCCAGTGCCCGCGCGATCGCGACCCGCTGACGCTGCCCACCCGACAACTCATGCGGGCGACGATCCGCGTAACTCTCCCCCGGGAGGAGGCGAACGCGCTCCAGCAGCTCCACTGCGCGCTCTCGCACCTCGCCACGAGACAGTTCCGGGTGGTGCAGACGGATCGGCCGCTCCAGGTGATGCACGATCGTATGGAACGGGTTCAGCGACGCGAACGGGTCCTGGAACACCATCTGCACATCCGCACGGTACCGCTCCAGCGCCCGCCCGCGGGTTCCGGACGGCTTCCCGTCCAGGAGGATCTCCCCGGATGTCGGGGTCTCCAGCTTCATCAGCATCCGCGCGATGGTCGACTTCCCGGATCCTGACTCCCCGACCAGGGCGACCGTCTTTCCGGCCTCGATCGTGAAGGACACGTCTTTCACCGCGTGCAGGACGCTCGACTTGAAACCGGAGCGCAGGTGGAAGTCCTTCACCAGGTTCCGCGCCTCCAACCGCGCCGGCTCCGACACGCCCGTCCCGGTGGTGGTCGTGGTGTGGGTGCTCATCGGACGCCCTCCTGGCTGACACCGGTGCGGACGAAATCGCCCCGCTCGCCCTTGAGCGACGGGAAGCTCGACAGCAGTCGCTTCGTGTATTCGTGCTGCGGGGTCCGGTAGATCTCCTCCGCCGTGCCCTCTTCGACGATCTGCCCCTGCAGCATGATCGCGATCCGATCGCTGATCTCGATCAGCATGGGCAGGTCGTGGGTGATGAAGATCACCGCGAACCCGAGCTTCTCGCGCAACCGCATGATCTCGCGGATGATCCCTCTCTGCACGACCACGTCGAGCGCGGTCGTCGGCTCGTCCATGATCATCACCTGCGGATCCAACGCCAGGGCCATCGCGATCATCATCCGCTGCCGCATCCCACCCGACAGCTCATGCGGGAAGCTCGTCAGACGGTTGGGGTCGACACCGACCAGGGTGAGCAGCTCCTCCGCCCGCGCCGTCTTCGCCTTCTTGCTCATGCCGGGACGGTGCGTGTCGAAGATGTCGAAGATCTGTGCCTTCACACTGATCACCGGGTTCAGCGAGTTCATCGCGCCCTGGAAAACCATCGAGATCTTGTCCCACCGGAATGCCCGAAGGCCCTCGCCGTCGAGACCGACGATGTCGATGTCATGACCATCGCGGTCATGGAACACGATCTCCCCCGCCGTCATCAGCGCCGGCGCCTTCAGGAGACGGTTCATCCCGTACGCCAGAGTCGTCTTGCCGCAGCCGGACTCCCCCGCCAGCCCCAGGATCTCGCCCCGGTTCAGCGTCAGCGACACGTCGCGCACGGCCTTCACCGGCGGGTCGACCTCGTACTCGATCGACACGTTCCGCGCCGTCAGCACCGGCTCGCTCATGCGGTGACCCCCTTGGTCTTCGCGGCCTTGCGCACCCGGCGCGCGGCATCGGGCGCGTTGCGCAGCTTCGGGTTGATGACCTCGTCGATCGCGAAGTTGATCAGTGCGAGACCGGCGCCGAGGATGGCGATCATGATTCCCGGCGGGACGAACCACCACCATGCTCCGCGTCCGAGAGCCTGACCGGACTGCGCATCGTTGAGGATGGTCCCCCAGGTGATCGAGTCCGTCGGCCCGAGTCCCAGGTACGACAGCCCGGCCTCGCCGAGGATCGCGAAGATCAGGGCGAAGAGGAACTGCGCCGTGAGCAGCGGCAGGAGGTTGGGCATGATCTCGACGAGGATCACACGCAGCGATCGCTCGCCTGCCACCTTCGAGGCGTAGACGTAGTCGCGGGTGCGGAGGGAACGGGTCTGCAGGCGCAGGACGTAGGCGGCCCCGGCCCAGGAGGTGATGCCGAGGAAGATCGCGACCAGCTGCCACGTTCGCTGCGGCACGAAGGAGGCGATCACCATGACCAGCGGCAGGGCGGGGATGACGATCATCACGTTGGTGATGAGGGCGAGTCCGTCTTCGCGCCAGCCGCCGAGGTATCCGGCGAGGACACCGAAGACGAGCGACAGCACGATCGCGATCACGCTGGCGATCAACCCGACCATGAGCGACCCCTGAGCACCGATCGCGAGCTGGGCGAACATGTCGTTGCCGAGCTTGGTGGTGCCCAACCAGTGCTCCGCCGACGGCGGCTGCAGTGCGGGGTTGGCCGTGCTGCGCGGGTTCTGCGTGAAGAACGGCGCGATGATGGCGAACAGCACGATCGCGAGCACGAGGAGCGAGCCGACGATGAACTTCGGCGATGTGCTCGGCAGTATGCGCCGTTTGCGGCCTCTGCTCTGAGTGGCGAGTGAGACGGTACTGGCGGGCGCCGTCATGGGCGCGTCTTCCACGGTCAGGAGACCGGCGGTGTTCTGCGGATCAGACATTCTGGCGCGCCCTCGGGTCGATGAAGCCATAGACGAGGTCCATGAAGAAGTTGGCGGCGAGCACCGTGATGGTGATCACCAGGAACAGGCCCTGCATGAGTGCATAGTCGTTGTTCGTGACGGCCTGGAACATCAGCTTGCCGATGCCGGGATACGTGAACACCTGCTCCATGACGATGGAGCCCGAGACGACGAAGCCGAGCGTGATCGAGAATCCCGCGATCGACGGGATGGCCGCGTTCCGTGCGGCGTACGTCGTCATGATGCGACGGTGGCGAAGGCCCTTGGCCTCGGCTGTGAGGACGTAGTCCTCGGCGAGTGTGGCCACCATCATGTTGCGCATGCCGAACAGCCAGCCACCCACGGAGCTGATCACGATCGTGATCGCCGGGAGGAGCGAGTGCGCCAGCGCGTCGGAGAAGAAGGCCCACGTGGGCTCCGGCCCGTCGGGGAAGTCGAACACGTCGTAGCCCCCGAAGATCGGGAACCAGCCGAGGCCGACCGCGAAGACCGAGACCAGGATCAGCGCCAGCCAGAAGTACGGGATGGACTGCAGCACGGTGGTCGCGGGGATGACGTGGTCGACCCAGGTGCCCCGCTTCCATCCGGCCCACGCGCCGAGGGCGACGCCGAGGACGAACGAGATGACCGTCGCCGTGCCGACCAGGACGAGTGTCCAGGGCAGTGCTCCGGCGATGAGCTCGGTCACGGGGGTCGGGTACTTCGTGACCGAGATCCCGAGGTCGCCGCGGAACATGCGGCCCCAGTACGCGAGGTACTGATCCCAGAGCGAGGAGTCATCGCCACCCAGCAGGAGCTTGATGTTGCGGATCGTCGTCTCGGAGATCTCGCCGCCGGCCCGCTGCATCTTGGCGATCATGATGTCGGCGGGGTTCCCCGGCATGAGACGGGGAAGCAGGAAGTTGAGAGAGATCGCGGCCCACAGCGTGAACGCGTAGAACCCGATTCTTCGTGCATAGAACTTCATGTCACTCTTTCCTGACTTCCTGCTTCCCGTCTCCTCTCGACTACTTCGCCGGCTGCAGCTGCGTCAGGACGTAGCCTGCCGCGATCGCACCCCAGGACGGCGGGAAGGCGTAGAGGTCCTCCTCCGTCGGCCAACCCGTGAAGTCCTTCGTGTTGTAGAAGGTCTGGGTCGCGTTGATCACGAGCGGGATGTAGGGCAGGTCACGGACGATCTCGGTCTGGATCGTGCCGTAGAGCTCCTTCTTCTCCGCCTCGTCATCGGTGCTGATCGCGGCCTGCACGGCAGCATCGACCGTCGGGTTGTTGTAGCGGCTGAAGTTCCAGCGTCCGGCCGGGACCTCGGTGCCCACGGGGCTCGTCGACTGCACCTCGGTGCCGCCGAACCAGTCACGGTAGATCTGGAAGGGGTCTGCCACCGACGTGCCGATCATGCCGCCGACGATGAGCTGGAAGTCGCCACCCTGACGGGAGTCGGAGAACTCCTGCCACTGCACGGTCGAGACGTTGATCTTGATGCCGGCTGCGGCCGCCTGCTCGGCGATCAGCTTCGCGGCGTCGTTGTAGTCCGTCCAGCCGTCGACCGAGGTCAGCGTGAGCTCGAGCGGCACGCCGCCCTTCGCGTAGAAGTCGCCGTCCTTCGTGTAACCCGCGGCCTCGAGGATCGCGTCCGCCTCGGCGACGTTCGCCTCCTGCGGGCTGACCTCGTTGGCGGGGTCCGCGACCCACTTCTCGTCGCGCGGCAGCAGAGCGTACGTCGGCGAGATGTCACCGGTGAGCCCGACGAACGCCTTGTCCTTGATGGTGGCGCGGTCGATCGCCAGGTTGAGCGCCTGACGCACGGCGACGTCGGTCTGCGGACCGGTGCAGCCGAGCTCCGCGTTCGAGCAGGTGTACAGGACGGTCGGGTCCTGCGGCGTGTTGATCCAGTCGATCTTCCCGTTGCCCGTCACATCGTCGGGGTTCGGGATGAACATGCCGGTCCAGTCGAGCTCGCCGGCGGCGAGCAGGTCCTGCGCGGTCTGGTTGTTGTCGACCGCGATGTACTGGACCTTCTTGACGCCGAGCTTGTCGGCGTCGCGGAAGTTCTCGTTCGCGACGATGGTGTACGACTCGCTGGTCGTCTTCTCGACGACGTATGCGCCGGAGCCGACGGGCTCCTCGTTGGCGAAGTTCGCGAAGTCGGTGACGTCGGCCCAGATGTGCTCGGGGAGGATGTAGGTCGAGCCGAGACGCTGGAACTCGGTCGTGTACTGCGCGGACGAGTACGTCAGCACGACGGTGGTGTCGTCCGTGGCCTCAGCCGAGACGAGACCGTTGCCCTCGGGGTTGTTCGCCTCGTACTTGAACGAGAACGCGACGTCCTTCGCGGTGAGCGGCTCCCCGTCGCTCCACTTGAGGTCGGGCTTGATGGCGATCGTGATCACCGTGCCGTCCTCGTTGTATTCGAAGGTGTCGCCGATCAGGCCGACGGGCTCGGTGTCGGCCGTCTTGTTGTAGAAGAACAGCGGCTCGTAGATGGGGCCGAGCGCACCGTGGAGCACGGTCGGCGCGAACGGGTTGTAGTTCGCGGTGATCGGGGTCTGGCTGCCGGCCCAGACACGAAGGGCACGGTCGCTGTCGGCGTTTCCGTCGTCGCCGCCGCCGGAGCCGCAGGCGGTGAGGCCCATGGCGAGGACGGATGCTCCGGCGATCGCGGTGAGCGCGATTCTGCGCTTTCCGTTTCGGATCATTTCTCTTGTTTCCTCTCGGTGCTGCACTGCAGGAGGGATCGCTCCAGGTGGAGCGGAACCCCGACTGTGGGGTTCGTGGGCCCAGGAGGAGACCGATCGGCCTCTCCCCGGAGGGGGTTTGTTAGGACAGTAACCTAACAAACCCGTACGCGGGTAGACAACCCTCCGGGAGCGCCCCAGATAACGTTTCGGCCTCGACGTCGGAATCCGTCATATGCGCACACTAAGAGTCTCCATGACACTAAGATCGATCACGGAGGTTAAGGTGTCTATGACTCGAAGCGAGGAGATCCGGGTGGCCGTCTCGACGGTCATCCTCACGCTGCGCCGCACCGACGACGCGCGTGCGGTCCTCGCGCTGCCCCTCGTCCTCCGCACCCGTGAGCCGTTCGCCGACCAGTGGGCGCTTCCCGGGGGCTGGCTCACGGCGACCGAGTCTCCTGTCGACGCCGCTGCGCGCACGCTCGCCGAGACGACCGGACTCGCCCCCAGCTACCTGGAGCAGCTCTACGCCTTCGGCGCCGTCGACCGCTCCCCCACCCGGGTCGTCTCGATCGTCTACTGGGCGCTTCTGCGTCAGGATGACGTGACCGCACAGATAGCCGCCCATCGAGCATCCGGCCGCGCCCCCGAGAACGTGCGCTGGTTCGACATCGATCAGCTGCCGCAACTGGCCTTCGACCACGCGAAGATCGTCGAGTACGCCCTGTGGCGCCTGCGCAACAAGGTCGGCTACAGCCGTGTCGCGCGAGGCTTCCTGCCCGCCGAGTTCACCCTGGCCGAACTGCGTGAGGCGTACGAGTCGATCCTCGGCAAGAGCCTCGACCCCGCCAACTTCCGCCGCCAGGTGGAATCCGCGGGCAACCTGCTCCCCACCGACCGCTTCCGCACGGGTAACCACCGTCCTGCACGTCTGTACCGCGACAACACCGATGTCGAGCTGGCCGACCGCGGCCCCCTCGGACCCGAAGAAACGAGCACCCGATGAGCATCACCTTCGTCCCCGCTCCCGCCGTCCCGCCGCTGGATGCCTCGGTGGACCACGCGATCCAAGCCATCGTCGGCGGCGCATCCACCGACGCCACCTGCGCGACCGACCTGGCCGCGGGACCGTGGGACTTCGACTCCCGCCCCGGATACGGCCCAGGCTCATCGATGGGTGATGTGATCCCCACGGGATCCCCTCGACAGGGCGAGCTCCCTGTCGAGTATCGGGAGGCGTCGGAGGACGAGCTCGATGCCCGCATCCGCGCGGCGAAGGCCACACTCGGCGACCGGGTCGTGATCCTGGGCCACTTCTATCAGCGCGAAGAGGTCGTCCGGCACGCGGACTACGTCGGCGACTCCTTCCAGCTCGCCACGGCGGCCAAGGGCCGAGCCGACGCCGAGGCGATCGTGTTCTGCGGCGTGCACTTCATGGCCGAGACCGCCGATCTGCTCTCACAGCCTGACCAAGCCGTGATACTTCCCAACCTCGCTGCCGGATGCTCGATGGCCGACATGGCCGACATCGACCAGGTCGAGGAGTGCTGGGAGCAGCTCGCAGACGTCTTCGGCGACCTCGACACCCCCGACGCGGACGGCCGCGTGCCCGTGATCCCCGTCACTTACATGAACTCCTCGGCGGCGATCAAGGGCTTCGTCGGACGGCACGGCGGGATCGTGTGCACCTCGTCCAACGCCCAGACCGTGCTCGAGTGGGCGTTCGAGCGGGGGCGGCGGGTGCTGTTCTTCCCCGATCAGCACCTGGGGCGCAACACCGCCAAGGCGATGGGCGTGCCGCTCGAGCAGATGCCGATGTGGAACCCGCGGCGAGCGCTCGGTGGCTCCTCGGCGGCTGAGCTGGTCGATTCCCGGGTGATCCTGTGGCACGGCTTCTGCTCCGTGCACCGCCGCTTCACCGTGGGGCAGATCGACCAGGCCCGTGCCGACCACCCCGGCGTGCGGGTCATCGTGCACCCGGAGTGCCCGATGGAGGTCGTCGACGCGGCGGACGAAGCCGGCTCGACCGAATACATCCGTCGCGCGATCGACTCCGCGGCCGAACCCACGACGTTCGCCATCGGCACCGAGATCAACCTCGTGCGCCGACTGGCGGCCCAGTACCCGCAGCACGAGATCTTCTGCCTGGACCCGGTCGTCTGCCCCTGCTCCACGATGTACCGCATCCACCCGGGCTACCTGGCCTGGGTGCTGGAGGAGCTCGTCGCCGGCCGCACGCCGAACCGGATCACGGTCGCCGGCGACGTCGCCGATCCCGCCCGCGTGGCACTGGAGCGGATGCTCGCCGCGAAGCCCCCGGTGAGTGCGGCCACACGATGAACATCCTGGTCGTCGGTTCGGGCATCGCCGGTCTCACGGCGGCGCTCCATGCGGACGAGGCCGGGCACGCGGTGACGCTCGTCACCAAGGGAGTGCTCGGCGACGGGTCCACCGGGCTCGCCCAAGGCGGCGTCGCGGGTATCTACGGACCCGACGATTCGGCGCAGCAGCACGCCGCCGACACGATGGACGCCGGTGCCGGACTCTCGGATCCCGCGGCGGTGGACGTGCTGGTGGCCGAGGGTGCGGAGCGGATCGCGGAGCTGATCGCCCGCGGCGTCGGCTTCGATCGGACGACCGAGGGGGCGCTGCAGCTCGGACGCGAGGCGGCTCACCGCCACGCACGCATCGTGCATGCGGGCGGGGACGCCACCGGTGCGGCGATCTCCACGGCGTTGATCGCGGCGGTGCGGCGGACGGCGATCACCGTGGTCGAGCATGCTCTGCTCACCGAACTGGTCGTGGCCGGGGGCGCGGTGCGCGGCATCCGCCTGCTGCGGGGCACAGAGAACGCCGAGCTCCACGCCGACGCGGTGATCCTCGCGACGGGCGGCGCGGGCCACCTCTACGCGCACACGACCAATCCTGCCGGCTCGACGGGCGACGGCATCGCCGTGGCACTGCGCGCGGGAGCGGCCGTCGCCGACCTGGAGTTCGTGCAGTTCCACCCGACGATCCTGGCGTCGGGTCCGGCGTTCCTCATCTCGGAAGCCGTACGCGGTGAGGGTGCGACGCTCGTCGATGACTCCGGTCGACGCTTCACCTTCGACAGTCATCCCGACGGCGAACTCGCCCCTCGCGATGTCGTCTCCCGGGCCATCGCCCGGCAGGCGTCCGCGCAGGGACGGCCGGTGCGGTTGGACGCCAGGATGCTCGGCGGCGAGACCCTGGCCGCGCGCTTCCCGACCATCGATCGGGTGACACGGGAGCGCGGATTCGACTGGTCGCGCGAGCCGATCCCGGTGACACCCGCGGCGCACTACCTCATGGGTGGCATCGTCACCGACCTCGACGGACGCACCACGATCCCGGGGCTCTTTGCGGTCGGCGAGGTCGCCCGCACCGGCGTACACGGGGCGAACCGCCTGGCCTCCAACTCGCTGCTCGAAGGAGCCGTCTTCGGCGCGCGAGCCGCAGCAGCTCTGACGATGCCTTGGCACCTCGTGCCCGCCCCCATGCGTGCTGCCGACGAGCGGCATCGGGTGGAGGACCGCGAACCTGTTGCCGCCACTTTCAGCCGCGCGGCACTGCAGCAGCTGATGTGGGACCAGGTGGGGCTGCTCCGTACCGACGACGGCCTCGCACACGCACTGGCCACCGTGCGCAAATGGGCCGCGTCCGCATCGAAGCCGACCACGACGACCGAGCAGGAGGACGCGAACCTGCTTCTCCTGGCCGAGGCCACTGCCGCAGCAGCCCTGGACCGCACCGTCTCGGTCGGCGCCCACCACAGGGTCGATGCCGGAGCTTCGGCAGATGCCGCCCCGGTCCGAACCCGCTCGTCGATCCTGGAGACCGTCTGATGCTCACCCGTTCCACCCTCACCCGCGTCGTCGGAGCAGCCCTCGAGGAGGACGCCCCGTGGGGGGACCTCACCAGCACGACGCTGCTCCCCTCCGAAGCGACGGCCACCGCCGACCTCGTCGCCCGCGAGGCGGGGGTCTTCAGCGGCGGCGAGGTCTTCACCGCCGCGTTCGCGCTCACCGATCCGACTCTGACCGTCGACCTGCACGTCGGCGAGGGCGATGAGTTCACCGCGGGCGACGTGCTCGCCTCGGTCTCCGGGTCGGCGCGCAGCATCCTCACGGCGGAGCGCGTCGCGCTCAACTTCACACAGCGGATGAGCGGCATCGCGACGCTCACGGCAGCCTATGTCGCGGCTGTCGATGGCACACGCGCGCGCATCGCCGACACCCGAAAGACCACTCCGGGCCTGCGTGCGTTCGAGCGGCACGCCGTCCTCTCCGGCGGGGGCAGCAACCACAGATACTCCCTGTCCGATGCCGTGATGGCCAAGGACAACCATCTCGCCGTGCTCACCCGATCCGGCCTCGACCTCGCGTCGGCGCTGCGCGAGGCCCTGTCACGCCTGCCCCACACCACTCACGTCGTGGTCGAGGTCGACCGTCTCGACCAGATCCCCGCCGTCCTCGACGGTGGTGCGCACACCGTGCTGCTCGACAACTTCTCGCTCGACGACCTGCGCGAAGGCGTCGCCCTCATCGGCGACCGGGCCACGGTCGAAGCCTCGGGAGGCGTGAACCTGGACACCGTCGGCGACATCGCGCGCACCGGTGTCGACGTGATCTCGGTGGGCGCGCTGACCCACTCGGCACGCGCGCTCGATCTCGGCCTGGACCTGCGGATCGACTGAGCATCGTGCTCTACCTCGACCATGCCGCGACATCCCCGGTGCGACCGGAGGTGCTCGAGGCCATGCACCCGTACCTGACGGGCGTGTTCGGCAACCCGTCCAGCCACCACACAGCGGGAGAGGCTGCGGCGAGCGCTCTCGACGACGCCCGCGCCCGGGTCGCCCGCTTCCTGGGGATGCGTGCCGGTGACGTCGTGTTCACCGCGGGCGGCACCGAGGCGAACAACCTCGCGGTCAAGGGCATCGTGCTCGCGGCTCTCGAGGCCGGTCGACGACACCTGGTGGTCTCCCCCATCGAGCACGAGTCGATCCTGGAGTCCGCCGAGTACCTCCGGCGCTTCCACTCCGTCGATGTGACCCTGCTGCCGGTGGATGCCGGTGGGCGGATCGCGCCGGATGCCGTCGCCGCGGCGATCCGCCCCGACACCGCGCTGGTCTCGGTGGGGCACGCGAACAATGAGATCGGGACCGTGCAGGATGCGGCGGCGCTGTCGGCGGTCACCCGCGCCGCCCGCGTGCCTCTGCACCTCGACGCTGTGCAGTCGGCCGGGTGGCTTTCCCTGCACGAGCTCGGCGCCGACGCCGTGTCGATCGCCGGGCACAAACTCGGCGCACCCAAGGGGATCGGCGCACTGGCCGTGCGGGGGCGCGTCCCCATCGAACCTCTGCTGCACGGTGGCGGCCAGGAACGAGGGAGACGCTCGGGAACCGAGAACGTCGCCGGGGCCGTGGGCCTCGCGACCGCACTGGAACTCGCGGAACGGGAGCGGGCGACCGTGGCGGCGAGGGTCGGTTCTGCCACTGCACGGTTCATCTCCCGCGTGCTGAGCAGCGTCCCGGAGGCCGCACTCACCGGCGACCCCGAGCGCCGTCTGCCGGGGACGGCGAGCTTCACGTTCGCCGGCACCAGCGGAGAGGCGGTGCTGCTGGAGCTGGAGCGTCGCGGTGTCATCTCGTCGAGCGGCTCGGCGTGCGCCGCCGGCAGCGACGAGCCTTCGCATGTGCTCCTCGCGTGCGGCGTCCCCGCCGAGGTCGCCCAGACATCCGTCCGGTTCACCTTCGGTCGGGAGGAGCTGCCTGACGACGCACCGCAACGGCTGGCGGCGCTCGTCGCGGAGTCCGTGCGCGCGGCGCGGGGCTGATACCCGCCATAGACTCGGCAGGTGACCGCCGCCGCCCCGATCGTGACCGTGATCGTCCCCGGACGCGACATCGCTGCCTTCGCCCCCGCCGCACTCGACTCGTTGCGCTCCCAGACCGAGTCGCGATGGCGCGCGATCCTCATCGACGACGGTTCGACCGACGACACGGGCGCGATCTTCACCGCGGCGGCCGCCGACGACGACCGGTTCACGACCATCCGTCACCCGGCATCCCGCGGGCTCGGTGCCGCGCGCAACATCGGCCTCGACCTCGTCGACACCCCTTACCTGGGTTTCCTCGACGGTGACGACGAGCTTCTCCCCCACGCGCTCGCCCGGATGACGGGCACTCTCGCGGAGACCGGAAGCGACTTCGTCGCCGGTGCCTACGTGCGCTCCCGTGCGCAGGGCGTGGCATACGTCGCCGGGCGCGTGCAGCCCTGGGTGGCGGCGGCGACCTCGCCGGAGCGCCTCGGCACCACCCTTGCGGCGCACCCTCGGGCCGTCTCGAACATCGTCGCCTGGTCCAAGGTGAGTCGCACCGAGTTCTGGCAGGACCTCCACTTTCCCGAAGGGGTCGCGTACGAGGACCAGGTCGTCGCCCAGCTCATGTATACCCGGGCACGGACCTTCGACGTGATCCCCGATGTCGTCGTGCAGTGGCGGCTCCGCGCCGATGG
This sequence comes from Microbacterium sp. GQ128, assembly GCF_059758615.1. Taxonomy (NCBI): domain Bacteria; kingdom Bacillati; phylum Actinomycetota; class Actinomycetes; order Micrococcales; family Microbacteriaceae; genus Microbacterium; species Microbacterium sp. GQ128. The sequence continues at coordinate 1,135,983 of NZ_JCAXDY010000001.1, forward strand.
CACCTCGATCACGCAGGGCAAGGCGCAGCTGCCCGTGCTGAGGGACTACCTCGCGGCGCTGCGCGGCGGCATCCGGGTGCTGCACGACGCGGGCGCCCGGGACTCGGTCATCGCCCGACTCGAGCTCATACTCGCCATGGACATGCCGTCCCTGCTCGAGATCGCGAGCAGTCACCCCGACACCGCGTACGCCGCAGAGGTCGACACCTTCATCGCAGAGCTGCGGGCACTGCCCGAGTTCGCCGACGCCACCCCCGATCCCACCCTCGCCGCCGCACTCGCGTGGTGACACCGCACATCTGTACCATCCACACCGCTGAACGAACGACACGGATGACCGCATGAACGACTACCTCTCCTCCCTCTTCTCGCTCGAAGGCCGCACCGCGGTCGTCACCGGCGGCAGCTCCGGCATCGGCCGGGGCATCGCCACGGCACTCGCCCGGTCCGGTGCCGCGACCGTGGTGGTCGCGCGCGGCGAGGCCCGCATCGAGGAGACCGCCGAGGAGCTCCGCGCGCACGGGTGCCGCGTCGCAGGAGTGGTCGGCGACCTCAGCACTCGGTCGGGCATCCGTGCCCTCGCGGAGGCCGCTGTCGAGCCGTTCGGGGAGCCCGACATCCTCGTCAACTCCGCGGGCATCAACATCCGTCCGCCGTTCGCGGAGATCACCGAGGACGACTGGGACGCGACGATGACGGTCAACGCCCTCGCGCCGTTTCTCCTCGGTCAGCGGTATGCGCAGGGCATGGCCGAACGCGGCTACGGCAGGCTGATCCACATCAGCTCCCAGCAGGCTCACCGTGCCTTCGTCGGCAGTGGAGTCTACGGCGCCTCGAAGGGCGCGGTGGAGTCGCTGATGCGCTCGGAAGCCGAAGCGTGGGGCGGGACGGGTGTGACCAGCAACACGCTGGTACCGGGTTTCGTCCTGACACCGTTGAACGCCCGTCTGCAGCAGGACCCGGCGAAGATCGCCGAGCTGGCCGCCCGCACGATGATCGGCCGCAACGGACTCCCGAGCGACTTCGCGGGCGCGGCCGTCTTCCTCGCCGGAGCCGGGTCGGGGTATGTCACCGGCCACTCCCTGTTCGTCGACGGAGGCCTCTCCGTCCACTGATGTGCGGAGGAGGCCGAGAAAGCCGGAGCGGATCAGGGCTCGGGCGGGTAGACCCGTTCATCCGGGCGCGGCTCGGCGAGCAGAGGCACGGCAGCGGTGATCGCCGCGACGGCATCGGCCCCGGCGGAGTCCGCGGGTGCCCGGTCCGCACGGCGTTCGGTGAGCGCAGCACCGACTCCCCCCGTCACCGCCTCCTCGACCGCAGCCTCGGTGTCGAGCACGCGCGATGCGGCGACCTGCTGAGCGGCGAGTTCGGCATACAACCCGCCCCGCGCGAGCAGTTCTGAGTGGGTTCCCGATTCGACGATGCGTCCGGCCTCGAGCACGTGAATCATGTCTGCACCCATCACCGTGGACAGGCGGTGCGCGATCGACAGTGTCGTGCGCCCCTTCGCCGCTTCGTCGAGCGCTTCCTGCACCACTCGCTCCGACACCGTGTCGAGCGCAGAGGTCGCCTCGTCGAGGAGCAGCACCGGCGGATCCTTCAACAGCACGCGCGCGATCGCGATGCGCTGCTTCTCCCCTCCCGAGAGCCGATACCCGCGCTCGCCGACGACGGTGTCGTACCCCTGCTCGAACCCGGCGATGATGTGGTGGATGTTGGCCGCGGTGCACGCGGCGATCAGCTCCTGCTCCGTCGCATCCGGCTTGGCGTAGCGGAGGTTCTCGCGGATCGTCGCGTGGAACAGGTAGGTCTCCTGCGACACGATGCCCACGTTGTCGATGATCGACTCCTGCGTGAGTGTGCGCACGTCGGCGCCCGCGAAGAGCACGGCGCCGCCCTTCGCCTCGTACAGCCGCGGCGCGAGGTAGAGGATCGTCGTCTTGCCCGCACCGGAGGGGCCGACGAACGCCACGTGCTGCCCGGGCTCGGCGACGAACGAGACGCCGTCCAGCGTCGGTCGCGCATCAGCGGAGGCGTCCGGGTAGCGGAAGACCACGTCGGTGAACTCGAGCCGCCCCTTGGGCCCCGGCGCCTCGTCGACGGTGATCGCATCCGGAGCATCCTCAATCTCGGGCACCAGGTCGAGGTACTCGAAGATGCGCGCGAACAGCGCCGAAGACGTCTGCAGATCGAGCGACACCCGCATGAGGCCCATCAGCGGCATGAGGAGCCGTGCCTGCACCGTGGTGAACGCGACGACCGTCCCCGCCGTGATCGCCCCGGTGCCGCCGGCGATCAGATAGCCCGAGACGAGGTAGATGACCGCAGGCACGCTGGCCATGAGCACCTGCACGACCGCGAAGAAGCCCTGGCCGCTCATAGCTCGGCGCACCTGCAGCACGACCTGGTTGCGGTTCTCGGCCTGATAGCGCTCCGACTCCGTGCGCTGGCGGTTGAACGCCTTGGAGAGCAGCATGCCCGAGACGCTCAGCGTCTCCTGCGTGATCGAGGTCAACTCCGACAGCGATTCCTGCGTCTCCCCCGCGATCCGCGCCCGCACCTGCCCCACCTTGCGCTGGACGAAGATGAGGAACGGCATCATGATCACGGCGATGAGGGTGAGACGCCAATCGATCAGGATCATCGCGACGAGCGAGGCGATCACCGTCACGACGTTGCCCAGGATGCTGGTGACGGTGTTGGTCAGCACACCGGAGACGCCGCCCACGTCGTTCTGCAGCCGGGACTGGATCACCCCCGTCTTCGTCCGCGTGAAGAATCCGAGTTCCATGGCCTGGAGGTGCTCGAAGAGCTTGACCCGCAGGTCGCCGGTGACACTGTTGCCGACGGTGGAGGTGAGCCAGGTCTGCGCGACCCCGAGGACGGCGGAGAGCAGGAAGAGCCCGACCATCGCGGCGACGAGCCAGGCCAGCAGCTCGAGGTGCGGTCCGCCGCCGGCGACCGGGAACAGGGCGTCGTCGAAGATGCGCTGCACGATCAGCGGCGGGATGACGGCGATGGCCGCACCGACGATCACGAGGATCCCGGTGAGGAAGATACGCGCGCGGTAGGCGCGGAACAGCGACACCACCCGCGCGCCGAGGCCGCTGATCCGCGGCGCTTCGGCGTTCATGCGCCGCTGAGCGTCTTCATCCACCCCGCGGAAGCTCGCGCCTCCCCCTCGTCCACCGCCCATGCTCATGGCGCCAGCGTACTCAGGCCCGGCGACGTCGAGGGCCGGCGCATCCGCCCACAGCGGATTTCTGTGAGTTCGGAATGAAATGTCCGCGCCCGCCGTTACGCTGAAGGACTCTTGCGAACTCTCGCGATATCTCCATTTCTTCTTCGCCCAGGAGGCCGCCCATGTCTGCCGTCGATACCGGCTCCATCTCGACGACCCCCGCACCGGCAGCGGGTGAGATCTCGCGCAAGGACATGCGCGTGATCTGGCTGCTGCTCGTCGCCGCGTTCGTCGCCATCCTCAACGAGACCACGATGGGGATCGCGATCCCGCATCTGAACGCCGATCTCGGCATCCCGCCGGAACTCGGCCAGTGGCTCACCAGTGCCTTCATGCTGACCATGGCCGTGGTCATCCCGACCACCGGGTTCATCCTGCAGCGGTTCACCACGCGTCAGGTCTTCATCGCCGCGATGATCGCCTTCTCACTCGGCACGCTCGTCGCGCTGGTCGCCCCCGGCTTCTCGGTGCTGCTCGTCGGGCGCGTCATCCAGGCCGCGGGTACCGGCATCATGATGCCGCTGCTGATGACGACGATCATGAACGTCGTCCCGCCGCAGTCCCGCGGTCGCATGATGGGCCGCGTCGGCCTGGTCATCTCCCTCGCCCCGGCGATCGGCCCCACCATCGCCGGCGCCGTCCTCGAGACGCTGAACTGGCGGGCGCTGTTCGCGATCATCCTTCCGATCGCGCTCATCGCGCTCTTCATGGGCGTGAAGTGGATGACCAACCTCGGTGAGACCCGCATCGTCCCGCTCGATGTGCTGTCCATCCCGCTCGCAGCGCTCGGCTTCGGCGGCATCGTGTTCGGCCTCAGTCAGTTCGGCGGCGAAGGCGGCTCGGGCGAGACGACCGGAATCATCGCCCTGGTCGTCGGCGCCGTGTCGCTGGCGCTGTTCGTGTGGCGTCAGCTCATCCTGCAGCGTGTCGACGACGCACTGCTCGACCTGCGCGTCTTCCGCTCGAGCAACTTCACGTTCTCGGTGATCATCATGACGATCCTGGCGCTGTCGATGTTCGGAACGCTGACGCTGCTGCCGCAGTACCTGCAGAACGTCGCGGGCCTGAACGCTCTCGAGTCCGGTCTGATCCTGCTCCCCGGCTCGGTGCTGATGGGTCTGCTGGGTCCGGTCATGGGTCGCGTGTACGACGCACGTGGCACGCGGCCGCTGCTGATCCCGGGCACGATCCTCGTATCGGCGGCGCTGTTCTTCTACTCGACGGTCGGCGAGCACACCGTGTGGTGGGTGCTCATCATCGTGCAGGCGGCCATGTCCGTCGGTCTCGCGATGTCGTTCACGCCGCTGTTCTCCGCCTCGCTCGGCTCGCTGCAGCGGTCGCTGTACTCGCACGGCTCGGCTGTGCTGAACACGCTCCAGCAGGTCGGTGGCGCTGCGGGCGTCGCTCTGCTCACGGTCACCTACTCGGCGATCCTGCATGCAGGCGAGGATGAGGGCCTGTCACGGGCAGTGGCCGGCGCACCGGGTGCGCGCATGGCCTTCTTGATCGCCGCGATCATCTCGCTCGCAGCGGTGGCGCTCAGCCCGTTCGTCCGCAAGCCCGCCGACGATGCCGGCGAGGGATTCCACGGCGGCCACTGAGCCTCAGCGTTCGCGCGCGACGGCGTCTGCTGCTTACTCGGCCTTCGGGGCGGGGAAGTGGCAGACGCCGTTGCTGCAGTAGCCGGCGGCGTCACCTTCGAGCAGGTCCAGGGCACCGGGAAGCGGCTGCAGCCCGATGGGGGCCTCCTGCTGCACGGTGTCCTCCGGCGATTTCTTCATCCCTCGATCGTACGCCTGCTCCGAGGTAGTGGCGCCGGACCCGCGCGCAGGCTGCGGACAGCGGGACGACAGCCGTTCTCCCCTACGGTTGATCCATGCTCAAACGACTCCTCGCCCGCATGTTCTGGGCGTTCAGCAGATGGACGCTCGTGAGCGAGGCAGCGCCCACGCGCCCGACCGTGCTCGTCGGCGCCCCGCACACCAGCAACTGGGACTTCGTCCTGATGCTCGCGATCGCCTGGCGCCTCGGCATCGACGTGCACTGGCTCGGGAAGAAGAGCCTCTTTCGCGGGTGGCGAGGTCCGCTCATGCGCGGACTCGGCGGGATCCCTGTGGATCGGGCGGATCCGGCCCGCGTGGTCAAGGATGTCGTCGGCCAGGTGCACGCCGGAACCGTTTTCGGTCTCGTGGTCACCCCGGATGGCACTCGTGGCGGCAACGAGTACTGGAAGTCGGGTTTCTACCGCATCGCCCGGGAGACGGGGATGCCCGTCACGCTCGGCTTCGTCGATCGCACGACGATGACGACGGGTCTCGGTCCCACCATCGACCTGACCGGGGACGTCGCCGCCGACATGGACCGGATCCGCGCGTTCTATGCCGACAAGGCGGGGGCGCGACCCGAGCGTCGCACCGAGCCCCGGCTTCGCGAGGAACAGCCCCCTCGGAATCCCGACGCCTCCGAATGAGCCTCCGCGGCACGGGGCGCGGGGAGTGTCAGTCCGCCGTCTTCTCTGCGTGCGACCGGGCGTAGTCCAGGTCTTCCCCGGTCAGGCTCTCCACCATCCCCACGACCGCTCCGGTGATCACCCGGATCTCCTCCCGGACGTCCTCGTCGAGGTGCGGCGAGTCGCCGTCGAGCACGGAGCGACGTGATTCCTCCGAGAGTTCGGACCACCAGTCGCTGATCGGAGGGAGCGTCATGATGCCTTCTTTCGATCCATCGGGAGAAGAGTCTGGACTTCGTGCGAGAGTCGGCACGACACTGAGATCATGACATCGGATCCTCCGCGCGGCGACCACGAACTCGATGACCGCAGGGACGGACGAGACGAGACGGCGAACGAACGCGCGGATCGCAACTGGGAAGAGCTCCTGCAGGAACTCCGCGTGATGCAGACCGGGACCCAGATCCTCACCGGCTTCCTCCTCGCGGTGGCCTTCCAGCCGCGATTCACGGACATGGACGAGTTCCAGCGCGATCTTTACGTCGTGCTCGTCGCTCTGGCCGCCGTCGCGACGATCCTCGCGCTGGCTCCCGTGGGGATGCACCGCGCGCTGTTCGGCCACCGTCGCAAGCCCGACCTCGTGCGGATGGCCGCCCGTATCGTCCGGCTCGACCTGATCGTGATCGGGGCGCTGACGATCGGGGTCACGATGCTGATCGTCGACTTCACGGTGAATCGCACGGCCGGCCTCGTCGCGCTGGTGTCGGCGCTCGTGCTGGTCGTGGCGCTGTGGATCGCGTTGCCGCGCATCATGCGCGGCCGCCCCCGCACCCCCGGAGCCGGGCCGGACTGACCGGGCTCACGGAGGAGGGGCGAGCATCAGCGACCGGCCGGGCTGCGGTTCTCGGCGCTGACCATCCAGGCGAACTGCTCGAGGCGTTCGATGATCGCGTGCAGAAGGTCCGCCGAGGTCGGATCCTCCTCGTCGACGGCGTCGTGGACGTCGCGCACTGTGCCGACCGCTGCTTCCAGACGTTCCGTCACCAGATCGATGGTCTCGGTCGTCGACACCTCGCCCGCGGGGAACTCGGGCAACGACGTCGCCTTGGCGATGGTCGCGCTGCGCCCGTCGGGCACGGCATGCAGTGCGCGCATCCGCTCCGCGATCGTGTCGCTGAACGCCCGTGCATCGTCGATGATCTCGTCGAGCTGACGGTGCGTGTCGCGGAAGTTGCGCCCCACGACGTTCCAGTGCGCCTGCTTGCCCTGGATGGCGAGTTCGAGCAGGTCGACGAGCACGCGCTGCAGATTGCCTGCGAGCGTGGGCGAGGCGGTGAAGCCCTTCTCCGCGTTCTGCTGGCGAGTGGTCTTCACGGCCCCCTTCGTCGAGGTACCGGTCTTCTTCGTCTTGCTTTCAGCCATTTCGTTGACCTCCTGCCGGCGAGGATAACGAAGGTCTGCGCCCGGGTCCGAGGGGGTTGACACCGGAAGCCCGGAGCCCGAGTGTGGCGACCGGACCTGAACACCCGACTCAAGGAGAGACCCCGCATCGTGACAGAACAGAACGGCGAGAAGGATCGGGAGATCGTCATCTCCCCCATCACCGAGGCGGACGCCGGCGAGGTGCTGACCGTGCAGCGCGCAGCCTTCGTGTCGGAGGCGGCGATCTACGGCAGCGTCGACATGCCTCCCCTGACGCAGACGCTCGCCGAGCTCGAAGCGGAGCTTCGCTCGGAGTCCGGCTTGACGGCACGTATCGACGGACGCCTCGTGGGCGCGATCCGATTCGTGGAGAAGGACGGGATGCTTCTGATCGGACGCATCGCGATCGCCCCCGACATGCAGGGCGAGGGAGTCGGGCGGATGCTGCTCGAGCACGCGGAGAGCGCATCCACGGCGCAGGTCGCCGAGCTCTTCACCGGCAGCCTGAGCGAGGCGAACATCCGTCTGTACGAGCGGTGCGGATACGTGGAGCGCGAGCGGGTACCGGACGGCGACGGCACGGAACAGGTCTTCCTTCGTAAGAACCTGCGAGGAGGGTAAGAGCCTCCTCCGAATCGGCACAAGGGGGTTGAGGTCGTCGTGCGGGTTCGGCATCGTAGCCCGGACATGTCGCGACCGTGGCATGCCCCGAACGGAAGGAGAGTCTCGTGCTCACCCTCACCGACAACGCCTCCGCCATCGTGACGACTCTGGTGAGTCGTCAGACCGACGCCCCGGATGCCGGACTGCGCATCCACTCGTCCGAACCTCAGAATGCGGAGGGCGGCGCGCGTCTCGCCGTGCTCGTCGCCGCGGATCCGGAGCCGCAGGATCAGGTGGTCGAAGTCTCCGGCACCCGGCTCTTCCTCGATGAGTCCGCCGTCGCTGCACTCGATGACAAGATCCTCGACGCGGGCGTGGACGACGAGGGCTCCGTGTCGTTCGCGGTTCTCCCTCAGGTCGCCTGACCGAAGGATTCCGGATGCCGCGGCCGCTTCGGTCGCGGCATCCGTCGTGTCCCGGCACCGCTCGTCCCGTCCGAAATCGCTTCGACCGCCCCCGGTGGAGACGGACACCGTCACGCAGCTCCAGTCTCCCGCGAACGACTTCAGCGACATCTGACCGGCGGCTTCCACCGCGTAACCTGGAGTGGCTCGCAATTCCGTGCGAACAGTCGAAGGGCCACCGTGAAGATCTCTCTGCTCCGCCGTTTCGTCGTTCTCGCGGAGGAGCTTCATTTCCCGCGCGCGGCCGAGAAGCTCGGCATCCCACTGGCCTCGCTGTACACGTCGATCGCCAAGCTCGAAGCCGAGGTGGGCCATCCCATCGTCCACCGCGAAGGGCAGACACGGCTGACGCACGTCGGTGAGCTCTTGCTGGTCGAGGCGAAAGAAGCGGTCGCCGCGGCTCCTGCGCCGGTGAAGAACCCGCCCGCACCCGCCGGCGGCAAGGCGAAGGCCTCGAAGGGCAAGGGCCGAACCCCTGCAGTGAAGGGTCAGCCCAAGCCCTACAAGAAGCGGCAGGGTCGCTAGGAGGTCAGTCCCAGTCGAGGTACTCCTCGATCACGACCGCTGTCTCGATCGGGTGCGTCATCGGGAAGTGGTGGTCTCCCCCGTCGATGCTCTTCACGCTCGCACGCTCCGGAGCGGTCGACTGCAGCTGCTCACCGTTCGCGAACGGGGTGGTGGTGTCTTCGGTGCCCTGGATGATCAGGACGGGCATCACGGGCGCGAGCGGGATGTCGTGCTCTTCGACCCCGAGCAGCGCCAGGCCGTTCACGCGGTCGGCGTGCGCGATGGCGAAAGCCCGCGCGACGGTGCCACCGAACCCATGCCCGCCGATCCAGGTGTCGCCGAGGGCGACGTGGTCGATCACCGCCAGCGCATCCTCGACGCGCTCGTCCAGCGACACCGCTTCGCCCTTGACCTCGACGCGATGGCCGATCCGCAGCACATGGAAGCCCGCCTCCTCGGCGAGGTAGTGCGCGACGACTCCGAGGATGTCGGCCGGAAGGTCGCGTTCCTGGATCAAGACGAGCTTGACGGGGCCGTCGCCCTCGTCGACGAAGGGGATCGCGCGGCCGTCTGGCTCGAAGATCTGGGTGTCGGTCATCGGCGTCAATCTCCTCGTGCCGTCGGTGTCAGGAACTCAGGCGGAACGTCCACGACGGACGCCAGCGACCGGGCCGCGGCGCGAGCCGCCGTGTCCCAGCGTATCCCGAGCGGGCCGTCGGCGAGACGGAGACGCCCGGATCAGCGTCCGAAAGGCTGATCGCCCAGCGCCGAGAAGAACAGCGTGCCCCACAGGATGAAGAAGAGCACCGCGAACATCGTGCCGAGCGCGCCGATGACGAGCGCCCATCGGGCAAGCCCTGCTCCGGACTCGGTGTTCCCGGGGGTCCGCAGCTGTCGCAGGGCGAACACCCCGAGGATGAATCCTCCGACCGGGATCACGAAGGCCGCGATGAAGCTGACGAGAGCCAGGGTGTTGGTGCGCGGTGCCGTGGGTGACGAGGTCATGATGGCCTTCTGCTCGTAGAGGTCACCACGAGCGCTCGTGTCCCATGGTGCGGAGTTCCACGACGTCTCCGTCCGGCATCCCGACCGATATTTTGGCGCGTCCCCCGCTTCGGCCGCAACACGAGAGCGCACGATCGGTCCGGGCGGACGGCTACCAGGCCCGCCCCCGAAGATCGATCGCCCCAGCGGGCCACCGGCGCGGTGGAGAGTCGAGCGCGAGTGTCAGGATGGGCGGCCCAGGAGGCTGCATGGCGTGCTGACCGGTGCGGGCGATCGAGCGCTCGACCGCCGAGATGCGGCGCCATCCGCAGGACTCGTAGAACGCGACGACAGCTTCGCGGCACCCGAGGTAGCCGAACTCGATCCCACCGGCGTCCCTCATGGCTGCGGCCGCGTGTGCCAGGAGCCGGGCACCCGCCCGCTCCCCTCGTGCGCGCGGAGAGACCAGCACCCCGCCGACTCCCGCGACCACGACCTCCGCCGTGCCGACGCCGATGGTCCGCCGCGCCCAGCCGACGTGGCCCACCACCGCGTCGCCGGCGCGGGCGATGAGATGAACGTCATGGGGCGCGTAGCCGTACGGCTGATCGGGATCCCACGCTCCGAACTCGGCGAAGTACTCGGCGTCGAACAGCTCTCGCAGGCTCGCCACGTCGTTCGAGGTCAGGCTGTCGTGCGGGACGCTGTCGATGACGAGGCTCGTCATACCTCGACGACCTGCCCGGCTTCCACCCGCCAGTGTCGGTCGGTCTGCACGGTCGCGAGCATCCGTCGATCGTGGGTGACGAGCAGCAGCGTCCCTTCGTAGGACTCGAGCGCCTGCTCCAGCTGCTCGATCGCGGGCAGGTCGAGGTGGTTGGTCGGCTCGTCGAGCACGAGCAGATTGATGCCGCGCGCCTGCAGCAGCGCCAGACCGGCTCGTGTGCGCTCGCCCGGCGAGAGCTCGTCGACGGCGCGCGTCACGTGATCGGCCTTGAGCCCGAACTTCGCCAGGAGCGTGCGCACCTCGCCCGATGTCATCTCGGGCACGAGTTCCTCGAAGGCGACCGCGAGCGGCTGCGTACCGACCAGTAGTGCGCGGGCCTGGTCGATCTCGCCGATCTGCACGCTCGCACCCAGGCTCGCCGTTCCCTCGTCGGGAAGCTGCCGCCCCAGCAGTCCGCGCAGCAGGGTCGACTTCCCCGCGCCGTTGGGCCCGGTGATGCCGATGCGCTCCCCCGCATTCACCTGCAGCGACACGGGGCCGAGCTGGAACGTACCCTGCCGGAACACCGCCGAGCTCAGCGTCGAGACGACCGAGCTGGAACGCGGGGCCGAGCCGATCGTGAACTCGAGCTGCCACTCCTTGCGCGGCTCTTCGACCTCTTCGAGCCGAGCGATCCTGCTCTCCATCTGGCGTACCTTCTGCGCTTGCTTCTCGCTGGACTCGGCCGAGGCCTTGCGCTTGATCTTGTCGTTGTCGGGCGACTTCTTCATCGCGTTGCGCACACCCTGGCTGGACCACTCGCGCTGCGTGCGGGCGCGGGCGACGAGGTCGACCTTCTTGTCGGCGAACTCGTCGTACTTCTCGCGCTGGTGCCGACGAACCGTCGCCCGCTCCTCCAGGTACGAGTCGTAGCCGCCACCGAACACCCGGTTGCTGTTCTGAGCGAGATCGAGCTCCAGGACTCTGGTCACGCAGCGGGCGAGGAACTCGCGGTCATGGCTGACCACCACGACACCGCCGCGAAGGCCGCGAACGAAGGCCTCCAGTCGCTCGATGCCGTCGAGGTCGAGATCGTTGGTCGGCTCATCGAGCAGGGCGATGTCGAACCGTGACAGCAGCAGCGCGGCGAGGCCGACGCGTGCCGCCTGTCCTCCCGACAGCGAGGTCATCATGGTGTCGGCGGGATCATCGCCCAGGTCGAGTCCGAGGTCGGCGAGCACGGCGGGGAGGCGTTCGTCAAGGTCAGCGGCGCCGCTGGCCAGCCAGCGATCCAGCGCCATCGAGTAGGTGTCGGCGGGGTCCGTACCCGGAGCGGCGAGCGAGGGATCACCGAGGGCCGCGGCTGCGGCATCCATGTCTCTGGTCGCGGCGGCACATCCTGTGCGACGGCCGATGTAGTCGGCGACGCTCTCGCCGACGACGCGCTCGTGTTCCTGCGGAAGCCAGCCGACGAAGGCGTCCGCGGGTGCGAGCCGGATCGTGCCGGCCTGCGGCTCGTCGACACCCGCCAGCAGCTTCAGAAGGGTCGATTTCCCGGCTCCGTTGGCTCCGACGAGGCCGACCACATCACCCGCGGTGACGGTCAGGTCGAGCGAGTCGAACAGGGTGCGGTGGCCGTACCCGCCGGCCAGCCCTTGGGCCACGAGTGTTGCGGTCATCCGTCAATCCTGTCACTCGTGGGGGTGGTGCGCGGACGCGCTCAGGACCGCTCTCTCGGCCGCACTCCAAGATGGTCGAGTTGGGTACTGTACTCGAACGGTGACCGATCCCTGCGGCTCGCGCTGCTGCTACTCATGAACAGAGCTCTGGAGACGAAATTGACGGAGACTTACCCGATTCAAGCCAAGGTCGAATCGGCACTCGGCCCCGAACGGGCTGATCAAGTGCCGAGGAAGCTCGACGATTACTCGAATCAGCCGAATGCCGTCAAAGGCGCGGCGAAACGGCCGAGCGACCCCGAGCTCGAAGCAATCGCACACGCGGCGTTCGCGGCGGCGACCCCGGAGGAAGTCGACTTCGAACTCGACTCGATCGGAATGTGGGGCCTTCTGACGCTCGCCGCACGAGCCGACGTGACGATCCTCGACGGCCTTCCCGCGTCGCGAGCCGACAATCCGAAGGTGGCCACGATCAAGCGTGCGGCCGCGACGCATCGGAAGGGTCTGACAGACGCCTGAGATCCGAAGCGAGGCGCCGTCCCTGCCGGTGCATCTACACGAACGGGACCGTGAAACCTCCGGAGAACAACACCGCCCCCACGCCGAAAAGAGCGAGGGCGACGAGTACGACGTAGGCGATGGTTCGAATACGACGGGTCGAGGCACCGGCGCGTGCGGTGAGGAGCAGAACGGCCGTCGGCACCAGCATGAGTCCCCCGAAGAGCACTGCAGGTGCCACGCGCACATCGGGCGCCGGGCAGGGCGATGCCAACGCGCACAGCGTCGGAACACCCTGCGCAGCCCACAGAGCCACCCAGGTCAATAACAGGATCACCACGGCAGGAAGCACCTTCACCGCAAGGCTCTGACGAGAGGATTCCACAGTGTCCACACGGCCACACTGGCAGGCGCCCGAGGAATCGCGCTAGTTGTTGAAGCGGAAGTCCACCACGTCGCCACACGTACCAACTGTTGAGTGTCGGCCCATGGCCGCGCATCATTCCATTGCCCGCCCGGCACCTCATAGCAACCCTGGGCGGGCACCCAGTTGCGCCCGGTGCGATCGCTGCATAAAATGAACACAAGTTCATTGAAAGGATCATCGTGCCGCGGACGACGGAGCAGAACGAATCGTTGCGCTCAGCCACGCGCTCTGCTGTGGAGACGGCCGCCGTCCGAGTGTTCGCGCACCGCGGTTTCGCGGCCACCAACATGCGCCAGATCGCCGCCGAGGCGGGGATCAGCACCGGATCGATCTACCGGCACTACGCGAGCAAGGAAGAGCTGTTCGACGAACTGATCGATCAGGCCTCGCGCGGGCTTGGGGCTGTCGCCATGCAGCTCTCGACCGGAGGCGATCCGATCTCCACGATCCAATCCTTCACCGAGGTATACGTGGCGGACCTCGCAGCGAACAACGGCGCGGCCGAGTTCTACATGGTGATCAACCAGGGTTTCACCACCGACACCCCTGAGGGGACCGCGGCACGGCTGGCCGCAACGCAGGCGACGCTCTGGCGGGCCTTCGCCTTGCTCATCGGTCGAGGCCAGGCCGCAGGCCAGATAGCCGCGGGAGACCCAGCCCGAATGGCCGCTCATTACTTCGCCATGCTTGCCGGTATGACGACGATGCACGTTGCTCTTCGGGAGGAATCTGCGGAGCCTGATGTCGACCTGATCCTACGAATGTTCACAGGAGGACCCCGATGAAGATCGAAGTCGCGCGCGCAGACGAACTGGGTGAGGGGTATCGGCACAGGATCGCCGAAGTTCTCGTGCAAGGGTTCGCCGAGGATTTCGCGTTCTTCTCCAAGGACCCCGGTGTGCTTGCCGACGCGTTCGCCCCGATGCTCATCCTGGAGCGCTTCCACATCGCGCTCGTCGACGGCGAGCCCGCCGCGGTCGCGGTCATCACCGAAGGCGAGCAGGAATGCTTTCAGCCGGATCGGCACGAGCTCCAGCGGGTGCTCGGTCCAATACACGGGATCATCAGCTATCGGATCATCCGAAGTCAATTCATGGGGGCTTACGACGGTGCCCGCGCCGGTCTGACGGAGATTGCATTCGTCACGACAGCGCCGCAGTATCAGGGTAAAGGCATAGCCACTGCGCTGATGCGTCGACTCCTGGAGCTGCCCTCCGACGATTTCGTGCTGCGCGACATCAAGGACACCAACACCCCCGCCCTCAGACTGTACGCCAAACTCGGATTCACCGAAACGCAGCGACGGCGCATCAAATTCGCGAAACGAGCGGGGTTCTCCGCGTATGTCTCGATGGGCCTCAGCCGCGCGAAAGCTGATGCTTGAAGAGCATTCGAACTCGACAGGTCCGGAAGCTCGCTTCTGGGCTGTCCTCGACTCCGGGTTCTGGAGCGCAGATCTAAACTCGACGCATTCCGGTGCATACCAACCTCCCGGACCCAGCCCGTTCATTTGCCGCAACGCGGGCCCGGCAATGCCCGCACCTCGCGACGGACGTTGCCCGTTCGCCGCTAGTCGCACCGGTTTTGACCTTGACGCGACGGCAAGGTTTAGCGTCCTGTTCCATGACCATTTCAGTGATTGACAGCGCCGCGGCCATGAGTGAGGTTCTCAAAGCAGCATCGGACGCGCGCCCCGACCTCGTCCGTGAAATGTGGTCCCCGCTCGCGGGGATGTACCACTTCGTCCCGGGAGGCGTGGATATGGCCGCCGTGCACCGGCAGAACTTCGGCTTCAATTGGGAGAACCCCACCCCGTTGGTCGAGCAGGGCCTTGAGAAGCTCATCGAAGCGGATGCTTGGCGTCGCATCACCGTGGCTCTCCAGCGCGGCGTTGCGGCGTTGAATGCGGCCAATCCTGCCACCGATGTGCCGGACCTTCAGGTTCTCCTCGTCCTAGGGGATCCTGCCAACGAGCACTTCGTGAACGAGGTTCAGGGGCTGTCCGCGTTTGGAGGCATCAGCGGTTACATCACCATCACGGTCTGGCCGACCCCTCAGGTACTCAACCGACTCGAAGCGATTGCCGTGCATGAACTGCACCACAACGTGCGCTACTCCCCCGGCGGCGTCATCTGGGATCCGATGACGGTGACTGTCGGCGAACAGGTGACCTCAGAAGGTCTCGCCGACGAGTTCGCCGCCGAGCTCTACGGCGACCGTGGCTACACTCATTTCGTCAGTGATCAGACCCGAGGCGATGACGAAGTCCTTGCGAAAGTTGCAAGAGGTCTCAGCGTGACCGGCATGCAGAACTTCACTGCGTGGGTTCATGGCGACGCGAGCGCCCAGCTTCTTGGCGCCGAGCCTGTTGGCCTGCCGACCGGAGCAGGATACGCGGCGGGTACCCGGCTCGTGCGCGCGTACCTGGATGCCACCGGAATCACTGCGGCGCAGGCCGTTACGTCGCCTGCAGGCGAGATCCTGCGCGTCGCCGCGACGCGACTTGGCCTGAGTCTCGATGGAACAGACTGAGAACACGACAGGAAAGGGAGGTAAACCGTGGAGTGGACGGTGAACGAGATCGCAGAGCGTGCCGGGATCAGCGGCCGAACGATACGCCACTACCACCAGATCGGTTTGCTCCTCCCAGACCGCGTCGGGTCCAACGGCTATCGCTACTACGGGCCCGACGCGGTTGCCCGATTGCAGAGGATTCTCCTTCTGCGCGACACAGGCATGCCCCTCACCGATATCGCGGCCGCACTCGAGATGAGCGCCACTCCGGAGACGGAGATTGAAGCGCTCACCGGACACTTGGATCAACTCGCCAAAGAACGCGAGACCCTGGATCGACGTATCAACGCGGTGCAGCACACCCTAAAGATGCGGCGTCAGGGAGGCCAGCCACGCATAGACGTCATGCTCGAGGGCTTCAACGATCGATACGAGGCCGAAGTTGTGGCCCGTTGGGGCCGGGACGCTTTCGAGGCCTCCAACCAATGGTGGCATCGCAAGTCCCTGCACCAGCAGAGAGAGTGGAAGACACGGTCGGAGGCACTGCTCGCGCGGTGGCGTCAGATCCAAGAAGAAGGACACGACGCGGATTCCGAAGCCGCGCAAGCGCACGCATCCGTCCACGCGCAGTGGTTCAAGGAGATTCCGGGAACCCCCACCCACGCCGGCGACACCGCGAAATCCCTCGACATGATCTGTGGACTCGCAGATCAGTACGAGACGAACACCGAATTCCACGTTGCCTTCGGCACAGCGGATGCCGCCGGATTCGCAGCCAGCGCACTACGACTTCACGTTCGAAACGTGATAGCTTCTTCGCGCTGATCGCCGATCAGGCTAGTTAGAAAATCTGAACTCCACGACGTCGCCGTCCTGCATGACGTAGTCCTTGCCCTCGAGGCGAGCCTTGCCCTTGGCGCGTGCCTCGACGACGGAGCCGGTCTCGACCAGGTCCTCGAACGAGACGATCTCGGCCTTGATGAAGCCCTTCTCGAAGTCGGTGTGAATGACACCGGCTGCCTGAGGCGCCTTCGAGCCCTTGGGGATCGTCCAGGCGCGAGCCTCCTTCGGGCCGGCCGTGAGGTAGGTCTGCAGGCCGAGGGTGTCGAAGCCGATGCGGGCGAGCTGGTCGAGGCCCGACTCGTCCTGGCCGGTCGACGCGAGAAGCTCGGCGGCGTCCTCCGGGTCGAGGTCGATGAGCTCGGACTCGATCTTCGCGTCGAGGAAGATGGCCTTCGCCGGAGCGACCAGGGCGGCGAGCTCCGCCTTGCGGGCGTCGTCCGTCAGCACGGCCTCGTCGACGTTGAAGACGAAGATGACGGGCTTCGCGGTGAGCAGACCCAGTTCGCGGATCGGCGCCATGTCGATGCCCGCGACCGACAGCAGGACGCCGCGCTCCAGAGCATCCTTCGCCGCGTTCGCTGTCTCGAGAACGACGGGCTCGATCTTCTTGCCGCGGACTTCCTTCTCGTACCGGGCGATCGCCTTGTCGACGGTCTCGAGGTCGGCGAGCATGAGCTCGGCGTTGATCGTCTCCATGTCGGAGGCCGGGTTCACCGTGCCGTCGACGTGCACGACGTCGCCGTCGGCGAAGCCGCGAACCACCTGCGCGATGGCGTCGGCCTCGCGGATGTTCGCGAGGAACTTGTTGCCGAGCCCCTCGCCCTCGCTCGCGCCGCGCACGATCCCGGCGATGTCGACGAACGACACGGCCGCGGGGAGGATCCGCTCGCTGCCGAAGATCTCCGCGAGCTTGTCGAGGCGCGGGTCGGGCAGGTTCACCACGCCGACGTTGGGCTCGATCGTCGCGAACGGATAGTTCGCTGCGAGCACGTCGTTCTTGGTGAGTGCGTTGAAGAGGGTGGACTTGCCGACGTTGGGCAGGCCGACGATGCCGATAGTGAGAGCCACGGGGCACGAGTCTACCTGGCCGCACCCCCACCACCCTGCGGAAAGCTGCTCCTCCGTCGCGCACTCAGAGCGCGAGATCAGGCGAACGCGTGAGATCAGGCGGATGCAGCGGAGTTCTGCCTGATACAGGCTGATCGCCTGATTCGGGGATCAGCCGCGGACGGCGCGGTAGGCCCGTGTCACGTACGGAAGGTCGATGGTGGTCTCACCGTGCAGATCGAGCTCGTCGAACAACTCGTCGAGGTCGCGCCGGATCCGAGCCTTCTCATCGTCGGACGCGGTGATGATGTAGCTGCGGGACGCGGCCATGCGGTGCAGCAGGTCTCGTGTGATGGGGCGGACCCATTCCCAGCGCTCCTGCTCGAGCGGGCCGAACGGCGCAGCGACCACCGGATCTCCCTCGGCGAGCATGTTCTCGGCGTGGCTGCCGTGCATGATCTCGGTCAACCGACGCACCCAGTCGACGCGATCGTCGCGGATGTTCCAGATGAGACCGAGCACTCCCCCGCTGCGCACGACCCGACCGATCTCGGCGGATCCGGCAGCGGGATCCACCCAGTGCCATGCCTGCCCCAGGACGACCGCGTCGACGCTCACATCTGGGAGGGGCAGCCGCTCCGCCGACCCGACGAAGGTCGGCACGCCCGGCACCGCCCCACGGAGAGTCACGAGCATCTCGGGATCAGGATCGATCGCGACGACCTCGGCATCCGGCGCTTCCGCCAACACCCGCGTGAGCTTGCCCGTTCCGGCGCCGACATCGGCGATACGGCGGGTGCCGTGCGGCATCTTCTCCAGCATCCACGCCACCGCGTCGAAGGGGTATTCGGGTCGTCCGACCTCGTAGTCCGCGGCCTGCGCACCGAACGACGTCGCCATGTCCTCAGCCATGCGGCCAGCCTACGGCGAGTCTCCCGCATGGTCGCCGACCTCGGGGTGAGAGTGGAGACGTGCCACTGGACTTCACTGCGATCGACTTCGAGACCGCGAACTCCAGCCCCGCCTCCGCCTGTTCCGTCGGACTGGTCCGTGTGCGCGGCGGCGAGGTCGTCGCGACCACCGGATGGTTGATCCAGCCGCCGCCCGGCCACGACCAGTTCCAGGAGTGGAACGTGCGCATCCACGGGATCCAGCCGGAGGACGTGCTGTCCGCGGCCACGTGGGTCGACCAGTTCGACCGCCTGTGCGCCTTCGCCGGAGCCGACGTGCTCGTCGCCCACAACGCCGGATTCGATCTCAACGTGCTGCGCCGCGCCTCGGAGGCGACGGGCCAGCTCTGCCCGCCGTACCGCTCCCTCTGCAGCCTGCAGGTCGCACGGAAGACCTACGTTCTCGACTCCTATCGCCTGCCCGTCGCTGCGGCCGCCGCCGGATTCGAGGAGTTCGCGCACCACGACGCCCTCGCCGACGCCCGCGCCTGCGCGCAGATCGTGATCGATGCGGCCGCCAGGGCGGGTGCCGCCGACGTGTTCGCCCTCGCCGATGCGCTGAGCCTGCGCGTCACCGCCCCGGTCGCACCCGTCGCGCCTGCTCTGGAGCGTGCGGTCGCCTGAGCCGACACAGCGCGCCCGTGCGCGGCGACCTCGGAATGTCCGATGCCGGCCGCATCATGAACACATGGATGCTCTGGCTGTGGTTCTCCTCTTCCTCGCCCTCGCGGCGGGCGTCGCCGTCGGCTGGTTCCTGCGCGCAGGGCGCGGTGCTGCTGACCTCGCGCGCGCTCAGGCCGAGCTGGCCGCCGCGCGCGACGACCGCGACCGCCAGTACGACCTCTACCGCGATGCCGTCGAGCACTCGCGGAACGAGCAGCGCGCCGAGGCACAGCGCGTGCAGCAGCAGAACGCGGTGCTGACGGCGCTCGCACCCGTGCGAGAGAGCCTGCAGCAGATGCAGACGAAGGTGACGGCGATCGAACGCGAGCGCCACGCCCAGTTCGGCACGCTGGAGGAGCAGCTGCGACGCGCTCAGGAATCCGACGAAGCGCTCCGCGCGACCACGGAGTCGCTGGCCGGCGCCCTGCGCTCGACGGCCACGCGCGGGGTGTGGGGCGAGACGCAGCTGCGACGCGTGGTGGAAGCGGCGGGGCTCACGCGTCATATCGACTTCGACCTGCAGGCGACGATCTCGTCCGACCGCGGCCAGGGCCGGCCCGACATGGTCATCCGCCTCGCCGGCGGCAGCTCCATCGCGGTCGACGCCAAGGTGCCCCTCGACGCGTATCTCGAGGCTTCGGCGCTGTCGACGGGAGACGCCCAGGAACCGCAGCGGCGCGCTCTCATGCAGAAGCACGTCAAAGCCGTCCGCGCGCACATCGACGCCCTGGCGAAGAAGGCGTACTGGGCGGGACTCGACGCGAGTCCGGAGTTCGTGATCTGCTTCCTGCCGAGCGAGTCGCTCCTCGCCGCGGCGATCGACGAAGACCCCACGTTGCTCGACTACGCGTTCAGCCGTCGAGTGGCGCTCGCGTCTCCTGTGAACCTCTGGGCCGTCCTGAAGACCGTGGCGTTCACATGGACCCAGCAGGAGGTGTCGACCGAGGCACGCACACTGCTGGCCCTCGGCACCCAGCTCTATGACCGGCTCGGTACTCTCGCCGGGTATGCCGACGATCTGCGCCGCGCCTTGGAGCGCACGGTCGACAGCTACAACCGCTTCGCCGGATCGCTCGAAACGCGCGTACTCGTCACGGCCCGGCAGTTCCCCGGCGTCGATGCCGCGGCTCTCGCGTCCGTTCCGTCGGCGACCGCGACCACGGGGCGTCGTTTCACCGCTCCTGAGCTGATCACCCTCGACGGCGATGCGAGTGAGCCGCCGTTCGAGGCCGACGATGCCACAGACGGCACCGACTCCGCATCGGTGCGTGCGGATGTGGGCGAGGTGCGGACGCGCCTCGACGAGATCTAGGCACCGCCACGGTCGCGCCACCACCGTCGCGCACTGCCGGGCGGCCGACCATCGTGCCGAGCCGCGTGGCGTTGAGCCGAAGCGTCGTGCAGCGCCTCAGGCGATGCCGGGTACGCCGCTGAGCAGCAGGATGACCAGGCCGCTGGTGGCGAGGAACGCTCCGATCATCCACCAGGCGCTGATCTCATGGCCCTCGTCGCGGCGGACGCGGAACAGCACGTCAGCGCGGCGAGCAGGATCGGCGATGGCCGCTGGTGGAGTGGGCACGGACGGGGTGGCTGCGACGCCCGACTCGGCGTCGGCGCTCACTCGGAGAATCCGTCCGGTGTTCGTCGTGATGATCTTCGTCGCGGCGGCCTTCGAGCCACTCGTGTGCTGCGTTGTCATCCGTTCGCCCTCCTGTGCCTGCGATGCCTGACGGCTCCGTCCACGGCGACAAACCCAGTGACAATTGTGACACGGCGCTCCGGAAAGCGTGGCGCACCCCGCCCCGAGCCCATACCGGCTCGATAACGATGCCGTCATCGTCGACGCAGGAACAAACGGTCAGAGACGCAGGAACAAGCCGTCAGAAAGGCCCCGAGATCAGAGCCACTTCGAGACGAGGTGCTCCGAGGCGATGCGACGGAGGGTCCCGGAGGCACCACGGAGCACGACGCTCTCCGTGTACACGTAGCCCCGCTCGCGGCGGACGCCCGCGACGAGCTGACCGTCGGTCACGCCGGTCGCCACGAAGATCGTGTTGTTGCCCTGCACGAGGTCATCGGCCTCGTAGACCCTGTCCATCTCGAGTCCGGCGTCGATGCCGCGCTGGCGCTCATCGTCGTCACGCGGCCACAGACGCCCCTGGATGTGCCCGCCGAGCGCCTTGATGGCGCATGCCGTGACGATGCCCTCGGGGCTGCCGCCGACGCCGACGCACATGTCGGTGCGGGCGTCGTGCCGAGCGGCGTTGATCCCGCCCGCGACGTCGCCGTCGCTCATCAGCCGGGTGCCGGCGCCGGCGTCGCGGATCTCCTGGATGAGCTGCTCGTGGCGCGGCCGATTCAGGACTGACACGACGATCTCGTCGACAGGCTTGTCGAGCGCTCCAGCGAGCTTGCGGATGTTCTCGGCGATGGGGAGCCGGATGTCGACGACGCCGACGCCCGCCGGCCCCGTGACGAGCTTGTCCATGTAGAAGACGGTGGAGGCGTCCAGCATCGTGCCACGGTCGGACACGGCGATCACGGACAGCGCGTTCTGCCGACCCGCTGCGGTGAGGGACGTTCCGTCGATGGGGTCGACCGCGATGTCGCACAGCGGTCCGCGCCCGGTGCCGACGACCTCGCCGTTGAACAGCATCGGCGCGTTGTCCTTCTCGCCCTCACCGATCACGACGCGGCCCTGGAAATCGACCGTCCCGAGGAATGCGCGCATCGCGTCGACGGCGGCCCCGTCCGCCGCCTCCTTCGCGCCGCGCCCGATGAAGGGGACCGCACGGATGGCCGCAGCCTCCGTCGCTCGCACCAGCTCCATCGCGAGGTTACGGTCGGGACGAAGAGGGCTCAGATCCGCTGTCAGACTCACCATGCGGTCAGCCTAGCTATCGACGCGAGCGAACAGCCCGATTTTCGCCCTTCATCCGACGAAGGAATCGCGATTCTTAACGCCTGTGCACAAGACGCGATGCAGGCGGAACCCCCACCTGCGGTACCACTCCGACCGCCCCGATAGAGTGGCACCTGTCCCGGCTTCACCTATCGCAGGAGTTCTCATGCCCGTCGCCACCCCGGATCAGTACGCCGAAATGCTCGACCGCGCGAAGGCCGGCGGCTTCGCGTACCCCGCATTCAACGTCTCGAGCTCGCAGACGATCAACTCCGTCCTCCAGGGACTGACCGAGGCCGGCTCCGACGGCATCATCCAGGTCACCACGGGTGGAGCCGACTACTTCGCCGGCCACACGGTGAAGGCACGCGCCACGGGCGCACTCGCCTTCGCACGCTTCGCCACCGAAGTCGCCAAGAACTACCCCATCACCGTCGCGCTGCACACGGATCACTGCCCGAAGGACGCCCTCGCCGGCTTCGTCGAGCCGCTGATCGCCGCTTCCGAGGAAGAGGTCAAGGCCGGTCGCAACCCGATCTTCCAGTCCCACATGTGGGACGGCTCGGCCGTTCCCCTCGCGGAGAACATCGAGATCGCGAAGGACCTGCTCCCCCGCATGAAGAACATCAACGCCATCCTCGAGGTCGAGATCGGCGTCGTCGGCGGCGAAGAGGACGGCGTGCAGCACGAAGGCTCGAACGAGGCTCTCTACACGACCTTCGCCGACGTCGACCAGGCCGTGCAGGCGCTGGGTCTCGGAGAGCAGGGTCGCTACATCGCCGCCCTCACGTTCGGCAACGTGCACGGCGTCTACAAGCCCGGAGGCGTCAAGCTGCGCCCGGAGCTCCTCGGCGAGATCCAGGCCGAGGTCGCCGCGAAGTACAACACGGGCGCCAAGCCGCTCGACCTGGTCTTCCACGGCGGCTCCGGCTCGACCGACGAGGAGATCGCCCTCGCGGTCGCGAACGGTGTCATCAAGATGAACATCGACACCGACACGCAGTACGCCTACACGCGTGCGATCGCCGACTACATGTTCAAGAACTACGACGGCGTGCTGAAGGTCGACGGCGAGGTCGGCAACAAGAAGCAGTACGACCCGCGCGCCTGGGGCAAGATCGCCGAGTCGGCGATGGCCGCCCGCGTGGTCGAGTCGACCCGTCAGCTCGGCTCCTACGGCCAGTCGAAGAGCTGATCCGTCACGATTCAGACGAGGGATGCCCCAGCCGATCGGCTGGGGCATCCCTCATTTTCGGCCGCGGCGCCCGGGCGCGGCGCGGTCACTCGCCGCGACTGCGGCGAATGCGGGCGACCCAGATCGCGCCGTCGACCACGGCATCGACGACGAGAAGCACTCCGAGTGCCCTGCCCGCTCCCCGCGATCGAGATGCGGCCCACAGGCCGGCACCGAGTTCCCCGAGCGAGAGCAGGAGACCCGCGGCGGGGCGGCGGCGGAGAGCATCGCCGAGCCGCGCGAGCGGCCGTTCCCGGCGGGTGAGCGGCGTGAGTTCCCCGAGTCCGGCGATCGCCGTCTCCCTGAGCGTGGGCCACCATCCCACGGGGAGGAACCGTCGATCCGTCCCCGCGGTCGCGCTTCCGAATGCGGCGTCGATCAGGTCGGACGAGATTCCGAAGGCAGCGAGGAAGACGCGCTGGCGATGCTCCGCGCCGACCACACCCCCCAGCGCCTCGGGGATCAGCGCGCGGTGTGCCGCATCCACGTCGAGGTCCACGGCTGCGGCGATCTCGAGGAGCTCATCGCGGCTACCGTCGCCCTCGGTGAGGAGCCGCCGGTAGATCTCCGCCGTCTCCGGAACGCGGATGGCGTCGATATCGAGGACCGGCCGGGTGTCGCGTTCCGCCTCGGTCCAGAAGGGGATCGGGCCTCCGCTGCCCACGGCCACCTCGAACCACACGGCGGCGTCGGCGCGGTTCAGCTCGATCACGGGCAACTCGGCCTTCGCGCTCACCCAGGCACCGCTCGGCTCCGAGGCCTCGAACCGCTGGAGCGACCAGTCACCGGACTCGCGGTGGTCGACCGCGGTCGCGTGGACGGCGGCCAGGATGCGGGCTACGGCGGGTCCGCGGTGCGAGAACGCCGAGACCTGCACCGCCGGAGCCGCGAACACGGCGGAATCGCTCACGTCATCCTCCGAATCGTCGGCGCCCACCCCGACGGAATCGTCGATGAGCTCGTCGACCAATTCCTCCACCGAATCGAAGCCGAACGCGTCGTCGCCCTCCACGTCCGCATCCACGTCCACGTCGAGCCAGAGCGTGAGGCCCTTATCCTCGAAGGCTGCTTTCAGCTCGCTCGCCGACAGGGTCGATTCGATCGTGTCCTCTTCGCTGAGCGTCAGCACGTGGCCATCGTCGGTCACCGGGATCGCGAGCATGGCCTCCTCACGGCCATCCCACTCGGCTGTCGCATCGCGCACGCCGGCGGGAACGCGCAGCAGAGAGAGGATTTCGCGGGCGGAGGGCCGCGGGTCGGTCCCGTCAGCGCGATCGACCGAAGCGTAGGAGAGATGGACGCCGAAGCTGTTCTGGGACATCCTTCGACAGTAGCCGTGCGATTCGGCTGCTACTGCCCGACGGTCGACATATAGGCCACGAATGCCGGGTCGTTCATCATCGGCACCGAGATGCAGATGGTCACGACGATCATGGTCGCCAGCGCACCCACGATCGGCACCCACCAGGTGATCCGTCGACGCCGCAGCCGCCGGATCGACAGCGCGGCGGTGATCGACCATCCGACGGCGAGGGCGATGGCGGCGATCACTCCCCAGGTGCGCCCCTGGGCGAAGTTGGTGAACTCCCCCTCGATGCCCAGGATCTTCATCGTCTCGTTCATCACGGTCGGCAGGTCGAGATACGAGAGACCGGTGATGATGATGTTCACCAGGCCGTAGGCCAGCAACCCGATGGTCACGAAGCGGTCGACCGGGTGCGGACGGGCGGCGGGAGCGCTCGCGCTCGGACCGGGCGCCGCCGGCCCCGGGGTTGCCGGCATCGGCGACGCGACGACGACCTCGTCGAGGGGCGGCAGGCCGGCGGCTCGCCGTTGCTCCTCGGGGGTGGCGAGTTCGCCGTACTGCGGGCGCTGATCGGTCATCCCGCCATGCTAACCGCCCCGGGTCTGCGCGCCTCACAGCGAGAGACCGCGAAAACGATAGCGGCCCCGGAGAAGTGGGGACTTCGCGGGGCCGCGGATGTGAAGCGCTGGGGACGCTTCTCATCCAGTTTTGATCACCGGCGCTGGGGACGCCTGTGGTGATCTGTAGCGCTGTTGCATGCCGCTACTCCCCCGAGCATAGGAAAACGTGTGCCGGAGCACCAGGGGTCAGACTTCAGATAGTGAACTCTGCGCCTTCCGAGCCACTGTCGAGGGTGTCGGCCCCGAGTTGCAGCGAGAGCCGCCTCGCCGCTCGCTGCAGCGTCGCGACGAGCTCGTTGTCCACGACGGCCCTGTCAGCCGGCAGCGAGATGGCCAGCGACGCGGTGACGCCGGGGGCGATGACGGGTACCGCGACGCAGGTCGAGCCGATCACGTACTCCTCGTGGTCGACGGCCCATCCCGGTGAATGCTCCAGCTGGGTCAGGAGTGTCCGACGATCGCTGATCGTGCGCGGCGTGAGCTCCTCCAGGCGATGGCGGGACAGGTAGTCCAGCCGGTCGTCATCCGGCAGATCCGCGAGGATCTGCTTCCCCAGTGCGGTCGCGTGGGCGCTCGACTGCAACCCCACCCAGAGTTCGACGCGGGGGTTGCGGACCGCGTCGACGATATCGACCAGATGCATCTCTCCGTCTGCGAAGCGGGAGAGGTATGCGGTCGCACCCAGGTCCTCCGTCACATCCCGGAGCGAGGCCCGAACCCGGGCGAGGAAGACCCCGCGCGAGTCGATCTGCTGCTGGAAGGAGGGGAATCGCGAGCCGAGCACCAGTCCGTCGGGTTCGGAACTCAGATACCCCTCATGGACGAGGGTGCGGACGAGGTTGTAGGTCGTGCCCGGAGTCAACCCGGTGATCGCCGCCAGCATCTTCGCCGGAAGCGGACGAGGGGAATTGGCGACGATGTCGACCAGCCGCAGAGCACGCTGCACCGACCCGATGAGGGTCGGCTCCGCGTCCGCGGCGCTCAAGGCTACGCGCCTCCTCCAGTGGCACGACCGCCGAGCGCCCGATCGTCGCGCTGACCGGAGGCATCGTGTCGAAGCTCCTTGGGCAGGGAGAACATCAGGTCTTCCTCCGCCGTCTTGACCTCTTCGACATCGCGATACCCGGCATCGCCGATCGCCTCGAGCACCTCGCGCACCAGCACCTCCGGCACGGAGGCCCCACTGGTCACGCCGACGGTCTCGACACCGTCGAGCCACTCCTGCTGGATCTCCTCGGCATAGTCGACGCGGTACGCCGCCTTCGCCCCGTACTCGAGTGCGACCTCGACCAGACGCACGCTGTTCGAGGAGTTGGAGGAGCCCACGACGATCACGAGGTCGGCCCCGGCCGCGACCTTCTTGATCGCTACCTGGCGGTTCTGCGTGGCGTAGCAGATGTCGTCGGACGGCGGATTGTGCAGTTCGGGGAAGCGCGTACGCAAGCGGTTCACCGTCTCCATCGTCTCGTCGACCGAGAGCGTCGTCTGCGAGAGCCAGACCACCTTGTTCGGGTCTTTGACGACGACGGTGTCGGCCTCTTCCGGCGAGTTCACGACCGTGACGTGCTCCGGGGCCTCGCCCGCAGTTCCCTCGACCTCTTCATGGCCTTCGTGACCGATGAGCAGGATCTCGAAGTCGTCTCGGGCGAATCGCACGGCCTCGCGGTGCACCTTGGTGACGAGCGGGCAGGTCGCGTCGATCGCATGCAGTCCGCGATCGGATGCGGCGTTCACGACCGCGGGCGAGACGCCGTGCGCGCTGAAGACGACGTGTGCGCCCTCGGGAACCTCGTCGACCTCTTCGACGAAGATCGCGCCCTTCTCCTCGAGCTCGGTCACGACATGGATGTTGTGCACGATCTGCTTGCGCACATAGACCGGGGCGCCGTAGCGTTCGAGCGCCTTCTCGACGGCGACGACGGCACGGTCGACGCCGGCGCAGTATCCGCGCGGCGCGGCGAGCAGCACCCGCTTGTGTCCGGCCACCGGGTTATCCTGAAGCCGTCCGGCCGCCGCACGCACACGCGGGAGACGGGGGACGGGGAGATGCACGGCAGTCGAAGTCACCCTTGGATTCTACCGCCGCGCGGCTGTGCGAGGCCGGAGAGCGCAGGGGCAGGAACGGGAGCGGATGACAGTCTTCGAAGCGACGACGGGCCAGGGCGAGACGCCGCCCGCCGATTCGGTCGCCCCTCGCGATTCCACAGCCGATGCCCCGACCTCGGTCACACGGCTCAACGCGACGATCCGCGACTTCATCGCCCGCTGGAACACCGTGTGGGTCGAGGGCGAGATCACCTCGTGGAACGTGCGTGCCGGCAACGTCTTCGCGCGCCTTAAGGACACCCGCTCGGACGCGCAGATCTCGATCCGCGTGTGGTCGAGCGTGCGCGGACGCATCCCCTCCGACATCGGCATCGGCGATCACGTCGTCGTCGCGGTCAAGGCCGACTACTTCGTCAAGGCCGGCGACTTCAGCTTCGCCGTCTCGGCGATGAAGCACGTGGGGCTGGGCGATCAGCTCGAACGCCTCGAGAAGCTCCGGGTGCAGCTGCGGCAGGAGGGGCTGTTCGATCCGGCACGGAAGAAGCGCCTGCCGTTCCTCCCGCACGTGATCGGCCTGATCACCGGCGAGCGCTCCGACGCCGAGAAGGACGTGCACCGCAACGCCGAGCTGCGCTGGCCGCAGGTCCGCTTCCGCACCGAGTACGCCGCCGTGCAGGGCGATCGCTGCGTGCCGGACACCCTGGCCGCTCTCGCGAGGCTGGATGCCGACCCCGAAGTCGACGTCATCATCATCGCCCGCGGCGGCGGCGACCCGCAGACGCTCCTCGGCTTCAGCGACGAGCGTCTCGTCCGAGCGGTGGCCGCGGCGTCCACCCCCGTCGTCAGCGCGATCGGGCACGAGAACGATCATCCCCTGCTCGACGACGTCGCCGACCTCCGGGCCTCCACCCCGACCGACGCAGCGAAGCGCGTCGTGCCGGATGTCGGGGAGCAGCGGGCGCTCATCGCTCAGTTACGCTCGCGCGCGACGACACGCCTCACCCAACGGCTCTCGCACGACATCGCCCAGCTCGACCAGCTCCGCTCCCGCCCGGTCCTCCGCTCCCCCGCCCCGATCATCGACGCGCGCGCCCAGGAGCTGTGGCTTCTGCTGTCGCGTGGCCGCGACAGCCTCACTCGACAGCTCGACACCGCGGGCCGTCGCACCAGCGAGCTGCGTGCCTCCCTGCGGGCGCTCTCCCCCGCGGCGACGCTGGCTCGCGGCTACGCGATCGCGCACCTCGACGGCGGCGTGATCCTTCGCGATGCGGCGGATGCCCCGGCCGGCAGCAGCCTCACGATCACGGTCGATCGCGGTTCGGTGGCTGCCCGCTCGGAGGGCGAGATCCCTGAGAGCGACTGAGCCGGGCCGGCGCGACGCACGACGTAGGATGGAGGAGTGAGCGCGCTGAACGACATCCCCGTGGAAACGCTGTCGTTCGAGGCAGCCCGTGACGAGCTGGTGAAGGTCGTCGCCGAGCTCGAGCAGGGCTCTCCGACGCTCGAGCACTCGCTCGCCCTCTGGGAGCGTGGCGAGGCGCTGGCCGCCCGCTGCGAGGAGTGGCTGCTCGGTGCGAAGCGCCGACTGGACGCCGCACGTGCCGCCGCATCCGACGAGACGCCTGGCGGAGACGCATGAGCAAGCAGCCTCCGATCATCGCCGAGCTCGGTCGCCCGGAGACGCCCGAAGAGACCGCCGCCCGCAAGGCGGCTTCCAGCAAGGCCTATCGATCCAGTCAGACCTTCCGCAATCTCATCGCGGCGCTGCTGGTCACGGTGGCCGTCGTCGCCGTCATCATCTTCGCGGTGCCGCGGGGCGAGCCGGTGGAGCGCAAGCCGCTCGACGTCGCGGCCGTGGCCGAAGGCGTGGAGTCCTCGATGGGACGCCCCGTCCTGATCCCCGAGCTCGGCACCTTCTGGCGCGCGAACGACGCAGAGATGCAGGGCGGCGCCACGGTGGTCTGGGAAGTGACACTCGCCCCGAAATCCGACACCGAACGCGGGTTCGTCAAGGTCGCGCAGGCCTTCGACGCCGACGCGTCCTGGGCTCCGCAGCGCCTGAACGGCATCGCTCCCACGGACACGGTGCGCATCGGCGGACTCGAGTGGGACGTCTACAAGCCCGCCAGCGCCGAGTCGAACGCGAACGTCACCTACGCCATCGGCACTCAGGCGGGCGACGACTACATCCTGCTCTACGGCGCACGCTCGGCGGACTCCACCGCGGAGCTCGCCGAATCCCTCATCCCGCAGATCCGCGACATCTCGGAGGCCTCATGACGCACCCCCTGTCCCCCTCCGCAGCCTGGCAGCAGATGCAGGAGGGGAACCGCCGTTTCGTCGCCGACGAGCCACTGCATCCGAACCAGGATGTGGTCCGACGCAAGGACCTGGCCGCGGCGCAGCATCCCGTCGCGACGCTGTTCGGCTGCTCGGACTCGCGCCTCGCCGCGGAGATCATCTTCGACCTCGGGCTCGGTGACCTGTTCGTCGTCCGCAACGCCGGTCAGGTGATGGGCGAGTCGATCGTCGCGAGCCTCGAGTATGCGGTGGCGGTGCTCGAGGTTCCTCTGATCGTGGTCCTCGCCCACGACTCCTGCGGCGCGGTTCGCGCGGCGATCGACGGCACAGCGATCGACGCCGCTCCCCTGCCGCCGCACATCTGGAAGCTGATCGCCCCGATCGTCCCCGCCGCCCGGAAGGTCCTGGCAGAGAACGGCGGCGGCACGGTCACCGACATCGACTCCGAGCTGGTCGGCATCGAGCACCTGCGCAACACGGTGCGCGACCTGCTGCAGTCGTCCGAGATCATCAGCAACGCCGTCGCCGAGGGCCGTCTCGGCATCGTCGGCGCCAACTACCGTCTGGCCGAGGGCGTGGCGGTGCCCGTCATCACGGTCGGAATCGACACCGAGGACGTCACCAAGGGGATCGACCCCGAAACCAAGGAGGGTTCTGAATGACCGACACCGACCAGCGCAGCGGCGAAAATGCGCAGGGCTACCGGATCGAGCACGACACCATGGGTGAGGTGCGGGTGCCCGTGAACGCGCTCTACGGGGCGCAGACGCAGCGCGCCGTGGAGAACTTCCCGATCTCGGGCAAGGGGCTGGAGTCGACGCAGATCGCCGCCCTCGCGCGGATCAAGAAGGCGGCAGCACTCGCCAACAAGGAGCTCGGCACCCTCGACGGTGCCATCGCCGACGCGATCGCCCAGGCCGCCGATCAGGTCGCCTCGGGTGCGCACGACGGCGAGTTCCCGGTCGACACCTACCAGACCGGCTCCGGCACCTCGTCGAACATGAACATGAACGAGGTGCTCGCGACGCTCGCGACCGGCATCCTCGGCTCGACCGTCCACCCCAACGACCACGTGAACGCGTCGCAGTCGTCGAACGACGTGTTCCCGACGTCGGTGCACATCGCCGTGACGCAGGCCCTCATCGACACCCTCATCCCGGCGCTCGACCACCTCGCCGTCGCCCTCGAGGCGAAGGCCGAGCTGTGGAAGGACGCGGTCAAGTCCGGCCGCACGCACCTCATGGATGCCACGCCCGTGACCCTCGGCCAGGAGTTCGGCGGCTACGCCCGTCAGGTGCGCCTCGGCATCGAGCGCGTGCAGTCGGCCCTCCCCCGCGTCGCCGAGGTTCCACTGGGCGGCACCGCTGTCGGCACCGGAATCAACACGCCCCTCGGCTTCCCGCAGAAGGTCATCGCGCTCCTCGCGGCCGAGACCGAGCTGCCCATCACCGAGGCGAAGGATCACTTCGAGGCACAGGCCAACCGCGACGGCCTCGTCGAGGCGTCCGGCGCACTGCGCACGATCGCGGTCTCGCTCACCAAGATCAACAACGATCTGCGGTGGATGGGCTCCGGCCCCAACACGGGCCTCGGCGAGCTGCACATCCCCGACCTCCAGCCCGGCTCCTCGATCATGCCCGGCAAGGTCAACCCGGTCGTCCCCGAGGCCGTGCTGATGGTGTGCGCGCGCGTGATCGGCAACGACGCGACGGTCGCCTGGGCCGGGGCATCCGGTTCCTTCGAACTGAACGTCGCCATCCCGGTGATGGGCACTGCCGTGCTCGAGTCGATCCGTCTGCTGTCGAACGCCTCGCGCGTGCTCGCCGACAAGACCATCGATGGCCTCCAGGCCAACGTCGACCGGGCCGCGGCCTTCGCCGGGATGAGCCCGTCGATCGTGACGCCGCTGAACAAGCTCATCGGCTACGAGGCGGCGGCGAAGATCGCCAAGCACTCGGTTGCCAAGGGCATCACCGTACGCGACGCCGTCATCGACCTCGGCTACGTCGAGCGCGGTGACCTCACGCTGGAGCAGCTGGACGAGAAGCTCGACCTGCTGTCGATGACCCACCCGGGCTGACCCACACGGGCCGACCGACGACCGGATGCCGCGGGGAATCGTTCCTCGCGGCATCCGGTGTTTCCGCCGTCAGCTGAGCTCTCCGCCCTCCAGGAGCTCGGTGACGAGGGCCGCGATGGCCGAGCGCTCGGAGCGCGTCAGGGTGACGTGACCGAAGAGGTCGTGCCCCTTCAGCGTCTCGATCACGCTGGCGATCCCGTCGTGCCGGC
The DNA here is from genome assembly GCF_059758615.1 of Microbacterium sp. GQ128. Lineage (NCBI taxonomy): Bacteria > Bacillati > Actinomycetota > Actinomycetes > Micrococcales > Microbacteriaceae > Microbacterium > Microbacterium sp. GQ128. The sequence goes on from NZ_JCAXDY010000001.1 coordinate 1,167,678, forward strand.
CGACGCGGAGGTTGTCCCGCTGACCGACGTCGTGCGTGAGGATGACGCGCGAGTTCTGCCCCATGCGGCTCAGCACCGTGAGCAGCACGTTCCGCTCGAGCGATTGCGCCTCGTCGACGATCACGAAGGCATCGTGCAGAGAGCGTCCGCGGATGTGCGTGAGCGGAAGGACTTCGAGCAGGCCGCGCTCGACGACCTCTTCGATGACGTTGCCGGAGACGACCGAGCCGAGCGTGTCGAACACCGCTTGACCCCAGGGGCCCATCTTCTCGCCCTGGTCGCCGGGGAGGTAGCCGAGCTCCTGGCCGCCGACCGCGAACAGCGGCCGGAACACGATGATCTTCTTCTGCTGCTGGCGCTCCAGTACGGCCTCGAGCCCCGCGCACAGTGCGAGCGCCGACTTGCCGGTTCCCGCGCGACCGCCGAGCGAGACGATGCCGACCTCCGGGTCGAGCAGCAGGTCGATCGCGATCCGCTGCTCGGCCGAGCGTCCGTGCATCCCGAAGATGTCGCGGTCGCCGCGAACCAGGCGGTACTCGCCGTCACCCGTGACCCTCCCGAGAGCGGAACCGCGCTCGGAGTGGATGATCAGCCCCGTGTTGACCGGGAGCCCTCGGGCCTGCTCGCTGATGCCGACTTCACTCTCGTACAGGTCGCTGATGTCGTCCCCGGAGAGGTCGAGGGTCGAGATGCCGGTCCAACCGGAGTCCACCGCCTGCTCAGCGAGGTACTCCTCGGCGCGGAGTCCCAGCGATGCGGCCTTCACACGCATCGGCAGGTCCTTCGAGACGATCGTGACGTCCTGGCCGTCCTGTGCGAGGTGCATCGCGACCGAGAGGATGCGGGTGTCGTTGTCGCTGAGCCGGATCCCGGCCGGGAGCACCGAGGAGTCGGTGTTCGCGAGTTCGACACGGAGCGTGCCGCCCTCCCCGACCTCGACCGGGAAGTCCAGGCGTCCGTGCTCGATGCGCAGATCGTCGAGGTGCCGCAGCGCCTGTCGTGCGAAGTAGCCGATCTCGGGGTCGTGGCGCTTTCCCTCCAGCTCCGTGATCACGACGACCGGGACGACGACCGAGTGCTCGGCGAACCGGAAGAACGCCTGCGGATCGCTCAGCAGAACGGAGGTGTCGAGCACATACGTGCGCAGATCCTGATCGGGATCGGCGGACGATGCCCGGCTCGACGTCTTACGGGTGGACTGCTGCGCGGTGCTGGTGGCCTGCTGCGCTGTACGTGTGGTCACGACCCACTCCCGACCCGGGGAATCCCGGCTATTCGAACGAGTCGACCAGGGGGTCACGAGCCGCGAACCTGAGGCCGACTCGAGCGGGCGCCTTGCCCGATGCCTAGAACGTACGACCGCTGAGTGGATTAACCCGAATTCGACACGCCAGGATTCGTTACACGCTGATGAACGTCTCGTTGCCGAATGCGTGCAGCGTCTCATCCAGTCGTTCGAGGGTCGCCGCGTCCGTGCCCGCGTGCGGGGCGATGCGCACCGAGGATCCGCGTGCCGTCGCGACGATTCCCGCGTTCGCCAGCGCCGCCGCGAGGCGTGCGGGTTCTTCCGGCGCCAGCGCGACGATGCCGGCACGCCGGGAGCGCTCGCGTGGCGAGGTCACGTCGATGCCGTGGCGATCAGCGATCTCGATCACGGTGTCGACGCGCTCGGCGAGTTGCTCCTCGATGTGTGCGACGCCGGCGTCGCGGACATCGCGCACGCCGATCGCGAGTCGTCCCGCAGCGAGGGTGTCCGGCTGGCTGACCGTATACGCCCGGGCGGATGCGGCCGGCGCGGGCAACTCATCGACGAACAGATCGGTCGCCGTGGTTCCGGTGATCCCGGAGAGCACGGGGACGATCCGCTCTCGTGCACGGGGTGCGAACCAGGCGAACGCGCTCCCCCGTCCCGCACGCAGCCATTTGTAGCCGTGCCCGACCACGACGTCGGCGGCCGCGTAGTCGACGTCGATCACGCCGAACGACTGCACCGCGTCGACGATGAGCAGGCGGTCGGGGCCGATGACCTCACGCAGTGCGGCGAGGTCGGCACGGTAGCCGGTGCGGAAGTCGACGTGACTCACGGCCAGCGCGACAACCTCGTCGTCGAGCGCCTCGGCGACCGCGTCCGGGGTCACCCGCCCGTCGTCGGGGGTGATCCACCGCGGCGTGACCGCGCGGTCCGATGCCGTCGCAGCCCGGTCGAGCGTCAAGCTGACGCTGGGAAACTCCGCCGTGCTCGCGATCACCGACCCGGAGATGCCGTACAGCGCGTGCATGAGTCCGTGCGTCGACGAGGGCTGCAGCGTGACGTCGTCCGCGTCGCCCCCGAGCAGCTCCGCGACGAGCTCCTGGGCCTGTCCGACGCGCTCGGCGACCAGGGACAGGGAGGACGGGCGTCCGCTCCCCAGGAGGTCGGCATCAGCGAAGATCTCTTCGCGTACCGACGGAGACAACGGGCCGAAAGCCGCCCAGTTCAGGTAGCCGGACTCATTGTCGAAGGTGTCGACGTAGTCCTGGAAAGTGCTCACTGCGTCATTGTGGCACGGTGCCCCGCGCCCCGCCCCTGGTCAGCGGCCGAACCGACGTTCGCGATCCGTGTAGTCGCGGATCGCGCGGAGGAAGTCGACCTGTCGCAGGTCGGGTCCGAGCGCCTCGACGAAGTAGAACTCGCTGTGTGCGCTCTGCCAGAGCAGGAAGTCGCTGAGTCGCTGCTCGCCACTCGTGCGGATGACGAGATCCGGATCCGGCTGTCCCCCGGTGTACAGGTGCTCGCCGATCATCTCGGGCGTGAGGTGGGCGGCGAGGTCCTCCAGGGTTCCGCCCGAGGCCTCGTGCTTGGTGATGATGCTGCGAACGGCGTCGACGATCTCGTTGCGGCCGCCGTACCCGACGGCGAGATTCACATGCAGGCCGCTGTGGTCCTTGGTGCGCTCCTCGGCATCGGCGAGCACTCTGGCGAGCTCGGGCGGGAGGATGTCGGAGCGCCCGACGTGCTTGACCCGCCAGTTGCCCTCCTGCGACAACGCCTCCGCCAGTTCGGCGATGATCTCGATGAGGTCGGCGAGCTCTGCGGAGTCCCGCTTTCGCAGATTGTCGCTGGAGAGCAGATAAAGCGACACCACCCGCACGCCCAGCTCGTCGCACCAACCGAGGAACTCGTGCATCTTCGCAGCGCCGGCCCGGTGGCCCTCGGCTGCGCTGTCGAACCCGAGCTGGCGCGCCCATCGCCTGTTGCCGTCGATCATCATCGCCACGTGATGCGGGACGGAGGCGGGATCGAGGTGGCGACGCAGTCGACTGGTGTAGAGCCGATACAGCGGCCCTCTCACCGGATTCTCGCGTGATATCACCTCCCTACGCTACCGTGCCGAGGCTTTCGCCACCGTGTGCGGATGCTGAGGATCATGTGCTCGTCGAGGTATGCGCGGCGGCTTAGAGTGAGCACGTGAGCACTCCCGAACACTCCGGTCCCGACGTCCCCGAGCTCCCGCTGCATGCCGCCGGCGAGGTCGATGCCGCGGTGGAGATCCGGCCCACCTGGCGAGGGTGGATCCACGCGGGCACCTTCCCGGTGGCGGTGGTCGCCGGAACGGTCCTAATCCTCCTGGCCGACGGCGCCGCAGCGAAATGGGCATCCGCCGTGTTCATGCTCACCTCGATGCTGCTGTTCGGCAACTCCGCGCTCTACCACCGGTTCGACTGGAAGCCGAAGGTGAAGGTGCTCCTGAAGCGGATCGATCATGCGAACATCCTGCTGCTGATCGCCGGCACCTACACGCCGCTGGCGGTTCTCGCGCTGCCGCCGGCGAAGGGCTTGCTGCTGCTCTGCCTCGTCTGGGGCGGAACCGTGATCGGAATCCTCTTCCGCGTGTTCTGGATCAACGCACCGCGCTGGCTCTACGTCGCCCTGTACCTGCTGCTCGGCTGGGCGGCCGTCATGTACATGGGCGACCTTCTCGCTGCGAACGTCGCGATGATGGTGCTCGTGATCGTCGGCGGGCTTCTCTACACGGGAGGCGCGGTGGTCTACGCACTGAAGAGGCCGAACCCGTGGCCGGGCCATTTCGGCTTCCACGAGATCTTCCATGTGTGCACCGTGCTCGCGTTCCTGTGCCACTGGACCGCGTGCCTGCTCATCGCCCTCGCGCCGCTGTCGCCGTCGCTCGGCGCGCCGTAGTCGGGGCCTACCGCGACCTCACCGGCGAGTGCCCACGAGAGAGGCCGCGATGCGCTCAGCGAGTGGGCGGTTCGTCGCCGGCGTCCGGGCGACTCGAGCCCTCGGCCTCCGGCGACACCGGCGACCCCGACGCGCCGTCGGCGGCGGCACGGGCGGCCTCCTCGGCGTCGAGCTCCTCGCGCACCTCATCGCGGTATCGGACGCGGCGGATGCGCCGGTTCATGTCCCAGATCAGCAGGATCACGGCGAGCACGATCACCACGATCACGGCGAAGCCGACGAACCCGGGAGAGACGGCCTCCGGATCCACCGTCATCGACGGTGTCGGCATCGGGGTCTCGGTCAGAGCGCGCATGAATCGGCCTTTCGTACGCAGGTCGCATAACCTGGTATCACCAGCCTAACGACCGGGAAGACCCACCTGTGACGACCGCACAACAGCTCGACGAACGCTACGGCCGAACGCGACGACGTCGATGGCCGTGGATCGTCGGCGGCGGCCTCGCGCTGCTCGTCGTCGGGGCCTTCAGCTGGATGACCGTCGCACAGTCGATGGCCTCCGTGGACGCCGACGATCTGGGCTTCACGCTCGTCGACGAGTACTCGGTGGAAGTGAGCTTCCAGGTGACCGGTGTGCAGGGTCGAGAGGTCGTGTGCGCGCTAGAAGCACTCGATGAGGAGTTCGGCGTGGTCGGCTGGAAGATCGTCGAGATCCCCGCCGGAGACAGCCAGTCGCAGACCCGATCGGTCACCATTCCCACCGTCGCGGAGGCGACCACAGGTTTGGTGAACACCTGCTGGGTCGCCTAGACTCGTGCCAGACAGACGACGCCCCGGCACGAGCCGGGGCGTCTTGGCATATCCCCCGCAGCACGCCGGAGGGATCCCGAAAGAAGGAGCTTCGTCATGTCCACCGATGCTCAGGTTCCCTTCCTCACGCAGGAAGCATATGACCGGCTCGTCGCCGAGCTGGAGCACCTGTCGACCGTCGGTCGCGATGAGATCGCCAAGCGCATCGAGGCGGCTCGCGAAGAAGGCGACCTCAAGGAGAACGGCGGCTATCACGCCGCGAAGGATGAGCAGGGCAAGCAGGAGGCCCGCATCCGCACCCTCGAGGCTCTGCTGAAGACCGCCAAGGTCGGCGAGGCTCCCGCCAGCCGCGGGATCGTCGAACCCGGCACCGTCGTCACTGCGCTCGTCGCGGGCGGCGAAGAGGTCTTCCTCCTCGGCAGCCGCGAGATCGCCGTCGGCAGCGACCTCGACGTCTACAGCGAGGCGAGCCCGCTCGGTCAGGCCATCCTCGGCCTCAAGGTCGGCGAGAAGTCGGCATACGAAGCGCCGAACGGGCGTTCCATCAGCGTCGAGATCGTGAATGTCGAGACCTACTCGGGCTGACACCTCACGCAGAAGCGCCCCGCATCCTCTCGGAGGCGGGGCGCTTCTGCGTGGTTTCGACGGTCAGTCCGCGACGAGGATGGGCTCGAAGCCTGCGCGACGCAACGTGTCGAGCGTGTGCTCCGAGTGCTCGGGCCCTCGCGTCTCGACGCTGAGCTCGAGGATGACCTCGCTGATCTGAAGACCGTGACCGTGACGGGTGTGCATCGCCTCGATGACGTTGGCCCCTGCCTCGGCGATGAGCTCGGACACCCGGGCCAGCTGGCCCGGGCGGTCGGGCAACGGGACCCGGATGGTGAGGTACCGTCCGGAGGCCGCGAGCCCGTGCGAGACCACGCGCTGCAGCAGCAGCGGATCGATATTGCCGCCCGAGAGCACCGCCATGGTTGTGCCGGTGCCGGAGACCTTGCCCGCCAGTATCGCCGCGACGCCCGCCGCACCGGCAGGCTCCACCACGACCTTCGCCTGCTCCAGCAGGATCAGGATCGCCCGCGCGAGATCGTCGTCGGACACGGTGACGACCTCGTCGACGAGGTCCTTGATGATGTCGAACGGGATGGCACCGGGGCGCGCGACCAGGATGCCGTCGGCGATGGTCGGTCGCGTGACGATGTCGACGGGCTCCCCCGCAGCGAGAGACGGGGGCACAGCGGCGGCGTTCTCGGCCTGGACGCCGATGACGCGGACGGTGCGCCCGAGCTCGGCGGCACGCGCCTTCACGGCCGCGGCGACGCCCGCGATCAGGCCCCCGCCGCCGATGCCGAGGACCACGGTGTCGACGTCCGGCGCATCATCGAGCAGTTCGAGCCCGAGGGTCCCCTGCCCGATCACGATGTCCCGATGGTCGAACGGGTGGATCAGCACGGCACCGGTGCGCTCGGAGAACTCCGCCGCGAGCCGCAGCGAGGTGGCCACGGTCTCGCCCTCCAGCACGACCTCGGCACCGTACCCGCGGGTGGCGAGGAGCTTGGGAACCGGAACCCCGAGAGGCATGAAGATCGTCGCGGGGATGCCGAGCGCCTGAGCCGCGAGTGCGACGCCCTGGGCGTGGTTGCCCGCGGACGCGGCGACGACGCCGCGTGAGCGCTCCTCCGCGCTCAACCGCGACAGCCGATACGCGGCACCGCGGATCTTGAACGAGCCGGTGCGCTGAAGATTCTCCATCTTCAGCAGGACGGTGCCTCCGTGGATGTCGGAGAGGGCTCGCGACGGCAGCGTCGGCGTGTGCGAGATCACCTCAGCCAGACTCTGAGCCGCTAGCTCGAACTCGGTCAGGCTGGGGACTTCGCTCATCGATTCCTCCGTCTCCGCTCGCGCGGTACTGTGCTCCAGATAAGGTCTCCGCTGGGCCCGACGCCGGTGCGCCAGGAGCCGGAGCTGATGGTCACGGCCGCGACGTTGACGAAAGCGGCCAACGGAACGGCGAAGAGCGCCCCGGGGATGCCGGCGATCATCGCCCCGCCCGCCACGACGAGGACGACGGCGAGCGGGTGGACCTTCACTGCAGAGCCCATCATGATCGGCTGCAGGATGTGCCCCTCGATCTGCTGCACCGCCAGCACGACCACGAGCATCCACAGCGCGATCCACGGTCCGTTGTAGACGAGGGCGAGGAACACGGCGACAGCGCCGGTCGCGACCGCACCCACGATCGGGATGAAGGAGCCGAGGAACACCAGGACGGCGACCGGAAGCGCGAGCGGCACCTGCAGCAGGAAGGCCCCGAGGCCGATGCCGATCGCATCGATGGTGGCCACGAACAACTGTGTGCGGGCGTAGTTCACGATCGTCGCCCAGCCGTTTCGCGCGGCCCCGTCGACCGCCGGGCGGGCCTTGCACGGGAAGATCTTGACGGTCCACCGCCAGATGCCTGCGCCGTCGGCGAGAAGGCAGATGAGGATGAACAGCGACAGCAGCGCTCCGGTGGCGACGTGTCCCACCGTCGTTCCGATGGCCAGCGCACCCGTCCAGAGGGCCTGCGTCTGCTCATTGAGGAAGTCGAGGCCCTGCTGCAGGTAGTCGGCGATCTGGGTGTCGGAGAGGTTCAGGGGGCCTTCATGCAGCCAGACCTGGAACTGGTCGAACGCCTCGGTCGAGCGCGCCTGCACGTCAGGCAGCTGGGCACGAACCTGCCAGACGACCAGCCACATCAGCCCGGTCACGATCGCGGCCGTTCCGATGAGCGAGATGGCGATCGCCAGCCAGCGAGGGAGTCCGTGTCGCAGCATGAACGAGAAGGCCGGCCACAGGAGCGCCGTGATGAGGATGCCGACCATCAGCGGGATGACCAGGAGCTTCAGCAGCATCACCAGCCAGATGAAGACGCCGATCGCGGCCGCGATGATCAGCAGCCGCCACGAATAGCTCGCTGTGATCCGCAGCGGCAAGGGCACCGCCTCATCGGCATCGGTCGTCACGGTGCGGTCTGTGGAGACCGGGCGCGGACGGAAGAGATCTCGCAGCCGGGGGCGCTGGTCCTCGCTCATCGCCCAAGTCTACGGTCAAGCGGTATGCCGTTCGACGCATCCATCGCCGAGCACAAGCGATGTCGGCGTCCGGCGATACGCTGACGACGTGACCGAGACCCTCAGTTCGACGCAGGCCCGGCGGATCGCCCTCGCAGCGCAGGGGTTCACCCGCGCAAGGCCCGCCTCCGTCGCCGCACGCCACGTGCACCGGGTGATGGACCGACTGGGCGTGCTTCAGATCGACTCGGTGAACGTGTTCGCACGCTCGCACTACCTGCCCCTGTTCTCGCGTCTGGGCTCATACGATCCGGCGCTCCTCGACAGGGTCTTCCTCTCCCGCACCACCCACTACGTCGAGTACCTCGCCCACGAGGCGACGTTCATCCCGGTCGCGGACTGGCCGCTGTGGCGATTCCGCATGGACGACTTCCGGCGGAAGTGGGCGGGTGAAGACTCGTGGATGAGCAACAACGCGCGCACGGTGCAGTGGGTCCAGGACGAGCTGCGCGCCAGGGGGCCGCTGCGTCCCGCCGACCTGCGTGACGACGCGCCTCGAGAGCGCGGCACCTGGTGGGACTGGGACGAGGCCAAGCTCGCGCTCGAACACCTCTGGCGCACGGGGGATGTCGCCGTCAGCGGCCGCCGAGGCTTCGAGCGCACATACGCGCTGGCCGAGCAGGTGATCCCCGACGGGATCCGATCGCGGGAGATCTCCCGCGATGAGGCGATCCTGGAGTTGACGCGACGTGCGGCCCGCTCGAGCGGTGTCGCGACGCAGTCCGACCTCGCCGACTACTACCGGATCCGCGACCGTGCCACGGTCGCACGCTCGATCAGCGAGCTCGTCGACGCCGGCGAACTGCTCCCTGTCCAGGTGCGCGGATGGGAGCGCGGCGGCCGCCCGTTGCCCGCGTGGCGGCATCGCGACGCCGTGTTGCCGCGCAAGGTCGACACTGCGGCCGTTCTGACGCCGTTCGATCCGGTGGTGTGGTTCCGCGAGCGGGCGCTCCGCATCTTCGATCTCGACTACCGCATCGAGATCTACGTGCCGGCAGAGAAGCGTCGGTTCGGCTACTACTCACTGCCCGTGCTCGTCGGCGACCGCATCGTCGCGCGCGTCGATCTGAAGGCCGACCGCGCCACCTCGACTCTGCAGGTGCAGTCGGCGTGGTGGGAACCGCAGGCTCGGCCCGGCGATGCCGAGCCCGTCGCCGCGGAACTGGCCCTGGCAGCCGCCTGGCAGGGCCTGGAACGGGTCTCGATCTCGAGTTGGGGCGATGCCACCTCAGCGCTGCACGGCGCGCTGACCGGGGCGGGTGGCAGTGTGCATCGCCACGTGCACGCCAGAGAGAGCGCCCCATGAGTCGGCGCCGTTGGTGGCTGATCGGCAGCGTTGCGGGAGTCGTCGCGGCCGTCGTCGCCGGTGTGTGGATCTTGCAGGCGACGAGTCGTCCTGCCACTGCGCAGGAGGCCGCTGTCGCGTACCTGCGCGCGCTCGAATCCGGTGACCCGGCAGCGGTGGAGAAGACCGGCGCCGTGGTCTCACCGGAGACCCTCGGGGCGTTCTCCGGCGCGACGGCACTCGTCGAGGAAGCGGAGGTGACCTCCGTCACGGGCGATGACAGCGCCCCGGTCGGGGGCGCGACGGCGGTGGCCGAGATCTCCTTCCGCCTGGCCGATGAAGAGCACACGGCAGAGCTGACACTCTCTCCCGTCGACGGACGATGGGTCGTGGATGATTCCGGACGCGGCAGCGTGACCGCCACTCCGTCGGTCGGCACATTCGTCGCCATCGGGGAGCAGACCCTGCCCGCCGGCGAGGCGACGGCGCTGCTGCCGGCGACCTACACCGTCACCGCCGCGCCGGTGGCGTTGCTCAGCGGCGAGGGGTCGGTGACCGTGCTCCCGGGCGAGGAGACAGCCGTCGATGTCGACGTGTCCGTCCGCGCCGAGGCGACGGTCGCGGCTCAGAAGCAGCTCGACGAGTACCTCGCGACCTGTACGGAACCGGGTGCCGCGTCCCCGCCCGACGGTTGCGGCATCCGCATCCCCTGGGGCACGGAGTTCCGCGCGGTCACCGACATCCGATACCGCGTGGAGGAGCTGCCGACCATGACGTTGTCGGCCACCGGGTTCGGCGCAGAAGGTGGGGTGCTCGTCGCGACCGTCGCCGGAACCGGTCAAGACGGCGCGAAGCGCGAGACCACCTACCGGACCGACACGTGGGCCGTGCGCGGCGACGTGTCGTTCACCGCGGACGACATGGTGCTGACCGCCTGGTGAGCGCGCGTCGGATCAGAACTGCACGCGGGGCGGCTCGGAGATCGCGCTGTTGTCGGCGACCTCGAAGAACTCGCGCTCGGTGAAGCCGAGCCCCTTGGCGAAGAGGTTGTTCGGGAAGACCTTGATCTTGGTGTTGAGCTCACGCACGCCACCGTTGTAGAACCGACGCGCGGCCTGGATCTTGTCTTCCGTGTCGACCAGCGCCTGCTGCACCTGGAGGAAGTTCGTGCTCGCCTGCAACTGCGGATACGCCTCGGCGACCGCGAAAAGACTGCGAAGTGCCTGTTGGAGGTGTCCCTCGGCGATTCCGGCCTCACCGGGCCCGCCGGCGGACAGCGTCTCGGCGCGCGCACGGGTGACGTTCTCGAAGACGGCCTTCTCGTGGGAGGCGTACCCCTTGACCGTCTCGATGAGGTTGGGGATGAGGTCGGCTCGTCGCTTCAGCTGCACCGTGATGCCGCTCCACGCCTCGTCGACGCGGACCTTCAGCTGCACCAGCGAGTTGTACGTGGCCCACAGATAGATGCCGGCGAGCAGGATCACTCCGACAACGATCAGTACCGGCACGAGCCATTCCATCAGAGGCCCACCCTTCCTCGTGTTTCTCTCATCCTAGACGCGCACCCTGCACGTGGACTGGGCGCATGCCGGGGCCGCGGTCCCGGACCGTGTCAGGCTCCGAGCACGCGATCGAGATAGCGATTCGTGAAGCGCCGCTCCGGATCCAGGCGGTCGCGGAGCGCGACGAAGTCGTCGAATCGCGGATAGCGCTCGCGGAGCGTCTCATCCGTCAGAGTATGCAGCTTCCCCCAGTGCGGGCGGCCACCGAACTCGAGCATGATCTCCTCCACCGCGTTGAAGTACTCCGAGGGGTCGGCGCGCCAATACCGGTGCACCGCGATGTAGGCGCTCGAGCGCCCATGCGCCGTCGACAGCCACCGGTCGTCCTCCGCCGCGAAGCGCACTTCGATCGGGAACTCGATGCGCCACCCGCGCTGAGCGATGAGGGCGCGGACCGCCTGGAACGCCGGCACGACATTCTCGGCCGGCAGCGCATACTCCATCTCACGGAACCGCACGGTCCGGCTCTGGATGAGCACCCGATGCGACAGCTCGGTGTACTCACGGTCTCCGGTGAGCTTGACGGCCAGTCTGCTGAACGGCGGCGTCATCGCCGGAACGACCTGCCCCGCGGCGCACACGACCCGGTAGACGCCGTTGGAGAGGAGCGTCTCATCGATCCATCTGCCGACCACGGGGAGCCGTTTGCGCACCGTCGACTCCGGCAGCCGTGTCTGACGCTTCGTCAGCGCGACGTCGGTGTGCGGGAACCAGTAGAACTCGAAGTGATCCGACGCGGCCACGCGCTCATCGAGCGTGGCGAGCACGTCGTCGAGAGGGGCGGGCTCATCGATGGCGTGCATGACGAAAGCCGGGACGCACTGCAGCGTGACCTCGACGATGATGCCGAGCGCACCGAGCCCGAGCGCGACGGCCGGCAGCAGTTCGCTCTCGTGCTCATCGTCGATGCGGAGGAGTTCTCCTTCGGCCGTGACCATGGTGATGCCGACGACCTGAGTCGCCAGGCCGCCGAACTGCGCGCCGGTGCCGTGGGTTCCGGTGGAGATCGCTCCGGAGATGGACTGACGGTCGATGTCGCCCAGATTCTCCATGGCGAGCCCGTAGGGCGCGAGCAGGCCGGGGATACGATGCAACCGCGTACCCGCGAGAAGGGTGACCCGTCCGCTGGCCGCATCCGCCGAGACGAGACCCTGCAGGTCGTCGAGTTCCAACAGGACGCCGGGCGCGACGGCGATGCCGGTGAAGCTGTGCCCCGCGCCCACGGCCTTCACGCTGAGACCGTGCTTCACCGCCGCGATCACCGCGCGCTGCACGCCCTCGGGACTGCGTGGGCGCTCGACGCGCACGGGACGCACGGAGGCCGACCGGCCCCAGTTCTGCCAGGAGCCGCCGATTCTCGTCACAGGAACGCCTTTCCCTCGCCGCGGTAGGTGGGAAGCTCGTCGATGACCTGCTCCCCCGACACCAGGTGATAGCGCTCGATGCGCTCCGCGGGCTCTCCGCTCTTCGCATGCCGGAACCAGACGCGATCCCCCACTCCCAGCGACATCGCGGCAGGCCCCTGCAGCGGCGTCTGCACCTCGCCGGCGGCCTCACGCCCGAGCGTGCGGAGTCCCTCGGGCCACACGGGGCGCGGCTGACGGGAGTCGAGAGCAGGGCCGGAGGCGATCCACCCTCCGCCCAGCACCGTGGCGATGTCAGATGCCGGGCGCCGGACGACGTCGAAGGCGAAGGCCGAGGCCGGGGCGGGGCGGAACGAGCGGTATCCGTCGAACAGATGGCCGCCGAGCAGCCCGCTCCCCGCGCTCGCCTCGGTGAGGGACTCGTCGCTGCCCGTGAACTCGAGCGAGCCGGTGCCGCCGCCGTTGAGGATCTCCAGCGGAGCGATCGCCCCCACGGCGGCGACGATGGCCGCCCGACGCTCCCGCAACTCATTCCTCGAGCGCGCCTGCACCATGCGGATCAGTGGCGCGTCGGGCCCGGCATCGTCGCCCTGACCCGCGATCTGCGCGTCATACATCTGCAGTCCGACGAGCCGGAACCCGGGGCGGGCGACGACCTTTCGGGCGAAGCCGGCGACCTCGCCGGCGGTGAAGAGCGCCGATCGTCGGACTCCGATGTGGCCGAGGAGCGAGGATCGCCAGGACGCGTCGACGTCGATCGCGACGCGGATCTCGGGGCGGGCTGCGGGTCCGGCGACACTGTCGATCAGATCGAGGTGGACGAGATCGTCGACCATCAGCGTGATGCGCTGCGCCGCCTGCTCGTCGGCGAACAGCCGCTCCAGACCCGCGCGATCCACCGTCGGATAGCCGAGCATGATGTCGTCGTGCGTCTCGGCCAGCCACAGCGCCTCCTCGAGCGTGAACGCGAGGATGCCGCGGAATCCGGGGAGTTTCAGCACCGCATCGAGCACCGCCCGCACGCGCACCGACTTGGAGGCGACACGGATGGGGAGGCCGCCTGCGCGCACCAGCAGGTCCATCGCGTTGTAGCGGAGCGCCTCTCGGTCGATCACCCCGACCGGCGCCGGCAGGTGTCCGGTCGCGGCGGAGAGGCGTGGCCAGTAACGGGCCGGATCCTCCCACTCCGGGGCGATCGCGGGCGCACCCTGAACGGGGCTCAGTTCGTCGATGAGGTCGAGCACTCCCCCACCCTAAGGCCTCCCCATACTCCGGATCACCCCCCGCGGCACCCGGTCGCAGCCGCCGCGCGGCGATAGGCTGACGACGCGGCCCCCGTAGCCCAATGGCAGAGGCAGGCGACTTAAAATCGCTTCAGTCTGGGTTCGAGTCCCAGCGGGGGCACTTCGGCTTCTCACTCCTCGCCGTCCGCAACAGCTCTCCGCTCTCCCGCCGCTTCTCGCACCCGGCGAGCGACCAGCACCACGAGGGCGACCGCGATCGCCGTGTAGACGGCGTAGTCGAGATATCCGAGGTACTGCTCCAGCTGCTCGTGCTGCGTGCCGAGCGCCGCACCGACGCCGAGGAGCAGAGTGTTCCAGGCGCCGCTGCCGACGACCGTGTAGACGCTGAAGGTGACGAGATTCATGCGCGATGCCCCGGCCGGGATCGAGATGAGGCTGCGCACGCCCGGGACCATCCGCCCCACCAGCACAGTCCAGCCCCCGCTGCGCGTGAACCAGTCCGCTCCGCGCTCCAGATCCGAGCGGCTCACCAGTCGGGTCGACGCCAGCAGTCGCACTGCGCGCTGCATGCCGATCGCCGCGCCGAGCCCGTAGAGCAACAGTGCTCCCAACCAGGAGGCCAGGGTGCTCCAGAAGATGAGCCAGCCCAGATTCAGCTCTCCGCTCTGGCTGAGGTAGCCCGCGAACGGCAGGATCACCTCGCTCGGGATCGGCGGGATCAGCACCTCGAGGAACACGAGCACACCGACCCCGACGTCGCCGAGGGAGGTGAGGACGTCGGCCGCGAATCCGGTGAGGCCGCTGAAGCCGTGTTCGGCCTCGGTCGCGTAGAACATCCGCGCTCAGCGTCCGAAGAGATCGCCGATGCCCGGGATGCCCAGGTCGCCGAGCCGCTCGCCCCATCCGGTAGCCGCCTCGCCGAGTCCGGACGCCGCCTCCCCCGCGGACCCCATCAGGTCGCCTGCCCCGCCGGCGATCGACTCGACATCGATTCCGGCGGCGAGCGACTCGACGTCGATGCCCTCCGCGAGAGCACCGAAGTCGACGCCGATGTTCGCGGCCTGCTCGAGAAGCGGACCGGCCACCGTGCTGAGCACGGCACCCCCGGCGACCACGCCGAGGAGTCCCACCGCCGCGCCGCCTGCGGCGACCACAGCACCACCGGCGCCGGCACCACGCACCCGCGACAGGAGTCCGCGCATCCGCCCCGGTCGCATGGCCTCGGCGCGTCCGGCAGCGCGGGCGAGGTCGTCCGGCGACGAAGACCTCGGACGCTCCCCCGGCTCGAGCTCCTGCCGCATCCGTGCCTCGACGAGCGCGCGCTGCTCGGGCGTCAGACGGGCGAATGCCTCCCGGTGGATCTGCTCGACACGCTGCGGGTCGGCCGTCTGCAGCAGATAGTCATACCGGGCGATCGCTGCCCGGTCGGCGTCGGACGCCACGTTCGAGGAGCGGGGTGCGCGCGCAGCCGGGGGTGCGTATGCATCCCTCGGACGCGCGGAACCGGCCGCACCGCTCCGAGCGCCGGACGCCGGCGGTGCATACGGGTCTGCAGCCGCGGGCGGTGCGCTCTGCTCGGCTCGCGGGCCGCCGTCGGCCGGGCCTCGGACCGCGTCCACGGCTCCGCGGAGCATGCCGCCCCAGTCCGTCGAGCGGGATCCGCCCGCCGAATGGTCGTTGCGTCCGGACCCGGCACTCTTGTCGAGCGCGTCCGTGGCGAGTCCGATCAGGCGGGAGAGTTTTCCCATGGGTGTCCCTTTCGTGGTGCGGGCCACCGGGGATTCCCAGGTCGAAGCGACGGCAGGGGTTTCTCGGCACCCCGCGATGCGGGTGCCAAGGTCTCCTCCACCCTCGCGGGCCAGCGGGCCGGAGCACGATCTCATGCTCGTAATGACGACGACGCTGCAGACGGGAGTACTCCCCTTGCTGCCCCCACGCTAGCGGCTGCACCTGTGCTCTGCCTCGGAGCCTCCCCGAAGAAACGAAGATCGGCCCCGGCGCAGAGCGCGCGGGGCCGATCCATCGGTTCGAGAGTCAGCTACTTGGCTGCAGCCTCGGCCGGCTCAGGAGCCTTCTCGGCGGCAGGCTTCTTCGCCGCAGGCTTCTTCGCGGCCGGCTTCTTGGCCGCGGGCTTCTTCGCGGCGGCAGTCGCCTCCGGTGCCTCAGCCGATGCCGCCGGAGCAGCCTTCGCCGCCGGAGCCGCGTCCGCGACAGGCGCCGCGGGAGCTGCCGGACGCGGACGCGCGGCGAACTCCTCGAAGACGTAACGCGGGTTCTGCACCGTCTCGAGGTTCACCAGGTCGCGGCCGAGCCACAGGTTGTTCCACCAGCCCCAGATCACACGGAACTTGCGCTCCCACGTGGGCATCGCGAGGCCGTGGTAGCCGCGGTGCGCGACCCAGGCCACGAAGCCCTTGAGTGCGATCTTGCCGGACTGGAAGACGCCGTTGTACAGGCCGAGACCCGCGACGGCACCGAGGTTCTTGTGGAAGTACTCCTTCGGGTTCTCCCCACGGAGCACGGCGACCAGGTTCTTCGCGAGGAGCTTGGCCTGACGGACAGCGTGCTGGGCGTTCGGCACGCAGAAGCCGCCGACGCCGCCGCCCGAAAGGTCGGGAACGGCGGACACGTCACCCGCAGCCCAGGCGCCCTCGACGAAGGCCTCGGGCGTGCCGACGCGCAGGTCGGCACGGGTCTGGATGCGACCGCGCTCCTCGACCGGGAGGTCTCCGCCACGAACCACGGTCGGGTTCGCCATGACACCCGCGGTCCAGACGATGACATCGGTCGGGATGACCTCGCCGGTGGAGAGCTCGACGTTACCGTCGATGGCGCCGGTGACCTGGGTGTCGAGGTGAACGTTGGCACCGCGCTTGGCGAGATCCTTCAGCACCCACTCGCTGGTCTTCAGCGAGACCTCGGGCATGATGCGCCCCATGGCCTCGATGAGGTGGAAGTGCGTGTCCTCGAAGCTGAGCTGCGGGTACTTGCTGACGAGCGACGAGGCGAGCGAGCGCAGCTCGGCGAAGACCTCGATACCCGCGAAACCGCCGCCGACGACGACGACCGACAGCAGACGGTCGCGCTCGGGACCGGCGGGAAGAGCCGCGGCCTTGTCGAAGTTGGACATGACCTTGTCGCGGATCGCGACGGCTTCCTCGATCGTCTTCAGCCCGATCGCGTTGTCGGCGATGCCGGGGATCGGGAAGGTGCGGGAGACGGCTCCCGCGGTGACGACGATCTGGTCGTACGCGAACTCGTACGGCTCGCCGACGGGCGGCGTGATCGTCGCGACCTTCTGCGCGTGGTTGATGTTCGTCACCTTGGCGGTGAGGACGTGAGTGCGCTTGAGGTGACGTCGGTGCGCGACGACCGAGTGACGCGCCTCGATGGAACCGGCGGCCACCTCGGGCAGGAACGGCTGGTACGTCATGTACGGCAGCGGGTCGACCATGGTCACGTCGGCCTCACCCTTGCGGAGGTGCTTCTCGAGCTTCCACGCGGTGTAGAAACCTGCGTACCCTCCGCCGACGATCAGAATCTTGGGCACAGTGCTGTTCTGAGGCACAGAAGAACTACTCCTCGGAGTCGGGGATTTGGCGTACGGAAACGCGCGCCGATCGGATGCGCCGGGCAGCTGCGGTGACGCCAAGCGCTACCAGGATACCAGGCACGGTGAGCGCAATGAGCGGCAGGGTACCGTAGCGCAGTGAATCGGCGCTGGGAAGCAACGGTGAAGCGGCCTCGCTCGGCGCATCGGCCGCGGGCAGAGGCGGCACGGCGACCGGTGTCATCGAGGGAACGGGCTGCGGTTCCGACTCCGCACGACGGAAGTAGCGCACCCATTCCGCCAAGTCGCCCATGGGGTTCGCGCTCACCGGCGCGATGTCTGCGGAGATCGCTGCGGCGGCGTCCACCAGCCCGTAGCCGTAGAGCGGATCCTGCGGCTTGGTGGCGTCCGGGACCGGTATCGCCGTCTTGATGATGCGATTGATGACGTCGATCGCCTTGATGTCGGGATGCGCGGAGCGGATCAGTGCGGCGACTCCCGCGACGATGGGCGCCGCGCCGCTCGTCCCACGCCAGTGCTCGACCTTGCCGTCGGCGGAGACACCGATCAGTCCCTCGCTGGGTGCCGAGATCCCGATCGTGATGCCCTGGGTGGAAGCCTCGACGCTCGCGGTTCCCGTCTGGTCCACGCCACCCACGGTGAGCACGCCGGGGATCGTCGCAGGAGCACCGATGATGTTCGTGCCGCTCCCCCGGTTGCCCGCGGCCACGACGACCACCACGTCGTGCTCGAACGCATAGAGGAACGCATCGTCCCAGCTCTCATCCCAGTCGAGCGTGTTCGTGGTGAAGGAGAGGTTGATGATGTCGGCGCCGTTGTCGACCGCCCAGCGCATGCCCTTCGCGACCTGCTCTGTGAACGGCACGGCGGCGGCTGCGCCGAAACCGACCGAGATGGAGAGGAGGTTGGCCTCCGGCGCGACCCCGATCATGCCGGTCCCGTCGGGGGCACCGCGTCCGGCCGCGAGCGACGCCACCCACGAGCCGTGATTCCCGTCGATCGCGCCCAGCGGCGTCCGTCCATCCGGGGTGCCGGCACCGGACACATCGGTGCCGCCGACCACGGCGTCTCCGAACACCTCGGGCACCTTGCCGATGCCCGTGTCGATCACGGCGATCGTCACGCCCTTGCCGCGGGTCGTCTGCCACGCCTCGCGGATCCTCGCGCCGTCGAGCCAGTACTCCGACGCGCGGGTCGGATCGGATGGATCGTCGGGGATCGGCGGCGGCGTCGCCGTGGCGCCGAGGAGCAGCACAGACGCCGCGACCACCAGCATGGCGGCAGCGCTGCGCAGCGTCCGGCGGGCTGTCATTCGGGTGACGCCGCCGCTTCTCGCAGTGCGGCGCCGGGGTCTTCGCACCGGCACACCTCGGGCGTCCAGGACGACCGCGCCAGCGCGGCATCGCCGATCGGGTTCACGCCGGGACCGGCAGCGAGGGCGTGTCCCGCGAGCGCGTGCAGGCACTTCACGCGCGTGGGCATGCCGCCGGCGGAGATCCCGTCGATCTCGGGGACCTCCCCGAACTGCGTCCGGTCGGCGAGGTACGCCTCGTGCGCGGCGAGGTAGGCGGCAGCGGTCTCCTCATCATCGGCCAGGAGCGCCGCGAGTTCCGGCATCACCTGCGTGGCCTCGAGGGTCGACATCGCCGCCGTGGCCGCCGGGTGCGTCAGGTAGTAGAACGTGGGGAACGGCGTGCCGTCCGGAAGGCGCGGCGTCGTGGCGACGACCGTGGGGTTGCCGCACGCGCAGCGAGCCGCGATGCCCACCACACCACGGGCGGGACGGCCGAGCTGGGCCGAGACGACGGCGAGCTCGGCGGACGTGGGGGCAGGGAACGGCGGCGTGGTCACCCCTCCAGCGTAGGGGAGCCGCCCGAGAGGATGCTCGGAGGGAGCGCTCAGGGAGCGGTCGCTGCCGTCTCGCTGAGTCCCGTCGCGACCAGGGTGCGCAGGAGTTGCGGCATCCAGTCCGACGGCTTCTCCTCGAGCGTGTCGCTCACCGGCGCCTGCTCGCGCGGGAGAGCCGATGGATCGAGGTCGTTGTCGATCAGATAGACGACCTCGCCGGGCTTGACGTAGTAGAGGCGCTCGCGCGCCTGAGTCGTGATGTATGCGGGGTCGTTCCACCGCTCGCGCTCGGCGATCAGCGCGTCGATCTCGTCTTCGCTCACCTGCACCGATGCCTCCAGCGCCGCGATCTTCTGACGCTGGTCGATGAACGTTCCGAGTGTGGGCACGAGGACCCAGGCACCCAACACCACCAGCGACAACATGATCACCGAGAACGCCGAGAGACGGATGCCGGAGGCCCACTCGCGGACATCGACGCGCGGTGCATCACCGCGGTTCCTGCGCGAGGCCCGGGGCGCGGGGGCGGTCACGGATGACGTCCTCGATCTGCCGGCGCCCTTTCCGGCCGCCTTCGCGGCCGGAACCGACGAAGGAGGAGCCGGTCGTCGTGCCACGGCCCCTCCTTCGTCGTGCCGCTTCAGCGGCGTCATGCTCCGCGGATGACGGCCGTCTCAGCCGCCGCTTCCGCGGCTTCTACGTGTGTCAGCCGCGCTCAGGCCTGCGAGCGCGGGAAAGCCGAGCGACCGGCGAAGACCGCGGCGTCGCCGAGCTCCTCCTCGATGCGCAGCAGCTGGTTGTACTTGGCGACGCGCTCGCTGCGAGCGGGTGCGCCCGCCTTGATCTGGCCGGAGTTCGTCGCGACGACGAGGTCGGCGATGGTCGTGTCCTCGGTCTCACCGGAGCGGTGCGACAGCATGGCCGTGTAGCCGGAGCGCTGCGCCAGGCTGACCGCATCGAACGTCTCGGTGAGCGTGCCGATCTGGTTGACCTTGACGAGCAGCGAGTTGGCGACGCCGCGCTTGATGCCGTCGGCGAGGCGCTGCGGGTTGGTGACGAACAGGTCGTCGCCGACCAGCTGCACCTTGGAGCCCAGGGCGTCGGTGAGGTGCTTCCAGTTGTCCCAGTCGTCCTCGGCCAGCGCGTCCTCGATCGTGACGATCGGGAAGTCGTTGACGAGGCCCACGTAGTACTCGGTGAGCGCGGCGGCGTCCCAGTCCTTGTTGTCGAGACGGTAGACGCCGTCCTTGAAGAACTCGGTCGCTGCGACGTCGAGGCCGAGGGCGATGTCGGTGCCGGGCGTGAAGCCGGCCTTCTCGATCGCCTTGACCAGGAAGTCCAGGCCCTCGCGGTTGCTGGGCAGGTCGGGGGCGAAGCCGCCCTCGTCGCCGAGGCCGGTCGCGTAGCCCGCAGCCTTCAGCTCGGCACGCAGCACGTGATAGGTCTCGACGCCCCAGCGCAGTGCCTCGGAGTAGGTCTCGGCGCCGATCGGAGCGAGGAAGAATTCCTGCATGTCGATGCCGTTGTCGGCGTGCTCGCCGCCGTTGATGACGTTGAACAGCGGAACGGGCAGCACGTGGGCGTTGGGGCCACCCAGGTAGCGGAACAGCGGGAGGTCGGCCGAATCCGCGGCCGCCTTGGCGACGGCGAGGCTCACGCCGAGGATGGCGTTGGCGCCGACGCGCTTCTTGTTCTCGGTGCCGTCGACCTCGATGAGGATCTCGTCGACGATGCGCTGCTCGCTCGCCTCGACACCCTCGATGGCCGGGCCGAGCTCGTCGATGATGGCCTCGACGGCCTTGAGCACGCCCTTGCCGCCGTAGCGGCTCTTGTCGCCGTCGCGGAGCTCGTACGCCTCGAACGCGCCGGTGGATGCACCGGACGGAACGGCCGCCCGCTGCACGATGCCGTCGTCGAGGAGGACCTCCACCTCGACGGTCGGGTTTCCGCGCGAGTCGAGAATCTCGCGTGCGCCTACAGCCTCGATCAGTGCCACTGATGTGCTCCTTGCTCAGGGGGAAAACGTGGTGTGGAGCGTCGTCGATCCGCGCCCAGTCTAGCCCGGCCGTGCGACCGGACCAGGGACGCGTCCGGGCATTCCGCACGGAGCGGGCTCAGACCACGACGGCGATCGCGAAGCCGTCCCAACCCTTCGCCCCGACCGTCTGCAGGGCCGTGGCGTCGAAGCGCGGGTCCTCCCCCAGCATCCGGAGTCCGTCACGGGTGCCGATCACCTTCGGGTCGGTGCTGTCGGCGCGGACGATCTCGCCTTCGCGCCCGATGTTGTCGAGCACGATGACCGTTCCCGCGTGCCCGAGTCGCGCCGCCCAGTCGAGATAGACGGTGTTGGACTCCTTGTCGGCATCGATGAAGACCAGATCGAACCCGCCGACCAGGGTCGGCAGCACCTCGGCGCCCCTGCCGATACGGATGTCGACCCGGTCGCCGACACCTGCGGCGTCGATGCTCGCCCGGGCGACGGCGGCGTTGTCGGCCTCGGCCTCGATCGTCACGACCCGCCCCTCCGGCCCGACGGCGCGGGCGAGCCAGATGGTCGAATAGCCGCCGAGTGTGCCGATCTCGAGCACCCGCCGCGCACAGCTGATGCGGACGAGCAGATTCAGCAGCTTGCCCGCGACGGGCGCGACCTCGATCTCTGGCAGCCCCGCCTCGCGCTGTGCGATGAGAGCCGACTCCAGGTCGGCGTCGGGCCCGACGAGCGTGTCGGCGAGATACGAATCGGCCTGCGACCAGGCGGCGGGGGTGGAGTCCATGACCTCAGCCAACCGCCGCCTCGTATCGCCGTCAACCCCCGCGACATCAGCCCCGCGGCGGCGAGAGCAGACGACCGGGGGCGTCGGCGAGCTCGGGCTGCTTCCGGAACTGGCCGGTCAGCACGAGCACCAGGACCACCGCCGCGACCACGATCCACGCCGCGACGCCGAGCGGCCCGGCGAGAGCGAGATCGGGCTGCGAGGCCGCGAACAGGACGATGAGCCCGGCAGCGGCGTTCAGCGATCCGTGGGCGATCACCGCCGGCCAGACGGATGCGGAGCGCAGTCGGAGCCAGCCGAGCAGGACGCCCCAGGCGACGCAGCCGCCCACCATGAACAGGACGCCCGTGATGTCGGTGCGCCCGAAGTTGTAGCCGAGCAGGATGATCGGGCTGTGCCACAGGCCCCAGATCGCGCCGCTGAGGATCAGGGCGGGCCAGGTGCCGAGCGGTCGCAGCGCCGGAAGCAACCAGCCCCGCCATCCGATCTCCTCCCCGAAGGCGAAGATGCTGTTGAACAGCGCCCCGAGGGGAACCATCGCGATCTGGGCGAACACCACGACCTCGACCGGCGGCACGGGGGCACCGGCGGGCAGCGCCTTCGCGAGCTCCGCCGCGAAACCGGCGAAGGTCAGATCGAGCTGCACGAACCCGAGCGCCGCGGACACGACGATCGTGAGCCCGACCAGCACCGGTGGTACGAGCCAGGCCGCGACCATGAGCCAGACCACGCGCTTGGCAGGCCGCAGCGGCCAGAGGCCGAGGAAGCGCGCACGCTGCCCCCGGGCGGGCACCCCCATCGCGAAGGTCACGACCAGCACCGCGACGGCAGGGGTGAACATCATGATCGGCAGGAGGAACACGGACATCGGCTCGGCGAGACCGGCCCCCAGCCAAAGGGGCAGCGCCACCAGCCACGCCAGCGCGCAGGCGACGATCACGAAGACGATGACGGCGGGCCACTGCACGGCGCGGGGGTGTAGAGTCGATTCGGTCATGAGTCGGCCTTTCCGGGTTCTGCGGGCGTCACGCCCGGCGTTCGAGTACGGTCCGCATAGGCCTGGAGCAGTGCTGCAGCCTCTTCGGCTCCGTCGATGGTGACGATGAAGGGCCGCCGACCCCGACGGCTGACCTCGATCGCGGATCCCTGCCGCATGACGATGCCGGTCCGCCCGTCGACCGAGATACGCCAGCCCCAACCGCCGAACTCACCGAACGGCGAGATCTCCACCGCACGAGCGGACTCGATCTCGTCGAGCGGAATGCGGATGCGCGGCCAGCCCAACAGAGCCCGCGCGGCGAAGCCCTCCGGAGTGACCTTGACGCGGAAGGATGCGGTCGCTGCCAGTGCGAGGCCCACGACGAGCCCGACCACGGCCACGATCCAACCGCCCGCGACGCCGGTGCCCAGCATGTACGCGGCGAGCGCGACGAGGCCGAGAAGCACGATGAAGAGGAAGGCCAGCGCTCCGCGGGGCATGGTCGTCGTGGCGACCCACACGACGCGTTCACCGTTCGCGATACGGACGGCATGCCGGGGCTCCAGCGTGCGTCCCTGCTCCGCTCTCACGCGGGGTTGCACGGCCCAGGCGATGCCCCCAGCCGCGATGAGCCCCCCGAACGCCAGCGCCATGATCCCGCCGATGCCCGGCGCGTCCGCGATATCGGTGAGATCGCGCTGGATCGCGAGCGAGCCGAGGCTCATGATCGCGGCGAAGAGTGACATGCCCGCCGCCAGAGCACCCATCAGGCGTCCCGCGCCGCCCCAGTGCGCGCCGACCGAGGCGAGGGTGGTGATCGCCATCAGCAACGGCAGCCCGAGTCCGATCCCGACGAGGAGCCAGAGATAGGTGGACGGAGCCCCGAAGCCGTCGGCACCGCCGAAACCCCAGTGAGTCGCGACCTGCTCCGGCATCGTGGGCAGCCACATGAGCATGACCACGACGGCGATCGCAGTGATCGTGATCGGCGCGATCACCGCGACGACGAAGAAGGTCAGCCGTGCGCGTCGGAGCAGCGGAGGCTGCGTGCGGGTGAGGTCGTGGGTGGTCATGGCGAATCCTCCTCGGGGTTCTCGATCGGGTTCATGACGGTGGGGGCTTCGCGGTGCGCCTGGACTATGCCGGCGAGCGTGTCGGCGGACACCCCGAGAGCTGCGGCACGACGCACCAGTTCATCGATGTCGTGCGCGAGCTCGGCGAGCGGCGCAGCCGAGCTCGCGATGACGGCCCCCCTACCTCGACGCAGGTCGACGAGACCTTCGTCGCGCAGCCGTTGGTAGGCGTGCAGAACGGTGTGCTGGTTGATGTCCAGCGCCTCGGCGACATCTCGCGCCGCGGGAAGGCGGTCTCCGGGCGCGAGGACTCCGGCGAGGATGTCGGAGCGCACGGACGCCGCCACCTGGTCGTACAGCGCGCGGGGGCTGTCGGGATCGACGCGGATGAGCATCCGACCCTCCTTCTCCGGTATCGCTAGTTATTCTATACGAACTAGAACAACTGTAGCTACCCTCCAGACGTCTTCGTCGCCCTCGCCCACGTCCGCCACACTGACGGAATGCGCATCACGCCCCGCCGCCTCGCCCTCGGTATGAGCCTGTGGATTCCGAACCTCTTCAGCGGCATCCGCGTCCGTCGCTTCAGTGAAGACTGGACGCACGCCACCGTCGAGCTGCACGTGAACGTCTTCACCCGCAACTACGTCAAGACCGCGTTCGGCGGCTCGATGTCGGCGATGACCGACCCGTACTTCTTCATGCTCGTCATCCATCAGCTCGGACGCGACCATGTGGTGTGGGACACCCGTGGCGAGATCGAGTTCCTGAAGCCCGGACGCGGCGTGCTCACCGCGGAGTTCGAGGTGTCGAAGGAGAAGGCGGAGGAGATCCGTGAGCGCGCCCGCGGCGGGGCCAAGGTGCTCGAGTGGTTCGAGACGGTGATCACGGACCGCGAGGGCGACGTGGTCGCGAAGGTCCGCCGCGAGGTGTACATCCGGGAGAAGAAGCGGGTCACGGCGTCGTCCCGGGGCTGACCGGGGCGTGGAGGCGCCGGCGGGTCGGCCGTCAGAACGTGCCGCCCTGGTAGACGCCCTCCGGCAGCGTGAAGCACTCCGAACCCGAAGCGATGCGGATCGTGTGCGGCTCTCCCTCGCTGAAGATGTAGTTCTCCACCGAACCAGGCAGCGTCAGTTGCACGCTGTACGTGTCAGTGACATCGACCCAAGACTCGACGGAGAACCGGCCTTCATCTCGCGCATCTGATTCCAACTGCTTCACCACCTCAGTCGCATCAGCCTCGGAGACGAGCACCACGGTCGTAGATCCTGCCCAATGGTGCCGCGCTTCGTCACAGGAGAACAGCGTTCCGTCCGGCTTCTGATCGACGCTGGCGACGACGTCATCAGGAATCAACGACGCGATCTCCAACTCCATCGCCTGCGCGTCGGCCTTTGCCTTATCTGCCGTCTCTTTGCTCTCCTGTCCGGGTCGCTCCGCCAGGAAAGCGCATCCACCCAAGATCGCCGAGCACACCGCAACGACGCCAATGGCCTGCCACCACGACGCTCTCATCCGCGCACCAGCTCTTCCATGTACTTCAGGGCTTTGTCGTTATCCATCAGCATCCCGATGTCATCGAGCGGCACGTACATCGCCTCGGCATCCCCGACCCGGACAGCGCGAGAAGGCCGCCGACTCGGAGCGATCTCAGGTCATGGATGTGAGACGGACATCAGAACGTCCCCCCGGGATACACGCCTTCCGGCAGCGTGAAGCACTTGGAACCTGAATCGATGTCGATAGTCCCCTCTTCAATACCTTCACCGAAGATGAAGTTCGCAGCGGTCTCGGGGGACGTCAGCTGCACGGTGTACTCGCCGGCAGGGTCGACCCAGCTCCTCATCTCGAAGCGGTCGTCGTCTGCCATTTGAGCCTCAACGCCCTTGACGACCATTTCGACGTCCGTGCCTGGCACCAGAGCAACCGTTGTGAGACCTTTCCACCGGTGTTGCGCATCCTCGCAAGAGAACAGCGTTCCTTCTGGCTTCTGGACGACATTTGCCACAACATCCGCAGGAATCAACGCCGCAATCTCAAGCTCCATCGCCTGCGCCTCAGATTTCGCTTCTTCCAACGTCACGGGACTCCCATCGTCAGCAGGCGTTTGAGCGGCGGGCGCACAACCTGAGAGCACCGTCGCGCAAAGCAACGCGACGGCAACAGCCCGCCACCCGCTGCCTCTCATCTGGCCACCAGCTTCTTCAGATACTTCAAGGCCTCATCATTGGCGTCACTGTTCGTCGCGATCAGGTTGTGATTGTCCATCAGCACCCCGATGTCATCGAGCGGCACATACACCGATGGATGTCCGCTGGATGGCACAGCTGCCGACTCTGCCAGTTCGTCATCATGCGGCCCTTCGTAGTATTCGCCGTGCTCGAAAGCCGGGTGCTCACGTGGATTGTTCCCGTCCCACACGATCCCAAGTCCCTGCCCGGACTGCAGGATGTCGCGATAGGAGAGGTCTGTGTACGTCGTGCCCTGCCCTGGCTTCCACGATTCGGGCATCCCCGCCCCGGAGAGCGAGATCACCTTGTCGTAGTCTGCCCCAGCGACCTCGGAGCTCGTGACGTTCGACAGCCCCCAGCTGTGTCCGAGAGCATCCTGCTCCGCCGCCACCAGGAGCGGATCCGCACGCATCCCCGCCTCGAACCGCGCAAGCTGTCGCCCTGCCGCGAGCGCGCGGTCCGCATCGTTCGCCTCGCCGATGCGGAACATGTCGATGCCGCCGACGTCGGTGTTCTCCCCCGGGAAAGGTCCGTCCTTATAGACGAACGCGACGGTGCCCGGCACCTGGCCAGCGAGGTATCCGGCGATCTGCTGCGCGCCACCCCGGTAGAAATCCCCAAGACTCGTGAAGGTTCCCGGCACGTACGTGATCACCTTCTCCGTCTCGGGCGAGGGTGTTCCGATCATCTCGACGATCCGTGAGGAATCACGATCGTAGAGGTAGAGCTGAACGGGGTCGTCGTCGCTCATCACCTGTCTCAGGTAGGCGATCTCGCTGCGCAGGAAAGCCGCGCGCTCGTCCGAGATCCCTTCGACGGCGAGATCCGCCTCGGCCTCCGCGATCCAGCCGGGCGCGTTGAGGCGGTTGGCGGCCACGCGGACGAGCGCGGGAATCCCGTCCATCGCGCCCACGATCTCCGAATGCGCGTTGATCACCTCGTCCTGCAATTCCGGCCGAGACAGCCACAGGCGCAGCACCTCCTCCGGCGTGTCGGCGGAGAGGAGCGCGTCGAGGAAGTCCCTCGCCTCGAGGGTGACCGGCGCGC
This sequence comes from Microbacterium sp. GQ128, assembly GCF_059758615.1. Classification (NCBI taxonomy): domain Bacteria; kingdom Bacillati; phylum Actinomycetota; class Actinomycetes; order Micrococcales; family Microbacteriaceae; genus Microbacterium; species Microbacterium sp. GQ128. The sequence continues at coordinate 1,194,756 of NZ_JCAXDY010000001.1, forward strand.
TCTCCGACGGGACCAGTGCCCGCACGGCAGCGTCGTACGCCTCTTCCCAGGCCCCGAAGTGTCGTTCGTACTCGACCCAGAGCTCGTTCAACTCCTCCTCGGCTCGATCGCGTGCTCCGATCTGCTCCGTCGCCTCATCTTCCGCCTTTTCCAGGGCCGCGGGGTCGTCGAGCCTCGACGCGGCCACCGCACCGCGCCCGGCACTGTCAGCGGCCCTTCCCAGCGTTTCATGCTGGGCGTGCGCATTCTCGATCTCCTCGATCAGCGCGTTCGCCTTCGGGGCGTGCGCGTCGTGCGCCTTCGCATACGCCGTCAGGGCCTCGGCGAGCGTCTGAGCGAGCGCGACGTCCGGGCCGATCACCGACAGGATCGCCGCAGCGTCCTCGCGGGCGCCGGAGACGGCCTTTCCCACGCCGGCACACCCCGTCGTCCGCGCCGCCGCCCCGCGAAGCGCGCTGAGATGCTCGGCGACGACCTCGAACTGATCGACCCACCGAGACATCGTGCCCACATCGCCCTTGATCTTCTCGAGCGGGTATCCACGGTTCGGCGAACCAAGACTCATGGCTGTTCCTGACCGGTGAGCTCGACGTCGAGGTCGGAGTACCGGTCGGTGATGTTCGTAAGAGTCGTCCTCAGGGCCTCACTCGCGTCTTGATGTGCAAGCGTCGCCTCACGGAGTGCGTCTACCTGCCTGTCCATCGCAGACTTCAGCGAATAGCGGCCGAGCGGTGCGTCGACGCCGGTATCACCCGCCAGGTTCGAAGCATCCGTCTGCAAGACGAACACGGCGTCGGCGAGATCGAAAGCCGCCGCCCGCAATTCGTCATAGAACACCTGTACTTCCGACATGAAGACACCCCCCGGTATCCATCCAAAATCACCTTCCCCCATGGCTTCCCCGCCCGAGGGAGGACGTGGAAGCCAGCATAAGCGACCGGCCGCGGTGCGTCCGTCACCCGCCGTTCACCGCGGACTGTCACCATGGACGGATGCCCCTCGCTCGCCGGCTGACGCTCGGAGACGCCGTCGCCATCGGCCTCGGCTCCATGATCGGCGCCGGAGTGTTCGCCGTGTGGGCTCCGGCGATCGGGGCCGCCGGCAGCGGAATCCTCATCGCACTCGCGATAGCCGCGGTCGTCGCGTACTGCAACGCGACCGCATCGGCGCAGCTCGCCGCAGCACATCCCGTCGCGGGTGGCACGTATGCGTACGCCCGAGCCGAGATCGGCCCGTGGTGGGGATTCGTCGCCGGCTGGAGCTTCGTCATCGGCAAGATCGCGAGCTGCGCCGCCATGGCGATGACCTTCGCCGCCTACGCCGCACCCGCGGGGTGGCAGGTGCCGGTCGCCGTGGTCGCCGTCGCCGCGCTGGCCGTCGTGAACTGCTTCGGCGTGACCCGGACCGCGCTGCTCACGCGCATCCTGGTCGTCTGCTCGCTGCTCGGGATCGCCGTCGCGGTCGGATTCGGGCTCGGCGCCGCACCGACAGCCGCACCGAGCCCGCTGCCCGACGCCACCGTCTACGGCGTGCTGCAGGGGGCCGGGCTGCTGTTCTTCGCGTTCGCCGGATATGCACGCATCGCGACCATGGGTGAGGAGGTGGTCGACCCGGCGAAGACCATCCCGCGCGCGATCGTCCTCGCCCTCGGCGGAGCCGTCGTCGTCTACACCCTGGTCTGCGTCGCGGTCGTCCTGGTCCTCGGCGCCGATGCGAGCGGATCGACGGCGCCCCTGGTCGACCTGCTCGATGCGGCGGACGCCTCGGCGTGGGATCCGGTCATCCGCGTGGCGGCGGCCGCCGCGTCACTGGGTGCGCTGCTGGCGCTGCTGACCGGCATCGGGCGCACGACGCTGGCGATGGCCAGGGAGGGTGACGTCCCGAGGTTTCTCGCAAAGATCGACGAGCGCCATCACGTGCCGCAGCGCGCCGAGATCGCGATCGCCGTCATCGTGATCGTCATCGTGCTGCTCGCCGACCTTCGCGGCGCGATCGGCTTCTCGTCATTCGGAGTGCTGCTGTATTACCTCATCGCCAACGCGTCGGCCTTCCGGCAGCGGGGATCGGCACGCCGCCACCCCCGCGCGCTGCAGGTCGTCGGCGCGCTCGGGTGCCTCGTGCTGGTCGCAACCCTCCCCGTGTTGGCCTCCGCCATCGGAGCAGGGGTGGTCATGCTCGGCGTGGGATACCGGATGCTGCGGCTCCGACTCGCGCGCGTCTGAGGTCAGAGGCTCGACTCCGAGCGGTACGTGCGAGGCGCGATCCCGAGGACGGCCTGGAAGTCGCGCGTGAGATGGGCGTGATCCGCGTACCCGAGATCAGCGGCGATCGACGCGAGGTCGACGTCCGGCTGCTCCCGCACGCGCACGGCCGCCTCCTGCAGTCGCCGTCGTCGGACCATCGCGCCCGGGGAGAGGCCGACGTGACGATGGGTCATCCGCTGAAGAGTGCGGACCGACACCGCGAGGCGCGCGGCCGCCTCCTCCGGGGTGAGCGCGGCCCCCTCCCCCATCAGGATCTCCATGAGCGCGTTGGCCTGGCGGGCCGGCTCCTCGACCGGACTGACCCGCGCCGCGAGCCACCGGGCGAAGATCTCGACCGCCCGTTCGCGATGCCCGTCTCCGGAGCCCATCGCGACCACCACGGCGGCCTGCAGTTCGGCGACCTCGCCAACCCGGGCATCCAGGGCTCGCTCACCGTCGACCAGCGCGGTGGGGTCATCGATCAGGGCGGCGACGGCGGCGGGGCGCAGCAGGGCACCCACGGCCCAACCTTCTCCGCGCAGGTCGCGGTGCGACAGCCGCGTCGTCGCCCCCGACAGTGTCACGGCCTCGGCGTCGACGACGAGATTGAGCGCCGGATAGGCGACGACCTCTTGGCGCGACGATCGGCCGGGCTCGATGTCCCACTCCGGGATCCAGAACCAGGCGACCAGATCCGCCACCGCGGCCGGTGCCGGAAGGCGGTGGAACTCGGGCAGGCGGGCGGGGTAGAGCACGCCTCGGGTCGGGTTCACCATGCGCCCAGCGTAGGCGCCGGCACCGACGTCGGGAGGTTGTCGCGGATGTTCAAGTCGTGGGTGCTCCCCCGCCCTAGCGTGGCGGCATGAGCAACGACACCCCCCTGACAGATACCCCCATGACCGGCGCGACCGGGACGTACACGACCGACGGGCGCCCGAACAGCGCGACCTCCCTCACGCCGTTCCTGGCGATCCCCGATGCGAAACAGGCGATCGAGTTCTACCGCGACGTGTTCGGCGCCAGGGTCATCGACCTGACCGAGTTCGGCGGCGTGGTCGCACACGCAGACCTCGACTTCGGGCTCGGCATCCTCCAGCTCGGCGAACCGAACCCCGAGTACCACCTCGTCCGCTCCCCCGAAGGCGACGACGACTGCTACTCGATGGGCCTGTACGTGCCCGACGTCGATGCGGTCGTGGCGAAGGCCGTCGCCGCCGGAGCCACCGTGCGCGAGGCACCGGCACCGTTCGTCTCGGGCGACCGGTTCGCGAGCATCCGCGACCCGTTCGGCGTGCGCTGGTCCGTGATGACCCGTGTCGAGGACATCTCCGACGAGGAGAGCAGTCGACGGGTGGCCGAATGGGCCGCCTCGTTCAGCGCGGCGCCCGCCGACGGCGCGAGCTGAGCGACCCCTCCGCCGCACGGCATACGGCCGGAAGCAGGGCCTCGGCGGTGCGCCGGTAGCCGAGAGCACTCGGGTGGAAGCGGTCGAGGCTGAACATCGCCTCCGGCTCGTCGAAGAACATCGGCCCCACCGCGCGGCGCAGATCGACCGGCTCGGCGCCCGCCCGTCGCGCCGTCTCGTCCTGAATCTCGGCGAGACGGCGTGACAGGCTCGACGCGATCCGGCGGAGAGGCTGCGGAACGGCGCGGAGAGCACCGAGGTCGGGGCAGGTGCCGACGACGACCTCGGTACCGGTCTCCCGCAGTCGCCGGATCGCCTCGTGCAGATGCTGTGCCGACAGCGCCACGGGCAGCCGGTGCGTGACATCGTTCCCACCCACGACGATCACGGCCAGGTGCGGGCGGTAGTCGGCGGGGAGCGCGTCGAGCTGCGCGGGAAGGTCGGGCGACTCCGACCCGACGACCGCGGCGGTGCGCAACCGGACGGGACGGTGCATCCGGCGTCCCGTCGCCTTCGCCAGACGACCGCCGAGCGTCTCCTTGCGGTGCTCCGCGCCGAGGCCGGCGGCGATGGAGTCGCCGAGCATGAGCAGATCGAGGGGCTCACCGTCGAGTGCGCGCCGCCAGACGCGGTCCGCATCGAGCGACTCCTCCCCCAGCGGCTTCCCGATCCGCTTCCGCGCGATGGCGGCCTGCTGAACCAGGGCGAAACGGGTTCCGCCCAGCACGGCCGCGAGGACGAGCGTCACGAGGGCGAGGGTGCGGATACGGCTCACGCCCCGATTCCACCCCGCCGGAGTGAACGCGCCGTGAACGCGTCGCGGGGGCTTTCCGTCCGTCCGTGTTCATTCGTCGGGAGATCGCACGGATGTCGGACGGAACCTCGGCGATTCTCCCGACAACCGTGCATTCTCCTGACAGGTGGACCGGGTGGACCGGGTGGACCGGGTGCACCGGAGCGAGCGCGACAGGCCCGCGTCAGGAGAGCGGCTTGACCTCCAGCTCGCCGGCGCCCGCGGACACGGTCGCGAAGGCCGTGTATCCGTCGGCGGCCGAGCGCTCGAGCAGCGCCTTGACGTTCTTCGTGCGTCGCTCGAGCCGGACCCGGGCACCGCCCGCGATGAGCACTGCCTTGTGGCGGACGAGCTCGTGCACCGGCACGTCGGCATCGTGGATCAGCACGACCGCCTGCGCGGCGGCGTCGTCCTCATCGGCGATCAGGTCGACCAGGCGCTCGAAGCCCAGCGAGAACCCGACCGCGGGGACCTGCTGCCCGAGGAAACGCCCGATCATGCCGTCGTAGCGCCCGCCGCCGCCGAGCGAGTACCCGACGGAGGGGTGCGCGAGCTCGAAGATCGTGCCCGTGTAGTAGCCCATGCCGCGCACGAGGAACGGGTCGAAGACGAGCGGGATGTCGGACTGACCACGCCCCGCAGCCACCGCCTCGCCGATGCCGACCAGGTGCTCGACCAGCTCAGCCGGCGCACCATCGGGCAGCGCCTTGCGGATCTGGCGCTCCCCGAACGGGTTGTACTCCATCGTCTGCGGGCGACGCAGGAAGGCATCGAACGCGTCGGCGGCCGCGGTCGACGCACTGCGCTCGCGCAGCTCGGTCGCCACGCCCTCGGGGCCGATCTTGTCGAGCTTGTCGATCGTGATGAGCACCCCCGGGCGCTCCTCTGCGGTGAAACCGAAGCTGTCCAGCATCCAGTCCAGAACGCGGCGGTCGTTGATGCGCACCGTCGCACCCTCGAGGCCCAGCGCGTCCACCGCGTCCAGCGACGCGACCATCAGCTCGGCCTCGGCCCGCGCGGAGTCGTCGCCCATGATGTCGATGTCGCACTGGACGAACTGCCGGTAGCGGCCCTTCTGCGGGCGCTCCGCACGCCAGACCGGACCGATCTGGATCGAGCGGAAGACGGTGGGCAGCTGTCCGCGGTTGCTCGCGTAGAAACGAGCGAGCGGCACGGTGAGGTCGTAGCGGAGGCCGAGGTCCGAGAGCGCAGCCGGGTCGTCGGCGGCCGCGCGGATCGCGTCGGCGTCGAGGCCGCGCCGCAGGATGTTGTACGAGAGTTTCTCGTTGTCGCCGCCGATCCCGGCATGCAGGCGGTCGTAGTCCTCGACGACGGGCGTCTCGATCTCGTCGAATCCGTGCGCGAGGTAGCGGTCGCGGATGACGGAGAGCACACGCTCTCGGCGGGCCTTGTCGGCGGGGAGGATGTCGCGCATGCCGCGCGGCGGGTTCACAGTAGCCACGGCTCCATCTTCCCAGGTCGGGCACCCCGACCGTGCGTCAGGCGCCGGCTTCGGCCGCCCGCACCTCGTCTTCGAGCACGCGGAGCCGTTCGCGCAGTGCCCGTTCCGCGTCCCACCCCTCGGCGCGGGCTGTCGCCACGAGCGCGAGCAGCGCATCGCCGAGCTCGGCTTCGGATGCCGGGGGCACGGCGGTCGGAACCGGCGCGACCGTCACACCGACACCGGCCGCGCGCCCGGAGAGCTTCTGCGCGAGCGCGAGCGCCGGCATCCCCCGCGGCACCCCGTCGAGCACGCTGCGACGCGTGCGCTTCTCGGCAGCCTTCGCGGCGTTCCAGTGCACCAGCACCTGCTCGGGGGTCTCGGCCACCTCTCCCGCGAAGACGTGCGGATGCCGGCGGACCATCTTCTCGGTCAGGGTGCGTGCCACGTCGTCGATGTCGAACGGGTCTTCCGGGTCCTGCGCCGCGATCGCCGCGTGGAACAGCACCTGCCAGAGCAGATCGCCGAGCTCTTCACGGAGGTCGTCGCGGGTGCCCGACTCGACCGCATCGATCACCTCGTGCGACTCCTCGATCAGGTACGGCACGAGGTCGCGGTGCGTGATCTGCTGCGACCACACGCAGCGGTCGCGGACCGCGTGCATGGTGTCGGCGGCGGTACGGAGCGGGTCCGCCCCCTCGGCACGGGACTCAGACTCGGGCTGCGCGTTCACGCGTCCTCCTTCGATCGGTCCGGGTTCCGCGCCGCGTTCACGACGAGGCGGATGCGACCCGACGGTACCAGCGGGCACGCAGCGACACGATGAACGCGGAGAGCACGAGAGCGATCAGCGAGCCGACGAGCACACCGAGGATCGCCTGGTCACGGATGCCGCCGTCGCTCGCGAAGGCGAGGTTGGCCAGGAGCAGCGAGACCGTGAAGCCGATGCCGCCGAGGGCCCCGGCCGCGAGGATGTCGGCGAACGGCAGCGCCGGCTCCGCCCCCTTCGGGCGGATGCGCATCGCGATCCAGCCGAACAGCGAGATGCCGACGATCTTGCCGACCGGCAGTGCGACGACGATTGCCCAGAACGCCGGCGACAGTTGCGTGAGCGAGAGGGCGGGGATCACGACGAACGCAGCGACGAAGGCGAACACCGGGAGGATCACGCCGTTCACGGTCGGCTCCAGCGCGTGGCGGGTACGCCCCGCGGGGACCGGCGACATGACGAGCCCGAGCAGGACGCCGGCGATCGTGGCATGGATGCCGGAGGACGCCACGAGGCCCCAGGTGACGAGGCCGACCACGACCATGGCGATCGCGATCAGCGCGTGCCCCTTCGCGTGCAGGAGGCGGCTGAGCGCCCAGAACACGGCGACACCGACGACCGCGAGACCCAGCTGCAGCCACTGCACGTCGTCGGCGAACAGCACCGCGATGAAGATGATGCCGATGATGTCGTCGAGGATCGCCAGGGCGAGGAGGAAGACGCGCACCCGCGAGGGTAGGCCCTTGCCGAACATCGCCAGCACGCCGAGCGCGAAGGCGATGTCGGTCGCGGTCGGGATCGGCCACCCGGATGCGGTGGAGCTGTCGCCACCCGCGATCAGCAGGTACACCGCGATCGGCACGAGCACTCCACCGGCCGCGGCGATCGCGGGCTGCACGGCCTTGCGCGGCGAATCGAGCTCACCATGAGTGAGTTCATGACGCAGCTCGATGGCCACCACGAGGAAGAAGACCGCGAGAAGACCGTCGGACACCCAGTGCGAGATCGACAGGTCGAGATCGGTGCCCGGCACCGCGATGTGGAAGTCGAGGAACGCCGCCAACGCGTCGTGCGTCGGCAGGTTCGCGAGCAGCAGGCCGAGGCCGGCGGCGACGAGAAGGAGGACGGCGGGGAACTGCTGACCGCGGAGGGGGTTCGCTGAGATGCGCATCCCCTCCATCGTAGGTCGCCGGGATATCGCCGCGCTCGCGGTCTCGCTCCGCCCCTCCGGCTCCGGGCGTCATGCGTGCAGGACACCCCCACCGCCCGGGATACTCTCGAAGGGTGACCCCCGCACACTCTTTCTCCGAGCCCACGAACACCGAGGCGATCCGTGTGATCGGCCGATTCGAAGCCGGTCGCGGCACGCCGGACGCGATGCGCACCGATGTCAGGATGCTCGGGCAGCTGCTCGGGCAGGTCCTGCGCGAAGCCGGTGGCGACGGCCTCTTCGAAGACGTCGAGCGTCTGCGACTCGCGACGATCCAGGCGTACGACGAGGAGACGCCCGACGCGTTCGAGCGCGCCGCGGCCATCGCCGAATCGTTCACGATCGCCAGGGCCGACGAGGTCGCCCGCGCCTTCACCTGCTACTTCCACCTCGTGAACCTGGCCGAGGAGCATCAGCGCGTGCGAGTGCTGCGCGAGCGCGCCGGTCAGCCGGTCCCTTCGACGGGCTCAGGGACCCAGGGTCAGACGGCCGACACCGTCGCGACCGCCTACGCCCGACTGCGCAGCGAGGTCGGTGATGACGAAGCCCGCCGCCGCCTGGACGGCCTCCGCTTCCACCCGGTGTTCACCGCGCACCCGACCGAGGCCCGCCGCCGTGCAGTGTCCTCGAGCATCCGCCGCCTGTCCGAGCTGCTCACCCAGCACGACGCGGCGAGCGCCGGCGGGTCGGAGGAGCACCGCGCCCGCCGCCGGATGCTGGAGGAGATCGACACGCTCTGGCGCACCGCTCCGCTGCGGTCGCAGAAGCCCTCCCCGACGGACGAGGTCCGCACCGTGATGGGCGTGTTCGACGAGACGCTCTTCACGACGGTGCCCCACGTGTACCGCCGCATCGACGACGCCCTCCGCGGCGAGGAATCCGGATCCAGCGCCCCGGTGGTGCCCGCGTTCGTGCGCATCGGCTCCTGGGTCGGCGGCGACCGAGACGGCAACCCGTTCGTCACGGCATCCGTCACACGCGAGGCCTCGCAGATCGCGGCCGACCACGTCCTCCGCGGGCTCGAGCGTGCGCTCGACCGCATCGGCCGGACCCTCACTCTCTCCGCGGACGACACCCCGCCGAGCGCCGAGGTCACTGCACTCTGGGAGCGATTCGCGTCGGCCGAGCCGGAGCTCGCCGCCGAACTCGCGACCCGCTCCCCTGACGAGCCCCACCGGCGCGTGCTGCTCGTCCTCTCCCGCCGCGTCGCCGCGACCCGCCACGGAGATTCCACGCAGGGCTACGCCCGCCCCGAGGAGCTGCTCGAAGACCTGCGGACCGTGCAGTCCTCGCTCGCGGCCGCCGGCGCGAAGCGCCATGCCTTCGGTGGCGTGCAGCATCTGATCTGGCAGGTCGAGACGTACGGCTTCCACCTCACCGAGCTCGAGGTGCGTCAGCACTCGCAGGTGCACGCGAAGGCCCTGGCCGAGCTCGACGCGGGTGAGGCCATCAGCGCCCAGACCGAGGAGGTGCTGGAGGTCTTCCGCGCGATCGCGGACATCCAGCGCGACCGCGGCCTGCGGGCGGCCGGACGCTACGTCGTCTCCTTCACCCAGGCCGCTTCGGATCTTGCCAACGTGCACCGCCTCGCCCGGTACGCGCTCGGCGACGACGCTCCGGTGCTCGACGTCGTACCGCTGTTCGAGACGTTCGCCGACCTTCAGGCGGCACCCGGAATCCTGGCCGAGGCCGTGACGTTCCCCGAGTTCCGCGAGCGCATGGCCGCCACCGGCAACCGCCTCGAGGTCATGCTCGGGTACTCGGACTCGTCGAAGGATGTCGGTCCCGTCGCCGCGAACCTCGCGCTGTACGAGGCGCAGGAGAAGATCGCACGCTGGGCGCAGGAGTCCGAGATCGAGCTGACGCTCTTCCACGGTCGCGGCGGCGCCCTCGGACGCGGCGGCGGCCCCGCCAACTCCGCGATCCTCGCCCAGCCGCCGCATTCGGTCGACGGCCGGTTCAAGCTCACGGAGCAGGGTGAGGTCATCTTCGCGCGCTACGGCGAGCCGGCCATCGCGATGCGGCACATCGACCAGGTCGCCGCCGCCACTCTGCTCGCGTCGTCGCCCACCGAGGAGCAGCGCACCAGCCGCGCGGCCGAGCGCTACGCGGAGGTCGCCTCGATCATGGATGCCGCCTCCCGCGAGCGCTTCTTCTCGCTCGTGAAGGCCGACGGGTTCGCGCCCTGGTTCGCCACGGTCACCCCGATGGAGGAGATCGGCCTGCTCGCGCTCGGCTCGCGTCCCGCTCGTCGCGGACTGTCGGTCGAGTCCCTCGAGGATCTGCGGGCCATCCCGTGGGTGTTCGCGTGGACGCAGGCCCGCATCAACCTGGCCGGCTGGTTCGGTCTGGGCACCGCCCTGGACGCCGTGGGCGATGAGGAGCTGCTCATCGAGGCATACCGCGAGTGGCCGCTGCTTCGCACCATGATCGACAATGTCGCGATGAGCCTCGCCAAGACCGACGAGCGCATCGCCCGCCAGTACCTGGCACTCGGCGACCGCGATGACCTGGCACAGCTCGTCCTCGACGAGCTCGCCATCACGCGACGCTGGGTGATCCGTCTCACCGGCGGCGAGCGCCTGTTGGAGAACAAGCCTGTTCTCCAGCGTGCCGTGCAGCTGCGCAGCCCTTACGTCGACGCACTCTCGCTGCTGCAGCTGCGCGCTCTGCGGGCACTGCGCTCGGCCGAAGGCCCCACCGGGTCAGGCGCCGATGCCGAACAGCAGCGCCTGCTCCTGCTCTCGGTCAGCGGTGTCGCCGCCGGCCTGCAGAACACCGGGTGACCGATATGCCGTCTGGCCGGGTGCGCGATCCGCATTCGGCCGGCCGCTAGAGTGAAACCTCCGCCGACTCCGGCGACGCCTCACGCGACACGATCGCCTGCACCACAATCCCCCATCAGAAAGTCTCTTCCGCGTGACCGCTACGATTCCCGCCGACTTCCATCCGCTCGCCGCCTCCGTGCAGCCCGTGTTCGACACGGTGCTGTCCCGCAGCCCGCACGAGCCGGAGTTCCACCAGGCCGTCCACGAGGTGCTGCACTCGATCGCACCCGTTCTGGAGCGACGCCCGGAATACGTCGACGGCGGCATCCTCGAGCGCCTCGTCGAACCCGAACGACAGATCCTCTTCCGCGTGCCGTGGATCGACGACGCCGGCAAGCTGCAGGTCAATCGCGGCTACCGCATCCAGTTCTCCTCGGTCCTAGGCCCGTACAAGGGCGGACTGCGCTTCCACCCCTCGGTGAACCTGTCGATCATCAAGTTCCTCGGCTTCGAGCAGATCTTCAAGAACGCGCTCACCGGTCAGGGCATCGGCGGCGGCAAGGGCGGGTCCGACTTCGACCCGCACGGCCGCTCCGACGCCGAGGTCATGCGCTTCTGCCAGTCGTTCATGAATGAGCTCTACCGCCACCTGGGCGAGCACACCGACGTCCCCGCGGGCGACATCGGCGTCGGCGGCCGCGAGATCGGCTACCTCTTCGGCCAGTACCGCAAGGTCACCAACCGCCACGAGTCGGGCATGTTCACCGGCAAGGGCACCGGTTGGGGCGGCGCCGAGGTGCGCACCGAAGCGACCGGCTACGGGGCGGTGTTCTTCGCGCAGGAGATGCTCGCCGTGCACAACGACTCCCTCACCGGCAAGCGCGTCGGCATCTCGGGCTCGGGGAACGTCGCCATCTACGCGATCCAGAAGGCCACCCAGCTCGGAGCGACCGCCGTCACGGCCTCCGACTCGTCCGGCTACGTCATCGACGACGCCGGCATCGACGTCGACCTGCTCCGTCAGCTCAAGGAGGTCGAGCGCGCCCGCATCGTCGAGTACGCCAACCGTCGTCCGAGCGCGCGCTTCGTCGAGGGTGGCAGCGTCTGGGAGGTCCCTGTCGACATCGCCGTCCCCTCCGCCACACAGAACGAGGTGAGTCTCGCGGATGCCGAGGCACTGATCGCCAACGGCGTCCGTGCCGTGTCCGAGGGTGCGAACATGCCCTGTGTTCCCGACGCCGTCGAGGCCTTCCAGAAGGCGGGCGTGCTGTTCGCCCCGGGCAAGGCCGCGAACGCCGGCGGTGTCGCGACCTCGGCGCTCGAGATGAGCCAGAACGCCTCGCGGCAGCGCTGGACCTTCGCCGACAGCGAGAACAAGCTGCGCGAGATCATGGCCGACATCCACGACGCCGCCTTCGACGCGGCAGAGCGTCACGACGTCGGCGGCGACTACGTGGCCGGAGCCAACATCGCCGGCTTCGAGCGCGTCGCCGCCGCGATGCTCGCTCAGGGCGTCATCTGATCCGAACTCGACCTCTCCCTCACCCGCTCTCGCGCGCGCTCACTCCGTGAGGGGTCATGACACGCCGCGAGTCCGCACGAGGATGGGGCGTGTCTTGACCCCTCACGGAAGGACGGCGAGCGACCTCAGCGGGTGGGGGCGTCGGGGATAGGGCGATCGTTGGCATGCCGGGCGAGCGAGCTCCCGTAGCGCTCGGTGAGCTGCACCATCAGGTCGGGGGTGTCGCGGTCGACGCCGAACACATGACCGGGGAAGTCGAGCTCGGGCTGCGCCGCCGCGATCTCCTGATCCCGGTCGGGTGAGAGCAGCTGCACGGGGTCGCCGACGGCCACCCATCCGATCGGGACCACTGTTCCCTCGGGGAGCACGGCGCGACGATGCACGATCGCGTTGACCCGCACCTCGCAGCGGGCCCCCACGAGGGCGCCGTTGAAGACACGGGCGCCGGACGCGAAGAAGACCTCCTCGCCCACCGTCGCCCCGGCGATGCTCGCCAGCGTGCCGATCAGCGTGTGCGCGCCGATATGGACCGCATTGGCCGCGGTGGCGCGGATCAGCGCGTTCTCCATCACGATCACGTTCTCGCCGAGGGTGATCGGTCCGCCCTCGGCCGTGATCACGGCGCCGTGCAGCACCTGGCAGCCCGGCCCCACCTCCACGTCGCCGGAGATGACGGCGGTGGGGGCGATGACGGCGGTGTCATGGATGCGGGGGCGAGCCCCGAGGTGCTCGTACAACATGCGGCCAGACTAGTCCCGCCACAGCCGCGAAAGCAGCCGCCGCACGCTACTCGACTTTGACCGGCTCCGGGAAGATCGCGGTGAAAAGCTGCTCGACCCATTCGAGGAGCTGTGCGTCGGGCAACGGTTCGAGACCGACCCCGACCGCGGCGGGAACCGTCGGCATCGGCACGACCAGCGCCTCTCCCCCGGCCACGAGCTTCGCCTTCGGATACAGCCGCTGCAGCCGCACCTTGATCGAGTCCTCGAGCCGCGCCGGCGCGATGCGCAGGTTCGAGCCCATGACCACCACGTCCGTCAGTCCGGCCCGCGCGGCCCGACGACGCAGCCGTGAGATCGCCAGCAGTCCCTCGACCTCTTCCGGCGGCGTGCCGTAGCGGTCGACGAGCTCTTCGATCACGAGGTCGATGGCGCCGTCCTTCGCCGTGGCCGCCGAGGCCGCCGACAGCTTCTGGTACGCCTCGAGACGCAGCCGCTCGCTGTCGATGTAGTACTCGGGGATGCGCGCGTCCAGCGGCAGCTCGAGCCGCAGCTCCTGCCCCGTCTCGACCTCGTCGCCGCGGAACGTCGCCACGGCCTCGCCGATCATGCGGAGGTAGAGGTCGAAGCCGACGCCGGCGATGTGCCCGGCCTGCTCGGCGCCGAGCATGTTGCCCGCGCCGCGGAGCTCGAGGTCCTTCAGCGCGACCTGCATGCCCGAACCGAGCTCGTTGTTGACCGCGATGGTCTGCAGACGGTCGGCCGCGGTCTCGGAGAGCGGCTTCATCTCGTCGTACAGGAAGTACGCGTACGCCCGCTCACGCCCTCGCCCGACCCGACCGCGGAGCTGGTGCAGCTGGCTGAGCCCGTACTTGTCGGCACGGTCGATGATGATGGTGTTCGCGTTCGAGATGTCGAGGCCGGTCTCGATGATGGTGGTCGAGACGAGCACGTCGAACTTGCGCTCCCAGAAGTCGTCGACGACCTGCTCGAGCTGGTGCTCGCCCAGCTGCCCGTGCGCGACGGCGATGCGCGCCTCTGGCACGAGTTCCGCCAGCTGCGCCGCGACGCGCTGGATCGACTGCACGCGGTTGTGCACGAAGAAGACCTGACCCTCGCGCAGGATCTCCCGCCGGATGGCCGCGGCGATCTGCTTGTCGCTGCGGGGGCCGACGAACGAGAGGATCGGATGCCGGTCCTCGGGCGGCGTCGCGAGTGTGGACATCTCGCGGATACCCGTGACCGCCATCTCCAGCGTGCGCGGGATCGGGGTGGCGCTCATGGCGAGGATGTCGACGTTGGTCTTCAGCTTCTTCAGCGCGTCCTTGTGCTCGACGCCGAACCGCTGCTCCTCGTCGATGATCATCAGCCCGAGGTCCTTGAAGATGACTCCCTCCGTCAGGATGCGGTGGGTGCCGATGATCATGTCGACCGACCCCTCCAGCAGCCCCTGGAGGGTGAGGCGGACCTCCTTGTCGGTCTGGAACCGCGACAGCGCGCGCACCTTCACCGGGAAGCCGGCGAAGCGCTCGGTGAAGGTCTCCATGTGCTGCTTGACCAGGAGGGTCGTCGGCACGAGCATCGCGACCTGCTTGCCGTCCTGGATCGCCTTGAACGCCGCGCGCACGGCGACCTCGGTCTTTCCGAAGCCGACGTCGCCGGAGAGCAACCGGTCCATCGGGATCGGCCGCTCCATGTCGGCCTTGATCTCGTCGATCGTCTGCAGCTGGTCCTGCGTCTCGGCGAACGGGAACGCCTCTTCGAGCTCGCGCTGCCAGGGCGTGTCCGGGCCGAATGCGTGACCCTTGGCGCTCATGCGCGCCGAATACAGCTTGACGAGCTCGACGGCGATGTCGCGCACGGCCTTGCGGGCCTTGCCCTTGGCCTGCGACCAGTCGCTGCCGCCCATCTTCGAGAGGGTCGGGGCCTCACCGCCGACGTACTTCGAGAGGGAGTCGAGCTGATCCGTGGGGACGTACAGCTTGTCGCCCGGGTAACCGCGCTTGGACGGCGCGTATTCGAGGATGAGGTAGTCGCGCACGGACTTCGTGGCGTTGCGGCCGCCGGTGGACACCTCGCGCTGCGTCATCTCGACGAACCGCCCGATGCCGTGGGTGGCATGCACCACGAAGTCGCCCTGCTTCAGCTGCAGCGGGTCGACGACGTTCTTCCGCCGTGAGGCGAGCTTCTTGACGACCCGCTGGTCGCCACCGATCGTCCGCCCGTAGAACTCGTTGTCGGTGAGGACGGCGAGCTTCGCCTCCGGCACCTGGAATCCGGCTTCGACGGACCCCGTGACCAGGGTCGCGACACCCGCCTCCGGCGCATCGGTGAGACTCTCGACGACGCGAGCCGCGAGGCCCCGGTCGGACAGCACGTCGCGTGCGCGGTCGACCAGGCCGCTGCCGGCGGCGATCACCACCACGCGCCAGCCGTCGGTGACCTTGGCCTCGACGAACGAGATCGCCCCGTCGACGTTGCCGTGGAACGACGGGATGATGGCGGCGCCGAGGGTGGCGGCATCCGCATCGGAGGCCGCATCGCCGTCGCCGACGCTGATGCCGAAGGGGCTCAGCTGCCACCAGACACCACCCCGGTCGCGCACGACCTCGCGCAGTTCGGCGATCGTGAGGAAGTCGCCCGCCCCGAGGTCGATGGGCGCCGACGCACCGGACGTGGCCGCGCTCCAGGCGGCATCGAGGAACTCGCGGTTCGTGTCGCCCAGAGTGATCGCGCGCGCGGTGGAGCGGTCGGGGTCGACGACGGCCGTCGCCGCCCCCGCCGGCAAGTACTCGGCCAGGGACTTCAGCGGGCCCGCGACCGCGGGCAGGAGCGATTCCATGCCCTCGACCGGGATGCCCTCGGCCATCTTCTCGAGCATGCCCCTGATCGCGGGGAAGCCCTCGATCAGGCCACGCGCTCGGTCGCGGACGTCGGCGGTCAGCAGCAGTTCGCGGCTGGGCGGAAGGTCGACGCCGGCCACGTCGCCCGGGAGCGAGCGCTGATCGGCGACGGAAAAGGCGCGGATCTGGTCGATCTCGTCGCCGAAGAACTCGACGCGGAACGGGTGCTCCGAGACGGGAGGGAAGACGTCGAGGATGCCGCCGCGCACGGCGAACTCACCACGACGCGACACCATGTCGACGCGGGAATAGGCGCGCTCCACGAGCTGCTCGACCACGCGATCGAGTTCGTTGCCCCTGCTGCCGACGGAGAGCTCGAGCGGCGCGACCTCCCCGAGGTTGCCCGCGATCGGCTGCAGCGCCGCGCGCACCGAGGCGACGATCACGAGCGGGTGGTCGCCCGACCACTCGGCGATGCGGCGCAGGGTCTGCAGGCGCTGGCCGACCGTGTCGACGCTGGGGCTCAGGCGCTCGTGCGGCAGCGTCTCCCAGGCCGGGAAGGTCAGGATGTCGGCATCGGGAAGGTAGGCGTGCATCGCCAGCGCCAGGCTCTCGGCGCGGCGCCCCGTGGGGACGACGGCGAGGAGCGCCGGGGGGTGCCCGGCCGCCGCGCGCTTGCCGAGCAGACCGGCGAGCGTTGGCGCATCGAGACCGTCGACCAGGCCGAGGTCGGCATCGGTGTGCGCCCACTGCAGGGCGTCACGGTACAGAGACGCCTCTTCCAAGGCGCGCAGAATCCCCGGAACAGTCACCGGATAAGACTAGTCGCGCCCACGGACACTCCGGCCCGCCGCCCCTCCCTCCCTTCCCTCCCCCTCCCCCTTTCCCCCTCCCTCCCCTCTCGGATGCCGAGCCACCCCCTTGCGTCCGAGCCGCCCCCTTGTGTGAGCACACAAGGGGACGGTTCGCACCGAAAGGGGTGCTTCGCGGGACGAGAGGCGCGCTCAATAGGCTGTCGGGATGGAATCCGTCACTCTGACCACCGAACGCCTCGTCCTGCATGCACCGACCGAAGCGGACATCGATGCGATCACGGAGGCGTGCCAGGACCCGGAGATCGCGCGCTGGACGACGGTTCCGAGTCCCTACAACCGCGAGGATGCCGAGCACTTCGTGCGTCTCGTCGCGGGATCGTGGGCCGAAGGCTCAGAGGCCGTCTGGGGCATGTACGCCGACGACGAGCTCGTGGGCATGATCGGTCTGCACGGAATCGCAGCCCACTTCGCGGGCGCATCCGCCGAGCTCGGGTACTGGGTGACCCCGGCCGCTCGGGGCAAAGGCCATCTCTCCGAAGCAGCCCGCGCCGTGATCGACTGGGGATTCGCCGAGCTCGGGCTGGTCCGCATCCGCTGGCAGGCCGTCGCCGGAAACATCCCCTCGGCGCGTGCCGCCCGCGCGCTCGGCTTCCGCTACGAGGGCCTGCAGCGGCGCGCACTCACGAGCCCGCGCGGTCGCGACGACGGCTGGATCGCGGGCCTGCTGCACGATGACGACCGCGCACCGGTGGACTGGCCGATCCTCTGAGGCGCGATCGCCGCGACCCGGAGCGTCGGCGCCAGGTGACAGTGTCGGCGGCCGGTGACAGGATGAACGCATGCCGGAGATGCCGGAAGTCCAGGGCCTGACCACGTTCCTCGCCGACCGTGCCGTGGGGCGCACCATCACCCGCGCGACCGTGTCGGCGATCGCCGCGTTGAAGACGTACGATCCCCCGATCACCGCGTTGCAGGGCGCCACCATCACGGCGTCCGCTCGACTCGGCAAGTTCGTCGTGCTGTCCTGCGGCGACGAGCTGCACCTCGTGTTCCACCTCGCGAAGGCCGGGTGGCTCCGCTGGTACGAGGCACTCCCGACCACGCTCATCAAACCCGGCAAGTCGCCGATCGCCCTGCGGATCGCCCTCGACGACGGCAGCGGGTTCGATCTGACCGAGGCCGGAACGAAGAAGTCGCTGGCCGTGTACGTCGTCCGCGACCCGCAGGAGGTTCCCGGCATCGCACGGCTCGGCCCCGATCCGCTCGACGACTCGTTCACCCGTGACGCGTTCGCCGCGCTGCTGGAGGATCGGCGGATGCAGATCAAGGGGTTGCTGCGCGATCAGGCGGTGATCGCGGGGATCGGCAACGCCTACTCCGACGAGATCCTGCATGCCGCCCGGATGTCGCCGTATGCGATCGCCGGGAAGCTCGACGATGCGGAGATCGACCGCCTGTACGGGGCGATGCGCGAGACGCTCACCGAGGCGGTCGCCGAAGCATCGGGCAAGCCGCCGGCCGACCTCAAAGACGCCAAGCGCCGCGGGATGCAGGTGCACGCGCGCCGCGGCGAGACCTGTCCCGTGTGCGGTGACACGGTCCGCAGCGTGTTCTTCGCCGACCGCTCGCTGGAGTACTGCCCCACCTGCCAGACCGGCGGCAAGGTGCTCGCCGATCGGCGACTCTCTCGACTGCTGAAGTAATCGCGCCCCTGCCGGTCCATGTCTTGGAATGAAATGTGCGCAGATGCGTTGAGTACACTCAGAGCAACAACGTGCTCCGGGGTCGGTGGGAATCCGAACCGGCGGTGACAGTCCGCGAGCGTCTCGAGAGATCGGGATGCCGATCCGGTGGAATTCCGGGACCGACGGTGATGCGAGGGAGACCTCGCTAGTCCGGAAGGGAGGCAGCACGAGACGCATCCGTGCGTCCGTTCCGCCATCCCTGTCTGACCCCGAAGCCTCAGAGGAGGACGAGGGATGGCAGTCAACGCGGCAGAGCGCAGCGCGATGGATCGCGCGCTCCGGCTCGCCACGCGCGGACCCCGCGGGGCGAACCCGCAGGTCGGAGCGGTCATCCTCTCCCCCGACGGCACCGTCCTCGCCGAGGGCTGGCACCACGGAGCCGGCACCCCGCACGCCGAGGTCGACGCGCTGTCCAAGCTCGCGCCCGGCGATGCCCGTGGCGCCACGGCCGTCGTGACACTCGAGCCCTGCAACCACACCGGGCGCACCGGCCCGTGCGCCGTCGCCCTGATCGAGGCGGGGGTCACCCGGGTCGTGTACGCCCTCGACGATCCCGGCGCCGAATCGGGAGGCGGGGCGGAGCGCCTGCGCGCCGCCGGCGTCGACGTCGAATCGGGCGAGCAGGCGGACGCCGCTCACGCGCTCATCGACGGCTGGCTCACGGCGCAGCGGCTGGGACGCCCGCACATCACGGTCAAGTGGGCGCAGAGCCTCGACGGCCGCGCTGCTGCTGCCGACGGTTCGAGCCAGTGGATCACCGGCCCGACCGCCCGCGCCGACGTGCACCGCCGCCGTGCGGAGGCCGACGCGATCGTCGTCGGCACCGGCACCGTGCTCTCCGACGACCCCGCGCTCACCGCCCGCGACGGCGACGAGCTGCTGCCGCACCAGCCCATCCCGGTGGTCATCGGTGCGCGCCCGACACCGACGGATGCCGCCGTGCACCGGCATCCGCACTCCCCTCTCTTCTACGAGACCCATGATCTGCAGACGGTGACCGCCGATCTGCACGCGCGTGGTATCCAGCGCGTCTTCGTCGAGGGCGGGCCGACCCTGGCCAGCGCCTTCATCGAGGCGGGTCTGGCCGACCGGGTGCTCGCCTACATCGCGCCGGTGCTGCTCGGCGGTGACAAGCTCGCCCTCCGTGACATCGGCGTCGCGTCGATCGACCAGGCGCGCCGCCTCACGATCGACGAGTGGGTACCCCTCGGGTCCGATCTGCTCGCGATCGCACACCCCACAGCACCGACAGACCCTCAGAACGAAGGAGCCGCCTGATGTTCACCGGAATCATCGAGGAGATCGGCGAGATCACCGCGATCGCGCCCGCCGGCGACGGCTGGCGCCTGACCGTGCGCGCCCCCCGCGCGGCAGCGGACGCCGTGCACGGTGAGTCGATCGCCGTCTCGGGCGTGTGCCTCACGGTCGTCGGCTCCACCGCAGACACCTTCGACACCGACGTGATGAAGCAGACGCTCGACGTCGCCGCGATCGGGTCGGCGACGATCGGCACGCGCGTCAACATCGAGAAGGCCATGCCGGTCGGCGCGCGACTGGGCGGACACATCGTGCAGGGGCACGTCGACGGAGTCGGCGAGGTGCTCGAGGTGCGACCCGGTGCCCAGTGGAGCGTTCTGCGCATCAGCCTGCCGTCCGACCTCGCCCCGCTCGTGGTCGACAAGGGCTCCATCTCGGTCGACGGGACGTCTCTGACCGTGAGTGCCGTCAGCGAGCCCGCCGACGCCTCCCCCTGGTTCGAGGTCTCGCTCATCCCGGAGACCCTCGCCGCGACCACTCTGGGCAGCCGCGCGGTCGGCGACCGCGTGAACCTCGAGACCGACATCCTCGCCCGCCACGTCGAGCGCCTGCTCGCGTTCCGTGCCGCACCGGAAGGAGGCTCGCGATGAGCCTTTCCACCATCGCCGAGGCCCTGGAGGCGCTGCGCGCCGGGCGCCCCGTGCTCGTCGCCGACGACGAGAACCGCGAGAACGAGGGCGACGTGATCCTGTCGGCCGAACTCGCCACGCCCGAGTGGGTGGCGTGGACGGTGCGCTGGTCGTCCGGCTTCATCTGCGCCCCGATGCCGACCGATCTCGCCGATCACCTGAACCTGCCGCCGATGGTGGCCGCCAGCGAAGACGCCCGCTCCACCGCCTACACCGTGAGCGTGGACGCCGCCGAGGGCGTCACGACCGGCATCAGCGCCCACGACCGCGCGCACACGCTGAACGTGCTGGCGAACCCGGGCTCGACGGCGACCAGCATCATCCGTCCGGGCCATGTGCTGCCGCTGCGCGCAGTCGACGGCGGCGTGCGGGAGCGCAGCGGGCACACCGAGGCCGCCGTCGAGCTGATGAAGCTCGCGGGCCTGCGGCCGGTCGGCGCGATCGCCGAGGTGGTCGCCGAAGACGGCAGCATGATGCGCCTGCCCGGCCTGATCGACTTGGGCGCTCGCGACGGGGTGCCGGTCATCACGATCGAGCAGCTCATCGCGCACCTCAACGAGATCGACCCCGAAGGCGCCACGCCCTCGGCGCACCGCGGGCGCCGCGTGAGCCTGCGCGCCGACGCCACGGTCCCCACCACCCACGGGAGTTTCCGTTTCCTCGCCTACAAGGACCGGGTCACGGGCACCGACCACATCGCCGTCGTCTCGGGCGAGCTGGGCGAGACGGCTCTCGTGCGCGTGCACTCGGAGTGCCTGACCGGCGAGGCGTTCGGCTCGCTGAAGTGCGAGTGCGGACCGCAGCTGGATTCGGCGCTCGATGCGATCGAGAAGCAGGGCGGCGTCGTCATCTACATGCGCGGGCACGAGGGTCGCGGCATCGGCCTCATCAACAAGCTGCGGGCGTACAGCCTGCAGGAGGAGGGCCTCGACACGGTCGACGCGAACCTCGCCCTCGGGCTGCCGGCCGATGCGCGCGACTACGCCGCGGCGGCGGGCATCCTCGCCGATCTGGGCGTGTCGAAGGTGCGGCTGCTGACCAACAACACCGACAAGGTGGAGCAGCTGCGCGAGCTCGGGCTCGACGTCATCGAGCAGGTGCCCCTGATCGTGGGCGTCGGACCGAACAACCACCAGTACCTGGAGACCAAGCGTGACCGGATGGGTCACATCATCGGCGAAGCGGAACTCGCAGAGGCGCTCGCCCACGGGAAGGACGAGAAATGAGCGGCGCAGGAGCACCCGAGACCGGCAACATCGATGGACGCGGCCTGAACGTCGTGATCGTCGCCGGCACCTGGCATGAGACGATCTCGAACGGCCTGATCGCCGGTGCGGAGCGCGTGCTGAACGACGCTCAGGCCACGCACCGCCTCGTGCGGGTGCCCGGCTCCTTCGAGCTCGCCCTCGCCGCGCAGGCCGCATTCGCCGGCGGCGCCGATGCGGTCGTCGCACTCGGCGTCATCATCCGCGGCGGCACACCGCACTTCGAGTACGTGTCGGCCGCGACCACCGACGGCCTCACCCGTGTCGCGCTCGACGCCGGCAAGCCGGTCGGTTTCGGCGTGCTGACCCTCGACGACGAGCAGCAGGGTCTCGACCGGGCCGGGCTCGAGGGCTCCAAGGAAGACAAGGGTGCCGAGGCGGCCGACGCCGCACTGCGCACCGCGCTCGTGGTCCGGGAGCTGCGCGGCTGAGTCGGCCGTCCACCTGTCGGGAGAATGACCGGGCGTAGGGGCGAAATTGGCGTTTCCGCCCGACATCCGTGCAATCTCTCCCGACAGGTGGCCCCAGGCGAGCCCGCCGCACACCTGCGCAGGCCAGCCTGACCTTGCTAGCGCGGACCGACCCGCACCTCCTACGGTGAGGGCATGGAGACTCTGCGCCACATCGTGCTGTTCGTCCATCTCATCGGCTTCGCCGTGCTCTTCGGAGCGTGGGCGGCTCAGGCGTTCGGCGGCAAGCGCCAGATCACCAAGATCATGGACTACGGCCTGGCCATCGCCGGTGTCGCGGGCCTCGCGCTGGCTGCTCCGTGGGGCATCGAGTACGACCTCAACTACGTCAAGATCGGCGTGAAGCTCGTCGTGCTGCTCATCATCGGCGCCCTGCTGGGCATCGGCTCCGCACGCCAGAAGCGCGGCGCGACCGTGCCGCCCGCCGTGTTCTGGCTGATCGGCATCCTGGCCCTCCTGAATGCGGGCCTCGCCGTCATCTGGCGCTGAGCCTCCCGCGTCCGCTGAACGTCCGCGCCTCTGCTGAGGCCTCCCGAGTCCGCTGAGTCTCAGCGCTTCCGCGGCGCCGCCGTGCTCTCCCGGACGACGAGTTCGGTGCTCACCAGCGGCGTCTGCTGTCGCCCGGTGCCGTCGAGCTCGGCGAGCAGGGCGTCCACCGCGAGTGCGCCGACCCGTTCGGGGTGCTGCTGCACGGTCGTGAGGGGCGGCCACAGCTGCGCCGCGTCCGGCAATCCGTCGAATCCGACGAGGCTGACATCGCCGGGCACGTCGCGTCCGGCCTCACGGAATGCGCGGAGCACGCCGATCGCCATCTGGTCGTTCGCCGCGAACACCGCCGTGACGCCGTCGATCTCCCGGAGTGCGAGCCCCGCCGCATAGCCCGAGGCCGCCGACCAGTCGCCCTGCAGCGGCTCGGGCACGGATCGTCCGTGTTGCTCGAGGGTCTCCTGCCAGGCCTCACGACGTCGCTCCGCCGAGTACGACCGCGAGGGGCCGGTGACGTGCCACACCGTGTCGTGGCCGAGTTCGAGCAGATGCTCGGTGGCCAGTCGCGCCCCCTGAGCCTGGTCGGTGTCGACGAACGGATGCGTCTCACCGCGGTTCGAGTCGACGAACACCACGGGCAGCGCCTCAGGGATCTCGATGTCGGCCTCGTCGAGCTGGTGCGCCTCGATCACGATGATGATGCCGTCGACCGCGTGCTCCTCCAGTCGCCGGAACGCACCGGCCACGGTCTCGCCGGCACTCGACTCCACGGGGATGAGGGTCAGGGCATAGCCGAGTTGCGCGGCGCGCACGGCGATGGCGTCGAGCGTGCGCTGGTTGCCATAGGAGCTGAACGAGAACATCACGACGCCGATGGTGCGGAACCGCCCTGATCTCAGTGCACGAGCGGCGCTGTTGGGTCGATAGCCGAGGCTGTGCATCGCGGCTTCGACGCGCTCGCGGGTGGCGGCGCCGACGTAGCCCCTGGCATTCACGACGCGCGAGACCGTCTGCCCGGAGACACCTGCCTCCCGCGCGACGTCTTCCATCGAGGGCTCACGACGACGTGTCGACGTCTCCGTCGGTTGCGCTGGGATCACGATCACCCATCCCCTCATATGTTGACGTTGACACACTAGCAGCGCATCGAATATGTTGACGTTGACACACGGCGCACGCTGCGCCCGGAACGTAAGAAGGAATCGTCGATGACGACTGAAACCCCCGTAGCCCTGGGCGCCCCCGGCGTCCGGCGCCGCGACAAGCGCGACTGGAAGGGCTGGGCCTTCGTCGGCCCGTTCATGGTCGTCTTCGCCCTGGTGTTCCTGACACCGCTCGCCTACGCGCTGTACCTGAGCTTCTTCCAGGAGAAGCTCATCGGCGGCAACGCCTTCGTCGGGCTGGACAACTACGTCCGCGCGCTCACCGACCCGCAGTTCTGGGAGGCGTTCGGCCGCGTGCTGATCTTCCTCGTGGTGCAGGTGCCGATCATGCTGCTCCTCGCGCTCGGCGCCGCACTCGCCCTCGACAGCGCCCGTCTGCGCGGCGCATCGTTCTTCCGCATCCTGATCTTCCTGCCCTACGCCGTCCCCGCCGTCGTGGCGGTGCTGATGTGGGGCTACATCTACGGCGATCAGTTCGGCCTCACGAGCAACATCAACGACTTCCTCGGCGTCGACGCCATCACGCCGTTCGCCAAGGAATGGATGCTGCTCTCGATCGGCAACGTCGTGACGTGGGAGTTCGTCGGCTACAACATGCTGATCTTCTACTCATCGCTCAAGACCATCCCGACCGACATGTACGAGGCCGCCTCCCTCGACGGCGCGGGGGCATGGCGCACGATCTTCTCCATCAAGATCCCCTCCGTGCGCGGCGCGCTCGTGATCGCGACGATCTTCTCGATCATCGGCAGCTTCCAGCTCTTCAACGAGCCGAACATCCTGCGTCCCCTGGCTCCGAACGTGATCACCACGTTCTTCACGCCGAACATGTACGCCTACAACCTGTCGTTCGCCGGACAGCAGTTCAACTACGCCGCCACGATCGCCATCATCATGGGCATCATCACCGCGGTCATCGCCTACGTCGTGCAGCTGCGCGGCTCGAAGTCGGAGGTGCGCTGACATGGCTCTCCCCCTCGCCCGCCCCTCCCGCCGACGCCACGATCCGATGAATCCGCGCAAGTCCAACACGCTGTTGATCGTCATGATCGTCTACGCGCTGTACACGCTCGTGCCGCTGGTCTGGCTGCTGTTCAGCTCCACCAAGACCCAGGCCGGGCTCTTCAGCTCCTTCGGCCTCTGGTTCGCCGACGACTTCGCGTTCTTCGACAACCTCGTCGCCACGTTCTCGTACCGCGACGGCATCTTCCTCCGCTGGCTCGGCAACACGCTCCTGTACGTCGTGGTCGGCGCGGGCGGTGCGACGCTGCTCGCCACCATGGCCGGATACGGTCTCGCGAAGTTCCGCTTCCCCGGCAGGCGCGCGGTCTTCGCCATCGTCCTCGGCGCGGTGGCTGTGCCCGGCACGGCACTCGCCGTCCCGACGTTCCTGCTGTTCAGTGAGCTGGGCCTGACCAACACCCCCTGGGCCGTGATCATCCCCTCACTCATCAGCCCCTTCGGGCTGTACCTGATCTGGGTGTTCGCCACCGAGTCCGTGCCGACCGAGCTGCTGGAGGCCGCGCGCATCGACGGCGCCGGAGAGTTCCGCACCTTCTTCACGATCTCGATGCGGCTGCTCGCACCCGGCATCGTGACGGTCGCGCTGTTCACGGTCGTGGCGACCTGGAACAACTACTTCCTGCCCCTGATCATGCTCTCGGATCCGGCGTGGTACCCGCTCACGGTCGGCCTGAACCAGTGGAGCGCGCAGGCCATCGGCGCGGGCTCGCAGCCGATCTACAACCTCGTGATCATGGGCTCGCTCCTCACGATCATCCCGATCGTCATCGCCTTCCTGCTGCTGCAGCGCTTCTGGCAGTCAGGTCTCACCGCGGGAAGCGTCAAGCAGTAGCCCCGCACTCCTTCCTCACCCCCTCGCGATCCGATGCTGGATCGCACCTCCCGAAAGGACACAGCAATGAAGCACCTTCCCTCACCCGCACGGCGCGCCCTCGCGGTGCTCGCCGCAGGAACCGTGGCAGCGCTGACGCTGGCCGGCTGCAGCACCGGCAGCGACGCCGGCAGCGGTTCCGACGGCGGCTCCGGCTCCGACGGCGGCTCCGGCTCCTTCGACTCCGTCGAGGCCGCTCTCGAGAAGGGCGGCGAGATCACGTACTGGTCGTGGACCCCCTCTGCCGAGGCCCAGGTCAAGGCGTTCCAGAAGGAGTACCCGAACGTCAAGGTCAACCTGGTGAACGCCGGGACCAACAACGAGGAGTACACCAAGCTGCAGAACGCGATCAAGGCGGGCTCCGGCGCCCCCGACGTCGTGCAGGTGGAGTACTACGCCTTCCCCCAGTTCGCGCTGACCGACGCGTTCGCCGACCTGTCGAAGTACGGCTTCGCCGACTTCGAGGACGACTACACCGCGTCCACCTGGAACTCGGTCACCAGCGGCGACGCGATCTACGGCCTGCCGCAGGACTCCGGCCCCATGGCGCTGTTCTACAACAAGACCGTGTTCGACGCCGCGGGCGTCGAGGTGCCGACCACCTGGGACGAGTACTACGAGGCGGCGAAGAAGATCCACGCCGCGAACCCGGATGCCTACATCACCAACGACACCGGCGACGCCGGCTTCGCGACCTCCATGATCTGGCAGGCCGGAGGCAAGCCGTTCGAGACCTCGGGCACCGACGTCACGATCGACCTGCAGGACGAGGGATCGAAGAAGTGGACGGAGAACTGGAACCGCCTCGTCGAGGAGGATCTGGTCGCGCCCTACGGCAGCTGGAGCGACGAGTGGTTCCGCGGCCTCGGTGACGGCAGCCTCGCGACCCTCGTGATCGGCGCCTGGATGCCCGGCAACCTCATCACCGGCGCCCCCGACGGGGCCGGTGACTGGCGAGTCGCGCCGATGCCGACCTACGACGGCACCCCGGCGAGCGCCGAGAACGGCGGTGGCGGTCAGGCCGTCACGTCGCAGAGCAAGAACCCGGAACTCGCGGCCGGCTTCCTGTGGTGGCTGAACAACTCGGAGGAGAGCATCTCGATCTTCCTCGAGTCCGGCGGCTTCCCGTCGACGACCGCCGAGCTGTCCAGCGAGGAGTTCCTCGCCGATGCACCCGAGTACTTCGGCGGACAGAAGATCAACGAGGTCCTCGCGGCCGCGGCCGACGACGTCGTCGAGGACTGGAATTACCTGCCCTACCAGGTGTACGCGAACAGCATCTTCGGCGACACCGTCGGCCAGTCGTACCAGAACGGCACCGACCTGAACGAGGGCCTCACCGCCTGGCAGGACGCGCTGGTCGAGTACGGCAACGCACAGGGCTTCACCGTCAACAAGTAACACCCGCGGCTGAGCCGGCCCCCGGGCGGGGCCGGCTCAGCTCCTCGATCGAAAGCACTCCGACACGTGACCACGTTCTCTCTCGGCGACACCGACTTCCTCCGCGACGGTCAGCCGCATCAGGTGATCTCCGGCGCCATCCACTACTTCCGCGTGCACCCGGACCTGTGGCAGGACCGCATCCGCAAGGCACGGCTGATGGGCCTGAACACGATCGAGACGTATGTCGCCTGGAACGCGCATGAGCCCCGGCGCGGCGAGTGGGACGCGACCGGATGGCACGACCTCGGACGCTTCCTCGACCTCGTTCATGCCGAAGGCCTGGATGCGATCGTGCGCCCCGGTCCCTACATCTGCGCCGAGTGGCACAACGGCGGGCTGCCGGTGTGGCTGACGGGGAGCATGGATGATCTGCGTTCATCCGCGCCCGACTTCCTCGTCGAGGTGAGCGCCTATCTGCGCCGCGTGTACGACATCGTCGCGCCGCGCCAGATCGACCGGGGCGGCCCCGTCGTGCTCGTGCAGATCGAGAACGAGTACGGCGCCTACGGCTCGGACGAGGCCTACCTCGAAGCGCTGGTCGCCGTCACACGGGACGCCGGCATCACGGTGCCGCTGACCACCGTGGATCAGCCCGTCGATCAGATGCTGAGCGACGGCAGCCTTCCCGAGCTGCACAAGACCGGATCCTTCGGATCGCGCAGTGCAGAACGCCTCGCCACCCTGCGCCGCCATCAACCGACCGGGCCTCTGATGTGCTCGGAGTTCTGGGACGGCTGGTTCGACTGGTGGGGCGGAGTGCACCACACGACCGATGTCGCCGCTGCGGCAGCCGATCTCGATGCCCTCCTCGCGGCGGGGGCCTCGGTCAACATCTACATGTTCCACGGCGGAACGAACTTCGGTCTCAGCAACGGCGCGAACGACAAGGGCCGCTACCTGCCGCTCGTGACGTCCTACGACTACGACGCGCCGCTCGACGAGGCCGGCAACCCCACGGAGAAGTTCTTCGCCTTCCGAGAGGTGATCGCGAAGTACGCCCCGGTGCCGGACGACCTGCCGGCACCCGCGAGCACCGCACCCGCCTTCGACGTCCCGCTCTCCCCCGCCGGGGCGTGGACGGATGCCGCCGGATCCGGTGCGGTCGCGGGCCGGCCGCAGACCTTCGACGCCCTCGGACATCTGAGCGCCCTGGTGCGGTACGACGTAGACCTTCCGGACAGGAACGGCGGTCTCCTCCTCATCGACGAGGTGCGCGACCTCGCCTGGGTCAGCGTCGACGGTGTGGCCGTCGGCACGCTCTCCCGGACACGGCACGACCGTGCGCTCCGCATTCCGGCCGGCCGCACCTTGAGCGTCCTGGTCGAGGACCAGGGCCGGGTGAACTACGACCACCGGCTCGGCGAGGAGAAGGGACTGATCGGCGAGATCACTCTCGACGGCGTTGCCGTGACCGGGTGGCGCTCGACACCGATCGACGTCACCGCCATCGCCGACGCCATCGCCGACGCACTCACCTCGGATTCCGCGCGCGGCGAGCTGCCCGGTGGCCCCACCGCCTGGACCGCCGCGTTCGACCTGGACACCGCGAGCGACCTCTTTCTCGACACCGCGTCGTGGAGCAAGGGATACGCATTCGTCAACGGCTTCTTCCTCGGCCGCTACTGGCGCAACGGGCCGCAGCGCACGCTCTACGTGCCCGCTCCTGCGACGCGCCCCGGCGGCAACCGGCTCGTGGTCCTGGAGCTCGAGCAGATCCTGACGCCCACCGCCTGTTTCGTCGACGCACCGGCACTCGGCGTCACGGAGGAGTGAGTCGGGAGCGACCTCCGCTGCGAGACCAGAGCGCGATCGATTCCTCCCCGACATCGGCATCATTGATCCGCTGCCAGTTGCGCCCTCCCCTGGCGAAGGTCGCACGCACGGCGGAGGGGACGTCGGCGGGTGGCGTCGGTGCATCGAGCCATCGGCACGGCCTGACGTGCACGAGGTCGACGTCTCGCGCTGCCGGGTCGGTGTCGTAGCGCCACGGCCCGTCGAGCATGCCCAGCCACGCGAGCCCCTCGTCGTCACGTGTCCAGACGAACGCCCCATCCGGTGCCGCCGCGAATCGCTCGAGGCGTCGAGCCATCCGCTCGCCGTAGGCGGAATCGACCGAGACGAGCGCGTCCGCGAAGGAGGCGGGCGCTGCGTCCAGCACACCGCCCACGCCGCAGACGCCGACCGCGAGTGCGCGCTCGACGGCGGGTCCGTCGGGTACCCGGTCGTCCCGCGAGCGCATCGGAGCGCGGTAGACAGGCGGACGATTCACAGCGCCACCAGCATCGCATCCACGGCAGTGCCCTCGATCGTGACCCACATCATGGTGCACGCCGGCTGCCGACGGCGGTCCGTGGGCGACCCGGGGTTGAGCAGTCGCATGCCCGAGGGCGACACGGTGTCCCACGGGATGTGCGAGTGCCCGAAGACCAGGAGGTCGATCCCGGGGTACGCCTGATCCATCCGCTCCTCGCGCTTGCGGGACTCCCCCGTCTCGTGCACGACGGCGATCTCGACAGCCTCGACCGTGAACCGGGCGACCTCGGGCAGCCGCGCGCGCAGCTCGGGCCCGTCATTGTTACCGTACACACCGTGCAGCACCCGCGACCGCGCCGCGAGCAGATCGAGCGTGGCCTCGTCGACCCAGTCGCCCGCGTGCACGACCACGTCGGCCTCGTCGACCGCCTGCAGCACCGCGTCGGGCAGACGCCGGGCCCGTTTCGGCACGTGCGTGTCGGCCAGAAGCAGCATCCTCGTCGTCATCGTTCCCCCGCCTTTCGCCGCCTCCGACTCTATGCAACGGCATCGCTCGCCGGATGACACGCGAAACGCGTACACAGCCAACACTCAGGGAGGCGTAAACTCACCGAGTCCCCGGTATACCAAGGGGCTGAACGGAGGAGCCTCATGAGTACTGCCACTGCGCCCGCGAACCCGCGCTCGCGCGTCATCACGGCGAGCCTGGTCGGGACGACGATCGAGTTCTACGACTTCTACGCGTATGCGACAGCAGCCGTGCTCGTCTTCCCGGTGCTGTTCTTCCCGACCGGGGACGACACCACCTCGCTCCTCTCGTCGTTCGCGGTCTTCGGTGCCGCGATGGTCGCTCGTCCCATCGGCGCCGTCGTGTTCGGTCACTTCGGCGACAAGTTCGGTCGCAAAGCAACCCTGGTGGCATCGCTGCTGACGATGGGTATCGCGACCTTCGTGATCGGTCTGCTCCCCACCTACCAGGACATCGGCTGGTGGGCGGCGCTCCTGCTGCTGATCCTGCGTCTCGCCCAGGGCTTCGCACTCGGTGGCGAGTGGTCGGGCGCGGCTCTGGTGGCCACCGAGAACGCCCCGAAGGGCAAGCGCGCCTGGTACGGCACCTTCCCGCAGCTGGGCGCACCGCTCGGCTTCATCATCGCCAACTTCCTCTTCCTCTCGATCAACTGGCTGCTGCCGCACTCCGAGAATCCGGCGCTCAAGTCCGAGGCATTCCTCTCCTGGGGCTGGCGCATCCCGTTCCTGTTCTCGGCTGTCATGGTCATCATCGGTCTGTGGGTGCGACTCAAGCTCGTCGAGTCCGACACGTTCAAGAAGGCCGAGACGAAGGGCGTGATCCGCAAGCTCCCGCTCGCGACCGTGTTCCGTCACCACTGGAAGCAGCTCATCCTCGGCACGTTCATCATGCTGGCGACGTACGTGCTGTTCTATCTGATGACGAACTTCACGCTCGCCTACGGCACCAAGCCCGCGTCGCTCGAGACCGCCTCGGCCGCCGCGAAAGCCGCAGCCGAAGCGACGGGCGCCCCGTTCGACCCGACCAAGTTCGCCGCGCAGTTCTATCCCGGCCTCGGCTTCGGCTACACCGACTTCGTGCTGATGCAGATCATCGGCGTGGTGTTCTTCGGCATCTTCACGCTGCTCTCCGGCCCGATCGCCGACGCGGTCGGACGCCGGAAGCTGCTGCTCTGGGTCACCGGCGCCATCATCGTGTTCGGCTTCACGTTCAACACGTTCCTCCTCCCCGCCGTCGACCCGAAGTTCACCGGTGCACTCGCCCAGGCGTTCCTCGTGTTCGGGTTCATGCTCATGGGGGCGACATTCGGACCGATGGGCGCCCTGCTCCCCGAACTGTTCCCGACGAACGTGCGGTACACGGGGTCGGCGATCGCCTACAACGTGTCGTCGATCCTCGGCGCGGCCGTGGCACCTCTGATCGCGCTCTGGCTGTGGGCGCTCGGCGACGGCGCGCCGTGGCTGGTGGGCCTGTACCTGTCCGCGATGGGTGTGCTGACCTTCATCGCACTGCTCCTCTCCCCGGAGACGAAGGACCACGACTACGACGACGACCTCGGGGTCGCCGCCGCCGTCGAGCTCTGATCACGGAGAGCGGCAGCCGCCGGCGTCGGCGTCGGGGCTGCCGCTCCCGCAGGACTCAGATCAGCACGCGGGCGTGACGCCCGTCAGAGGACGATGACCTCGCAGTAGCGCGCCGCCGTCTTCGAGAGCTTCCGGTCGAGCGTGAGCAGCGGAATGCCGAGGGCCTCGGCAAGCGCGACATACCCGGCGTCGTAGGCGGTGAGATCGTCTCGCAGCATCCAGATCCGCGGTATCAGTCGACGCAGCGGGTGCCGCGTGATCTGCAGCTCACCGAAGAGGTCGAGCGCCTCCCGTGCACGGTGGGCGGGCAGACCGTCGTGGAGCGTCTGCCGCCGCAGCACCGACAGCACCTCGATGTCGAGTCCGGCGTGCGCGTGGAAGTCGTCACCGTGCACCCAGTCACTTGCGCCCAGCAGCGCATCGATCGCCGCGGAGGCATCGAGCACGACCGCGGTGCCGCGTCAACAAGTATTGACTTTCATGCCTCTGTCAACAAGTATTGACGCAGGAGGTCCATCATGAAGCTACCCACCGCGATCGCGCAGGACGATGGCAGCGAGCCGCTGGCCGCACTGCACAGGCTCGCAGAGACGCGCAAGGAGATCGCCCGCGCCGAAGAGGCGAACGTGCGCCGCGCCAGGAACCTCGGGTACTCCTGGCAGGCGATCGCGAGCGCGCTCGGCGTGAGCAAGCAGGCCGCGCACCGGCGGTTCGGTCGCTCCTGACGCCGACCCCGGCACCGCACACCCCTTACAGCCCGCCCATAGGATTCGGCCGCGCACGAAGTACGGTCGAAGTACCATCTCCAGATCGAGGTCCCGCATGTCCGGTTCGGCGACAGCACGCCGCCGCGGACGTGGCGCACAGCCCGAAGGCCCGCGCGCCACCTTCCGCCAGCTCCTCCCCTTCCTCTTCGAACACAAGCGCACCCTCAT
This sequence comes from Microbacterium sp. GQ128, assembly GCF_059758615.1. Taxonomy (NCBI): domain Bacteria; kingdom Bacillati; phylum Actinomycetota; class Actinomycetes; order Micrococcales; family Microbacteriaceae; genus Microbacterium; species Microbacterium sp. GQ128. The sequence continues at coordinate 1,226,996 of NZ_JCAXDY010000001.1, forward strand.
CGTGGTCGCCGTACTCAGCGTCGTCGGTGCCGCCACGTCTCTCGTGCAACCCCTGCTCGTGGGCCAGGTCATCGAGGCGGTGCAGTCCGACACCGGCATCGGAATCCTCGTGTGGCTGCTGGTCGGCTTCGTGATCGTGTCGTCCGTCATCTCCGGCTTCCAGCACTATCTGCTTCAGCGCACCGGCACCGCGGTCGTGTTCTCGAGTCGCCGCAAGCTGATCGCCCGCATCCTGCACCTGCCGACCTCCGAGTTCGACGCCCGCCGCACCGGCGACCTCGTCTCGCGCGTCGGCACCGACACGACCCTCCTCTACGCCGTGCTCACGCAGGGCCTCGCAGATGCCGTCGGCAGCGCCGTGCTGTTCCTCGGCGCACTGATCGCGATGCTCGTGATCGACCCGATCCTGCTGCTGCTCATCGTGGTCGTCATCGGCATCTCCGTCACGGTCGTCGTGCTGCTCAGCGGCCGCATCCGCACCGCCTCGACCGCCCAGCAGGAGAAGGTCGGCGAGCTCGCCTCCGGTGTGGAGCGCGCGGTCGGCTCGATCCGCACCATCCGCGCCTCGGGGGCCACCGAGCGCGAGACGGCCGCGGTGTCGGAGCTCGCCTCCGACGCATACGGCATCGGCGTGCGCATCGCCAAGATCTCGTCGATGGTCGTACCCGTCTCCGGCATCGCTCTGCAGCTGTCGCTGCTGGTGGTGCTCGGCGTCGGCGGGTTCCGGGTGGCCGCCGGCGCGATCACCATCGCGTCGCTGATCTCGTTCATCATGTTCCTGTTCCTGCTCGTGATGCCGCTCGCCACGACCTTCGGCGCCATCACCTCGGTGAACCAGGCACTCGGCGCGCTCGGGCGCATCCAGGAGGTGCTCGACCTGCCGACGGAGTCACAGGACGACGAGGCCATTGCCGCGGCGCTGCCTCGCGAGGACGCAGCATCCGGAGCACCGGCCATCGAGTTCCGCGACGTGCGCTTCCACTACCCCGCGAACGTCGTGGCAGCCCGCCAGGCCGCGGCCAAGGAAGCACGGAACCTGCTCGCCGACGCGCATCTGGAATCCGCCGAGGACGCGGCGCCGACGGTGCAGGACCACGAGGTGCTCCGCGGAGTCTCGTTCGCCGTTCCGCACGGTTCCCGCGTCGCCCTCGTCGGCCCCAGCGGTGCCGGCAAGAGCACGATCCTCTCGCTCATCGAGCGCTTCTACGACCCGACCGGCGGATCGATCCGCCTGCACGGTCACGATGCGCGTACCTACCCGCGCGACGACCTCCGCGCCAACTTCGGATACGTCGAGCAGGATGCGCCCACTCTTGCCGGCACACTCGCCGAGAACCTGCGTCTCGCCTCACCCGAAGCCTCCGACGCCGACTGCGAGCGCGTGCTGCGTGCCGTGAACCTCGGCGACGTGCTCGAGCGCAACCCGCTCGGCATCGAGGCACCCGTCGGCGAGGACGGAGTGATGCTCTCCGGCGGTGAGCGTCAGCGCCTCGCGATCGCCCGCGCCCTGCTCACCGACTCACCGATCCTGCTGCTCGACGAATCGACGTCATCGCTCGACGGTGTGAACGAGCAGCGGATGCGCGAGGCCATCGATGCCGTCTCCACCGACCGCACGCTCATCGTCATCGCGCACCGCCTTTCGACCGTCGTCGACAGCGATCTGATCGTGGTGCTGCAGGACGGCGTCGTGGTCGGTCAGGGCACGCACGCCGAGCTCGTCGAGACGACACCGCTCTATCGCGACCTGGCCCGGCACCAGCTGCTCACCTGACGCACGCCGTTCCCGCCGAAACCCCGGGTTCACGCCGACGCCCCGACCTACTCACCGCAGCAACACGGGGTCTCGGCGATAGAGCGGGGTCTCGGCGATGGGGCGGAGCACACGCAACACGAAGGCGGGACGTCGGAGACCACTCAGCCATGGGTTCGTCTCTGATGTCCCGCCTTCGCGGGTGTGAGGGTGCCGGCTCCCCCGAACCGGCACCGGTCTGGGGGCTACGCCTTCGCGAGGCGGTAGCGCAGCGATGCCAGCTCGGCGCGCAGCGCCGCCGGAACCTTGTCGCCGAAGGTGTCGTAGAACTCCTCGGTCAGGTCGACCTCGGTCTGCCACGCCTCGGCATCGACGGCGAACAGCTCGTCGAGGTCGGCGGCGGGGATGTCGAGCCCGTCGAGGTTGAGGTCTTCCACGCGCGGCAGGCGTCCGATCGGGCTGTCGACCGCGGGGACGTCACCCGCGATGCGGCGGATGATCCAGTCGACGACACGCGAGTTGTCGCCGAAGCCGGGCCACAGGAACCGGCCGTCGTCGCCGCGGCGGAACCAGTTCACCTGGAAGATGCGCGGCGCCCGGTCGAAGCGCAGACCGCGGCCGACCTTCAGCCAGTGACCGAAGTAGTCGGCCATGTTGTACCCGCAGAACGGGAGCATCGCGAACGGGTCGCGGCGGAGCTCACCGACCGTGCCCTCGGCGGCAGCCGTGCGCTCGGACGAGATGTTCGAGCCGAGGAAGACGCCGTGCGTCCAGTCGGTGGCCTCGACCACGAGCGGGACGTTGCTGGCGCGGCGTCCGCCGAACAGGATGACGTCGAGCGGCACGGCCTCTTCCCAGTCGTCGGAGATCTGCGGGCACTGCGCCGCCGACACCGTGAAGCGGGAGTTGGGGTGCGCCGCCGGCCGACCGGAGTCGGGCGTCCACTCGTTGCCCTCCCAGTCGACGAGGTTCGCGGGCGCCTCGTCGGTCAGACCCTCCCACCACACGTCGCCGTCCGGGCGGAGCGCGACGTTCGTGAAGATCGTGTTGCCCCACAGCGTCTCGACCGCCGTGACGTTGGTCGACTCGCCGGTGCCGGGTGCGACGCCGAAGAAGCCGGCCTCGGGGTTGATCGCCCACAGGCGACCGTCTTCGCCCGGACGGATCCAGGCGATGTCGTCGCCGAGGGTCTCGACCTTCCACCCGGGGATGGTGGGTCGGAGCATGGCGAGGTTCGTCTTGCCGCACGCCGACGGGAACGCGGCAGCGACGTGGTACGCCTTGCCCTGCGGGTCGATCACGCGGATGAGCAGCATGTGCTCGGCGAGCCAGCCCTCGTCACGGGCGATGACCGAGGCGATGCGCAGGGCGAAGCACTTCTTCGCGAGGATCGCGTTGCCGCCGTAGCCCGAACCGTAGGAGTACACCTCGAGCGTCTCGGGGAAGTGGACGATGTACTTGTCGTCGTTGCAGGGCCACTCGGCATCCTGCTCGCCCGGGCCGAGAGGGGCGCCGACCGTGTGCACCGTCTTGACCCAGGGCGCGCCCTCGGCGATCTGACGCGTGACGGCGTCGCCGACGCGGGTCATGATGCCGATCGAGGCGACCGCGTAGGCGCTGTCGGTGATCTGCACGCCGATGTGCGAGAGCGGTCCGCCGACGCGTCCCATCGAGAACGGCACGACGTACATCGTGCGCCCGCGCATCGAACCCTCGAAGATCTCGTCCATCTTGGTGTGCATCTCGGCGGGGTCCGCCCAGTTGTTCGTGGGGCCGGCATCCTCTTCGCGCTCGGAGGCGATGAAGGTGCGCCCCTCGGTGCGGGCCACGTCGCTGGGGTGCGAGCGGGCGAGGTAGGAGCCGGGACGCCACTCGGGGTTGAGCTTGATGAGCTTGCCCTCGTCGACCAGGCCGCGCAGCAGCCAGTCGTTCTCGGCGCGGGAGCCGTCGACCCAGTGCACGGAGTCGGGCTGGGTGAGCGCACGGATCTCCTCGACCCACGCGGCCAGCTCGGCCATGGCAGGGGTGTCATACGTCGGAGCCGCGCCGAACGTACGCGTCGGTGCGACGGGAGACGTGCGGGGGGTGAAGACTTCGGCGAAGGCCATGACGTGTGCTCCTTTGAACTGTGGGGCGTTGCACCTATCTTCTTCCGCTTCCAGCCGGACTTTCGGACAAATCGAGCGATAAGAACCGTAATTCTTTCGCTACACTCAAGGAATGGCGTCCTCCGGCATTCACCTCACGACTCTCGGCCACCGCATCCGACACCACCGGCTGGAGAAGGGGTTCACCCTCGACGAGCTCGGCGCACTGGTCGGCGTCGCCGGATCTCAGCTGAGCCTGATCGAGAACGGCAAGCGCGAACCCAAGCTGTCGCTGCTGCAGGCGATCGCGCACGCCACGAGCACCGAGGTGACCGACCTCATCTCGGGTGAGCCGCCGAACCGTCGCGCCGCCCTCGAGATCGAGCTCGAGCGCGCGCAGGAGAGTCCGGTCTTCCGCCAGCTCGGCGTCGCGCCGGTGCGCGTGACCAAGGGCATGAGCGACGAGACGATCGAGTCGGTCCTCGGACTGCACCGCGAATTGCAGCGCCGCGAGCGCGAAGCCATCGCCACCCCGGAGGAGGCGCGGCGCGCGAACACCGAGATGCGGCTGCGCATGCGCGCGCAGAACAACTACCTCCCCGAGATCGAGAAGCTGGCGGAGAAGCATCTGAAGGCCGCCGGTCACGTGCAGGGCGCGCTCACCCACCGCACGGTGAGCATCATGGCCGAGAAGCTCGGCTTCGAACTGATCTACGTGAACGACCTGCCGCATTCCACCCGATCGGTCACCGACCTCGAGAACGGGCGGATCTACCTTCCCCCGGCGTCGATCCCCGGCGGACACGGCCTGCGCTCGATGGCGCTGCAGGCCATGGCGCACCGCTACCTCGGGCACACGCCGCCGACCGACTACGCCGACTTCCTCCAGCAGCGGCTCGAGATCAACTACTTCGCCGCGTGCTGCCTGATGCCGGAGACGGCCGCCGTGGCGTTCCTGCAGCAGGCCAAGAAGGATCGCAACCTCGCGGTCGAGGACTTCCGCGACGCATTCGGAGTGACGCACGAGGGTGCGGGCATGCGCATGACGAACCTGCTCACGCAGCACCTCGGGATGTCCCTGCACTTCCTCCGCGTGGACGCCACGGGCGCGATCACCCGCGTCTACGAGAACGACGACCTGCCGCTGCCGATGGACGTGACCGGCGCGGTGGAGGGACAGCGGGTGTGCCGCAAGTTCCAGGCGCGCGCCGCGTTCACGCAGCAGAACCGCACCACGGAGCACCACCAGTACACCGATACCCCCTCCGGCACGTTCTGGTGCTCGACGCAGACCGGCTCGTCGAGTGAGGGGGAGTTCTCCATCACGGTCGGCGTGCCGTTCGACGACGCGCGCTGGTGGCGCGGCCGTGAGACCAGCGATCGCGCCGTGTCGACCTGCCCCGACGAGTCCTGCTGCCGGCGACCCTCGGCCGAACTCACCGAGCGCTGGAACGGCAAGGCGTGGCCGAGCGCCCGCGTGCACACACACATGTTCTCGCCTCTCCCCCGCGGCGCGTTCCCCGGCGTGGACGACAACGAGGTCTACAACTTCCTCGGTCGGCACGCGAGTGAGTAATCGTGCCTCCCCGCCGGCAGCTTGCTCCGTCGCCGGCGGGGCGCTCAGTCGCCGGCGAAGTGGGCGAATCGCGCCAGCGCAGCTTCCACGGCTGCCGGATCTGCGGGTTGCACGAACAGCTCCGGTGGCAGGTCGCGGGTCGCGCTCGCGTGCGTCCAGCATCCGATGACGCGTCCCTGCTCGACGATCGTCGCCCGCACCATCCCGTTCTTGCCCGGGCCGACGATGGCGAGGTGCTCGGGCGCGCACACGGTCGTGCGGTCGGCATAGGAGATGTAGTACTCGTCGAACGCGGGGAGGGCGTGGACCGTCGCCGCGCCTGTCGCGCGCCGCGGGCGCTGGAGCGACACGAACAGCCCCTCTTCCACCTCATCGACCCGCCCCGCCGCGCGCTCGACCGCCTCGCGTGACTGACCGAGAGTGAGTCCCGACCACCAGGCGAAGTCGGTGACGCCCGCCGGTCCGTGTCCGTCGATGTACCGCACGAACAGCTCGGCGAGCGGGTCCGATGGACGCGTGTGCTCCCGGATGTGCTCCTCCACCAGCAGGAATCGCTGGTCTCTGGTGATGCCCGTCCGCGTCGCGACAGGGCCCTGGCAGAGGAGGCCGTCGATCGTGAGGGTGAAGAGCAGGTGGATGCCGCGCTGCCCCGTGGGATCGATGCCGACGCCCTCGAGGATCTCGAACACCTCGGCGCGTGTGCGTCCGCCGTCGCGGAGCTGCGGCATCAGCGCGCGCACCGCCGTCGCGACCATGTCGTCATCGATGCCCAGCTGGCGGTGACGGGAGGCCGCCTGCTGCCGCTGCCGGGCAGCGGTGACATCGAGTATCCAGCCCAGGTCACGTGCCGGAACGATGTGCAGCGTGCCGCGCATCGTCCAGCCCCGCACCAGGTCGCCGCGATCGAAGGCGCGATCGACATCCCGGAGTCGCACCTGTCCTCGGGTGCGCGCGGCGAGCGCCCAGCGGCCCGCGGTGAAGTCCTGACTCTGCACCGCGAGCATGTGGTGCGCCGCATCCGTCACCGTGCGCGTGGGTGCGCTCAGACGATGCGATCGGAGGCGCTCGGCGAGCAGGGGCACGGTCTTCATGCCCCCATCATGCCGGGCGCCACCGACGCGGCGCAGCCTTTCTCGCGCACCGCCCACCTCGATCCATACTTCCTGCGCGACCCAGCCCTTTCTGTGCGAGCCACCCCTCTACGTGCGCACGAAAAGGGGTGGCTCGGGCGCAAAGGGGTGGCTCGCGTGGAGCGAAGGGAAGTAAGGGAAGGGCCCGGCCCCGGCCCGGTGACGAGCCTCCTCCCCTACTTCCTGCGCGACCCGGCCCCTTCTGTGCGAGCCACCCCGCTTAGTGCGTACGAAAGGGGGCGGCTCGGCCGAAAAGGGGTGGCTCGATCTCAGAGAGGGCCGAGGGGGCGAGGCGCCTCAGCCCTGCAGCGTCACCTCACGACGCTCCGGCAGCACGATCGGGTGCGACCCCGCCATGACCTCGAGCACGCGGATCACCTGGCACGAGTAGCCGAACTCGTTGTCGTACCAGACGTAGAGGATCAGGGTGTCCTCGTCGGCGATCGTGGCGAGGCCGTCGACGATGCCGGCGCGGTGCGAGCCGACGAAGTCGGTGGAGACGACGTCGGGGCTCTCGACGTAGTCGATCTGCTGGCGCAGCTTCGAGTGCAGCGAGACCCGGCGCAGGTAGTCGTTGACCTGGTCCTTCGTGGCCGGACGCTCGATGGTCAAGTGCAGCACCGCGAGCGACACGTCGGGGGTGGGCACCCGGATCGAGCTGCCGGTGAGCTTGCCCTCCAGCTGCGGCAGCGCCTTGGCGACGGCCTTGGCGGCGCCGGTCTCGGTGATGACCATGTTGAGCACCGCCGAGCGGCCGCGGCGGTCGCCCTTGTGGAAGTTGTCGATCAGGTTCTGGTCGTTCGTGAACGAGTGCACCGTCTCGACGTGCCCCTTGACCACGCCGTAGGCCTCGTCGATCGCGGCGAGCACCGGGGTGATGGCGTTCGTCGTGCAGGAGGCCGCGGAGAGGATGCGATCGGAGTCGGCGATCGTCTCGTCGTTGATGCCGTGCACGATGTTCTTGAGCGGGCTCTTGCCCGGGGCGGTGAGCAGCACGCGGGCGACGCCCGTCGAACGCAGGTGCTGCGAGAGGCCTTCCTCGTCGCGCCAGCGTCCGGTGTTGTCGACGACGATCGCGTCCTGTATGCCGTGGGCGGTGTAGTCGATGGATGCCGGGTCGTCGGAGTAGATCACCTGGATGCGGGTGCCGTTCGCGATGATCTGCTCGGCCTCTTCGTCGACGGTCACGGAGCCGGCGAAGCGTCCGTGCACCGAATCGCGCAGCAGCAGCGAGGCGCGCTTCGCGAGGTCGTTCTCCGCACCGCGGCGGACGACGATCGCGCGCAGCCGCAGTCCGCTGCCGCCGCCGGTGTGGGCGATGAGGATGCGGGCGAGGAGGCGCCCGATGCGTCCGAAGCCGTACAGCACCACATCGGTGGGCTCGGCGGCGACGGCTCCCATGGCGGGTGCGAGCTCCTCGGCGAGGTAGGCATCCAGCGGCTGGTCGCTCTCGGCGTGCCCGGCGACGAGGCGCGCGACATCGAGGGATGACGCACCGGGGGCGAGGGCGTGGATCGCCTCCAGCACGGCGAGGGTGTCTTCGATGGGGAGGCGCTCGTGTCCGAGCTGGGCGACGCGCTCGTGCACCTCGACCAGTCCCGTCGCCGAGAGTCCGAGCAGTCGGTGCCCGTGCAGCGAGGTGACCACATCGTGTTCGCGTCGAAGCGCCCCGATGAGCGGGATCATCCGCTCCGCCAGCTCTTCGCTCTCAGCCCAGTCGTCGCGGTGTGCCGCGGAATCGTTCATCTGCATCCTTGCATGTGTGAGCGCGCGCCGAGATCGCCGGCGCGCGAATGTGCCGGGTGGATCGGGGGATGCCACCAGCGTACAAGCCGCGAGATGGCGCGCCGAATCGGCGGCGCGCGCGTTGACGGGAGGCGTGCCGAGCGCGCTCGGTCAGTACTGCGCCGAGAACGCCCCGTCCGATTTCAGCAGCTGTCCCGAGATCCAGCGGCCCTCGTCCGACACGAGGAACTCCACCACCGCGGCTACGTCGGCGGGCTGTCCGAGCCGCCCGAGCGGCGTCATGCCGCCCAGGCTCGTGCGCGTCTCGTCGTCCATCCACCCGGTGTCGATGGGTCCGGGATTCAGCACGTTCGCCGAGATGCCGCGCGGACCCAGCTCGCGGGCTGCCGAGATGACCAGACGGTCGAGAGCGCCCTTCGATGCGCCGTACGGGAGGTTTCCCGTCACGTGATCGCTGGTGAGTGCCAGGACTACTCCCCCTTCGTCGCCCACCTGCCGCGCGAAGGCCGCGATCAGCAGCAGGCTGGCCCGTGCGTTCACGGCGACGTGCAGATCGAAGCTCTCGGCCGTGGTGTCGAGGATGCCGGATTGCGCGTCGTGCGCATGGCTGAGGATGAGCGCGGAGATCGGGCCGTGCGCGGCCACGACCTCGGCGACCAGAGCTTCCGGCGCTTCCGGGGTGGACAGGTCGGCGGGATGGTCGGCGTCGCGGAGGTCGCTCGTCACGACGGTCCAGCCGGCTGCGCGCAGGCGGGGAACGATGCCGGCGGCGATGCTGTTCGCGCGGGCGGCGCCGGTGATCAGAGCGAGGGGCATCCCGTCACGCTATCGGACCACCGGCAGCGCGTCAGCACGGCTCGCTCACGCGCCGAGGCACACCACGACGGCCGCGATCGCACCGACTCAGGCGAGAGCGGCGATCGCGTCGCGCAGCACGCCGTCGGCCTCGTCGAGCGCAGCCGCCGCCTCCTGCGGGGTGGCGTCGACCGCCAGCATCAGCAGCGCCCGCTTGACCGAGCCGTCGGCTCCCTGCAGCGCGGTGGCCGCGACGTCGATGTCGACATCGGCGAGCTGCGACACGGTGCGGATGGAGCGCGCGTGGAGCTTCTCGTTCGTGGCGAGCAGATCCACCATCACCCCGCGGTAGGTCTTGCCGAGCTTGATCATCGACAGGGTCGTGAGCATGTTCACGACGAGCTTCTGCGCGGTGCCGGCCTTGAGTCGCGTGGACCCGGAGATGAACTCGGGCCCGGTCACGACCTCGATGGCGACGTCGGCCACCGCCCCGATCTCGGAGTGCGCGTTCGAGGCGATCGCCGCCGTGAACGCGCCGACGCTACGGGCGTAGTTCAGGCCGCCGACCACGTACGGAGTGCGTCCGGAAGCCGAGATGCCGACCACCGTGTCATCGACGGAGAGTCCGAGCTCACGCAGCGACTCCCCTGCGGCGGCCTCATCGTCCTCCGCGTTCTCCACGGCCGAGCGGATCGCGGTCTCGCCGCCGGCGATCAGTCCGACCACCATCGACGGATCCGTGCCGAAGGTGGGCGGGCACTCGCTGGCGTCCAGGACGCCGATGCGCCCTGCCGTTCCGGCGCCGATGTAGATCAGTCGACCGCCGCGCCGAAAGCGTTCGGTGACGGCATCGACGACCGCGGCGATCTCTTCCGCCCGCTCGGCGACGGCCTCGGGGACCCGGCGGTCCTCGGCGTTCATCCGACGCACGAGCTCGGCCGTGCTCAACAGGTCGAGGTCTCCCCGCTCGGTCGTCGACGCCTCGGTGCCGAGACTCTCGAGCACGGAGAGGAGGGAGGCGAGGCGGGAGTGGTCATTCGGCACGGTGGACGAACCTTTCGTGAGGGAGGTCGGTGCGGCGTGCGAGCAGCAGCGCACCGTCGAGGGCATCGCCGGCGGCGGGGACGACCCGGCGGCCGGCAGCGTGCAAGGAGGAGATGAGCGACTCCCGGAACCACGCATGGTCGGTGAGGCCGCCGTGCAGCGCGACGTCGCGCGTCCGTGCGGACGCGGCGACGGCGGTGGCCGTGAGCAGGCGCACGGCCTCCGTCGCGATCTGATGGGCGACGGGGTCGCCGGCCTCCGCGGCGTCGAGCACGAGAGGGGCCAGGGAACCGAGGCGCCGGGCGACCGAACCGCCCTCGGCGATCCAGGAGACCACGTCGCCTGCGGGACGGATGCGCTCTGCCACTGCTTCGCTCAGTCGAGTCTCGGGCGCGAGCCCGACGGCCGCGCGCTGCACGGCTCTTGCGGCTTCGCGGCCGAGCCACGATCCGCTGCCGAAGTCACCGATGTCGGGCCCCCAGCCGTCGACCAGGCGGATGCCGTCTGCGTCGGCGCCGAGCGCCGCCGCACCCGTGCCCGCGATCAGCAGCACACCGGGCGAACCGCCGAGCGCACCGGCGTGCGCCGTGACGACGTCGGACGCGACGGCGACGCGCGCATGCACGGCGGCGGCGAGCGCGGCCGCGAGCGCCAGTGCGGCATCGGGTGCGACCCAGGCACCGGCTGCACCGACGCCGAGAAGCCTGGGAGCGGCGTCCTGGTCGAGCAGGGGAAGGATCGAGGCGACGGCCTGCTCGACGCCCTGTGGCGTCGCGAGTCCCGGGGCGCCGGTGCCTGAGCGTACGACGCGCTGCTCGCCGTCGACCAGGACGCGGCAGCGGGTCTTGCCGAGGTCGACCGCGGCGGTCGGCGGGGCGCTGCTCATCTCTCTCCTCGCTGTGACATGCGAAACACTTCGAAAAGAGTCTACATCGGATCTAGACTTACTGAAAAGAATTTACCAGGCGCTGTGCAGGGGGCCACGACATACTGAGACTCCCACATCTCTGGAGGAACCGGATGAGCATTCAGTCGACGATCGAGGCAGCAGCCGCGACGCTGCCCCCGTCTCTCGCCCGCGTCGCCGCAGCGATCCGGGAGAATCCGTCGGTCGTCATCGATATGACCATCAACGAGCTCGCCGAGGAGTGCCGCACCTCGGTGGCTTCGGTCGTGCGCTTCTGCCGCGCGATCGGATTCAGCGGCTACGCACCGCTGCGCATGGCACTCGCGACCGAGTTGGGCAAGGAAGCCGCGCAGTTCTCGGCGCGCGGCGCCTTCGGGTCCGAGATCTCCGACGAGGACACGCTCAGCGAAGCGGTGTCCAAGCTCGCGGCTCTCGAGCTGCTGGCGATCGAGGAGACCGTCGCCCGACTCGACTTCGACGTCTTGGAGGCCGCGATCGACGCGGTGGACCAGGCCGACCGCATCCTGATCTTCGGCATCGGGGCGAGCCAGTTCGTCGCAGAAGACCTCGCGCACAAGCTCCTCCGCGTGGGTCGGAACGCCCATGTCCCCTCGGACCCCCATGAGGCGATCGCCGCGACCGTGCTGCAGACCTCGCCCACGGTCGCCATCGGGTTCTCGCACGCCGGGTCGACCGCCGAGACGGTGCGCTTCCTGGAGACGGCTCGCGCCAACGGCGCCGCGACCATCGCGGTCACATCAGCCAAGGACTCCCCTCTCGCCGCCGCCGCCGATCACGCACTGTTCACAGAGGTGCGCGAGTCCACTTTCCGCGCCGGGGCGATGGTCAGCCGGATCGCGCAGCTCGCCCTCGTCGACTGCCTCTTCGTCGGCATCGCGAAGCGACGTTTCAGCGAGACGGTCGACGCCCTGCGCCGGACTCGCGAGGCGACCCGCGCCCTGCGCGACTGACTCTGCACGACGCGACCGCGGTCGCGCCCGACCACCTCCGGCCGCTCCTCTGCCGGCACCGGAAACCGTCATATTTCCGTGATGTAAACGAACTACGAAAGTCTCGACAAGTCTGAACATTCTTGCCATACTGGGCCTCACCCGATGGCGAGAGGACGATGACGTTGACGCACGAGCACGGCACCACGACGGTGCGCCCCTTCCGCCCCGGTGAGAGTGCCGCTCTCGCCGAGGCCTGGACACGATCCGCCCCACAGGACGGGATCACCCCCGCGCGCCTGCGCGATCTGGTCCTGCTGGACCGGAACTTCGATGCGGACGGCCTCCTCATCGCCGAGTGCGACGGCGCCATCGTCGGCGCGGCCTATGCCGTCCGCCGCCGCGTGGCGCACCACGCCGACGACCTCCAGCCGGAAACCGGATGGATCCCGTTCTTCTTCGTGGTCCCCGAGCAGCGCGGTCACGGTCTGGGACGTGCTCTGTTGAGCAGGGCGATCGACTGGCTGCGCTCGCACGGTAGGACCGAGGTGATCTTCTCCGCCTACACGCCGAACTACGTGCTGCCTGGCCTCGACGCTGCCCGCTACCCCGCCGCGTCGGCTCTGCTCGCCTCGCTGGGGTTCTCCCTCATCGAGCGCCCGAGCGCGATGGACCGGTCGCTGATCGGCTACCAGATGCCTGAGGAGGTCCGCACCCGGGTCGACGCGCTCCGCGCCGACGGCTGGTACCTCGGAACGCCGAGCGACGACGATCTCGTACCCCTGATCCGCATCGCCGGCGACGCCTTCAACTCCGATTGGGCGCGCGCGATCCGTGAAGGCGTGCTCGGCGGGCTGCCGCTCGAACGCATCCTCATCGCCAAGAACCCCCAGGGCACGATGCTCGGTTGGGCGATGCACGGCACCTACGAGTCGGTGATCGAGCGCTTCGGACCGTTCGGGGTGCTCCCCGACAGCCGCGGAACGGGGCTCGGCAAGGCGCTGCTCCACCTGACCCTGGAGCGGATGACCGCGCTCGGCGCGCACAGCGCCTGGTTCCTCTGGGCCGACGAGGGCTCGACCGCCTCCGCGCTCTACGCCAAGACCGGGTTCGCCGCGACCCGCACATTCGACATCCTGCGCGCAGAGATCGGAGAGAGCAATGTCTAACACCGTCATCGCCGTCGGCGGCCACATCGGCGACATGGAGCTGACCGCGGGCCCCACCCTCGCGAAGGTCGTCCTCGAGGGCGGCCGCGCCATCATCGTCGACTGCACCTACGGCGAGCGCGGGCACCCGACCGTCGCCCCGAGCGTCTACCGCGAGCAGAAACTCCACGAGGCCCGCTTCTTCGCCGAGACGATCGGCGCCGAGCTGATCACGCTCGACTACTCCGACGGGTTCCTCCCCGACGATGAGGCGGTCGCCGAGCAGATCGCCGAGATCATCCGCTCCACCAAGCCCGACGTCCTGATCACGCACTGGATCCACTCGATGCACCGGGATCACGAGCGTGCCGCGCAGGCCGCCCTGCGCGGCGCCTTCCTGGCCTCCATCCCGCTGGAGGAGATCGAGGCCGAGCGCCATTCGGTGCCCCGGATCCTGCACGCCGAGAACTGGGAGGACATGGAGGGGTTCGAGGCGGACACGTTCTTCGGCATCCCCGACGAGGCGTTCGATCTGTGGCTCACCGGAATCCAGGAACACGCTTTCGCACGCGGCGAGACCTACGGCTTCCGGTTCATCGACTACTACTCCGCACTGATGCAGGTCAAGGGCTGCCTCGTCGGCGAGCGGCGCGCAGCCGCATTCCGCTCCGCGGGGGCGGAGAAATTCACCCTCGCAGGCCCGTGATCATCCTTTCCCACCCGATACGCACAGAAACGAAGGAACCATGAAGAAATCACTTCTCGCGGTCACCGCTCTGGGTCTCGCGACGACGCTGACCCTCGCCGGCTGCTCCGGCTCTTCCGGAGGCTCCAGCGACGCCGACGGCGCCCAGGAACTCACCTTCCTCACGCACTGGGGCCCCGACCAGGTCGCGATGCTGGAGGCCGCCGGGGCGGCGTTCACCGAAGACCACCCCGACATCACCGTCAAGGTGCAGGCCGTGCCCTTCGGCAACCTGCTCTCGACGCTCCGCACGCAGGGCGCGTCCGCGGACGGCCCGGCGATCGTGGGCATCTACGACGCGTGGCTGCCCGAGCTGGTGCGCGACGGCCTCGCCGCCGCCGCGCCCACCGACGTCGCCGACGAAGTCACCGAGAACTGGCCGGCCGGCGTCGTCTCGGCGGCGAGCAACGGCGGCGATGTGTACGGCATCCCGAACGAGATCGACCTGTACCAGCTCAACTACAACACCGCGCTGTTCGACGCGGCGGGCATCGCCGAGCCTCCGGCCGACTGGGACGCCCTGGTCGAGGATTCCGCGAAGCTCACCACCGGCGACCAGCAGGGCTTCGGCCTCATCACCGGGTGGAACTCCGGCGTGGTCCATCCGTTCCTGTCGCTTCTCGCCTCGAACGGCGGTTCGTTCCTGAACGAAGACGGGACGGCTTCGGAGCTGACCAGTCCCGAAGCGCTCGAGACCGCGGAGCTGTACGAGAAGCTGATCGCCGACGGGTCGAGCGACCCGAGGAAGTCGACGGCGAACGCCAACACCACCGGCCCGTACCTCGATGCCTTCGTGAACGGGCAGACCGGCATGATCGTCATGGCCAACTGGTGGGAGAGCGCGCTCCGCGACGGCATGGGTGATGACTTCGAGAACGTCGCCACCGCGCCGATCCCGGTCGGCCCCAGCGGCGATGAGTCATCGTCGATCTCGTACTCCTGGATGACCATGGTGAACGGCAAGGCCTCGGACGCGCGTCAGAAGGCCGCGTGGGAGTTCCTCACCTACCTCAACGGCCCGGACTCCGGCGAAGCCGGTTCCTCGGCGATGGCCGACATCCTGCTGTCGATGGGGATCCTCCCGACGCGGTCCTCCGACCTGGAAGCCCACGCCACCGAGCTGGAGACGCCGTTCCTGTCGTCGTATGTGACAGCTCTGGAGAACGCGACCCCGTTCCCGACCGTGCTCGGCGGACCGGCCGCCACCGATGCCCTGCAGCGACAGCTGGAGGCACTCGTGAACGGTCAGGTCGACGCGAAGACAGCGATGGAGAACGCGTCCCACGACGTCGACGCCGCGCTCACCGCCGCACAGTGACACCCCGGCGGGGAGGCGGCTCCGTCCGCCTCCCCGCCCCCTCCGAAAGGCCTGACTTGACGACCCTCGAACGCCCCGCCGTCGCGCCGCCCGTCGCGCGCGCCCCGAAGCGCCGGAGCATCGCCTCCACCCGACGCTGGTCGGCGCTGTTCCTCAGCCCGGCTCTGCTCATCATCGGCGTCTTCACACTCATCCCCACGCTGATGACGGTGTGGATCAGCTTCCACCGCTGGTCGATGTTCACACCCATCACCGAGATGACGTGGGTGGGGCTCGACAACTACTCCGGGCTGTTCGCCGATGCGACCAGGGTGCAGGCCCTCGGCAACACCGCACTGTACGTGCTGCTGTCGATCGTCATCACGGTTCCGATCGCGCTGTTGATCGCCCTGCTGCTGTACTTCCCGCGGCTCAGGGGCAAAGGCATCGTGCGGGTGCTGCTCTTCGCGACGTATGTGATCCCGACGATCGCGATCGTCATCATCTGGAGCAACATCTACGCTCCGGGCTACGGGCCCCTGAGCACCATGGTCGCCGCGGTCGGCATCGATCCGCCTGGCTGGCTGAGCGACCCGCAATGGGCGCTGGTGTCGCTGGTGATCTTCAACGTCTGGCAGATGCTGGGCTACTACGTCATCCTCCTCATCGCAGGTCTCACGCAGATCTCCGAGGACCTCTACGAGGCGGCGCGCATCGACGGTGCGGGCATCGTCCGCCAGACCTGGTCGATCACGATCCCGATGCTGCGTCCGTCGCTGGTGTTCGTGGTGCTGATGACCTTCATCAACTCGATCCAGGTGTTCGATCCGATCTACCTCCTCACCCAGGGCGGGCCGGCCAACTCGACCAACATGGTCTCGTTCGAGATCCAGCGCACCGCGTTCCAGTACGGCATGGCCGGGGAGTCCTCGGCGCTCGCGGTCTCGCTGTTCCTGATGATCATCGCGGTCGGCGGGGTCCTCGGCATCGTCATGAAGGGACGCACGCGATGAGTGTTCAGACCCAGGCATCGACCCCCGACACTACGCTGCCACGGGCTCCGAAGTCGGCGATGGCGCCGCCCGCTCGGCGTCCGGTTCCGATGCGGCGGCGACTGTCGACGGCCGGGCTCTACCTGCTGCTCGCGATCGTCGCCCTGGTGCCGCTGTTCCCGCTGTACTGGTTGGTGATCTCCGCGTTGAAGTCGCCCGCGGAGTTCTCCCAGATCCCGCCGACCTGGTTCCCGACCGACCCGACGCTCGATCAGGCCGCGACCGCGCTGACGGCGGTGCCGTTCATGCAGTCCATGATGAACAGCCTCATCATCGCGGGCGGCAGCACGATCAGCGTTCTCGTGACCAGCATCCTCGCCGGCTACGTGTTCGCTAAGCACACGTTCAAGGGACGCGACCTGCTGTTCTGGGCCATCGTCGCGACCATGTTCCTCCCCCCGATCGTGACTCTGGTGCCGCTGTACTACCTCGTCAACAGCATGGGCCTCTCCGACACCTATCTCGGCGTGATGCTGCCATGGTTGGCGAACGCGTTCGGCATCTTCCTGATGCGCCAGTTCATCCGCGACATCCCGGACGAGCTCATCGAGGCCGCGAGGATGGACGGCGCCGGCGAGTTCCGGATCGTCTGGCAGTTCGTCGTACCGCTGCTCAAGCCCGCGATAGTCACCCTCGCGGTGTTCATGTTCGTCTACGCATGGAACAACTTCATCTGGCCGCTCTCGATCCTGCGTTCGGAGGCGCTCTACCCGGTGGTCCTGACCCTGAACCGGCTCATGTCCTACACGATGAGCTTCGAGTATCAGAACGTGGTGCTCGCCGGCGCGATCATCGCGTCGCTTCCGACGCTCCTGGTCTTCCTGGTCACGCAGCGGGTGTTCGTCGCCGGAATCGCGGCCAGTGGCGTGAAGGGCTGACGCTCACGCCATGGCTCCCGGCACCGTGCCGCCCGCCCGCCCGACCTCGTCGATGCGGGCGGGCGGCATCGTTCCGATCGAGCCCGCCGTGCGCAGGAACACGATGATCCAGCTGAAGATCAGCACGGCGGCGATGAGTTCGACGGCGGTGAGGTTGTAGTAGCCGACCGCGAAGAATGCGGCCAGAAGGATGATCACCAGCACGAAGGCCCAGCCGAAGGCCACGAACACCTTCGGGATGCTGGGCAGCAGCCACGGCAGCCCCACCACGATGACTCCGAAGACGACGGTCATGCCCGTGGCGACGGTGTTGTGCAGGAGGAAGAACTCGTCGACGGGGAACAGCCCGACGCACGCGAGGAAGATCCCCAGGAGGATCAGACCTCCCCGCACGAGGAACCGTCCACGGCGGTCGGCGGGGTCGTCGGCGGGGAGTCCGGCTGTCGCGTAGCGGGCGATGGTCGTCACCATGACACCGGCGATGATCAGTGTCGCGTTGAAGGCGACCGACGAGCTGTTGCTGCTCATCCCGAGCGCCGACAGGTTGTCGCGCCACCAGTGCACGTCGCTGGAGGCGAGCATGCTGGCGAATGCACCGACCACCAGGAAGACCGCGAGCACCAGAGAGAGGACCATCGGGGTCAGGGCGACAGCGCTGAGGAAGGACACGTAGCCGGTCAGGACGAACGCGACCGCCACCAGTACCGCGCCGGGGAAGGCGAAGACCGGCGCATCCGTGAAACTCCGCTCGAGCAGCTCGGCGACGCCGAGCCAGCCGAGGTAGGCGATCGCCGCGTGCGCGAACGCGATGGCGGCGAGGTCGTACCAGCGCAGTCGGTCGCCCGGCACGGTGAAGCCGTCGCGGACGGCGCCCGGATCGACCTCTTCCGGCCGCACCGCGATGCGCCCGAGCGCGAAGGAGACGGCCGCGGTGATCGCCCCGCCGAACGCGGCGAAGACACCGATCGAACCGCTGCCGCTGATCGCCAGCTCGTGGCCCCAGAACACCGGGAGCGCGATGACGAAGCCGATCACGAGGAAGCCCGCGCCGACGATCAGTGCGGTCGCCTCGAACACGGCATCGGCCGTGTCGGGACCCCGCACCTGCCGAAGTACCTGCACGACTCTCTTCGCGAGCGCATTCATCGTCCGTGCCTCCCGGTCCACATCATAGAAGTCGGCGGTGTCGCAACCGGCCGGCACTAGCCTGGATAGGTGCCTCAGACTCTCGCCGCCCGCGCCGTCCTTCTCGACATGGACGGAACCCTCGTCGATTCGACTGCTGTCGTGGAGCGGCTCTGGCTCGCCTGGGCGGAGCCGCACGGCATCGACCCCGAGACGGTGCTCCGTGTCGTGCACGGCCGACAGGGCCACCAGAGCATGGCGATCATGCTGCCCGACCGCGACCACGCCATCAATCTCCACGAGAACGAGATCATGCTCGCCACCGAGGCCGGCGACGTCGACGGGGTGATCGAGATCCCGGGCGCTCGAGCGCTGCTCGAGGCGCTGCAGCCGTTCCCGCACGCGATCGTCACCTCCGCCAACGTGTCTCTCATGACCGCGCGGATGCAGGCCGCCGGACTCACCGTCCCCGAGCGCCGCGTGACCGCGGAAGACGTGTCCGCTTCCAAGCCCGATCCGGAGGGGTTCGTCCGCGCTGCGGGTCTGCTCGGGATCGATCCTGCCGACTGCATCGTGTTCGAGGACTCGGGCGCGGGGATCCAGGCGGGTCTCGCGGCGGGCATGCGGGTCGTCGGGGTCGGGAAGCACGCAGCGGCGCACAACCCGACGGTCCTGGTGACGGACCTTTCCCAGGTGGCCGTGGCCCCCACCGCGAATGGGTTCGAGATCACGATCTCCTGACGAGAATCCCTCCCTCGACCGCCGCACCTCGGCCGCTACGATGAGGCGATGCGACGTTTCCCCGCCTCGGTGTACGGCATCGGCGAAGAACCCGATCCGCGTTTCTCCCTGGCGAACGAGCGCACTTTCCTCGCTTGGACGCGCACCGGGCTCGCGCTGATCGCGGGTGGCGTCGCTCTCGAAGTCCTGGGGCTCGACCTGCATGCCGGGTTCCGCCTCGCCGCCTCGCTTCTGCTCATGCTCGCAGGCACGGCGGTCGCTCCACTCGCCTGGTGGGAGTGGATGCGCGCAGAGCGGGCTCTGCGGCAGTCACGCCCGCTCCCGGGAGCCTTCTCGGCGATCGTGCTGGCGGTCGTCGTGACGATCGTGGGTCTGCTCGTGCTGGCCGGAGTGCTCTGGCGGTGACCGATCAGGGGCAGACCGCCCAGGGGCCGTTCGATCCGGGACTGCAGCCGGAACGGACCGAGCTCGCGTGGCGGCGGACTGCGCTCGCGATCGCGATCGGCTCCGTCGTGTCCTTGCGGATCTTCCCGCTCCTGCTGCCCGCCGGCGCCGCAGCGTGGGGGTTCGCTCCGGGTGTGATCGGTATCGGCGCCGCGTGCGCCTTCTGGGTGGCCGCCCGACGCCGACAGCTGCAGACGACCGGCGCGCTGCAGTCCTCGACACCCCCGGAACGCTCGACACCGCCGGGTCCCTCGGGCGCGGCGATGCCCGGAGGCGGGATGCTTCTCGCCTTCACGATGCTCGCCACTGGCTTCGGTCTCGTGTCCCTCGCCATCGTCGCGGTGTCACTTCTCGTTCCCTAGATCGCGTTGCGAAGGGTTGGACGGCGACGGCCGTCACTGAAACCCTCCCGTGGGTTAGGCGTTTGCCCGCCATCCGAGGACGCTTCGTCCTCCCCCTTCATGCCGGCACCGAGGCGTCACACCCGCAATGGAAAAGAGCGCCCGTCGTGTCGCGACGAGGTCGTCGGTCGCGTCGCAGGTCGTCGCGCCGCGGGTCGTCGCGTCGCTGGTTGTGGTGTGCGCCATTGTCGGGTGGGGTCCCACCAGGCGGGTCCGCGGACGTGGGGTGTGCCGTCCATCATGCGGATTTCCCATCCGGAGGTGGTGAGGGTGCGGTGGTGGTGCCAGCAGAGGGCGACGCCGTTGTCGGTGTGGGTGGGTCCACCTCT
>NZ_JCAXDY010000010.1:0-5409 GCF_059758615.1 Microbacterium sp. GQ128
GCAAAATGGCCACCCATCGATGGGTGGCCATTTTGTCTAAAAGGAGTCCGGCGGTGTCCTACTCTCCCACAGGGTCCCCCCTGCAGTACCATCGGCGCTGTGAGGCTTAGCTTCCGGGTTCGGAATGTAACCGGGCGTTTCCCTCACGCTATGGCCGCCGAAACACTATTGATGTTTCAATCAAACACATAACAAAGTCATTGTTGTTATGCGGTTCTCGACCGTACATCGAGAACCACTCAGTGGACGCGTAGCACCAACAAACGGTGTGTTATCAAGTCATCGGCTTATTAGTACCAGTCAGCTGCATGCATTACTGCACTTCCACATCTGGCCTATCAACCCAGTAGTCTGGCTGGGAGCCTCTCACCCGAAGGTATGGAAATCTCATCTTGAGGCCGGCTTCCCGCTTAGATGCTTTCAGCGGTTATCCATCCCGAACGTAGCTAATCAGCGGTGCTCCTGGCGGAACAACTGACACACCAGAGGTTCGTCCAACCCGGTCCTCTCGTACTAGGGTCAGATCCTCTCAAATTTCCTACGCGCGCAGCGGATAGGGACCGAACTGTCTCACGACGTTCTAAACCCAGCTCGCGTACCGCTTTAATGGGCGAACAGCCCAACCCTTGGGACCTACTCCAGCCCCAGGATGCGACGAGCCGACATCGAGGTGCCAAACCATGCCGTCGATATGGACTCTTGGGCAAGATCAGCCTGTTATCCCCGAGGTACCTTTTATCCGTTGAGCGACAGCGCTTCCACAAGCCACTGCCGGATCACTAGTCCCGACTTTCGTCCCTGCTCGACCTGTCAGTCTCACAGTCAAGCTCCCTTGTGCACTTACACTCGACACCTGATTGCCAACCAGGTTGAGGGAACCTTTGGGCGCCTCCGTTACTTTTTGGGAGGCAACCGCCCCAGTTAAACTACCCACCAGGCACTGTCCCTGAACCGGATTACGGTTCGAAGTTAGATATCCAGAGTGACCAGAGTGGTATTTCAACAATGACTCCACACGAACTAGCGTCCATGCTTCAAAGTCTCCCACCTATCCTACACAAGCCACACCGAACACCAATACCAAGCTGTAGTAAAGGTCACGGGGTCTTTCCGTCCTGCTGCGCGTAACGAGCATCTTTACTCGTAATGCAATTTCGCCGAGTTCGCGGTTGAGACAGTTGGGAAGTCGTTACGCCATTCGTGCAGGTCGGAACTTACCCGACAAGGAATTTCGCTACCTTAGGATGGTTATAGTTACCACCGCCGTTTACTGGGGCTTAAATTCTCAGCTTCGCCTTACGGCTAACCGGTCCTCTTAACCTTCCAGCACCGGGCAGGCGTCAGTCCGTATACATCGTCTTGCGACTTGGCACGGACCTGTGTTTTTAGTAAACAGTCGCTACCCACTAGTCTCTGCGGCCTCCAAACGCTTTCGGGAGTAAATCCCTATACGCCGAAGGCCCCCCTTCTCCCGAAGTTACGGGGGCATTTTGCCGAGTTCCTTAACCACGATTCTCTCGATCTCCTTGGTATTCTCTACCTGACCACCTGAGTCGGTTTGGGGTACGGGCGGCTAGAACCTCGCGTCGATGCTTTTCTTGGCAGCATAGGATCACCCACTTTTTATCCGCATCGTGTCTCAGCCTATGTGAATCGCGGATTTGCCTACGACTCGGCCTACGCACTTGCACCAGGACAACCATCGCCTGGCTTGGGCTACCTTCCTGCGTCACACCTGTTAATACGCTAACCGCACCAGAATGGGGTCGTGCGCTAGGCCCAGAGCGTCACCCCGAAGGGATCAGTCACTGGGATTCAGACACTTAGCACTACTGGATTAGCTTGGGCGGTTCTTCGCCGGTACGGGAATATCAACCCGTTGTCCATCGACTACGCCTGTCGGCCTCGCCTTAGGTCCCGACTTACCCAGGGAAGATTAGCTTGACCCTGGAACCCTTGGTCTTTCGGAGGACGTGTTTCTCACACGTCATTCGCTACTCATGCCTGCATTCTCACTCGTGTAGCCTCCACGGCTGGTTCACACCGCCGCTTCGCTGGCCACACGACGCTCTCCTACCCATCAACACGGCTGGACCACGAAGGCCTACCAATAATGTCAATGCCACAACTTCGGTGGCGTGCTTGAGCCCCGTTACATTGTCGGCGCGGAATCACTTGACCAGTGAGCTATTACGCACTCTTTCAAGGGTGGCTGCTTCTAAGCCAACCTCCTGGTTGTCAAGGCAACTCCACATCCTTTCCCACTTAGCACGCGCTTTGGGACCTTAGTTGGTGGTCTGGGTTGTTTCCCTCTCGACTATGAAGCTTATCCCCCACAGTCTCACTGCTGCGCTCTCACTTACCGGCATTCGGAGTTTGGCTGACGTCAGTAACCTTGTAGGGCCCATCGGCCATCCAGTAGCTCTACCTCCGGCAAGAAACACGCAACGCTGCACCTAAATGCATTTCGGAGAGAACCAGCTATCACGAAGTTTGATTGGCCTTTCACCCCTATCCACAGCTCATCCCCTCAGTTTTCAACCTAAGTGGGTTCGGTCCTCCACGACGTCTTACCGTCGCTTCAACCTGGCCATGGATAGATCACTTCGCTTCGGGTCTAGGACATGCGACTGAATCGCCCTATTCAGACTCGCTTTCGCTACGGCTACCCCACACGGGTTAACCTCGCCACATATCGCTAACTCGCAGGCTCATTCTTCAAAAGGCACGCTGTCACCCCTACTAAGGAGGCTCCAACGGTTTGTAAGCAAACGGTTTCAGGTACTATTTCACTCCCCTCCCGGGGTACTTTTCACCTTTCCCTCACGGTACTTGTCCGCTATCGGTCATCTGGGAGTATTTAGGCTTATCAGGTGGTCCTGACAGATTCACACGGGATTTCACGGGCCCCGTGCTACTTGGGATACTCTTCGCGCCAAGAGAGGCATTTCGACTACGGGGTTGGCACCCTCTATGACCGGCCTTTCAAGACCGTTCGTCTATACCTTCTTGTAACGCCGCCACCTCGGCAGAGATGACTGAAAAGTCCCACAACCCCCAACGTGCAACACCTGCCGGCTATCACACACGCTAGGTTTAGCCTGTTCCGGTTTCGCTCGCCACTACTAACGGAATCGCGGTTGCTTTCTCTTCCTGTGGGTACTGAGATGTTTCACTTCCCCACGTTCCCTCTACCCGCCCTATATATTCAGGCGGGAGTCACTAGGTCGGCACGCCGCCCAGCGGGGTTTCCCCATTCGGACACCCTCGGATCAAAACTTGCTTATCAGTTCCCCGAGGCTTATCGCAGATTGCTACGTCCTTCTTCGGCTCCAGATGCCAAGGCATCCACCGTTTGCTCTTAAAGACTTGAAATCACATGAGTTTGAATCAAAAACTCGACCCCACCCGAAGATGGAATCTGAAATTGACTAATGATCTTTAAGATCATCTTGTGCAACAACCCGAAGGCTGTTGCAAGATGCTCGCGTCCACTGTGTAGTTCTCAAAGTACGGGCGGTACCCCCATCCACCTGCCCGAAACGGACAAACAGAAAGAGGTCCAGAGGTTCAGACCAGATCCCAAAAGATCCGCATCCGGTCCCTCAGGACCCAACAGCGTGCAGACACCGGTCCCCTCACCCAGAACCTTCCAACCGCAAGCGGCGTACTAGTTCCGAGATCAGATCTCGATGCCATGTCAAATGTTCCACCCATGAGCTCCCAGCGAAGAACGTATGCCTTCGAACTGGGTTCTGGACTCCGAAGAGTCAGATGCTCCTTAGAAAGGAGGTGATCCAGCCGCACCTTCCGGTACGGCTACCTTGTTACGACTTAGTCCTAATTACCGATCCCACCTTCGACGGCTCCCTCCAAAAAGGTTAGGCCACCGGCTTCAGGTGTTACCGACTTTCATGACTTGACGGGCGGTGTGTACAAGACCCGGGAACGTATTCACCGCAGCGTTGCTGATCTGCGATTACTAGCGACTCCGACTTCATGAGGTCGAGTTGCAGACCTCAATCCGAACTGGGACCGGCTTTTTGGGATTCGCTCCACCTCGCGGTATTGCAGCCCTTTGTACCGGCCATTGTAGCATGCGTGAAGCCCAAGACATAAGGGGCATGATGATTTGACGTCATCCCCACCTTCCTCCGAGTTGACCCCGGCAGTATCCCATGAGTTCCCACCATTACGTGCTGGCAACATAGAACGAGGGTTGCGCTCGTTGCGGGACTTAACCCAACATCTCACGACACGAGCTGACGACAACCATGCACCACCTGTTTACGAGTGTCCAAAGAGTTGACCATTTCTGGCCCGTTCTCGTATATGTCAAGCCTTGGTAAGGTTCTTCGCGTTGCATCGAATTAATCCGCATGCTCCGCCGCTTGTGCGGGTCCCCGTCAATTCCTTTGAGTTTTAGCCTTGCGGCCGTACTCCCCAGGCGGGGAACTTAATGCGTTAGCTGCGTCACGGAATCCGTGGAATGGACCCCACAACTAGTTCCCAACGTTTACGGGGTGGACTACCAGGGTATCTAAGCCTGTTTGCTCCCCACCCTTTCGCTCCTCAGCGTCAGTTACGGCCCAGAGATCTGCCTTCGCCATCGGTGTTCCTCCTGATATCTGCGCATTCCACCGCTACACCAGGAATTCCAATCTCCCCTACCGCACTCTAGTCTGCCCGTACCCACTGCAGGCCGGAGGTTGAGCCTCCGGATTTCACAGCAGACGCGACAAACCGCCTACGAGCTCTTTACGCCCAATAATTCCGGATAACGCTTGCGCCCTACGTATTACCGCGGCTGCTGGCACGTAGTTAGCCGGCGCTTTTTCTGCAGGTACCGTCACTTTCGCTTCTTCCCTGCTAAAAGAGGTTTACAACCCGAAGGCCGTCGTCCCTCACGCGGCGTTGCTGCATCAGGCTTGCGCCCATTGTGCAATATTCCCCACTGCTGCCTCCCGTAGGAGTCTGGGCCGTGTCTCAGTCCCAGTGTGGCCGGTCACCCTCTCAGGCCGGCTACCCGTCGACGCCTTGGTGAGCCATTACCTCACCAACAAGCTGATAGGCCGCGAGCCCATCCCCAACCGAAATTCTTTCCAGACGCAGACCATGCGGTCACGTCACATATCCAGTATTAGACGCCGTTTCCAGCGCTTATCCCAGAGTCAGGGGCAGGTTGCTCACGTGTTACTCACCCGTTCGCCACTGATCCCACAGAGCAAGCTCCGTGTTCACCGTTCGACTTGCATGTGTTAAGCACGCCGCCAGCGTTCATCCTGAGCCAGGATCAAACTCTCCGTAAAAAAGAAATGCATACGACACCGGGAAAACGGTGACGCAGCGAGTTTGATGCTGACCAAAGAGACAAATTCATTGCTGACTTCATCCATTGCCAACCCCCCG
>NZ_JCAXDY010000011.1:0-1441 GCF_059758615.1 Microbacterium sp. GQ128
GGCGTGTTCGTGGACGTGGTGGATCTCGCACCAGGATGCGGGGACGTGGCAGCCGGGGATGAGGCACTCGCGGTCGCGGAGGGTGATCGCGCGGCGTTGGTGGGCGGTGAAGATCCGGTCGGTGGTGCTGATGCCGATGATGCGCCCGTTCGGGTCGAACAGCACCCGTTGCACGCCGCCCGCGCACGCGGTGTGCGCGGCGACACGGGCGGAGACGGGGGTGTCGATGCCGTCCACGTGCGCCCAGCCCTGCCCGGTCGTGTAGTCGTCGGCGGTGACGGACACGACCAGGGTGGGGGCCCCACCGCCCAGGCGTGGGGTGTCGTCGTGGCGGGCGGCGATGCCGAGGATCGCGGCGAGGGTGTCGTGCTGCTTCTGCG
The DNA here is from genome assembly GCF_059758615.1 of Microbacterium sp. GQ128. Taxonomy (NCBI): domain Bacteria; kingdom Bacillati; phylum Actinomycetota; class Actinomycetes; order Micrococcales; family Microbacteriaceae; genus Microbacterium; species Microbacterium sp. GQ128. Next base: position 381 of record NZ_JCAXDY010000011.1, read on the forward strand.
ACCGGGAACGCGGGTCGATCATCCGCCCCGGATCACCGGACGGGAGGACATCATCATCCGTTTCGGGGCCATCGTCGGCGACGCCGTCCCGGGCCCCGGCGTCTCCGTCGGTGCCCTCCGGCGTTTCGGCACGCGCATCGCTCCCGTCCGAGGGTTCGAACACCACTCCGGGGACGGGTGGCCCGTCGACTTTCGGGTTCAGGTAGGCGTCGAACAGGCGCTGCAACTGTCCCGCGACCTCGGGCAACAACCGTCCCCGGATCGGGATCACCCCGTCCTTCGCGCGCCCGAGGGTCAGACCTCGTGCCCGCATCGCGATGTCGTCCGCGGGTTCCGCACCGTCCGGGTCGAGGTGCTGCACGATCACCTGCGCCACCAACCGCAGATCCTCCGGCGTCGCCGCCGGAGCGACATCACCGACACCCGCGTCCGGGTCGACACCCGACTCGGCGTCCGGGTCAGCAACAGAGACTCCTCGCGCGTATGCGGCCAACTCCGCGTCCGCCCGCAACCGGTCCGCCGTCCCGATCCGGGCCCCGGCCTGCTCGATCGGCCCGATCGCCGCCAACAGCCCCGCCACCCCGATCGTCCCGTCCACCAACGCCTCCCGCAACGCCGGCCACCGCGCCGGCAACCACGCCCCCGACGACAACTCCACCTCCCGCCGCACCGCTTTCGCGGCCTTCACCACCCGCCCAGCACCCGGGCCGTCGGTGCGCAGCACCCGCTGCAGCAGCTCGTTCACCGTGCGACACCCGAACCGCCCGCAGAACGCCGGCTCCCCCGACCCCGCCGCACGCCCATCCACCGACGCGACCGTCTCCACAACCACCGCATCCACCCGCCGCTGCACCTGCCCGGCGGCCCGCAACAGCTCCATCTTCGCGTCGTCACTCAGCGCCGCGATCACGTCCGCGCGCAGCACCGCATCCAGGTCAGCGACGACCCGGTCCAGCACCTCCACGGGGTTGTTCATACCCCCAGTCAACCGAGGGCCACCGACATTCACACCCGAATAACCCCCGTTCAGAGCAATATTCCGAAACACGCGAAACGCCGAC
>NZ_JCAXDY010000012.1:0-1359 GCF_059758615.1 Microbacterium sp. GQ128
TCATGCGGCGATGTCGAAGCGGGCGCGTCCGCCGAGTCGTGGGGTGCGGGTGGGGTCGACGTGCGGGGGTGGGAGGAACCACACTCGTCCCCCGGTCTGGGGCCTGTCGATGTGGATGTCCCATCCGTTGTCGTGGATGCGGTGGTGACAGGTCTCACACAGCAGGATTCCGTTGGCGAGGTCGGTGGGTCCGTGGTCGCGTTTCCACCAGCGGATGTGGTGCGCTTTCGTGATCTCGGGTGGCAGCCCGCACATCGCACACCCGCCGTCGCGTTCGGCCAGGGCGAGGCGTTGCGCCCGGGTGAACAGGCGTTTCTCCCGCCCCCAGTCCAACACTTCACTGTTCCCGCCGAGGACGCAAGGGATGATCCCACCGCCGGCGGCCATCCGCCGCGCTGCCCCGACACTGACGGGCTGATCCAGACCGTCCACGGTCGCGGAACCGGTGCCGGTTTCGAGGTCCGAGAAGTTCATCCGGACGATCACGGTGGCCCCGGCGACCGGAACCCGCTTGTCGCAGCCGAGGACGTGCGCGCAGAACACCGCGAGCGCGTCGGCTTGGATCATGGGGACCGTGCGCCGGTCCGCATCGGGGGCGTCCGGGTCGGGGGCGTCATTCCGGGCGGCGAACGCGGCGGTCACGAACCCGCGGATCGCGGTCACGATCGGGGCGGCGGTCTCGGCATCCAGTCGCGCGTTCAGGTGCAGCATCCCGCCGCGCTCGAACATCGTCAGCGACCTCTTCCCCCGCCGCTCCTCTTCTTTCGGTTCGACACCGTCGGGGTCCAACCACGCTTCCACCCGCACCACGAGCCGGCGGACATGGTCCAACGCCAGCCCGACGGCGGCCTCGGCCAGTATGCGTTCCGCTTCCGCGACGCGCTCCGCCCCGGCCGCGACCCGGCACCGGTCCAGCATTCCGATGATCATCGCCGCGGCTTGCGCGCTCAGCACGCCCGCGCGCAGTGCTTCCCGCACCAGCGGATACCGTGCCGGCAACCGCGCACCCAACAGGTCCGCCCGCGGCGCCGTCGCCTCCCCGACCTTCACCAACCGGGCCGCATCCCCCGTCGAGACACCCGTGGTCGCGGCGATCAACGCCGCAGCCGTGCGGAACCCCTGCTGCTTCGCAAGACTCTCCGCCCCGAGCTCGGGCCGAGACTCATACGCGATCCGCGCGGCGACCTCGACATGCACCGCATCCACCCGCCGCTGCAACACCCCGATCGCCGCACTGACCGCGACCAGCTCGGACCGGGACAGATCCCCCGCCTCGTCGGCGCCCGCCCACGCCGTGTCGAGGTGACTCATCGCCTCGTGCAACCCGGTCAAAGTGGACATGCTTCATTCTAACCGAGT